>NZ_LOPY01000040.1 GCF_001469895.1 Pseudoalteromonas sp. XI10 | reverse complement strand
TAAATACGGCGCTGAATAATACGCAGAATATTTTCAGACATTGGGATATTGGCACTGTTAAGCAGTACATCTTCTGCTTCTTCAATGATTTTTTTTTGTTTTGTAAGCTCTTTACGGCGCTCTGCTTCTTGTTTTTCTTTGTGTTGTTGCACAGCGCTGACCCATAATGCGATCACGATTAATGCAACAATGAGCATGATGATGATAGAAACAATCATTACTAAATCTCAGTTTTAACTATCTAATTTTTTTATCTTACCTTAAAAAGATTAGATCTGAACAGTTTTGCGGTAGTTATCTCGAATAAACTTATTACGATTACTACTTTATAACGAGTATAGCGCTAAACTAGCACCTTTATTGAATATTTTGCGAGTAAACACGGCTACCGAGCAGTAATTTAATGTGTTAGCCTTAGAAACAATCGATATAAATGTATAGCGCGATGAAATATCGCTTGGCATTGCGCTTTGCAGCCTTTATAAATAAACAATAACAACGTTTACAATGCAGCCATGAAACTACAACAACTCAGATATATAGTCGAAGTCCAAAATCATAAACTGAATGTCTCTGCGACAGCCGAAAGTTTATTTACCTCGCAACCGGGGATCTCGAAACAAGTTCGTATGCTTGAAGACGAACTGGGTGTACAGATCTTTGGCCGTAGTGGCAAACACCTTACCCATGTAACTAGTGCCGGTAACGAAATTATTAATATTTCACGAGAAATACTGTCGAAAGTTGAAGGTATTAAAGCGGTTGCCAATGAACATACCTTGCCTGATCAAGGTAAACTAAACATTGCCACCACTCATACTCAGGCGCGTTACGCATTACCGAATGTTATTCAAGGCTTTATGAAAAAGTACCCGGCAGTGTCTTTACACATGCATCAGGGTACGCCACAGCAAATTTCCGATGCGGCAGCACGCGGTGATGCTGACTTTGCCATTGCGACTGAGGCACTGCATTTATATTCTGATTTAGTTATGTTGCCGTGTTATCACTGGAATCGCAGTATTGTTGTGGCAAAGACACATCCGCTTGCGCAAAAGGCTGATAACTTAACAGTTGCCGATGTGGCTAAATATCCACTTATTACTTATGTGTTTGGTTTTACTGGTCGTTCTGAGTTAGATAAAGCTTTCAATGCACATGGACTTGAGCCGCATATTGTCTTTACTGCAACAGATGCTGATGTAATTAAAACCTATGTTCGTTTAGGGTTAGGTGTAGGTGTTGTTGCCTCTATGGCGATTGATCAAATAACAGATACTGATTTAGTGTGTATTGATGCAAGCCACTTATTTGAAGCGAGCACCACCAAAATTGGTTTTAGAAAAGGCAGCTTTTTACGCAGCTACATGTATGATTTTATTGAGCGTTTTGCACCGCACTTAACGAAAGAACTGGTTGAGCGAGCAAGCTTATTACGTAATCAAGAAGATGTTGATAAGCTCTTCGAAAACATTGAATTACCAGTAAAATAGAGATAAAAAAGCCGCTTTAAAGCGGCTTTTTATTATGCTGAAAACGTGCTGTAAATTAACACTCGATGATATTAACCGCTAAGCCACCGCGAGCGGTTTCTTTGTATTTCGTTTTCATATCATTACCTGTGTCGAGCATGGTTTTAATTACCTTATCAAGGGTCACTTTTTGCTCGCCAGAACCACGCATTGCAAGGCGTGACGCATTGATTGCTTTAATTGAGCCCATCGCATTACGCTCAATACACGGTACTTGTACAAGGCCGCCAACAGGGTCACAGGTTAGGCCTAGGTTGTGCTCCATGCCGATTTCAGCGGCGTTTTCAACCTGTACAACATTACCACCCATGATTTCAGTTAGTGCAGCCGCTGCCATTGAGCAAGCAACACCCACTTCACCTTGACAACCTACTTCAGCACCCGAAATTGACGCATTCTTTTTATATAAAATACCAATAGCTGCCGCCGTTAATAAATAACGTGTTGCGATATCACGGTCTACTTCTTTAATGAAAGTGTGATAATACATTAATACCGCTGGCAAAATACCTGCAGCACCATTGGTTGGTGCAGTAACAACACGGCCGCCGGCAGCGTTCTCTTCGTTTACTGCAAGGGCAAATAAATCAACCCAATCCATAGCACGTAATGGGTCGTTGTTTACCTCAATATTTAACTTAAGGTGTAAACTAGGGGCGCGACGTTTTACTTTTAATCCGCCTGGTAAGATACCTTCTGTACGCATACCACGTTCAATACAGGCCTTCATTACTTGCCAAATATTAAACAGCTCATCTTTGATGTCTTTTTCGCTGCGCAGGGTTTTTTCGTTGTGCATCATCAGTGTTGATACACTGAACCCTGACTCACGGCACAGTTCTAATAACTCTTTTGCCGTGTTAAACGGATAAGGTGCTGGGTTTTCTTCGCGGATTTCGAGTGCTTTTTGTTTTTCGTTCTCGAACTCATCATCACTGACGATAAAGCCGCCACCGATTGAGTAATACACTTTACTGAATAACTTTTCGCCATTTTGGCTGGCAATGATCTCCATTGCATTCGAGTGTTTTGGTAATGTCTTACGACGATGAAATACAATCGCACCTTGCTTAGGGAAATTGGCTTTATGGCTTTGGTTTAAATAAATAACCTGTTCTTTTTCGATTTTTGCGAGGATATCGTCGACTAAATCAGCATCAATGGTTTCTGGATCATAACCGGCAAGGCCTAAGATCACAGCTTTACCAGAGCCGTGGCCAATACCTGTTTGGCCGAGTGAGCCAAATAGCTCAACTTTAATATCGGTGACGTTTGCAAGTAAGTTTTTTTCTTCTAGTTCGTTTACAAATAAACGCGAAGCGCGCATTGGGCCAACAGTGTGAGATGACGATGGGCCAATACCAATACTAAACATATCGAATGCACTGATCATAATTTGCTACTCATTTTTCTATTAACGGCATACTACCTGCCTTTGAACGGTGCCACATGATAACGTTTAAACGTGCCTGTGTAACCCTAAAAGCAGGATAATTAAACTGGTAGGGCGAGCTGTTTTATAAAGTTATTAATTATACTCGCTGTTGCTCCCCAAAGCAGTCCATGGGGGGTCATCAAACCTTGCAAAGTAATGGTTTTACCATTTCTCTGAAAGGGGAGGGGTTGCCAATTTTGTTGATTACTTAAGTAAGATAAGGGCAGTAAAAAGCTGGCAGCAACTTCGTTGGGATCAGCTTGCCATGTTGTGCCTTCGCTAAGCACACACACAAAAGGCTCAATAGTGAAACCGGTTAGGGTTGCGTACTGGTGCAATGTACCATGGACAGTCACTTGGTGTGTCGCAATGTTAAGCTCTTCATTGAGCTCTCGAAGAGCGGTGTGCAGCAAAGTGTCATCTTGCTCTTCATACTTACCACCCGGTAAGCAAATCTCCCCCGGGTGATGAAGTAAATAACTAGGTCGCTTGCACAATAACAAATGCGCTTCGTCGTTAATATCAAGCAGAGGTAACATTACAGCACTGGCACGCTTTTCGGCATTAAAGCGAATGGTTGCTGGGCGCTCTGTGGTTTGGCTTAAACTAAAACGGGCAATTATTTGCTGGCTATTCAAGGTAGTTACTTCAACTTTTACTTTAATAAAGGCAGTATTTTATTTACTTTATCGTAAGTTTCTTGGTACTCCAAGTCGACCTTTGAATCAGCCACAATGCCACCGCCAGCCCAGCAATAGATTGCACCTTTATGGCACACTAAAGTACGAATTGTGATACTGGTATCCATGTTTCCACAGGCACTTAAATAGCCAATTGAGCCGCAGTAAACACTACGGCGATGCGGCTCGAGCTCTTCTATGATTTCCATAGCGCGAATTTTCGGCGCTCCGGTAATTGAACCACCCGGGAAAGCAGCATGAATTTGGTCAACGGCATCTTTGCCATCTGCTAACTCTGCGCGCACAGTACTTACTAAATGATGCACAGCCGGAAAGCTTTCAATGGCAAATAACGAGGGGACGGTGACACTACCTGGGCGAGCTACTTTGCCTAAATCGTTGCGCAGCAAATCAACAATCATGACATTTTCTGCGCGGTCTTTTTCTGATTGTTGTAAGCGAGTTGCTTGCACTTGGTCTTTTTCAGAGTCAGCCAAACGAGGGAGCGTCCCTTTAATTGGCTTGGTTTCTATTTGGCCCTGATTAATCGAAATAAAACGCTCTGGTGAGATAGATAAAATAGCGCCATCAGGGTGATTTATATAGCTTGAAAATGGTGCTTTATTGGCTTCTCGAAGTTGTTTATACGCTTGCCATGTTGAACCTGAAAATTCAGCTTTAAAACGCTGTGCAAGGTTGATCTGGTAGCAGTCACCACTTTTTAAATAAGCTTGAATTTTCTCGAACTTTTCACTGTAGCTGGCTTTACTCATGTTTGACTGCCAGTCGCTTTGTAGCGCGAACTCTGCACTTGCTGGTGTTTCGTTTAGGTGCTGCTGATATACCGCTAAGCGATTATGATTTGGCTGACAGACGTAAAACCAGCTTTGCTGTTGCTTGTCATAAATAAGAGCATCTGGATAAAGGCCTACAGCCATTTGCGGCATGTTAATGTCGTTTTCGGCAGTACTTGGCATGCTTTCAATCACACGACCTAAGTCATAACCAAAATAGCCAAGCCAACCACCTGTAAAAGGGAGCTTATTAGGGTTAGCTGTGTGATTAAATTCCTGAAGGCTTTCTTTCATCAAGCTAAAACAATCACTTGATTGTGCTTTGTCGTCGACAAAGCATGTATTTTCGCGCACTTCTAATTGCTTTAATGGTGCAATGGCAATGATATCGAAGCGGCTATTTACATGTTCGCTATTGGCTGAATCGAGCAACACAGCATAGGGCAAATGAGCAAAATGACTAAATAGCGCGATGCAATCACCGCTTAAATCTAATTTAATGCACAAATTTTCATCGTTTATCATCTACATTGCCCTGAATAACTAGCCCGAAACGGGCGAGGAGGGTATCATAAGTTAAATTTGATTGGCAGCGTTATGATTTCCTTTATAGTGATGCCATGACTAACCCGTAGAGTAAATCTTCGTCACCGGTTTACTCAGGATCACGTACAGTGCTACGCGATAAAAACTTAAGGAACCCGTAATGAGTACAATTCGTCAGCAAGACTTCATTGATAGCATTGAAGATGCATTGCAATACATTTCTTTTTATCACCCTCTCGATTTCGTACAAGCCTTAGAAAAAGCTTACAACAAAGAGCAAAGCAAAGCGGCAAAAGATGCCATTGCGCAAATTTTAATTAACTCTCGTATGTCTGCTGAAGGTAAACGTCCACTGTGCCAAGATACAGGTATCATTACTTGTTTCGTAAAAGTAGGTATGGATGTTAAGTGGGATAAAACAGACATGACTGTTCAGCAAATGGTTGATGAAGGTACACGTCGCGCATACTTAAACCCAGATAACCCGTTACGTGCATCAATTGTTGCAGACCCAGCTGGTACGCGTAAAAACACCAAAGACAATACTCCATCAGTTGTTCATATCGACTTAGTGCCTGGCGCCGAAGTAGAAGTAATGGTGGCTGCGAAGGGCGGCGGCTCAGAAAATAAAACGAAAATGGTTATGCTTAACCCATCTGATGATGTGGCTGCATGGGTTGAAAAAACATTACCAACGATGGGTGCGGGCTGGTGTCCACCTGGCATGCTAGGTATAGGTATTGGTGGTACTGCAGAAAAAGCTGCGGTACTTGCTAAAGAGTCATTAATGGATCCGGTTGATATTCACGAGCTGATTGAGCGTGGCGCAGAAACAACTGAAGAAAAAATGCGTATCGATATCTTCGAGCGTGCTAATAAATTAGGTATTGGTGCACAAGGCCTAGGTGGTTTAACAACCGTAGTTGATGTGAAAGTTAAAACGGCACCGACTCACGCTGCATCAAAACCAGTGGTTATGATCCCGAACTGTGCGGCAACTCGTCACGTTCACTTCACATTAGATGGTTCAGGCCCAGCTGATCTTAAAGCGCCTAAACTTGAAGATTGGCCAGAAGTTACATTTGAAGTAGGTGAAGGTACACGTCGTGTTGATTTAAACACACTGACTAAAGAAGACACGCAAGAATGGAAGATGGGTGAAACGGTTCTTCTGTCTGGTACTATCTTAACGGGTCGTGATGCAGCACATAAACGTTTACAAGATATGATCCAATCAGGTGAAGGTTTACCTGAAGGTGTTGATTTTGATAACAAGTTTATCTACTACGTTGGCCCTGTAGATGCAGTGGGTGATGAAGCGGTAGGTCCTGCTGGCCCGACAACTGCAACACGTATGGATAAATTCACTGATATGATGTTAGAAAAAACGGGCATCATCGGTATGATTGGTAAAGCAGAGCGTGGTCCTGCAACAGTTGAATCAATCAAAAACAATAAATCTATCTACTTAATGGCAGTAGGTGGTGCAGCTTACCTTGTATCTAAAGCAATCAAGAAAGCACGTGTTGTTGCGTTTGAAGATTTAGGTATGGAAGCAATCTACGAGTTTGAAGTAGAAGATATGCCAGTAACGGTTGCTGTTGATAGTGAAGGCGCCAATGCGCATACGGAAGGCCCTGCTATTTGGAAAGCAAAAATCGAAGAACTTGATGGCAAATTAAAGTAACCATCTTGCAACTCTCTTGAAAAAACGGCGCACCTGCGCCGTTTTTTTTCAGCTCTGACCAGTCTCAGCTATTTTTCTAACATCTCTTTAAAAGCTGATTTTACTTGGCTTTATCGGCACATTTTTCTTGTCACTTTTTCTTTACGCTATACTTTACCTTTACGTTCACGTAATAAAGTTTGTAATGTTAATATTTTGTTTTGAATTAACAATGCTTAATGCGTACATTGATTGGTATATTTTTTCCATAAAGTGTTAGTTTTTGAGTTGTTATTTCGGCTTGAGAACTTTGCTTAGTTTTATCATCTCATTTAGTGGCAAGGGAGCAAACGAAGTGATAAAGTCTCGGCACTTTCAGCGCTCACACCCCTTAGGGTAAGAAAATTTCGGAGTATTTAACTGTGGCTGTATTTAATAAAGTCGACTTTGATAACCACGAGCAAGTGGTGTTTTGTTCAGATAAAGAATCAGGCCTAAAAGCTATTATCGCGGTTCACAATACCAAGTTAGGTCCAGCGGTTGGTGGTTGCAGAATGTGGGACTACACAACTGATGAAGATGCTGTTACTGATGCACTTCGTTTATCAAAAGGTATGACCTACAAAAATGCTGTGGCACGTTTACCATTTGGTGGCGGTAAGTCAGTGATCATCGGTAATGCTAAAGAAATTAAATCAGAGCAACTTTTCCGTGCATTTGGTCGTCAGTTAGAGCGTTTAAGCGGTAGCTACTATTCAGCTGAAGATGTAAACATCACTTGTGATGATGTGGCTATCATGAATAAAGAAACTAACTATGTATTAGGCCTTGAAGGTAAAAGCGGTAACCCTTCACCGTTCACAGCATATGGTACATTCTTAGGTATTAAAGCCGCTTTACAACATCAACGAGGTCATCAAGATCTTGCTGGTATCAAAGTAGCCGTGCAAGGTTTAGGTGCAGTAGCATATGGCCTTTGTAAACACCTACATGAAGCGGGCGCAACATTATTTGTAACAGATATCAACGAACAAGCTGTTGAGCGTGTTGTAAATGACTTCAATGCAACGGCTGTGGGTATTGATGAAATCTACGACTTAGATGTTGATGTGTATGCACCATGTGCACTTGGCGCAACGGTAAATGACACGACTATCCCGCGTTTAAAAGCAACAATTATTGCAGGTTGTGCGAATAACCAATTAGCAGAGTCTCGTCACGGTGAGATCATCCGCGAAAAAGGTATCTTATACGCACCAGATTACGTAATTAACGCAGGTGGTATTATCAACGTTTATTACGAAACTGCACCAGAAGGTTATAGTGCAGAAGCATCAACGAAACACGTTGAAGGCATTTTTGATACGCTAACAGAAATCTTTGCTCGCTCTGAAAAAGAGCAGAAGTCGACGCATTTAATTGCCGATGAACTAGCATTAGAAATCATCGAAAACGGCTTATAATTTAGTAAATCGATAAATTTACAGGTAAAAAGGTGCGCAAGTCGCACCTTTTTTGTCTCTGTTATTTATCGCATCAAGGTGACGAAGTCACGCAGGCTAGGTAAACTCGGTTTTTAAATCTCGAGGGCACCTAATGAAAACTCCATCTTGTGAAATTACACCTATCGATCTAGCTACTTGGCCTCGCAAACAGCATTTCGCTTTTTTCAAAGAATTTTCTCTGCCATATTTTAACGTATGTGTTTCACTCGACATGGCGGCTCTTTACAACAAGTGCAAAGCAGAACCGTATTCCTTCTTTCACAGCTATGTATACCTAACACTTGAAGCATGTCATGACTATGCACCAATGCGTCAACGTATTATTGATTCGTTGCCGGTACAACTGTCATCGGTAAGAGGCAGTGTGGTCGAGCTTGCAGAAGATGAAACATTTCGCTTTAGTTATTTTGAAAAACAAGCGTCGATGGAAGATTTTTCAAAACACGCTATTGCTGTGGGTAAAACAAGTAAAGCAAAACCATTTTTCTCTGATGCATTTGCTGCAACAGAAGGGCAGCCTGATCTTATTCATATCTCAGTACTTCCATGGTTAAACTTTACCGGCTTCTCGCATGCTGTAAGTGAGGGGCATGGCCTTGGTATTCCTAAGTTTGTGTTTGGTCAATATGACTCACAAACTGGCAAGATGCCGCTTTCAATCGATGTGCATCATGCTTTGATGGATGGCTTGCATGTGGCGCGATTTGTGAAAATACTGCAAGAAAAAATCACGAATTTTTGTAATTGATTGTTGCTAAATGTCATTAAAGTGAGTAAAAATTGCAACTAATGTAGTATTATCTGAAGTTAGGGATGACTTTGGCTTCACAGAGCTACATCACTGAATAGAACGATAATAAATATCAGGGTTTTAGTTTTATGGTGCGGGTAGTTAGTTGTATTTTTCTTTTATTGAGTTTCAGCGTTTTTGCTGATTCTGCACGCCTCTCTTTAAGTGATTATTTTACAGAGACTTGGAGCACTCGCGCCGGCCTTCCTCACAATAGCATTAATGGAGTTACACAAACCAAAGATGGTTACATTTGGATAGCGACTTGGGAAGGGCTTGCCCGTTTTAATGGTCGTGAGTTTAAACTCTTTACTCGAACAGAAATTCCTGGCTTACCTGATTCTGGATTACGCAGCCTGATCCCGATGGATAATGGTGATTTATATATTGTGGGTGCCCGTGGCGGTATTGCGCTTCGCTCACAAGGGGGGTGGCGAGCATTACCAAGTTCATCAGCCATGGTCAATCATGCGCTCGTTACTAAACAAGGTGAGCTATGGCTGGCACTTGAAGGACAAGGCATTGTCTACCGCGCTTCTGAAACTGCCTCTGAGCAAAAAATGCTTGATAAGCTTAGCGCCTATCGTCTTTTACAAGACAAAACAGGCGTGATTTGGGCTGCGACCAGTGATGGCCTTTATCAAATAAAGAATAAGCAAGTCAGTAAGGTCAGTGAAGACTCTGGGCTTCCAAATGCTTCTGTGTTTACCTTATTACTAACTGAGTCAGGTACTTTAATTGTCGGCACCGAAAAAGGCGCATGGCAAAAGCAAAATAATCAGTTTGTTGCTATCAACCCCGTCCTTAACAACGAATCAATTTCTAGCTTACTCGAAGATGCGCAGGGTGATTTGTGGTTTGGCACCATCAATAAAGGGGTGTTCAGACTCAGCAGTTCAGGCCTTGAAAACTTAGCTGCCGGTGATGGCTTACCCAACAACCGGATTTTATCTTTACTGCAAGATCGCGAAAAAAGCATTTGGGTTGGCACGAATGCCGGGTTATTCCGTTTGCGTGAAGCACCATTTACAAATTGGAGTCAAAGCCGTGGGCTTGCATCAGACTATGTGCGTACCGTGCTATCGCATTCTGATGGCAGCTTATGGGTGGGCAGTAGTAATGGCTTAAATCGTATTGAAAATGGCAGGCTCACAACCCTTACTCAAGCCTATGAAAAAGATCCATTATCCGTTTTAAGTTTAACCGAGGATAAGCAAGGTGGCGTTTGGTTAGGTACTTATACCGCCGGTTTAATGAAAGTGGTTAATGGGCAAATTTACCCAGTAAAAAACCGCAGTAATGGCCTGATCAGTAACGAAGTTCGTGCTGTGTTGTTTGATAACGCGGATAACCTATGGATTGGCACTGCCGGTGGTTTAACCAAAATAGACCCTGCTGGGCAAACTGAATTATTCACCACAGAAGATGGCTTAATTGGTGATTTTATCATGGCCCTTGTCGAGGATGATCATGGCAGGTTGTGGGTCGGCACGGGAGTGGGTGTGTCCATTTATGACCCAGCTACTAAGCAGTTTAAAACTCTCGAGTTTCCAAAGCAGTTCAGTACTGAGTATGCATTCGGCTTTTACTTAGATGGCGATAAAATGTGGCTTGCAACCGATAGAGGCTTAGTTCGTTACAATCTCAGTACAGATAAAATGAGCTTGTTTGGTCGAGACCAAGGTTTACCGGTCGATAAGCTGTTCCAAGTGATTGAGCAAGGTGATTCATTATGGTTGACCAGTAACCGAGGTGTTATTCAGGTGAACAAAGCTCAGTTAGTTGCGCTTTTAGATAACCCTGAAAAAGTTCAACCAATGAGCGTTTCGATGCAGCTTTATGATGAAGGCGATGGCATGTTAAGCGCGCAAGCAAATGGCGGTTCAAACCCTGCTGCTGTGCTTCATTCAGATGGTCAAGTATGGGTTGCTACAGCCAAAGGCGTCGCTATTGCCACACCAGAGCGCTTAAAAGAAGCCAGTAAACGACGATTATCGACGGTTATTGAAAGCTTTGAAGTCGATGGCAAACCCATGACTTTACCAGTTGGCAATGAGGTGTTGAGCTTACCTGCTGGTGTTTCTCGTGTTTCGTTTAACTACGCTGGGCTAAGTTTTATCATGCCTGGGCGGTTAAATTACCAAACTCAACTAAGTGGTTACAATCAACAATGGGTAGACAGGGGGCGCTTGGCCATTACCGAGTACACCAATTTACCACCAGGTAAATATACCTTTAAAGTGCGCGCAGGTTACCCAAATAGTGACTGGCAAAATAATGAGCAAGTTCTGCGTTTTAAAATTGCTCCTTATTTTTGGCAAAAAACCAGCTTTAAGTTATTTGTCTTAGTTGCTGTGCTTTTTGCTGCTTATGCTATTTATAAATACCGCTTATATCACTATAAGCGCATCGAAATTGAGTTAACGGAAAAAGTTGAACAGCAAATGCATGATTTACAAACGCAAGCTGATGCTTTTGCTCATTTAGCGAATCATGACCAATTAACGCAATTACCGAATAGACGCGCTTTCGATATGTGGCTGTCTGAAAACTTTAATCAGTTTCAGCGTGACAATAAAACGCTTAGTATTGCCATTATGGATATTGATCACTTCAAACTCATTAATGACAATTTCTCGCACTTAATTGGTGATAAAGTGATTTGTGAAATTGCTCGTTTGCTCCGTATGAATTTCCCTGATGAAGGTTATGCGGCGCGTTGGGGCGGTGAAGAATTTACCTTGTTGTTCCCATACAAAAATGCTGAAGAAGCCGCAAGATTGTGTGAAATTATCCGTTTAGAGATAGCGGGTTACGATTTCTCAGAATTAGCAGACAGCCTTTCTGTAACGGTAAGTTTTGGTGTGGCAGACAACGCGCAAGTTGCTGATTATGACCGCTTGTTAGCACATGCCGACAATGCTTTATACAATGCGAAGAATAACGGTCGAAACCAAATTATTATTTACAATAAAGGTACATTAGTATTGTAACTTAATAATATTTTTACTTTTTAATTTAATTAAACTTCATTATAATCACGACCCCATTAAGGGAAAATAATAATTAAATGGAGTTTAGATGTTTAAAAAATCTACAATAGCATTGGCTGTTTCTACATGTTTTCTTTTAACTGGTTGCTTAGAAGTTGAAGATAACAGCAATGATGATCTTATTAGCGCGATCGAAAATCAAAATAATTCAGCACAGGAAGCTGAAACAGCAACTTTGTCGGGTTCTGTAAAAAATGTTGTTTCTGATTCACTCGTTGCGAATGCTCAAATTCAAATAAAAGTTGGTAACACTTGGTCTGAACCTGTTGCACTGGCAAATGGCTTGTTTGAACTATCTAATGTTCCAACATACTCTGACTATACTTTACTTATTTCTAGTACTGATGACTCTTTCCAAGAGCGCGCATTTTATGGGTCTACTGGACTTGGTATAAGCCAATTAGGTACTTTACTAGTTACTAGTACAGAAACGATAGAGTTTGCAGCTTTATTAGATGCTGAGAATACACCGATTAAAGACTTACAGTTTAGCTACTCTACATCTTCGGGGGTTAATGACTCAACATGGCAATCTAGGAACGAGCATTTTATAAGTGCCAGTTACAACAACGAAACTAATCTTTATTCAATCGAGAAGCCAATTGGCTGGGATTACCCAATTACAGTTGATATGGATGTAGACAATGATAATGTAAATGAATATAAATTTACATTAGGTTATCACTATGATGGCACTATCCTGTTTAGCGAGCTTAATGATAGCTCAACTATTTTGTTTGATACTGCAGATGATGTAATTGAATATCAACTTCGCGTTAAAGTAATTAATGATTTAGGCCAGATATTCAAAGACATTGAGTTAGTGGCTTCGAGTAATGATTTCGAGGCAACCCCTTTAACTTTTGATGAAAGTACCAATGAGTACGTTTATGACTTTATTGGCAGCTCCTCACTGAATGTAATGTTATCTGCATTTATTGATGAAAATGAGCAAAGTTATTTATCAGACTCTTTCGTTGTGGCTGAAGATGGCGATAATATTACTGTCGGGGGGTTATACAATCAGGGCAACTTTAGTGTTGAAAACAATGTTGTATCAGTAGTCTTTAAACCCGAAAAGGGGACGGAGACAACACAAGTTGACTTAATCAGTAATACTTATAATCAAGAAACGAACGGCTACTATCTATTCTTCACAAAGCCAGTTGAATTAACAGATGAAAGTATCACATTGACTAAGAATGAGACACTTTCAGTTATACCTGGTAATGAATCAGATGCTGATTCTGTTCCAGAGGGTAGTACTTTCTTTAAGTTCATTGATAAGGGATTTGAGACAACGTCAAAAATGTCACTCAACGACACGTTTGTTGAAGTATTACCTAATCAAACTTTGGATATTGGTAGTTATTCATACACTTTAAGCTCAGTTATAGATAAAGAAACCCAATTACCTTCACGTAATTCATTAAGGACAAGTTTTCTTGTAAGTGATAAAACAGAGTTTTCTATTTCTGATATTAGAATTGATAACAATAATGGCCTGAAAAGTGGAGAGCTTATTCACTTAAAAAATACTGCGGGCGAAAGTGCTAGCTTTTCAAGCAAAAGTAATGAAGCAATGTTGTATTTACCATCTTCTATCGTATCGCTTTCAGACTTATCTATAACAGTGACAGGATATACTAATAATGGCAATAAATACCCTTATTACCAAGAGTATAACATTGTTTCTGAAGAACAATTTTATGGTGGTGACTTAGTTCACTTAGCTTCAACAGCAATAAATGAAACAGTATATGGTGATACAAATAATGTGATTCTTCATACCTCTTTACCTGATAGTATGATGTATAGACGCAGCATAGGTTGGAATATATCTCGACTTAACGATAACCAATCGAATAGCGTGAATGCCGTTAGCTTAGAATATGAATATAAAGTTAAAGGCAGTAAAGACGTTATAACAGGAACTGCCACATTACCTGTTTTATAATTTTTTAATTAAATAAAAATGTGTGTAAACAATTGATCTTTTTTTGTTTGCACACATTAAAGTATCAAGATTGTTTTTTAGGCGATAGTAATGCTTAACCTGGTTTTGATACTTTTTTTAATAATTTTTGTTGTGTGTTACTGGCGCTGGGACGATATCCGTAATCACTTTTGGCAGAAAAAATACCTTAATAACTCCCTCAATGATCAGCAAAAAAATCTGCTGTTAAAATATATGCCTATCTACCGAAAGATGACGGATGCCGATCGTGAAAAGCTGGAGCGTCACATCGTTTGGTTTTTAAATGAAAAACGCTTTATTGGTTGTGATGGTCTTAAGCTTAATGATGCAATGAAGCTGATTGTAGCGGCAGATGCCTGTATTTTAGTGCTTAATAAACCGTGGCCATTGTATCGTAATGTAAAAGAGATCCTTTTATACCCAAGCGCGTATTATGCCCCGCAAACTTCCCGTGATAATGCAGGGCTTGTTAGTTATCACAATACCGTGCGTCAAGGTGAATCATGGCCGGGCGGAACCTTGGTATTGAGTTGGCATGATGTCCTTGAGGGGAACCGCTTACCAAGTGATGGTCATAATTTAGTATTTCATGAATTTGCCCATCAGCTCGACCAAGAAACCGGTAAAACCACGGGTACACCACTGCTTTCGAGTAACGAAGATTACCAAAAGTGGGCAAAAGTATTTAGCCGCGCGTTTAATCAACTCAAAACCCATTTAGCTTATGGCATGCCGCATGTTATTCATAGCTATGGCGCGACCAATGAGGCAGAGTTTTTTGCTGTTATCACCGAAACCTTCTTAGAAAAACCCGCTGAGCTAAGACAATTTGACCCAGAAATTTATCATTTACTGGTTGGCTTTTATCAGTTTGATCCGATTGCGTGGCATTAGTCGACTATTTACGTCTGTTTAACACGAATCACTGGAATCTTGCTATGCTATTTGGTGCAATCTTAAAAGTGTGCATATAAGCAAAACAATAAAAAGTGAGATTTCAATGAAGAAAATGCTTCATACAGCGCTCGCTGTATCTATTTCACTTGCTCTAACAGGGCAAGTGGCGGCAGCTGAGCAATCAAATGACGACAAATGGCAGGTGGACGCACCAAAAGGCCAATTCCTAGACGCTAAAATTAGTGTTGAGCAGGGCACGTGGATGAACGTAGATATTAGCCCTGATGGTAAAACAGTGGTGTTTGACCTACTCGGCGATATTTATACCATGCCAATGTCAGGTGGCACAGCAACGCAATTAACCAGTGATATTGCATGGCAAATGCAACCACGCTTTAGCCCTGATGGTAAGCATATTGCGTTTACTTCAGACCAAGGAGGTGGCGATAACATTTGGGTTATGGATTTAAACGGTGAAAACCAAAAAGCCGTAACGAACGAAACATTTCGTTTGTTAAACAGCCCAGCTTGGAGCCCAGATGGTGACTACTTAGTTGCGCGTAAGCACTTTACTGCAAGCCGCTCTTTAGGGGCTGGTGAAGTATGGCTTTACCACAAAGCGGGTGGCAAAGGTGTGCAGCTAACCGCACGTGAAAACGACCAAAAAGACTTAGGCGAGCCAATGTTCTCACCGGATGGTCGTTATGTTTATTTTTCTCATGATGCAACGCCGGGTAAAACATTCCATTACTCTAAAGATTCTGTAGCGGGTATTTATAAAATTAAACGCTATGACCGTGAAACCGGCGAGATTGAAACAATTATAGATGGTATGGGCGGGGCTATTCGACCAACACCTTCACCAGATGGTAAAAAGCTTGCGTATATCAAGCGCGATGATTTCCAAACAAGCTTGTACTTATATGATCTTCACACCGGTGAGCATACAAAACTGTATGGCGAGCTTGAGCGTGATATGCAAGAGACATGGGCAATTCATGGCGTATACCCAACAATTGCTTGGACGCCAGATAACGAACAACTAGTCTTTTGGGCGGGTGGTACCATTCATAAGCTAGATGTCGATGATAAGTCTGTCTCGACTATTCCATTTAAAGTTGAGACCAATAAGCAAATTCAAAAAGCGGTGCGTTTTACACAAAACATCGATAGCGATAATTTTGATGTGAAAATGCTGCGCAATGTACAAATTTCACCGGATGGTGAAACGGCTATATTTGAAGCGCTAGGTCATATTTATAAACGTGATTTAGAGTCTGGCAAAGTGAAGCGCCTGACTAAGCAAGACGACCACTTTGAATTATTCCCGCAGTTCTCTCGTGATGGTAAGAAGATTGTTTACACCACATGGGATGATAATGAACAGGGCTCAGTACGTGTTGTATCTGCGCGCAGTGGCCGTGGCGATACCATTACTAAAGAGCCGGGTAAATATGTAGAGCCAACTTTCAGCCCTGATGGCAAAACAGTTGTTTACCGTAAAGCGTCTGGCGGCAGTATCCTTAACCCGACATGGTCATTAGAGCCAGGCATTTACTCAGTAAGTGCTAAAGGCGGTAAAGCGACGCTAATCACTAAATCAGGATATCAGCCACAATTTGGTGCAGCGAATGACCGTATTTATGTGATGAGCCCTTGGCCGAAACCAACATTAAGTGTTGTTGAGCTTGAATCAAAGCAAATTCGTAAACTTTACGAATCAGAACATGCTACTGAGTTTAGAGTATCACCAGATGGCCAATACTTAGCGTTTGCAGAGCGTTTTAAAGTATTTGTTACGCCATTTGTTGAGCGTGGCAAAACCATTAATATTGGCCCGAAAGATAGCCAATTCCCAATTGAGCAGCTTTCTGTTCGCGCGGGTGAAAACATCAGCTGGAGTGGCACAAGCGATAAACTTTATTGGAGCTTAGGCCCAGAGTTATATCATGCAAGCCTAGCGGGTTTATTTGATATTAACCAAAATGCAGAGACTGACTTTAAAGTTAAAAGCGGCGACAACATCGGTTTTACAAAAACCATGGCCGAGCCTAAATCAGTATTCGCGTTAACTGGTGCGCGCATTATCACTATGAACGGTGAGCAGGTTATTGAAAACGGCGTAATTGTTACTGATGGTAAGCATATTAAAGCGGTTGGTAGTAAAGATAGTGTTGCTATTCCTAAAGACGCAGAGTTAATTGATGTAACTGGCAAGACGATTATGCCGGGTATTGTTGATGCACATGCGCACGGCTCGCAAGGCAGCGATGAGATCATTCCACAGCAAAACTGGAAGAACTTAGCGGGCTTAGCGTTAGGTGTGACGACAATTCACGATCCATCAAACGACACCACTGAGATTTTTGCTGCAAGCGAAATGCAAAAAGCAGGCATGATTGTCGGCCCTCGTATTTTCTCAACGGGTACCATTTTATATGGTGCGAATATGCCAGGTTATACATCGCATATTGACTCGTTAGAAGATGCTAAATTCCATCTTGAGCGTTTAAAGAAAGTAGGCGCGTTTAGTGTTAAATCATATAACCAACCTCGTCGTGAACAGCGCCAGCAAGTTATTGAAGCAGGTCGTGAACTTGAAATGATGGTTGTGCCAGAAGGCGGTTCATTACTGCAGCACAACTTAACTATGGTAGTTGATGGTCATACGGGTATTGAACACTCAATTCCTGTTGCCAATATTTACGATGATATTCGCCAGCTTTGGTCTCAAAGCGATGTGGGTTATACGCCGACACTCGGTGTAGCTTACGGTGGTATTTGGGGTGAAAATTATTGGTACGACAAGACAGATGTGTGGAATCACCCACGCTTAAGTAAGTTTGTACCAAAGAATCAGCTTTTACCTCGCTCAATGCGTCGTGTTAAGGCCCCCGATCATCACTATAACCACTTCAACAATGCCCGTGTTGCCAAAGAGCTGCAAGACTTAGGTGTATTAGTAAACCTTGGTGCTCACGGTCAACGTGAAGGTTTAGCGGCACATTGGGAAATTTGGATGTTTGCGCAAGGTGGTATGACACCACTTGAAGCAATTCGTGCAGCAACCTTAGATCCTGCTAAATACATTGGCCTTGATAACAACATTGGTTCTCTTGAGCCGGGTAAACTTGCCGATTTAATTGTTATTGACGGTAACCCGCTAACTAACATTCGTGATACAGATAAAATCGATTACACCATGATCAATGGTCGTCTATTTGATGCTGCAACCATGAACGAAGTGGGTGAGAAAAAACGCGAAAAGTTATATTTTGAAAAAATCTAACTTAGCGGAAATCTAAACTGAAAGCGGCCATTGTGCCGCTTTTTTATTTGCTCATTGTTTTAAATGAGGAAACTGTTTAATTCCTAATAGTTTAGCTTGGCAGATCATGCCCTCTACAAGCGTCATCAAATAGTGGCTGTGCGAGTCTAGCTGCGAACTTTCCATGTTATTACACGCTGATAAACGCTGTTTAATTAACTGCTGTACTGCCATTTTATGCTCTTTGCAGGCTTGATTTATCGGGCTTGTAGGATCAGCAAACTCAGCGGCAGTGTTAATAAATAAACAGCCATTAAAATCACCTAATTCAGTCACTTCAGAATTAAACCAAGCTTCATGGCAGCTGATCAAGGCGACTTTAAATTCTTCAACAGTAGTTAGCTTGCTGGTGGCATGCGTTAACCAATTTAAAAACCTGTTATGTCGCTCACTAAGGCAGGCTAATAATAACTCATCTTTACTTGCGAAATGATGGTACATAGTTTTTTTGGCGACACCCGCCACACTAATAATTTCGTTTATTCCCACACTATGAATGCCTTTTTGATAAAAAAGTGACAGGGCGGTCAAAATAATATGTGTTCGTTTATCCATAACAAGGCCTCATTAGATGACTAATGATAGCTTGACAGAAGTAGACCGACTTGTCTACCATTTACCGGGTAGACAACTCGGTCTATCTTTTGGAGGTTTTATGGAGAATAAAGTAAGCAAGGCGGCCATTGCGGGTATTTTTGCTTGTATGGCAATTTTTGTATTGGCCTATTTACAGCAATTAGGAAGTTATGGGGTGTGGTTGATGGCCCCATTTGGGGCAACTGCGGTGCTGGTATTTGGTGTGCCACACAGCCCTTTAGCTAAAGCGAAGAATGTTATTGGTGGGCACTTTTTAACTGCACTAATCGGCGTCGTATTTGTAAATTATGTCTCAGTAGGGCCTGTTGAAATTGCTATAGCCACAGGGTTGGCAATTAGCCTAATGATGTTGACGGACACAGTACATCCCGCTGCAGGAGCAAACCCAATTTTGATAATGCAATCTATGCAAAGCTGGGACTTTTTAGTGATGCCTGTATTGATTGGAACTGTATTTATTGTGTTGTTTGGCTATTTTAGCCAATGGATTATAACTAGCCAAATGAACAGCCATAAAAAAACCGCTAACGAGTAGCGGTTTTTAAAATTGCTAAGTGTAATTTGATTACACAACACCACGCGGTAAACGACAATCGTGGTCTTTTTCAGCTAGGTTAACAATCCAAAGCTCTTCAGCTTTGTAACCGTCATCGTTTGCTGTAACAACAGTGAACGATGCTTTTTTAGCTGTTTTAGCCGGTGCAGCGGTTTTAGTTTTGGTTTTTTTCGCTGGTGCTTTAGGTGCTTCTTCTGCTTTAGGCTCAGCTGTTTTACCAGAAGTGAGCTCTTCAGTCAGCGCTGCAACATCAGCAAGGCGCATATTTTTGCCACCGTCGATGCTATACCAACCAGGTTTTGTTGTGATTTCAGGTTTCTTACCATTCGCTGCTTCGTATGCTGCTTCGAAGGCATTTAACACTTCTGTTTTGTCTAGTTTGCTCATCAGAGACCCTATACGTTGTAAACACAGATTAAGAATATATATTTATACCTATTTTCAGCTTACTTTTCAATTTTTTGCGATTTTCCTTCCATTTTTCACTCATAAACGCCAAAATTTGCACAAAATAGAGGGTTGAAGGACGATTTTTATATGCAACGCAAACAATTTACTCAATTATTAAACGACATTCTTAAACCTGATTCTATCGCTGACTTTTGCCCAAATGGCTTACAAGTTGAAGGTGCGAGCGACGTAAAAAAGATAGTGACGGGTGTCACAGCTAGCCAAGCATTGATTGATGCCGCTATTGCAGAAAATGCAGATACTATTTTAGTACATCACGGCTATTTCTGGAAAGGGGAATCGCAGCCAATCACGGGCATGAAAAAGCGCCGTATTGCTGCGCTTTTAAATAATGATATTAACTTATATGGCTATCATTTACCGCTAGATATACACCCTGAAATTGGTAATAACGCGCAACTGGCTAAGTTACTCGATATTGAGTTCACAGGTGGGCTTGAATCTGGTCCAAATAGTGTGCCGGTAAAAGGGCGTTTAAAAACACCTTTAAGTGGTGAAGAATTTACCGCCAAAATAACCCAAGTACTTAATCGTGCGCCATTAACTAGTTTGGTAAGAAAAGAGAAAATCGAAACCATCGCTTGGTGTACAGGTGGCGGACAAGGGTATATTGATTTAGCGGCTGCTCAAGGTATTGATGCTTATCTTACAGGTGAAGCCTCTGAGCAAACGATTCATAGTTCACGCGAGCAAGGTATAGACTTTTTTGCAGCTGGTCACCATGCTACTGAGCGTTATGGCATTAAAGCCTTAGGCGAGCTTTTAGCTGAGCAGCACGGTTTTGATGTAACGTTTATCGATATCGACAATCCAGTCTGATGTTCTACAGCGCCTCTGGATCAATCCAGCGGCGCACACTCACCCATGCACTGCCAATTTTCTCATGCGCTACTCTGGTAACTGCAACAAGTACTGCAATGTTAGGTATAAACTGTTTGTACGTTGGATACTGACTAAAATCTTGAAAGTCGGTTGCCGCTGGGATCACATCAATGCCTTGTGCATTAAATAAGTCTTTCGCTCGCGGCATGTGGCTCGCTGAGGTGACTAAGGCAGTTTTTTTATCGACTAAATAAATGGCAAGTCGTTTCGCTTCTTCTGCGGTGTCCATGGCGAGAGAGTTTTGTTTAATTCTCGTTGCAGAAATACCTAACGCTTTTGCCGTTTCAAACATGAGCTGGCTATTGGTAGTATTGGCAAAACCGCCTCCTGATACATAGAGGGTGGCATTTGGGTAGTGGTGGGCAAGCTTAACACCTTCAAGTAATCGAGCAAGCGCGCAATCGCCTAACTGGTGGTTTGCTTGAAGGCGCGAGTTGGGCATTATAGAGCAGCCAAGTACCACAATATTATCGAGTTTAGGGTGTTTTGCTTGGTTAAATTGCCATGCCGGGTTATTGCTTGCAGCTATCAGTGACTGACCAATAAATGGCGTGCTTATTAGCATTAAAGTTAAAATACTAACAAAGCCAAAATAGAGTGCTTTGCGTTTATGTGTAATGGCTAAAAATACCATCACTAAAGTAAGCAGCCCGAGCAATGGCAGGGGCATTAATAATGAGCCAATGATCTTTTTAATTTCAAACATGTATCAACACTATTGTCTGTAACAGATGCTGTTATGTTAGTTATTTTGCATTACTTTAGCGACCGTTATTTTGCTTACATGTATTTAAAAAGTGGCGATAAACTGGGTTATCTTTCATATTCTTTTTCATTGCTAAATACATAGGGCGAGTAAGGCCTAGTGCACCTAACGGAATAGACTTAATGAGCCCTTGGCTTTCATAAGGGGTGACTAGCCAGTCTGGTAATGCTGCAACCCCCATACCTGCACTCACTAATTGAAATATCAATAAGCCTTGGTCAACCGTTTTAAGCGTGCCATCAAAGCGTGCATTTTGAATAAAATGTTTAAAGATGTCTTGGCGCTCACGGGGAATAGGGTACGAAATAATTGTTTCGTTTTTTAAATCAAGGGCGGTGACATAGGCTTTTTTTGCCAACTCATGATCCGGTGCAACGATTAGTTTTAATTTAAAATCAAACAGGTGAGCATACTCAAGTTGATCTGGTTCACGAATATCAGAAGTCAGCACTAGATCTAATTCATCATTAATTAAATCTGGAATGGCGTCGTAACTAAAACCGCGCTCGTAATCAATTTTAATATCAGGCCAAAAGTTATTAAATTCTTTTATGGTTGGGAGCAACCAATGAAAGCATGCATGACACTCAACGCTTAAGCGTAAATTTGAAATTGGCTGGTTAAGGCTTTCTTTTAACCGACATTTTGTTGCCTCAACACGAGGTAATACTTCATTAGCAAGCTCCAGAAGTAGCATACCTTGCGGAGTAAAACGCACAGGCTGTGTCTTACGTTCGAACAGCTGGCAATCTAACTTATTCTCGAGATCTTTAATTTGATGCGATAAAGCCGATTGAGTTAAAAACAACTCACGGGCGGTATTGACCAAAGAGCCTGTTTCTTTAAGGGTCGCTATGGTTTTTAGGTGCTTTATATCAATCATCTTTAAAAAATCTCATGGAAAATGTGAGTCTAACTCAGATTACGAACATACTACGCCTTAGAATTTATTTTTTCAACGTCTAGACGTCTAAAACTTGCAGGTATTTTAACTGCTTTTTTACAATACGCCTTTTTATAAACAATTGACAGCGTTGTCATCTGGTTTTTTATAGTTTTACTATGAAATTCCATGAATTTACCTCAAGTTGAAACTTGCAGTTTAAATCGTGATACAGCTTGCGATTAGTAATTTGATATTTAATTAAAATTACTGAGAGTAGGGTTTAGTTTTTTGCTAAGATATTATTTTTTAAGGTGTTGTTATCTTCTATTAGGTGTAATGTGATTTTTTAAAGGAATGCTTGTGATACATACCGTACTTTTACTCTGTGCTTGTTTGGTTTTGCCTGTTTGCGCTGGCACTATTTACAGTCAGTTTCCTACAGAGATTGACCCGCATGGTCACTATGTTTTTTATTCACATGGTTTTATCGTTGAAGGGACAAACCCTAAGCCTGTTCACAAAACCTTTGGGGTTTATGATTTTGTGGCTGTAAAAGAAGCACTGGCAGATGAGAGTTATCATTTAATTGCGTATCACAGGCCAAAAGACACTGAACCTTTTGCGTTTGCGAAGAAACTCGCTGCAGATATTGAAGCATTGATCAGTGCCGGTGTTGCTGAGTCGAACATTAGTTTAGTTGGTTTTTCACGGGGCGGGGCTTTGTCGATCCTGGCAGCCAATGAACTTAAACGTACACATATCAACTTAATTATATTGGCAGGTTGTGCAGGCCTTATAAAAAATCACACATCAGTTAAGGCTTATGGCAAGGTGTATTCTATCTTTGAGCGCTCAGATCAGGTTGGCTCTTGCCAATTTTTAATTGATAGAAGTGACGTAACTAAGTTCGAAGAAATAAGCATTAATACAGGGCTCTCCCATGGCGCATTTTATAAACCAAAAGATGAATGGCTGTTACCAATTAAGAAGTGGCTAAAGGATTAACTATGCCTTATATATTGCTCGTTTTTGTGATCAGTGTTTTGGGGGTGAGCGATGTAAGCCATGCTGAGCCGTTTACTTTGCCACGTACTAATACTGTGTTACTTAAAGATAGACAGACCGAAAACGAATACCCCATTACGATTAAGTTGCCACGCAGCTACCAAAAGCAAAACCAGAAGCGCTACCCAGTTGTTTACCTATTAGATGCAAACTACAGTTTGCCAATTGCCTCTGGTGCTAGTCGCTTTATGATGAATTCGGGGGCTATAGAAGAGGTAATTATCGTTGCAGTAGGATATCAAAAAGGTGTATCTGGGCTTAATAGTCGTATTTATGACTATACGCCATTTGAAGATAAAAATTGGCAGCGTAAAACTGGCGGAGCAAGTCAGTATCTAAACTACCTAAAACATACTGTATTGCCTTATATTGAGGCCGACTTCAGAACAACCCAAAAAAGCACGTTAGTCGGTAACTCGCTTGGCGGTTTATTTGCGGCTTATGCCTTATTCACTGAGCCTTCGCTTTTTTCAAATTATATTATCGGCAGTCCTTCAGTGTGGTTTAAAGAAAACTCAATATTAGCTATGGCTGTAAAACCAGCTGCCAACACAACAAAAGTTTACATCGCAGTGGGTGAACTCGAAGAAAGTGAAGGTGAAAAAATGGTGTCGGGCGCAAGGCAATTAGCAGCTAAAATTAATAAACAAGGTGGCGCGCTGGTTACAACAAATTTATTTGTTATCCCTCAGGCACGCCATGCAACAGCATTCCCAACAACGATTACCCAAGCCTTAGACTGGATTTACCAGGTTAATACCAACCCGCAATAATACTTAATCATTTTGAGGGATCAAACCTGTCGCTAACTGCGTTAAAAATTTCTGATTTACGACTGCATGGATGCAGAAGGTAGAGCAATGCAGGAGCAATTGCCGAGCACAACTAAATAACGAAATTTTTGCCTTGCTATCAACGAGGTTTTATTGCCTCAAAATAGACTACTTAATTAAGCGGATTGGTATAAGAGCAATTAAAGAGCGTGACACTTTTTATATTTTTTGCCGCTCCCACAAGGGCACTCGTCGTTACGGCCAATTTTAATATCTGCAACTGGCGTTATATCACCGTCTAGGTAACGCCATAGGCCATCTTCTTTAATAAAACGCGACTTCTCGTGTAACTCACAATACAAGTTTTGGTAAAAGTAATTAGCTTTAAATTCTACAAAACCTTCTTGCTCGTTATGTTCAGTATCTAAAACACTTAGCTTGGTAAAACGGCAGCTATTAGCAAAATCTTTAATTTCGCGAACAGGGTTAGCGGCTTGCTGGCTTTGTGCATAGGTACTAAATACATATTTCGCATCTTTGAGCGCGTATGCACTAAAACGAGAACGCATAAGTTGCTCTGGGGTATCAGCTTGGCTTGCACCTGTATGAAAAGGCTGGCAGCAAAGCTCGTAAGTCGATTCGCTGCCACAAGGACAAAGGGAGTGTGTGAGTGATGTCATAACAACTTACCTATAACTATAAATTGTTATTTTAACAAGCCTATTGTGGCTGCGGTACTAAATTGTTTAATTGAGCGCTTTTTGTAAAACAATAAAATTTAGCAGATGCCTGCTCAAGGTTTAAGTTCATCGAATCAAGTTGATGATTGTTTACAATATCTGTCCATGTGATCACAGCAGCAAAATTACCGTTATGTAATGCTGAACTAAGAACATACTCAAGATTAACTAAATGTTTTTGTCTGATCACAAGTAGTTTGCTGGTATCAATCGAACATGAATCTAGTAAGGCTTTACTAGGAACATGATCAGGAGCAATTAATAGTGTCCATGCATTTTGGCTATTGTAATGATGCAATACTTTTAATAGCTCAAAAGTTGCTGAAATTTCGTCTTCAATTTGAATTAAATTAACAGACGCTTTGTCGTTATCTTGTTGGTAGCTTTTAACTGTTCTTAAGGTAATTGGCTGTAACATAACTTTCACTCACTGGTTGTTTATACAGTATGTGTATACAGTAGTTTATACAGTGTTTTTGCGCAAGTACTTTTTTGCTATTTTTTAATCAATGATTCAGTTTTATTTTAGTCAAAATAATTTAATTGTTATTAAACAGTGGTTTATGGTTTTATTTTGAAGGTTGGAAAAGGTAAAAGATTTACCAGTAAAGATATACAGTATTTTATACAGTACTGTGTAAACTGTTAAATTTTGATTCTATACAGGTGTTTTGCATAAAAAAGCCGGCATAATACCGGCTCTTTACCTTTGTAATTTTGCTATTTATCTAAGTAGGTATTTAAGAACTCAAGGTATGCATTTGAGGCTTTTATGCGGTTTTCTTTTTTAGTAAAACCATGGCCTTCATCATCGAATAATACATATTCAACAGGCACACCATTTGCCTTTACAGCGGCAACAAGTTCATCGCTTTCTACTTGTAAAACGCGAGGGTCGTTAGCACCTTGGATCACCATTAATGGCTTGGTGATGTTTTTAGCATGAAATAGTGGCGAAATGGCACGGTGACGTTCACCGTCTGTCGCTGGGTCGCCCATTTCATCATACAGTGCCTTTTTAAAGCTTTCCCACCATGGTGGAATCGAATTTAAGGTTCTAACCCAGTTTGTTACACCAAATATATTAATGCCTACTTTGAACTCTTCAGGTTCGAAGGCGAGTGCTGCGGCGGTCATAAAGCCACCGTAGCTGCCCCCCATAATGCCAATTTTATCAGCATCAACCCAATCTAGGCTTTGTAGGTGTTTTTTACCGTAAACAATATCTTGTAAATCGTCAGTGCCATGCTTTTTATCATCTAAATGGAAGAAGGTTTTACCATAGCCTGAGCTGCCACGGTTATTAACTGCAAAAATGGCATAACCATGATTGACTAGATGCTGCTGCATTGCACTATATCCTGTGCGACTTTGGCCGCCAGGACCGCCGTGCACCCAAACTAAAGCTGGTACTTTGTTGTTGCTATTAGCTTGCTTAGGCTTATATAAAACCCCAGGGATCTCTAGACCATCAAAGCTTTTAAAGCGCACAATTGTGCTTTCAACCAAGTCATTTTGATCAATTGCATCACTTAATGTGTTGGTTAATTGTTTAGCTTTTGATTCACCGAGTTGCCACACAAATAGGTTACTAGGCGAGGTATCTGAATTTAAATAAAACGCCATGGTCTTTTCATCTGCTGAAAAGTTCACACCACGTAAGTTACCAGCTGGCAGCGATGGCATGGCAATAGCTTTACCTGTGGTGGTATCAATTATCGACACTTTAGTGCTTGCATCAGCATTAACACCGCTTACTTGATAACGGCCAGATTTAGAGAAGTAAATAAAACTCACATCCCACTCATCTTTAAGGGCAGGGCTGTGCTCGCCGGTCGTTAAGTCATAGCGCCACACCTCTGCAAATTCACCTTTGGCATCGGTTGAGTAATATAATGATTTACTGTCTCTTGAGAAGGTCTCTGGGCCATATTTAGCGTCGTCGTCATGACGAGTGATAAGTTCTGGTTTCAGTGTTTTTTTACGCGTATCGAGAATAAATACATCGCTGTCTTTGTTCGAATTGTTTTTCGATAAAGCAATAAAGCGGCCGTCAGGGCTTATCGCACCGACATCTAGCCCCATAGTATTTTGATAAACAGGCGTTACTTCATAGCTGTTAGCATCAACACGATATAGGTCCATAAACTTAGCATCACGCTGATTGCTAGTTATAAAAAAATGTTTACCGTCTTCTGTGAAACCTGCAAATCCTGCTCGGGTTTCTTCACCTGGCGTAAGATCTTTAACTGTGCCATCTGTTTCGCGAACGTAGATGTGATAACGCTCGTTACCGCCAGAGTCTTTAGTAAATAGTACGCGCTCATCTTTAGGGAAATAAGCCACAGCATAAGTACTGTCTTCAAAGTCTGTTAAGCGGGTTTTTTTGGCGGTTTTTATATCTACTTCATAAAGGCTATAAATGCCGCTTTCGTCACTGCTAACAAGTATTTTGTCGCCTTTCGGTGAAAAGCTGCTGCCCATAATTGAGGTTGTGTCAAAAAAGGTTTCAGCATCATACTGTTTAACAGTTTGGCTTTGTTGCACGCTTTCGGTGCTATTTGTTGATGGGGTTGATTGAGAACATCCTGCAAGCGCAAGGCTAAGCGCGCATGCAACGGCAGCTAGTTGAAAACTCGGTTTCATTGTAATTATTCCTTGTTAATTTTTCGTTATCAAGTGTTGCCTGTTCATAATCTAAACGCAAGTTTTACCCGTTCGATATTTGTTACAAATCATGTAAATAAATAGGGACATGGGTGTGCTACTATTTTTTCATTATTAAAGGAATAAACATGATTGAAATTAACAACCTCAATAAGCGCTTTGCTTCAGCCCACGTTTTTGAAAACTACAGTAAGCTATTACAAAGTAAACGAGTTTGTTTACAGGCAGCGAATGGCAAAGGAAAAACAACATTACTGATGATGCTAGTTGGCCTTGAAAAGCCGCAGTCAGGGCAGGTTTTATATAATAATGAAGCACTAAAATCGCCGCAAAGTGATGTTTCAATTGCTAGCGATCGTATTGCTCTGCCGGATTTTTTAACTGCCCGGCAAATTATTGAACTTAGTTGCAAGGCGTTAAAGAAAGACATGCCGGAGCAACTCATTACTGGATTTAACTTTACAGAGCACCTTAATACTTGTTTTAGTGCTTTGTCGAGTGGAAACCAAAAGAAATGCCAGCTTATCACTGCTTTTTTAAAGCAAGCTCCATTTTTGCTATTAGATGAACCGAGTGCAGCACTTGATCAAACAAGTATTCAATTTTTGCTGACCTTACTTGATGGCTACTTAGATGATAAACCTAATGGGCAAGTCATCATTACAAGCCACGAACCTGAGGTGTTTATACAGCATGGTTTTGAGTGCACAACATTATGATTGAATCTCTTGCTAGCTACGTGTCATTCCTTTCTTATAGATACCTAGCATATACGACCACTCTCAAAAGCATGCTATCTCAGTTAAAGAGTTTTAGTTTGCTGCTCGCACTGGTGCTAGGCCCTGCATTTCTTGGTATGGTTTTACTTTTGTTTTTAGGTCTTGGAAAAATAGTCGATAGCCATACAGAACCCGCTTACGGTGCAAAAATAGCAGTGGTTTATCTTTTACTTGAATCGGTAATGTTATGGGCCATGGCATCAGCTATTAAAAATTCCCAAAATAGGGCGTTTCAGCGAAGCCTTTATAAATCCTCTTGGCGAGTATGTGCTGACTGCAAGTTACTACTTTTAAGTAATGCTTGGCTCATTGCCAGTTTATTAATCGCAATAGATCTATCGTTAAAGCAGTGGCTACAAGTACCTCATTTTATGGTGTTTATGTTGTTGCAGTGGCTATGTGGAGTATTTGTTCTTTATAGGCCGCGTGCACTTTTTTATAGTTTATTGCTCAGTTCTGTCTTGGTATTACTGCCTGTTAGTTTATCTCCGCTACAATATTATCTATGTTTTGTTGCTATTTTCGGCTGTTCGATTTTACTCCCACCAGTAAGAATAAGTCATAAGCTAAAAGTACACTCGCTTGCTTTATTTTGGCTTAGTTACTTTATACAGCACAGTTGGAGCTTAATATGGCGTGGCTCAGTATTGTTAGCATGCTTGCTCGCTTTATTACAGCTAATTGCAGTGCGTAATGACTTTAGTGACTTGATACAAGTTGTGGCTTTTTCAGTATGCGTGTTGCTAACAAGCTCGCTGCAGTTCGATTGCTTGGCTGTTTTTAAAAAATATCGGCTGTTCTTTCAAAGCAATAACCAAGATAAGCCGTTTTATATAAGCCATTTTTTACCGAGCCTTATATTTTTTGCTGTGGCTTTAATTGTAGTTATAAGCATGATTGGCACTAACTCGATTTACATCCCCATAGGGGCAGTATGGTGTGTATTGCAGCAATATTTAGCGCAAAAAAAACCAGCGCAATTTGCGCTGG
The DNA here is from genome assembly GCF_001469895.1 of Pseudoalteromonas sp. XI10. GTDB lineage: Bacteria > Pseudomonadota > Gammaproteobacteria > Enterobacterales > Alteromonadaceae > Pseudoalteromonas. The sequence continues at coordinate 236,260 of NZ_LOPY01000040.1, read as the reverse complement.
TTTGGTTTTTCATAACAATTGGAATTGTTTTGCTAGCTTAAGCGGCGTCTGCTTTTTTATCGCTCTCGCCGCGGGCAACATTACCTGCAACTAAGTCTGCTGGGTCAAAGTCGTCAACGTTAATAACGTCAAGACGGGCTTTTTCAACTGCAGCTAGTTTGTCGGCTTCAGCTTGGCTTAAAATGCCTGCTTCTAGGCCCATTTGCGCTACTTTATCAAGCTGGAAGAAAGGCAGTTTTACGCCTTTTTCACGGCATACCTTGTCAAACAGAGGCTCAACTTCAAGAATGTCTTTAAGCGTTTGCTCTTGACGACCAACAAGGTTAAGTGGCTCGTTTTTAAGGTAAATGTAGTTAGCTAAACGGTTACGAGTTTCGCTTGGTACTTGTAATAAGTGAGCAAGTTTGTGCTCAAGCTTATCAGTAGGCTTACGTACTGGACGACCGAATGGGAATAACATGATTTTTAGCATCGCACGTAGTGGTGCAGATGGCATGTTATTGATTAAGTCAGCGAGTGCACGTTGGCAGTGGTAAAGGTGATCTTGGCAGCTCCATTGAACAAGCGCAAAATCTTCTTTTTTACGGCCTTCGTCGTTGTAACGTTTAAGTGTTGCAGATACAAGGTATAAGTAGCTTAGTAAGTCACCTAAACGTGCAGAGATACGTTCTTTACGTTTTAATGAACCACCAAATACCGCCATGCTGATATCTGACATTAATGCTAATGATGCACTGAAGCGTGACGCAACACGATAAAACTCAGCGGTCTCGTCTTTGTACGGCGTACTTGTGAAACGAGCATTGGTTAATGCTAACCACTTAGTACGAACAAGGTTCGAAATAGTAAAGCCAACGTGACCCATTAACGCTTTATCGAATACTGCAAGCGCTTCTTCACGGTCTTCAATTGCACAAGCACCTAGCTCAGTTAACACGAATGGATGACAACGAATTGCACCTTGACCATAAATGATCATATTACGCGTTAAGATATTTGCACCTTCAACGGTAATTGCAATTGGCGCACCTTGGTAACCGCGACCTAAGTAGTTGTTTGGACCAAGCATGATGCCTTTACCACCATGAACATCCATGCCGTGAATAGTCGCTTCACGCATTTGCTCAGTTAAGTGGTATTTGATAATCGCAGATACAACCGATGGTTTTTCACCAAGGTCAACAGCCCCTGTAGACATGCTAACAGCAGCATCAGAGCTATATGCGTAACCTGCAAGTTTTGCCATTGATTCTTCAACACCTTCCATTTGACCAATTGGTAAACGGAATTGACGGCGAATACGGCTGTAAGAGCCTGTTGCAAGCGCAATTGTTTTAATGCCACCTGTTGAGTTAGACGGCAATGTGATTGCACGACCAACAGATAAACATTCAACCAGCATACGCCAGCCTTGGCCGGCCATTTTCGGGCCACCAATGATGTAATCAAGTGGTACGAAGATGTCTTTACCGCGAGTAGGACCATTTTGGAATGGAACGTTTAGCGGGAAGTGACGACGGCCAATTTCTACTCCAGGAGTATCTGTTGGGATCAGCGCACAGGTAATACCAGGTTCTTTGTCATCACCTAGTAAACCGTCGGGATCTTGTAGTTTAAATGCAAGACCAAGTACAGTCGCAACTGGAGCAAGAGTAATGTAACGCTTGTTCCATGTTAGGCTAATACCAACAACTTCTTCGCCGTTCCATTGACCTTTACAAACAACACCGTAATCAGGAATTGCACTTGCGTCAGAACCAGCTTCTGGTGATGTTAAAGCAAAACATGGAATCTCTTGACCACTTGCTAAGCGTGGTAAGTAATGATCTTTTTGCTCTTTAGTACCATAGTGCTGAAGTAATTCGCCCGGACCTAATGAGTTAGGTACACCTACGATAGAAGAAAGTAACGTTGATTTACTGGTTAGCTTTTGCAGTACACATGATTGTGCATAAGCAGAAAACTCTAAACCGCCGAATTCTTTTTTGATGATCATGGCAAAGAATTTATTATCTTTTAGATATTGCCAAACATCTTGCGGTAAATCAGTTAGTTCGTGAGTTGCGTGCCAGTCATCTAGCATACTACACACTTCTTCAACTGGACCATCAATAAACGCTTGCTCTTCGATAGTCAGTTTAGGTGCTGGGTATTGGTGCAATTTGTTCCAGTCAGGACGACCACAAAACAGATCCGCTTCCCACCACGTAGTACCGGCATCGATTGCTGATTTTTCAGTATCCGACATAGTCGGGGTTACTTTTTTGAAAGCAGCGAAGATAGGTTTAATGATGTATTGTTGACGAACGCCAGTCACAGAAAGTGGCACAGCGATAAGTAAGAATAGTAGCCAACTAATTGCGCCAAACGCGCCAGCAAATGTGCCAACAAGTAAAGTCGCAACGGCAATACCTAAGCAGGTATTCCAGCTTGCTCTGTGGTAACTCGCAATACTAAGCAGCACGAGTAAACCAAGTAAAAATATGAGAGTCATTGATTATTCCTTAATAGAGGTCAGACCACCTCTTTTAGAGTAGCGCTAGAAAAGCGAATTATCAAGAGGGGAACAAGGATTAAAACGGCTTGTTTGGTGAGTTTTATTATTTTAAAAATGGCTATCAGTGCAAAAACATTTACAGCAGATGAGGGATTGTTGAGTAATTACTTATAATCAGTGCCGTTATTCTTGCGATTAGTTGCGAATTGCTCAGATAGTTCTGAAAATCTCAGCATAGCAGTTGCCATCCTTAGCGGTATGTTTAACAATGAGCGCAGGCAGGGATCAGCCCATCATGCCTTCCTTCGATTAGTTTTATAGGTTAAGAGTTCTATGTGTGAGTTGCTTGGCATGTCGGCCAATGTACCAACAGATATTTGTTTCAGTTTTTCAGGATTATTAGAGCGCGGTGGTAATACTGGCCCACATAAAGATGGCTGGGGCATCACTTTTTATGAAGGTAAAGGCTGTCGTACATTTAAAGATCCTGAGCCAAGTTGCCAGTCAGAAATTGCCAAACTCGTAAAAGCTTACCCAATAAAAAGTATTTCGGTGATAAGCCATATTCGCCAAGGTAATCGTGGTCGTGTCTGTCTTGAGAACACTCACCCATTTACTCGTGAGTTATGGGGACGAGAGATTACGTATGCCCACAATGGGCAATTATCGAATTATCATGATTTAAAACCAGATTACTATCGACCTGTGGGGAATACAGATAGTGAATTGGCGTTTTGCTGGCTGCTCGATAAAATTCGCGAAAAATACCCTAAGCGCCCATCAAATATGGCGTCTGTATTTCGCTATGCTGCCAAGCTTGCTCACACACTGCGTGAAAAAGGCGTATTTAATATGCTACTTACCGATGGTGTTTTCGTTTTAGCTTATTGCACCAATAATCTTCATTGGATCACACGCCGTGCGCCGTTTGGCAAAGCGACATTAATTGATGCTGATATGGTGGTTGATTTTCAAAAAGAAACCACACCGAACGATGTGGTTACTGTGATTGCAACAAGGCCACTCACCAATGATGAACGCTGGCAGAAAATGGAGCCAGGTGAGTTTGCACTGTTTAAAATGGGCGAAAAAATTTAAATAAAAGATGAAGCGCTACTCAGGCGCTTCATTACTCACTTCATTATTTGTTACGGCGACTGGCGTGGTCACGGTAAATGAATTAAGTTGCACTTCAAATTGCTCTACGCCTTTTTCACCTTTCCACATACGAACTAGCATGTAGTCCATTTCTGGGGCAAACCAAGCGAGTGCTTGACGCTTGTCGTTATCGTATAAACGTTTTACTTTAATCGCTTCTACATTACCAATTGGCAGTGAAATCATTTCTGTGCCGACAACTTCAAAGTTGTAGTTACGTAAATTACCTTTTTTATCAACCAGTGGATAAGATAATTGCGTTTTGCCTTGTTTTAGCTCTTCGCGAACTTGCACTTGATAAGACAGTGAGTCTTGAAATTCATCTGACCAATCAATTTTAAGAGGATATTTACTTTGGCTGCTTTGAACTTGTTTTTGCGTTGCATCAAATTTCAAGCTGTATTCTTTATCAGGCCCTGTGCCTGAGCGCTCCATGGTGTAACTCATTGGAGAAATTTTCTTATCGTGATAAGTAAACATGGATGTTTCTTTTCGTGAGTCCGAAAAAATCATCCATTCGATTTCACTGTGATAAGTGATCACGTAGTTACCGTCAGCGGCTTTCTTCAGCTCGCGTACTGCTTTACCATGGGTTTCGCCTTTACGAAGTACATCGTATTTGGCTTCATATTGAGTGAGGTCGCCAGCTAAAACACTGGTAGGAAGTAATAAAGTGCCCACACAAGCGAGTAGGGCACTTAGATTTTTATTCTGGGTAGTGCGCGCCGTGTGCAGGAAGTTTCTTTTCGTCAAAAACTGCATAATCTGCTTCCATCTTGAGTCGTTGTTCACTGAACCACTTGACCACCAATGGATAGATTATATGTTCTTGCTGATGAACACGTTGTGCGAGTGTCTCTGCGGTATCGTTTTCGAGTACCGGAACTTTGGCTTGAAGAACAACGGGACCGCCGTCTAGCTCTTCTGTGACAAAGTGAACACTAACACCATGAACGTCATCTTTTGCATCTATCGCTCGTTGGTGGGTATTCAGCCCTTGGTACTTAGGCAACAAAGAAGGGTGAATGTTCAACATTTTTCCCTTAAACTTTTGCACTAAGCTAGGTGTAAGAATACGCATAAAACCAGCTAATACAACTAGATTTGGTTCAAAATTGTCAATAATGTCCATTAACTCAGCATCATAGGCCTCGCGCGAGTCAAAATCTTTATGGCTTAGTACACGTGTTTGTATACCTGCATTTTTTGCTCGCTCAAGGCCATAGGCGTCGGCTTTATTACTAATTACAGCGGCGATTTCGGCCTTTATCTCACCACGCGCACACGCGTCGATGATGGCTTGAAGGTTTGAACCGCTACCAGAAATTAATACAACAAGACGACAAGCGGTCATTAGTCACGACCACCTAAAATTTCTACTTGCTCTTCGCCTGCTTTCGCATCTTGGATCTCACCGATATGCCATGCATTTTCGCCAAGATCTTTAAGGATTGTTAAGCTTTGCTCAAGTTTGTCAGCTGGAACAACTAAAACCATGCCTACACCACAGTTAAATGTACGGTACATTTCGTGTGTTGTGATGTTGCCGTTTTCTTGTAACCAGTTGAAAACTACAGGCCATTCCCAGCTGTCACCTTTGATAACTGCTTTTGCAGATTCAGGAAGTACGCGCGGGATGTTTTCCCAGAAACCACCACCCGTGATGTGCGATAACGCGTGAACGTCAACCTGCTTGAATAGCTCAAGTAGTTGTTTAACGTAGATGCGTGTTGGCTCTAAAAGGTGATCGCCTAGTGTTTTGCCTTCAAGCTCAGCGTTTGTGTCTGCGCCAGATACTTCAAGAACTTTACGAATTAATGAGAAGCCGTTTGAGTGAGGACCACTTGATGCAAGGGCGATTAATTGGTCGCCTGCAGCAACTTTAGTACCGTCGATAATTTTTGATTTTTCTACAACACCAGTACAGAAACCAGCCATGTCGTAGTCTTCGCCGTCGTACATACCTGGCATTTCAGCAGTTTCACCACCGATTAAAGCGCAGCCAGAAAGCTCACAGCCTTTACCAATACCTGTTACAACATCAGCCGCAGTATCTACGTCTAATTTACCAGTTGCATAGTAATCAAGGAAAAATAGTGGCTCAGCACCTTGTACAATAAGGTCGTTTACACACATAGCAACAAGGTCGATACCCACTGTGTCGTGCTTTTTAAGATCGATTGCTAAACGTAGTTTTGTACCAACACCGTCTGTGCCAGCAACCAGTACAGGCTCTTTATAGCCAGTTGGTAGTTCGCAAAGTGCGCCAAAACCACCGATACCGCCCATTACTTCAGGACGTCTGGTTTTTTTAACTACGCCTTTAATACGCTCAACAAGTGCATTACCGGCATCGATATCTACGCCCGCGTCTTTATAGCTAAGAGACTGTTTTTGTTCGCTCACAGGTTTTCCTCAAAAAAGTTGCATGTGGGTTGCTTAGAAACGCGCGTATTTTACAACAATTGCACTGGCGCGGCTAGTTGAAAAATCACTTTAACCGACTTGACAAGGACAGTTGTCCGGTTTTTTGTTTTCAAGTTACAAGGTAAAAGTATCAGGCAAATGAACTTTTAACCTTGAAACTCGAAACTTCTCACTATTTGTTAAGCTTTCGCGGTTAAAATAGCGCGAAGAGGGGCAGGGTAACCTTCAATGGTTTTGCTGGTGTCATTTGGGTCTAAAAAGTCGACTAATGATTCGTTTTCCATCCACTGGGTTTTGCGTTGTTCTTCAAGCGTTGTGATTGCGCAGTCTTTAACTTGTACATCTTTAAAACCAACGCGCTCCATCCATAGTTTTAATGCCGCGGTGCTTGGGATAAACCATACATTACGCATTTTCGCATAGCGGTCAGTTGGCACTAAAACTGTGTGCTCATCACCTTCAACAACCAGTGTTTCAAGGACTAACTCACCACCAGGGCGAAGCTGTGCTTTTAATTGCGCTAAAAAGTCGATAGGTGAACGACGATGATATAAAACACCCATTGAAAATACCGTATCGAATGCCTTTAGCTCTGGCAGAGCTTCAACACCTAACGGCAATAAATGCACGTTTTCATCTTGGTGATAATGCTTTATCGCTTGGAATTGGCATAAGAACAAATCGGATGGATCAATGCCCACTACAAAATTAGCGCCTTCACCGCGCATGCGCCACAAGTGATAACCTGAGCCACAGCCAATATCAAGCACAGTGCGGCCTTTTAACGGTTCGATATGAGGCAGTAAACGATCCCATTTCCAATCACTGCGCCACTCAGTATCAATTTCGATACCGTGTAAGCTAAATGGCCCTTTACGCCATGGCATCATGCGCTTTAATAAATGCGTTAACTGTTTTTGCTGACCTTCAGATAGCTCATCACCGGTGCCAATTTGTACTTTATCCTGAAGATTCACATGGTTTGTGCTTACCTCAGGTAAGTTTTTCAGCACTTTTTGCCATTTCGGTAAATCACCGTGGCTGGCTTCTAGTTCCCAGTGTTTTAAGTGACCAGGCAAAGTTTCGAGCCAGTGGCTGAGCGGGCTTTGTGCGATAGCAGCGTAAAATTGGTTAAACCATTGAGACATGAAATACTCTTTATATCGTTGTGATGATTACTTGATTGCAATCATCGAGCAGAAGTTAAAACATTGATACCACACTTGCGTTTGGCTAAAACCAATTTCACTTAATCGGTTTAAGTGGGTAGATAAATGATCAGGGCGCATGACATTTTCGATAGCCGTGCGCTTTTGGCTGATCTCAAGCTCCGAATAGCCGTTGTGACGTTTAAAATCATGGTGTAAATCAATGAGCAAATTATCGCATTGCTCATTTTCACCTCTAATTTTTTCGCTCAGCAGCAAAACACCGCCTGGTTTTAAATTTGCGTAAATCTTTTCAAGCACTGCTTGGCGCTTTTCAGGTGGAATAAACTGTAGTGTAAAGTTCATCGCGACCACAGAGGCATTCTCGATAGCTAAATCGTTGATATCACCTAGTGTAACTGTGACTGGTACTTCAGAGCGAAAACCTTGTAAATGTAATTTACAGCGCTCAACCATCGCTTCTGAATTATCAACAGCAATGATATTACAGTTATCAGTGCGAATATTACGGCGCATACTTAACGTTACAGCACCAAGAGAACAGCCTAAGTCGTATAGGTTTGAATTGCTTTGCGCGTACTCACCAGCCAGCTTCCCCATGGTGCTAACAATAGTTGCATAACCTGGCACCGAGCGCTGGATCATATCAGGGAAAACTTCTACTACATGTTGGTCAAAGCTAAAGTCTTTAACCGCTTGCTCAGTGGCATAAATACTGTCTTTTTGCGTCACTTGAACAGTCTCTTTAAAAAATAATACCGCTATTTTAGCATTTTTAACTGGATAGTCAGTGATAAATTCAGTAGCTTGGCTAGAATTATCAATAACAAGTACAAAAAAGAGAAGTTTAATGACAAAAAGCAAAGTGATCAGTACAGAAGATATCTTATCAACTCTGTGTCATTCAGTGACTGGAGTTCTGTCTTCAGCAAGCGGTAACAGTATTAGTTATTCTGCTATGGTTCAAAAAATCACCCGCACCTGTATGCGCCCAGATATTGGCTGTTTTGTATTGTTCGATGGTGGCTTTACCGGTCTTGTGGTAACAAACTTCACAGCGCAAGCAGCCATGGAAATTTACCATGACTATATGCGTAACATGGGTATGCCTGAGGACGAAATTGCACAAAGCCATTTATCAGATGATGTGGCAAACGTACTCGGCGAGCTGATGAACCAAATCGTTGGTGACTTTACGTCAAAAGTACGCGACCAGCTGCATACTTCTATCACGCAAAACCAACCTAAGATGATGGCGATTAATAAACAGGTGCAAATTTCTGTTGATACTACCATGGATAGGCCACAAGCACGCCGTGTGACATTCACTACTGCGAAGCAAAATATCTTCTATCTAGAGCTTGCGATGGATAAAACTGAATTTATCAAACTACATGACTTTGATATTTCAGAAGCGGTTGACCCAGATGACATCATCGAAAACGAAGCTAAACAAAAAGCTGAAAAGCAAAAAGCATCATCACAAGCAGACGATGCAGATGATGATTTTATGGCAGAGCTTGGTTTGTAACAGCTTACGTAGGTTGGGTAGAGCGTAGCGAAACCCAACGGCATGAGCTGTCAGCCATCAGCTTTCAGCCGTCAGATAAAAATAGAGGCGCGGGTTAGACCGCGCTTTTTTTGTTTTTAAAGGGCTATAGCACTTAGTGTTTTATGTTGAGTTTATTTCAACGCTGAAATTCAATTGAGGGTACTAAGCCCTAAGTTTGAAATATGGTTTTGCAGCTTTCATTAAGTTAATGTTTTGGTGTGTAATACATAAATTAATCTACTGAAATAACTCAATAGGCAATTGAATTGAAATTTAATCACATATACCAAGATGTTATTGTCAATGAAGTGAAGTTAAAACGCTCTGGGAGTGAGTTTCAAGTGTTTGTGACATTCCAAACTCAATCGGAGACTTTACATGTTGTACTTAATGGAGTCCGAGAGATTGATAATATTTCTGATTTGTTAGAGGCAAAACAACTTTGGCTTGAAGATAGCGAATCTAATCAAGCTGAGTATGGAAAATTTAACCTTGGTATTTCACATGAGAGTTACACGGAAATTTGCTTTGACTCATTAGGTTAAGGGCCTTGTAAGCTACCTTGGTATAAAAAATAGTGCTTGGTAGCAATTGCTTACATTCTTAGGTTGAGGAAAATAGTGCTACAAGAATTAGAAAATTGGAGAAATTCAAAATCTAAAATTTTGACAATTGAAAATCTCAAGGTGGTTCTTTCTGCTCAATTGGGTGAGCCAACTAAAGCTCAATACATTGAAATTAAGGGCAATGGCCTTATAGCAAGGGCAACACTTTGGGAAAATGGTAACCTTGTATTAAAAGCAGTTAGTTGTCAGTCTGATAAGCAGGTAATTTTAAAACACCTGAATTCATGTGAGGCATGGCAAATTGACGATGAACTTAACTGGTGGTTGAGCCAAATTGTTATTTACGAATCCTCATAATCGATGCATTTGAGTAACTAGTCTTGGCTCAAAACTTACAGCTCAAAGCTTTGAACTTAAAGCTCGTTTTAAAGCCTACATTCATCCAATTTATGCTTTACTCATAAAGCCTTAAATGGATTTGATGATTTCATGAATTACTTAAAAAACTTTATAACTAAATTTGTTTTCATGATGCAGAAGCGGCCGGGGTTGATGGCGGTGTTAGCTTTTTGCAGTGGTGTAGCAAGCTATGTCTTTGTTGAGCGAAAAGAATCGTTTTCGCAACTTATCTCTATTTTGTTATTAGTCACTTGGTTGTGGTTGTTAATAGATAACTGGCTAAGAGATAAAGTAGAGGAGCGTTTTGGTGTGGCGGTGTCGCCTAACGTGATGCGTTTTGCGCTGCAAGTTGTGCAGCAAGAAAGTTTGTTTTTTGCCTTACCATTTTTCTTAGCAGTGACAACCTGGGACCATGGGCAGGCCGCGTTTACCGCTTTAATTATACTTTGCGCGTTCGTTTCTGTTGTTGACCCCCTCTATTATAAAAAGCTTGCAAGGCATAGTGTCTGGTTTAGTGTGTTTCATAGCTTTTCTTTATTTGTTGTGCTGTCGGTGACCTTGCCAATTTTATTAAAGTTAACGACCAGCCAAAGTTTTGAAATTGCGCTGATCACGGCTGTTATTTTAACGATTCCAAGTCTTGGTAATTTAATGCCCAATGCTAAATGGTGGCGTTTCCCGCTGTTGGTGTTATTGCTTTGTGCTTTAAGTGCAGGGCTTTGGCAATTACGTAGCTTTGTGCCACCTGCGGCACTGCGATTAACTGATATGAGCATGTCGGATCAGCTTGATGAACAAGCTCGTGAACCGCTTTCGCCAATAACAGAACTCACTGAGCAGAGCTTGCATGAAAACGGTCTATATAGTTTTAGTGCGGTAAAAGCACCGCGAGGTTTAAATGAAAAAATCTTCCACGTTTGGGTGCATAATCGAAAAGAAGTTGACCGCATAGCCTTGGATATTTCTGGTGGTCGTAAAGAGGGCTATCGAGCGTGGAGCCATAAAACGAATTTCCCTGCTAATGCCGCAGGAAAATGGGTCGTTAAAGCGGTTACTGAGTCTGGGCAGCTGATAGGGCAAAGAAGGTTTGAGGTTTCAGAAACTTAGCTGTCAGCTTTCAGCCGTCAGTTTTTAGCTGATCGAGATGCGTGATAGTTATTAGTGTTTTTGAACAACAAGAGCTTAACATTCTTTCCTCAGGTTTTATGTTTTTGATAGCTTTAATACGGATTCTTCCCTTCACCTACCAACACACTGAATATTCTTAAATCTAATTCTAGTTGATGATATTGCGGCTCCATGTGGCAGCATAGTTGATAGAAGGCTTTGTTGTGGTCTTTTTCTTTAAAATGAGCCAGCTCGTGTACGACGAGTGCTTTGAGAAGTGGCTCAGGTGCGCGAAGCAGGTCGCTATTAATGGCAAGATCGTGTTTTCGGGTTTTACCTTGCATACGAAAAGTATGGGTGCCTAAGGCATTTGTGACCATATCGCCTTGTTTTTTGAATGCAGCACGGCCAAAAGGCAGGGCATTTTTAAGGTAGCGCTTTTTTAGCTCAGTGGCGTAACTGTATAAAGCTTTATCGCTGGTAATGCTATGGGCATCAGGGTATTTGCCCTTTAGGTAGTTAGCAGCTCTGTCGCCATTAAATAGCTGTAACACTTGCTCAATGATGTGAGGCGGGTAACCTTGAAAATAACGGCTGTAATCTTTCATATTTTCTCTGATAAATCGGGCGCTAAAATAAACTGCTTTGGCTTGCTTCGCGTTCACCTATAAAGGGCGCAAGCACGGGGTGATTGTAACCTAAATCTTGGCAAAACTGTCTTGCTAACAGTGGTGACTGGCGATTATCTGCGGTATGAAAAAACAAATAGGGTGATTTTCCTTCATCAAGCCATTGCTTTACTTTTTTCAGCCATGGCTGGTAATACGACTTGTATTCATGTTCAAGACTGGCAATCACAAAGCGCAGCATAGGCTGATTTCCTGTTGCAATGGCATGCACAGGTAAATAAGGCTTTTTCTTTTGCGCATCAATGAGTGCATCGGTATCGGCGGGAACAGCAAATAAAGAGCGGGTATCCATACTGATGCGGTCTATATTATTTTCAATTAATAGCTGGTTTAAACGAATTTCAGCATCATCTTTGTTAAAAAAGCCGGGGTGACGTACTTCTACACCGTAACTAAGTTGCTTGGGGAGTTGTGCAATAAAATTAGCAAGCAGTGGCAGTGCATCTGGGCCAAAGGCACGGGGTAGCTGCAACATAATTTGCCCCGTTTTAGCAAAAATTGGCTCAAATAAGTTTAGCCACGCATTAAGCTCACTATTTATATTCGTCAGCTGTAATTCGTGACTAAAACGCCGATGAAACTTAAAAGTAAATTTAAAGTCTTCGGGTACCGCATCATGCCAGCGTAATAATGACTCGTGACTTGGGTCAGCATAAAAACTGGTGTTGCCCTCGACTGAGTTAAAGCATTGCGCATACTCACTGAGCATGTCGGCGCTTTTACAGTGACTAGAGAGCAAATTTCCTTTCCATGCGGTGCTAGACCACTGCGGACAACCTAAATACAGCATTAAATCAACCAATAAATTTAAACTTTAGCTAGTGTATCAAAAGAAATGTTTGCTCAGAAGTCGGGGTATATATTTAGCCCCCGACAGGCACTGCTGGCACTCGCATTTTGAGATGGTTTGGGTATAATGCTCTGCCTTAAATGATTACTTTGTATAGTGGCTTTTGCTCTCAAAATAGCGAACTCTTAAGAGCAGCCGGCTATAAGTCTTTAACTGACAGGAATACTATGCGCTCTATATATTGCGGACAGCTAAATAAATCTCACGTAGATCAAGAAGTTGAACTATGTGGTTGGATCAACAAACGCCGTGACCTTGGTGGCCTTATCTTCGTCGATTTACGTGACAGAGAAGGTTTAGTACAAGTTGTTTTTGATCCTGAAGTAGAAGGATTAATGGATACTGCGAATAAACTACGTCAAGAGTTTTGTGTGCAGTTAAAAGGTGTTGTTCGCGCACGCCCTGATAGCCAAGTAAATAAAGACATGGCAACAGGTGAAGTTGAGATTTTAGGCACAAGCTTAACTATCATCAACCGTTCAGAGCCATTACCACTTGATTTTAATCAGCAAAACTCTGAAGAGCGCCGCTTAAAATATCGTTACCTAGATTTACGTCGTCTTGAAATGAGCGACCGTATCAAACTTCGTGCAAAAGCGAGCAGCTTTGTGCGTCGTTTCTTAGATGACAACGGTTTCTTAGATATCGAAACACCGGTACTAACAAAAGCAACGCCAGAAGGTGCGCGTGACTACTTAGTACCTAGCCGTGTTCACAAGGGTAGCTTCTACGCTTTACCTCAGTCACCACAGTTATTTAAACAATTATTAATGATGTCGGGCTTTGACCGTTACTATCAAATTGTTAAATGTTTCCGTGACGAAGACTTACGTGCTGACCGTCAGCCAGAATTCACACAAATCGATTTAGAGACGTCATTCATGAGCTCTGATGAAGTGCGTGCAATGACTGAGAAAATGATCCGCGAAATGTGGCAATCATTATTAGACGTTGACTTAGGCGACTTCCCAGTAATGCCATACAGCGAAGCAATGAGTTTATATGGTTCTGATAAACCAGACCTACGTAACCCAATGCAACTTGTAGACGTTGCTGATTTAGTAAAAGACGTTGAATTTAAAGTATTCTCTGGTCCTGCTAATGACGAAAAAGGCCGTGTTGCTGTATTAACTGTACCAGGCGGTGCTGAGCTTTCTCGTAAACAAATCGACGATTACACTAAGTTCATTGGTATCTATGGCGCGAAGGGCCTAGCATGGATGAAAGTGAACGACCGTGCTGCGGGCGTTGAAGGTGTACAATCACCAATCGCTAAGTTCTTAAACGAAGAAGTGATCAACCAATTACTTGAGCGTACTAACGCACAATCTGGCGACATCATTTTATTTGGTGCTGACAAGCGCAACGTTGTAAACGAAGCAATGGGTGCGCTACGTCTTAAGATTGGTGTTGATTTAGGCATTACTGATCTAGATAGCTGGAAACCATTATGGGTTGTTGACTTCCCTATGTTCGAAGAAGACGACGAAGGTACATTGCATGCGGTTCACCACCCATTCACTGCACCGAAAGGTATTTCTCCTGAAGAGCTTGAAGCAAACCCAGCTGGTGCATTATCAGATGCATACGACATGGTATTAAACGGCTACGAAGTTGGTGGTGGTTCGGTACGTATTCACAATGCAGAAATGCAAGAAACAGCATTCAGAATCTTAGGTATCGAAGCGCAAGAGCAACAAGACAAGTTTGGTTTCTTACTTGACGCACTTAAATACGGTACGCCACCGCATGCAGGTCTTGCGTTTGGTCTTGACCGCTTAGTTATGCTGTTATGCGGTACTGATAACATTCGTGACGTTATTGCTTTCCCTAAAACAACTCAAGCATCATGTTTATTAACAGATGCACCAAGCAAAGCAAATGCAGATGCATTAACTGAGCTTGCAATTGATGTTATAGCGAAAGACGCTGAATAATTCATAATAACCTGAATTATAAGACTTAATGAATAATAACCCTAAGGTGTATGCCTTAGGGTTTTTTTGTGTTTAAATAAATATTTAGTATGTTCTTCAAGGAAAGAGTATGAATATCAATGCAACTTTAATCGGCCAAATAATTGTTATTTTAATCCCTGTGTTTGCCGCTATCAGCTATTACTTAGGTAAGCGTAAAACTTCAACACCTATCGTGGTGGCCGTTATTGGTGGGTTACTAGCGCTAATTCCATTGTTTGGTCTTATTTTTATTGCAGTACTTGCGCTTAAACAAGATATTGAGACCACCGCGTGATCGCAAGCCATTCGCTTTATTTTGAACACACCTTTGAAGCAAACCTTGCAGGGCAAACATTTTCGCATTGCGAATTTGAGCAATGTGAATTTATCGACTGTGACTTTAGCAATAGTCAGTTTGAAAACTGTCGGTTCATAGAGTGCGAGTTTAAAAACTGTAATTTAGCTGCGCTTGGGCTTAGATACACCTCGCTTGAAGAAGTAAGCTTTAAACAGTGTAAATTAACCAGTGTTCGTTTTACTGATGTTGATTGGCCGCTACTCGCCAGCCGTTCTCCAGTGAGTTTTGTTGGCTGTGAACTTAGCCACAGCAGCTTTTTTGAACTTAGTTTAAAAGCTTTAAAAATGCGTAGCTGTTTTGCCAAAGATGTTGATTTTAGACATGCAGATTTATCTTCAGCTGATTTTACTGATACGGACTTTCGTGACAGCTTGTTTCAACAAACCAACCTCAGTAAGGCTAACTTTATTGGTGCCAGCCACTTCGCCATTGATATAACAGCTAACAATATCAGTAAGGCCAAATTTGAACGTTACGCTGCTTTGGATTTATTAGCAGGGCTCGATATAGAGCTGGTGGATTAAATATTATTGCTAATTAAGGTTAAGGAAAGTTATGGATTTAAGTCCCATTACCTTAGAAGGTCAATTTGTTAAATTAGTGCCGTTAACGCTTGAGCACCGTGATGCTTTAGTAAACGCAGCTTCAGATGGAAAGCTTTGGGAGCTTTGGTTTACCTCGGTGCCCAATGAAGAACGTGTTGACGATTATTTAAATATGGCGTTTGAACAACAGTCACTTGGTCGCGCAATACCATTTGCTGTCATCGATAAACACACCGGTGAGGTGATAGGCTCAACTCGCTTTTGTAATATCGACAGCAAAAATCGCCGTTTAGAAATTGGCTATACCTGGTATGCCAAGCGTTTTCAGCGTACTGGGGTTAATACTGAATGTAAAAAACTGCTGCTGAGTTATGCATTTGAAACACTTAATGTGATTGCTGTTGAGTTTCGTACCCATTGGCATAATCAGGCTTCGCGCAATGCCATTGCTCGCTTAGGGGCGAAACAAGATGGGGTGCTTCGTAATCACCAAATAATGGCCGATGGATGCGTACGCGACACCGTGGTGTTTTCAATCATTGATGGTGAATGGCCTATGGTTAAACGTAGCTTAGAATTCAAATTAGCGTAGTTATAGTATGTTAAATTTTAAAAAGGCGGCGCTAATGCTCGCTTTAACCCTTAGCGGGCAAACAGCCTTTGCAAATCAAACAGAGACACTGTTTGATACTGAGCGGGCACGCGATATTCCGGTGACCATTACAGCAGCCGATAGCAAATGCACGATAAAGAAGAAATGCCCCGTGGCGTTTATTGGGGCAGGCTATGGTATGGCACATACAGACTATCAATTTGCCCAGCAGGCCTTTCATCAGCATGGTTATTTTACGGTTGAAGTTGCTCATGAGTTAAAAGGTGATCCGAGTTTAAACCCGGAGCCACCATACATGACCACCCGTATGGAAAACTGGCACCGTGGTGTACAAACCCTTGAGTTTTTAGCCGTAGAACTTGCAAAGCGTTATCCTGCGTATGACTTTAATCAGCTCACTTTATTTGGTCACTCAAATGGAGGTGATATTGCAGCATTATATGCCGCTATTTATCCCGCTAAGGTGTCTAAGCTGATCACCCTTGATCATCGCCGTATGCTGACCCCAAGGAACAAAAATATTGCTGTACTGACACTACGCGGTAGTGATTACCCAGCAGATAACAACGTATTGCTAACACCGCAAGAGCTCGCTGTATACCCCGTGACGCAAATTAAGCTTAAAGATTCGCGCCATAACGATATGTATGATGGTGGCCCAAAAGCGCTTGTAGCGCTTATGAGTAAAGAACTTAACGCGTTTTTATCTCGCTATTGATGCTCAGTTAAAACTGAGCATCAATGTCGCTGCGAAAATTAAAATAGCCCATCTCGACAAGGTTGTTATACACACCTTCAATATTCAGTGGTAGCCATTGCTGGTACATTTTTAAATGGCTGTATTGAGGCAAGCTTATTTCTTTTTGTAAGGTCGCAAGATTTTTACCTTTTAACATGCCATCGCGCACGGCAGTGTGTAAGTCTTGAATATAGTGTAAGTACGAGACAACATCATCGCGGTTGCCAGTATCTGCATGGCCACCTATAAATGCAGCAAACGCAGGTTCATTTAGCACCGCTTTGGTTGAATGCAGCATGCCGTTAATATCGTAACCAATCAGGTTTTTATATGGCATGCGGCCAAGCACAATCCAATCAACAACATAAAGTACATTGGCAGGCATAAAGCGCATACTGACATTGCCTCGGCCATTATTAGGCCCATAATATTTCAGCTGCACGTAACTATCACCTAAATCGACTTTGAGTGTATCGGTAAATGTAAGATCAGGTAGGGCTGTAGGCACTTTATTTAATTTAAGGTCATCAGCTGCAAACTGGTGAGCAACGACCGTGGTGTTGTTATCGATTAGCTCATTACCGCCCATCGCATGGTCAACATGGCTATGGCTGTACAGCATAAATTTGATTTCGGCGTTAAAGGTTTTCTTGATATAGCTTTTTAAGTATTTTGCGGCATCGCTATTAATTGGATCAGTCACTAAGGCAAGGTTATCAACAATCATAAAAGCGCTGTGGTAATGGCCAGCACTAAAGCGATATACGTTGTCTTTAATATTTTCGACTTTATAGTTGGCTTGTTCTGCACAGATGGCCTGATTGGTTACAAGTATCAGCGCACTGAAAAGTAAGATTTGCAGATTTTTGAACATTAGCGATCCTTTTGCGTTGAAATGTGTCTAATTAACCATATCAAAGTTTAGGTAATAGTACATATTATACTACTTAAAGGCTTAGTTGATCTGTATCAAAGTTAAGGAGCTAAGCAAGGTGGGGCGGACATAAGTCCTTATGTTTTTGCCTGTGTTTCTCTATCCTCGCGAAGCGCTATAATGAAGAAATGCTATGCTTAGCACAGACTTCTAGAACCTTATTCACTGGAAAAGACAAATGCAACATTTACCTACCGTTGATTATAAAGCGAGCGATGCGGCCGCTCAATTTGTTGAGTCACTAAGAAACACAGGTTTCGGTGTATTAAAAAATCACCCAATCCCTCAGTCATTAGTTGAGTCTATTTACAAAAATTGGCAAGAATTCTTTAATTCTGAGCAAAAGCACGAGTTTTTATTTTCAAAAGAAACACAAGATGGTTACTTCCCACCATCAGTGTCAGAAGTTGCAAAAGGCTTTACCGTTAAAGATATTAAAGAGTACTACCACGTTTATCCAAAAGGCCGTGTTCCAGCACAGCTAGAAGAAGAAATCCGTGAGTACTACCGTTTAGCGAATGAGTTTGCAGCAACATTATTAAGCTGGGTTCAAGCTGAAGCACCAGAAGAGGTGCGTGCTAAGTTCTCTATCGACCTTAAAGATATGATTGCTAACTCTGAGCAAACACTCCTACGTATTCTGCATTACCCTCCAATGACAGGTGATGAAGAGCCAGGTGCAATCCGTGCGGCAGCGCATGGTGATATCAACTTACTAACTGTATTACCTGCGGCAAATGAGCCAGGTTTACAAGTACAAAAAACAGATGGTGGTTGGTTAGACGTACCATGTGATTTTGGTAACCTGATCATCAATATTGGTGACATGTTACAAGAAGCGTCAGGTGGTTACTTCCCATCAACGATTCACCGCGTGATCAACCCAACGGGTAAAGCGTCAACGAAATCACGTATTTCGTTACCACTATTCTTACACCCGCGTCCTGATGTTGTGCTTTCTGAGCGCTACACAGCAGACAGCTACTTACAAGAGCGCTTACGCGAACTTGGTGTTAAGTAAAGATTGGTTATGAGAATAAAGCGGCATTAGAGCCGCTTTTTTTATGCCTTAAATAAATCGGCTAAGTTCACTATTAAGTACTAGTTTGCAAATAATTCCATGCATTATTGACTATCCTAGGTATAATGCGCGCACTTCGCCGTATCGGCTGAATTTTTTAAAGAGAGATAGTATGAGTTTTGATGGGTTAGGTTTATCACCAGCTTTAGTAAATGCAGTTTTAGAAAAGGGCTATGAAGCACCAACGCCTATTCAATCACAAGCTATCCCTGCGATCATTGAAGGCCGCGATGTTATGGCCGCAGCGCAAACTGGCACAGGTAAAACAGCAGGTTTTACGCTGCCGTTAATTGAGCGTTTGTCAAAAGGCCCTAAAGCGGGTGGCAACAAAGTACGTGCATTAGTATTGGCACCAACCCGTGAGCTGACTTTACAAGTAAGCGAAAATGTTGAGCAATACGCTAAGCATTCAAATGTTAGCTCATTTGTTGTTTATGGCGGCGTTAAAATTAATCCGCAAATGATGCGCCTTCGTAAAGGTGTTGATATTTTAGTTGCCACACCTGGTCGTTTATTAGACCTACACAATCAAAACGCTGTTAAGTTTGATGATTTAGAAGTGCTGATCCTTGATGAAGCCGACCGTATGCTTGATATGGGCTTTATTCATGACATCAAACGTATCATTGCTAAATTGCCTGCTAAACGTCAAAACCTGATGTTCTCAGCGACTTTCTCAGATGAAATTCGTGAACTTGCAAAAGGGCTCATTAACGACCCCGTTGAAATTTCAGTTGCGGCAAAAAACACCACAGCTAAAACGGTTGCTCAATCTGTTTATGCGGTAGATAAATCACGTAAAACAGCATTACTTAGCCACTTGATCCGTACCAATGATTGGCAACAAGTATTAGTATTTTGCCGTACCAAGCATGGTGCAAACCGTTTAGTTAAGCAGCTTGAACGCGATGATATTGTGGGTGCTGCCATTCACGGTAATAAATCGCAAGGCGCTCGCGTTAAGGCACTCGAAGGCTTTAAATCAGGTGAAGTACGTGTATTAGTGGCAACCGATATTGTTGCCCGTGGTCTTGATATTGTTGAGTTACCTCACGTTGTTAACTACGATCTACCGAATATTTATGAAGATTACGTACACCGTATTGGCCGTACAGGTCGAGCGGGTGCATCAGGCCATGCTATTTCGTTTGTAACTGCAGATGATGCCGACGATTTGTATGGTATTGAGCGCTTTATTGGTGAGCTTATTCCGCGTGCGACTGAAGCAGGTTTTGAGCCAAGCAAACCGGTTGCTGAAAAGCCACTAGATACGCGTCCAATCAAGCCGAAAAAGCCAAAGAAACCGAAAAAACCAAAAGCACCAGCTCAAGGTGCAGCAAAACCTGCACAAAAGCCAAAACCTAAATCGCAAAAGCGTCCTTCACAAGGTAAGTGGCAGGGTAAGGGTAAAGAGCAAGGCCAAAACCAAAAAGGTGCAAACAACGGGAATAAATCAAATAACACTAAACCAGCAGGTAATAAACCTGCGGGTAATCGCCAGCGTGTATCTGGGCCATCTCGCCCAAGACGTAAACCCGCTGCGGATAGTTAATAACAGTAAAAATAAAAAAAACGCGCAATTGCGCGTTTTTGTTTTTCTAAGCGATTAAACGAGTTTAATGCAATATAAGGTGGCGACACCAATAAAGAGTGTTACGGTGACACTTAACAAAGTGCCCAGCATGACATATTCAGTGAGTTGTTTTTCGCTACTTTCTTTTAAATCACCAAATCGAAAGATAGACTTGGCCGCCAGTAGAAAGCCCACGCCGCCGTATTCACCTAGCAAAATAAAGCTCAACATTAACACTCGCTCGAGCAAGCCTATAAAATGCCCTGCAGCAGGAATACTGCCTTCATTGTTTATCTGAATATTGATTTTCTCCAGCATCATGCGAATAAACACAGAGCTTGGGTTAAGTACTAATAAATAAGCTGCAATAACAAACAAGGTATCGAGGGCAATCAGCTTTTGCCACGCTAAGCTATAAAATTCATTTTTATCACTAAGCCAAACGCTCAGCATTACAATCACAACAAGATGTGCCAATTGGTCGAGTAAAAACGGCACTACGCCTTTATTTGAGTATGACTTTGCCAAGTCAATGACATAGTGGCTTAGCATAATCGCACCAGTTGCTATCAATACACGAGAGAACTCTTGCCAGCCGTATGTGTATTCCCACAGTGTGAGCACGGCTAAAGAGGTCACGCCGTGTGTTAATACATGCAGATAGAGCTTACTAGCACGAAAGTGACGGTTGTTTCTATCGTGTACCCAGCTCATTGGCTGCCAATAAAAGTCAGCAAGTAAGTGACCCAGTACTAACGCGGTGAGTAGTAGAGCAAAACTGGTCATAACAATCCTTTGAGTGTGGTTTGGCTGTAATTTATAAAGCGCTCGATAAGCTGATAATGGGCTAGGTTGAGTAACTTAGTGACATTCTCCCGGCTAGTATTAAGCTCTTTGGCAAGCTCTGCATGGCTGTTGTTCTCGGCGGTTAAATAATAAAACAGGGCATTAGCCTGCTTTTGACTCATTTTTTCTAGCAGGACTTCGACAAGCGCAATATTAAGCACAAAGCCTTCTTCAAGGACGTTATTTTCAATATTTAACACTAAGCGTTGCTGGCCAATGTTATCTAAACCACGGCCAGATAAGGTATAAGCACTGCCTGTGGCTGTTTTTATATCGGCGCGTGGGTTGTCGAGTGAGCCAATAGCCAAGCTTTGTCGCAGCTCATAATTGGCTGCCTTCATTTGCAAATACAACAAGATGGCAGCATGACATACCAGCTCAGGCTCTGTTAGCTGTACTTGCAATGCATCGCCACGGTAAATGGTAAAGCTTGCGTTAAAGCGCTTAGCAACAAAGCGTAAGCTTTGATCAAGCTGATAAAGCATGGCATCGTATTCTTGTTGTGGAATTTTTTGTGATTTAATTAAATCACCACTGATCACCGCAATCATTATGATCCCTTAGATTAAGTAACTTAATTTAGTTACATCGCGATAAGTAACCAAATTTGGTTACTTTGTTTTATGTAACCAATTTAGGTTACTTTTTCGTAAATATCAACCTAGATATGCTACAGTGAACACAAATCACTAAAAACAGAAAAGTTATGTCAGCAGTTGATAAGCCAAGAGTCGGTATCTTTGTAGATGTACAAAACATTTATTACACCTGTAGAGAAAGCTACAAGAAAAATTTTGACTACAATGCCTTTTGGGCACAAATGAGCGAACGCTACCAAATTGATTGCGCCATTGCGTATGCAATATATCGTGGGGATGAAAAGCAATCGCAGTTTCAAAATATTCTGCGCGCAATTGGCTTTGAGGTAAAACTGAAACCTTTTATTCAGCGCAAAGATGGCAGTGCGAAAGGGGATTGGGATGTTGGCATTACCATTGACATGCTAGAGCATGCCAAGCAGCTCGATAAAATGGTATTACTTTCGGGTGATGGTGATTTTGCATTATTACTTGGTCACTTAGCGAATAAGTATCAGCTACCGTGTGATGTCTATGGGGCAGAGCACCTCACCGCAGATATTTTAAAACAATCTGCTGCTGAATTTCATTGTATTGATGATTCACTGCTACTATCAAGGTAAAAAAATATTCCTATAAAAATAAAATGTTTAACTAAAGTATTATTTCAGCTAAGCTAACATTAGCTACACTTGATGATAAATAAAGGAATAGTCACGCACAACGCACTAAATTATGCAAAAAAGCATAAATAAAGGTGTTATGGGACATTGTTGATGTGGTTTCTAATTTTCTTGTCTGTTAAATAAAGCGTTTTAATTCAATAAATTAAAAATAAATATGAAAGTTATACGAATTTTTATAAAAAATATAATGACAACGCTGTCATTTGTTGTGTAACATTAAATCAACAAAGGTTGAGATGATTTCGCATTCTGATAAGAAAAATAATGCGATTTAGACAAAAACTAAACGAAGGCTAGGGGTCGTTAAATGATGGCGAAGAGTGTGAATGAGGACCAATTGTTTATTGGTATCGATGGTGGCGGAACGAAATGTCGAGCAACTATCTACTCTGTTAAACAAGGTGTATTAGGAACTGGCCTAGGTGGTCCTGCAAATCCATTACATGGTTTGGAACGTACTCTCGAATCAATTATGGTTTCAACACAATTAGCACTTCGTGATGCGGGTTTACCGCTTGAAACCGTTCATCAGCTTTATGCAGGCTTAGGTTTAGCAGGCGTAAACCTACCAAGCTTGTACGAAAAGATTATGGAATGGGAGCATCCATTTAAACAAATGTTCCTCACCACTGACTTACATACAGCCTGTATCGGCGCCCACGAAGGGAGTGATGGTGCGGTGATCATCACAGGCACTGGCTCTTGTGGTTTTTCTTGTGTAAATGGTCGCACAACTAACTTTGGCGGTCATGGCTTTGCTCTAGGCGATAAAGGCAGTGGTGCCTGGATGGGTCTTGAAGCAATAAAAGCGACATTACTAGACCTTGATGGCCTAGGCGAATCAACAAATCTGACTAAAGTGATCACCGAGCATTTTGCAGCTGACAATGCGATGGCGATTGTTGAGAAAATGTCTGGTCAGCCTTCGAGTAGTTTTGCCAAATTAGCCCGCTATGTATTTGAAGCAGCCAATAACAATGACAAAGTTGCGGTTTCGATTGTTAAAGAGGGTGCTGATTACGTAAGTAAATTAGCTCAGCGTTTATTAGAGAATAACCCGCCACGCTTATCTATGATTGGTGGCTTAGCTGAGCCATTAAATAAGTGGCTTGCAGAAGATATTGCCAAACGCGTTGAATCTCCTATTCAACCACCGGAAATGGGCGCTGTGTATTTTGCTCAGCAATCTGTGCTGGAACAAAACCAAGAGGTAAGTTTGTAATGACGATTTATCATGCAAGTTCATTGTTTACCGGTGACGAATTTTTATCTGACGTATATTTTAGCGTCGACAATGGTGTGTTTAAGTTTGTTGAAGCAGATGCTAATGCCGTTGCATTAACGGGTTTAGTGGCACCCGGTTTTATTGATGTACAAGTGAATGGCGGTGGCGGAGCGTTTTTTAACGCTGAACAAACACCAGATTGCTTAGATAGAATAGCCAAAGCACATGGTCAGTTTGGTTCAACAGCGATTATGCCAACGCTGATTACCGACAAAGTGGAAGTCATGGCAAAAGCGGCCGATGCCACTGCACAAGCAATTGCTGAAGGTGTTCCTGGCGTAATGGGTGTGCACTTTGAAGGGCCGCACCTTTCATTAGGGAAAAAAGGCACCCACAGCGAGCAATTTATTCGACCTATTACAGAGCAAGAATTTGCGATTTATGCCCGCCAAGACTTAGGCATTAAAATGGTAACCTTAGCGCCTGAAAATGTCAGTGCTGATGATATCGCGCGCTTGGTTGAGTGTGGTGTAAAAGTATCAATTGGCCACACAAATGCAGACTTTGCGACCACCAATGCAGCACTTGCTGCAGGGGCTGATGGTTTTACCCACTTATTTAATGCCATGTCAGCATTTACATCACGAGAGCCGGGTGTTGTGGGTGCTGCACTTTGGGATGATAACAGCTGGTGCGGCTTAATTGTTGATGGTCACCATGTACATCCATCATCAGCAAAATTAGCAATTCGCAGCAAACAGCGCGGAAAAATTATGTTAGTCACAGATGCAATGCCACCTGTAGGGACTGACGATATGGAGTTTGATTTCTTTGATGGCCGTAAGGTTATTCGTACTGGCGACCGATTAAATTCAACGACCGGTGAATTAGCAGGCAGCGTACTTGATATGGCAAGTGCGGTGCGCAACACAGTGAACACATTGGATGTTAGCCTTGCTGAGAGCTTACGTATGGCATCACTTTATCCTGCACAATATTTAGGTTTACATAAAAAAGGTCGCTTACTGAGCGGGTTTGACGCTGACTTTGTGGTGTTAGACGCACAGCAAAATGTACAAGCCACCTTTATTGCTGGAAAAGCGCTATAACAAGCTTCCCTGGTAAAAACCCCGCCGTTGTATCGCGGGGCTTTTTCTATTTAAGGTAATACAATGACAACAACACAACCAACAAGAAAACGTTTGGCATCGCTGGATGCACTGCGCGGCATGGATATGTTTTGGATATTAGGCGGACAGTCACTATTCGCAGCGCTCTTCGTTTTAACTGGCTGGACTGGCTGGAAAGTTTTTGAAGCACACACCGTGCACAGCGTTTGGCATGGCTTCACATTTTACGATCTGATTTTCCCATTATTTATATTTTTATCGGGTGTGGCGATGGGGTTAGCCCCGAAACGCATTGACCATTTACCGTTTGATGAGCGCAAAGTGTATTACCGCAAGGCGGGTAAACGTCTTTTATTATTGTGTTTATTAGGTATTTTGTATAACCACGGCTGGGGCACAGGGATGCCAATGGCGTTGGATGAAATTCGCTATGCCAGTGTTCTTGGCCGCATCGCTATTGCGTGGTTCTTCTGTGCAATGTTGGTCTGGCATACCAGTTTACGAACACAAATTATTACCGCAGCAGCTATTTTAGTAGGTTATTGGCTACTACTTTGTTTTGTTCCAGTGCCGGGTGGCAGTGCTGGCGACCTTTCAGCAGCAGGAAGTTGGAATGCATGGTTTGATGCACACTTACTGCCGGGGATTAGTTATCAAAACCGTGTGGTAGACCCAGAAGGTGTGTTGTCGAATATCCCAGCGATAGTTAATGCATTAATGGGTGTGTTTGCCGGTCAATTAGTGGCTCGTGCTCAGCAAATTGGCGAGTGGAAAATGACCGCCTTATTGTTCGCCGCAGGTGTGGTAAGTGTGTGTTTAGGTTGGTTATGGGATTTACAGTTCCCAGTAAATAAAGAGCTTTGGACTAGCTCATTTGTGCTTGTAACCGTTGGCTGGAGTGCCATATTGCTCGCCGTTTTTTATGCACTGGTGGATATTCTGCCAGGGCAACGCGCCGCGTATCCTTTTGTGATCATAGGTGCAAACTCGATTATTATTTATTTAGCGTCAAGTCTTGTGAATTGGGGCTATGTCAGCCAAAGCGTATTTGGTGGGGTGGTTCGAGCTGTGCCAGAGGCATGGCAACCCCTGATGGCGGTGATTGCGTTATTAGCAGTACAAATGCTGGTATTACATTGGATGTATCGCCGTAAGATCTTTGTTAGTGTTTGATAATTATTAGACACTAGCAAAAAGAGTAATTTTTTATTCACTTTTACTTTACAAAGATAAAGCTAGAAGTGATAATGACAGCGTTGTCATAATGGTTATAGCTACTGCATCGTATCCTGGCAGTGGTTTGATCTAAAACCCAGCTCGATTGCACGTGGGGTTGGGTTTTAGGTCCCATTTTTTTCCAACTTATAATTAGAGCTAATCGATATGCAAATAGTGATTCTTGATGATGCAGCCCAAGTTGCAGCGTATGGTGCCAACATCTTTGCGAAACAATTACTAAAAAAACCAGCCTCGGTACTTGGTCTTGCCACAGGGTCAACACCTGTTGCTTTGTATCAACAACTGATCGAAAAAAATAAAGCTGGCGATATTTCGTTTAGCCAAGCGACAACATTTAACTTAGATGAATACTTAGGTTTAACTGGCGAGCATCCACAAAGTTATCGCTACTTTATGAATGAACAGCTATTTAACCATGTTGATATCGATAAACAAAACACCCATGTACCGCCGGGTGATGCAGTAAACCCGCTTGTTGCTTGTAATGAATATGAGCAAAAAATCACAGCAGCTGGTGGTGTTGACATACAACTACTTGGTATTGGCCGTAATGGTCACATTGGCTTTAACGAACCTTCATCAGGTTTGACATCACGCACCCGTGTTAAAACACTGACCAAAGCGACAATTGAAGACAATGCACGATTTTTTGCTGAGGGTGAGTATCAACCGCATTTATCAATCACTATGGGTATTGGCACTATTTTAGAAGCCAAAAAAGTAGTGCTTTTAGCAACCGGTGCAAGTAAAGCGGATGCCGTTCACGCCATGGTAGAAGGCCCGTTAATGGCTAAATGCCCAGCTTCAGCACTGCAACTTCATAAAGATGCGGTGATCATCATTGATAAAGCTGCTGCAAGTAAATTAGAAGATTTAGAGTTCTATCAGCATATTGAAGCTGAGAACCAAAAACTACAAGCGCACCTAGCGACCTTGTAAAATTGTGAGAGAGAATAAAAAAGCCCAGTTTGGGCTTTTTTTATGCCTGTAATAAATTGGGTTTATCATCCGCTTATGGTAGTTTTAGCGAGTAAACTATTTTCAAGGAATGCCATGCTGAATTACTCTCAAATGCCATTGGATCGTGCATCAAATCGTCGTAAAGATCCAAAGTGGTTAAAGGCTCAAATGAATTCTCAGAGTCGCTGGTTATTGGTCAATAACAATCAAAGTTTATTTGTTAAAGACAGTCCTGAAGTGTGTTATTTACGCTTATCTCAAGTGGATCATCTCGATTTATCAAAAGGCATTTTATTGGGTTTAGACGACCATGATGTGGCTCATTTTGCTTTAGATGTCAGCCATGTTCCAGACTCACTCATTGAGCCTATGCTCAATGGCGCTGAATTTGTTGATATTCGCAAGTTAGGCCCACAAGTTGAGCTAAAACAAGGTTCGATTGCCGCACTGGCAAGGGGCTTGTGTTTTTGGCACGCAACGCACCGGTTTTGTGGTCGTTGTGGTCATGAAAATAATATGGTTGAAGCTGGGCATTCACGTTTATGTGAGAACCAAACTTGCCAGCATCAGACCTTTCCGCGAACCGATCCTGCGGTGATTATGATAGTTACTAAAACCTTTTCAGATGGGGTTGAGCGCTGCTTGTTAGGTCGTCAAGCAAGCTGGCCTGAAGGTGTTTTTTCAACTCTTGCCGGTTTTGTAGACCCAGGTGAAACACTAGAGCAGGCCGTTGCCCGCGAAGTCATGGAAGAAGCCGGTGTTGCGGTGACAGATATTCAATATATCGCTTCACAGCCTTGGCCATTTCCATCATCAATTATGTTTGGCTTTATGGCCACAGCAGTTTCAGAAGATATTCAGGTAGATAAAGACGAGTTAGACGATGCAAGATGGTTTAGCCGTGCTGAACTTAATGAATTCGGCCAATGGCATGAGCAGGGCAGTCATCTTAAACTAACCCGACAAGATTCTATTTCTCGATTTTTGGTTGAGCACTGGCGCAACCTGTAAAGCACAGCTTGGACAAATTATGACAAAGACAAATAAAAATACCCAAATCGTCTCTGCAGGGCGTAAAAAAGCGTACACACAAGGGGTTGTGAACCCTGTGGTGCAACGTGCATCAACGGTAGTATTCGATTCAGTGGCTGATTTAAAAGCAGCGGCGAAGAAACGAGGCGACAAAACGTTATTTTATGGCCGCCGCGGTACGACGACACACTTTGCTCTTCAAGAAGCAATTGCAGAACTAGAAGGCGGCGAAGGCTGTGCGCTATATCCATCAGGTGCGGCTGCAATAAGCAATGCGCTACTCTCGTTTGTGAAAACGGGCGATCATATTTTAATGGTGGATACCGCTTACGAGCCGACCCGTGATTTTTGCGACAAAATACTGGCTGGATTAGGAATTGAAACAACTTATTACCCGCCGGGAATTGGTGCAGGGATTAGTGAGCTTATTAAAGATAACACTCGCGTATTGTTTTTAGAATCACCTGGCTCAATCACTATGGAAGTGCAAGATGTGCCAGCCATGGTTGCAAAGGCAAATGAGCGCGGTGTAATGACCATGCTAGATAACACCTGGGGGAATGGTCTGCATTTTAGACCGCTTGAGCATGGTGTAGATATTAGTATTCAAGCAGCGACAAAATATATAGTTGGTCACTCAGATGTGATGATGGGGGTGGCGGTTGCCAATAAAAGGTATTGGCCAACCCTTAGAGAAAATTCATACCTACTTGGTCAATGTACCTCTGCTGATGATGCTTATTTAGCGCTACGTGGTCTGCGTACTATGGCTGTGCGTTTAAAACAGCATGAACAAGCCGCCATCGAAGTAGCTAAATGGCTTGAAACACACCCATTAGTTGATCATATTCGCCATCCTGCTTTTGCAACGTGCCCGGGTCATGAGTTCTTTAAACGGGACTTTGATGGCAGCAACGGCTTGTTTTCTTTTGTAATGAAGCAGGGTAATCAACAAGCGATTGATGCGTTTTTAGATAGCCTGCACCATTTTAAAATGGGCTTTTCTTGGGGCGGCTATGAGAGCTTGGTCACGGCAAACCTGAGTATGAAAGGGCTACGCTCTGAAACAGGTTGGTCGCAAGGCCCGGTAATAAGGCTACACATTGGTCTTGAAGATGTGGCTGATTTACTAGCCGACCTTGACCAAGCGCTTGCAGTGTATGAAAGCCACCTCTAGGTTAAAAGTTTATACTTTGTTACATAAGACCCGCTTGTCGGGTCTTTTTTTTCTGGTAATTCAAGCTGTTTCAACTTAGTGTAATTCTAATAATAAAATTCATTAAGGATTATGAGTGACGCAGTTACATCCTAAACGTCTTGCACAAATTGCCCAATTTGAGCTGGTACGACTATTTCTGACCAAACGTGGTTTGTTGGCGGTTGCCGCTTTTGCCATTTGTTGGCTACTTATTTTACGCTATCCCATTGCCCAATCTGTGACCTTGATTAGCTCACCTGATTTTGCCGACTTTGCAAGGCAAGCATTTGGCGCCATTGGCATCAGTAAATTACTTGATTGGCCTGAATCTGAACTTGCCGTTTATTGGCTGATTGCTCTATTTAGTTTCCCAAGCTTTTGTTTGTTTCTATGTAGTGACCAAACAGTGGGCGACAGACAACGAGGTACGTTACGCTTTTTATCACTTAGAGCCACTCGTTCAGAAATTATCATTGGCCGCTTTTTAGGGCAGCTACTCATTTTAGCAGCATTGTTGTTTGTTACCTTGATGGCAACGGTTGCAATGCTTGGCTATCGTGAGCCAAGTTTGCTGCTTTCTGGCTTATCGCGAAGCTTTATGTTGTTATTTTATTTGCTTGTTGCGGTTATGCCATTTATTGCTTTGATGAGCTTTTTGAATACATTTGCCCGTTCATCGCGTCTTGCATTTGTATTGGCTATTTTGTTCTTTGCTGGCGGTAATATTTTGATTGGCTTACTAACATGGCAATGGCCTGCATTTGAGGTTTTAAATTACATATTTCCGGGCTATCAACTTGATTTAATGGCAGGTCAGCGTGCAGGTGTCACATTGGCTCTAGGTTTACCACTTTTACAAACGGCAGTGCTACTGGTTGCTGGTGAACGAATTTTTGCGAGGAGCTCATTATGACCGTTTTAATTCAAGCACAAGGCTTGTCAAAAAACTACGGGGCTAAACGAGCGCTCGATAACGTTAGCTTTGAGATAAACAAAGGGGCACCGGTAGCGCTAGTTGGTCCTAATGGTGCAGGTAAAACAACGTTATTCAGTTTGTTATGTGGCTATATATTACCAAGCTCAGGAAAGCTATCGGTAATGGGGCATACCCCAGGCAGCGCGGCGTTATTTGGTAAGCTAACCGCGTTACCGCAAGATGCCCAGCTTGATCCTCGTTTTAGTATTGCGCATCAACTTAACTTTTATGGTCAATTACAAGGGCTCAGTGGTGCGGTTCGTAAAAAAGAAACGGCTCGTGTTTTAGAGCTCGTTGGTTTGTCAGAAGTGGCTAAGCAGCGACCGGATGACCTTTCTCATGGTATGCGTAAGCGAGTGACGATTGCACAGGCATTAATTGGTTCACCTGAAATAGTGATGCTTGATGAAGCAACTGCAGGCCTTGATCCAATTCATGCTCGTGAGGTAAGGGAGCTGGTAAGTTCTTTAAGTAACGAAGCAACATTTATTTTAAGCTCCCATGACTTAACTGAGCTTGAGCGATTATGCTCTGGGGTTTTACACCTCGATAAAGGGGTGTTAAGTGAGCATCAAGCCCGTTCTAGCACGCAGGATAATAAACACTTTATTACGCTGCAGTTAAATCAACAATATGATGATGTAGAAGCAAAGCTTGCTGGCCTTGCCCATGTACATCATGTTTATATGAGCCAAGCAAAAGAATATGTGATCGAGTTTGAAAAAACCGCTGAGCCTTTTGATATCAATCTTCTACACTTTTGTTATCAACAAGGTTGGCAGTATCGTCAACTGGTAAATGGTCACACACTCGAAAACCAAATTTTTCATAAGGAGAGCTAACTATGGGTCTATTAAGCGGATTAATGGGTAACGCAAGTGAAGTCGATAACGATGATTTAGAAGAGCTGCTTGCTAATACCCTGATTGATGGTGAAACAGTACAAAAAGCCTATAAAGTCATTCGTGATATGTTCATCTTTACCAATAAAAGATTAATTATTATTGATAAACAAGGTGTTACTGGTTCTAAAGTTGAAATGCTGAGTATTGCTTACTCAAAAATTACTAAGTTTAGTAAAGAAAGTGCAGGGCATTTTGACCTTGATGCTGAACTAAAAATTTGGGTTGGTTCAGATCCAACGCCAATCAGCAAAGACTTTAAAGCAGGAGATAACATTAATGAGGTTTATAGAATTATAAGCGAGTTTGCTTTATAAGGCACTGACAAGCTTTATTTTTTCACTATAAGTTGGCTTAGAGACGCAAGTTTCGGCCAACTTTTTCTTTACATTTGCCGACACTTTATTACAATTAATCAAGTAAAAACAAATGCTTAGTTAAGTTTCCATTCAGTTTTCTCACGTTAGCATGTGCCCAACTTAGCCATCAGGCTAGTTTTCAACAGCAATGAAACAATGTTAATAGGGAAATCTGTTTATGAAAAAGTTAGCAGTTATTATTTCGAGTATACTTCTGTCAACTGCCGCGACTGCTGCGGATAGTTACCAATCAATCAGCCATTTAGGGTACATGGACACCGATGGCAACGACACAGTAAGTGTTGATTCAACGTATTACTTCGCGCCAAAGAAAACAATGGGTCCATACGACCAGTTTGAATACATCAACAGAACAACCAACGTGTTTGGTTCGTACGCAGATGATGACTTTGGTGATGTAACTAACATCGGTGGTGAATACTTCGTACAAGATTTTGTATTTGGTGCGGGTTACAGCAACTACGATTACGGTTCAGATACTGATTTATTCAATGTGTCTGCAGGTTACTTCTTTAATCCTAACCTTCTTCTTAAAGCGACATTTATCGACGTAGAAGACGGTGATAACACTGTAATGTTCGACCTTAAATATAATCACCAGCTTAACAGCACTGATTACTTAGGTTTCACATTCACAGCTGACGATGAGTTTGATTACCGTGCAGTAAATGCAAAATACTTCATGGATCTTCAACAAGGTAACTACCTAACAATTGAAGGTACAATCTCTGATACAGACGATAGCGGTAGCTCTTGGGAACTAGGTTCTAACTACTACTTCTCTAAAGCAACGTCAGCATTTGTAACGTTTAACAAAGAAGATGACTACAGCTTTGGTGCACAGCACTTCTTTAACAAAAATATTGGCTTAAAAGCAGGTTATGCAAACAACTGGGATGACTCAGATTACGATGCATACTTTGCAAACGTAAGCTTACAGTTTTAATCATTAATTTGATGACATAAAAAAGCCCGCATTATGCGGGCTTTTTCGTTTTTATATTACCAACCGCACTGGCGGCCTTCATTTTGCTCATCAAGGTATTTTTGTAGCGGTGCAAAGTAATCTAAGATTGCTGTTGCATCCATTTCTTCTTTACCAGTGATCGTCGCAAGAGCTTCTTGCCATGGGCGGCTTGAGCCCATTTCTAACATTGCATTTAGTTTTTCACCCGCCTCAGCAGAGTTGTAAACTGAA
The DNA here is from genome assembly GCF_001469895.1 of Pseudoalteromonas sp. XI10. GTDB lineage: Bacteria > Pseudomonadota > Gammaproteobacteria > Enterobacterales > Alteromonadaceae > Pseudoalteromonas. The sequence goes on along the minus strand of NZ_LOPY01000040.1, from coordinate 203,695 downwards.
CAGCGGTGAATCGCTTCTTCGTTACCAGCAATTTCACATAAACTTCTGTGGAAGTCGAATTGTAAAATATGCGCTAAGAAATAACGTGTGTAAGGCGTGTTACCTGGTACGTGATACTTGGCGCCTGGATCAAAGTCTGCTTCGCTACGTGCGATAGGCGCTTGTACACCTTGGTATTTTTCACGTAATTCCCACCACGCTTTGTTGTAGTTCTCTGGCGTTACTTCACCTGAGAAAACTTTCCAGCGCCATTGGTCTACTAATAAACCAAATGGAATAAATGCTACTTTGTCTAATGCCATTTTCATTAATAGGCCAATATCTTTTGATTCATCAGGTACTTCGTCTAATAAACCAATTTCTTTTAAATAACCCGGCGTTACAGAAAGAGCAATGGTGTCACCAATCGCTTCGTGGAAACCATCGTTCGCACTTTCTTGATAATAAATAGGCTGCGTGTTGTACGCGCGTTGATAGAAGTTATGGCCTAACTCATGGTGAATAACAGAGAATTCTTCACCTGTGCGTTGAATACACATCTTAATACGTAGGTCGTCTTTGCTATCAATATTCCAAGCTGACGCATGGCACTGTACGTCACGATCTTGTGGTTTAGTGAATAGTGAGCGCTCATAGAAGGTATCTGGCAATGGCGCAAAACCCATTGAGGTGAAGAACTTCTCAGCGCCACGTACCATTTTAAGTTCGTCGTAATCGTGCTCAGCTAATAGTTCTGTTACGTCATAACCAGGATCGGCATTTTCTGGTGCAACAACATCGTAAATGTTACCCCACGTTTGTGCCCACATATTACCTAAAAGATGTGCAGGGATAGGCTGGTCTTGTGGTACTTTATCTTCGCCATATTTTTCACCTAGCTTGGCACGAACATGACAATGTAATGAATCATAAAGCGGTTTAACTTGGCCCCAAATACGGTCGAGTTCTTTTGCAAAATCATCGGCTGGCATGTCGTATTTACTACGCCACATAGCACCTGTATCTGCATAACCTAGCTCTTTTGCACCTTCATTGGTGAGTGCAACTTGTTGCTCATAAAGCGGGCGCATAGGTTTTGAAACTTGACGCCAACCTTGCCATAAATCAAGCAATTCATTGTAATCACGGCTCGTTGCCATTTTGGCAGTCATATCGCCAAGGCTTAAACAGCTACCATCTTCTTTACAGTATTTACCTTTGCCATAAATACCCCCTAGCTCAGCTACTAGCTGTGAGAGCTTAGCTGTTTTTTCAGCATCTTGTGGTGCAGGTAAGGTAAGCGCTAGTTTAAGTTTATCGAGTTTACGACGCGCATCGTAATCAAGCTCTAAACTATCGAATTTTGCAGCTTCATTAGCAAGGCGAACAACGGCTTCGGTCATCTTGCGATTTACTTCAGCAGATAGTTCAGCAGTATCATGGGTAATGAAGTTGGCATAAATCCACTCAGCACGGCTTGCTTCTAAATAAAGCGCGCTTAATTCTTTTTCAGTAGCGGCGATAAATTTATCGGCATCTTGTGCGGTTACTTGGCTTGTTTTGACTTCAGCAGTCGTTGTTTTATTGCTCGCAGCGTCATCATTACAGCCTGTAAGTGCAAGTGCACTTGTGACCATAAGCGCGCTGATGCTGAGCTTAAATGGAGTCTTTTTCATAACGTTCCCTAGAAGTTTATTGTTATTTATTGCCCATGCATAATAGCAGTGTCTTAGTAAACAACAAACTGCCTAGTTGAAAACAACCTAAGTAAGAGCTGCTTACGTTGTATTTATGGCACGATCAGTCATACTTGAAGCAGTTAATTAAAATAAAAGGATTGCACAATGACGACCGTAATCATTCTGTTACTGGTTGCTGTGATTGTAATTTTTGCTGTGAAAGACATTCGCATCAATCTTGTCACACGACCTACGTTTAGTATGTTTAAAAAAGTTTTGCCGCCGTTATCGCAAACAGAACGTGAAGCTATGGAAGCGGGTGATGTTTGGTGGGATGGTGAATTATTCAGTGGTAACCCTGATTGGCAAAAACTGCATCGTTTTCCTAAACCTGAACTTAGCGAAAAAGAACGCGCATTTATGGGCGAGCAGGTCGAAACCTTGTTAGCCATGCTTGATGATTATCAAATCGTGCAAAAAGATAAAGACCTACCAAAAGAAGTGTGGGACTACCTAAAAAAAGAAGGTTTTTTTGCGTTAATCATTCCTGAAAAATTTGGTGGTCGCGAGTTTTCGGCGATTGCAAATTCAACCATTGTTTCGAAAATCGCCACTAAGAGCTTAACTGCTGCGGTCACCGTAATGGTACCCAATAGCTTAGGCCCGGGTGAATTACTCCTTCATTATGGTACTACCGAGCAACAAGAGCGTTGGTTGCCAAGCCTGGCTAAGGGTGATGATGTGCCTTGTTTTGCATTAACGGGTCCTGAGGCTGGGTCTGATGCAGGCAGTATTCCTGATACAGGGGTGGTTTGTAAGGGCATGCATAACGGTGAAGAAGTGATTGGTTTAAAACTTAACTGGTCAAAACGTTATATCACCCTTGCGCCAATTGCCACAGTGCTGGGTCTTGCATTTAAAATGTACGATCCTGAGGGCTTATTAGGTGATAAAAAAGAGCTTGGTATTACGTGTGCGCTTATTCCAACTGATCATGAAGGTGTACAAACAGGTGAGCGTCATTACCCGTTAAACATGGCATTTATGAATGGCACAACATACGGTAAAGATGTGTTTATTCCACTTGATTGGATCATCGGTGGCGAAAAGGGCGCTGGTCGAGGCTGGCGCATGTTAGTTGAATGTTTAAGTGCAGGTCGAGGTATTTCGTTACCGGCGCTTAGTACAGCAACTGGCCATTTGGCTTCAAGAATGACATCAGCCTATGCAACGGTACGCCAACAATTTGGTGTTTCGATCGGTCAATTTGAAGGTGTTCAAGAGGCTCTTGCTCGCATTGGTGGATTAACTTACACCTTAGAATCAGCAAGGCTAATGACCGCAGGGGCGATTGACTTAAAATTGAGCCCGTCTGTGGTTACCGCTATAGCTAAGTATCATATGACTGAAATGGGCCGTACAGTAATGAATGACGCTATGGACATTCATTCGGGTAAAGGTATTCAAGTTGGTCCGAATAACTATTTAGCCCATGGCTATATGGGGATCCCGGTATCGATTACTGTTGAAGGTGCAAACATTCTGACTCGTAACCTGATGATCTTTGGTCAAGGTGCCACTCGCTGTCATCCGTTTGTTTTAAAAGAAATGGAAGCAGCTGCAATGGAAGACCATGATGTTGCCTTAAAAGAATTTGACTCATTACTGTTGCAACATATTTTATTTGCTGGCAGCAATGCTGGTATGGCGTTTGTACACGGCTTAACTCGCAGCTACTTTGCTAAAGCCCCTGTTTGTGGTGCAACCACTGTTTACTATAAACAGTTAAGCCGCATGAGCCGTGGTTTAGCATTTTGTACTGACGTTGCGATGCTCGTATTAGGCGGTGAGTTAAAACGCAAAGAGATGATTTCGGCGCGTTTAGGTGATGTGCTTAGCCATTTGTATCTTGCTTCATGTGTATTGAAACGCTACGAAGATGAAGGGCGTCAGCAAGCTGACCTACCATTTGTGCAATATGCCGTTGAGCATTCGTTATTCTGCATTGGTCAGGCATTTGACGGCTTCTTTAAAAACTTCTCTAATCCTGTGGTTAATTTTTTACTAAAACGTATTGTGTTCCCACTAGGTAATCATTACCACCGTCCGAGCGATGAATTAGCCCAAACAATGTGTGAGCACATGAGCAAACCAGGGGTCTTTAGAGACAGATTAACCCACCTTTGTTATGTCGATGAAAATGCAGGGACTGGTGTCATGGAAAATGCCTTTTTAGCCATGATTGATACCCATGAGGATTTTAAGCAGCTTCGTAAATGGCAAAAAGAAGGCACTATTGCGAAAAATCTTGAACTTGAGGGCGCAATTACCGCAGCGGCAGAGAAAAACTTAATTAATGAGACGGTAGCAGAGCGCATGAATCAAGCCAATGAACTACGGAAAAAAGCGATAGCCGTTGATAACTTTGCACCCGGGGAGCTGTAACTTATTGTAAAATATTAATAAAAAAGCCTTGCATTTGTAAGGCTTTTTTATATTAGCGTATACATTATAGGCCTTGAGTAATGACTTTCTCTGCTTCACTGGCTGGCATGGGTTTCGCCTTTAAGAAGCCTTGACCAAACTTACATTGAGTTTGTTTTAAGATTGCCAATTGTTTTTCTGTTTCAATCCCTTCAGCAACGACATCGAGTTTTAACGATTGTGCTAATGATAAAATGGCATCAACTAAGGGGTTATGCGCTTTGTTTAAGTGGTCAATGAAACTTTTATCAATTTTCATTATGTGAATCGGTAATTGATGTAAATAACCAAGCGCAGAGTAGCCAGTACCAAAATCATCTAAACAAAGTTTTACTTCAAGAGGCTCAAGGCCTTTTATAATTTTTGTAGCCAGCTCTAAATTACCAATAAGGCCAGATTCTGTGATCTCTAAGCATAGTGAGCCAAGTGGCAATTTATATTGTTTGTATAAGGAGTGTATTTGAGCTACAAAATCGAGGCTCGCAAAATGACGCGATGACACATTCACAGTAATGCGGCCAAATGCTTTTCCTTCACTTGTCCACTTTGCGATTTGCTTTGCAGCAAGCTCAAGCAAATGTAAGTCTAGATTAATAATCTGGCCGGTGTCTTCTGCAACGGGAATAAAGTCATTTGGCGAGACAAAGCCTTTACTTGGGTGGTGCCAACGCACAAGCGCCTCAAAGCCAACAACCTGTGCATCTTGAATGGTAAAAATTGGCTGGTAGTAGAGCTCAAAATCGTCATGCTCAATACCATGTTGTAAATCATTTTCTATATCCGCATGATTTTTAAGCTTTTTACGCATGGTATTGTTGAAAAACTTAACTTTTCCACGGCCAGATGACTTAGCTTCGTACATTGCAGCATCAGCATGCTGTAGTAGTTTATAAGCTTTATCGTTACTACTCTCACAAAACGCAACACCGATACTGGTAGATGCTTGTAAAAGGTGGCCGTCAATATTGAGAGGTTCAGCGAGAACCTGTTGAATGCGTTCTAGGGCGTCATTAATTTGTTGTTTATCAGTGATGTTTTCCATAAGAATAGCAAACTCATCACCCCCTAAACGGGCAAAGGTATCGGTATTGCGGATTGTACCTAAGATCAACTCACAGATTTTTACCAAAAAGTGGTCGCCAACCTCGTGACCTAATGAGTCATTGATACTCTTAAAGCGGTCAAAATCTAGGTAGAGCAGGGCATGTTGATTGTGCTTATCAGATCTTGCAAGGCGAAGGATTGCATGTTTAATACGCTCAATTAATAACGAGCGATTAGCAAGGCCAGTTAATTCGTCGTGAAGAGCGCGGTGCTCAAGCTCTTGCCTTGATAATTGACGGTCTATTGCCATACTAATTTGGCGGCTTACATATGTTAGCAAGGCGCGGTCATGCTCGTTGTAATGATAACTTTTACTGTAACTTTGTACGGCGATAACACCACTAATGCGCTCATTGACTTTAAATGGCACACCAAGCCAAGACTCGGCCTGGCGACCAACCATTTTAAAATGACCCGCATCAATGTGCTGTTGAAATTCTTCTTTCGTAAAAAGTAAGGATTGGTCGATATTTAATAAGTAATAAGATGCAGTATCTTTTAATTGTTCTTTTGATATTTTTTTATGAGCGTTAGAACGCACGCCTTCTTCGATAATGTAAACCAAATCAAGCACATCAAGCTGCTTATCATACAGGCCAATGAAGAAGTTATCTGCTCTAAGTAAAGAGGTGATAATACTGTGTAAAGATTCAAAGAAACTATCTAGCTCGCTCGATTGATAGGTTAGATTGGCTATTTGCAGCATAGAGCGTTCTAGTTTTTGTGCATCGTTTAACTGCATCACAGTTTGTTGTAAGTCTTCTACGGTGCGAACCTGATTTATCTTGGCGCTTAATAGATGTGCCACAGTTGATAAAATCTCTAAATGGGCATCGTTGTAGTAATCTTTTTGCGGGTGCTCACAGTCAATAACACCCAGTACTTTTTCTTTATAAACTAATGGTACGCAAAGCTCAGAAAGAGCAGGGCGAGAATCTGCTATGTAACGCGGATCTTGACTGACATCGCCAATCATTAACGGTTTACCAGTGCTAGCGACATATCCAGTAATACCTTGATCAAAGCTGATTTCTGTACGATCGATATGGTAAGTATCGTGGCTGCTTGCCGTGCCAATAGACGCCATTTCTTTGAGGGTGCGAGTTTTATCATCGGCTAGATAAATAACACACTCTATAAAACCTAGGCGGCTTACCACTTCTGACGTGACATACTCTAACAATTCTTCAACTGTGTCTAATTGCATCACAGATGATGAGAACTGATTAATAATATGTAGTTGGTCTGTTTTGACCTCAAGTGCAAAAGCAGCGTCTAAACTCTTAGGCATAGAATAAAAGGTAACCGAAATGTTGTATTAATTTATTACGTTAACCTACTATCAAACTATCCACAAAGTTATTTTCAAAAAAAACTGGAACTGGTGTAAACTAGGCACCTGAATATGAACTTGGGTAAATAAGCGAGGTTATTTGCTCAATGTTTACGCTATCCCCCTAACTTTAGCCGTGGAAACAAGCAATGTCAGATTTAAATTCGATGCAAACTCTAACAATTACACGCCCTGATGATTGGCACATTCATTTACGTGATGGCGAGCAACTCGTTGATACCGTTCGTGATGCTAGCCGTTACATGGGTCGCGCGATCATCATGCCGAACCTTGTTCCACCGGCAACCTGCACAGACACTGCGTTATCTTACTATGAGCGAATTAAAGCTGCGGGTCCACAAGGTAACTTTGAACCATTAATGGTACTTTACCTAACAGACAAAACTACACCAGAAGAAATCAAAAAAGCTAAAGCTACAGGTAAAATTGTTGCTGCTAAGTTGTACCCAGCTGGTGCGACTACCAACTCAGATTCGGGTGTAACCTCAATCAAAAATATTTACCCGGTACTTGAGGCAATGCAAGAAGTAGGGATGTTACTGTTAGTGCATGGTGAGGTAACCGATTCATCAATTGATATTTTTGACCGTGAGAAGGTATTCCTAGAAACAATTCTAGCGGACGTGGTAAATGACTTCCCGAGTCTTAAAATTGTGCTTGAGCACATCACCACAAAAGATGCAGTAGAGTTTGTTAATAATGCACCAGAAAATGTTGCTGCAACAATTACTGCTCATCACCTTCTTTATAACCGTAATCATATGCTAGCAGGTGGTATTCGCCCGCATTATTACTGCTTACCTATTTTAAAGCGTAACATTCACCAGCAAGCGCTAATTGGTGCTGCAACAAGCGGTAGCAAAAAGTTCTTCTTAGGTACTGATTCTGCACCACATTACAAAGACAAAAAAGAAGCGGCCTGTGGTTGTGCAGGGGCTTATACTGCTCACGCAGCTATTGAGCTTTATGCTGAAGCGTTTGAAGAAGCAGGTGCTTTAGAAAAGCTAGAAGGTTTCGCGAGCCACTTTGGCCCTGACTTTTACGGTATGCCTCGAAACCAAGATACCATTACATTGGTAAAAGAGAGCTGGACAGTGCCAGCAAGCTATAAACTAGGCGATTCAGAAGTAGTGCCAATCAAAGCAGAGGCGCAAATGGATTGGCAAGTTAAGTAAGTTTTAGCAAGCTATAAATTGAGAATTAAAAGCCCATCTATTTGATGGGCTTTTTTCATTGATAATTAATTGTTTATAAATAGTACTGTCATATATTTTTGTTTAGGCAGTTGACCTTAAAATTATTTTCGATTAATAGAGCTAAAAGCAATTTAATGTGTTAGTCTTAAATTGCTTTGAGTTTTTGCGTATTGAATTTACGGATAATGTGCGGCTGTACGGTTACCGGTTTGGTTATTGGTTCTTCCTGTACTTTACCCCAAGTTTTTTGGGCATTCACTCAGGGAGGATAGAGCCATTATGGCTGAATTTTAATAATTGACTTACAGGAAAATTTGGTATGTCAAACACGGTTACTGGTAAAGTTAAGTTCTTCAACGAAGCTAAAGGCTTCGGTTTTATTGAACAAGAAAATGGCCCTGATGTATTCGTACACTTCAGCGCTATCACAGGTACAGGCTTCCGCACTCTAAGCGAAGGTCAGCAAGTATCTTTCGGCATCAAACAAGGTCAAAAAGGCCCTGAAGCTGAGAACGTAGAAGTAGCATAATTAATTATGCGAACCTAAGCATTTTGGTGAAACAGTTTCTGTTTCACCAAAAATTCATTTTTATCTCCTGCCAAACCCCAAGTTTTAATTCTCTATAAATAGTCATAAACTGTACCGAAATTATATTCCTCCAAAGGCATTGTTTAAGACTAAATTAATCAGCCAATAAGCTAGAACTTCGCATTCTATGCCCTAAAAGCTACTCTCCATAACTAAAGTATTATATGCTGTACCGATAGGATTTATTTAACATGACATCACCCGTTATGTTTAGTTTGTAGTTTTGATCGAACTCGAAAGTGAGCAGCTAAAAAAGTTTATAGTTATTTTTCACCAATCTAGAAATAACCCGCTAAACTTAAATTATCCACATGTGGAATAAATGCTGAGTAACTTATACTTGTTTGATGAAATATAATGAAGGTTTGCTAATCGATGAGCATAGGAAACAATATACTTTTGGTAGACGACCACCCGATGGTGGCAACAGCAATTAAAATGGTACTCGCTAAGTCTACACTAGTTAACGAAGTACAAGCTGTTGGAAGTCAAAAGGAAGCATTGCAGTTTTTAAAAAGTAATAATGTAGCGCTGGCAATTTTAGACATTGAGTTAGAAGATTCAGATGGCTTTAGTTTATATAAGCGCGCAGTCAGTAGTGGGTTTACTGGCAAAGTATTGTTTTTATCTGCTAAGCAAGACAAACACATTATTCGCACTGCAGCAAAGCTAGGTGCTCAAGGATTTGTTAACAAGGCCGAAAGCCTTGAAGATATCTCCTCTGCAGTTGAAATGATTTTGCGTGGCTATACTTTCTTTCCGCAAGAACATCTAATTGCTTCAGAAAAAGACATCGACGAGTTACTCACTGAACGTGAACTAGCAGTAATGAACTATTTACTACAAGGTTTATCGAACAAAGATATCGGTGAAAAGCTCTTCATTAGCAACAAAACGGTAAGTACATATAAAGCTAAAATATTTGAAAAGCTTGAAGTTGATTCAATTATCTCACTTGCAAAGCTAGTAAAAGACCGCGCTGTATTTTGATTCTCTCACCCATAGCGGTGAGAGATCTCCACTCCCTCATTCTTGTGTTTAGTGTCTGATTTGACTGCTTATTGAGCAGGAATGGCTTGTGGATGAATAAAAATTCTTCTAAACAGATTTATTAGATGAACAAACTGAATTTTTTTTTCATTTTTCTTCAGCGTTTTCAGATTTCATAAAATGTTACATTTATGTTTAAGGTTGAACCTTACATGAATGCAATGTTCGCCAGTAAAGGGCTATAGAAGTGTATCTTGAATATCTCTGTTATATTTTTGTTAATTTGTTGTTTTGGCTGTTTTCATAGCAACGACGAGTCACCAAATTTTTCCGATGAAAGCCGAACATCAAGTTGACAGACTCTGATGCATTTAGCATTATTGGAAAGTTGATATCTATTAAAAGATATCAGGGTTGTCCTCTTCGGGGGGTAATTAAATTATAAAAGTAACATTACTTAATTGGTTGGGAACTATGTCTGTTAAAATCAGAAAGAGTCTTGTAGCATCAGCGTTGGTTGGCGCTTTTGCATTTGCAAGCAGCAATGTGATTGCAGATCCTTTGAAAGATGTGCAAAATGCAGGTCAACAAATTCAAAAGGCTGCTGTTAAGTCTCAAACTAAAATTGACAATGTATATGGTCAAACTCAAGAGCTAATCGCTGAGTACCGTAGCATTGTTGACGAAACTGAGCTAATGAAGGTTTATAACGATCACGTAGCACGTTTGGTCGCTGACCAAAATGCTTCAATCGAATCGTTTGACCGTCAAATCGCAACTATCGATAACACGAAACAAAACGTTGTGCCTTTGATGTATCGCATGATCGATACGCTTGAGCAATTCATCAAAGCGGACGTTCCGTTCAATCTAGAGACTCGTCTTGGACGTGTTGAAAGACTTCGTGACATCATGGCGTCAGCTTCAGTTACTACATCTGAAAAATTCCGCCAAGTTCTAGAAGCATATACTGTAGAAGCAGCATACAGCTCAGCTGTAACAGCTTCTCAAGGTACTCTTGAAATTGATGGCAAGAGCATCAACGTTGACTTCGGTCGTTTAGGTCGTATCACTTACGTAGCTCAGTCATTTGACCTTAAGCACGCGTGGGTTTGGGATAACAACACTAAACAGTGGAAAGAATTAGGTGAAGAATACCTAAAACCTGTTAAAGAAGTTATTCGTATGGCACGTAAACAAGCGACATTAGAACTTGTTAAACTACCAATTTTTGGCGCGGAGTAATCAATAATGAAGAAACTATTTAAAGGTTTTGCTGTTGCAGCAGTACTATCTGTTTCTGCAGGTACCGCGCTTAATGCACATGCAAATACTGGTGCTTTAGACAAAATTCTTGAGCAAGTTAAGCAAGAACGTATCTCTGAAGGTAAATTAAACAAGCAACGTGAACAAGAGTTCCTTTCAGCTCGTGCTGACAAGCAAGCGTTACTTAACAAAGCAAAAAGTGACCTAGCTGCTGAAAAAGCACGTGGTGACCGTTTATCTAAAGAGTATGCGCAAAACGAAAATACTCTAGCAGAAAAAGAGCAAGAGCTTCTTAATGCACAAGGTACATTAGGCGAAATGTTCGGTGTTGTTCGTCGTTCTGCAGCTGATGCAATCGGTACAATCGAAGCATCATTAGTATCTGCTGAAAAGCCTGGACGTGCTGAAGTACTTCGCTCACTAGCTGCCGCAAAAGAGCTTCCAACTGTTCGTGAATTAGAAGAACTTTGGATTGCACTTCAAACTGAAATGACAGAGTCAGCTAAAGTTTCAACTTTCGAAACTGAAGTTGCAGGTCTTGACGGTTCATCTTCTGTGAAGAAAGTAACTCGTATCGGTAACTTCAACTTAGTAACTGACGACGGTTATTTAATCTACTCTCCAGAAACTAAAGCGATTCAACCACTAGGTAAACAACCTGATAGCTACATCCTTTCTGGTATCAGTGATTTACAAAACACTTCTGCAGATAACTACACAGGCGTATTTATCGACCCTACTCGTGGCGCGATTTTACGTATCAACACGCAGAAAAAATCACTAATGGAATACTATGAGCAAGGTGCTGAAGTAGGTTACATCATCACGCTATTACTAGCTGTTGGTTTACTAATCTTCATCGTTCGCTTTATTGATCTTGCGCTTACTAGCACTAAGATTAAGAGCCAGCTTAAGAACCTTTCTACTCCGAATACAAACAACCCACTGGGTCGTATTCTTAAGGTTTACGCTGACAACAAGAATCAAGACGTTGAAAACCTTGAGCTTAAACTTGACGAAGCAATTCTACGTGAAACGCCTCGCATCGAAGCTGGTATCAACATCATCAAGATCTTGGCAGCAATCGCTCCATTACTAGGTCTACTAGGTACGGTAATCGGTATGATCCTAACGTTCCAAACAATCACATTGTTCGGTACAGGTGATCCGAAGATCATGGCTGGTAATATCTCTCTAGCACTTGTTACTACAGCGTTAGGTCTAATTGCAGCTCTACCACTTATTCTACTTCACTCAATTGTTGCGGGTCGTAGTAAGTCGGTTTTACATGTCCTTGATGAGCAAAGCGCAGGTATCATTGCTGCTCACGCGGAGAAGGAGAAAGCCTAATGCTAGTCCTGATGGAGATCTGGGAATCTATCAGGGATTTTGTTGGCACAGGCGGCCAGGTATTATACGTGGTCGCGATAGCACTCTTTCTTATGTGGGTTTTAATGATTGAGCGCTATTGGTTCCTACTAGCTGAGTTTCCTCGTATGACGAAGAACATCGTAGCTAAGTGGGATGCCCGCCAAGACACTACGTCTTGGTACGCACACAGAATCCGTGAAGCATGGATTTCTGAAGCGTCTGAAAAATTAGATCAGCGTATGTTGTTGATTAAGACATTAGTAGCTGTTTGTCCTTTAATCGGCTTATTAGGTACTGTAACGGGTATGATCGCGGTTTTCGAAACCATGGCTACTCAAGGTACTGGTAACGCACGTTTAATGGCATCAGGTATTTCAATGGCAACAATCCCAACAATGGCTGGAATGGTTGCGGCACTATCTGGAGTATTCTTTAGCTCACGTTTAGAAGCGAGAGCGAGAATGGCGAAAGCTAAACTTGTAGATAGCATGCCTCATCACTAGAGAGAGAATTAAATATGGCACGTAAACAACGTTTTCGTGAAGAAGAAGAAGCAGCGGTTGACATGACGCCAATGCTTGACATCGTATTTATCATGCTTATTTTCTTTATCGTAACTACATCGTTCGTTAAAGAGGCTGGTATCGAAGTCAATAAACCTAAAGCGGCCCAAGCTACGAAGCAAAAAAATGCAAATATTTTTGTTGCTATCCGTGCTGATGGTGCAATCTGGATTGATAAACAACAAGTTGATGTTGAACGTGTTTCAGCAAAAATCGAAAGTTTATTAGCAGAACAACCTACTGAAGTTGTAATTTTGCAAGCTGATAAAGAAGCAAAACACGGCGTAGTGGTTAAAGTTATGGACCAGATTAAAGCAACGGGTGATAACCTAAGAATTTCAATAGCTGGAGATCAGTAATGATTCGTTTTCTGTTTTCACTGATTGCAGGTGGGGCAGTTACTTTCGGCTTGTTCTACTTCATGGCGTACCTCATCTCCGGTGGAGCTGACCGTGCGACTGAACAAAAAGAACAGATTGTAGTCGAAATTATGACGAATCCGCCTGAATCTAAGGTGCAGGAGAGGAAGCGTGTTCCGCCTCCGCCTCCGCCACCGCCAAAGCAGCCGCCTAAACCGCAGCCGCCTCAGCCGGAGAACAGCAACCCAAACACTGGTAGCTTGTCATTTAATATGCCAAGCATCGATGTGGGTAGCACAGCCGGTGGCCTAAGTGGTCCAGGTGCATTTGGACGTGATGGTGACGCGACACCTATCGTTCGTATTGAACCAAAATACCCTACGCAAGCAGCGCGTGATGGTAAAGAGGGTTGGGTACAACTTTCATTTACTATCAATGAAGTAGGTGGTGTAGAAGATGTTCAAGTGATCGACGCAGATCCTAAACGTATCTTCGACCGCGAAGCTAAACGTGCGCTACGTAAGTGGAAGTACCGTCCAAAAGTAATTGATGGTAAACCACAAAAGCAATTTGGTCTTCAAGTACAACTAGACTTTAAACTTAACCAAGGTAACTAAGGAGGCGAGTAATGAGAAATTTATCTAAAGTAACTGCACTTGCGCTTCTTATGTCTCTATCAGGTGTAGCTTTTACTGCACCTGCTTTAGCGGCGCCAGATTACGCGAAAATTGAAGCGCGTAAAAAAGCAAAAACTAAAGTAATGGGCGAGCGCGTTGGTAAGAAAGTTATTAAAGCGTTTGACTTGTACAATGAAGATAAGCTTGATGAAGCGATTGCACTACTTAAAGAAATTGATCCTTCGGATGAATTCGATAAGGCCACAGTCGATCGTTACTTAGGTCAAATGTACGCTCAAAAAGAGCAGTACCAATTGGCAATTAAGCACATCTCAGCGGCAGTTAAGCCTGACGTTTTAAACTTTGCTGACCAAGAGCAAGGCCTAAAACTTCTAGGTGATATGTACGCGGGTACTGAGCAATATGCAAAAGCAAAAGAAGCTTATGCAGCTTGGATGGACTTCACAGGTGAGGAAGACGACAAAGTTTATACACGTATTGCGCAAGCAAACTACGAGTTAAAACTTTACAAAGACGTACTTCCTGCTGCAGACAAAGCAATCGAATTGGCAAAAGAACCTGCTAAAGCTTCTTACCAATTAAAGTTAGCTGCTTATTTTGAACTTAAACAGTATCAAAACATGGTAGAAGTAGCTGAAGAAATTGTTCGTGTTTGGCCTGAAGACAAAAAAGCCTGGGTTGGTTTAGGTAAATATTACCTACAAACCGAAGACTTCAAAAAAGGTCTAGCGACCATGGAAGTTGCCTACAAAAATGGCTTTTTTGAAAACGAAGTTGAATACAAAGTACTTTCTAACTTCTATTCGTTAAATGATATTCCTTACAAAGCAGCAGTCGTGCTTGAAAAGGCAATCAACGAAGAAAAAGTTAAGCGTAACAAGCAAAATATCAGTGCAGTGGCATCTAACTACCACCGTTCTAAAGATATTGAAAAAGCAGCTAAATACTATGAAGAAGCGGCTAAATTTGATGACGATGCAGAGCTTTATCGCAAAGCGGGTTCATTACTTTTACAATCGCAAAACTATAGTGCAGCCGTTGTTCGTTTGAACAAGGCATTAGAGTTAGGTTCTGACAAAAAAGGAACTATCTACTCTGATTTAGCTGAAGCTTACTACTACCAAGAGAAGTACAAGCAAGCTTACAACGCTATCACTAAAGCAATGGATGATCCGCGCACGCGTCGTTTCGCGAAGAGCTGGTCAACCTTCATCAAAGATAAAGCCGCTCGTAACGGTGTAAAAATCTAATTGATGTTGTTTTAAATTAAAAAGCCCCTCTGGGGCTTTTTTTATGGAATTTTAAAATGCTAAGACAGATCGTATTATTAGTTGTCGCAAGTGTGATGCTGATAGCTTGCTCTGAGCAAACATCAGGTTTCAAAACATTTCGTGAAGGGCAGCAAGCGCTGCAAACTATTAATAATTTATTATCGACTCAAGAACAGCAAAGTGAAGCTGCTAGCTGGCCTTTCTCAGAAAGTTATTTGCAAGCGCGTCATCAAGCTTATCAAGGACTAAAAGCGATTAAGTTAGATGTGTCACAACAGGCGCAATTAAATTATTTAATTATTGCTGAGCGTTATCCTGAGCGTTACTTTGTATGGCCTGTACAACGTGATGTTATTAGCCAAGCTCGTTCATTAGATGACTACTCAGTAAATGCACTAGCTAACTGGCTAGAGATAGTTGAAACACAATTAATTGCAGCTGAGCAAAGCAATCTGAAATTAAATAAAATCGAATTAACGCTTTTACATAATATGGTCAAATCGCACCTTGATAATAGCGATGACAGTGTACAAGCAGCACTAAACAAACTTAATCAATATTTAACTCAGTATAAACCGCGTACAAAACTTGGTTTAGTTGGTTTGGCAAACGGTAAAGATTGGTATCAAAGTAAACTTAATTACTTTAGTGGTGAAACTAAGCCACCTTTAAATTGGTTAAGTGAGATACAGGCTTCGTTAAAGCAATCGCAGAGTGCAGATTTTGTCTTACCTGTATCAGACTCTCACGCTAAACCATTAGTAATGAATTATTTTGTAGAAAGTCATCAGCACACAGGCCTTGATTGGCAGCTTGATTATCTCGACCCGTTCAAAAGTAAGCGTAAATTAACACAAGGCGAGCAATACTTCTGGCAAGTTATGATGGAAACTGACTTAGGTATTCATTATCACACGTGGAGTGAACAACAAGCACGTGTTAGCTTGATGAAGCGTTTAGGTGTAGATCAGCAGCAAGCTGATTGGTTAATTGAGGATATCGTGCTTTATCCTGCGATGAGCTTTATTTTTATAAATTAGTACAGCGCTGCGCTCTATGGAGCGCAACGTCGACAGCGTTGGCTTGCAGGATCTGCAAGTAAACGTTCGTCATCAATTTTTTCTTCACAATCACAGCAATAGCCATACTGCCCAATATCGATTTGGCATAGTGCTGCTTCTAACTTTTCTATTCGAGCAATCAATATTTGATACTCAGAACCGAGATTATTTGCTGTCAGCTCTAACCAGTCTGAAGGGGGATTATCCTTGAGTTGCGATAGCAGTTGCTGATGATAGGCTTGATCAGAATTAGCCAGCATATCAAGTAAACGTTGTCTAACCTGCGCAAGTTCCGCAGATAACTTTGTTTGAATTTCAGTATTGTTCATCGCTTTTCTTCCAAGTGGGCAATACTGGTATTATCAAACAAAATCTATTTGCTAATTATGATTTGTATCAATACTCGGCGCTTTCGCGTACTTTCTTAGTACATCTGCAACTTCATCTTTGGCTTTTAGGCGGCGGATCTCATCAAAAAGTGCGTTAGCTTGTGGGTATTGGCGTTTTAAATAGCCTAGCCACTGCTTAGTACGAGAAGCAAAATACTTTTCACATTTGCTTTCGTCTTGATGCATAGATGAATGAATAATGTGGTATATCACATGCTCCCATAACATCGGAGTGTAATGCTCGTTTTCTGCATGAGATTTTATTTGTTTTGCTAAATCAGGCATCGCTAATGCACCACGACCAAGCATTAGGTCTTGGCAATGACTGCGCTTTTGACAAAGCATGGCATCCTCAACTTGCCAAATTTCGCCATTAGCAACGACCGAAATATTTTTATCTTTGATCAACGGGGGGATTTTTTCCCAGTATGCCGGTGGGTTGTAACCATCTCTTTTAGTTCTGGCATGAATAGCTAGACTTGAAGCACCCGCGCTCACAACAGCATCAACAATTTCTTGGCTATTACTATCATCATCAAAACCAAGCCTAATTTTAGCACTAACTTCATGGCAAGGATCAACAGCATCACGTACGGCTTTAATAATTTCGTACATGTGCTCAGGGTCTTTTAACAGTACCGCACCACCTTTACTTTTGTTCACTGTTTTAGCAGGGCAACCAAAATTTAAGTCGATGCCATGGGAGCCTAGGCGTATTGCTTTAACAGCATTTGCTGCCAAAGCATCGCCAACTTGACCTAGCAACTGAATACGCACTGGCGTACCTGCACGAGTATAGCCACCTGTTTTTAGCTCAGGACAATAGCGATGAAACACGCGTTCGGGCAGTGTGTCTTCAACGACACGAACAAACTCTGTTACGCATAAATCAAATCCACCTAAATCAGTTAGGAGTTGTCGCATTTTAAAATCCACAACGCCTTCCATCGGTGCTAAAACTAGTCGCATGATACCTGTTAACTCATCAAAAATTAGGACGCGTATTCTAGCTGTTCTGGATTGTTTTATAAATCGTAATTTGCATTCTTGGTACTTTCAGAAAATAATTATATAAATTTTGAAAGTAATTTTTAGTTCTCGGGTCTTGTTTAATAACCCTTTATAAAAAAGAGAGTCATCGAATGAACACAGTTAAGAAAAATTCAATTGCATTAACATTAGGTGCGGTTGTAGTAGGTGCGTCAAGTTTTGCCGCCACTGATGCCAGTGCAAACCCATTTGAATTTCAGCAAATGCAAGCAGGCTATCAACTAGATGCCGCAGAAGGTAAATGTGGTGAAGGTAAATGCGGCGGCGATAAAAAAGCCGAAAAAGAAGGCAAATGTGGCGAAGGTAAATGCGGCGCAGACAAAAAAGCAGCGAAAGAAGGCAAGTGCGGCGAAGGTAAATGTGGCGCAGACAAAAAAGCAGCTAAAGAAGGCAAGTGTGGCGAAGGTAAATGTGGCGCAGACAAAAAAGCAGCTAAAGAAGGCAAGTGCGGCGAAGGTAAATGTGGCGCAGACAAAAAAGCAGCTAAAGAAGGAAAGTGCGGCGAAGGTAAATGTGGCGCAGACAAAAAGAAAGCTAAAGAAGGTAAGTGTGGCGAAGGTAAATGTGGTTCTAACCACTAAGCGCTCATTTAGCTTTTAAAAGGGCCGTAAAGGCCCTTTTTAGTAGGAGGTAGTATGTTAAAAGAATCAGTAGCTGATTTTGGGCAGGTTGGTTTAGGTTTGCGCCGAGAAATGCTTGATGAAATGCTCATTGATGTTCCAAAACCCATTGAGTTTTTAGAAGTTGCACCAGAAAATTGGCTCAAGCTAGGCGGGCGCTTTGGTAAACAATTTAAACAGCTTACCGAACAACATGCCTTTGTATGCCATGGTTTATCGTTATCGATTGGCTCACCTGCAGCACTTGATATTGACTTTGTGCAATCGCTAAAAGCTTTCTTTAAAGAGCATAATATTCGTTTATTCAGCGAACACTTAAGCTACTGCTCGGGCGAAGGGCATATGTACGATTTAATGCCTATTCCGTTTACTGAAGATGCAATTAAACATGTGGCCTCTCGTATTAGGCAAGTACAAGATATTCTAGAGCAGCCAATTGCCATCGAAAATGTCTCTTACTATGGCGCGCCCGGCCAGCAAATGACAGAACTTGAATTTACCAATGCTGTTTTAAAAGAAGCGGATTGTAAACTACTGCTCGACGTGAATAACATTTACGTTAATTCGATTAATCATGGTTACGACGCAGAGCAATTCTTAGCGGCGTTACCAACAAAGCGTATTGCATATGGGCATGTTGCGGGCCACTACACTGAGGCAGAGGATTTACTGGTTGATACCCATGGTGCGCCAGTTATCGATCCTGTTTGGCAGTTGCTTGAAAAAGCTTATGAAGTTCATGGGGTATTCCCCACCTTGTTAGAACGAGATTTTAATATCCCTCCTATGAGTGAGTTATTAGCTGAACTGAAAACCATTGAAGCACTGCAGCAAACAGCCAGCAAACAAAACCAAGCAAGGGTGAAACACAGTGCCTAATCATTTTACCCAAGTGCAGCAAGCGTTTATGGCGCATATCCGCGACCCTCAGCAACATGCTAAGCCTAGCGATATTGAAGAGCGTCGGATGGCGATTTACCGCGACTTATTTTTTAATAATGTGGATGGGTTTGTTAGCTCTGCGTATCCAGTACTAAAAAGTTTATATTCAGAGCAAGCGTGGCACAGACTCGTTAGGCAGTTTTTTAGCCAGCATGATTGTAAATCACCTTATTTTTTAGATATTGCAGGGGAGTTTTTGGCTTTTCTTGCTAATGACTATGAAGTGCAAAGCGATGATCCCGCGTTTATGTTAGAGCTAGCGCACTATGAATGGGTTGAGCTTGATGTATCGGTTGCTCAAGAGGTGGCAGAAGAAGTGAGCTTATCGGCTCATCAAGTGACAAGCTCTGCATTATTCTTAAGTTCACTTGCGCGTAACTTGAGTTACAGTTTTCCTGTGCATACCATCAGTGCAGATAATCAACCAAGTGAACCGGCAGCACAACCAAGTTACTTTGTGGTTTATCGTGATAGCGATGACGAAGTACAATTTTTATCGACAAATGCGATGACCGCATTACTTCTTAATATCATAGAATCTCAGCCGGGTGCTGATTTAAATGATGTATGCCAAGCAGTTGCAGAGCATGCGCCTCAATTTAGCCAAGAGCAGCTGTATCAGGGAGCGCTCAATACTTTAAGTGCCATGGCAGAGCGCGGCATTGTGGTGACTAATACATTGGTTTAAAAATCGGCTAAAGCTCTTTATTGATGAGGGCAGTTCGACTATTATGTGCGCCTTATTTTGTCGTGCTTAAATAAAGGTAGTAACTATGTCGAATGATAAAGACTTTAAAGATCCGTTCAATGCAACTTATTTCATTGCGTTTTTAGCTGTATTCGGTGGCATTGGCTGTCTAAACGCTATTCTTGGTTGGATCACTTCTTTATCTTAATCTGCGCAAGCAAATTTAAGACAATAGGCTGCATAATGCAGCCTTTTTTATAGTTGATATTTCTTGTTAAGTGATTAATTTCGAAACTTGCTACCGACTTTCCCCTAAGGTGATGTTATACTCTCGAGCTTTGTTAGATAAACTTTTTGAGCAGTATAATTATGACTCAAGCAACTTCAACGCTCATCAAACAGAGCATTGCAACGATCGCTGATTACCCAAAGCCGGGCATTATGTTCCGCGACGTAACAACTTTAATGGCTAATGCTGACGCATTTAAAGCAACTATCGACAGCTTTATTGCAGCATATAAAGACCAAGGTTTTACAAAAATTATCGGTACTGAATCTCGTGGCTTTATCTTTGGTGCACCACTTTCGTATGCACTAGGTATCCCATTCATTCCAGTTCGTAAACCAGGCAAACTTCCTCGCGAAGTGATTTCACAAAGTTACCAATTAGAGTATGGTGAAGATATTCTTGAGCTTCATACAGACGCAATTGTCCCTGGCGATAAAGTGTTACTAGTAGATGACTTACTAGCGACAGGTGGCACAATCGAAGCAACTGCAAAATTAGTTGCTAAACTAGGCGGTAACGCAACTGATGCCGCATTTGTTGTTTCTTTACCTGAGCTGGGTGGTGAGCAACGAGTTGCTGATATGGGCATCAAAATCTTAAAGTTGGTTGAATTCGAAGGCGAATAATTAATGAGTTATCAGGTTCTAGCAAGGAAATGGCGACCACAAACCTTTCACGAGTTAGTGGGGCAGTCTCATGTTAAACAGGCATTGGTTAATGCATTAACACAAAATAGACTCCATCATGCTTATCTCTTTACTGGAACCCGTGGGGTGGGTAAAACAACCATCGCACGTATATTCGCAAAAAGTCTCAACTGCGATAAGGGTATCTCTGCTGAGCCATGCGGACAATGTTCAAGTTGTACTGACATTGAAGCAGGCCGTTATATCGATTTGTTAGAAATCGATGCGGCATCACGTACCAAAGTAGAAGATACCCGCGAAATCCTTGATAACGTTCAATACGCACCAACACGTGGTCGTTACAAGGTATACCTAATCGATGAAGTTCACATGCTGTCAAAGCACAGTTTCAATGCATTACTTAAAACATTGGAAGAGCCGCCAGAGCATGTGAAGTTTTTATTAGCGACAACCGATCCGCAGAAACTGCCTGTGACGATTTTATCGCGTTGCTTACAGTTTAATTTAAATGCTTTGTCGCAATCAGAAATTCATGATCAGCTTGCCCATGTTCTTAATCAAGAACAGCTAAGTTTTGATGATAAATCATTGTCTATTTTAGCTAAGGCAGCCGATGGTAGTATGCGTGATGCATTGAGTCTTACAGACCAAGCAATTGCGCAAACCAATGGCAATATTAATCATCAGGCTGTGCAAACCATGCTTGGCTTGATGGATACTCAATATAGCCAAACCATGTTAGCAGCGTTATTGTGCCAAGATGGCGATGCGTTACTTCAAGAAGTAAAAGCGGTCGTTAGCCGAAACCCTAACTTTGTAGCCTTGCTCGACGATTTAATTGCCCTGACGCATCTTATTCAGCTTGTGCAACTTGTGCCTAATGCAGCGGCCCTTGATGATACTAACCGAGATTTTATTGAGCAGGTGGCACAAACCACTGATGCACAGCAGATGCAGGTGTACTACCAATTGCTATTGAATGGTAAAAAAGATTTGCAATGGGCACCCGATGCTAAACTTGGTTTTGAAATGATCATGTTGCGATTGCTTGCATTCCAGCCTACGCAATTTGCACAAAGCCAAACACCAACGAATCCCCAGCAACAGGTTAAGCCAAGTGGTGCCGGTGCACTGCGTGATATCTTGAAAAAATCAACGGCGCAACGTGAGCAAGCAGCTTCAGAGCAAGCACCAGTTGCACATAGCTCTCAGGCAACTGCTATTCCTTCAGAGCCTCAGCCAACACAAGCTGAGCCTATTCAAGCAGAACCGAATCAAGCTGCCAAGGAAGAAACGGCGCATAGTCATCAACCTGCCCAGCAAGTTGAAGCAACAGCAGAAGAGCAGCCTGATGCTGGTCAACAGCCTCAGCAATCTGTTGAAACTGCAATGGTCGCTGAAGTTCAACCAGCGCCACAACAGCAAGAGCCAAGCCACTCAGAGCAAGTACCAGCAGCTGAGTACTCATCACCAGAGTACTCTTCGCAAGATTACATGGACGATAATGATGCGCAAATGGACCCATCACTTGCTGCGCAATACGATGATGTGATGAATAGCGCCTATGATCAGGGCTTTACTGCCAATGAAGCATCTGCGCCTCAGCAACAGCAAACTGCACCTGCACAATTACAACAGCAGCAAAGTCAGGCGCAGTCGGCCATTGCTCGTATTTTACAAGATCGCAATATTTCAGGTGCCGGGCGTTTAAGTGGTGCACCAACGCAAACTAATGCTAAAGCAGAGCCACAGCCTGAAGCGAAGCCCAAAGCAGAGCCGCCAGCGCAACAAAGCACGGCCACGACCAACATTCAGCCTCAGCAGCAAGCAATGGCTGCAGAAGTAAAAAAGCCCATCCCCCAGCAAACGGGGGAGAGCAGTAATAAAGTAAAAAAAGTCGACTTTCGAGAAAAGCATCAAACAATCACCGAAAACTTAGCGCCAGAGTTACTTGAGCAGATCAATCCACAAAAAGCGCCAGAGCCAGTAGTTGAAGAAGCCAGTATTCCGATACCTGATGATTTTGAAAGCCCGATCAGCAGTATTAAATTTGCACACGAACAAGACGAATGGGCGTATTTAATTAAACGCATGGGGCTTGGTGGTCGCATGCGCCAATTTGCGCTGCATTCAATTTTTACTAAGCAGAATAATCAGCTTCACATTGAAGTTGATTCATCACAGCGCCATTTAGATAGCGCTGTGCTTAGACAAAAGCTCAATGCTGCATTAAGTGAAATTTACGGCCATAATGTAGAGCTTAGTATCGAGTTTTCTGATGGCGTAATTGATTCACCATATTTGATTCAACAAAAAATTGATGCGGGACGTCATCAACAAGCGATTGATGTAATAAATAGCGATGAAAATATAGTGCAATTTCAGCAGTTATTTAGCGCTATAATCGATGAAAACAGTATTCAGGCATTGTAATTAGTTACAATAGCCCTTATCTTCATGCCAATTAAAGTAGTTTAGAAAGAGAGACAGTTATGTTTAAAGGTGGAATGGGTAACATGATGAAGCAAGCGCAGCAAATGCAAGAGCGCATGCAAAAAGCCCAAGAAGAAATCGCAAACCTTGAAGTTGTAGGTGAAGCAGGTGCAGGCCTGGTTAAAGTAACTATGCTTGGTAACCACAATGTACGTCGTGTTGAATTAGATGAAAGCCTAATGGAAGACGACAAAGACATGATCGAAGATTTATTAGCGGCAGCGTGTAACGATGCTGTACGTCGTGTTGCTGAAGAAACTCAAGAGCGCATGAGCAAAGTTACTGGCGGTATGCAATTACCACCAGGTATGAAAATGCCATTCTAAGTGATTTTGTATGCAACTATCTCCAAGTTTAACACAGCTTATTGAAGCGCTACGATGCCAGCCGGGCATAGGTCCTAAGTCGGCACAGCGCATTGCTTTTCATTTGCTTGAGCGTGACCGTCAAGGTGGTAAACAGCTTGGTCATGCATTAACCAAGGCAATGGATGAAGTAGGGCATTGCCAATCTTGTCGTACTTTTACAGAGCAAGCGGTATGCGATATTTGTTCAAGTGTTAAACGCCAAGATAGTGGTTTATTGTGTGTGGTTGAATCACCAACTGATGTACTCGCTATTGAGCAAACTGGTCAATACCAAGGTCTTTACTTTGTTTTAATGGGTCACTTGTCGCCAATTGATGGCATAGGACCAAAAGAAATTGGCCTTGATATTCTTGAAAGCAAGTTGCAACAAGGTGGCATTAATGAGGTGATCCTCGCGACCAATCCAAGTGTTGAAGGTGAAACCACTGCCCACTACATTGCTGAGCTTTGTCATAAGTATCAGGTTGGTGCATCTCGTATTGCTCACGGTGTCCCTGTCGGTGGAGAGCTCGACTTGCTCGATGGTATGACATTGATGCACGCATTTAGCGGACGACGCGCCGTAAACCAAAACTAATACCGAAAATGGTATCAAAAGCCTGCTTTAAGCAGGCTTTTTTGTGTATAGCTCCCCAATTTAGGCGTAAATTTAATTTTTTGCCTTGAAGTTCAAAAAGCCTGCCCCATATAAAGAGTCATAGTGCAGATTAGACACTTTGTTAATTGGAGATTTACACAATGACTGCAGCACAAAAAGAAACATTAGGCTTTCAAACAGAAGTCAAACAACTATTAAACCTGATGATTCACTCTCTTTACTCTAATAAAGAGATTTTCCTACGTGAGCTTGTATCAAACGCGTCAGATGCGGCAGATAAATTACGTTTCCTTGCGCTTTCTAATGGCGATTTATACGAAAACGATGCGGAACTAAAAGTACGTATCAGTGCCGATAAAGAAGCAAACACAGTCACCATTACTGATAACGGTATTGGTATGAGCCGTGAAGATGTGATCAATTCACTAGGTACAATTGCAAAATCAGGTACCGCAGAATTTTTCCAAAACCTAACTGGTGACCAAAGCAAAGATTCACAATTGATTGGTCAATTTGGTGTTGGTTTTTATTCAGCATTTATCGTTGCTGACAAAGTAACAGTGCGTACGCGTAAAGCAGGCGAAAGCCAAGGTATTGAATGGCAATCTGCAGGTGAAGGTGAGTACACATTACAAGAGATTGATAAACCATCACGTGGTACTGAAATCGTTCTTCACCTTCGTGAAGACGAAACAGAGTTTGCTGATGAGTTCCGTTTACGTAGCATCGTCACTAAATATTCAGACCATATTTCTATTCCAGTAGAAATGTATAAAGCAGAAGTACCTGAATCAGAAGGTCCTGACGGCGAGAAAATTCCTGCACAGCCAGGCGAGTGGGAAGGTATTAACCGCGCGACAGCACTATGGACTCGTGATAAGTCAGAAGTAACAGACGAAGAGTACAAAGAGTTTTATAAGCATATCGGCCATGATTGGGAAGAGCCACTAAGCTGGGCACATAACAAGGTTGAAGGTAAAACTGAATACACTAGCCTGTTATACATCCCGAAAAAAGCACCTTTCGATTTATGGAACCGTGAACGTCAATCTGGTTTAAAACTGTATGTACAACGCGTTTTCATCATGGATGACGCTGAGCAGTTCATGCCAAGCTATTTACGTTTTGTGAAAGGTTTACTTGATTCAAACGACTTACCACTTAACGTGTCACGTGAAATCTTACAAGACAACAAAGTAACGCAAGCAATCCGCAAAGGTTGTACTTCGCGCGTACTTAAAATGCTTGAGCGTATGGCGAAAAACCGCGAAGAAGATTACCAATCTTTCTGGAACGAGTTTGGTCAGGTGTTAAAAGAAGGCCCAGCTGAAGATGCGGCTAACAAAGAAGCCATTGCTAAGCTATTGCGTTTTTCTTCTACACATACAGATGAAAGCACACAAAATGTATCGCTTGAGCAATACATTGAGCGTATGAAGCCAGAGCAAGACAAAATCTACTATGTAGTTGCTGATTCATTCGCTGCAGCGAAGAACTCACCACATTTAGAGATCTTCCGTAAGAAGGGCATCGAAGTATTGCTTCTAAGCGACCGTGTTGATGAGTGGATGATGAGCTACTTAACAGAGTTCAACGAAAAATCATTCCAGTCAATTACCCGTGGTGACTTAGATTTAGGCAACATGGATGACGAAGAAACTAAAAAAGCGCAAGAAGAGTCAGAAAAAGAAGTTGCAGGCCTAGTTGAGCGCATTAAAACTGCACTAGGTGATAACGTTAAAGACGTACGCTTTACGCACCGTCTAACTGACTCTCCTGCATGTGTTGTTGCTGATGAGCACGATATGAGCTCGCAAATGCAAAAGTTAATGGAATCAGTTGGTCAAACAGTGCCTGAGCAAAAGCCAATTTTTGAGCTTAACCCAGAGCACCAGCTTGTTAAACACTTAAACGTTGAACAAGACGAAGACAAGTTTGCCCAGTGGTCAGAAGTACTTCTAGATCAAGCATTACTGGCTGAGCGCGGTACTTTAAAAGACCCTGCAGGCTTTGTAACTCGTTTGAACAAACTTATGCTAGATTTAAGCAAATAAGCGTTTTAGCTGAATGAGTTGGAAAAGGGAGCAAGGCTCCCTTTTTTATTGCCGCTAATATAGGCAATTGGTATAAGTTACTTGAGGTATAGCCTTAGTTGTGGAAGAATTCAGGCTCTAAAAACAAAACTCCACTGATCGACCATTTTTAAGATTAGTATCACACAGAGGACAATGATATGCGCATTATTCTTTTGGGCGCGCCGGGTGCAGGTAAAGGTACTCAAGCTCAGTTTTTGATGGACAAATACGGTATTCCACAAATTTCTACGGGCGATATGCTGCGTGCAGCAATCAAAGAAGGTACACCACTTGGTCTTGAAGCTAAAAAAGTAATGGATGCAGGTCAATTAGTATCTGACGAAATTATTATCGGTCTAGTTAAAGAGCGCATTGCTAAGCCAGATTGCGAAAAAGGTTTCTTACTAGATGGTTTCCCTCGTACTATTCCTCAAGCAGATGCAATGAAAGAGAATGGCGTGGTAGTTGATCACGTTATCGAATTTGACGTTGCTGATGAAATCATCGTTGAGCGTATGGGCGGCCGTCGTGTACACCCTGGCTCTGGTCGTGTTTATCACGTTGTTTATAACCCACCTAAAGTTGATGGCAAAGATGACATCACAGGTGAAGACCTAATCATTCGTGATGACGACACTGAAGAAACAGTACGTAAGCGTTTAGGTATTTACCACGACCAAACTAAACCATTAGTTGATTACTACCAAGCTGAAGCAAAAGCAGGCAACACTCAGTACCACAAATTAGACGGTACACAAGCTGTTGAAACTGTTAGCCAACAACTTGGTGAGCTACTAGGTTAATTTACCTTTTAGAATCACAAATAAAAAACCGCCTTCGGGCGGTTTTTTTTGTGTCTGTCTCACTGCCTTCTGCTATTACAGTTTCTTTAATGCCGCAATAGCACTGTCGTAATCAGGCTCTTTTGAAAGGTTATCGACAAGCTGCTTGTAAACGATGTTATGTTCTTTATCGAGCACAAATACGGCGCGGGTTAACAAGCCCATATCTTTGATAATCAAACCGTAGTTCTTACCAAAGTCGCGCCATACTGAGTCAGATAAAGTCACTACTTTGTCTATATTCTCCGCTTTACAAAAGCGCTTCTGTGCGAACGGTAAGTCTGCGCTTAAGGTTAGCATCGCCACACTTGGGTATTCTGAAGCTACTTTTTCATTAAAGTGTTTGGTTTGAATACTACATACGCCAGTGTCTAAACTTGGCACAACGCTTAAAAGCACGGCTTGGCCTTGATAGTTGTCTAATGTGACTGGCGTAAAGCTGCCATCTACTACTTTAAAATTAGGCGCTTTTTGACCAACTTCAACACCTTGTCCTAGTAAAGTGACCGGCTTAGACTGGGCAGAAACCTTACCAGCATCTAAACTATTTTCTGATAAATCACCTGCATAACTAAACGTGCACACTGCACTTAATGCAAATATAAGTGGACGTAACATAATAAGATTCCTTCAAATTAACGCATTTAACATCAGTGTATTATACTCATGAGGTGGCTCCAAGGATTAGTACAATTTAAAATTGTAAATAACCAGTAGTTTGATTAACATGTGTTCGTGACCCTATTTTTTATATATAAAAATAAGAATAAAGTTGCTAGGCTAATTCGCGTCTAGTTAAAAAGTACGGATTTAGAGAGAGAGTATGTCAACATCGGTATTAGTTTGTGATGATTCAAAGTTAGCTCGTCGACAATTAGCGCGCTCTTTACCCGATGATTGGGATATTAAAGTTGAGTTTGCTGAAGACGGTGTTCACTGTATTGAGCAAATCAAAAAAATTCAGCCTGAAATACTTTTTCTCGATTTAAACATGCCTGAAATGGATGGCTACGAAGTACTTCAAGCCATTCAAGAACAAGACCTTCATGTTCTCACCGTGGTTGTGTCTGGCGATATTCAGCCTAACGCTCACCAACGTGTGCTTGAGTTAGGCGCTATCGACTTTATTCAAAAACCTTGCTCTGCAGAAAAGCTAGCTAATATCATCGAGCACCATGGTATTAAAGATAAAGCCATGCGTGAACGCCTTGCTAATAAGCTAGGTGAGCAAGTTGACCCTGATGTACGTGACATCTATCAAGAGCTCACAAACGTGGCTATGGGGCAAGCAGGGGACTTACTAGCGCGTCTTCTTAATGTATTCGTAAAGCTTCCTATTCCTAATGTAAATGTATTAGAGGTAAATGAGCTAGATATGGCTCTACGCTCGATTGATGCGAATGCTACGACATCCGGTGTGTGCCAAGGTTTTATCGGCGGTGGTGTATCTGGTGAAGCCTTATTACTGCTAAATGATTCAAGTTTTAAAGAAATTGCGTCACTAATGAATTACGAAGGCGAGCTTAACGATAAAGTTGAGCTTGAGCTGCTGATGGATGTCAGCAATATTCTAATTGGCGCGATTTTATCAGGGCTTTCTAAACAGCTCGATATGCGTTTTAGCCAAGGTCACCCTGTGGTGCTAGGACAGCATTGTGATGTGACCGATTTAGTAAAAGCCAATAAATCTCGCTGGCAACGAACGCTGGCGATTGAGATCAGCTATGGCATCGAAAATCATAATATTAACTGTGATTTGATGTTGCTGTTCACCGAGGACTCATTAAAAACCCTTAAGTACAAAGTAGCTTATTTATTAGAAGACTAAACTATGCCTGCAGCCGATTTTAATATGAATGAACTCCATTGGTTAATGGATATGTTTAATACCGTTGATGTAGGCCTAGTGGTGCTCGATAGAGACTACAAAGTATGCATCTGGAATGGGTTTATGGAAAACCATTCCGGCTTATTGCCAAGCGCGGTGAAAGATAAAGACCTGTTTGACTTATTTCCATCAATCGATGAAAAATGGTTTCGCAGCAAATCTGAGTCTGTGTTCATTCTAAATAATCGCTCGTTTACTATTTGGGAGCAGCAGCCGTATATTTTCCGTTTTAAGAATTACCGCCCAATTACCGGTAAAGCGGATCATATGTATCAAAATGCCACCTTTATTCCGCTGACGACGACCACAGGTGAAGTATCGCATATCTGTATCATTATCTATGATGTAACCGATGAAGCGGTGAATAAAAAAGAGCTAGAAGAAGCTAATAGCAAGCTTGAACAAATGAGCCGTACCGATGCACTTACTAAGCTCACTAACCGTGGTTATTGGGAAGAAAAGCTACGCAAAGAATATATGCGAATTGTGCGCAGTGGCGGATGTAGCAGCTTATTAATGTTTGATATTGACCACTTTAAAAAGGTCAACGATGAGCATGGCCATCGTGGCGGTGATGAGGCGCTGCGTCATATTGCAGACTTACTGCGTAAGACTCTGCGTGAAACAGATTTAGCAGGTCGCTATGGCGGTGAAGAGTTTGCGGTAACCTTGCTTGATACTGATCATGAAGGTGCGCATATCTTTGCTGAGCGACTAAGAACACTGATTGAGAACTCATCAATTTACTTTGATGGCAAACAAATTCAACTGACGGTCAGTATTGGTTTTGCGTGCTTCGACGAGAAGTTTGATCGCTACGAAAAGTGGGTTGAAGCAGCCGATAAAGCTTTATATCACTCAAAAGAAAACGGCCGTAACAAGGTCACAGCTTATACAGATTTATAAACAAACAAGGGGCAAATAAGCCCCTTTTTTATAACAATCCGATTAAGTTTGCGGGTTAACCCCAAGTGGCGGTAAAACAAGAATATCTGTTTTTAGTAGCTTCATGACTTTTTCGGCGGTATTACCAATTAAATGGCCTTTAATACCTGTATTACCTACCGAACCCATAATCACTAAGTCTGCATTTAATTTAGCTGCAACACTTGGGATCACTTGCTCAACCACACCGGCTTTGATTTTAAGCTTGTCTTTTAAGTCGTGCGCTTCGATTAAGGTACGCTGTGCTACAGGTAGCTTTTCAAAGGCGTTAATTACTTGCTCGTCTGAAAATACAATGCCTAAATCACGTAAAAACGGCGATACATGTACGGTATAACAAGCGTAAAACTCGCTGTCGTAGTCTTTAGCATAGGCTAAGCCTGCTTTGATAATTGCTTCGTTTAAACAGTATTTAGTCGCCTTTTCGCTGCCTAAATCAAGGGCTGCCAGTACATTGGTATTGTTACGCCACTTGTTATCGGCGGCCAAATAAAGCGGTAGTGGGCTAAAGCGAATAAGCTGCCAGTCTAGCTCTGTAAATTGCGTTTCTTCGTCGATGTGGCGAGTTTTAATCACCATTTCATAGCCTGACGTATCAAGCTCATTGGCTAGCCACTGCACTGGGCTCTCATGCCACAGTGTTTGCAAAGTATAGCTACCATCATCTAAATGCTCACTGATAAGTGGACCAAGTGCTGCACGGACTTTAGCGAGCTCTTTGTCTTGAATAGCGAGCGCTTCATCAGGTGGAATAGAGAATAAAATGTTATTGGTGTCTTCGTAGCTAAAAGCAACAATATCAATATGCTTCACGCCTTTGGCTTTTTGCTTTGCATGCAATATAGACGTTTTAGCATCGGCTGTAGAGTCGATGATCACCAGTATTTTTTTATTCATTTTTGGCTACTCTGTTGTGTGTCGGGTATCACTGCTTGGACATTCACCCAATAATGAAACTTCACCTGTTGCGGTTTCTTGTTCCAGTTTTACCTTAAAGCCCCATAGCCTGTAAAGGTGTTTTAACACTTCATCTTTGGATTTAGCTAACGGAATATTGTTATGCGGTACATAACGCAGAGTAAGTGAACGATCTCCTCTAATATCAACATTATAGACTTGAATATTTGGTTCGTGATTACTTAAGTTGTATTGTGCCGACAGGGTTTCACGAACCTGGTGATAGCCCATTTCATCATGGATGGCGCCGACATTGAGGGTCGGCTCTTTTTCATGATCAATAATGGTAAACAACTTAAAATCACGAATAATTTTTGGCGATAAAAACTGGCTAATAAAGCTTTCGTCTTTAAAGTTTTGCATTGCAAAATGCAGAGTTTCTAACCAATCGCTGCCGGCATACTCCGGAAACCATTTCTTGTCTTCTTCTGTTGGGTTTTCACAAATACGGCGAATATCAACCATCATGTTAAAGCCAAGAGCATAGGGGTTGATCCCTGAATAATAATTGCTGTTGTAAGGCGGTTGATACACCACATTGGTGTGACTTTGTAAAAACTCGAGCATAAAGGCATCGGTGAGCTTACCTTCGTCGTACAGGTGGTTCAAAATGGTGTAATGCCAAAACGTAGCCCAGCCCTCATTCATCACTTGAGTTTGTTTTTGTGGGTAAAAATATTGCGAAATTTTACGCACAATTCGAATTATTTCTCGTTGCCATGACTCTAGCAGCGGCGCATTTTTTTCGATGAAGTACAAAATGTTTTCTTGTGGCTCTTCTGGAAAACGGCGCTCACGCTTTTTCGACTCTTGCTGCGAAGTAGGAATTGTGCGCCACAACTCGTTGACTTGTGATTGCAAGTAGTCTTCACGTTCTTGTTGGCGTTTTTGCTCTTCAAAAAGTGAAATACGTTGCGGGCGCTTGTAACGGTCTACACCATAATTCATTAACGCATGGCATGAATCAATCAGGTTTTCGACCTCGGTAATACCGTATTTTTCTTCGCACTTGGCAATGTAATTTTTGGCAAATAATAAGTAATCGATAATTGAGCTGGCATCAGTCCAGGTTTTGAATAAGTAATTGCCTTTAAAAAATGAGTTGTGACCATAGCAGGCGTGAGCCATTACCAGGGCTTGCATTGGCAGGGTGTTTTCTTCCATTAAATAGGCAATGCAAGGATCTGAGTTAATAACAATTTCATAAGCAAGGCCCATTTGCCCACGCTTATAATTTTGCTCTGTTTGAATGAATTTTTTACCATACGACCAGTGGCTGTAGCCAATCGGCATACCCACACTCGAATAGGCATCCATCATTTGTTCAGCAGTGATCACCTCAATTTGATTGGGGTAGGTATCGAGCTTATAAATTTTCGCTACCCGTTCAATTTCAGTTTGATACTCTGTTAGTAGATCAAATGTCCAATCAGGACCGTCGCTAATACGTTCATCGGCCATACTTTACCTCACTGGCAAGGCTATGCGGCGCCTTGCTGCTGACGATTCTTTTTAAATAATTCACGGAAAATAGGGTAAATGTCCTCAACGCCACGAATGTGTTGCATGGCAAAATTGTCGTGGGTTTGCACTATTGATTGATACTCTCGCCATAAACTTTGATGAGCACGGGCAGTTATTTCGATATAGGCGTAATAGCGCACCGCCTTTAACAGTTTATTACGTAAAATTTCGCCACAGTTTGGCGAATCATCAGCCCAGTTATCGCCATCAGAGGCTTGCGCTGCGTAAATATTCCACTCTTCTGGGTTATAGCGCTCGGCGATGATTTCGTTCATCAGTTTTAATGCACTTGATACTATGGTGCCACCCGTTTCTTGAGAATAGAAAAACTCTTGCTCGTCGACTTCTTTCGCTTGGGTATGATGACGAATATAGACAACCTCTATATTTTTGTAGCTACGAGTTAAAAATTGATAAAGCAGAATATAAAAGCGTTTTGCCATGTCTTTCGTTGCTTGATCCATCGAGCCAGACACATCCATTAAACAAAACATGACAGCTTTGCTTGTTGGGTGTGGTTGCTTTTCATAATTACGAAAACGTAAGTCGTAATTATCAATAAAAGGCACTGCTTTAATGCGGTTTTGCAACTCCTCAATTTGGCGTTCAAGTAAAGCAATTGCCGCCTTGTCTGGCTGCTGCTCAGCTTGTAGCAGAGCGAGCTGACCCTCAAGCTCAGCAAGGTGACGTTTTTTGCCTGCAGTCATTGCCACTCTTCGAGCAAGCGAGCCTTGTAGTGAGCGAACAATATCAATATTGCTTGGCATGCCGTCGTTACAAAAACCAGCGCGATGGGTTTTCATTTGCACCAGTTTATCGAGCTGGTTTTGCTGCAGGTTAGGCAGCTCAAGATCTTCAAACAGTAAATCTAAGTATTCATCTTTTGAAATAGAAAATACAAAGTCGTCTTGTCCTTCACCAGAGTCACTGGCTTCACCTTCGCCGCTACCACCACCTTGACCGCCTCCTTGCGGGCGCTTGATTTTGTCGCCCGTAGAGAATTGGTCATTGCCTGGGTGGATCTGTTCACGGTCGCCACCACGTCCTTGATGAAAAATAGGCTCACTGATATCACGTTGCGGAATAGAGATACTCTCGCCGCTAGTAGTATCGGTTACGCTGCGCTTATTAATGGCATCAGATACCGCTTCTTTAATCTGTTTTTTATAACGCCTGATGAACCGTTGACGATTCAAGGTACTTTTGTTTTTTCCATTCAGGCGTCGGTCAATAAAATGCGCCATAACAACCCCCTTAAAACAAACGTTTTTTACTGCGATTTTCTAACGCGTAAATACCATTCAGAAAGTAAACGTACTTGTTTTTGGGTATAGCCTTTCTCAACCATACGATTGACAAAGTCTTCGTGTTTTTTCTGATCTTCTGCAGAGGTTTTCGCATTGAAGGAAATAACCGGCAGCAGATCTTCGGTATTTGAGAACATTTTCTTCTCAATAACCGTGCGAAGTTTTTCGTAGCTGGTCCAAAGCGGATTCTTGCCTTGGTTGTGGGCACGCGCCCGTAGTACGAAATTAACTATCTCATTACGGAAATCTTTAGGGTTTGAAATACCCGCAGGTTTTTCAATCTTCTCAAGTTCTGCGTTAAGAGCTGCACGGTCAAATAACTGGCCGGTATCTGGGTCACGGTATTCTTGATCTTGAATCCAGAAATCTGCATAAGTGACGTAACGGTCAAAGATGTTTTGCCCATATTCTGAGTAAGACTCTAAATAGGCTGTTTGTAACTCTTTACCAATAAACTCTACATACTGAGGAATGAGGTATCCTTTTAAGTGGCTTAAGTAACGCTCTTCAACATCGGCGGTAAATTGCTCACGCTCAATTTGCTGTTCAAGAACATAGAATAAGTGCACTGGGTTGGCAGCCACTTCAGTGGTATCGAAGTTAAATACCCGTGATAGAATCTTGAATGCAAATCGGGTAGAGAGCCCGGTCATGCCCTCATCTACACCCGCGTAATCGCGGTATTCTTGATACGACTTCGCTTTCGGATCAGTATCTTTTAAGCTTTCGCCGTCATACACCCGCATTTTTGAATAAATACTTGAGTTTTCTGGCTCTTTAATACGCGAAAGGGTGGTAAATTGTGCCAGTGTTTTTAATGTGCCCGGTGCGCAAGGGGCATCATGTAATTCACTGTTTTCGAGTAGTTTATTGTAAATTTTAACTTCTTCAGATACACGTAAACAATAAGGTACTTTGACGATGTAAACACGGTCTAAAAATGCTTCATTGTTTTTGTTGTTCTTAAATGTTTGCCACTCAGATTCATTTGAGTGAGCTAAAATCATGCCATTAAATGGCAGGGCACTAATGCCTTCAGTGCCGTTGTAATTGCCTTCTTGCGTTGCTGTAAGCAGTGGGTGTAGCACCTTGATTGGCGCTTTAAACATTTCCACAAACTCCATTAAGCCTTGGTTTGCTAAACAAAGTGCACCTGAGTAGGCATAGGCATCAGGGTCGTTCTGTGCAAAGTGCTCAAGCTGGCGAATATCGACTTTACCCACTAACGCTGAAATGTCTTGATTGTTTTCATCGCCGGGCTCAGTTTTTGCAATCGCAACTTGATTTAAAATTGATGGGAAGCGCTTAATCACTCTAAATTGGCTAATATCACCATTAAATTCACTTAAACGTTTTGCGGCCCAGGGTGACATCACTGTTTTTAAATAACGCGGTTTAATGCCATATTCTTTTTCTAAAAGTTCAGCGTCTTCATTTGGGTCAAATAACGCTAATGGATGGTCGTTAACAGGCGAGCCTTTGATTGAGTAAATAGGTACTTGCTGCATTAAGTACTTAAGCTTTTCAGCAATGGATGATTTACCGCCACCTACCGGACCAAGTAAATACAGTACTTGCTTACATTCTTCTAAGCCTTGCGCAGCATGTTTTAAATAAGAAACGATTTGTTCAATGGCATCTTCCATACCATAAAAATCGTGAAATGCAGGGTAGCGTGCGACTACGCGATTAGAGAACAGCCTGCTTAAGCGCGCATCGGTTGATGTGTCGATAATTTCCGGCTCACCGATGGCCATCAATAGCCGTTCAGGTGCGCTGGCATAAGCTGATTTATCCTTCTTACAGATCTCGAGAAATTCCTCAATACTGTATTC
Source organism: Pseudoalteromonas sp. XI10 (assembly GCF_001469895.1). Taxonomy (GTDB): domain Bacteria; phylum Pseudomonadota; class Gammaproteobacteria; order Enterobacterales; family Alteromonadaceae; genus Pseudoalteromonas. The sequence goes on along the minus strand of NZ_LOPY01000040.1, from coordinate 168,334 downwards.
TTCTTCTTGCGCTGCTTCGTATCGTGATTGGTAATGCTCAAAAATACTCATAGAGACCTCCGAAAACCCGCTAAAATGACGTGTAATTAGATTAAGAGAAAAGCAAAGGCTAATTAAAGCTTAGTCACGATTTTGAATTTTTGCGCAAGAAAATTAAGAATTTAATTGAAAAAAGCTCATCTTGATTACGCTTTTTGGCTGAGGGCTTGGCTGCGACTTAGAAGGGGCGTGCACTGGCAATAAAAAAGACGCCGAAGCGTCTTTTTTTGATTACTGCTAGTAACAGAAGATTAAGCGAAGTTAGCGTTCGCGAAGTCCCAGTTAACTAATGCCCAGAAACCTTTTAGGTAATCTGGACGAACGTTACGGTAATCGATGTAGTAAGCGTGTTCCCAAAGATCCACAGTTAGGATTGGTGTAACACCTTCATCAGTTAAAGGAGTTGCAGCATTTGATGTGTTAACGATATCAAGTGTGCCGTCAGCTAGTTTAACTAACCAAGTCCAGCTTGAACCGAAGTTGTTTACTGCTTTGTCGTTTAACGCTTCTTTGAATGCGTCGAAAGAACCCCATTTAGCGTTGATCGCGTCAGCGATTGCGCCTGTAGGCTCGCCACCGCCGTTTGGAGATAAGCTGTTCCAGTAGAACGTGTGGTTCCAGATTTGTGCAGCATTGTTAAATACGCCACCTTCTGAAGAACATACGATTTCTTCTAGAGATTTGTTTTCGAATTCTGTGCCTGGGATCAGACCGTTTAATTTCACAACGTAAGTGTTGTGGTGTTTACCGTGGTGAAACTCTAGAGTCTCTTTTGAAATATGTGGCTCTAATGCATCGATTGCGTATGGTAGTGACGGTAGTTCAAATGCCATTTTTTATCTCCATCTTCTTGGTTGATAGTCCACTCAGTTATAGGTAATAGCAAGGTAAACCGCGTACTTCCCTATACCAAGTGGTATTATAGTGTTACTATAATTGTTGAGTATTTTACTCAAGTTTTAGCAAACAGCAATGCTATTGCTAAAGACTATTTAAAATTGTGGCTACGAATGCCGATTTTAAGTTATATATCTGAGGCCACAGTGAAACTTTTTCAAGGCCAATGTAGTAAGCCAATGTCTTTTTTGAGGTTGTAAATGGAAACCATCGATAAAATTAAACAGCAAATTTCTGAAAATCCTATCCTTCTTTACATGAAAGGATCACCAAAGTTACCTAACTGTGGTTTTTCTTCACAAGCATCACAAGCACTTATGGCGTGTGGTGAGCAGTTTGCTTACGTTGACATTCTACTTAACCCAGATATCCGTGCAGAGTTACCTGCATACGCAAACTGGCCAACTTTCCCACAACTATGGGTAGAAGGCGAGCTTATCGGTGGTTGTGACATTATCATCGAAATGTTTCAACGTGGTGAATTACAGCCACTAATCACTGAAACAGCAGCAAAGTACAAAGAAAAAGACGCTGAATAATTATATTTAGTGTGGAAAGAAGCCGCTGATTGCGGCTTTTGTTATATCAAATTTATCAAGCTGGCAGCAAAACATGCACGCTTAAACCACCTTGCTCGCGGTTATGTAAGCTAATTTGCCCGTGATGTGCTTCAACTATTTCCCTGCAAAGTGCTAACCCTAAACCGCTGCCTGTTGCTTTGGTTGAGTAAAAGGGAATAAGTGCGTTAGCCATTACAGCTTCACTCATGCCTTTACCTTTATCACTCACTGTGATGTGTGTGCCACTTGCTTCTTGTTGCACAGTTAAGCTGACATCTTCGGGGTTTGAACCCGATTCATAGGCATTTTTTAATAAGTTTATAAGTAATTGTTCGAGCTGTGTGTGATCAGCGTCAGTTGTTACACGCTCATCAAGTGATACCTCGACCTGCCACTGACTTTTTAACTGCTCAATCAGCGTCGGCCAGTTAATCGTTGATAGTTGAGGGGTGGGTAACTTAGCAAATTTACCATAGCCTTGTACAAACTCATTAAGGTGTTTTATGCGGTCTTCAATGGTGGTAAATACCCGTTTTAAACGTGGCTCGTCGACTTCTTTTGTTAAAAGTTGCGCGCTATGAAGCATTGATGACATTGGCCCTAGGGAGTTGTTAAGCTCATGGCTAATAATACGAATAACTTTTTTCCATACCTCTACTTCTTGGCGGCTTAGCTCGCGAGTCAGCTGTTTAAAAACATACAGTTGATGAAACTGATTATTAAGTAATAATCGGCCTGTTGCCATATGCCAAGTTTGAGATTCTTGATCTGCTTTGTCGAGGGTAAATAAACCATCGACACCTTTGTGTATCGCACGCGTTAATTGCTCGCAGCTTGAATCTAATAAGTTTTCAAGCTTGGCGCCTTCAAGGGCTGATTTAGCATCGAGTAAGCTGCGGGCACTGTGGTTGCTATACACAATAAAGCCTTGGTCGTTAGTCAAAAGCACAGCTTGTGGGGAGCTTTGCAGTACTTTGTCGAGCATCAACTCACGCTGATAAATCCATTGTTTTTCTTGGCGAAGCTGTTTTGCGGTTTGGTTATAAAGCCGGCATAAATCGCCAAGTTCATCGCTGCCATCATAGGCTAATAATGTGGCCAGCTCACCATCTTTAAAATTAAGCAGCCCGGTTTCGAGTGAGTTCATGCCATCAATGAGCGGAGCTGATAATTGCGCAGCAAAAAATCCGCTGATCAAGGCGCAAGCGAGCAGGGCTAATAAGCTGTAAAACAAGCTTATGCCCGCAAAGTAACAGACCAACACAAGCGGCAATGCAGACGCTGCAATACACAAAGTTATGATTTTATATCGAAACGAAAAACGCATTAGTATTCAATCTTAAATTTATCAAGCCTGCGATAAAGCGCTTGGCGGCTTAAGCCAAAATGGCGAGCCACTTTAGCAATCACACCTTTGTACTCACGCATGGCAAGCTCAATCTCTTGTTTGTTAGGCTCAGCTCTTGTTTGTGTTGGGGTGTTTGTTTCAACTTGTAAGCCAAAATCAGCAAGTTCAATCACTCCTGTGGGTTTTAAAACTGCAGCGCGTTTACAGGCATTTTCAAGCTCGCGAACATTACCCGGCCAGCTATGGGCGAGCAGGGCTTTTTCTGTACTTAGCGACAGTGTGCGCTCAGGTAAAAAGTGTGCGACCAAAGCTAAAATATCATCAGGGCGATGGGCAAGGCTTGGTAAATTTAACTCAATTACATTTAAGCGGTAGTAAAGGTCTTCTCGAAATTGACCTGTTTTAATTGCATGACTTAAATCTTCATTGGTAGCTGAAATCACCCGCACATTCACTTTACGTGTTCGTGTTGAACCTAAACGTTCAAATTCGCCGGTTTGTAAAATGCGTAATAATTTCATTTGCCCAGAAAGTGTCAAGTTACCAATTTCGTCTAAAAATAGGGTGCCACCATCGGCCGCTTCAAAACGACCAATACGCTGTTTAGTAATACCTGTATAGGCGCCAGCTTCTGCACCAAATAACTCAGCCTCAATAAGCTCGCTTGGTAAAGCACCCGCATTAACAGTGATAAAGGGTTTATCTGCTAATAATGAATTGGCCTGTATTATTTGCGCAATGCGCTCTTTACCACTGCCGTTGGGGCCTGTGATCAGTACTGAAATATCCGATTTAGCAACTTGAATCGCAAGATTAACAATGTGCTCCATAGCGGTACTTTTATAAACCAAGCCTACTAAATTTGCTTGTTGTACAGATGCGTCACGTTCTTGCTGGTGGCGGGTAAAGGTTTCGTTTTGTTGTTTTGCTTTACCCAGCTCGATTAGGTTATTTACACAAGTAAGTAGCTTGGCATCGTCCCATGGTTTTGGTAAATAATCAGCCGCCCCAGCTTTGACAAGTTCAACGGCAGTAGAAAGCTCTGTCCATGCGGTGATCAAAATAATCGGTAGGTGAGGATTTATGTCTCGTAAGGCATAAAAAAGTTCTTTGCCTTCTTCGCCGGAAGTGGTGTCGGCGGTAAAGTTCATGTCTTGAATAACAAGCGCAATACGTTGGTATTGTACGGCTTGAATTGCCTCAAAAGGGTTACTTGCTGTAACAACATCAAAACCGTGAATTTCGAGTAATAACGACAAAGCATCCAAAATGGCTGGGTTATCGTCGACGATCAGTATTTTTTCCATATTATTGTTTTAGTTATTTTCCTAATAAGGGTGCAAGATGAATGCTACACTTTAAATCCAGTGTAGCATAGGTTGGGAGAACTAAATTGTTCGAGTTGCAATGCTCGGTGAGATATTCGCAGCCCGTTTTGCAGGGGCAAGTACCGCTAATAAACTCATAGCGAACACTGCCAGCGCAGTAGCAAGTACGTAGCTAATATCAAGCTGAGCAATTGAAAAGTGCTGCATCAGTAATTGCCCTAAATACACGGCAGCAATCACACCAATCACTAAACCAACTATACATATCATGGCGTTTTCAACTAAGAAGTAACTGATGATGGCAGATTTTCTGGCGCCTAAAGCGCGGCGAGTGCCTATTTGTTTAGTACGCTTGCTAATATTGAACAGCGTTAGGCCGAAAATACCCAGGGCCGTCACCAACACTAAAATAGTAATAAGTACAATCAGCATGCGCATCATTAATGTATCTTCTGCCATGTATGACTCTTTATCGTCATCTAAGCCACGAATGCGAGAAATAACACGTTTGTTGTAGTTTTTCAGCATGGCTTCTTCAACACGGTTCATGACCGATTGACGTTGACCAGGCTCTGTTCTAACTACAAAGCGTGCATTTGTACCAGGCTTAATAAAAGGCAGCAGTGCTACGTTATCTGGGCGGCTATCTTTAAGCCATGGGCCTTTCATTAGATCAATAACACCAATTATTTTCATTGGAATGTCACCAAAGTAGACTGTTTGGCCTAAACCATTACCGTCGGGGAACAGCTCATCGAGTAGGGTTTTAGTGACAACGGTTACTTTTGAAAGCTCATCATAGTTATCGGTGACGATCACTTCGTCTTCGGTATAGTTACGCCCAGCAATGAGTTTTACACCATAGGTATTGATGCCATGTTCATCGATAAACATGTAAGAAGTACGGGCTGATTTACTCTCTTCAGGTGCTGGCTTTAAACTAAAATCTGACGAAGAACCACTGCCCGAAAGCGGTGTGTTACTCGAATAAGCAGCATCGACTACCCCAGGTATTTGACGAAGCATTTCTTCATCAAGCTCATATTGCTGAGACGGCGACACATCTTTGCCAAACATCATGACATTAAAAACGAAAATATCTTGTTCAGGGTAGCCTGTTTCTTGGCTTAAATAGCTAACTCTGTCTTGGATAATAAACGCCGCATTACTAACAATCGCTGTGGTGATGGCAATTTGGATCAGTAATAAAATAGCGCCAACTTTTGAGCGGCATAAGGCGTGAAAGATAGGTTTAATTTCTAACATGGATGTCTTCCTTATTGGCTCTTAAGATAAATAGCAGGGTTGGTTTTACATACCAGCCAAGCAGGATATAGACCCGCTATCACACAAGTGCTAATTGCAATCACTGGTGCGCTAAGTAGCATGGTTAAGTCCATAGTGGCTAAGCTTTGGTAGTAGCTATAGCTTTGGCGTACGCCTAACAAACCTACTTGCGCCAAAATAATACCCAAGATGCCACCTAAGAAACCTAACATGGCAACCTCAACAATATGTTGAAAGAATATTTGGCGTTTGCTGGCACCTAATGCACGGCGTACACCAACCTCAGGAGCGCGGCGTAAAAACTTCGCTAGTAATAAACCTAAAATGTTGGCAAGGCATACCGCTAAAAACATAAAGCTTAGGCCAACCAGAATTTCATTGTCTTCGCTAACGACATTGTTGTACTGCATCCACTCATTTACATCGCGTAAGGTAGCGGTTAATTTTTCGCGGTTAAAACGACCTAACTTTTGTTGCTCTTGCATATAGGCCATTAAAAAGTCTTGGTAAGCTTGCTTTTCTGCGGGGGTTTTTAGTTCAACCCAAAATTGTAACCACACCATTTCAGAATTGAGCTTGTCGTTAAAGGTATTGGTTTTTTCGTGCTTCCAACCATTGGTATTACCCCAGTTTTCAAGCTCTCGGGCTTTCATTAGGCTAAATGGTAAAAATAGTTGCTCGGTCTTATTAAATGCACCGTTGTTCAGATCATAGTATTTGGTGGTGATATCCCAATCATCAATCACGCCAATAACTTCGTAGCTGGCATCATCGAGGTACACCATTTTGCCGACAGGGTTTTCACCTGCGAATAGTTTGTCGTTTAATTCTTTATTGATCACCACAACAGGGGCTGCATCGGCTTCTTGTTGCGCGCTCCAAACCCCACCGTAAATAAAAGATAGGTTAAACATATCGAAAAAATCAGGCGTGGTTAGGCGTGCTTGACCAATAAATGGTTTAACTTTATCTGAGTCTAAATAAACCGAAAAACCCGTTCTAACCATAGTGACACGTTTACCACCTGCTTTGGCCTGGTTAAGGTTAACGGCATCTTGATAGGTTAATTGCAGTGGCATGTTATCGACTGTCCACCACGTACGGCCTTCATCCATGGTTTGTAACTGTACAGAATAAAGGTCGCTACTTTTTTCAGGAATAGGGTCTGCCGACATCATGTGATACACAGATAAACTTGTCATGGTTACGCCAATACCAATAGCAATGGCCAATACCATTAAAAAGCTCACAAGTGGCGTGCGCTTAAAGCTGCGCCAGCTTAAATCTAAATAATGAAGGAACATGGTTACACTCCAGCCGCTTTAAGGTTTTGAGTGCCTTGATACAAGGTGAAGTCAGCGAGTTGGCCGTCAACAACTTGGATGTTACGTGGTGCTCTGCGGGCAAGTTCAGGATCATGAGTAACCATGATGATGGTTGCGCCATCACGGTTGATTTGTTCAAGTAGCTCCATCACTTGACGCGCCATTAAACTATCTAAATTACCAGTTGGCTCATCGGCAAGTAAAAAGCGCGGTTCACCAGCAAGGGCTCTGGCAATAGCCACACGTTGTTGTTGACCACCAGAAAGTTGTTGCGGTAAGTGCTTAGCGCGTGATGCTAAACCAACTTGCTCTAGGCATTGCTCAATTCGGCGCTTACGATCGGCGGCCTTAATACCACGATAACGCAGTGGTACTTCAATATTTTCATAGAGGTTCAAATCTGGAATTAGGTTGAATCCTTGGAAAATAAAACCAATTTTTTGATTACGAAGATCTGCACGCTGGTTGTCGTTTAGCTTACCCACATCAATACCGTCTAACATGTATTGGCCTTCGCTAAATGGTTCCAACATACCGGCGATGTTTAAAAATGTGGTTTTACCTGAGCCACTTGGGCCCGTTACGGCAATAAATTCACCTTCTTCAACTTGTAGATTAAAGTCGCGAAGGGCATGCGTTTGTACCATATCTGTTTGATACACTTTGCTGATGTTGTTCATTGTAAGCATGTTGATTATTCCTTTTATTTGTTAGCGTAAAACCAGTGTGGGTGCTTTTTTAAAGCGATCGTAGTTTGAGATAATTAACTTATCGCCAGGCTCTACACCTTCAATTATCTCCACAGCATTGATACTGCTTGCACCGGTTTTTATATCGATTAAATAAGCCATGTCACCATCAACTTTATAAGCATGGGTGCCACCTTGTTGTAAGAATGCGCCGCGTTTCACTTGCAATACATCGTCGCGATTCTCTAGTAAAATACGTGCGGTTAAGCGTTGGTTTTGGCGAATGCCCGAAATCTCATTGTCAAAGCGTACCCGGGTTGTGACCTCGCGGTTATTCACTTCAGGTGAAATAGCCGATAGGGTGCCTGTGACATGACGAGCACCCAAAGTAAGCTCAACTTGCATACCAAGACCCAGCTCATTGGCGTAGCTTTCTGGTACTTGCAGTTCTGCTTCAAAGTTACTTAAATCGACCAATGTCATTAATGGTTGGCTTTGTGTGACCGCTTCTTTTTGTTGCACTAATAAGTTACCCACAATGCCGCTTACACTAGCGGTAATAGTGAGTTCATTTACTTGTCTTAGTAAGTCATCAACAATCAGTTGCTGACGTGCCAGATCACGCTCTGCTGCTTTTAGCTCAAATGCGAGGGTATCTTTAGCTAAGCTGACTTCTTGCTCGGCGTGCTTATATGAAAGCTTGGCACGGGCTAAGTCATCAACGGCTTTTTCTAAATCTATTTGGCTAATTAAATGTTTTTCGATTGAGATTTTAGCTCGGCGGTTTTCTCTATCTGCGGCATTGAGTTCAACTTGCGCTAAATCTAGTGCTTTAGTCAGGCTCAACTTTTGTCTACGCGCTTCAAGTTGCTTGCGTTGTAATTCGCCTTCTAATCGCGCTAATACTGATTGTTGTTGTTTTAGCTCGTTGGTTAGCTCTGGGCTGGTTACGGTTGCGATCACTTCATTTACTTTAACGCTGTCACCGGCTTTTACTTTTAAATCGACAAAACCGCGTTCTGGGCTATAAACCTTTGGCGCATTAGCTGCAACGATTTTACCGCTCGCTGCTACATCTCTGGTGAGTGTCTTTTGGCTTACTTCACTAATTTGTAGGCTTGCTGCATCAACCGAAATGCTGCCATCGTTACTGGCAAACAATGCTTGAAAGCCAAGCGCACCAACAAGTATTACACCTGCAGCAATTATTAGTGGCTTTTTAATGGTGTTTTTCTTAGCCACGGTAATATCTTGGGCACTGGTATCCTTAATCATCATAACTCCTTACGATTCTCAAAACACACAATCATGAAGCCAACGGCAAGCATGGTAAGTGGAGAAGCCATAAACAAACTGATAGTGAACATTTTGAAATCCTCAATTTCGCTGATGTCTTATCTATACCAGTAGCGTGCCAATTTTTAATGTATTGATTTTTAATGGTTTTATTATTAATTGGTGAATTGAAGTCTGTCCGCGGACAGAAAAAGTGTCCGCAGCGGACACTTTTAAATTGCTGATTGTTGACGCAAGGGTAAAGAACTCAGTCATTGCGACTAAGGTAGTCTGCTCAGATACATAGTTTGTAACTATGCTAAAGCCAAGAGTAAATAATGATGCAGTTAGGCTAGGCGAGACCACGTCAAAAACTGCATTGATATTCATAAGGTGAATAATTATTCAAAATAAGGCGCAGTTTACGTTAACGTAAAGCGGCCGGTTTTTAGATTATTTTTTTACAAGTTGTTAAATTTGACACCAGTGTCATAAAAAAATAACGGGTAAAATACGACTAAATGTAAAAAAATAGCATAGAATTTAAAAAGTGCTTTAAGTGAGAAATATTCATGAATATGAATATGTATTCAAAACTCTATTGACTCATGAGGTATTTGGCGATAGTTTTGTTCGTCTGCTAGCACTGTCACAAAAGACTGAACCGCTAGTCGTTGTAGCAAGGGGAGGGGTCTATGTTATACGACTCAAAATTAGAAAAAGATAATTGTGGCTTTGGCTTAATAGCCCAGGTCAATGGTCAGGCGAGTCACCGCTTGATTCGAACAGCAATCACTGGCTTAGATCGCATGGAACACCGTGGGGGTATTTCTGCTGATGGTAAAACAGGTGATGGCTGTGGTTTATTAATGCAAAAACCTGATAGTTTCTTTCGTGCTATTGCCAGCGAACATGATTGGCACCTAGGAAAGAACTACGCCGTTGGCATGGTATTTTTAAATGCCGATCCTGTACTTGCGCAAACAGCTAAAGATGTGTTGAGTGAAGAACTCGAAAAAGAAACCTTGAGCATTCAAGGCTGGCGTGTAGTACCGACTGATGCGTCATGTTTAGGGCCAATTGCAAAAAAACAATTACCAGGCTTTGAGCAAATTTTTGTTAGCGCACCAGAAGGATGGCGTCCAAAAGATTTAGAACGTCGCTTGTATGTAGCGCGTCGTCGTGCTGAAAAGCGCCTCGAAAACGATGAACATTTTTATATTGCTAGCTTATCTGGTTTAGTTACTGTCTATAAAGGCTTAATGATGCCTGTAGACTTACCTAACTTTTATTTAGACCTAGCTGACATTCGCATGACTAGTGCGATTTGCGTATTCCACCAACGCTTCTCTACTAATACACAACCTCGTTGGCCGCTCGCGCAACCATTCCGCTATTTAGCGCATAATGGTGAAATTAATACGATTCAAGGTAACCGCCAATGGGCTCGTGCCCGTGCGTATAAGTTTGCCTCACCACTTATTCCTGATTTGCAATCTGCAGCACCATTCGTTAACGAAAGCGGCTCTGACTCTTCAAGCTTAGATAATATGCTTGAGTTGTTCTTAGCCGGTGGCATGGATTTATTCCGTGCAATGCGTATGCTTGTGCCGCCAGCATGGCAAAAAAACCGTGCTATGGATGATGACCTACGTGCATTCTACGACTTTAACTCAATGCATATGGAACCATGGGATGGCCCAGCTGGTATTGTAATGTCTGACGGTCGTTTTGCCGCTTGTAATCTTGACCGTAACGGTTTACGCCCTGCGCGCTATGTCATCACTCAAGATGGTTTTATTACCCTTGCCTCAGAAGTAGGTATTTGGGACTACGCGCCAGACGAAGTGGTTGAGAAAGGCCGTGTTGGCCCTGGTGAGTTATTAGTAATTGATACTCATCAAGGTAAAATTTGGCATTCAGATGAGATTGACCAAGATCTTAAGTCACGCCATCCATATAAAGCATGGCTTGAAGCAAACGTTAAGCGTTTAACGCCATTTGAACAGTTATCTGAAAAAGATGCGGGTAATCGTTCTTTTGATGACGAAACACTGCTTAAGTATCAAAAAATGTTTGGCTACACCAACGAAGAGCTTGATAGCGTAATTCGTGTTATGGGTGAAAATGGTCAAGAAGCAACAGGTTCAATGGGTGATGACACGCCATTTGCGGTACTGTCAGAGGGTCATCGTTCACTGTTCGATTACTTCCGACAGAAATTTGCGCAAGTAACCAACCCACCAATTGATCCGCTTCGTGAAAATCACGTGATGTCACTGGCGACGTGTATTGGTAGTGAGCAAAACGTATTTAACGAAACAACCGGCCACGCTAAGCGTTTACAGTTTGATACGCCGATTTTGATGTACGCTGATATGCAGCAGCTGATCAATGCTGACGATGAGCATTACAGCTACTGTAAAATTGATATCACTTACACATTAGAAGAAGGCTTAGAAAACGCAATCACACGTATTTGTGATGAAGCACAAGAAAAAGCAGCGTCAGGCTGTGTCATGCTTATTTTAAGTGATCGTAACTTTAGCGAAACGCATTTACCGATCCCGGCTGCGATGGCGGTTGGCTCAATTCAAAAGCGTTTAGTCGATAATAACTTACGTTGTGAATCTAATATCATCATCGAATCAGGTAGTGTACGTGATGCGCATCAATTTGCGGTACTACTTGGTTTTGGTGCAACGGCAATTTATCCTTACCTTGCTTATGAATCATTAGTTGCAATGAGTGACAAAAAGACCCTGAACAAGAGCTATTGCGAAGTAACGCTTGCTTATCGTAATGCAATTAATAAGGGTCTGTATAAAATCATGTCGAAAATGGGTATCAGTACTGTCGCTTCGTACCGCTGCTCAATGTTATTTGAGGCAGTTGGTTTATCAGATGCGGTTGTAGAAACTTGTTTTAACGGTGTAGCTAGTCGTATTAAAGGGGCGTGTTTCACTGATTTTGATGATGACCAACGTAAACTTCATAAACTGGCATTTAGTAAACGTAAGTTATTAAGTCATGGTGGCTTATTAAAATATGTTCACGGTGGTGAGTACCATGCTTATAACCCAGATGTAATTCAAACACTACAAAAAGCAGTGCGCTCTGGGGATTATAAAGACTACTTGGCATATGCTGATTTAGTAAATAACCGTCCGATCACCAATTTACGTGACATGTTGGCGGTGAAAATTCCTGATACAGGTGTGAGTGTTGATGACGTAGAACCTGCAACTGAGCTTTACAAACGTTTTGACTCAGCAGCAATGAGTATTGGTGCATTATCGCCAGAAGCGCATGAAGCACTCGCGATTGCAATGAACCGCTTAGGTGGTTGCTCAAACTCTGGTGAAGGTGGTGAAGACAAGCTTCGCTACGGCACAGAGAAAAACTCACGTATTAAGCAAGTTGCTTCGGGCCGTTTTGGTGTTACACCACATTACTTGCGTAGCGCTGATGTCATTCAGATTAAAGTGGCGCAAGGTGCAAAACCAGGTGAGGGTGGTCAATTACCGGGTGAAAAAGTAACGCCGTATATTGCAAAATTACGTTACTCAGTGCCAGGTGTGACCTTGATTTCGCCTCCGCCGCATCACGATATTTACTCGATTGAAGATTTAGCCCAGCTTATTTTCGATTTAAAACAAGTAAACCCAGATGCACTGATCTCGGTGAAACTCGTTTCTGAGCCGGGTGTAGGTACTATCGCAACTGGCGTAGCTAAAGCCTATGCCGATTTAATTACCATTGCTGGTTATGACGGTGGCACAGGTGCAAGCCCGCTTACTTCTGTTAAGTATGCAGGTAGCCCTTGGGAGCTTGGTCTTGCTGAAACCCAGCAAGCGCTGGTAGAAAATGGTTTACGTCACCGTATTCGCCTACAAACAGATGGTGGTCTGAAAACAGGCTTAGATATTATTAAGGCGGCTATTTTAGGTGCTGAAAGCTTTGGCTTTGGTACTGGCCCTATGGTGGCACTAGGTTGTAAATACTTACGTATTTGTCACTTAAATAACTGTGCTACCGGTGTTGCAACGCAAGACGATACGCTGCGCCAAAAGCATTATCATGGCCTGCCAGAAATGGCGATGAACTACTTTAAGTTCATAGCCGAAGAAGCTCGCCAAATTATGGCAAGTTTAGGTGTTACTCGTTTAACAGATTTAATTGGTCGTTTGGACTTACTTGAAGCAATTGAAGGCAACACAGAGAAACAAAAGAAAGTCGATCTGTCGTCTGTTATTGCTGTACCAAACAATCCAACGGGTGAAACCTTGTATTGTAGTGTGCCTAATAGCTCGCACTACTTAGGTCAGCTAAATGAAACCTTGCTTGAAAAAGCCAAGCAAGCAATTGACGAAAAATCGGGTATCTCACTGGTTAACCGTATTTGCAATACAGACCGCTCAGTGGGCGCTATGTTGTCTGGCTATATCGCTTCTAAACATGGTAACCAAGGTATGGCTGCTGATCCTGTCTCTATTGAGCTTCATGGTACAGCGGGTCAATCATTCGGTGTGTGGAATGCTGGTGGCCTTGAAATGACACTCGTTGGTGATGCCAATGACTATGTTGGTAAAGGCATGGCCGGCGGTAAGCTAGTAATTCGCCCGCCGCTGGGTTCATCATTCGAAAGCCACAAAGCAACCATTGCCGGTAATACCTGTTTATATGGTGCAACGGGCGGTAAATTATTTGCTGCAGGCTGCGCTGGTGAGCGTTTTGCAGTGCGTAACTCAGGCGTACAAGCGGTTGTAGAAGGTGTTGGTGACAACGGCTGTGAATATATGACAGGTGGTGTGGTTTGCGTACTTGGCAAAGTAGGTATCAACTTTGGTGCAGGTATGACAGGTGGTTTTGCCTATATTCTTGATGAAGGCAATGACTTTGAAAAACGCATTAACCCTGAGCTTGTTGAGATTGTAACGCTTGAAGGGTTGGCGTCACATCAAGAACATTTACGCGGGCTTATTGCTGAGCATTTAGAGCTTACAGGCTCAAACCGCGCTGAGCAGATTTTAGCTAACTTCGATTTATACATGCCAATGTTTAAATTAGTTAAGCCAAAATCTAGTGATGTAAAAAGTTTACTCGGACACCGAGCGCGCAGCAGCGCAGAGCTTCGTGTTCAGGCTCAGTAAGGGGGTAGTATGAGCGAAAATGTATACCAGTTTATCGATGTACAACGTGTTGATCCGCGTAAAAAGCCAATTTCAGCACGTAAACAATCTTTCGTAGAAATCTACGAGCCGTTTTCTGAGACACAAGTTAACTCACAGGCAGATCGCTGTTTAGATTGTGGTAACCCGTACTGTGAATGGAAATGCCCAGTACATAACTATATTCCACAATGGTTAAAGCTCATTCGTACTGGCCGTATTTTAGAAGCAGCAGAGCTGTCTCACCGTACAAATAGCTTACCAGAGGTGTGTGGACGAGTTTGTCCACAAGATCGCTTGTGTGAAGGCTCTTGCACACTTGAAGAAGAGTTTGGTGCTGTCACTATCGGCAATATCGAAAAGTACATCACTGATACGGCATTTAAAATGGGCTGGAAACCAGATATGTCGTATGTGGTATGGTCTGACAAAAAAGTGGCTATCATTGGTGCAGGTCCAGCTGGTTTAGGTTGTGCGGATATTTTAGTACGTAACGGTGTTAAGCCTGTTGTGTTTGATCGTCACCCAGAAATCGGTGGTCTTCTTACGTTTGGTATTCCTTCATTCAAACTTGAAAAAGAAGTAATGCAAAAGCGTCGTGAAATTTTCACTGAAATGGGTGTCGAATTTCAGCTAAACACTGAAGTTGGTGTTGATATTACTCTTGATGAAATATTGGCTGAATATGATGCCGTATTCTTAGGTGTTGGTACCTATCAAAGTATGCGTGCAGGCCTTGAAAACGAAGATGCTGATGGTGTGTTTGATGCACTGCCGTTCTTAATTGGTAACACAAATCGAGTTATGGGCTATGCAGAAGATAAGCAAGCTTATATCGATATGGCGAACGAAAAAGTCGTCGTGTTAGGCGGTGGTGATACAGCAATGGACTGTGTGAGAACCTCTATTCGACAAGGTGCTGCAAAAGTAACCTGTGCTTATCGTCGTGACGAAGAAAACATGCCAGGCTCAAAACGTGAAGTTAAAAATGCCCGTGAAGAGGGCGTAGAATTTACCTTTAACGTTCAACCTAAAGGCATTGTGGTCGACGAGCAAGGTAAAGTTGCTGGCGTCAAGATGGTGAAAACGCAACTTGGTGAGCCGGACGAAAATGGTCGTCGTCGTGCTGAAGAAGTAGCTGGTTCTGAGCATGTTATTGAAGCAACCAAAGTGCTCATGGCGTTTGGTTTTAAACCTCATAAAATGGATTGGTTAGAACCGTACGGTGTTGAAATCAATCATTGGGGTGGTATCAATGCACCAGAAAAAGGTGAATTTACTCACCAAACAACCAATCCTAAAATCTTTGCTGGTGGCGATATTGTCCGCGGCTCAGATTTAGTGGTAACAGCTATTTTCGAAGGCCGAAATGCCGCTGAAGGGATTATGGATTACTTAGACGTTTAACTCTAAAGCGCCATTTAACATTTTTAAAAGCAAGCTACCGAGCTTGCTTTTTTATTGCCTATTTTTTAGCTGTTTAGAGAATCAAATCAAGATTCAGAAAAATAATGAAAAAACAACGCTTATTACCTACAATCTATGAATGAATTTTACAGTTAAACAGAAAAAATTCATTATTTCGTACTAACTCCATATTTGCTCCATATTGTTGCGTTTTAATGTTTATCAGAGGCAGAAGCCCATCTGAATATTTGATGCTAACAACATGGATAAAAAGAAAATGTTTTGCGAACACACAAATAACGAGCAGTTAAGCTTTTTTCAGCCAAGTTCAAAATCTGAAAATGATTTACTCAATGAGGTCATGAATAGTGAAGACCTGCACGATATTCTGACTATGGTTTTACTAGATGAAACCTTATCAGACGCCCTTAAAGCGATGGTGAAGCAACAACTAAAAACAATAAAAAAAATATAAAACGGAAATAAAAATGCCGCAGATATTAGTCGTTGAAGACGACTTAGATATTGCAGAACAAGTGCTGTTGTTCTTCAATGCATCTGGCTTTACTACTCACCACATCACTGATGGAAGTGCTGTGGTGTCGTGGGTTAAAGAAAATAGTCCAGATGCAATAATTCTAGATGTAATGTTACCCAATTTAGATGGCGTGGAGTGCATGAAGCAGATCCGCGCTTTTTCTATGGTGCCTATTATTATGGTAACCGCTAAAGTCGAAGAGGCTGATAGGTTGAAAGGGCTAGAGCATGGTGCTGATGACTATGTCTGTAAACCTTTCAGCGGTGCAGAGCTGGTGATGCGTGTTAAAGCTATTTTAAGGCGCTGCGCGCCAGTATCTAGTGGCAATGAAACTGTTGAAACGCCAGTTACTATTTGCTTAAACGAAGATGCGCTTGAAGTTGAGATTAAAGGCGTGTCTTTGGGTTTAACTAAAGTGGAATTTGACGTATTTAAGCTTTTGTACAAAGCCCCTAAGCGCGTTTTTTCAAGACAGCAGATACTTGATCATATCCAACCCAATAACTTTGATATTACCGACCGCGTAATCGACAGTCATATCAAAAATATTCGCAAAAAACTAAAGAATTTACAGTTCTCTCCTAAGATAGTCGCTTCCGTTTACGGTGCAGGCTATCGCTATGATGAACGTCAAATCGATTGATTTGGCGTTCATCGCTTTCATATCAGTTACACAAAGTACGTTCACCTTTTCGAATAGAATGGCTGAACACATACACTGATAATTCTCTTGCTTGAATATCTTGCCAAATGCGTTTGCTAGGACTAGGGCACAACGCATAATGTAAATATTGGCTTAACGCCTCACCTTCAAGGGCTATCGCAGTAGGCGTTTGTACATAGACCTGAATCGCATTAGTTGAGTACTTTATTTGATTTAAGCGCCACTGGCCCATTAAGAATTGCTTTGCAAAGAACTGAGAAATACGTTGTTTAGCAGCTTCAGATAGTGGAGGGTACTCTATTGGCTTTTCGTAGCTTGCATAATAGAGCCCTGCACTTAACATTATGCTGGCAAGGGCCGCGTAAATTGGCAGTGGCGACTTTTTGGTTTTTTTAACTTTGCTTTGGCGGTGTTTACGCTCAACAGATTTTGCCCATTGAGCGTGCTTTAATGACTCTGACATGGTTCCATTCCACAGTAGTTTATAGTGCTATTTAAGCAATAAATTGTGGTGGAAAAATGGAGAGGCTTATTTATTGCCTAAAGGCAGTAATATTCTGATACATAAGCCACCTGACTTACCTGGTAACGCGTTAATATTACCTGACATCAACTCGACAAAACTCTGACAAATCGATAACCCTAAACCTGAACCTCCTGATGCGCGGCTACGAGACTCTTCAACACGATATAAGCGATCAAAAAGTTTGCTTATATGTGCTTTACCGACACCTGGGGAAGTATCATCGACTTGAATGAACAGCTCTTGCTTGCTGGCCCGAACTTTAAGGCGGACATGGCCTGGCGTGTCTGTGTATAGACACGCATTAGTAAAAATATTGTTGAGGATTTGGTCGAGCTTTTGTTTATCTACCGTGATTTCAACATCATTAGCAATAACAATGTCAGCAAAAAATGTGAGCTGATGACTGCAAACATAACGGCGCATGTCTTGCTCGTATTCAGCAAAAATTTGCGCGGCATTATATTGTTGAAGGTTCAATGTAAGGGTTTTGTTTTCAGCTTGAGATAACTGGTACACATCTGAAATTAAGTTATTAAGTTGCGCAATCTTGCCATTAATTTTGCTGTAGGCGAGATCGCGGTTTTCCTGAATATCGAGCTCAAGCGCTTCTATATGCAGTTTCAATACACTCAGTGGAGTGCGTAATTCATGAGAGATATCAGCAAGCATTTTGTCTTTTTCAATTAAGTTATATTGATAAAGCTTGGCTTTAAATAACGCTTTTCGATGCTTGAAGTAATAGAGCACTAACGCAAGGGTACTAAACAACAAAACAATACCAGCAGATAACAACCAAATCTGTTTTTCTAGTCGCTGGTTATTCATTTGTGCAGTTGCGAGTTTGTTTTTTTGAATTTCATCATCAATACGTTGCTGTTGCTCGATTGCTGTTAATTGCTTTTTATTCTTTTCAACGGCTTTATTTAAATGCTCTTCAAATAAAGACTCAGCAAGTTTATTTTCAAGCTTTAGCTGCTCAGTTGCTAACTTGTAATCACCGATAAGTTCAGCATAAATTGCGGTATAGCCGTGCTGTTTTTGATTCAATAAGCGGTTATTGATATCAGTTAACAACTCTTTTGTTCGATTTAAATAAAGAGCAATGAGCTCAGGGTTTTTAAGTGCTAAATGTAATTCAATTAAGTTAAAGTAAGAGTAAATTTTACTTAAAGCCGAGCCAGATTTAAGCGCTGCGTTGAGCCCAGACTCTGCACTACTGAGCGCCATATGCTGGTTGCCTATTTTCAAATACAGTTGCATCAACGTATGCTTCGCCGTCGCCATATTCTCATAGGCATTGATATCGGCTAAACGGGTATAGGCGTTATTTAATAAGGGGAGAGCCTGCTCTAAATCACCTCGTTTATACACCAGCTTGGCCAGCTGTAAGCTGGTATCTGCAATATTCATTTGGTTTTTGGTTTTAATATCAAACTCGAGTGCTTTTTTATAGAAGTACTCAGATTGAGAGAGGTCATCAAGCCTGTGAGCAAGGTTTGCTAAGTTATAAAAATTAGTGGCAACTAGTTCATAATTATCGCTGTTTTCTAATAACGCTTGTGCTTTTACTTGATGATGCATTGATTGTTCAAGATCATTCAGCGTGTCGTATAGTGAACCTAAATTGCTATGGCTTTGTGCTTGTAGGTTTTTGTCCTCAAGCTCGTTCGCAAGCGCTAAGGCTGCCATATAATGATTTTTTGCTTCTATTGTTTTTACTTGGCGACGGTAGTTGATCCCTAGCTCTTTTTGAATGTGGTATTGGTCTTTTTTACTTAAACTCGCAAGCTTTTGTAATGGCGATAACAGTTCAATCGCTTTGTTGTAATGACCTTGTTTACGTAAAAGAGGCGCTTGTGCCATTGCAACTTCGGGGCTCGATGTCGCGTTATTATTATCTTTGTATTGCTCAAGAATAGTGAGTGCTTCACTGAGCTTGCCTTGGTTCTCAAGGTCAGTGACTTGATTTAATAGAGAGCTAGGTAGTGAGGTTGCTACACACGAAAAAGAGAGTAAACATGTAGCGATAAGTAAAGAGTATTTCATTTGTGGTTAGAATAAGCTTAATGTGTTCTTATACTAACCAGCAAATGTGTGCAAATTATGGAGCTAGTAGCTAACAAAATATACTGACAAAATCTTACCTAGTTATATAGTGCTGCAATAAATTCAGTAAAACCTGAGTTGTTATTATTTTTCACCTTTTTGTACCATTATCAAAAATTTCTGATTGTATTCAATAGACTGAAGCCTAGAATTAGCTTGAACATAATTTATACACAATTAGGTTAGTGATAAATAATTTATTTACCATTTTTACTAATAATAAAGTTTTGGTTAATTCTTCAGGTGAAAATACAATGAAAAAATCTATCTTATCTGTATTGATGGTTTGCGGAGCCGTTGCTACAGATGCTTCGGCAAATAGCTGTACAGGCGAGCTTTATGGTATTAACTCTGGTCGAGGTCATTTAGGCGTTGTTTTTTCGCTTGATGAACAAGCCCAAACTGCAGCAATTCATTCAAAAGCGAAGTTTTCTTCAGCGGCAATGGCGTTCGATAGTACTCGTAATCGTTTGTATTATGTATCAGCTCCCCGAGCTTTAACTTATAAGCTAGATCCGAGCTCTTTGAACTTATCAGATGATGAATTAAAAGACTTACCAATTAAAGGCGAAAAGTATAAATATACTAAATTAGCTTATGTTGACATGGAAACAGGTGAGCATGCAGAAGTGGCTCGTTCAAAGCCAATGACTCGATTAGCATATGACCCAAATCGTGATGTTATTTACGGCTCTAAAGGCAGTAAGTTATATGTTATTTACCCAGATTCTGGTGAAACCCAGTTTGTAGGCAATATGACTGGTTACGGAAGTAGCTTAGATATTTTCCGTGGCGATATGGTTGTTAAAAATGGTGAAGTCTATTTAGTGTCTGCAACCAGCGTTTTCTCTTTAGACCTTTCTACACTTGAGTTATCGAAAAAGTCTGAGCATGGTTTAACGACAGTGACAGGTGCAGCACTTGACCAAAATGGTGAGCTGCTTATTTCACGCGAAGTAATAAACGATCAAGGTAATTACAACGTAACTAAACTTTATAAAGCGTCGATTGAAACGGGTAAAACCTGTGCAATGGGGACTTACCCGGTGCGTATAAATGATTTAACGGTAAACACATTAAAACCGGTTGCGTGTTACGCCCAGCCAACCTGTAGTACAGGAGCTGAGTCGTTTGTTATCACGAGTATCGATAAAGAGCGGGAAGCAACTTGGCAAAATTATACAATGAATGCTTATTTATTCGACAAACCTGTTGCAAAACTAATGAGCTCTGCAAATTTTGGCGAAGGTGGAATTGTAAATAAAACACTGTCGATTAATCATGACTTTGCTGCTGCAAATTCTATTACTGAAGCAGCTATCGACTCTTACGACACAGATATCTTTTTCATGGGAAGTTTCTATAATACAGACTTCACAGATACAGAAATTCAAGAGCTTTATAATTGGTCAAAAAAATCAGGAAATGTAACCATCATAGCAGCTGATTCTGATATGCCGAATGAAAAAGTGTATGCAAAGTGGGGTTATACGGTTACTCGTGATGGCTATGTCGATGGTCCAAATACACAAAATCCTGATGGTGTAAGTACTCAAGCTCAGCAAGCTATTTTTGCAGGCCCATTTGGCGGTGTAACTAGTTTCAATCAAGCAGGTGGTGCGAGAGGGTATTTTTCTGTGATGCCGGCAGGTACACAAGTATTAGCAGTCAATCAAGATGGCTTGCCTACGATTGTGTTGGACTCTGAAACTGGCGACATTCTATTATCTGATAACGGTATAGTTAACTCGCAGAATAAAGAGGGTAATTATACTGATGGAACAGGTGTTTCAAGCATGACTGAGCGTTTATTTATGAACTTAATTAATTTCGCGAGTGAAATTGAGTAAGTTTAATATATAAATGACTCTAAAAAATCGCGAAGTATTTTTGCTTCGCGATTTTTATATTTAACTATGATTTTTTACCAACAGCCTGTGAGGGTGCTTTTCACTCTATTAGTGTGCTGCTTAACAAGTAAATAATTAACACCAACAAGCAATGTATGGCTGACAGCTAAAACAATCAACAAAGACGATATGCTTTGTGTTAATTGATTAACTGCTAGCATGCTAATTAGCATTAATACCAAAGATGAATTTAACGCAGTTTGTAGCAACTGCTTAAAACGTAAATGCTTCCAACGACTCCAAATAACCAACAAAAATGCGGTAGTCGGGAGAGCAATTAAAATACATTCAAATAAAATAACAATTAATTGCGCACCTTGATAAGCTGAATCAGCTGTTGCCCCCTGTGAATGACTTGAAATCAGTGCAATCAAGCCAAGCACTAAAGCGGTAAACATATTTTTAGTATTCATTTCTAAACTCTAACCAACTTAAACTCTCAACAGTATTAATTATCAACTTATGCATGTGCGCTAATTAGTTCTTTGGCATTCGCTCTTGCCATTTTACTGATGTTGTCGCCAGCAAGTAGTCGGGCAATTTCATCGATACGGCCATCTTTTGAAAGTTTATTCATTTGTGTAAAGGTTTCGCCGTTTGCAATTTCTTTGGCTACAAAAAATTGCTGATGTCCAGAGCTTGCAACTTGAGGCAAGTGAGTCACACAGATAACTTGGGTTGATTTACCTAATTGGCGCAAAAGCTTGCCGACTGCAGAAGCAGTAGGGCCAGAAATACCTACATCAACTTCATCGAAAATGAGGGTCGGCGTTGTAACACGCTGAGCAATAATTACCTGAATAGCTAAACTAATGCGCGATAATTCACCACCAGAGGCCACTTTAGACAGTGCTTGTAGCGGTTGACCCGGGTTGGTCGATACCAAGAACGACACAGTATCAAAACCCATTGCACTTGGTGCTTTATCGCTAGCTTGTTGAATATCAATAGCAAACTTACCGTTTTCCATCGATAAATTCGCCATACTATCACTAATTAACTGATTAAGCGTATCCGCATAATTATGGCGGCTTTCACTTAATAGTTGAGCTGCTTGTTTGTATTGCTCAAGGGCATCGCTGATTTCGCTTTCAAGTGCAACAAGGCGGTCACTGTTATAACTAATTGATGCTAATTCTTCGGCAACTGATTGATGAAATTCAACAAGCTCTTCTGGCTTTATGTGA
This sequence comes from Pseudoalteromonas sp. XI10, assembly GCF_001469895.1. Lineage (GTDB taxonomy): Bacteria > Pseudomonadota > Gammaproteobacteria > Enterobacterales > Alteromonadaceae > Pseudoalteromonas. The sequence goes on along the minus strand of NZ_LOPY01000040.1, from coordinate 146,077 downwards.
TGTTTACGGGCAAGATCCATAGCACCTGTTAAACGAGTTTCAACTTCGTCTAAGCGCGCGGGATCTAAGTCGGTAACATCAACATAGCTGCGTATCTCGCGGCTTGCTTCTTCAACTTGAACGGCAGCTTCACTCAGTAGTGATGCTATGCTAGATAAGCTCTCATCGTAGCTTGCTAGTTCTGCAAATTGTTGAGCACTATGTTGCAATAATGAACACGCACTTTGCTCATCACTTTCGTATAAGTGTTGTAGCTCACGTTGGCATGACTCTAAAATAGTCTGGCTATGGCTTAGTTTATGATGCTCAGCTTCAATCTCTTCAAATTCACCCGGTTGCAGAGCAAATTCATCTAGTTCGGCTACTTGATACTCAAGTAATTGCTTTTGAGCTGCCTGTTGCTGCTGTTGTTGTTCAAGCTGGTTAAATTCTTTAAGTAAGGCTTGGTAGGCTTTAAAGCGTTCTTTAACATCAGCTAATAACTGATTGTGGCCGGCATAGGCATCAAGCAGATGTAGCTGGTGTTCAGCTTTTAATAAATGTTGATGGGCATGTTGCCCGTGAATAGAAATTAAGTACTGACCTAACTCTTTTAACTGTGCAGCAGTAACTGAGCTGCCATTAATATAGCTTTTGCTACGGCCATTTTTGCAAATAACACGGCGTAGTAAACATTCGCCTTCGTTGTTTGAGAGTAAATGTTGCTCTAAAAAGTGTTGGGCAAGAGGGAGTTTGCTAATATCAAATTGTGCGCATATTTCTGCACGATCAGTACCAGGGCGAACGGCACCAGCATCAGCGCGTTCACCTAAACATAAAGAGAGGGCATCAATTGCAATTGATTTACCCGCACCTGTTTCACCTGTAATGGCTGTCATACCATTGTGCCACTCAGTACTTAAATTACTTACAATGGCAAAGTTTTTAATTTCTAACCCGATTAACATACTGTTTATCCATCCAGCTAATTAACTGTTAATTTATACAGTGTTTTCGGGTTTTGCAAATTAAATTTTTAAGCTTTGCTTAATTCTGACAATTGATTTTCTGGTGTGAAATCATCTGACGCTTGTGTGCTCTGGGCTGGCGGCTGATCGTCTTGTAAATCGGCTGGGGGCTGATATTTAATTACTTCAATGAGTGATGGAAGGGACTCTTGGTAAAACGCTTTGTTATATTCAATGCCATTGTAAGGTAATTCAGCTATGAAATACTGTAACCTGTCTGCAAGCTGATCAATCTGTTCTGGGCTTTGTGCTTTACTGGCTTCCATAATGATAGTATTGAGCAGTAAATCGCTAATGTATTCAAGATATGTGAGGTTTTCTTCGTTATGGGCTTGTACAACAAAGTAATTGCTAGTGATCATGCTCAAACGCGAGATGTTCTTCGGACGAATGATTTTACTCTCGCTGAAATCAATTAACTTATCTTTAAAATCATTATTGATTTCTTTTACTCGTTGATTAAAACGTTTTTTTTCAGCTTCAATAGCCTTACGACGGTTGCTCTCAACCATCCAGTAACAACCTAGCAAGGTGATCAGTAATAACAGAGCAAGAAAAACGATATAGCTCATTTCGCCTTAGAATCCTTAAAAAATTACAGCATTAAGTTTGATTATTTTGCGCTATTCAATCTGCCTTGGCAATCAATTGAGATAAAAAAAGCCGCTTAAAATAAGCGGCTTCCCCAGTTTAACTTTTTCCTTAATACATTGTAGTAAGAGTATTCTTTTGGGTGAATCAAACGCAGACGCTTATCTGCTTTCTTTATCACCACTTCATCGCCAGGTAATACAGCTAAAACCACATGACTGTCACAACTAACTTGTAGGCTGTCGGTATTTTCAAGACTGAGCTTTAAACGCACTTCGTTGTCGGCATCAACCACAAGAGGGCGGCTTGATAATGTATGCGGGAACATAGGCACAAGTGAAATTGCATTGAGCTCAGGGGTCAAAATAGGCCCGCCGCCTGATAATGAGTAAGCAGTTGAGCCTGTAGGTGTTGAGACAATTAAACCGTCTGAGCGTTGCGAGAATACAAAGTCGTTGTTGATAAAGGCCTCAAACTCAATCATGTGGGCAACTTTATCAGCATGAAGTACTGCTTCATTCACTGCCAAGTTTGCACTTTTGAGTTCGGCATGGCGATATACTTCAACTTCAAGCAAAAAGCGTTTTTCTTCGAGGAACTGGCCACTTAATACTTGTTCAAGGCTGGCTTCGAAACCTTCTGGGTTTAAATCAGTTAAAAAGCCTAGATTACCACGGTTTACACCAATTACGGCAACATCAAAACGCGCTAAAACTCGAGCTGCGCCAAGCATATTGCCATCACCGCCGACGACTATGGCTAAGTCTGCACGTTCACCTAAATCAACCAATTTAACTAGGTTTTCTCGGGGAAGGTCTTCAAGTTGGCGGCCAGTGCGCTGTTCTACTAGCACTTCAAAACCCAAGGCTCGCAAAAATGTGTGCAGGCGAGCAAGTGTGGCAGCTGCCCCGCTGTGATTAGGTTTGCCAATTAAACCTATGGTTTTAAACGGTGAATCCATGTTATTTGCACTTAAACTTTCATATCGCTAGATTACATTAAAAATTAATGCTTTGAAAATAACTTGAAATAAACTTGCTGCGCCCAAATATCCACTGGCAAGTAGCAAGATGTATAAATTATGAAATTAAATCCGCGTGACCAACAAATTTTTTCAGCTGTAATGAGCCTTTACTGTAATGGTGAAGGTCAGCCTGTTGCCTCTACCCGTATTGCCAAACAAAAAGGTATGGCGGTATGCTCAGCTACTGTGCGCAATGCAATGGCTCGGCTAGAAAAAGTGGGCTTACTCTATTCGCCACATACTTCTGCTGGCCGCGTACCTACCAATGCAGGGTTTGATTATTGGCTCAGCGAATTCTTTGCATTGCCTGAAATCGCAACTTATTGGCAACCTGAGCAAGCACAATTAGTTGAGCTCGCCCATGGTTTGAGTCAGCGTTATAAGGTGTGTTGTTGTGTGGGCTTACCTCAAGTCAGCTCTCAGCTGGTCTTTCGAGTAGAGGTGCTTGATTTTGATGGTAGCAATTGGCTTATTCTACTTATCGATAGAGCAGGGCAAAGCCATAACATTTGCATCACTAAACCTGAAGACTCATCTGATGCCGTTCGTTACCAGTTTGCGACTTGGCTTAATACAGTGTTTAGTCAGCAAACCTTAATGGAAGGCTTATATCGTATGCAGGCCATGGCAGCCACTGCACCACATAATTGCCATGACTCTTTAACACAATGGACTCGGCAATTAAGTCAAAAACTCGGTTCAGACAACAGCATTGTGGTAGGTGAAAACTACCTTTACCGCCAAGTTGATTGCCAAACCAGTTTAAACATTGGTGTATCGTTTTTAAATTTTGTTGAAGATAAACTCGCATTTAAAAATGGGTTATCGGTGTTAAACACAGAACAATTGCCATTTACAGACTGTAATGAGTTGATGGTGATCAGCGTTCCTTATTTTAATAACCATGAATACCAGAGCCGATTTTGTGTAATTTGTCCAAAATCAGCGCAAATAGAAGCAATCATCCAAGAATTTAAGTTAATCGGCTCATCAGCCTCTTGAATCTTTTAATTCAATCCCCATAATTACCGCAATTGTAAAGAATTGGAGCATGTAAGCTATGTCTGAGCAGACAAAATCACCAGAGCAAGAAGTTGAACTAAACGAAGAATTTGAACAAATGCAAGCTGAAGTAGAAGCTGCAGAAAAAGCGGCTGAACAAGTTGACGGCGAAGAAATGAGCCCTGAAGCTGAAATCGCACTACTACACAGCGAATTAGAAGCGGCTAAACAAACGATCAACGATCAAAAAGACAGTGTTGTTCGTGCTGCTGCAGATGTTGAGAACATGCGTCGTCGTGCCGCTCAAGATGTAGAAAAAGCGCATAAATTTGCACTTGAAAAGTTTGCTAACGAATTACTACCTGTTATCGATAACCTAGAGCGTGCGATTGAGTTTTCTGATAAAGAAAATGAGCAGCTTAAGCCTGTGCTTGAAGGTATCGAAATGACTGTTAAGAGCTTTAATGATGCGGTATCAAAATTCGGTGTTGAAATTGTTAACCCACAGGGTGAACAATTTAACCCTGAATTCCATCAAGCAATGTCAATTCAGCCAAGCAATGATGTAGCGCCAAATACTGTTCTTGCAGTAATGCAGAAAGGTTATACATTAAATGGCCGTTTATTACGCCCTGCAATGGTTATGGTATCGAAAGAAGCTGAATAAGCTTTAAAGAGATATAAAAAATGCCTGTTAATTACAGGCATTTTTTTTGCCAATTATGTTTAAGTATTTAACTCGTTTGGTATTGTTTTCGATGCCAAAGCTGCACGAGTAAGATAAGTATCAGTGCGCTGAACATCATCGCAGAAAACGGAATCGCACTTTGTGGGTGAACAAAAGCAAGGATAGGCCCAACTAAAGCGCCACTACCGAATCTCAGGGTACCAATAACAGCTGTTGCAGTGCCTGACTTTTCCTCAAATTGCATCAGTATTAATGAGTCTGCATTACTCGCGACAATACCCAAGCTCATCATCAATGGTGCGATGGTGGCAACGATAAAATACAGCGATAAATGCATCACACTGAATAACAACAATGCCCCACCAGACACAAAGCCAATACCTAGCCCAATAAATAACAGTTTACGAGAGCCTAAGCGCGGCACTAAACGCGTATTCATAAAGTTACCGAACATTAAAGCCAGCACGTTAAAGGCGAATAACACACCGAACAATTGCTCATCTACTTTGAAGAAATCGAGATATACATAAGGTACCGATGTTAAAAAGCAAAAGAATGCAAATGAGGCAAACATTGAGCTGGCAATATCGGCAAGGGCACTACGACGAGAAAATACCGTTTTATAACTATTAAAGAACAGTGCCAAACCACGTTGCTGACTCTTAAAGATTGGAATATCGATTAAATGAATTTGCACCAAAGCTAAAATGGCAAAACTATAAGCAGCTAATGCGATGAAAATGACCTGCCATGTTGAAATTCCCATGATTAATGAGCCTAGAGTAGGGGCAATTAACGGGGCAACCATCATAATCATCGAGACATAAGACATGCCCTTGGCGGTGTTCTCTCGGTAAATGTGGCGAATAATACCCGGCACTACGACTGTCGCAGCGGCACCAGTGAATGCTTGCACGGCCCTTAAAGACCAAAATAATTCGATGTTAGTACAAAATGCCAGTGCTAATGAGCTGATGCCAAATAGCGCTAAACCCACCTTAGCGAGTAATCGCCTACCAAGCTCATCGGCTATCGGGCCAAAAAACAACATACCCAGGGCATAACCCGCCAAATAAATACTGAGCGAGATTTGCACATTTGGCATGGTAGTTTGTAAGTCGTTGGCAATCACCAACATGGCCGGTAAATATAAATCAATTGCTAAAGGCGTAATTGCGACAATACTTGCCAGTAAAGGTAATAAAATGCGTTTGTTTAAAGTCTCAGGGGAAGGCATTGTTTACTCATTCATCAAACATTAGGTCACTATTGTAGCAGTGTGAGTCACTGTGGTGAACTTAGTTTGCCTGCTAAGTAAAAGAATTAACCAAATGATAACAACTGAGCGGGTGATTGTTCATTTTCATATAAAATTAAGCAATGCTTTGCTATATTAGCCACAATTACACTAAGTATTTGAAGGACTAGTATGAAAAAGTTAATCATGGCAGTGTTAGCCACCGCTGTTTTAGCTGGCTGTAAAACCTCTCCAACAGGGCGTACACAAATCGCGCTTTATTCAGACCAACAAATGAGCCAAATGGGTCAAGCAAGCTTTGCTGAAATGAAAAAAACACAGCCTGTTAATACCGATCCTGGCGTCAATGCTTATGTGAAATGTATTGCCGATGATGTTATTGCCGTTTTACCAAACGAGTATGCAAAGCAGTCTTGGGAAGTTGTTGTGTTTGAAGAAGACTCAGCAAACGCATTTGCATTACCGGGTGGCTATATTGGCGTTCATACAGGTTTATTAAAAGTTGCTGTAAATCAAGACCAATTGGCAACGGTACTAGGCCACGAAGTTGCACACGTTATTGCAGAGCACTCTAACGAGCGTGTATCACAAAATGCACTGTTACAAACAGGCCTGCAAGTTGGTGGTGCAGCACTTGATATGGGGAATGTGCAATATCGCGGCGAAATTATGCAAGCCTTAGGTTTAGGCGCACAGTATGGTGTTGTTTTACCATTTAGCCGCTCACATGAATCAGAAGCAGATATTGTTGGCTTAGATTTAATGGCAAAAGCAGGGTTTAACCCAGAGCAATCAGTGTCGCTTTGGCAAAATATGAGTGCAGCTGGTAGTAGCGGTACACCTGAGTTCATGTCGACTCACCCAGCACCAGGTAACCGTATTAAAGAGCTTCAAAAGCACATGTCGGATGCATTAAAAGCCCAACAAGCCGCTAAAGCAAAAGGCAAAACCCCACAGTGTAAACTGTAAAGAGTATCTATAGAAATTAAAAAAGCCTGTACTCAGTGATGACTACAGGCTTTAATTTTTTCAGCTTTCAGCTTTCAGCTTTCAGCTTTCAGCTTTCAGCTTTCAGCTTTCAGCTTTCAGCTTATTAGAACGTCCACTCAACGTGAAGTTGTGGTACTGACTCAGTTGTGTCTGTACCTAGCTTGTTGTGCCAGTATTGCCACTCAAGGCCTAGCAGTAAGGTGTTTTCCTTCATGCTCATTGCATGACCTAAATCCCAGGTAATGATTGGCTGCGCTAAAATCCATGCTTTAACGTCTTCGCCAAATTCATTTTCACGCTCTGCAATGTATTCAACATGGCCTGTTACGTTGAACTTTTGTGAGCCAATAGTGAATGGGTAGCCCCAAGCAACATCAATCATCCAGCTGTTTGTTTCAGTTGGTGCACCACCGCGTGCTACGCCTTCACTGTCATCGATGTAAGCGGTAAATAAAGTAGATAAAAAGCTAAAGCCCGGTGCTTGCCAGCTAAGCTTTACACCAGGTAAATACTTAAGAACTTTTGAATCGCCTGCGGCATTAAAACCTGCCGTTAAACCCACATCAGCAATTGCGCCGTATGAAAAATCACTGCCAGAGATTTTTGATAAGCTAAATGTTGAATACCACTCACCGTAAAAGTCTTTATCTTGATAGCCATCTTGACGGTCGTCGTCGCTGTAATCAATAAAAAAGAAGTTGTCGCCATAGTCATAACCAGACGCATGCTGTAGTGATACAACCGTGGTATTTGACTTAGTTAATGAAAACGGGTTTTTGTGTTCACCGTTATTAACGTGTAATTGCGTAGAGCTCCAATTAGCGGCATAGCTCGAAGTACTTACTGCACAAAGCGCAGCAACAGAAAGGATCTTTTTCAAGTTCATATCTCAATATTGATGGTGTAAAGGGGGATATAAAGACAGGATTATAGCAGATACGCCCATATTTGGGCGTATCTTGAGAAAAATTATTTAACTTATGCTTTATTTCGGCGTAAGCAAATTACTGCAACCGCAGTAAAGGCAAGAATAAAGCAGTAGTAAGAAGAGGTAGAGACTTCCCACGGGCTAATTTTGAAGGTTGCGCCGAGTAGAAGTGCTTGTGCGCCATACGGCAATGAGCCTTGCGTAACACAAGCAAAAATATCAAGTAAGCTTGCTGAACGCTTGCCTGTAATTTCGCCATCATCTGCTAATTTTTTAGCAATTGGGCCTGCAACAATAATAGACACGGTATTATTGGCAATACATAAGTTACTAGTCATAACCAGTGCAGCAATACCTAATTGATCTGCTACTTTACGGTGCCATTTTGCAATGATTTTTGTAATTGCCTGAATTTTGTTAGCAATATAATCAAGACCACCATTAATACGGATAAACTCTGAAAGACCGCCAATAAACATCGATAGCAAGAAAATTTCCTGCATATCAGTAAAGCCTTTATAAACATCTTTTACAAAGCTTGCACCTTCATAGCTGCCAGTAAAGCCCATAAGTGCAGCGAAGATTATACCGCTAAACAGCACCACGAATACGTTAAAGCCCATTACCGCGAGCACTAAAATAAAGGCATAAGGTAATACTAGTAAGATATCGAATTCTTGTGTCTCTACAGCTTCTGCAGCAGGCGTTAAGAAGAATAATAAGCCGATAGTTAATGCCGCAGCAGGTAAGGCGATTTTTAAGTTCTCACGAAATTTATCTTTCATTTCACAGCCTTGAGTGCGGGTTGCAGCAATAGTTGTGTCAGAGATTATTGATAAATTATCACCAAACATGGCACCTGACACAATCGTGCCTGCCATCAGAGATGGATCAATGCCTGTTTTTTGGGCGACAGCATAAGCAATCGGGCCAATCGCACCGATAGTACCCATTGAAGTACCCATCGCTGTCGACACTATTGCAGCAATTAAAAATAACCCTGGTAGTAACAGAGCAGGTGGAATAAGTGATAAACCGGCATTAACTACGGCATCAACACCACCGGTTGCACCAGCAACCGCAGAAAACGCACCGGCCAGCAGATAAATCAAACACATAGTGATGATGTTGCTATGGCCAGCACCTTTAATAAAGGTTTCAACACTGTGGTTGATGGTATTTTTATTTAAGATAAACGCCAGCATGATGGCAGGTAAAATTGCCACAGGAGCAGGCAATTGATAGAAGGCGTAATCGACACCTTGAGACTGTAAGTATAAGCCAGCGCCTAAAAATAAGCCGACAAACACCAAAAGCGGCAGCAAAGAAAGTTTTGCTTTTGTTTTATTAAATGATGGCTGCATCATATTCCTCGTTAGATAACCAATAACACAGCCAAACACTTCTTTTAGCTGTATTTAGTTGTGTCTAAAAGACAACAACAGCGCCCGCAAGCCAAAGACCAAATCGGCGCAAAGGAAGAAGTTTAAATGTATAGATGGCTAAATGCAAAGACTATCTGTTATTCTTGTTGTTCTATTAATAAATCTAAAATTAGCTCTGTATTTTTTATAAGCTAACCTGACTATTACATGAGTTTTCGATAAAATCCAGCCAGCTAAGAAGAATAGATAAGGTAACTATATGAACCGCATAGGTGTATTTGGCGCAAACGGCCGCATGGGACTTGCACTTTTAGAAGCAGTCTCAAAAAAAGATGACGCAACATTAACGGGCGCGTACGTGCGTGATAACTCGCCACTTTTAGATATAGCGGTTAATCAATTAAATAGCGCTGCATCAGCAGATGTATCATTTAGTAAAGAAACAGACGTAAAAGATGCAGATGTATTGATTGATTTCACTTTACCGGCAGGAATGCGCAACCATTTAAAAACAGCGGTCGAAAAAAATATCGCCATGGTTATTGGTACTACGGGCCTTAACCAAGATGATCTTGATGCGCTTCATGAAGCGGCGAAACACATTCCGATTGTTTTTGCCCGCAACTATAGCGTAGGTGTGAATTTACTGCTTAACTTAGTGCAGACTGCGGCTGTGAAGTTTGGCGATGATATGGATATCGAAATATTTGAGGCCCACCATCGTCACAAAATTGATGCGCCATCAGGAACTGCATTGGCAATTGGTGAAGCTATTGCCGAGGCAAAAGGTTGGCAGCATGATGAAGTCGCGCGTTTTGATAGAAGCAATGACGAACACGCAAAATCGCAAAATGAAATCGGTTATTCAGTCATGAGAGGCGGAGATATAGTAGGTGAACACACCGCATATTTCGCAACTTCTGGCGAAAGGCTAGAATTAACTCATAAAGCAAGTTCAAGAATGACCTTCGCGTTAGGTGCTGTAAGAGCTGCGGGCTGGTTGAAAAATAAACCAGCTGGACTTTATGACATGCAAGATGTGCTTGACTTGAAGTAGTTTAGTTTCTTTTTTGGCAGTTTCAGTGGATTTTTAGTTAATAACGCTTATTTTTACTATTTTATTAATTAAGATTAGATCTGAATGCTAATTTACTGTAGAATAGCGCCAATTTGCCAAAAATTCATAAATGCGTGTTTCCAATCGCTATAAACGGGCAGTAGAGCAAATGACTTTACTCCCGTTTTTTACTGTTAGGAGGTTAACTTGACTAAATCCGCTCTGTTAGTCCTAGAAGACGGCACAGTGTTTCGCGGTACTGCAATCGGCGCTGACGGCATGTCAGTCGGTGAAGTAGTATTCAATACGTCTATGACTGGTTATCAAGAAATTTTGACTGACCCTTCATACGCGGAACAAATCGTAACTTTGACGTACCCACATATCGGTAATACGGGTACTAACAGCGAAGACGAAGAAGCGGGTCAAATCTGGGCTAAAGGCCTAGTGATCCGTGATTTGCCACTGCTAGCAAGTAATTTCCGTAACGAGCAATCGTTAAGTGATTACTTAAAAGAACGCAATATCTTAGGTATTGCTGACATCGACACTCGTAAATTAACACGTATCTTACGTGATAAAGGCGCTCAAAATGGTTGTATCATTGCAGGCGACGAGTTAGATGAGAATAAAGCGCTTGAAGCTGCGCAAGCCTTCCCAGGCTTAAAAGGCATGGATTTAGCAAAAGTTGTCTCAACCAAGGAAAATTTTGAGTGGCGCGAATCAAGCTGGACGTTAGGTTCAGGCTTTAAAACGCTAGAAGCAGCAGACGAGAAGTTCCACGTTGTTGCTTATGACTTCGGTGTTAAACGTAATATCTTACGTATGTTAGTTGACCGCGGTTGTAAATTAACCGTTGTTCCTGCACAAACATCTGCAGAAGACGTACTGGCATTAAACCCAGACGGTATCTTCTTATCAAATGGCCCAGGCGACCCTGAGCCGTGTACTTACGCGATTGAAGCAATTAAAACTTTCCTAGAAACAGACACGCCAATTTTTGGTATCTGTTTAGGTCACCAATTACTTGCACTTGCTTCAGGTGCACAAACGGTGAAAATGAAGTTTGGTCACCACGGTGGTAACCACCCAGTTAAAGACCTTGACCGCAATGTTGTAATGATCACAGCGCAAAACCACGGTTTCGCAGCTGACGAAGCAACATTACCAGCGAATTTACGTGCAACTCACGTTTCTTTATTCGATGGCACGCTACAAGGTATTCACCGCACAGACAAGCCTGCATTTAGCTTCCAAGGTCACCCTGAAGCAAGCCCAGGTCCACATGATGCGGCACCATTATTTGACCACTTCATCGACCTGATGCAAGCACGTTCTAACTAATTTAACCGGAGTAACAATGCCAAAACGTACCGACATAAAAAGCATTCTTATCTTAGGCGCAGGCCCGATCGTAATCGGTCAAGCTTGTGAATTTGACTACTCTGGTGCACAAGCGTGTAAAGCACTACGAGAAGAAGGCTTTCGAGTAATTCTTGTAAACTCGAACCCTGCAACTATCATGACTGACCCTGAAATGGCGGATGCGACGTACATCGAACCAATTCACTGGGAAGTGGTAGAGAAAATCATTGAAAAAGAAAAGCCAGATGCAGTACTGCCTACTATGGGTGGTCAAACAGCATTAAACTGTGCACTTGATTTAGATAAGCACGGCGTACTGGCAAAACACGGTGTTGAGCTAATCGGTGCAACTGCTGATGCAATCGATAAAGCTGAAAACCGTGAGCGCTTTGACGAAGCAATGAAGAACATTGGCCTTGAGTGTCCGCGTGCAGAAATCGCTCACTCAATGGAAGAAGCACACGATGTACTTAGCCGCATCGGTTTCCCATGTATCATTCGTCCATCATTCACTATGGGTGGTACCGGTGGTGGTGTTGCATACAACCAAGAAGAATTTGATGAAATTTGTGAGCGTGGTTTAGATTTATCACCAACAAATGAACTTTTAATCGATGAATCATTAATCGGTTGGAAAGAGTACGAAATGGAAGTTGTTCGTGACAAAAACGACAACTGTATCATCGTATGTTCTATCGAAAACTTTGACCCTATGGGTGTTCACACTGGTGACTCAATCACGGTTGCACCAGCGCAAACACTAACTGATAAAGAATACCAAATCATGCGTAATGCATCGATGGCGGTACTTCGTGAAATCGGTGTTGAAACAGGTGGTTCAAACGTACAGTTTGGTGTGAATCCAGTTGATGGACGTATGGTTATCATCGAGATGAACCCACGTGTATCGCGTTCTTCTGCATTAGCATCAAAAGCAACGGGTTTCCCAATTGCGAAAATCGCTGCAAAACTAGCAGTAGGTTACACCCTTGATGAGCTACAAAACGACATCACTGGCGGTAAAACACCAGCGTCTTTCGAGCCATCAATTGACTACGTTGTTACTAAGATCCCACGTTTTAACTTCGAAAAATTCGCAGGTTCAAACGACCGTCTTACAACACAGATGAAGTCTGTAGGTGAGGTTATGGCGATTGGTCGTAACCAACAAGAATCACTGCATAAAGCACTACGTGGTCTTGAAGTAGGCTCAACGGGCTTTAACCCAATTGTTGCCCTTGATGATCCGAAAGCAAAAGAAAAAATCATCCGTGAATTACGTGAGCCAGGTGCTGAGCGTATTTGGTACGTTGCTGATGCAATGCGTCACGGTATGAGCGTAGAAGATGTATTCGAATTAACTAAGATTGACCCTTGGTACTTAGTACAAATCGAAGACATCTTAAAAGACGAAGCAACAATCAGCGAAGTAGGTATGGCTGGTTTAAATGCTGAGTTTTTACGTAAGCTTAAGCGTAAAGGTTTTGCTGATGCGCGTATCGCTGAAATTGCCGGTGTTTCTGAAGCAGAAATTCGTAAGAAGCGTCACCAGTTAGATATCGTGCCTGTATATAAGCGCGTTGATACGTGTGCTGCAGAGTTCAGCTCAGACACAGCTTACATGTACTCATCTTATGATGAAGAATGTGAAGCGAATCCATCTGACAAAGATAAAATCATGGTAATCGGTGGTGGTCCTAACCGTATCGGTCAAGGTATCGAATTCGATTACTGTTGTGTTCACGCAGCATTAGCTTTACGTGAAGACGGCTATGAAACAATCATGGTTAACTGTAACCCTGAAACTGTTTCGACTGACTACGATACATCTGATCGTTTATTCTTCGAGCCAATCACGCTAGAAGATGTATTAGAAATCGTACGCGTAGAAAAGCCAAAAGGTGTTATCGTTCAGTACGGTGGTCAAACACCACTAAAACTTGCTCGTGAACTTGAAGCGAATGGCGTGCCAGTTATTGGTACTTCACCAGATGCAATCGACCGTGCAGAAGACCGTGAACGTTTCCAACAACTTGTTGAGCGTCTAGATCTTCTTCAACCAGAGAATGCAACGGTTACTTCTTTAGAAGAAGCGATTGTTAAGTCTGCTGAAATCGGCTTCCCACTGGTTGTACGTCCTTCATACGTACTTGGTGGTCGCGCAATGGAAGTAGTTTATGATGAAGACGATTTACGTCGTTACATGACTGAAGCAGTATCAGCGTCAAATGAAGCGCCAGTACTACTTGACCACTTCTTAGATAACGCAATCGAAGTTGACGTTGATGCTATCTGTGACGGTGAGCAAGTAATCATCGGTGGTATCATGGAGCACATTGAGCAAGCAGGTGTTCACTCAGGTGACTCAGCGTGTTCATTACCAGCTCACTCACTAACTGCTGAAGTACAAGACGTAATGCGTAAGCAAGTGACTGATATGGCACTAGAGCTAGGCGTAGTAGGTCTGATGAATACTCAGTTTGCTGTGAAAGACGGTAAAGTTTACTTAATCGAAGTAAACCCTCGTGCTGCGCGTACAGTACCGTTTGTTTCTAAAGCGACAGGTATTGCACTTGCTAAAGTTGCAGCACGTTGTATGGCGGGTCAGTCGCTAGCAAGCCAAGGTATTACAAAAGAAGTAATCCCTCCTTACTACAGCGTAAAAGAAGTGGTACTGCCATTTGCTAAGTTCCAAGGTGTTGACCCAATCCGTGGCCCAGAAATGCGCTCAACGGGTGAGGTAATGGGTGTTGGTGAAACTTTCGCCGAAGCATTCGCTAAAGCACAATTAGGTGCAAGCAACACTTTACCACGCGGTGGTCGCGCGTTACTATCGGTACGCAACAGTGACAAACCACGTATCGTTGAACTAGCTAAAACCATGACTGAACTTGGTTTCGAGTTAGATGCAACAGGTGGCACTGCAAAAGCACTCGAAGAAGCTGGCATTGCAGTTCGTCGCGTGAACAAAGTATACGAAGGTCGTCCTCATATTCTTGATAGAATTAAAAATGGTGAATACAGCTACATTGTAAACACTACTGAAGGCCGCCAAGCGATTGAAGATTCGAAGGTGTTACGTCGTGGTGCGTTACAGCATAAGACTAACTACACAACGACTCTGAACGCGGCATTTGCTAACTGTACTGCAAACCAAGCAGACGACCGTAGCAAGGTGACGTCAGTTCAGGAACTACATCAGCGAATGAACTAAGGAAATGTGCCAAGGGCGAGGCAATCGCCCCTGGGATTAAGTGAGAATAATATGCAATCAATTCCGATGACAGTTCGTGGTGCAGCATTACTGCGCGAAGAACTTAACGAATTAAAAACAGTTACCCGTCCAAAAATCGTTGCTGATATCGCTGAAGCACGTGAGCACGGTGATTTGAAAGAAAACGCTGAATACCATGCTGCTCGTGAGCAACAAGGTTTCTGCGAAGGCCGTATTCAAGAAATTGAAGCGAAGCTTTCAAATGTGCAAATCATTGATGTAACTAAAATGCCTAACACAGGTAAAGTTATTTTTGGCACAACGGTTACTATCGTTAATGTTGAAACCGATGCTGAAGTAAAATACCGAATCGTAGGCGATGACGAAGCAGATATCAAAAACAATCTTATCTCTGTTAACTCACCAATCGCGCGTGGTTTAATTGGTAAAGAGGTAGATGATGCCGTTATCATTAAAACGCCAAACGGTGAAGTAGAGTACGAAATCATTGAAGTTGAGTATATTTAGTAGCTTAACCAAGCATTGAGAAAAACCGCAGTTACATACTGCGGTTTTTTTATGCCTGTTTACAGGCGTGAATTTATTCGGTACGTTGACTACAAGACAGTCGTAATGAAGGAGTAATAATGGCGAAAGTTCAGTATCCTAAGCCACTTGTTAAAGGTGATAAAATAGCCATATGTGCTTTTTCATCAGGTGTTGATAAAGCCTTTCATGAGCGCTTAGACTTAGTACTTAATGGCTTAACAGCCAAGGGTTTTACTGTTATTGAAGGTGCCTGCTTACGTCAGTCGCACAACAGTGCAAAGCAACGTGCTGATGAGCTCATGCAGTATTTAACTGATGATTCAATCGCAGCAATCATGCCGCCATGGGGCGGTGATCTCACCATGGAAATTTTACCTCTCCTCGATTTCAATGCGATAAGTAAGGCAAGGCCCAAATGGTTGGTTGGCTTTTCAGATATCAGCACGTTTGCATGTGCATTAACAACTCGTTGTGGCTGGGCAACCTTGCACGCTGCAAATTTAATGCAAATTCACCCTGACGATCCTGATGTTTATTTAGCAAATATATTCAGTGCCATGTCACTTGAAGAAAAACAGCAACTGCATCAAGTCGCTTCGCCATTTTATCAGCAAAAGCCTATTGATTATAAAGCCAAGCCTGAGGCTAAATTTGACTATACCGCTCCGAGCCAGTGGCGCTGTATTAACTATAAAGATAAACGCCAAATTGAAGTGTCTGGGCGCTTAATTGGCGGCTGTTTAGATACGTTAGGTCTGTTGCTACCCTCAAATTACTATGCATTGCATGAGTTTAAAAAACAGTATGCACCAGAAGGGTTAATTTTATACCTAGAAAATGCAGAGCTTAGTCCGATGGCTCTTGCACGTTGTTTGTTATCGTTAAAGTTGAATGATGTTTTTACTGATGTAAATGCGGTGGTATTTGGCCGCAGCCCTGCAATTAATAACGACTGCTACTTCGATGAATACCAAGCAATAGAGCTCGCATTTAAAGGTAATTTATTCCCAGTTATCGTTGATGCCGACATTGGACACGTAGCCCCTAATTTAGCATTAATTAATGGTGCTGTTGCCACAATAACTGCAGATTTATGTGAAGGTATGGCGAGTAATGTGGTTGTGAAGACTGACCTTAAATAACAATTATGCAGGCCAAGCCTGCATAATCTTTAGGCTTTAAACTACAGTAATCACCGCATCTTTATCTAAACGCGATTTTGGTAATGCAGCATTATAATCTTGCTCTGGCTCGTGATAACCAATAGCGAGTGCCACTTCACATACATAACCATCTAACTCATCAGCGAATAGCTCACCGAGTAAGTCTTTATCGACACCTTCCATCGGTGTTGAATCTAAACCTAAACGAGCCACTGTATGCATGGTATTACCTAATGCAATGTATGTTTGAGCTTTAGTCCAAGCGGCGTTAGCACCTTGCTCATCAGTATTTAAATCAACAAAGGCGAAGGCACCAAATGCCTGCTCTTTGTTTTCTGCTTTTGTACGGCCATTAGCAATATCGGCATCAATTACTTTTTCATAATCAGCACGTTTATAGCTTGGGTTATAAGCAAATAAAATGGTGTGTGATGCCGCTTTTGCATGAACTTGGTTAAACTGAAACTTATTTGCAAAACTATCATGCAGACGCTGTTTACCTTGCTCTGATTCAATTACCACAAACTTCCATGGTTGAGAGTTAATAGACGATGGTGACAGGCGTAATGCTTCTAAAATTACAGCTAAGTCTGCTTGGCTAATTTGTTTTGAAGCGTCGTAACGTTTACTCGTATAACGGCGTTGTAAGTCAGAAATGATTGGGTGTGTCATGATTTGCTCCCGCATGTATAACAATTAGGTGCAGTTTACGCCTTGCATACTTTACGATAAAGCGCATAATCGAATAAACATTATCAAAAATTTTTAGTTAATATGTTGGTTGAAGATCTCAAATTAATCCTCAAGGTTGCTGAGTTTCGTAGTATTACAACCGCAGCAGCCAAATTAGACATGCGAGCCGCTACCGCCAGCGCTGCTATTAAGCGTGTTGAAGCAGCGCTGGGTGCTGAGTTATTTGTTCGTACAACTCGTCATTTGCGGTTATCTGCGGCTGGGGAGCGCTTTTTACCTCAGTGTCAGCAAGCAGTGCTCATGCTTGAGCAAGCCACACTTGCCTTAAAGGGTGAGCATGATGAAATTGAAGGGGAGCTAAGAGTCGCATTATCTTCAGATTTAGGCCGCAACATCATTATCCCATGGTTAGATGAGTTACTTGATGAGTATCCAAAGCTGAGTATGCGCCCGCATATTAGCGATAGTAATGTCGACTTTTACCGAGACTCCGTTGATTTTGCACTTAGGTATGGCTCGCCATCTGACTCAAATTTATATGGCTTTAAAATTTGTAATGTTCCGCGGCTGTTATGTGCAACCCCAGAGTATATTGCTGAACATGGCGCGCCGACACATCCAGATGAATTAAATCAGCATCAGGGTCTATTTTATCAACTGCAAGATATCATCAATAATGTTTGGGAATTTACCGATGGAACCGAGCGTTTTAAAGTGAAAATGCAAGGCCGTCGAGCATCTAATGATGGTGATTTGGTAAGGCGTTGGTGTGTGGCTGGTAAAGGCCTAGCGGTTAAATCATGTATTGATATCAGTGATGATTTACTAAGTGGGCGGGTAGTGCCAGTGATGCAAAATTATCCTCACTTATGTGCAGAGCTTTGGCTAATATGCCCAAGTCGACAGTCCATTACACCCGCGGTTCGTCTAGTGCGTGATATATGCCGAGAAAAAACCAAGGCGATACTCAATCAACTGATTGAAAAAGGCATATTAGATAAGCGGGTACTCGATAACTAATTACTTTAGGTATAGAATAGCTTGGCTTATTCATCTTATTGATTAAGCAACATTCTCAGGGCGGGGTGAAATTCCCCACCGGCGGTATACTTTGAAATAAAGTGAGCCCGCGAGCGCTTTAACTTTGGTTGAAGGTCAGCAGATCTGGTGAGAGGCCAGAGCCGACGGTAATAGTCCGGATGAAAGAGAATATAGTTAATCTATAAAACAGTAATTGGCTGCCTGCGGGTGGTCTTTTTTGCTGTGCCTTTCAATGTCCTGAATCTTTTCATATTTAATTTAATAGGTATTAAAAATGATGATTCAGTCTTCTTTACTCAGCCAATTTGGCGAACCACTTGAACGCGTTGAACGTGCGATTGCTGCTTTGCAGCAAGGTGAAGGCGTACTTGTGGTAGATGACGAAAACCGTGAAAACGAAGGTGATTTTGTGTACTCAGCACAGCACCTGACCACAGAGCAAATGGCCATGATGATCCGTGAAGGCAGCGGTATTGTGTGTCTTTGCATGGGCGATGAGCGTGTTAAACAGCTTGATTTACCACAAATGGTTGAGCATAACACCAGCCAGAACAAAACAGCTTATACAGTGACCATTGAAGCTAAAACGGGCGTGACGACCGGCGTTTCTGCGGCTGACCGTGTAACCACCATTAAAGCGGCAACAGCAGACAATGCAAAGCCTGAAGATTTATCTCGCCCAGGGCATGTGTTTGGTCTGCGTGCACAAACCGGTGGTGTATTAGTTCGTCGTGGCCATACTGAGGCATCGGTTGATTTAATGCAGTTAGCTGGTTTAACACCGTTTGGTGTTATTTGCGAATTAACGAATCCAGACGGTTCAATGGCTCGCTTGCCTGAAGTAAGCAAGTTTGCCAGTGAGCACAACATGCCCGTTGTATCGATTGAAGATTTAGTTGCCTATATCCAAGCAACACAAAAACAAGCATGTTAAAAGCTTTAAGCTATAAGCTGTAAGCTGTAAGTAAAAAATAAGGCCACTATTGTGGCCTTTAATTATTGTAATTTCTCAATTGCTTGTTTAGCACTTTCACTGTCAGGATTAAGTTTTAGCGCACTTTTGTAACTTGCTAATGCTTTTTGTTTATCACCTGCTGCTAAATATGCTTCACCTAAACTGTCAAACGTATTTGCTGATTCTGGGTAAGATTGATTATTGAGTTTAAACACTGTTATTGCTGCGTCTAGTTCATCCATCTGCATTAATTCATAGCCAAAATAGTTTAGCGACCTTTCTCTAGGCGTATTACCCTCACTCACCATTTGCTGATAGGTATTCTTCAGTCCAGCAATACCTTCACGTTTAAATACGTTATACAGTTTACTATCTACATGCTCTGTCGCTTTTTCGTAGGGTTTGCCATAGTAGATTGACAGTAAGCCATTTGTCATGGGTGTGAGTGGCGCACCACCGGTGTTATTTAAAATGACAACCAGTAATTTGTCTTCGATTATTCTACTTATAAACGCATTAAAACCATTGATGCCACCGCCATGTTGAATACGGGTTAGCGGTTTTCCGTAGGTGCTTTTATCAAGGTTTGTAACTTCCCAACCAAGCGCATAATTTCTTTGCTCAGAAACTTGATACATTTGCTTCTTATACTCGTTGTTCAATAACTTATCTGAGTAAAGAGCTTGATCCCATTTTAGTAAGTCCCGTGCTGTTGAGTACATTGATCCTGCTGCATACGGGATAGACATATCTAAATAATCAGTATTGCTATAACCTGCTAGGCCATTGTCGTAACCCGATACGCGAAATTTAATGATTTTATTGTGAGAATCATAGCCTGTATCCTTCATATCGAGTGGATCTAAAATATTCTTCTGTAATACGTCTTGATATTTTTGACCTGTTACCTTTTCGATTACCGCACCCAAAATAAAATAGCCAGAGTTGCTATAACGAAATTCAGTGCCAGGCTCGAACACTAGATCATCACTACATAGCAAGCGAATAAATTCATCAACACTGTAAGGGTTTCGGCTGTACTCATCACGAAACGATTTTGCCTGAGTATAATTTCCAAGACCAGAGGTGTGATTAAGTATTTGGCGAAGGGTAATTTTAGTGGCTATATCTTGTCTGTAATCAGGGAGGTATGTTGCAAGGTGATCATCGAGTTTAAGTTTTCCATCTTGTGCCAATTGCAGAATTAACATGGCGGTAAATTGTTTGGTAATTGAACCAATTCTAAATTTACTTTTATTACTATGTCTTATATCCCACTCAAAGTTGGCATAGCCAAAGCTTTGTTCAAACAGTATTTTTTCATCCTTTGCAACTAATACATTGCCATTAAACTGCTTAAAGTTATGAAAGCCATTAATAAAGTCAGCCATCTCTGTTTGCATGTTTTGGCTATTTGCGAGGCTTGAAATTGCGAGTAGATAAAAAACTACAAGTAATCTTAATTTCTTAAAGAATATGTTCATTGCTGTCCTTGTTATTTGTTGGTTACATTAATCGATGTAAAACCTCATTGCGCATGGCTTGATTAATAAGGCTGACCATTCTGGTGTGGTCTAAATTACTGTAATGCACTATGGATACACTCTTATTTTGAAGTACTTGCCAATAACCAGCAGGGCTTATTGGATCTGCGTTACTGACATAGAGTGTGGTTCTATTAGCTGATTGTTTGCCGTTCAGTAGGGCGAATAAATCAAGCTGTGTTTCATCAATAGCACTGTTTTGAATTACATCTTTTGCTGCGTTTTTAAAATCATTATCTTTGACAAAGTAGCTTAAGGTTGGGTGATAACTTTTAGCTACGGACATTAATGCGGTATCAAAATGCACCATTGGTGCAACCATTATCTGCTGCTTTACATTAGGCATTTGCTTTGCAAGTTGCATAGCAGCAATACTGCCCATTGAATAACTTAAAATATCAATTTGTTGGTATTGATTGGTATTTAAATATTGCTTTAATACATCAAGGCTGTTTAGGCCAAATTTGAATTCACTATACTGATTGCTCGCAGGCATTAGGATGACATCTTTGCCGGTAAAATGGCTAAGCCAGCGGGCTTGAAAGCTATAAATCAAACTACTCACACCATAACCTGGGAATAGTATAATTGCTGAATCGTTTTTCTGTTTGGCACCATTTATAGAGGTCAAAGTTGTTTCAAATGTTTCCATTTCCTCTTTTGATTTAAGTTGAAAAGTTATGCCAAATTGTTCACCTTGCTCAAAATATTCGATTAAATCATTATGGGAAAATATTCTAACTGCTAAACATTCATGTGTAGTGTTACATGTTTTTCGAGGTATGCCTTCGTAAACGGTATTCAACATTGGGTCGTCAGGGCCACCGTAAGATATCTCTTCTACAGGTTGAGTGATTTGATAAGCAATAAAACTCTGACAACCACTAAGGACTGAAATATAAAAAATGCAGAGGATAAAGCGCATAATTCCCTTTGTTGTTATTGTAGTATTTCCATTAATCACAACAACTTACCAATCAAGCAGTAATAATGCAATTGGATAATATTTCTTCAAGGGTTATATGAAGCTTGCAATTACCACCTAGCGGTAAATCCACGGTTATCTATGTGAACAAAACCACCGTGATGGGAGGCGGGTTTATAGCGGCCAATACCGCCATTATAGCGGCTCTGTTTTTGGAACTTTTCAAACATTTTATAAAGCACATCAACATCAGCAATCGTTAGTTTGCCATCACCGTTTAAATCGTCCATTCGGCCATCACCATCTTCATCTATATATAGGTCAAAGGCATCGCCGTATTGGTGTCGGCTGTGTTTGCCATTACCAATTGAGCGATTGTAGTGGGGTGTTCTATAGCCGCTGATAAAGGCAAATTTGCTTACTTTAATCCCTTCATTTTGTACAAACGTGAGCAGATCTTCGAGCATCATCAAGCCATCGTTGTTGACATAAAGATACTTTGGAAAGCCACTCACTTGCTTACAAATTACATTTTTAACTTGCACATGAGGAGTCAGCTGGCGTGATAAGTCTTTCTCAAAAATTTCTATAAACCCGTTTGGTGCACTGTATTGTGTGTAGCCTTTATAAGGGGCAGGGTAGAGGCCTATTTGATAATTATTCAATTGCTTATTGTTAGCATTGAATGGTTTTTTCACTATAACGAGTAAGCGTTTGCTGGTTTTGTTGTTACTCAGTACTAGGCTATAAAACCCTGCATTTTCTGGGGCATAAACGGCAATGCTATTTGGCCCTAATCGCTCAGTCTCAACATCTGATACTGCCGTAGCTGTAAAATCAGCCGTGTTATCAAGTGTTAGCACTTGTTTTGCATCAAGTACAAGGCTGTGCAGCGAGTCAGTTAACTCAATGGCAGCAACAGAGCATGTAGTTAACGCTAAGCACACACTAAAAATAATACGGCTGAAATACATAGTGACCTCTAAATTGTATTGTTTGTTAATGGTGTGGTGAGTGCTTTTAATAACGCACCATCGCGATTATAAACGTCGGTATAAAATTGTAGGCCCTCGTCGTTACCCGCAACGGTCCAATACATTAAAAGTACGTCTAGCGGTTTTGATAAGCTGACTTTTTTAGTTTCTTTTGCAGCAATGGCGTCATCAATTTCACTACGGCTCCAATTATCCGACGTTTCTAAGATTTTCTCAGCTAAGGTGAATGGATCATCAACTCTTACACAGCCGTGGCTAAATGCACGTTGGTCTTGCTGGAATAAACTTTTTGCAGGGGTATCGTGCAAATAGATTGAGTATTTATTTGGGAACATAAACTTGATTTGCCCCAATGAATTATTCTCTGAAGGCTGTTGTACAAACCAATATGGGAAGTTTTTGCGGCTGGCATTCGGCCAATCAATACTCTCGCTATCAACTGGGTTACGGCGACTATCAACTACAACAAAGTCTTTCTCGTTTAAGTAGTTTGGGTTTTCTTTCATTTTTTTGATGATGCCACCTGAAATACTCCGCGGTACTGTCCACGTTGGATTCATCACGATATAGCTCATTTGCCCTTTAAATATTGGGGTTTTGGTGTAGTTTCTGCCTACAACTACATTGGTTTGCCATTTCAATTTGTTGTCTTCAAACAAATACAGCAAATAGCCTGCGATATTTACCACTAAGAAGCGCTCTGTAAGGGTATTATCAACCCAACGAATGCGCTCTAGGTTCACTAAAATATCATTAACGTACTCACTGTAATCTTTGTTGAGTAGCTTTAAAGTGGCGTTGCCAATTATACCGTCATCAGCAACTTGATGGGCATTTTGAAAGCGTTTAACTGCTGCTACTAGCTCATCGTTATAATCAGTGGCATCACTGTTACTGCCTTCAAAATACTTTAGTCGTTTTAACTTTTGTCTTAAAAGCGGTACCGCTGGGTCCGACTGCCCGGGTTTTAATACCTTATTTTGCAGTGCGAAGTCAGGTAACTCGCCAGTGGCATCAAGCTCTCGATAAAACACAAGGGCGTCTTTTAAACGCTTATAATGAGGCAAAACTGGTTTTAGGTTTTCAAGTCCTTTATCAAGGCTTTTTGATTTTACATGTTTAAGTAATGAGGCCGCTGCGGCATCTGGGCTGACATCAAACTGTTCATAGTTCCAAGTAGCTGCCAATTGTTTTGGGTTTACCTTTCCGCGAATTAGGTGTTTTGCATAGCTCATCACGGCATCAGTCATTAGAACATCAAACTGTGCTTCTACGGCATCCGCTCCGCGTTTATCTATTTCGTTGATCAGCGCCATTAATGTATCAAAGTGATAGTCGTTAGGAGATAGCCCTTCAAGTTCTGCTTGCGCAATTAAGTTGAGCGCTTGCTTGGCATATTTTGCGTTGTCCCATACTCGTTCAAAATTATTTGCTTTATAGGTGGCAACGGTCATTTCTGGGGAGTGGATTTGTTGTCCTTCTATACTGTGAGACTCACCAATCAGAATAGGCTCAAGCTGTTGTTGTAAGTATTGGTTTTCAGCCAGCACAGGCATACAAATGGATAAACAACTTACCAAAGCTGTGTAGCGTAGAATTTTCATAGCTATGTCCTTATAACGTATTTAGTAATTTCTTGAATTGTTTCTTTTTTGCTCATTTAAGCTTAGCAAAACAATACGATTTATAGGAACATATTTTTAAATAAAAAACGCTTGGCAAATTTATTGCCAAGCGTTCGGTTGGGATCTTGAGAGGGGCTTAATTACTGGTTGTTTGTAATTTTGCTTCTGGCTCTGCTTTTTTACCTCTTAGCTTGCCAATTAAGCGTTTAAAGTCTTCTAACGCGACGTACTGACAAGGGATTAAAATAAGCGTAATGACCGTTGCAAATAACACCCCGAATGCTAGAGATACAGCCATTGGGATAACGATTTTTGCTTGTAAGCTTGTTTCCATAATGATTGGTAATACACCAATAAAGGTCGTTATTGAGGTCAGTAATATCGCTCTAAAACGACGCGCACCGGCTTGCATCACGGCCTCTTTGATTGCTACACCTTCGGCGCGAGCTTTATTAACAAAGTCGACCATCACTAGCGAGTCGTTTACGACCACACCTGCAACAGCGATGATACCGAATACTGATAGGCTACTCATTGTCATACCTAAAATCATGTGGCCAAACATCGCACCAATGACACCGAATGGAATAACAGACATGATAATAAATGGCTGTGAGTACGAGCGCAGTGGAATAGCAAGTAACGCAAAGATAATCATCATTGATAAAGCAAAGTCACGTACTTGTTCTGCCACACTGTCCAATTCTTCTTGAATACGACCTGCCACATTACTTTCTACACCTGGGTAGCTTTTCAGTAAGCTAGGTAAGTATTCGTCACGAATTTCTTTTGCAATGGCAAATGGTTCAGCTTGATCAGTATTAACTGCAGCCCAAACGTTTACAGTACGTTTAGCATTTTCACGGCGAATACGGTTTACACCATCTACAATGTTAACTTTAGCAACTTCAGCAAGCGGTACTTCAACACCCGTTGGCGTAATGATACGAGCATCTGTGATGTCACTTACTGCATTGCGCGATTCACGAGGGTAGCGGATCATTACTTTGATCTCTTCACCGTCACGTAAAATACGTTGTGCTTCTAAACCGTAGTAGCTAAAGCTAACTTGTGATGCCACATCCGATAGGGTTAAACCTAAGCTGTAAGCTAGTGGTTTAAGTTCAAGTTGAACTTCGTCAGTTGCAGATTGTAGTGAGTCATTTACATCACCTACGCCTTGCATGCTATTAAGCTTTTCTTTTAACTTAGCAGCAACTTCTTTGAGCTTATTGATATCTTTGCCTTCTAAGCGAAAGCTAACATCACCGTCATCACGACCACCGTTCATGATACTGTCTTCAATATTCAGTGTTTTCACACCTGGCAGTGGTGGCATTTGTTCGCGCCACATTGCACTTAATTGGAAGGTATCAATAGGGCGTAAGTCTGGTTCAACCAAAATCGCCATAATGCGTGCACTTGTACGACCGCGTAAACTAACCGATAAGTCGCGGATCATCGCTTGACCATATTGCTCTTCAAGTTGTTTATCGACATCTAAAATCAGCTTTTCAATGGTTTGCGCTGTCTCAAGGGTTGCTTGCTCAGACGACGATAAGTTCATTTCAACTGAGATACGTGGGAAATCATGTGGAATTTTAGGGTTCGCAACAAATTTCACTAAACCACCAGCGAACATACCGCCACTAACAATAAGCACACAGATAAAGCCAACAATCACGGTGTAACGGTAATGAATACAGCGACCAATAAATGGTGTGTAGTAATTATCAACAAAGTTCTTGAGGCCTTTATCCATACCTAAACGTAAGCGATGTAATGGATTTTTAGGGTTCGCAGGTTTATTTTTCATTGCTGCTAAGTGAGCCGGTAAAATTAGTTTTGACTCAATTAATGAGAAAATTAAACATAGGATAATTACACCACCAATGGCTTTAGAAAACGCAGAGCCAGGGCCTGATGCCAGTGTTTGTGGTAAAAATGCGGCAATTGTAGTTAACACCCCAAAGGTTGCAGGAATAGCAACGCGTTTTACGCCGCGTACCACGTTATCTAGGCTATGACCGTGCTTTTCAATTTCAGCACTGGCTGACTCACCGACGACGATAGCATCATCAACGACTATCCCGAGCACCAGTATAAATGCGAATAAAGAAGCTAAGTTAACAGTGATGTCTATAAAGCCCAGTGGCATCATTAAAAATGCACCTAGGAATGACACAGGTAAGCCCATCATTACCCAAAACGCTAAGCGAAGTGGTAAAAATAGCGCCAGTACTACCATTACTAAAATACCACCCCAGATCATGTTGTCGATCATCATGTTTAGACGACCTTCAAGGTAGTAAGTTAAATCAACAATAGGTGATAGTTTTACACCTGCTGGTAACTGTGGTGCTTTATCATCTAGGTATCTTTTTAGTACCGCAGCAACTTTAGTGATGTCTTGATCTTTGGAAGCATTTACTTCAAAAGTCAGTGAGTTTTTACCGTTGTACTTAGAGTATTGTAAGCCTTCTTCAAAACCGTCGTTAATTGTTGCTACATCACCTAAGAAAACTTGTGCACCATCTGGTAAGTGTAATAAAGGCAGATTTTCGAACTCTTTACCACGATACGCTTGATTTTCAACACGCATTGAAATGTAGCCATTTTCAGAGCGAATTTGACCTGCTGACATATTGGCAGAGAAGCTGCGTACGGCTGTGGCAATATCACGGAAAGTTAAACCATACTCACGTAGTTTATCTGGGCTGATTTCAATGCCAATTTCATAGTTTAAGCCACTGTAAAAGTTGACCAAGTTAATTTGTGGTAAAGCTTGTAGCTCATCTTTTATGTCGTTACCAAGTTCTTTGAGCTGGTAGTTACTCATATCGCCATACAGCGCGAGAATCATCACTTCTTGCTCAAACTTTTCACGGCGAACAATAGGGCGTTCCATCTCCGCAGGGAAGGTATTGATTGAATCAACCTGCATTTTGATTTCATCGAGTACTTCTTGCGGGTCGTACTTTTCTTCGATTTCTATCCAAGCTTGTGAAAAACCACGGTTCGAATAGGTAATTAAACGCTTAATGCCTTCGAGACCTTCTAAAGACTCTTCGACCTTAATGGTGATGCCTTCTTCTACCTCTTGCGGCGCAGCCCCCGGATAAACAGCTTGAATACTGATCCAGTTACTTTCAAATTGTGGGAACATTTGCTTACGCACCGACATTGCTGTCAATAAGCCACCCACTAAAATGAAAATCATAAGTAAGTTTGCTGCTACTGGGTTGCGAGCAAACCAGGCAATAAGCCCTTTTTCTCTGTGCGTGGTCATGGCTTATTCCTCTTTTAACGCTAACTGCGTTGTTGGCACACTCAGTTTTGCGTCATCTAGCTTGACCGCCATGCCTTCAGTTGGGTATTCAAGTGCCGAGGTAATAAGTTGCTCACCATTAGTAAGGCCATTATCGGCGATCACCATGCCATTTTGTTCGCGAACGATGTTAAGTGTTTTAAAGGTAAGCGTTTCGCCATCTTGTAAAACAGCGACTTTTTTGTCTTTAACTAAATGGTGCGGAACAACAATCGCATTGTCCAGCGCTCGACCTTCGATAGTGGCATTAATGTATGAGCCAAAACGTAATGGCTGCTTTTGCTCATAAGGCGTTGCTACTTGGGCTACTAAGTAATTCATGCGGCTACGTTGGTCTACAACTCCTTCGCTACGTACGATAGTTGCTTGCCACGTTGTTTGTTTCCCAGCAAATTCAGCGTTAATTGATACGCTGGCGCCAATTCCTTGGTTATTAAGGTATTGCAGATCTTTATCAGCTACAGGTAAACGAATTTCAGCCAATGACGTTGAGCTCAGACTTCCAAAGCTGTTACCTGGGTTTACTACACTACCTAAACTAATTAGACGCTCGTCTATAATCGCATCGTATGGTGCTTTAATATATGTACGTTCAAGATTACGTTTAGCTCGTTTTACACTCGCTTGCGCAGCGCGGTAACTTGCAAGTTTTTCAGCAAGTTGTGGTTTACGTAAATAAAGCTCAGATGGAATAACTTGGTTTGAGTCACCCTTGATGCGGTCCCACTCAGCTTGCGCAACTGACACCTGTGCACGTTCTATCTCAAGCGCTGAGCTTGCTTGTGCCAAACCGGCTTCAGCTTCAATGAGTGCCGCTTCGTAATCATTTGGGTCAATACGTGCTAGAATGTCACCTTGCTTAACAAATCCACCTTGTACGAATTGATCTGATAACGACACAACCTGACCACTCACTTGCGCAACAAGTTCAGTTTGGTTTTTAGGTTTAACAATACCGTATGATTTTACATCAAGGGTAATAGCGTCAAAGCTTAACGGTTTGATTGATACAAGCGGGCGCAGATCTTGTTCTGGTTTTTCGACTGGCGGTTGCTTCATAGAGGCAAATGCGAATGCCATTCCAAGTCCGCCGACTAATACGGCGATAGGGAGAATGATTTGTTTTTTACTAGCCACGGGATAGTCCCTCACGGTTGACGGTAATTAAAAATAAATTTGATAGGCTAAGCATACGCAATAAAGTGTTTACAAGGCGTTTGAAGATGTAACAAACCATTACACATATTACAAAGGCGCTACAAAGGTTCTATAAGAGGTACTCAATGACAGATAAAATGGCATGTAGATTAGGCTGTGGCGCCTGTTGTATTGCACCCAGTATTAGCTCACCGATCCCAGGAATGCCAAACGGCAAGGCAGCGGGAGAGCGCTGTATTCAACTAGATGATAATAACCTATGTAAATTATTTGGTGATGAATCAAGGCCTAAGGTGTGTAGTGACTTTTCTGCCACTATTGATGTGTGTGGCACCACTAACGAACAAGCACTGTATTTAATTACCGAACTTGAGCAGTTGACTTAAAAAAGATTAAACCTTTAACACTTTTTAACGGTTGCTGAGGTGTATTTTTTATAACCAAAGTTTTCTTTATGGCGTTTAATATAATTTTGGTTATGGTTTGATAGATACCTCGAAAGGTAACGTAACACAATAATGCCAGTCAATTGACTGGCATTATTGTTTTTGCTTACCACGTATAAGTAGCGCTAAGAGTATATTGCTCGCCGCGGCCAGGGGTGCCTGGGACTTCTTCGAAAGATTCATCCCAAATGTTGTCAGCTGCAAAGGTAACAAACACATTATCAAGCTGAGCTGGGGTGAATTTTAGCGTTAACTGAGTAAAGAAGGCTTCATCATCAGAGCTACGTAGGCGGTTACTATGTTGCTTACGCCATTCGTTATCGATACGCAGCTCAAGCACATCCATTGGCTGCCATACTGCACCCAGTGTTACACGATGATCAGGGTAATTAAGCGCATAAAAGCTTGCATCAATATCTGCCGTGCCATAGTCTTCTGACTTTTCTAAATAGGTGTAGCTGGCAATCAACTCAGCGCTTTCAAACGATTTATTCGCTAAAAACTCAACGCCTAAGGTGTCTATATCAACCGGGTTTGCAAAACGTGCTGAGGTTGCATCAAAGCGATATGTCCAATCCGTAAGGTTTTTATCTTTACGGTAGAAAATAGCTGAATCTAAACGCCATGAAGACTGTTCAATCAGTAAACCTAATTCAAGGTTATCGGTGGTTTCGCGCTCAAGGCTGTAGTTACTTCTGAATAATCCGCCCGTTTCACTGCCGCCGATGGCGGTATAACCGGGAACTTGTGTTGCTTCTGCGTATGATGCATACCAGGTATGTTCACTGCCATTTTGATTAGCTACTTTAAGGCTGGCATCGGCAATAAATGAGGTATCTGAGCTATCACGGTTGGTATCATCAAATGCAGCACCAACACGTAAAGTAAGCTCTTTGTTCGCTGTAAGGGCTGATTTGTACTCAGGCAAGATACTTAGCTTAGTGTAATTACGTGATGTAAAGTTGTTTTCAAGAGACGTTGATTCAATTTCATCAGCAATAAATTGCCCAGCATAATTAATTGCATAGCGGTCATTTAAGCGGTGACGCCCAGAGAGTGCCAATGACTTAACCGTGGTTTCGTGAAACGCTTCAAAAATAGCTGGGTTTTCACGAGACAAAACGTAATGGTCGTTATGTTTACGATAATAACCAGTCACTTCAAGGCTATTGTTCTCACCATACATTTGCTTGTGATTGAGCATGAAAAGCTTGGTTTCAAGATCTTCGGTTTCGTTAAAGTTAAATGGCGTATAAAGATTTGGCCAACCAAAAAACTTCTCTTGGCGTCCGAACATTAAATCAGTTTGTGAGGTAGAGCTTGCAAGTTGAATACGCGCTGAGGCGCGTTCAAAGTCGTGGTCGCCATTATCAATTGAGCCATCACTTTTTGAGTGCGAGTATTCACCCTCAAAACCTAATCGCCAATCAGGTTTGCTATCAAGCTTTTGGCTATGAGCAGCATGAATACTTTGCAAATTAAAGCCATTAGTACCTGTGCCAAGTGAAACACTACCGGTACTCGTGATAGGGCGCCAGCCAAATGAAACCGTACCAACCGAGCTATTCATTCCATAAAGGGCATTATCAGCACCTGTAAGCACTGAAGGGCCTGTTAGCATCTGCGGCGCAATGGGAATTTCAGCAAAGTAGTGACCAGATTGTGGGTCAAATAACGTACTGCTACCAACACGAAAGCCAGTATTTTCAAAGATACCACCGCGAATGGTGACATCAGCTTGTGCTTCAGCCATATTGCGCGATTGCAAGTCGACACGTGGGTCATATTCTAAGTTTGATACTGGCGCATCAAAAGTACCTACAGGTTCTTTATTTGCGGTTGCTGAAACTTCAACGGTGATTTGTTCAATATTGTTGGTGTCTTCTGCTAGTACTGAGCAAGTGACGAATAATGCGGGAAGTGTAAGCTGTACTGCGCGTACCATCTAAAACTCTCTTGATTTTGTTTAATCTGGGGTAGTGGGCTAGTTAAGCGCACTGAAAATTGCGGGTATTGTATCTGAATCACCGAGTTATACCACTCCAACCAGATTTCAACAGGCAATAAAAAACCGCGCTAATTGCGCGGTCTTTTAACTAAATCAGTGTTTAGTTTTGATTAATTGATTGCGGTGGGAAGTTACTTAGAATGTTAGCAACAGTCTCTTTGATAACTTCAGTGCGCTTTTCAGGTGATTGGTTCTTTTGCAAACGACCTTCTTTAGCACCACGCCAAACTAATTGGTTAGAAGCACGGTCTACCACGTCTAAAATTAACGTACCCACTTCGTATTCGCGAGCAGTTGTTTGCGTGTTGTAACCCATACCCCAGTAATTCCAGCGTGCGCCGTAACCGACGTTAAAGGTATCTACATCAATTTTAGTATCGACAGAGGCATGATAGTTAATTAGTACATCTGCTTGCGCTAAATCAACTAGCTTCATACCGCTTTTTTCAAGTTCAGCATTTACAGCGTCACGAACACGTTTTTCCATTAAAGGGCTAATTTGGTAATTCGCTACGTTTTTAGTCAAGCTGGCATTAGGTACCCAAGAGAAGGTTTTATAATTACTAAAATCTGCTGATTTGTCGTAATCCCAATCAGGCGTTTTAGCACAAGCCGCTAAAAAAAGTACAGCCGTCGCGATTAATAAGTTCTTCATATTGTTTGCTCCTTGGCAAAATTTCCACTACTTGATTGATAACATAACACAAATAATACTCAACTGAATGATTATTTAAAAACTATGGCACATTTACAAAAAAGTACTGTAATAGTTTGTAAACATAGTCATCCTTGACTGAATCAATGATTAATTTTTGTAATTAAACGGTGTGTTCTACTTCTATCCAGTCTTTTTCATCCACCCAGTTTTGTGCACCATCTTTAACAGTACGAATAGGGACGATGTAATCACAGCTAACTTGTGGTTTAACTGAGGCAAAAATCGGCACAAAGCCAAAGCTAAGAGCGGTTTCGATAATTGCTTTTTGGTTTTGTGGGTCGATATCAGCTGCTTCATCGATATAAATCGGAATACGATACAAGTTTTGTTCTTGGTCGCTTAATAAGTAACGAATAAACAGCATGCCACAAAGTAGCTTAATGGTGATACGGGTACCGTTAGAGCCGGCTGAATCGATTTTTTCGAAGTGCTCAGTTTCACCAGCACGGTTTACTACTTCAAAACGAATATCGAATAAGTCGGTAAGTGTTAAACCGGCTTTTTCAGAGGCAAGCTTAATCAAATGATCTTTCGCTTCGTTTACCGCAGATTCGCTATAAGGCTCTTGGCTTAATAGGTCTAGGGTATCGCCTTGCTCAAACTGATTTGAGGTACTAATAATGGTATCAATGCTATCAACCAACATCTTGCGCGGAATAACATTAATTTTGAATGCTTGAAGATTAGAGATGCGGTGCTGACTAATGCCTTTATTAAAGCTGTTCATTTCGCGGCGTAAGCGATCTAAGTCTTCACGCAAGCCTTTAATAGTAGCGGCTACTTCGGTTAACGCAACTCGGCCTTGACGTTCAACGGCATCGCGTTCGTTATCGATGTTATGAAACGCGCTGATAAGCTTTTCGTATTTAGTAAACTCATCGTTTTCGTTATCAAATTTAGTAATACCCGCATTATAAATATGCATATAGGTGTTACGTACGTTGATATCAAAGTTACGTAGCTCTTGGCAGTCTTTGTTGAAGTGATGAATGAGGTCACTTAAGTTATCAAAATCAATATTGATTTCAATCATGTACGGAGTGACTTTGCCTGAGTAAAAATCAAGGGTGTGATCGATACGTTCAGATTTAACTTGGCGTAAACGGTCAGCTTGGCGGGCAAGCAGATCTTTTTTCGATTTGATAATCGAACGACGATCGCTAATTGAGCCACTGTTCTTTTGAATATCTTGCAGGTAGTCGTCAACTTGCTCGCGCTCTGCATTTAACTGCTCTTTTAGCAGAGTTTGTGCATCGACAGATTGCTGCATCACTTCAAATTGTTCAAAGCGTTTTAACGCTTCTTCTGAGGCCATTAGCTCATCATATAAGGCGTCTTTTTCTTTTTGCTTTTCGGCGACATTAGCAGCGACTTCGCGCTGCTGTTTAAACTCTTTCAGTGAGTTTTCAAGGGCAGCAAGTTGCGCGGTTAATTGCTCTTTATTTTCGCCCGTTTGCATTTGCACTGGGCTTAGCTTTTTGAGTTTGATGTTTGCACCAGGGAGTGTCAGTACACCGCCTTTCACATTTGCCGATAACTGCTCTAAAAACTCACCAAAAGCATCTTCGTCTGTGATATCAACATCACCATTGCTGGTGGTGGCAAACGATAAGATATCTGGGTTTAGAATACGCGAAATTTCTTCAACTTCTTTTAAAGACAAATCTTCACGCATGCGAGTGAATAAATTGAACTCGAGGTTCTTTAACTGCAGTTTTAAGCTCTTAATTTGCTTTTGTGTTTCGCTGATACGGTAATCTAGCGTGTGCAAGCTTTGACCTTGAGCACTGCTTAATGAATGCGATAGCGATTCATAATCTTGTTTAAGCTGAGTAAGGCTTACTTTTAAAGTGGCTTTGTTAACTAGTTCAAACTCAGATTTAAGCGCTCGATAGTCTAAAAACCACTGTTCAATTTGCGTTTGTTTACGCTCAATATCACGGGATTGCTGAATATACAGCTGCTGCTTTTGGTCGAACTCATGCTTTTCGTGTTCGATATCTTCAAGAGCAATATTTAGCTCAGCGAGTTGCTCTTGTTGATAGGTTTCAAAGTCAATCAGTGCTTGGTCAATTTTTGGCGCATAGGCTGCAAGTTTGCCTTTTAAAACCGTTTGGTTTTCAAGCATAGATTCAAGAGCTGCGATAGGCTCTTGCATTGACTCAAGGGCTTTTAGTTCACGTTTAGCGCGATTCACTTTATCGAATGAACGTCGCCACACTTCATAAAAGTCGACCCGTGAGTTTGACATATGGCGCTCAAATACACGTAACATAAAGCGCTTAACATCACTGGCACCTAACTTATGCAAGTTAAGAATACGGCGGAAAATTTCTTTGTAAATCGCTGAATCTTGCACGTTATTGAGGGGGATCATCTTTAAGTTGATATCGCCATCAAACGGCGTTGCGCCGCCAGTGAGTAGGGCGTTTAGCTCTTGCGCTTTTAATTCGATTGGATTAAAACCTTGCTCTTTTAAGTGATTAAAAAGCTTGGTGAATTTTACAATGGTTTTGCCTTGCGTGTAGTGTTCAAGGTTCAACTTACCTTGGTAGCAAAAAAACTGATGCGCGTAACCGGCAATTTTCCCAAGGCCGGAAACACCAATCACCACAGGGCCATTAGGCAGGTCAGCTTCGAGTAAAATATAGGATTGATCTGACGAAAAGTAGAATTTTCGGGTTTCGTCTAAATCGTGGCCATCCCATTCTGTTAAACGTAAATCATTAATCAATGGAAATTGCAGGGCATTAATTACCGAGCTTTTACCGGTATTATTCGGTGCACAAATAGAGCTACTTTTATCCAGTGGGATCACGCATTTTGCATAGCCTGCGGTATTTAAAAGCGCAAGTTTGCTGAGTCCGTATAGGCTTTGGCTTTGCATTAGTCGTCATCTCCTAGGTAGGTTTCTTCGTTTACTTCCATTAATGCATCGATATAACGATAAATAGGTGCTTGCAGCATAAAGCCGTTTTCTACTTCGCGAGCTAGACCTAAACGCACCATACGAAGGTAAACGTCTTTGCGTAAATCTGAGCCTGAAAAGATTTCTAATTGATCAAACAGGTGCTTGTTGATTTGCACTAAGGTTTGCATCAGTTCAAGGTCGTTTACTTCGTCAAACAAAGCACGCATTGGATCTTTACCAGTATTGGCATAATGCTCAATCAAGATGTAAATAGTCAGTGCGATGGCACGCGAAATTTTACCCATATTTGGGGTGCTTTCATCACTGCCAAAATAGTAATAGCCACGGCTATCGTGTTGTAGGTCATGGCCAAGGGCGTTAAATAACGCGCGATAAGCATCAATGTGTTGGTCAAGCTCTTGCCACATCAGCGTGTCTTGTTCGCTAATGTGGTAGCCTGATGTGAGCTTTTTATTAATAGCTTGCAGATGCGTTAAATCATCTAAGTTAATATCTGTCATGGTTATTGCTCTGTTGCTTTTTTATCGTCAGCAATCGATGAGTTAAATGGGTAAAGAGAGAAGTGTTGCTGGGCAATTTTTATTTTTACTTTCTCTTGGCTTTGGCTAATTTCAAGGTCGCCATCGCTAATTAATTTTTGATACAAGAACAGCATTTCGTCAGCTTCTAAGTCTGGGTAGCTTTCATCTAAGAAACTAAGCAGCGGCTGAGCTTTTTTGCTGGCTTTTTTAAAGCGTTTTCTAAATTGTGTTTTAACGTCGTTGTAATCAGGAATATGTGGGCTTTGATAGGCGGGCACATCATCATGTTCAGGAAGCTGATATTCATCGTGCTCAAAGTCAACTAAGCCTGCCATGTAGGCCACAATATGACGTTGCTGACCAAGCGAAAAGCGTTGCGCGTCTGATACAAAGTTAGGCTGTACTGCACTTAACATGTTATCGACGCCATTTTTACGCACTAAACCAAGCACTTTAGCCGCTTGACGCGTAATTAGATTGTTGCGGCGTAATTCTTCACGTAGCGGCATCAACATATCGGCGCTTTTACGTAAACTTTCACGGCCAACTAAATGCATTTCTAAAATACGGGTACGTAATTGTTCAAGCATGCGTTTGTCTTGGTATGACTTACCAAGACGGTCAATTTGCTCTATTTGCGCGCTAATTTGCGCTTCGATGGTATTAAAGCAAGCGTGGAAGTCACCTCGAATATCCACCATTTCCAGCATAGGCTCGATGTATTCATCGAACGCTTCAATTACAGCCTGATAGCGTTTTTGCAGTGATTGCACCGCGTTATCAGCTTTTGCTTGCTCAACAATATTTAAAATTGCGTTTTCATTATGGGCAAACAATTTCATTATTTTGCGTACCCGATCATCCATAATGCGGCTAAAGCGGCGAAGCTCGTCGTAATCTTCAATTTCACCAGCTTTAGCAAGGCGATTACCAAGGCGAGCTAAGTCATCAACGAGCACGCTAATTTCTTGGGCAAGACCTAAGTGTTCTTCTTGCAGCAAGAAAGTCGCAAAATCGGCGATCGCACGGTTGATTTCTAACTGTGATGATTTTGCTAGAGGAATGATAATATCTTGATTCAATAGACGATTTGTTTCTTTATAAATGCGTTCATTTGACCATGAAGGTTGTTTTTGTTTTATCGCATTTTGTACGTCTTTCAAGCTGAAATCAGCCATCTTAAAACGTTTAAATAGCAGTTCTAACACCCCCCAATGTTCAGTAAGGGTATTTAATAACTTTTTAGCTGGGATCATAAGGCTCCAGTAAATTCAGACTTTGGTGTTAGCGATTAGTATTAAATTATGTAATTGAGAATAGTTTTATGTTTTCTATGCTGCTAGAATCCGCGCCGAAACACTCGACTTACAATTTTTACATTATTATAAAGGTTGTTCAAACACCATGGTAACCCCACTTATCCTAACCCTGATAGCGGTGGCATTTTTGCTTATCGTTATAGAGGATATTATCCATGTAAACAAGGCCAAAACGACGCTTTTTTTTGGCACTTTATGCTGGATTATCTTATTTATCTCTCCAATTTATGGGCAAAGCCCAGAAACCATACAACATCAACTGGATCACAACATATTAGAAATCGCGACTTTGTGGCTGTTCTTAATGGCTGCGATGACCTTTGTAGCGTATTTAAACTCTAAAGGCTTTATCCAGAATATTGTTCATAAAATTATGCCAAATCAAATCAGTGAACGAAAGCTGATGTTTCTGATCG
Organism: Pseudoalteromonas sp. XI10; assembly: GCF_001469895.1. Lineage (GTDB taxonomy): Bacteria > Pseudomonadota > Gammaproteobacteria > Enterobacterales > Alteromonadaceae > Pseudoalteromonas. The sequence continues at coordinate 109,232 of NZ_LOPY01000040.1, read as the reverse complement.
GTGGGTTTGCGTTTTTATTTTCATCAATATCAGACAACATAACTGCAACTTTAATCTCGCTTGCGGTGGTGATGTCACTTAAGTTAGATCCTAAAAAATTAATAAAATATGCGACCTTAATTGTATTTAGTGTTAACTCGGGTGGGGTGTCGTTGATTACGGGTGATGTTACAACCCTTATGATTTTCTTAGACGAAAAAGTCACTATTGCTAATCTACTATTATTAATTGCCCCTGCACTGATAAGTGTTGCACTGCTCGCGGCAATGTTGTCGGTGGGTATGTCGGGTAATGTTGTGTTTGAAAAACAAGCAGCCCGTCGTATCGAAAAGACAGATATTACCATTGCGGTTATCTTCTTCTCGACGATTATTGCCACGTTAACTTTGAGTGTGCTTTATAGTGTGCCGCCGTTATTAACTTTTTTATTTGGTTTATCTCTGATGTTTTTGGTTGCGCAATTCTTAATGCGCAAAAAAGACGTTAACAAAAAAATCATCGATTATATTCGTGAAATTGAATACGACACCTTATTGTTCTTCGTTGGTGTGTTATTGCTGGTTGGCGCATTAAAAGAAGTTGGCATGCTTGCTAAATTTACTCACTTATATGAGTTGATGGCACCGGAATATGCCAACTACTTGATGGGGCTATTATCAGCGGCGGTAGATAACGTACCTCTAACTGCAGCACTTTTAAAAGCTGATATTGTGATGAGCCCTCAGCAATGGCTGTCGTTTACTTACGCAACTGGGGTTGGTGGCTCAATGCTTATTATCGGCTCTGCGGCAGGTATTATCGCCATGAGTAAGGTAAAAGCACTGACCTTTATGAGCTATCTTAAAATGTCGGTTTATTTATTAATTGCTTATACCGTTGGTTATTACGGTTCGCACTTAGCGGGCAGTTTAATTTCATAAAACAACTTGACAGCTAGACGTCTAAACGTTAACTTTCGAAGCCTGCTTTTAACAGCAGGCTTTGTTATTTTAACCAGGTGTTAACTTAACATTCAGAAGAGGTGCGATACTTAGGTAATTAATGTGAGGTGACGAACGCCGATGACCATTAATGAGGGAAGTACTCGCCGAGAAAATTAACCGGACGTCACGGTTATTTTTCGGTTTATGGGGCTGAATCCTCAAAACTGTCACCAAACTAGGTGGAGAGCTTCTGGCATGGACTACTCTTTATTTTCAAAGCACCCCCTTGCCGAGTTCTTCTTGAATTACTGTGGATAGTTTTCCACAAAAGGAGACGACATGAATACCCAATTAGCCGCCAACACAAAATCAGATTACGTTGTTGCAAAATTTGGTGGCACCAGTGTAGCTAACTTTGATGCTATGAGCCGCTGTGCAGAAATCATTTGTGCTGATAATCAAGTACGTATAGTTGCTGTGAGTGCCAGTGCGGGCGTGACAAACCATTTAGTTGCATTGTGTAAAGCTGATTTGAGTGCGGCTGAACGTGACGAGCACATTACTGGCGTTGTCGCCATTCAAGAAGCAATCTTGGCAGAGCTGTCACTGGATGCTGATTTAGCACATGGCTTTAATGAAACGCTTAAGGCTTTTCAAAAGCTAGCATCAGACGGCGCAAAGTCAGTAGCAGATCAAGATGAACTACTGAGCTTTGGCGAGCGTTTATCATCGTATTTATTTACTCAAGTATTACGCGGGCAAGGTCTTGATGCGGTGCGTTTTGATGTACGTAAAGTGCTAAAAACAGATAGCCAATTTGCTAAAGCTACCCCAAATGTTGCAGCAACCGCTGCGGCTGCTAAAGAGCATTTAGTGCCGCTACTTGATGACCATGTTGTGGTAACTCAAGGTTTTATTGGTAGCAATGAGCACAATCAAACGACCACTTTAGGCCGTGGTGGTTCAGATTACAGTGCTGCATTGCTAGCAGAAGCAATTAACGCAAAAAGCGTGCATATTTGGACCGATGTTGTGGGTATTTTCAGTACTGACCCGCGTTTATGCGCTAAAGCAAGCCCAATTGCACGCTTAAGCTTTGATGAAGCGGCAGAAATGGCAACATTTGGTGCAAAAGTACTGCACCCTGCAACCATTTTACCTGCAAGCCGTAGCCATATTAGTGTGTTTGTTGGTTCAAGCCGTGAACCGCAGTTAGGTGGTACATGGATTGAAAAAGAAAAATCTCAGCAACCAGGTATTCGTGCCGTAACACAGCGTAAAAACCAAATTCTGTTAACGGTTAAAAGCCCAGAAATGCTCCTAGCGAGTGGTTTCTTAGCGCGTGTTTTCACCATTTTAAGTGAGTTTAATATTTCGGTTGATTTGGTTACTACCTCCGAGATCAGTGTTGCAATCACTTTAGATAACGCACCAAATGCATCACGCCCTGAGCTTGATCAAGCTTGTTTAGATAAGCTTTCTGAGTTTTGTCATGTGTCGGTTGAGAATAACTTAACGCTGGTGGCTTTAATTGGTTCTGAAATTCAATTACGTCAGCAAGAAATGAACTTAATGCAGGTATTGAGTGATTTTAATATTCGTTTAATTTGCCACGGTGCAAGTAAACATAACCTGTGCTTCTTAGTTGAGCAAAGTGAGTCAGATGAAGTCGTGCAGGCGATTCACAGCCGACTATTAGAAAGCCAAGTCGCGGCGTAAGTCGTTAAAATTAATAAAAGAGCACTGCCAGTCAGTGCTTTTTTGTGCCACAACACTTATATCAAAGCCTTCAACAGAGTTACTACTCGCGCTGAAATTATGTTTGCTCAATTCTTCAAATACATTAGGAGCAAGTAGTTTCGCAATAGGCTGAGCACTTGCTTTGGCAAGCGCTTCTTTTAATGTCCAAATTCTAAAAAAGCACTGTGCCTGTTCATCGGATGCATCAAAACGGCTAATTAAGTCAACTTCATCTTGATGATAAAAGTGCTTTGCGAGTTTGATAAAAGGGCGAGGCTTACTGCTTTGTTCAATATCAAAACCAAATAGCTGCTGTTCAGGGTTAAGGGCTGCGCCAATTAAACCATTTGAATGTGATAAACAGGCCCACACAGGTTCTCTGCGTTTTGTATGTAATTTGAGCTTACTGTCTTTGTCATCAAACTGGCTCGATATTTCATTTAGGGTTAGATCATCATAAGGGTAAGCATTTTGATACAAATACTTTAACGTTAGGCGAGTCGCTAAGTACTCTTGCTTGGCGCTAGGAACTTTGCGTTTTTCCAGCACACTTAATTCAAACTCACTGAGTAATTTATCAACGGGTAAACTTGCAACATCAATACGTGCTGCATCCATCAGCATAATTTTTTTGGCCGTTGTTTGGCTTTGCTGCTCGATGATAAGAGTGTTCGAAAAGTAGTGACTGCTCATGGTTTAACGCTTACACGAAGGCTCGTATTTAGTTTTGTTTATTTTTACAGCAGATGCACATTTATAGGCACGAACAAACGCAAATAGTTTACGCAGTTGACTGTAATTATGGTTTAATGAGGAAAAATAATAACAGATTTGTAGATGTATGGCACAAGTTCGTGACGGCTTTCAAAGTCGATTAGGTTTCGTTTTAGCAGCTTCTGGTGCGGCGGTAGGTTTAGGTAATATTTGGGGCTTTCCAACACAAGCGGCAAACCATGGCGGCGGTGCATTTTTACTCGTTTATTTCATTGTTATCTTCTTATTAGCGCTTCCGGCTCTTTATACTGAGCTGTATTTAGGCCACCAAGCGCAAGCGAATCCAGTAAAAGCATTATCTAATGCATGGCAAGACACAGCTCCTAAAGTGGGAGCCGCAGCAGGCTATATTGGCCTCTTTGGTGCGGTTGTGATGTTAAGCTTTTATTCGATAGTTGCAGGGTGGATGCTCGCTTATGCGCTTGAGCCAGTCGCAAGCTTCTTTGGTTTTACTGAGTTAAGTAACTTTTTACACAGTGACTCGATGGCACGTAATTTTGTGTTTACACCACTGATGCTTATTCTTACTGCGAGTATTATTTTAAAAGGCGTTAAATCAGGTATCGAGACTTGGTCACGTCGCTTAATGCCATTATTGCTAGTATTATTAGTGGCGTTAATTGCTTATATCGCGACCCTAGATGGTGCGATGGATGGTTTTGCAGCCTATTTAGTGCCAGATTTTAGTCAAATTCTTGATGCAAACTTAATTATTGCGGCAATGGGGCAAGCGTTCTTTTCATTGTCGTTAGGTGTTGGTTGTATGATGGTTTACGGCTCTTATTTAAAACCAGATGCCAACCTGCCTAAATTAACTGGCACTGTGGCACTGCTTGATACCGGTGTAGCCTTTTTAGCTGGTTTATTGATTATTCCGGCTATTTTTGTTGCTCAACATAACGGTGTAGAGGTATTTAGCGGCGGTAAACTGGTCGGTGAAGGGCAGTTAATTTTTGCAATTTTACCTGAACTGTTTAGCACGATGGGTCAAGTGGGTTTACTCGTTGGCTTATTATTCTTTGTATTAATGTCGATTGCTTCAGTGACATCAACTATTTCATCGACTGAAATTCCAGTGGCATTTTTAGTTGAGAATCATAGTGTAGAGCGTAAAAAAGCAACCTTATTTGTAACGTTAATCGTGTTTATTGCCTCATCACTGATTATCTTAAACTTTGACTGGTTATTTGGTTTAGTCATTATGGTACTTACACAGTACCAATTACCTTTAATGGGTTTGTTTTATTTCATTACTGTTGGCTGGTTATGGCAACGTGGTAATAAATTGCATCAAGTATCGAGCGGCCCTCATTATTGGTTTGCCCAGTACATTCGCTTTGTGTGCCCGTTATTAATGACGGCGGTATTTGTCAATGTGGCGTTGTTGAAATAGAGACTTGAGTTGCGAGTTACAAGTTTCTAGTTTCAAGGTGAAAGAAAAAAGTAAAAGGCGTGGGGTTTAAACCTCACGCCTTTTTTTAATTTAACGTGCGCTTGCTTTAAATAACTTCGTTAGTTAATGGTAAGCCTTGGCTTATTTCATTGGCACTTTGTAATGTGGTACAAGCTATTTCGCTAAGTGCTTCTTGGGTGAAGAAGCCTTGGTGGCCTGTCACTAACACATTCGGAAAGCTAATAAGGCGTGAAAAAATATCGTCTTGCATGATTTCTTCACGGTGATCTTTAAAGAATAACTCTGACTCTTGCTCATACACATCAAGCCCTAGGTGTCCGAGCTTTTTAGACTTAAGGGCTTGTATACATGCTTGGCTATCGAGAAGTGCACCACGAGAGGTGTTAATCAGCATGACACCATCTTTCATTTTCTCAAATGCGCTAGCATCAATTAAATGATGGGTATGCTCGTTGAGCGGGCAGTGCAATGAGATGACATCACTTTGTGTGAGTAAAGTGTCTAAATCGCACAGGGTATAAGGGCCTTCACCAGCCATTGGGTCACAAACTAGTACCTTAGCTCCAAAGCCATTTAAAATATTTACCAGCGCTAAGCCTATTTTGCCGCAGCCTATAATCCCAATAGTTTTTTTAAACAGGTTAAAGCCAAGTAAGCCGTTTAAATCAAAGTTACCTTCACGTACGCGGTTAAAGGCTTTATGGGTTTTTCGGTTGAGCGTTAGCATGAGTGCAATACAATGCTCTGCTACTGCTTCTGGGCTGTAAGCGGGGACGCGGCAAACCTTGATGTTATGCTCTTTGGCAGCGTCAAGGTCTACATTATTGAAGCCTGCACAGCGTAATAAGATTGCTTTAATGCCAACAGCCGCCATATCGGCAATGACGTGTTTGTCGACCGTATCGTTTACAAACACGCACACTGCATCAAAACCTTGGCAGAGGGGCGTGGTATTGCTGTTTAAGGATTGCTCAAAATAACTGAGCGAAACAGACTCAGCGTATTCAGTTAGATTCCTTTCAAAAAACGGTTGCTCATACTTTTGCGCACTGAATAAGGCCAGTTTCATCATTTAAATTACTCTCTATCACCATTTTGAGGGTTTCGGGTTTGGTGCGCGGGGCATATCGCGCAACGAGTTGACCCTCTGAGTTTATAAGAAATTTGGTGAAATTCCATTTAATTGCACGGTTTTGTGCAATTCCACGGGTATGACACTTTAAATAATTAAATAAAGGATGGGCGTCTGGGCCGTTGACTAACACCTTGTTAAAAATAGGAAAGCTGACATCAAAGTGTTGCTGATAAAAGGCTTTAAGCTCATTGCCATCAAGTGGCTCATTGTGGCCAAATTGATTGCAGGCAAAACCGAGTACGGTAAAACCTTGCTGTTTATATTCTTGATACAACTTTTCAAGGCTTGCCATTTGAACTGAAAAATTACATTTGCTGGCAATATTGACGATAAGCGCTGTTTTTCCTTGTAACGATTCAAGGCTAAAGTTTTCACCAGATGCAAGCTGGGCATTGAAACGATATATACTATCCATGTTTTACCTGTGTGTTTTTAAACGGTTTAAATGAACTTTTTTTCATTCGCTTTTTAGTTATTCGGTTGAGATAATGAAATTGTTACTAATTTATCACTCAAATAGGTCAGTTTTATGTCAATGAAAGTCGCCTTCATCGGATTAGGTGTAATGGGTTACCCAATGGCGGGTCACCTTGCCAACGCAGGTCACAGTGTGACAGTTTACAACCGCACAACGGCTAAAGCGCAAAAGTGGGTTTCAGAGTATCAAGGTGAATACTCTGAAACGCCAAGTGAAGCAGCAAAAGGGGCTGATATCGTTTTCATGTGTGTAGGTAATGATGATGACTTACGTTCAGTTGTTTATGGTGAAAATGGTGTGCTGGCAAGCATGCATGAGGGCAGCTATTTAGTTGACCACACTACAACATCAGCTGAAGTGGCACGTGAAGTTGGCGCTCAAGCAAAATTACAAGGCATCGCATTTTTAGATGCGCCGGTTTCTGGCGGCCAAGCGGGGGCAGAAAATGGTGTATTAACTGTGATGGTTGGTGGCGACGAAGCTGACTTTAATGTTGTTCAACCTGTCATAGCTGCTTTTAGCCGTTTTAGCCAATTATTAGGTGAAGTAGGTTCTGGTCAACTTTGTAAAATGGTAAATCAAATTTGTATTGCTGGTGTGGTACAAGGCTTGGCTGAGGGTTTACACTTTGCAAAACAAGCTGGCCTTGATGGTGAAAAAGTAATTGAAACCATCTCTAAAGGCGCTGCAGGCTCATGGCAAATGGAAAACCGCTACAAAACAATGTGGGCTGGCGAATACGAGTTTGGTTTCGCTGTTGATTGGATGCGCAAAGATTTAGGCATCGCTTTGGATGAGGCAAAGGCAAACGGCGCAACTTTGCCGATGACGGCAACAGTTGATCAATATTACGCCGATGTACAAGCTTTAGGCGGCGGCCGCTTCGACACCTCTAGTTTATTAGTGCGTATCGAAGCGTTACATAAAAAGTAATATTCATAAAAAACGCGACAATTATTGTCGCGTTTTTTATTACATGCTTTGTGCGTAATTATACAACGCTTTTAAAATATGCAGATTTTTCTCGTTATCATCATTTTCATGAGCTAGATTTTCGAGGGTGATCATGAAATCTTGCCCACTGATCGACGGGCTGTCTTCACCATGCATTAGCTTGTTTTGGCAATATTGGCGCCAAGTGGCTAATTCATCTTGGCTAAGGGTGTGTGGCCAGTTTCGCGCACGGTATCTAAATAACAAAGTAGCAAACTTTTTATCATCAAAATCAAGCTGCATTGAGGCTAACTGCTCAGGGCTTGCATCACGTATCATAGCAAATTTTGCTTTATCAGCATGGCTGGTAAAACCATCATAAAGTTGATAGTCAGGGTTAGTGGTTTCGCCATAATCACGTTGTTCGTTAAACACTTCGGTTACTTTGTCGCGTAGCTCAGTGTTGGCTTTTAAAATAGCGAGATTTTGTAAGCATTTTTCGCGGTCAATACCTAAACGGGCTGCGTTCTCTGGTAACAAGGTTTTTGCTGGTGCGAGAATAGGGCACTTATTTAAATGCACGAGTTTTAAGCCTACCGGTGCTTCGTCTTCACCAAGGTCGCTGTGTTTTGTGTAAAGACGGGTGCGTAGCTCTTCAACAGACAAATCTAATAGAACTTGCGGATCTTCAGTTAAATTAAAGCAAATAATGGCGTTTTTATTGACTGGGTGAAAGCTCATTGGTGCAATCCAGCTGGTGCAGCCTTGGCTTGCTGGAATTCGTGATGAGGTGTGCACCAATGGTGTCATGTTAAACACATCAACTAAATCAGCCAGTGCTTTTTTAGAACGTAAGCTAAAGAAAAACTGATACAACTTAGGTTGTTTTTCTTTTATTAATTTTGCCAACGCTATGGTTGCCGTTACATCACTTAATGCATCGTGAGCGGCAGCGTGCTCAATGCCATTGGCAACGGTTAAATGCTCGAGCTTAAAGCTCGGCGTACCGTCTTCTTTAAGCGGCCATTCAATGCCTTCTGGGCGTAGTGCATAACAGGCACGCACTAAATCAATAATATCCCAGCGACTATTATTGTTTTTATATTCACGCTCGTATGGGTCATAAAAGTTACGGTATAAGCTGTAACGTGTGACTTCATCATCAAAACGGATACTGTTATAGCCCGCAACACAGGTATTAGGTTGGCTAAATTCAGCATGGATCTTTGCCATAAACTCAGCTTCAACTAAGCCTTTTTGCATCGCAACTTGCGGGGTAATACCCGTTATTAAACACGCTTCAGGGTGGGGCAAGTAATCGGCAGCTGGCTTGCAATACTCAATTAACGGCTCACCAATAATATTTAAATCGAGATCGGTACGAATACCTGCAAATTGACTTGGGCGGTCCTTTTGCGGGCTTGCGCCAAATGTTTCGTAGTCGTGCCAATAAATTGTTGGTTGCTGTTGTTCTGGATATGCCATGCATTAAACCTTGCTAAGCGTAGGACCGCTTTAACTTATTTTTTGAATTAACAGAATTATGGCATAGAGCCTAGCTAGTTTATAGAGCTAAACGGTTTGATGCTGTTCAGCGTACGTTTTGCATACACGCTTAGTATAAAAAATGGCCTATTGGTTTAATTTTATGCTTATATAGGGTCTAGTCGTTAGTTTTTACCCAAATTTGTATTTTAGTGGCTCGGTATTTGCTAACGAAAACTATCTTTAACAATGAAGGAACAAAAAAATGACTTTATCAGCTTTATTACTATCTACTTTAGCATTCGACGCAGCACCAGCTCCTAGCTTTGATACTACAAAACTTCAAGGCTCTGGTGGAATCGTAATTTTAGTACCGCCAAAAAAGAAAAACTTACAAGGCTCTGCTGGGATTGTGATCTTGGTACCAAAAAAGAAAGAAAACTAAGCACTTACAGAATAAAGCCAGCTCAAATGCTGGTTTTTTTTTATATATAGCATTATGCTTAGGCGTGTCTTTTTTAGGATACGCCATGCAATACCTTACAGATTTATACAATGAGTTTTTAGTCGCAACCTCTGCTCATAAAGTTTTTTCTACTCAAGTTATCATAGCGCTTTGTTATACAGTCGCACTGATACACTCATTCTACAGAGCATTCAAACATCGAGAACTGTTTAGCGACTTTTTGTCTATTGCCGTTGTTGCATCAAAATACTTAGTCACTTCTCTACTTATGGAAAAGGTTCTACTTTATATTTCTGAGGGAGGGAACGGCGCGTTTGCACAGAACATTTATCTTGCATTGTCGGGTTTCAATGTTTTGAGTATGGTTATCTTATATAAATTACATACAAAGCTTAGTTACACATTTGGGGAATTGTTTTTTTGTATAATAAAACTGACGATACTTTTAGCCATAGCGCATTTTATTTTGTGGTTTAAGCTTGTCGTATTGTTTATCCAAACTGAACACGCCTACATACACTACATGTATAGCTTTATTGTGCTCTACATTAGTATTGTCCTTGCTGTTGTAATGTTGTTTCCGGGTCTTTTGAAAACCAAATTAAAACTATTACTTAGTCCAAGTTGGCCGTTTGGAACAAATACTTAACATTAATTATTAGATGATTTTCAGTCTCATACTAGTATTTATAATGCTTTTTCCTGATGTATTACGGACCAAGTTTGGGTGTATAGTAACATTTAGTTTACCGAGGGATCGTAATGCTTGAACTAATTTACATAGCCATTGCCGTTTTAGCCATCTTGCTGATTGCAAGTACATGGTTGATTGCGCGCAAAAATATCTTTGAAGATCAAATCAGGTCTAAGTCTGTTGAGGTTGTTTGGTGCACGTTACAAGCCGAGCATGAAACAGATATCAGCAAAGCAATTAAACTATTTAATAAAGCTGAACAATTGAAGGGCGAAATTGCAACCTTAATGGACAATTCACCACACGCTGCACATTATAAATTAGCAGAACCGACTGGGTTTGATAGCGATAAAATAAAGGAGTTATCGCTTGGGGAGCTGCAGCGATACTACGATAAGCAAAACAACATATCTGACATTTACGAGAAAATGTACAAAGGTAAGAATTAGTAAAAAAGCCAGGTTATTTAACCTGGCTTTGTATTTTGAGCTCTTTTGCTATTTGTTTTAGCTGAATATCTGCAAGTTGGCTAAGTGCTTCTTGCGTTTGGTTTTCACCCTTAATTAACCCCGCCATTGATAGCTTTTTTATACTCTTGATAATACCGTTACTCACTGCTTCTAATACCGGCCCATCGAGTGTAGCTGTGGTTTGGTTATTACCATTAAGTAGTGAATCAAAGCTAACCTCAGAAGCTTTAGCCACTTTATCAATTAACTCATAAGGAACAGTTGCAAGCTCAATACTTTGCTCACAAAAGCCACGTTGTAATGATAAATGTTGCTCTAATTCTAAATTATTTCGCACCTGGCAAAGCGTACATAAGCGCATAAAAATATCACTTACATGCTGTTGCTCAGTGCTAAGCGTTTGATTGAACATAGCATGTCCTTGCACTGCTTTTTTATTTATATTAAACGACTTTTTAAAAAATCTCATGCATAAAGTGATCGTTAGCGAATCTTTTAACTCATATACAATGCTATTTGATGATACAAACCAATTCCTAGTAATACATTGAAAGGAAAGGTAATACCTAAAGAACATAACATGGCTAAGCCTATATCAGCATCAGGAATCGCTGCTTTAATAGCCGCTGGAGCAGCAATATAAGAGGCACTAGCAACTAGGCTTGCTAATATTACTACCGAGCCCAGTTCGAGTTGAAGGGCAGTACCAACACAGACGCCGATAGCACCCAATAGGTTAGGTGTTATAAGTGCAAATAATGCTAAACGCCAATGATGCCATGGAATAGGGCGCAGTGTTTGTGCGGCCATTAAACCCATTTCGAGCAAGAATAACGCTAATACAACTTTAAAGCTGTTTGTTAAAAGGCTAGTTACTTGGCTGCCTTGTTGTGTGCCGTACATCATGCCAATAATTACACCACCTACAAGCAGAATCACGCTTTTGTTAGTCAGTGTTTCATGCCATAGCGCTTTGAGTGATAGGTTTTGCCCAGACCCATTTCCCAGACGGCGGAATAGTAATAAACCAACGATGATGGCAGGTAACTCAAGCATTACTAAGTAAAGCGTGACTTCAGCACCCACATTAAGTGAGTTCGATTCGGCATATGCTAAAGCAACGGCGAATGTACCTGCACTTACAGAACCATAGTGTGCGGCAATACTTGCGCTATTAGCAACAGAGAGGTTTAGAAGTTTGTTTAAAACAGGGTAAAGCATTAAAGGTATTAAGCCGCCAAGCAGTAACACAGCGCCCATTTCGGGTAAGAGTTGCCAATGTAAATTGCCATGTAGCACCATGCCGCCTTTTAAGCCAATGGTGAGCATCAACAATAGGCTAAGGGTTTCATAGGTTGCTTGCGGAATTTTTAGGTCAGAGCGAAGTAATCCGGCTGTGAGTCCTAAAACAAAAAACATTACAACAATATCAGGCACTTTGTTCTCCTCTTGATTAAAAGCGCCGCTATTCTAGATAAAAATTCACATAGTAAATAATTAAATAAGTGATAGTATCTTATAGATAATTATCTATAGATTGGGTTTTATGGACTTAAGACATATTTCTTTTCGCTTACTAGAAGTGTTTATGTGTGTGGTAAAAACGCGCTCTATCAGTGAAACAGCAAGGCAGTTACACTTAACGCAACCAACGGTTTCGCAACAAATTAAACGCTTACAAGAAACAGTTAATGAGCCATTAGTGATGGTTAATCAGCAGCGAATACATGTTACAGAAGCGGGTTTTGCGTTGTTTCAAACATGTCAGCAGGTGTTTGGTCATTTTGATGATTATCAAGATTACTTAGCTGAGCTTAGAGGCGGTGAGCGCGGGCGCTGTAAAATAGCCATGGTTAACACCGCACAATATATTTTGCCTAAGTTACTTGGCCCGTATAGTAATTTACATCCGCATGTTGAATTGCCACTAGAGATTGGTAATCGTGCTGAGGTGCTTGCCCGGTTTGAAAGAGGCGAAGACGATATTTATGTATTTAGTCACCCCCCTTCGTTAGAACACGCAAAAGCGGGCCGGTTTTTACAAAATCCTTTGGTATTTATTGCTGCAAATAACCATAAGCTTGCAAGTAAAAGTCATGTAACTTTACATGATTTAGTGAGTGAACGTTTTTTACTTCGCGAGCCAGGTTCAGCTACGCGAATGCTGTTTGAGAGTGAACTGCAAAGCAGAGGTTTTGTCCTTAGCAACACAGTGCAAATGGCGAGTAACGAGGCTATTCGTGTTGCTGTTGGCTCAGGAATGGGGCTGGGGGTGGTTTCGCGCCATGTATTGCCACCTCACGATACGAGTTTTTGCATGCTAAATGTTGAAGATGTGAATTTGGCCAGCCATTGGTATTTTGTGGTGCGCACCGATCGCCATTTATCACATGCGGCGCGCAACTTTTTAAAATTTGCCCAACTGAACTTAGAGCAATGCTTAGATAAACAGTGGGTGACCAATGAGTTAAGTCAGCTAAATGAAAGTTTAAATTAAACTAACAAGCTGTCACGTTAAAATGCCATGGTCACAACCTGATTACGGCCATTTAATTTTGCTTTGTATAAACCCTTATCGGCCTCAGCGAGTAGCTCGTTAACATTATTGGTGCCTGATTTATGGGTGATAATACCGATACTGATAGACAGGTTTATTTCATGGTCATTGTGCACAAAGCTATCATTATGAATGGCTAAACGAATTCGCTCTGATAGGATTTCTCCCTGAGCTTGGCTAGTATTGGGTAGTATCACTGCAAACTCTTCACCGCCAATCCTAGCCACTAAATCGTGCTCACGTAGCTGGCTTTTAATCTTTTTAGCAACCCACTTAAGTGCTTCATCACCCGTTTCGTGGCCATGCTGATCATTAACTCTCTTGAAGAAATCGATATCTATCATCAAAGCGCAAAGTTTTGTTAGGTTGTTGTTTGCTTGTTCTAAATAATTGTTACTAACGCTAATAAACGCTCGACGATTCAATAAACCGGTTAGCGAATCACGATTAGCAAGGTCACTCAGTACTTGCTCATGCTCTAAGAACATCATTAATGGCCAGATCATGGCGGTTAGTGTGGTAATAACAATATGGCTTATGAGAATAACAGCTAATATTTGTTTCAAGTCTGTTTGCAACAAACCTAGGTAATCACTAAGTAGTAGTGAAAACTGGGTTACCATAATCAAAGCGTGAATGACGAAACACAACTTGAGTAATACTAAATGCATGATGCGTTTAACATGCAACTTCCTTAGCGCGAAAGCTGCATAGCTAAAACATGCTGCAATTATGGCTGTTGTAATTATCTGGTTAAATGGTGAATCATAAGAAAGGAGTAATATTACTGCAGCTGCAACTAACACATATGCACATTTATTTTGACATTTTTTGTCTGATTGACTGTAAGCATGAATACCTAGTATGGCTGCTAAGGGAGCTGAAATTATCAGTAAATCAGCTAGATAATGTGTAATTAGAGGAAGGTCGATAAAAATACGCAAAGAAGCTGCTATTTGTGCGCCTACAAATATGAGACACGAGCTACCCCAATATAAATAACTTGATTGTTGCCTTAGAAAATACAAAGACAATAAGAACGACCCAATAATCACATTCAATAAAATTGAGATGCTGATTATGGTGGGTAAATGCATCATGACTTTCCCTGACGAATCACTCGACTAAAACCTATTTAATTATTATGTATTAGTTGGGTATTAGCAACCCGTACATTGTAACTATAATTTTAAACTCTCTAATGCTGGTTTTAATGTTGGATAGTGAAACCGATAATTGTGACTAAGTAGTTTATTCGGGAGCACAAATTGACCATGAAGCAGAAGATCAGACATTTCTCCCATCATCAATTTTAAAACCCAACTTGGCATACGTAGCATGGCAGGTCGCGAAATCACATTTGCGAGTGTTTGACTAAATTCATTATTATCAACAGGGTTTGGCGCAGTGGCATTGACAGGCCCGTGTATCTCTTGATGTGAAAGCACAAAAAGGATGAGTTGGATCATGTCGTCAATGTGGATCCACGACATTCCTTGTTGGCCTTGGCCTAATGGACCGCCCAAGCCAAATTTAAAAGCAGGCAGCATTTTACCTAAAGCACCACCTTGCTTAGCTAATACGATACCTGTACGAAGTAAGCATACTCGAGTTTGGTCAGATTGTGCTTTCGTCGCTGCATGCTCCCAATCACGGCAAAGAACATGGCTAAATTCAGGATAAATATCATTAAAGCTTTCATCAATTGGCTGGTTTTCTTGGCGGCCATAAAAGCCAATCGCACTGCCAGAAATAAAGGTATGAGGAGGCGATTCACAGCGGCTAATTGCTTTAGATATCTGTAAAGTAAGATTAATCCGGCTATTCAGTAAAGTGCGTTTTTGCGACTCGCTCCAGCGCTTGTTGACGATGGGCTCTCCAGCTAGATTAATGACAGCGTCAACCTCTTCAAAGTTAACCTCATCGAGTGATTTAACAGTGTGTACTTGATGAGTCAGTATGACCGCGGCTTGAATAGGGTTGCGTGTTAGCACAGTAACCTTGTGGTGATTCAATAAAAAAGGGCACAAATGTCTACCAATGAGGCCTGTTCCACCTGTTAATAAAATATGCATAGTGCTGCCTTAATTAATATGTGTGTGTATTTTTTATACATAGTGATGGTGATTTTTGCAAATATATACGTATAAAGCAGTAATTTAGATTAGTCTTCTTGATTGTGGTTGTTGTAAATATGATAGCTATTTTTTAACTCATGTTTAGCGTGATACATTGCTTGGTCAGCTAATCTCAGCAATTCTTGGTGATCTAGGCTGTGATCTGGAGCAAGGGCTACCCCAATACTTAATGAAATATTTAATGTGAGCTGTTCAAGTACAAATGGGTTATCAAAACGTGCCAATAGATGCGTGATCATGGCATTAATGTGTCTGTATTTAGTGATATTATGTGTAATTATGACGAATTCATCTCCCCCATAACGATACACATCATCATCGGCTCTCACTGATGACGTAATCCGTTTTGCGGTTTCAATAAGAACTTGGTCACCAATTAAATGGCCGTATTCATCATTGAGTTGTTTAAATTTATTTATATCTATAAATATAACAGCCAGTTTATTGTCTTCAGAGCAAGTAGTAATGGCTTGCTTCAATGCAGGCTTTAACTCTGTGCGATTTAAAACACCTGTTAGATGATCATGACTAGCTTGAAAATTTAACTTACTCGTTCGCTCATAAACGATGTCACTCATGCGTGCAAAGCGTTTTAACAGATAGCCAATTTCATCATGGCTACTAATCGTCAACGTTTTTGGTTTTTCGCCTTTTTCTAGTTGATCAGTGTTTTGAATTAATAACTTAAGAGGTTTAAAAAGCTTTGCATTGATATAAAAAGCGCAAAAAACTAACAAGATGAGCATTAATGGTATTTGCAAAGTTACGAAGCGAGTTATAAATAGTCTGTTTTTTTGGTAGTCAGCATTTTGCTGTTCTAACTTGGCAAGTTCAGTATTTTGAAACAGTAAAATATGCTCGCGGATCTGGTCCATATACTTTTTACCCTCATTCGTTAACACAATCGCTTTAGCTTCTTCGAGGGCATATGGCGTGCCTTGCATTACAAGTGTGACAGTTAATGCTAACTCTGCTAATTTTTTGTCGACCATCTCATCAATTTTAGTAAGAGTGTCTTGTTGTTCGGGGTAATTTAGCGTTAGCTTATTGATAGTCAATAAATGTTGTTTAACTTGTTCAAGTGCTGTGTAGTAGGGTTCTAAATAATTGAGGTCTTGAGTTAATAAATAACCACGTTGCCCAGTTTCTGCGTTTGTTAATTGATTGTAGAGCTTTTCAGATTCATCGAGAACATCATGAGTATGGATCACCGCCTCAAGCTTAGCCTGACCTTGCTTATCTAATACATAGATAATGAAGGTATTGGCTACCACCACTAAAAAAATAGAGGAAAGTAGAAGGATAAATTTAGCTCTCAGCGACATTAAAATAGTAGTAGCCTAAAATTATTAGCTCTTAGTTGAAAAGTATTGACCAATCATCGAACTTTGCCAATTTATCAACAAAAAACGGCTGTTTTAATGCTATCTTATGATGTTTTTAATGAAATTTGGTTCTTTAGCCTGTTTTAAGTGTACGCTCAGTAATTTATTGATATGCTAACTTGAACTAGATGCAGTTTTAAGTGACAAGGAGTGACTGTGAACTTTCTGCGCCAATTCCACGATATAGTATCTAATCAAGAAATTGATTTTTCCGACAAAGTAATCAAGTTACTAGAATTTGGTTTAGAGGTATTTGATCTCGAATTTGCGATTGTGAGTCAAGTTGATGACAAGCTCTATACGGTCCTTCATGTGGTGGCGCCTGATAATGCAATCCCGGTTGGTACGCAATTCGATATGGAAGGTACCTACTGTGCTCACACCTTAAAAGCTAATAAAGCGCTTTCATTTCATAATGCCTCAAATAGTCGGATTGCACAGCACCCTTGTTATGTAAATTTTCAACTCGAATCTTACATTGGCGCGCCTATTTTTGTTGGCAAAAAGGTGTTCGGCACAGTTAACTTCTCAGCGCCTAACGTATCAAAACCTTTTAGTGAAGAGTCTCACGATTATGTAGAGTTATTTGCTCAGTGGTTAGGTAACGAAATAGCACGCAATGCTTCTTCAGAACGGTTAATAAAAAAGAACTATATGCTGGCGCAAGTTGAAGAGGTTGCTCGTATAGGGTCTTGGGAACTCGACTTGCTAGAAAATAAGCTGTACTGGAGCAAGCAAACTAAAGCAATCCATGAAGTCCCTTCAGATTATTCTCCAAACCTTGAAACGGCTATTGAATTTTATAAAGAAGGTGAAAGTCGTGATGCAATACAACAAGTAGTCCAAGAAGCAATTGAGCATGGTAAAGATTGGAATATTGAAATTCAGCTTATTACAGCGAAAGGGAATCCTGTATGGGTTTCAACGTATGGCGAAGCGGAATTTGAAAACGGGCAATGCGTTCGTTTAATAGGTACTTTTCAAGATGTAACGAAAGAGGTGCTACTTCGTGAGGAGCTTAAAAAGCAAAAAGCGGATGCTGTGCGAACTCTTGAAGACCGAAGTATCTTGCTGGCTAAGATTAGCCATGAACTGCGCACGCCGTTAAATGGCATTACAGGCATGCTAACGACTTTACTTTATGAAAAGTCAGAGCAAAAGCGAGAAGAAAAACTCAAAGTTGCCCTTCGCAGTGCAGATATCTTATTAAACATCATCAACGAAGTGCTCGACTTTTCTAAAATAAATCATGGTGAACTGAAATTAGAGCCTAGTCACTTTTTATTAAAAACAATTTTTGTTGATTTAGCGTCTTTGTACTTACCTTTATACCAAGAAAAGAATCTTAATTTTGACGTCGATATTGATATTAGTGAAGAGTGTTGGACTTACTGTGATAACACCCGACTCACTCAAATTGCGTCTAACTTACTGAGTAATGCCTTAAAGTTTACCGAGCAAGGCACTATTAAGTTATACGTATCTGCTAGGGTTCAAAATGACGATGTCACCTTAAATTTAAGAGTTTCTGATACGGGCATAGGCATGACAGAAACCTTTATGAAGTCACTGTTTTCACCATTTACCCAAGAGCTAAATAAGGACCGTAAAAAGGGGGGCACGGGTCTTGGCCTTGCAATAGTGAAGGAGCTTATTGATTATATGGGGGGCACAATAAAGGT
The DNA here is from genome assembly GCF_001469895.1 of Pseudoalteromonas sp. XI10. Lineage (GTDB taxonomy): Bacteria > Pseudomonadota > Gammaproteobacteria > Enterobacterales > Alteromonadaceae > Pseudoalteromonas. Next base: position 90,958 of record NZ_LOPY01000040.1, on the reverse strand, counting down.
TAGTAGTGAACATAAAAAAGGCAGTTGTTTTGATATTCAATTACCTCTAAAACTAGGACAGCCACAATCACATGATACGCTGCATGCCTCTGATATCGACTTTTCAGCCTTGCCTTTATCGATACTGGTTGTTGATGATAACCAAATTAACCGCTTTGTCTTAAAAGCACACCTAGAAAAGTTAGGCTTAACGGCCGATTATGCTTGCGATGGTATTGATGCGATAAATAAGTGCCAACAAAATAGCTATAACCTGATTTTTATGGATTGTGTCATGCCTGAAATGGATGGTATTGAAGCAACTCGTATTTTAAGAGATGAACAAATTTGCCCAACTGATAAAACTTATATCATTGCTCTAACAGCCAATACCTCTGCAGATGATAAAGCTGCTTGCAAGCAAGCTGGAATGGATTTGTTTGTTTCAAAGCCAGTTAAAAATACGGCTATTGAGCAAGCAATTGTGACAGCTAAAGAGCATTTTTTAATGTAAATAATTGTAGTTTGTGAATACTCGGCTTAGAAAAATAATTGCTGGCTAAATGAGTAGTTATTTTAGGCTATTTTCAAATTTAACCTATACTTTTAATGGGTTTAATATGTTGGAAATACTAAATGGGCTACTCAGATAACCGCCGAGACTTTTTAAAAACATTAGGTGTTGGTGCTATAGCATCAACAGTTGCCCTTAAAGCTCCCTATGTATTCGCTAAGAATACTCCCACAATTAGGGTAATGGGCACACATGTTACTTTGCAAGAAGAGCTCAGACAAAAAGCCATGCTTGAGCTGGGTATTAATATTGAATTTACCCCAATGGGCAGTGCTGCAGTGCTGCAAAAAGCTGCGGCAGATCCAAGCAGTTTTGACTTATATGAGCAATGGTCAGATTCAATTAATATTCTTTGGCAAGCAGGTGCTATTCAACCTATCGAAACAGAGCGATTAACCTATTGGCATGAAATCAATCCACTTTCTAAAACAGGTAAAATCGTACCTGATGCCAAGTTAGGTGCTGGCGATTCTCCGAACAAAATTCTGTATGTACAGCCAGATGGCACGCTTGCAACTAAACCAACTAATTCGATTAGTTTCTTGCCCTACGTGCATAATGTCGACTCGTTTGGTTACAACACTCAGTTCATAGAAAAGGGGACTCCTTACCAAACCGAGTCTTGGTCTTGGCTACTCGATGAAAAGAATAAAGGCAAAGTCGCCCTTGTTAATGCACCAACAATCGGTATTTTTGATGCAGCCTTAGCTGCCGAGGCGCAGGGACTGATGACCTTTAAAGATATGGGCAACATGAGCATTAGCGAAATTGATCAGTTGTTTGCAATTTTGCTGCAAAAGAAAAGGCAAGGTCACTTTGCTGGCTTTTGGACTTCGGTGCCGCAGTCGGTCGACTTTATGAAAATGAAACGCGTAACTATTCAAAGTATGTTTTCGCCCGGTGTCAGTGCCTGCAAAGGGCAAGGTATCCCGGTTGTTTATGCTTCACCGAAAGAAGGTTATCGCGCTTGGCATGGAGTAATGTGCTTATCTGCTAATGCACAAGGTCATGTTAAAGATGCTGCTTATGAATACATGAATTGGTGGCTTTCTGGTTATCCAGGTGCATTTATCGCTAGACAAGGGTATTACATTTCTAATCCTGAGCGGAGTCAGCCTCTCATGTCAAAACCAGAGTGGCAATATTGGTATGAAGGCCAAGAAGCATCCATCGATTTACGTGGAACAGACGGCAAAATATCTGTGCAAGCGGGTCAAGTACGTGATGGAGGTAGCTATATCAAACGCTTTTCGAACATAGCAGTGTGGAATACGGTTATGCCGAATTATGATTATAGTTTAGATAAATGGTATGAATTATTGAACTCATAAGGGGCCGCTTTGATAACCATTTTTTCTAGGTCATTAGCCGCGAAGGTTTTATTAGCATTGACGCTGGTTCTGCTTGCTATGGGGGCGAGTTATTTCGTTCTGAACAAGCGATTACATAGCATTGAAGCCTCTTTTAACGATATAAGCCGTATTAGTAATTATGCCGTTGGTATACTTCGTATAAATAAAGATATAGTTGAAATGCAGCGAGATATTTCGGTTTATGGGTTTTCTGGTAGCAAAACCGTATTTAGCAAAATCATAGAGAATTTCGAAAGCATAAAAACACGGTTAGAAAGCGTTGATTTAACAAGCGATGAGCTTCAAAGCCAAGTTTACCTCAATTCGATGGCGCAACTTATAAGTAGATATGGCGACAATTTAGAAGTACTTGCAAAGCGCTATGAAATCAAAACGCAGCTCGCTGACGATAAACTTCCGGGAATATATTTAGAGGCTATTAATCTTTTAGATAGCCTCAAATTAAATGCGGCTTCAAGCGAAGAGAAGCTTGTGATCACAGAGCAACTTAATGTATGGCATGGATTACATCGCGACGCCTCATTGTTTCTTGCTAAAAAAGATTACTCTAAAAGAGCAGCAGTTAACCAAGCATTAAGAGTGCTATCTATCAGTGGGCAATCAAATTCTAAATTTACAAAAAGCAGTCAGCTTGCAAAAACATACCAACAGGCATTTTCTAGGGCAGTACAAGCCAATCGAAACTATTTAAGTTTAGTAAATGTTGTCATGGCTGGCGATGCGATAGAATTTAGTACTCTTGCAGATAAATTACGTGAAGAATCTTTAGCTCGTTTGCAGATGATTAAAAGAAAAGCGCAAGATACTGTAATTAAGACAGATCAGACTCTTCGAGTGCTTGCTATTGGCGTACTTATTTATATTATGGCCTTAGCAGCATTTTTCCATCTACAAATAACCCATGCAATAAAACGCTTAACGGTCAGTTTTCAACACTTTTTGGGTGGCAACTTATCGGCGCCTATTAATGATTTAACACGTAAAGACGAAATAGGTGTTCTAGCCAAGGCTGCAGATAGATTTCGGGTGCTCAGTCAAGATTTAACTCAGGCGAAGAAAACAGCCGAGCATACAACTAAAGTGAAATCAGAATTTTTGGCAAATATGAGCCATGAAATTAGAACTCCCATGAATGGCATACTAGGAATGGCGCGGCAGTTGAGTCGCACTAGTTTGTCTCATGAACAAATGAAGATGCTAAATATTATACAATCTTCAGGGGCAGGTTTATTGGTAATCATCAACGACATTTTAGATATAAGTAAGATCGAAGCGTCTAAAATTGAGCTAGAGTCTGTGCCTATACATTTAAATTCGCTACTAGATGAGCTACAACATTTATTTAAAGAGCAAGCCCAAAGTAAGCATATCAAGTTGAATATTTCTGTTGCTGAGGAGTATCAACATTGTGTTTTCTTTGCTGATGAAGCCCGCCTAAAACAAGTGTTGATAAACCTTATGGGGAATGCAATTAAATTCACCGAAAAAGGTAGTGTGACGCTAAACGTAAAAATTAATGAGCTAGGCGGTGATGATCTGAGCATCAAATTTAGTGTGATTGATACAGGAATAGGTATAGCAAAAGAAAATCTCGGTAAGCTATTTGAAGCGTTTTCTCAAGCGGATACCTCAATTACACGGCGCTTTGGTGGTACAGGGCTCGGCCTTGCTATCTCAAGTAAATTACTAAATTTGATGAATGCTCCTTTGCAGGTAGAAAGTGATCTAGGGCAGGGTTCTTGCTTTTATTTTGAGTTAAAAACAACACAGGTTATTGAGCACTCTGAGTTTGAAACCGAAATTCAGCAAGAAAGCGAAGAGGAACAAGTCGACTTTTCATCACTACATGTACTTGTAGTCGAAGACAATGATATTAATCAGGTTGTTATCGAAGCTATGTTAAATGAGTTTGGTATAAGCTCAATAAAAATAGCAGGGGATGGCGAGCAGGCTGTTGCGCTATGTAAGGAACATATTGGGGAAAATAATCTGCATAACAGCTTTGATATTATATTTATGGATATGCAGATGCCTGTACTTGATGGCCCGCAAGCAACAATACGCATAAGAGAAATGCCAGAGTATAAAGCTACCCCTATTATTGCCTTAACGGCCAATGTGCTTGAAACAGATAAGCAACGATGTTTTGCCGCAGGAATGAATGATTTTGTTGCCAAGCCGATTGACTACCAATGTGTTAAAACGGCTTTACTAAAGTGGTCTAAAAGTGAAGTGAACGCTACGAGTGACTGCTAAAAATTGATTGTGAGTCGCTAAAATAAAAAGAGTTACCTCTGGTGGTAAACACACACTGAGGTAACTCTCTTATAGCTAATTAATTAGGTTTAAATGAATTAAACCAGTTTAGCTAGGATGTCATTAAATGTTGAGCTTGGACGCATTGCTTTGAATGCTAACTCATCATTTGGTTGGAAGTAACCGCCAACACTCATTGCTGGACCTTGTGCATCGTTTAATTCAGAAACGATTTGGTCTTTTTGAGACTCAAGATTAGCAGCGATTTGTGTGAACTGTGCTTTTAATTCCGCATCATCATTTTGTGCAGCAAGTTCTTGTGCCCAGAATAAAGAAAGGAAGAAGTGCGAACCACGGTTATCAATCTCTTTCACTTTACGTGAAGGTGATTTGTTTTCAGCTAGGAAAGTACCAGTTGCTTTATCAAGTGTATCAGCAAGAACTTGTGCTTTCTTATTACCAGTATTAACTGCTAAGTGCTCTAAAGAAGCCGCTAGCGCTAAGAACTCACCTAATGAATCCCAACGTAAGTGGTTTTCTTTTTCGAACTGTTGAACGTGCTTAGGCGCTGAACCACCTGCACCTGTTTCGAATAAGCCACCACCATTCATAAGTGGTACGATTGAAAGCATTTTAGCACTTGTACCAAGCTCAAGAATTGGGAATAAGTCAGTTAGGTAGTCACGTAATACGTTACCAGTTACTGAAATAGTGTCTTTACCTTCTTTGATACGCTCTAATGAGAACTTAGTCGCTTCAATTGGTGCTAAGATGTGGATCTCAAGACCATCAGTATCATGTTGTGGTAAATACGCGTTTACTTTTTTGATTAGCTCAGCATCGTGTGCACGGTTTTCGTCTAACCAGAAAACTGCTGGCGTGTTAGTTGCGCGAGCGCGATTAACAGCAAGTTTAACCCAATCTTGGATTGGTGCGTCTTTCACCTGACACATACGCCAGATATCACCTTGCTCAACAGCATGCTCAAGTAAAGTTGTACCAGCTGTGTCAACTACACGGATTGTACCAGCAGCAGCTACTTCAAACGTTTTGTCGTGTGAACCGTACTCTTCAGCTTTTTGAGCCATAAGACCAACGTTAGGTACGCTACCCATAGTTGTTGGATCGAATGCACCATTTTCTTTACAGAAATCGATAGTTGCTTGGTAAACACCTGAGTAACAACGATCTGGAATTACAAAGCTCGTGTCTTGTAATTTACCTTCGCTATTCCACATTTGACCGCTAGAACGGATTGCAGCAGGCATTGATGCATCGATGATTACATCACTTGGTACGTGAAGGTTAGTGATACCACGGTCAGAATCAACCATTGCAATAGCAGGGTTGTTGTCGTATACCGCTTGGATATCAGCTTCGATTTCAGCTTTCTTAGCTGCATCTAGGCTTTCGATTTTTGAGAATACATCACCAAAGCCGTTGTTTACGTCAACATCTAGTTCTTTGAAAAGATCAGCGTGTTTTGTGAATACGTCTTTGAAGAACACTTTTACAGCGTGACCGAAGATAATTGGGTCAGACACTTTCATCATAGTTGCTTTCATGTGTAATGAGAACAACACGCCTTTGTCTTTTGCTGCTTGAATTTCTTTTGCAAGGAAAGCTTGAAGCTTTGCAGCACTCATGCGAGACGCGTCAATTACTTCACCCGCTAGTAATGGTGTGCTTGCTTTAAGAACTGTAATGTCACCATTTTCAGCAACATGCTCGATACGTACGTCAGTTGCTTCTGCAACAGTTACTGATTGCTCAGAACCGAAGAAGTCACCTTCTTCCATGCTAGCAACGTAAGACTGAGAATCTTTGCTCCATGCACCCATTGAGTGTGGATTGTTACGTGCGTACTCTTTTACTGAACCTGGAGCACGACGGTCTGAGTTACCTTCACGAAGTACCGGGTTTACAGCAGAACCTTTGATTTTGTCGTAAGTTGCTTTAACTTTCTTTTCTTCATCAGTATTTGGCTCTGAAGGGTAGTCAGGTAATGCGTAACCTTTTTCTTGTAACTCTTTGATTACTGCACGTAGCTGAGGGATAGAAGCACTGATATTAGGTAACTTGATAATGTTAGCTTCAGGTGTTTTAGCCATTTCACCTAACTCTGCAAGTGCATCATCAATACGTTGATCTTCAGTTAAGTACTCAGGGAAGTTTGCAATTACACGGCCCGCTAATGAAATATCGCGAGTTTCAACTTCAACACCCGCAGCGTTTGTATACGCTTGGATGATTGGTAACAATGAATACGTCGCAAGAGCTGGCGCTTCATCTGTTTTAGTATAGATAATTTTTGATGTCATCATCATTCCTAGATAGTTGGCGTAATGTTTGGTAATGACTGCTAGCAGTAACCCTTAATTAGCCATATTCAACAATGCAATAGATAGCCTTGAATTACCAAGCTTAAGTGCTTTGATAAAACAACAGCAAGCAGTCTGTTAGCTGTTGTAACTCAATACATAGTATTAAAATAACCACAGCTGACAGACTGTAAAATTCTTATAGCTCAAATAAGCAAATTATGAAATTAGCCAAAAGCCTTACGTCAAAATGACGAAAAAGCTAAATTTAAGCAACAAGAGTGTAACAAGCTTGGCTCTAAAGGGCTAATAACAATTAAACAATTGGGGTAAAGAAATGGAATTTCAAGGGAAGTGATAGATATATTTAAATGAGAAGAGTAAGCGAGGATCTTAACAAGGTCGCTCGCTTGATACTCGAATAGGTATTACCTAAGAGATTTCATCGTTAGGCGCAATATTCGTTGCGTGTAACCCTTTTGGACCTTGTTGCAATTCGAATGTTACATCTTGACCAGCTTTAAGTGTTTTATAACCGTCCATTACAATCGTTGAGTAATGAGCGAATATATCAGTCTCGCTGCCGTCTTCTACGATGAAGCCAAAACCTTTGGCATTGTTGAACCATTTGACTTTTCCACAAGCCATACTTCTACATCCTTCTATAAGTTGACTAATTTAGTTATTCTAAACCGTGTAATTTGCTAGACTGACTAATGATTAATCAATCTATATTTGACTGTAGTTTATTTAGCCAGTCAGTCAAGTGTTTTAGACTATTTTTTAACAATTTATTTATTTTTTTATTCAAGTTTGCTTGAGTTCTAAAGACAAGACTATATTTAATTATGAGTGGCATGAAAGATTCTGGTGTTATTGAAACAGTTCGCGACAGTGAAAAGCAAAAATTGCAACCACCGCGAAAATATAAAGTCATTTTAAATAATGATGATTACACGCCTATGGACTTTGTGATAGAAGTACTAATGACGTTTTTTAATATGGATAGCGATAGAGCAACAGATGTGATGCTTCAAGTTCATCATAACGGTAAAGCAATTTGCGGTGTTTACAGCGCCGATGTAGCTCATACCAAAGCTGAACAAGTTAATCGTTACGCACGAGACAACGAGCATCCACTGCTATGTAGTTGTGAGCAGGAATAAATACCAAGGTAGGGTGAACCAATTAGCCCGTCACAACGGTATATAAATATTATCTCAGTAAGGGGTTGCCAATGCTAAACAAAGACTTAGAACTAACCTTGAATGCGGCGTTTCGCGAAGCGAGAACACGCCGTCATGAATTTATGACCGTCGAGCATCTTTTACTTGCACTGCTCGATAACCCTTCTGCTGGAGAAGCGCTAAACGCCTGCGGCGTTGATATGGGCGCATTAAAAGTCGAATTATCGGATTTTATTGACGAAACAACGCCGGTTATTCCTGATCTTGAGGAAGACAGAGAAACGCAACCGACGTTAGGTTTTCAGCGCGTTTTGCAGCGCGCTGTATTTCATGTGCAATCATCAGGCAAAAACGAAGTAACTGGCGTTAATGTGCTAGTGGCAATTTTTTCTGAGCAAGAAAGCCAAGCTGTTTATTTACTTAAAAAATCAGATGTTAACCGTTTAGATATTGTTAACTTCATTTCGCATGGCATTTCTAAAACAGATGATGATATCGGCGGTGAAGACCACGATGACATTCATGAAGAAGTACAAGAAGTGCAAGGCGAAGAGCCGACTAAGCTTGAAAACTTTACGACTAACCTGAATCAACAGGCAATTGATGGCAATATTGATCCATTAGTGGGTCGCGACAACGAGGTTGAACGCACTGTACAAGTGTTATGTCGTCGTAAGAAGAACAACCCGCTCTTGGTTGGTGAAGCTGGGGTGGGTAAAACAGCCATTGCTGAAGGCCTAGCTTATCGTATTGTAAATAAAGAAGTGCCTGAAGTGATTGCCGATGCAATTGTTTACTCACTAGACATGGGCGCATTATTAGCGGGTACCAAATACCGTGGTGATTTTGAAAAACGTTTCAAATCGCTGCTTAAAGAGTTACAAGCTAAACCAGGTTCAATTTTATTTATTGATGAAATTCATACCATCATTGGTGCCGGTGCAGCATCGGGTGGTGTAATGGATGCATCGAACCTAATTAAACCGCTACTTTCGAGTGGTAAGCTGCGCTGCATGGGCTCAACTACTTATAACGAGTTCAAGAATATCTTTGAAAAAGATCGTGCGTTAGTGCGTCGTTTCCAAAAAATTGATGTGCTTGAACCAAGTGTGGCTGATACCACGAAAATTCTTAACGGTTTAAAAGAGCGTTACGAAGAGCATCATGGTATTCGTTATACACAAAAGGCATTGAAAGCAGCTGCAGAACTTAGTGCTAAATACATTAATGAACGTCATTTACCAGACAAGGCTATTGATGTTATTGATGAAGCCGGTGCTAATCAGCGTTTACAGCCTGTTTCTAAACGTAAGAAAACCATTGGTGTGGCTGATATCGAGCTCATTGTATCTAAAATGGCGCGTATTCCTCAGCAAAGCGTTTCTTCTAGCGATAAAGAGACACTTAAAAACCTTGACCGTAACTTGAAGATGCTGGTGTTTGGTCAAGACCAATCAATCGATGCGTTGACTTCAGCAATTCGTTTATCGCGCTCAGGCCTTGCTAACGAAGATAAACCAGTGGGTTCGTTCTTATTTGCAGGCCCAACAGGGGTTGGTAAAACAGAAGTCACTAAGCAGCTTGCTAAGTGTATGGGTGTTGAGTTTATTCGTTTTGATATGTCTGAATATGTTGAACGTCATGCGGTTAGCCGTCTAATTGGTGCACCTCCTGGCTATGTAGGTTTTGAGCAAGGTGGTTTATTAACTGAAGCGGTAATTAAAAACCCGCATGCAGTTGTGCTACTGGACGAAATTGAAAAAGCACATTCAGATATTTACAACATTCTGTTGCAAGTAATGGATCACGGTACGCTTACTGATAACAACGGTCGTAAAGCAGATTTCAGAAATGTTGTATTGGTGATGACTACGAATGCGGGTGTTCAAGAGACTGTTCGTAAGTCTATAGGCTTTACTGAACAAGACCATTCTCATGATGCGATGAGCGAAATCAATAAAGTGTTTTCACCTGAATTTAGAAACCGCTTAGATAATATCATTTGGTTTAATCACCTTGAGAAAGAAATTATCTTACAAGTGGTTGATAAGTTCATTGTTGAGTTACAAGCGCAACTTGATAAGAAGTCGGTTAACCTTGAACTTACATCCAAAGCAAGAGAGTGGTTGGCAGATAAAGGCTACGATAAAGCGATGGGTGCACGCCCGATGGCGCGTGTTATCCAAGATGAGCTTAAAAAGCCGCTGGCAAATGCAATCTTGTTTGGTGAACTAGCCGATGGTGGTTCAGTTAAGGTATCGGTTAAAGACAAGAAAATCCATTTTGACTTTGAAGATAGCCTAGAAACTGCTTAAGTTGTTTTTAGCTGAAAACAAAAAGCCCAGCAATTGCTGGGCTTTTTGTTTATTAAATGGAATTAAAACTAAGTTAGTTTTAACACCATTTAACAAACGCTTTTAGCTCTTTGTAATAAACACACCTGCTCATTCAAAGCAGCAAAAAGCTAAATCTCTCGTTAACGCACTAACTTAGCGAGCACGGAATACGATGCGACCTTTCGATAAATCGTAAGGAGTCATTTCTACGGTTACTTTGTCGCCAGTTAAGATGCGGATGTAGTTTTTGCGCATTTTACCAGAGATATGAGCCACAACAACGTGACCATTTTCTAGCTCAACTCGGAACATTGTATTTGGTAAAGTATCAAGGACCGTACCTTGCATTTCGATTACGTCTTCTTTCGCCATGTTTAGCGTAACACCTCTTTAATAGTTAAACGCTGCAGATTTTGCCGAAAATACAGCAATAAGTAAAGCTACAGGGCTCAATTTTGTAAATTAAATCGCCAGCCACTCGTCGCCAATGTGCTTTTGTGCAGGCAAAAATTGGGTTTTATATTTCATTTTAGTGCATTCGTCGATTTGGTAACCTAAATAGACAAATTGTTTTGCTTGTTGTTTTGCAAATTTAATTTGCTCCATGATCATGATGCTACCAATACTGTATTGCTCATAATCTGGGTCAAAAAAGGTATAAATCGCTGATAGGGCATTGGTCATGCAATCAGTTACCGCAACAGCAACTAATTTATCGCCATCTCTTAACTCTATGAACGTAACGGGTAGCCACTGGCAAAACAAAAAGCTTTCGTACTGACTTTGATCAGGCGGAAACATTGAACCATCTTGATGCCTTTGCGTGATGTATTTGCAATATAACGGGTAATATTCTGCGCGTTCGTATTCACTATAACTGACTGTGAAAACCTTATTTGCTTTATTTATTTTGCGCTTTTGTGATTTTGAAGGGGTAAATTGTTGGGCCAAAACACGCACTGAATTACAGGCGTTACAAATAGGGCAATGTGGACGATAGATTTGGTCGCCACTGCGTCTAAAACCCAATGCTAATAATTGTTCAAATTTATCAGGGCAATAACAACTTGGATCAAGTATAACAAGTAGTTGCTCCTGACGGTCGGGTAAATAACTGCAATCAAATTGCTGGCTTAAACCAAGCCTAGCGGGTAAGTGCTCAGTCATAAATATTAATCAACTCTTGTGGTTGCCACATATCTTTTTTAGGCACATAACTGTGCGCTAATTTAAGTCTAGTTAAAAATTCTCTGCGTGGGGTAACTTTTGCACCTAAAGTGATTAAATAAGGGTTTTCTAGTTGGCAATCAATAAAATGGGCTTGATGTTTCTTAAGCCAATTAACTAATGCCCACATCGCCAGTTTTGAGCCATTACTGACTTGATGAAACATTGATTCACCACAAAATATGCCATTTTGCATAATGCCATAGAGACCAGCTACGAGTTCATCTTGGTGCCATACTTCAAGGCTGTGTGCTAAACCCTGATGATGCGCTTCAATGTAGGCATGCATCATTTGCTCAGTGATCCATGTACCTTCTGCATCGATACGTTGCTCACGACAAGCATTGATAACGTGGGCAAATGCGTGATTAATAGTGACACGCACAGGAAAACGCTTTAAATGCTTTTTTAAACTGCGACTAACATGAAATTCATTAAGCTCAATAACACCACGCATGCTAGGTGACCACCACATAATAGGCTCATAGTCACTAAACCAAGGGAAAATACCGGTGTTATAGGCATTTTTAATGCGCTCAACTGATAAATCCCCGCCAATTGCTAACAGGCCATCGGGTTCATCAAGGGCGAGTTCTGGGTCTGGAAAATCAACAGTCTCGGGGGAGAGTTGGTATAATTGCTTGATCATATCAGCGTATCATTATTATTTGCTCTGATTTTAACAAAAATTTAGCTATAAAAAAGGGGCTGTTTTACAACAGCCCCTAGTATTTAGTGCTTTAGATCAACTATTTTATAGGTTATCTAAGAAGCGTTCTGCATCAAGTGCAGCCATACAACCAGTACCTGCTGATGTGATTGCTTGACGATAAATGTGATCAGACACGTCACCTGCAGCAAATACACCTGGTACGCTTGTTTGTGTTGCGTTACCGTTTAAACCAGACTGAACGACTAAATAGCCGTCTTTCATTTCTAGCTGACCTTCAAACATGTCAGTGTTTGGCTTATGGCCAATTGCAATGAATACACCCGCAAGATCTAAGTTTTCTGTTTCTTCAGAATCAGTTGCTTTAATTCGGATGCCAGTTACGCCCATTTCATCACCAAGTACTTCATCTAAAGTGCGATTGTAATGTAAAACAACGTTACCGTTTTCAGCTTTTTCTTTTAAACGATCTGCTAAGATTTTCTCACTGCGGAAGCTGTCACGACGGTGGATAACGTGAACTTCATCAGCGATATTTGATAAGTAAAGTGCTTCTTCAACAGCAGTGTTACCACCGCCCACAACCGCTACTTTTTGACCACGGTAGAAGAAACCATCACAGGTTGCACAAGCAGAAACACCACGACCTTGGAAGTTAGTCTCTGATTCTAAACCTAAGTATTTAGCCGACGCGCCTGTTGCGATAATTAATGCATCACACGTATATGTGCCTGAGTCACCAGTTAAAGTGAAAGGGCGCTTTGAAACATCAACTTTATTAATATGATCAAAAACAATTTCAGTCTCGAAACGTTCAGCGTGTTCTTTCATACGGTCCATTAATGCAGGACCAGTTAAACCGTGTGCATCGCCAGGCCAGTTTTCAACTTCAGTGGTTGTCGTTAATTGACCACCTTGCTGAATACCGGTGATAAGAACAGGGTTAAGGTTGGCACGTGCTGCGTATACCGCTGCCGTGTAACCTGCTGGGCCAGAACCTAAGATTAATAGTTTACAGTGTTTTGCGTCACTCATGGTTTTTCCTAAAAACGTTTCAATACGATGTCTATGCGCCCGATTCTAAGAAAAACAAGGCGGATGTAAACAAAAGCCCTGATTATTTTTTTAGTCAAATCGCTAAGCTGTCAAATAATCCTTACTTATTATAATTTAAATAACTCTTTTTGCTCATAAAACAGGCTAATTACAAATTGTTCTGTGATCAAAGTACGGTAATTCATGACCAAGCAATATTTTTTTGGTATGTTTTAGCTAATTTTGATATTAGCTCTTGGTATGAGCTAACTAAACGAACAGGCAATTATGGTATTTTGGCAGGAAAAGCCCGCTTTTGGGCTGACTACAGAAGACGTACAGGTCTTAACCAATGCAAAAGAGTATCGCACTGAACTATTGCGTTTAATTGGTGCAGCGAAAAAAAGAATTTATATTACTGCTTTATATTTGCAAGACGATGAAGCTGGGCGAGAAATATTAACGGCGTTACATCAAGCATCACTTGCTAACCCTGAGTTAGAAGTAAAAGTACTCGTTGATTTTCACCGAGCTCAACGTGGTTTAATTGGTGCGGCTAAGTCTGATGGCAATGCCAGCATGTATTGTGATTTTCAAGAGCAGTATCAATCAAATGTTAAAGTTCATGGTGTTCCTGTAAAAGCCAAAGAGCTTTTCGGGGTATTGCATTTAAAAGGCTTTGTGATTGACAACACATTATTATACAGCGGCGCAAGCTTAAATAATGTATATCTACAGCAAGACGAACGTTACCGTTTAGACCGCTACTTTTTAGTTCGCCAAGCTGGATTATGTAATTCGGTCATCGAATTTATAGAAACACATCTTTTAAGCTCAGCTGCAGTGCCACGTATTGATATGCGTCCACTGGTAAAATTTAATGATATTAAAGTCGCACAAAAACAATTGATGCGTGAACTTAAATCGGCAAGTTACGAAAGTGCAGCTGAAGCGAATGCTGATGAGTTGGGTGTGCGCTTATTTTTAGGTTTAGGGCGTCGTAGTAATAAACTGAATCGTTTAATTAAGTCGTTATTCGATACCACAGAGCAAGAACTCGTTCTTTATACCCCTTACTTTAACTTTCCTGCGCCATTAATGCGTTCATTACGCCGTTTATTGAAGCAAGGCAAGCAGGTAACTATTGTGGTAGGTGATAAAACCGCAAACGATTTTTATCTGCCGCCAAGTGAGCCATTTAGTAAAATTGGTGCATTACCTTATTTATATGAAACCATTTTATATAAGTTTTTAAAGTCACAAAAACGCCACATCAGTAATGGTAATTTGAATGTATACCTTTGGAAGCATGAAAGTAATTCTTTTCACTTAAAAGGGATTTGCTCTGATAAGCGCTTACATTTATTAAGTGGGCATAATTTGAATCCACGCGCATGGGGCTTAGATATCGAAAACGGTATTTTAATTGATGACCCTAAGCAGCATATTCTTGAGCAAATAGAAAATGAAAAACAAGCTATTTTGCAGCACTGTCGTCGTTTAACAGGTCCACAGGATTTAGAGACGATGGATGACTATCCTGCACCGGTTAAAAAGCTATTGGGGCAGGCTAAACGTGTAAAAGTTGATTTTATTATCAAACGTTTTATTTAATCGAAAATTAAAAAAGCAGCGAAAGCTGCTTTTTTGTATCTAGATATTAGCAATCTGCTTTATTTTTGCTGAGCATCTAAAGACTGGCCGTTTACCTCTTTAGAGTCGTCGCTCATCAAGTATAAATATGTTGGCATTAAATCTTCAGGTGTTGCTAACTTATCTCTATCTTCACCAGGGTATGCTGATGCGCGCATCGATGTGCGAGTAGCACCTGGGTTAATACAGTTTACGCGAATATTAGTTTTACCCACTTCACAAGCCCAAGTTTGCATCATACCTTCTACAGCAAATTTTGAGATTGCATACGCACCCCAGTGTTCACGGCCTTGGCGACCAACACCTGACGAAGTAAAAATAACAGATGCGCTATCAGATTTGCGAAGCAGTGGGAACATGAATTTAGTGATCATAGCTTGTGCGGTTACATTCACTTTCATGATGTTTTCAAAGGTAGAAACACAGAAATGTTCAAGTGGGCCCAATGAACCTAAAATACCTGCGTTATTGAGTAAACCATCTAATTTACCGAACTGCATTTCGATGGTTGCAGCTAAGTCACGGTAGTTTTGTTTTGTGGCACCTTTTAGATCCATTGGCACAATAGCCGGTTGTGGGTAGCCTGCATTTACAATTTCATCGTAAACACATTCAAGTTTATTGGTTGTTTTTCCAAGTAAAATAACAGTGGCACCATGCTTAGCATAAGTTAATGCGGCAACACGACCAATGCCGTCACCAGCACCTGTTATTAAAATTACTTTGTCTTTTAGCGCATTCTCTGCGGCTTTATAAGTATGCATAAACGTACCATCGATTAGATTTTTCATTATTTTACCATAGCAAAAAGCCAAGTTATCGAATTTATTGCAAATTAAGGTGGCGAAAATTGAAACTTTACGTTAACTTTAACTGGTCTAATGTCTCATTAATAACCTAATTACATTAAATTAACTTAGAATGAAGGTAGTAGAATAACTACTTTTAACCCTGAACACACAATAACAATAAGATTTGCGCGGAGCGAAATTATGAAAAAACTGCTACTCTCACTAGCCATTGCGTCAGCCATTACTGGCTGTGGTGGAGGAGAAACATTAGAAGATGTAAAAAATGATAATCCTCCTGTTCTCCCAACCGCGACAGTAAAATTTGACCCAGCGAATAGTGTAATCTCAGTACCGAATGACTTACTGATGAGTGGTACCCTTGATGGTACTTTAAACATGCCGGGTGAATTAGACGACAACAATGTCAGTGTTGAACGTGCAGCTTATGCTGATCCTCAGCTTGCACTTGGTGCCCTTGATGGCTGGTCAACACAAACTCCGTTTGCAATCGATTTAGCATTCCCTGAGGGTATTTCTCTTGATATGACTTCTGCTGCTTCACCAGGAGCTGTGCGTATTTTTGAAGTTGTAATGGGGGCAAGCCAAACAGATGAAACTTGCTCGCAAGTGCCAGCGGGTATTGCTTGTAAATTAGTGTCTGAATTAACATTTGGCGTTGACTTCATTACTCAAGGTTCTGGTGATGCGGTTGCTGTTATCCCACTTAAGCCATTTAAAGCGGGCAGCACTTACATTAATGTTCTGACAACGTCATTAATGGACTCAGAAGGGCGTTCAATTGAGCCATCTTCAACTTATGCACTAGTGAGCGAAGAGACAACACTTATCACTGATTCGCAAAAGTCACTTCAAGCGGTTATCAATAGCTACGAAGATGCTGTGACATCGGGTGGTGCAATCACAAAAGATGAAATTATCTATTCTGCTGCGATGACAATGCAATCAGCAGGTCAAGTACTTGGTACAGTAAAACAGCTGCTTGCAGCAAGTTTAACGCAAGATGCACTACCTACGCCGATGGTGCAAATTCCTGAGCAACCTGTTATTACGGTTGAGCAAGTATTCGCATCACAAGGTGTTACAGGTTTATCACCTGTGTTTGGTGGTGTGCAGTATCAAAAGGGTAGCGTAATGTTACCTATGTATTTAGCAACACCAACAGGCACAACGGTCGATGATTTATCAGCGACTTATTGGCAAGGTTTGTGTGATAGTGGTGTAGCTGTACTTGGTTATGCGGCAGCAGCGGGTGATTCATTCCCAACAGACCCAATTAGCGAAACTGATGGCCTTTGTATGGCGTTAAGTGATGGTAAGTTACGCGACTTAGGTTTAGACCAAACTAAACACTTAACTAAGTACAACACAATTCCAAAAACACAAAGCATTGCGAACGTGCCAGTACAAATTACTAAACCAATTTTACCTGTGATCAATGCAATACGTGGTCAGTTAGGTATGGATGAGTTAGCAATGCCTGAAGGTGGTTGGCCTGTCGTTATTTTGCAGCACGGTATTACTTCTAAAAAAGAAGATATGCTCGCTATTACCGCACAGCTAACAATGCAAGGCTTTGCAACAGCAGCAATCGATCACCCTATGCATGGTGAGCGTGGTGTAGATGTAGACGGTGACGGTACTGACGACTTTAATGCTTCTACAGGTTCTGTACTCAGCTACATGAACTTGCAGTCATTATTAGTAGCGCGTGATAGCTTACGTCAATCAGTTGCTGATTTACTTGGCTTACGCTTAGGTCTTAACTTTACCGGTGCTGCTGATTTAAATGCCCAAGATGTATCATTCTTAGGTCATTCATTAGGCTCGGTAGTTGCTCCAGCATTTGTTGCTGTGACTAATGCTCCGCTAGCTGATCAAGTTGATCCAATGTTCAACGTTAAAAGCGTAGCACTTGCCAGTGGTGGCGGTGGTATCGCCAGCTTCTTAATTGAGTCAAATACATTTGGCCCATTTGTACAAGGATCTGTATTACTTGCAGCTGGTACAGCTGAATCTGCGGAGTTTGGAGCTTATGCTCAAAATGAAGCGCTATCGAACTGTGGTTCACTTGCGTCTAACCAAACTGCTTTCGTTACATGTGCTTATAAAGAGTACGTAAGTTCGTTAACAATGGCGGGCGAAACAGCAAAATTAGCTAACATTCAAAGTGTGATCACTCAGTTTGCCTTTGCTGCGCAAACAGCACTTGATAGCGGCGACCCTTCTAACTACGCAGCATCTGTTGCAGCACTTGGCACGCCAGTATACATGAGCGTTGTAGTGGGTGATGGTGAAAATAACAATGCTGATATGGTTATTCCACCAATGGTAGCGAGTAACCCAATTGCTGGTAGTTTACCTCTTGCTAACCTAATGGATTTATCAACGGTAGCTGAAACACAAGGTCCAACAGCTGATGCAATGAGTTATGTGGTTAAATTCACTAAAGGCCATCACAGTTCAGTGTTAACACCTGCTGCAACGGCAGATTCAGGTGCAACTGCTGAAGAAAGTGCGGCGGCAACTGCAGAAATGCAATTGCAAATCGCGACTTTCCTAGCTAGCCGTGGTCAGTATCTTCAGGTTACTAATACAGAAGTCGTTACTGAATAATCGAATCCTTACTAATTAAGTAATAACCAATTAAGTAAAAAGCCACATCATGTGGCTTTTTTTTGCTTTAAAGCGTGGTAAATTGTGCCGATGCATTAATAAATGGAGAGTTTGATTGGAATTTTTATATGAATACGGGTTATTTTTTGCAAAGACCCTGACATTTGTCATCGCAATTGCTGTGATTGTTGCCATTATCATGGGCGCTGCAGTGAAACCCAAAGCGAAGAAAGGGGAGATAACGATTGATGATTTGAGTGAGCAACTTGATGATCTAAAACAAAGCTTTATCGAAAATACCCTTTCAAAAAAAGAGCTCAAGGCTCACCAAAAAAAGCAAAAAGCTGAGACTAAAAAACAGCAAAACGACGAGCCTAAATCACGTTTATATGTAATTGACTTTAATGGCAGTGTTGATGCCCACGAAGTAGAAAGCCTACGAGAAGAAATTACCGCTATTTTAACCATTGCCGACAAAGAAAAAGATCGCGTGCTGGTACGCCTTGAAAGTGGTGGTGGTGTGGTGCACGGCTATGGCCTTGCTGCATCTCAATTACAACGCTTACGTAATGCTGGAATTCATTTAACTGTTGCTATTGATAAAGTAGCAGCAAGTGGTGGCTATATGATGGCCTGTGTGGCCAATGAGATTGTTGCAGCACCTTTTGCAATTGTTGGCTCGATTGGTGTTATTGCGCAAATTCCTAACTTTAATAAAATTTTGAAAAAGAATGATGTTGATTTTGAGCAAATCACCGCAGGTGAATACAAGCGTACGCTAACTATCTTTGGTGAAAATACCGATAAAGGTCGTGAAAAATTCAAAGAAGAGATAGAACAAACCCATGGTTTATTCAAAACATTTGTGAGTGAGCAGCGTCCATCTCTAGATATTGATACTGTTGCAACCGGTGAGCATTGGTTTGCTACCCAAGCGTTCGATAAAGGCTTAGTTGATAAGATTGACACAAGTGATGATATCTTATTGAGCCAAGCGAAAGAGCGTCAAATTTATAAAGTTAAATACCGTATTAAGAAGAATTTAAGCGATAAGCTAGCCGTCGGTTTAAGTTCAGGGGTAAGTAAAGCGGGTGTTAGTTTAATGTCACGTTTTAAAGGCTTAAATCCATAATCAAGCACTATCAATAAAAAACCCGCTAACTTAGCGGGTTTTTTTATAGGCTGCGAATAAGTCTTTACTTAATTGACTTATGATAGTCCTCTAAATCTTTAGCGGCATTTGGGTCGTTAAATACGTCCTCATCAAATTCACCTTCAGATTTTGCAACCACACAGGTCACCATACAATCACCTGTAACGTTCACAGCGGTACGTGTCATATCTAGTAAACGGTCAACACCAATGATGATAGCAATACCTTCTACAGGTAAGCCTACTTGGTTTAACACCATGGCTAACATAATCAGACCAACACCGGGTACGCCCGCAGTACCTACAGAAGCAAGTGTTGCAGTTAAAATAACCATTAAGTAATCAGAAATCGTTAAATCAACTGAAAATACCTGTGCGATGAACACGGTCGCAACACCTTGCATAATTGCTGTGCCGTCCATGTTAATGGTTGCGCCCAAAGGTACAGTAAACGAAGCAACTGAGTTGTGCGCACCTAATTTCTTGCTCGCAGTTTCAAGGGTAATAGGCATAGTTGCACTTGAGCTAGATGTACTAAATGCAAATAGGCAAGCGTTTTTCATCTTCTTTAAAAACGTAATTGGGTTAAGGCCGGTAAATAACTTTAACAAGACACTGTAGTTAACTAAACCGTGGAACAGAAGTGCAAATACAACCACACCGAAGTATAAAGCAAGGCTCTTAATTAGCTTTAAGTCGATGGTTGTAAAGAGTTTTGCCATCAAGAAGAACACACCATAAGGTGCAATGTTCATAAGTAAGGTAACTAGCTTTAAAATAACAGTGTTTAAGTCTTCAAAAACATTTGCAACACGTTGGCCTGCTTTACCGCTAAGGGCCATAGCAACACCGAATAATAATGCAAAAACAATAACCTGTAGCATATTACCACTTGCCATAGCATCAATAGGGTTTGTTGGGAACATACCGATAATGACTTGCGCAAGGGTAGGTGCTTCTTTTGCACTGTAGTTAGCATCCGAAGGTAAGTTGATTCCTTCACCTGGGTTAACTAATAAGGCTAAGGTAATAGCAACAGTAATCGCGATTGCGGTCGTTGCTAAATAAAGCAAAATTGACTTACCCCCTAAACGGCCTAATTTTTTAGGGTCGCTTAAGCTACAAGTACCACAGACTAATGATACAAAAACCAGTGGCACCACAAGCATCTTTAAGCTTGCAATGAAAATTTGACCACCAACATGGAAAATACCATCAACAAAAAATGCTTTAATTGGTAAAGAGAATAACCCTAGTGGAATAAGGAAATCGTCTTCACCCGCTAAAATGGCTTGAAAGATAAAACCAACGATTACACCCAGTACCATACCTACCATGATACGAGATGTAAGGCTTAAAGATCGTACTTTTGACATACACCCAGTCTATTTTTTTATAAATTTTGCCATAGACTACCAGCATGAAGATTTTTATACAGAAAAATTCGATAAATAGTTAAATAATTTCGTTGCCTTTAAAGGAAAAAAATTATGATCTTCGTTTAATTTTTAGGTTAATATTAGGTAAACAATCAAATAAGTAAAAAATAGCTAACTAGGGAGAGGTCGATGCCTTTATTGCGATGGCTAAGTGTTTTAGTTTTCATCTCATTGTTAGCCGCCTGTGGCGGTGGAGGATCATTAGATAGTGATTCATCCGATGGAGATGATGACACAACCGTAGAAACAAACTATGTTGTGTCTGTTCAAGGCTACAACCAATCTACTACAGATGAAGCGAGTGCAGTTACAGCTGACACACCGTTAACCATCTCGGCAACATTGACTAATAATGACGAAGCCGTTGTAGGTGCAGTTATTAATTTCAGTCTAGATGGTGACATAGGTCTATTAGACCCAGTTTCTGGTACTGATTTAACTGATTCTGATGGTGTTGCATCAATTACCTTAACTGCGGGTGATACTGCGGGGGCAGGTAGTGTTACTGCTACATATGTAATTGATAGTGAGACATATACTGATACGTTTGGTTTTACATCAGATGGCTCTGAAACAGATGACTCGAGTGTTAGCGGTAGTGTTACGCTAAGCCTTAACATCGTAGATAGCTCAGGTCAGCCATTCTCTCTAGATAACCCAGTGAGTAAAGATAACAAAGGTACGGTTACTGCGACTTTACTTGATGAAGACACACCACTCGATGGGCAACTTATTTCATTTACCACTAACTACACAGGTAAAATTACACCAGTACTAGGCACAGCCCTTACCGATGAAAATGGTGAGGCATTTGTAACGCTTAGCAGTGGTGACTCTAAAGGTGCAGGTCAAGTCGTTGCAACTTACACAGATGAAAGTGGTAACAGTATCACAAAAATCGCAGGCTTTATTTCAAATGGTGATGATGCCCCGGTTGAAAGTGCTGAAGCTGAGCTTGATATTAAACTACTTCAAGGCTGTGCGACTGATTGGGATGCCAATCGTAGTACAACATCTCTTGAAACTACTTACCTAACGTCAGGGTGTACAGTTGTAAATCAATTCTCATCTGACGAACTTATCGATGTAATGGTTAAAGTGACAGATACAAGCTCAGGCGACGGTATCGACGGTATTATCGCTGAGCTTTCAACAGATCTTGGTGGTTTATTACCAGAATCTGGAAAAGCCCTGACTGACAACTTTGGCTTTGCCATTTTAAAATTACAGCCTGGCGCCAATAGTGGTGCGGGCGAGGTTACTGTGACTGCTAAGTCTGTGACTTCTTCAAAAGCATTTGAAATTGCGACAGCTGAATTAAGCGTTGAAATTTCAAATGGTTTATATAACAAGCTTGATGACTCAGGCAATGTTATTGATGACGAATTTGTGCCGCTTGCTGCAGGTGCGACTACAGTTATTACAGTAACAATTTATGATGCAGCTGGTGATTTATATGTTTCTCCTCTTGATGTTGAGTTCACTTCAGGGTGTGTTGAATCAGATTTATCTGTAATGGATGAAACCGCGACGAGTATTAGCGGCATTGCTACAGCAACTTACAGAAGCAACGGCTGTAACACTTCACAGGGCGATACAGTAACAGCGACAGTACTAACTGGTGGAACACCAAAAGTGGTATCAGTAAATGTGCCTGTATCAGCTGCTGAAGTAAGCTCAATCGAGTTTGTAGAAGCAACAGAAAATGTGCTTGCTCTAAAAGGGACGGGTGGTGTTTCACGCCAAGAAACAAGCCAACTTACTTTTAAACTTACCGATGCAATTGGTAATGTTGCGAAGCAAAAACGTTTAGATTTTCGTTTAAGCTCTACCAATGGTGGAATTTCACTCTCTGAAGTGACAGATGCAAGTGGTTTTTCGCATGCCAGCGTGTCAACTGACTCAGAAGGTTTAGCTCGAATTCAGATAAACTCTGGTTTTGTTCCACAAGCAGTGCGCGTACAAGCCTGTTATATTCCTGATGACCAAATCCCAGCAGATCAAAATGATAATGTAACTTGTTGGAAAGAGCTTTATGACGAATGTCTTCTAGATGAAGCAGACCGTGATAGCAGTGTTTCATGTCCCTCTGGTGAGCTTTCGTTGGTTTCATTAGATGAGCAAGTAACAAGCGTTTCAGATCTTGTTTCAATCAGCTCAGGCTTACCTGATGGTAATAGCTTTACCGCAGGCCCGGAAATCATCAACATTGAAGCATTAAATTACATTGGTGATACCACAGATATTTCGGTTTATGTTGCAGATCACTTCAATAACCCAGTACCAGATGGGACTTCGGTTTACTTAACGACAGAAGGTGGCGCTGTAGGGACATTAGATGGTGAGGAGTTTAATCCTCAACTTGAATGTAACACGGTTGATGGTGCATGCGTTGCACAGTGGCGCTCACAAAACCCGATTCCATTTAGCGAAGATAAATGGGGCAATAAAATCAATAGCACTAACCCAAAAACAAGTGCAATTAACTGCGACCTATATTTTGGTGTGGCAGCACCTTGTATGGCGGGTATTTTAAATGCTGCGTTTGATGATGATGGTGTACCTCTCGGTGGTCGCGCAACAGTACTTGTGACTGCAAAAGGTCAAGAGTCATTTATCGACATCAATGGTAATGGACGTTATGACAAAAATGAGTATTACAGTGGTTATGACTTACCTGAAGCCTTTGTCGATCATAATGAAAATGGCGTTTATGATGGTCTAGCTGCAATTTATGACCCAGTTACAGCTGCGGTTACTAAAGCTGCTGAAAACTGTCAAGAAGGTGATGCAAGCGACCCATGTAGTGCAACGAATACTAATGCAGGTCATACAGAAGAAAACTTCGATATTGACTTAAATGAGATGCATACACTAGCTGATGGTAAATACAATGGTCTTGAGTGTTCTGCAGCCGCGACAGAGCCTGATGAAGACGCAACATTTGAGACTTTATGTACCAAAGAGCTTATTGATGTTCGTGACTCATTTGAGATTATTATGTCAGGAAGCTTTGCATACAGTCGTTTTGTAGTAACAAAAGATGAGCTACGTAATCGCTTTGCTGAAGCACTTGCTGAAACAACAGAAGACGATCCAACTGTATTTACAGATAATGCAATGCAACTTGCTGTTGATATTGAGAACTGTAGTACAATTTATAGACAAGCAGATACGCAGTCAGGTGCTATTATTGCTCGTTTAGAAGCCACAGCGAATACTGACTACTGTGATTTAGGCTCAATTAACATTACTACCGCTGATTCAGGTAACCAGTTGTCAGCGCTGAGTTTTGAGCTTTATTTCTCTGATATTTACAACAACTCAATGCCTTCAGGCACTGCGGTTGCAATTAGTGCAGATAATGGTGATTACAGTGGTACATCTGGTTTTGATATAGGTAATACAAGCCGAACAACAGCGACTGGGGTTGCCCTTACGATTAGCCGTGAAGCTGATCCAAATGATAAAACTGATGGTTTCTTAACTGTTGAATTCACAACAGGTAAAGACAATGTATCTACTGCTACAATAGCAATAAGTGATGATGGCTAATTAAGTAGTTAATTGTTTAAATTTAAAAAAATGCCAACCAGAAGGTTGGCATTTTTGTTGCTGTTCTATATATTCCCCTTGAAATTACCGCAAAACACCACATTGACTAAATTAGCAACAAAAATTGTTTAATTATTCACTCAATGAAGAAAAGTTTCTATTAAAAGCTTGTAACAATTGGTGTTTGTAGATATACCTATAAATATTCGTGCTCCAATGTTAAAAAATCATACTTATTTGTTTAATGTGATGGATATACATTTATAAGGGCAAAAAACTTTTAAAATACTCGGTCAGAAATAGGCAGCTATGGGCAAATCACTTGTAATTGTAGAGTCTCCAGCAAAGGCAAAAACAATTAATAAATACTTAGGTAACGATTTCATCGTAAAGTCCAGCGTTGGACATGTGCGTGATCTACCAACTTCAGGTTCAGGCAAAACGAAGACTGCAGCGACGAAAACGCCTGCTGAAGTTCGAAAAATGTCACCAGAAGAAAAAGCTGCCTATAAGAAGCAACGCGATTATAAAAATCTTGTTGCTCGCATGGGTATAGATCCCGAAAAAGGCTGGGAACCACATTACGAAGTCTTACCGGGCAAAGAGAAAGTTGTTCAAGAATTAAAAAAGCTTGCTGAAAACGCCGATAAAATCTATCTCGCAACCGATTTGGATAGAGAGGGGGAAGCGATTGCATGGCACCTCGAACAAATTATTGGTGGCGAGCCTGAAAAGTATAAACGAGTTGTTTTTAACGAAATCACTAAGAATGCCATTCAGCAAGCATTCGAAACACCCGGTGAATTAAACACTGACATGGTTTACGCGCAACAAGCGCGTCGTTTCCTTGACCGTGTAGTGGGCTTTATGGTGTCGCCATTATTGTGGGCTAAAGTGGCACGTGGCTTATCAGCCGGTCGTGTGCAATCTGTCGCAGTGCGTTTACTTGTTGAACGTGAACGCGAAATCAAAGCATTTATTCCTGAAGAGTTCTGGGATATCCACGCCGATGTTAAAAATACAGAAGCAGCTTTACGCCTAGAAGTGACCAAACACGCTGACAAGCCTTTTAAGCCAGTTAATGAAGAGCAGGCGATGAATGCCGTTAGTCAACTTGAAAAAGCCGACTACAAGGTCATTAGCGTTGAAGAAAAGCCTAGTAAGAGTAAACCAAGCGCGCCATTTATTACTTCAACCATGCAACAGGCAGCAAGTACACGCCTAGGTTATGGTGTTAAGAAGACCATGATGCTGGCTCAACGCTTATATGAAGCAGGTCACATTACTTATATGCGTACCGATTCAACTAACTTATCGAAAGATGCGGTTGAAATGTGTCGTGATTACGTGACAGAGCAGTTTGGTGAGAAGTATTTACCGAAAGCACCGATTAGTTATAGCTCAAAAGGTAATGCTCAAGAGGCGCACGAAGCGATTCGTCCTTCGAGTGTTACAGTGCTATCTGGCCATTTAGACGGTGTTGAAGCGGACGCTAAAAAACTCTACGAATTAATCTGGCGTCAGTTTGTTGCCTGCCAAATGGTTCCAGCAGAATACGATTTAACAACTTTAACGGTTGGTGCCGGTGATTATCAGTTAAAAGCAAAAGGCCGCGTGCTTCGCTTTGATGGTTGGACAAAAGTTCAGCCAGCTGTTCGTAAAAAGAACGAAGAAGATCAATCACTGCCTGCGGTTAAAGAAGGTGATGTACTGACCCTTGTTGAATTAGATCCTAAACAACATTTCACAAAGCCACCTGCACGTTTTAGTGAAGCAAGCTTAGTTAAAGAATTAGAAAAGCGCGGCATCGGCCGTCCTTCTACGTATGCATCTATTATCTCAACGATTCAAGACCGTGGTTACGTACGTGTTGAAAACCGCCGTTTCTTCGCCGAAAAAATGGGTGAGATTGTTACAGACCGCTTAGTTGAAAACTTCGAAGATCTGATGAACTTTGATTTTACCGCTAAGATGGAAGGTCGTCTGGATGATATCGCAGAAGGTGAGCGTGTTTGGACACAAGTTCTTGATAAATTTTATGCAGACTTTTCAACTCAGCTTGAAATTGCCTCAGGCGATGAAGAGCGCGGTGGTATGCGCCAAAACCAAATGGTCGAGACTGATATCGATTGTCCGACTTGTGGTCGTAAGATGGGTATTCGTACTGCATCAACCGGTGTATTTTTAGGTTGTACAGGTTACAACCTGCCACCTAAAGAGCGTTGTACTACGACCATGAACTTGGTGCCAGGCGATGAAGCCATTGCGGCAGATGTGGAAGACGTAGAAACTGAATCATTGATGCAAATGAAGCGTTGCCCAATCTGCGAAACTGCAATGGATTCATACCTGATCGACGAAACACGTAAATTACATGTGTGCGGTAACAATCCAGCGTGTAAGGGTTATATCGTTGAACAAGGTACCTTTAAAATTAAAGGTTACGACGGCCCAATTATCGAATGTGATAAATGTGGCTCAGATATGCAGTTAAAATCGGGTCGTTTTGGTAAGTACTTCGGTTGTAGTAATGAAGAGTGTAAAAATACACGTAAGTTACTTAAAAACGGTGAAGCCGCGCCACCAAAAGAAGATCCAGTTCATTTACCTGAACTTGAATGTGAAAAATCAGAAGCTTACTTTGTACTGCGTGATGGTGCATCGGGTATTTTCTTAGCTGCAAATACCTTCCCTAAATCACGTGAAACGCGTGCGCCAAAAGTGGAAGAATTAAAACGTTTTAGAGATCGTATTTCTGAAAAGTTTTATTACCTTGCTGACGCACCTGCAAAAGACCCTGATGGTAATCCTTCAGTCGTTCGATACAGCCGTAAAAATAAAGAGCAGTATGTAATGAGTGAAGTAGATGGTAAAGCCACAGGCTGGACTGCTCACTACCAAAATGGCAAGTGGGTAGAAGAGAGTAAAAAGAAAGCGCCAGCTAAGAAAAAAGCGGCAGCTAAAAAGTAAGTTTATATCTATCTTGATTATAAAAAGGGGTTGCAGTTGCAATCCCTTTTTTGTGCTTGTATGACACTGCGAATGTCGTTTTTTACCAATATTTGCTTTGAGGCTGTTGTTATTCTGTCATCAAAATCAAGACAGGAGATTTAAAATGCAAACACGTTTATCACAACAGCAGCTATATTCACTCAACCCAGGACTTGTTAAACATTTAACTGGGCTCAGCGCACTGCCAGAAGATACAAATATAACCGCGAAGCTCGCTGATTTAGTAAGATTAAGAGTGTCGCAAATTAATGGCTGTGGGTTTTGTCAGCATATGCATTCAGCTGAGCTGAGAAGCCAAGGTGAGCGTCAACAGCGACTCGATGTACTAGCCGCTTGGCGTGAAGTCCCTGTATTTTCAGAACAAGAAACTGCAGCACTCGCTTGGGCGGAAGCCTTAACAAATATCATTGATAAACATGTTGAAGACGATGTTTACAACCAAGTGTCTGCTATCTTTAACGAAAAAGACATCGTGGTATTAACGACGGTAGTACTTGAGATAAACAGCTGGAATCGCATAGTTAAAGCGTTTCACTTTATCCCTGAGTTAACAGAATAAGGAATGGTGATGAAGTTTACACTCGCACCTAAAGTTAATGCGTTGGTGAATATCATATCAGCATGCGCCTTTTTCTTTGGGAGTAGCTTATTTTTACCTGCATTTATAGAGTATGCCACATTTGGGCTGGTGTTATTCATGATAGGTTCGTTATTATTTTTATTCAGTGCATTAGCTGATTATTACAGCCATTAAAAACAAAAAACCGGAGCGCACATCATTGTGTCATTCCGGTTTTTCTATATTCTAAGCAGGCGTAAAATTAGATTTGTACGTCTTTTACTTTTTTATAGCCTTCAGCTTCAAGCTCATCGTTTACACATTTTAATACGTATGGCTTTAATTCTTCGTTGCTGATGTCATCATCTTTTGCCCAGTTTAAACACATTTCAGTGTATTCTTTGATCATTTCAGCTGATGCTTCAGGTGCTTCGTTAGCGATTGCATTCGTTGCTGACACGCTTAAAACAGGTGCCAAAATTAGTGCTAGCAATGCTTTTTTCATTTAATTATTCCTAATCAACAAAAGTAATTATTACCGGCTCAATTGCACAGTAATGGTGCGCAATGTGTGTTTCACTTTGCTTGAGTGAATTTATAAACTAAATTTCAAAAAAAGATAACGAAAAATTTTTATCGTAAAGATAAGCAAAAAATAACCACTCTTTTTGCCTCTAATGCTGGTAATCGTAAGGTCAAAACACGTATTATCGCGCTAATTTTAAAAGAAAAGTGAACTAACTTATGTCTGAACAAGTGACTCATTCAAAAATAAAGAAAGTACCAACCAAACTAGAACAAGTTGTTGAGAGTTTTATTTTTCGCTCGCGTTGGTTATTAGCACCATTCTTTATTGGCTTATTAGTCGCTGTGGTATTACTGCTGCTAAAGTTCTTTAAATATTTATACAGTATGGCCTTAAATACATTCACTGCGTCAAACCAAGAGCTTTTGGTAGGTATTTTGACTTTAGTTGACACTGCGCTATTAGCAGGGCTTTTGCTTATCATCATTTTCAGTGGCTACGAAAACTTTGTATCAAAGTTGAATATAGACAACCATGAAGACAGGCCTGTGTGGATGGGTAAAGTTGGTTTCTCGGGTCTGAAGATGAAACTGATAAGCGCTATTGTCGCTATATCGGCTGTGGAGCTTTTAAAAGTCTTTATTAGCTCGAACAACCATTCAACAGATGAGCTACTCTGGAAGGTGTTAATTCATGTCACGTTTGTGGTGTCGGGGGTGTTGTTTGCACTCACAGATTACATTAATAGTAAAACCATGAACCACTAATACCACGATTAGGAATAAAAAAGCCCTGCAATTGCAGGGCTTGGTTTTTAACAACTGATTATTAATTCAGGGTTGCGTAAAAGCAACCGAACCCGGGCAGAGTGACTGTATTATTGTTTAATTCAGCTGTGTGATGAGATATCTCAGTATGCTGTGAAGACACAGAATCAGAGATTGTCAGTTCACTACTTTGTGCACCTAAGTTAAATGCACAAAGCATTTTAGTGTCGTTAAGCGTTCTATAAAAAGCAAGCACTGGCTCTTGCGTTTCGATAAATTCAATATCGCCTTCTAACAATACGTTCTTATCTTTACGCCATGCCATAAATTCACGATATGCATTTAGAATTGAATCTTTATCTTGATCTTGCGTATTTACCGCAACAGATTTGTGCGCATCGCCCACAGGTAGCCAAGGTTTTACTGTTGAGAAGCCAGCTTGCTCAGCATCTGCTGCATCCCATGGCATTGGTGTACGACAGCCGTCACGGCCTTTAAAATTTGGCCAGAATGTAATGCCATATGGGTCTTGTAAGTCTTCAAATGCAACTTCAGCTTCACCTAAACCAAGTTCTTCACCTTGGTACATACAAACGCTACCACGTAACGAAGCAAGTAGGGCTGTTAGCATCTTACATTGCTGAGGCTCAATTTTTTCACCTTGACTCCAACGGCTAGCAACACGTTCTACGTCGTGGTTGCTAAATGCCCAACATGGCCAACCTTCAGTCATGCGCTGCTCTAAAGTGCTAACTGTAGTACGAATATATTCCGCGCTATAGTCGTTAGTCAGTAGCTCAAAGCTATAACCCATATGAAGTTTGTCACCACCTGATGTGTACTCAGCCATAGTTGCGAGTGAATCTTCAGATGAGATTTCGCCTAATGCAACTGTACCAGGATACTTGTTTAGTAGGGCACGAATGTCCTGCATAAAACTAAGGTTTTCAGGTTGCGTATTATTGTAGTAGTGATACTGGAACGCATAAGGGTTGTCTTCGCTAAAGCCACGGCCTTGACGTTTCTCTGGTGGCTTAGCTGGATTATCACGTAATTGAGCATCGTGATAGCAAAAGTTAATTGCATCTAAACGGAAGCCATCAACGCCTTTCTTCAGCCAAAACTCAACATTATCTAATACTGCTGTGCGTACTTCAGGGTTATGGAAGTTTAAATCTGGCTGCTCAGCAAAGAAGTTATGTAAGTAATATTGACCACGACGCGGTTCCCATTGCCATGCAGGGCCACCAAAAATTGATAACCAGTTATTTGGCTGTGTGCCATCAGGCTTTGCATCAGCCCAAACGTACCAATCTGATTTGTCGTTGGTTTTATCTTCACGGCTATCAAGGAACCATTGATGTTGATCTGAGGTATGGCTCAATACCTGATCAATAATGATCTTAATATCACGTTGATGAGCTTGTGCAATGAGTTCATCAAAATCGTCAAGGTTACCAAACAATGGGTCGATATCACGATAGTCACTGATGTCATAACCAAAGTCTTTCATTGGTGATTTAAAGAAAGGCGAAACCCAAATAGCATCAACACCTAGGCTTTTAATATAATCAATACGATCAATGATACCTTTGATATCACCAATGCCATCGCCATTGGTGTCTTGGAAACTGCGCGGGTAAACTTGATAAATAACCGCACCTTTATACCACTGCTTTTGAGCCATGTTTTTCTCCATTGTGACACTCAGTGTATGTAAACTGTTAGGCAACCGTTAATGCAATATGTTGCCGGAATGTCAAAAGCATACGTGAAGGGTGAGATACTGTAAAAACTCTGCATACGTATGCACGCCAAATTCATCTTTGTTCTCAGTAAAATTTATTAACTTGATTTAAAAGTAAACAACTCGAATTTCTATCAATAAAATTTACCAATTAGGTTTGCTGGGTTTTAATTATGATCGCGAACGCCAGCTTGGTGCATAATATAGCTGGCTTACACCATAATGGTGCAGGGGTTATATTGGTAAGACCAATTATCATTGGTATAGACTAGTACCTTTAATAATTGCGTTAAGTCACCATCTAACCGAGATAAATGGCTTAGTACCTATTTGTGTAACCAAATTTGGGGCGAAAATATAGCGAAAATGTTTCAATACTATTAAATCACACAATAAAATTGATAAATCATTTATATTCATATGGTTACAATTCCATTTTGTAAAAATGTTGTTAATGTTCGTGGTGGTGGACTACGCTGAATACGTATGCATAAATTTGTTAAGAAAATAATCAGAGCGTTAATATTCAATTCGACAACAAAATCAGTCAGCGAATTACAGCTATTATGTTAATGAATAACTGCAACACGTTGGCATTACAATTTGGGTAATGGGAAAACATCATGTCTATGTTCAAACCAAGTATATTAACTCTGGCTTTAACAGCCGCAGGTTTAAATAGCTTTGTAGCGTATGCTGCAGAAGAAGACCAAAAAGCAAAAAACGATAACGTTGAAGTTATCGAAGTAAAAGGTTTTCGTGGCAGTGTTGTAGAATCTATTAATACTAAACGCTTCACTCCTGAAGTTGTTGAGTCAATCTCAGCAGAAGATATCGGTAAATTACCTGATTCATCAATCGCAGAATCAATCGCACGCCTTCCTGGTTTAACAGCACAACGTCTAGACGGTCGAGCTAGCCGTGTAAGCGTTCGTGGTTTCAGTGAGGACGAGAGTGCAACAACATTCAACGGTCGTGAGCAAGTTTCAATCGGCGACAACCGTGGCGTTGAATTTGACCTTTACCCATCAGAAATTATGAGTGGCGTAACGGTATATAAAACACCAAGTGCTACCATTGAAGCAGAAGGTATCGCGGGCGTTATCGACATGCAAACAATTAAGCCTTTAAGTAAAGGTGAACAAGTTATCATGTTCAATGGCCAATATGAGCAAACAGGTTTTGATAAACTAAACCCAGACGGTGACGATAAAGGTTTCCGCGGTACGTTCTCGTACATTGATCAGTTTGCTGATGACACCATCGGTGTTGCATTCGCTTACAACACGATGAGCTCTCCAAACCAAGAAAAACGTTGGAATGCATGGGGTTACCCTGAATTTACGGCTGATGACGGCAATACATACTCAATTCTTGGTGGTGCAAAACCGTATGTTCGTTCATCGACTTTGGATCGTGACTCAGCAATGCTAGTTGTTGAGGCATCGCCAAACGATCGTTTAAATATGACGTTTGATGCGCTGTATATCGATTTTACAGATAAACAAATCTTACGTGGTATTGAAATACCATTTGCATGGGGGCAAGGTTCAATTGACCCAAGTTCAGCTGTTGTTGACGCTGATTCTGGTTTTATCACAAGCGCAGTAACAGAAGGTCAACGTGTTGTTGTTCGTAATGATTACCAAGAGCGTGATGCAGATTTAACTCAATTTGGTTTTAATGCAAAATACGACATTAGCGATGATTGGTCAGTTGAATTTGACGCAAGTCGTTCTGAAGTTGAACGTAAATTATGGAGTGTTGAAAGTTATTCTGGCACAGGTCGTGGTAACGATAGAGGTGTTGCAGATAATCTAGGCTATGAACTTGACGGCGGTAATACAGGTGCAAAATTTTCACATGAACTTGATTACAGCGATTACGACTTAATCCAGCTTGGCGGCCCATTATCTTGGGGTGCAAGTAAACCGCTTAATTTAAAGTATGGTTTAGTAAATGAAATTGGAGATGATATTTCTGGCTACAAAGACCAAGCACAAGACGGTTTTATTAATGCACCTGAAATTAATGATGAATTAAGCACATTGAAACTTGCTGCAAGCAAAGTACTTGATAATGAATATATTAGCCGTGTGTCATTTGGTATGTCTTATCGTGACCGTGAGAAAACTAAATTTTCTGAAGGTTACTTTATGACACTGGCTGGTTTCTCACTTGATAATCCTGGAATGATGGTTGTACCTGAGCAATATCGTTTAGGAACAGCTAGCCTAGATTTCATTGGTATGGGTGATATGATCGCCTATGACACTAACGCGCTGATTAAAGATGGCTACTACGACCTTTTCCAAGAAAGTTTAAATGATGAAAAACACAAGACACAGTCTTGGACAGTTCAAGAGGAAGTAACAGCGTTTTTCGCTCAAGCTGACATTAATGCAGAGCTGGGCTCTATCCCTGTAACAGGTAACGTTGGTGTGCGTTATGTAAAAACAGAACAGTCATCTCAAGGATTTGCGTCGAGTGGCGCTACAGGCGTGGTTGTCGTATCACCAACAGACATCAGCCACGATTATAGCCACTTCTTACCTAGCCTGAACTTATCGTTTGCCATTGATGAAGAACAAACAGTACGTTTTGGTGCAGCTAAAACGATTTCACGAGCTCGCTTAGATGAAATGAATGCTTCATTAAGTGCTAGTTATGGGCAAGTTCCAGATGAGAATGGTAACTACTGGAGTGTATCAGGTGGTAATCCTACGCTTGAACCAAAAGAAGCAGTAGGTTTTGATTTGAGCTACGAAAACTACTTCCATGAAGAAGGTTACTTCGCTGCTGCATTTTTCTATAAAGACATTAAGCAATGGATCTTTGACGGAACTTATGAAATCGACATGAGCGGTGTAGCTGACCCGTCTACTGGTGAAATCCCTGAAACTTCAACAGGCACGGGCTCTGGTAAAGTCAATGGCGGTGGTGGTGATCTATGGGGCTATGAGCTATCACTTGCATTACCATTCTCTATCTTTAGTGAGTCACTGGAAGGTTTTGGCTTAATCGCGAGTCACACAGGTGTTGAGCAGGATATTACAGACCAAAATGGTAATGAGTTTGAGCTACCAGGTTTATCAGAACAAATTGATAGCTTAACAGTTTACTTTGAGCGTAACGGTTTCCAAGCGCGTACTAGCATGCGTAAACGTAGCGACTTTAAAGGTAATGTTAACGGGCTAGGCCTCGCTGCAACTCAGGTTGATATCGAAGGCGAAACAATTTGGGATGCTCAAATTGGTTATGACTTTAGTGAAGGCGGTGTAGAGAGCCTTGACGGTTTATCTGTCACTTTCCAAGTACAGAACATCACAGAAGAGCCGTTCACAACTTTATCAGGTGATAATTCACTTCAAGTACGTGACTACCAAGACTACGGTCGTACATTCCTGTTAGGCTTCAGCTACAAGCTGTAATTAGCTAAAACAGCGATAGAAATTGCCCTTGTGATTTGTTTTACAAGGGCTTTTTTATATCAGTGAGCTACACTCAATGAATTGAAATTGGCGTTAGGTGTACTATGGAAACAAAAAAAATAACCAAGGTCGTGATTGCCGGTGGTGGTACTGCAGGGTGGATAACCGCTGCATTACTTAATAAAGTGCTGGGCAAAGTGCTCGATATCACGTTGGTAGAGTCAGCAGAAATTGGCACTGTTGGTGTAGGCGAAGCAAGCATCCCACCTATTTTGCATCTAAATGGTGCGTTAGGCATTTCTGAAAAAGAATTTATTAAGGCTACTGGTGCCACGATTAAGCTTGGTATTGAGTTTGAAAATTGGCGCAGCCAAGGCCACAGCTATATGCATGCCTTTGGTGAGATAGGTAAAGATTTTCCGTTTTGTGAGTTTTATCATTTTTGGCTAAAAGCAAATCAAGCTAATAATGCGCCTGATTTTTGGGATTTTTCACTTAATTATCAAGCTGCAAAAGCTCATAAATTTGCTCACCTTAAGCACATTCCTAACACTCAGTTGGCGGGCTTACATTATGCCTACCATTTTGATGCCACTCGATATGGCGAATTCTTAAAGGAATTAGCGCAATCACGAGGCGTAAAACGCATTGAAGGCAAAATTGAATCGGTTAACCAATGCCATGAAAGCGGGTATGTTCGCTCTTTACTACTTAAAAGTGGCGAGAAAATAGACGGCGACTTATTTATAGATTGCACCGGTTTACGTGCTTTATTAATAGAACAAACTCTTAATACCGGCTTTGAAGATTGGTCACATTGGTTACCATGTGATAGTGCGATTGCGGTGCAAAGTGAATCAGCTTCTGATGCAATTCCTTATACACGTTCAATTGCAAGAGACTCGGGTTGGCAGTGGCAAATTCCATTACAGCATCGTGTAGGCAACGGCCTTGTGTATTCTTCTCGTTTCTTATCAGATGAAGCGGCAAAGCAACAGCTCTTAGAAAACCTACCTGCTAAACCACTGACAGAGCCCCGCGTTATTAAGTTTAAAACAGGCCGCCGTTTAAAGCAGTGGCATAAAAATGTGGTATCGGTTGGCTTATCAAGCGGATTTTTAGAGCCATTAGAATCGACCAGTATTCATTTAATTCAAAGTGCAGCCATTCGTTTAATTAAGTTTTTTCCTCATCAAGGTATTAAACAAAGCCTTGTGGATGAATTTAATCTACAAAGTAAAACAGAATTTGAGCGAATTCGTGACTTTATTATTCTTCATTACAAGATTACGGAGCGTGATGACAGTGCGTTTTGGCGTTTTTGTAAAGGCATGGATATTCCAAGCAGTCTTAAAAAGAAAATTGAGCTATTTAAATCCAGTGGCAAACTCGTAAGAGAAGACGATGAGCTATTTGCCGAAGTTGCGTGGCAGCAAGTGATGATAGGGCAAGGGCTAATTGCAGAGGATCACCATCCATTAACTGATGCGTTATCAGACGAGCAATTAAATGAGCTATTTAGTAATTTAAAAACCTTGATTAATAGCACTGTCGAGCAGCTGCCGACCCACAGTCAATTCTTAGAAAAAGTACAAAATTAACTATGAAAAAAACACAATCATTTTTAGCGCTAACGACCGCCTTTACACTTTTTAACTCAACAGCAAGTTTTGCTATTACTGCGTCACCAGAAAACTGGTGGGTGGGCATGCAAAATGACTCGTTACAAGTCATGCTTTACGATAACAATATTGCTAACAAAACGTGGCAAATGATGCCCTATAAAGGTGTTGAGTTTAAAGGGGTGACAACAACGAATAATCCTAACTACGCATTTTTAGATTTAAATATCAGTGACAATGCAAAGGCGGGAACACTGACTTTTAAAGCTAAAGATGGCACAGAATTTACTTACCCATTAAATACCCGTGATAAGCAAAGTGCCAATCGTCATGGCTTTACAAATAAAGATACGCTTTATTTAATCAATCCTGATCGCTTTGTAAATGGTGACCCAAACAATGACACCGTTGCAGGTATGCAGGAGCCTGCAAACCCAAGTTTTAAAGGTGGCCGTCATGGCGGTGATATTCAAGGTGTTATTAATAGCCTTGATTATCTTGAGGACTTAGGCGTGACTCAACTTTGGTTAACACCGGTGCTTGAAAATGACATGCCAAGTTATTCTTATCATGGTTATGCCATTACTGACTTTTACAAAGTTGATCCGCGCATGGGTAGTAATGCGCTATATAAAACCTTATCTGCAGAAGCGAAAGAGCATGGTATCGGCTTAGTGATGGACATGGTACTTAACCACTTTGGTTCATCACATCAGTGGATGGCTGATATGCCTACTGCTGATTGGGTTAACTTTGATGGCAAGTTTGAAAACGGTAAAAATGCAACCAGTCACGCCAGACAAACAATCCAAGACCCTCACGCAAGCCAATACGACAAACGTCAATTTAACGATGGTTGGTTTGTTGAGTCTATGCCTGATCTAAATCAGCGCCAGCCGTTACTATCAACGTATTTGATTCAAAATGCCATTTGGTGGATTGAATACGCCAACTTAAGCGGCATTCGTGTAGACACCTATTCATACTCAGATAAAGCATTTTTAGCCGATTGGACTAAAGCGATTATGAGCGAGTATCCAAACTTTAATATTGTTGGCGAAGAGTGGACAACCAACCCGGCTATTGCATCTTATTGGCAGCGCGGCAAAGTCAACCAAGATGGTTATACCTCTGACTTACCAAGTGTGATGGACTTTTCATTACAAGAAGCACTGATCCAAGCACTTAACGAAGGAGAAAGCTGGAATACAGGTTGGGTAAAAGTATATCAATCGCTCGCGAATGACTTTTTGTATGCTGATACAGATAACATTTTAGTGTTTGCAGATAATCATGACATGAGCCGTGTTTATACTGAACTGGGTCAAGACCTAGCAAAAACTAAATTAGCCATGACGCTGCTGTTAACAACTCGTGGTATTCCACAAATTTATTACGGCACTGAGCTGCTGCTCGATAACACGCCAAGCAATGACCACGGTGATATTCGTATTGACTTCCCTGGTGGGTTTAGAGTTCAAAAAGCGAATGCCTTCACAGGTAAGGGGCTTTCAGCTGATCAGCAAGAGATGTTAGCTAGCATGAAAAAACTGCTTAAGCTGCGCCAAGAAAAACCAGCGTTAAGCGAAGGTCGTTTAATGCATTTTTCACCAAAGCAAGGCGTTTACAGCTATGTGAGAGAGCACAATGACCAAACTGTATTGGTTGTTCTTAACAAAAACCAACAAGCCATTGATTGGGATTTAAGCTACATGCAAGAAGTGCTGAAAGGAAATAATAAAGGACGCGATTTAATCAGTGAAAAACGCGTTGATCTTGCAGCGCCAATCCGCTTAAAAGCTATGCAAGCACGCTTAATCGAGCTTGAATAATTGCAACTAATAGGCTGAATACGTATGCATTTACTGTCCGTATGCAGCCCTTAACATTAGTATGAACTGATATTTACAGAAAAATGAAGTAATGATGACAACATACAAACTAACTGCGTTAGTAGTGGCTTCGGTTTTAGGTTTAACTGCCTGTGGTAACGATGCGCCAGTACAGCAGAACACGCAACAGCAGCAATCAGAATCTAGCCAAGCAGCTATCTCTAAGCCTGTGGTATACCAAGTATTCACTCGATTATTTGGTAACACTAACACCACAAATAAACCGTGGGGCACATTAGAAGAAAATGGGGTAGGTAAATTCGCTGACTTTAATGATGCAGCATTACAAGGCATTAAAGAGCTAGGTACAACACATGTTTGGTACACTGGTGTACCGCGTCATGCTTTAGTAACTGACTATACCGAATACGGTTTGTCACAAGATGACCCTGATGTTGTAAAAGGCCGTGCAGGCTCACCTTATGCAGTGAAAGACTATTACGATGTTAATCCTGATTTAGCAATAAACCCTGAGCGCCGCTTAGAAGAGTTTGTAGAGCTAATCAATCGTACTCATGAGCACGGTATGAAAGTTGTTATTGATATTGTGCCAAACCACGTAGCGCGTAATTACGAGTCGGTCGCCAAGCCTGAAGGCGTAAAAGATTTTGGTGCTGAAGATGACACGACGAAAACCTATGCTCGCGATAATAACTTTTACTATGTAACAGGGCAGTCATTTCAAGTGCCTACCAGCGATAGCTACCAAGTGTTAGGTGGTAACCCGCATCCTCTTGCTGATAATCAGTTTGCCGAAACCCCAGCAAAATGGACGGGTAATGGGGCCCGTGCCGCTAAACCTGACATTAATGATTGGTACGAAACAGTTAAAATCAATTACGGTGTGAAACCAGATGGTAGCTACGACTTCCCAACACTACCGGATGATTACGCTGATAAAGATTACCGTGCGCACTACGCCTTTTGGCAAGATAAAGACTTACCAAATAGCTGGTATAAATTCCGCGATATCGCGCTTTATTGGTTAGATAAAGGTGTTGATGGTTTCCGTTATGATATGGCCGAGATGGTGCCTGTTGAGTTTTGGAGCTTTTTAAATTCATCAATCAAGATGCAAAAAAGCGATGCCTTTATTTTGGCGGAGGTATATAACCCAACGCTTTACCGCCCATATATCCAACAAGGTAAGATGGATTACCTTTACGACAAAGTCGGTTTTTACGACACGGTTAAAGCTGTGATGCAAGGCAAGCAATCAGCGGATACTATTTTCGATATCCAAAGCCAAGTGGCGGATATTGAAGAGCATATGCTGCACTTTTTAGAAAACCATGATGAGCAACGTATTGCTAGCCCAGATTTCGCTGGTAGTAGTGAAAAAGGTAAGCCAGCGATGGTGGTATCTACATTGATGTCGCGCTCGCCAACCTTACTTTATTTTGGTCAAGCTGTCGGTGAAGATGGCTCTGAGGACGGTGGTTTTGGCGACCCAACGCGTACCAGCATTTTCGATTATATGGGTGTACCTGCGCATCAAGCATGGATGAATAATGGTAAATTCGATGGCGGTGCGCTTTCAAAGCAGCAAGCTGATCTTCGTGCTTACTACAGCAAGTTAATGTCGTTAAATACACTGCCTGCCATTGTTGGTGGTGACATGCAAGCGCTTGAATTGACAGGCTCAGAGCAAGTTATTGCTTTTACGCGCAAGCTTGGTCAACAACTAGTGCTTGTAGTAAGTAACTTTTCAGAAAACCCACAAAATGTTGAGCTTACTCTTAACCAAGCGTTGTTACCTAAGCTTAACCACAGTGGTTTAACGTTTACTGATAACCTAGAAAATCATGCCGACATTGTGATTCCTGAGGCATCTACTAAGGCGCCAATTCAATTACAACTGAACGGCTTAAGCAGTGCAGTATTTACCTTAAAGGCTGACTATGAATAATAACAAACCAACGCTAAGCTTTTGGCAAATATGGAATATGTGTTTTGGATTCCTTGGAATCCAATTTGGCTTTGCATTACAAAACGGTAATGTAAGCCGTATTTTTCAAACCTTAGGTGCCAATGTTGATGATATTCCAATTCTTTGGGTTGCAGCACCATTAACAGGCCTTATTGTTCAGCCGATCATCGGTTATTGGAGTGATAAAACATGGAATAAGTTAGGTCGTCGTCGTCCGTTCTTTTTCTATGGGGCTATTTTAACAACGTTATCGTTATTCATTATGCCTAACTCACCAAGCCTGTGGATTGCGGCGGGTATGTTATGGATCATGGATGCGTCAATTAACGTAACTATGGAGCCATTCCGTGCTCTTGTCAGTGATAACCTGCCTAAAAAGCAACGTGCAACTGGTTATGCAATGCAAAGCTTCTTCATTGGTGTTGGTGCGGTTGTCGCGTCTGCATTACCTTGGATGATGACTAACTGGTTCGATATTGCTAATACAGCACCTGCTGGGCAAATCCCAGATTCTGTAAAATTCTCGTTTTACTTTGGTGCAGTAGTTTTAATTATTGCTGTATTTTGGACCGTCTTCACTACTAAAGAGTATTCACCAGAACAACTTGAAAGCTTTCACGAACAAGAGCAAAGCGATGACTCGGGCGATGTTCAAAGCGATGTAAACTTTAACAAAGGCGCTGCAATCTTTACGGTTCTTGGTCTAGTAGTACTTGGTATTGTTACGGGTCTATCGCTTGAAAAAGAGCTTTATTTACTTGCTGGTGGTTTGATTAGCTTTGGTGTTATTCAATTTATCGCCGGTGCCTTAAAAGCTAAAAACGCAACCAGTGGTGGCTTTTATCAAGTTGTGAATGATGTGTTCACTATGCCAGAAACAATGAAACAATTGGCTTGGGTACAATTTTTTAGCTGGTTCTCATTGTTTGCAATGTGGATTTACACCACATCGGCAGTAACTAGCTTCCACTACGGCAGCAGTGATACAAGCTCTCTTGCCTACAATAACGGTGCAGATTGGGTAGGTGTATTATTTGCCGCTTACAATGGTTTTGCTGCCATTGCAGCACTGTGTATTCCGGTTATCGTTAAAAAAGTAGGGCTAAAAATGGCTCACGCTATCAACCTAGTGGTAGGTGCATTGGGTCTGGTCAGCTTCATTATTATCAAAGATCCAAGTTTACTGATCTGGCCAATGATTGGAGTAGGGTTTGCTTGGGCGTCAATTCTATCTTTACCGTACGCAATGTTAAGTACCTCAGTACCAAGTAAAAAAATGGGTGTGTACATGGGTATCTTTAACTTCTTTATTGTTATTCCGCAGCTTTTAGCGGCAAGCGTATTAGGCCTAATTTTACGTCACTTTTTTGATAATCAACCGATTTATGCGTTAGTGCTAGGTGCAGTGTCATTCGTACTAGCAGCGGTCGCTGTACTGCGCGTTAAGCAACAATAATAAGGACACACCATGAAAAAATTTAATCTCATTACAGCAAGCTTGTTAGCGTTAGGTTTAACAGCTTGTAGTTCAGAACAATCAGCTAATACAGCAGTTGAGCAGGTGTCTGCGCCAGGTGCACCGGGTGTTGAGCCTTTTTGGGCATACTCTGGTAAAACAGGTATTGGTACCTCTTACGAGAAATACCAAGACGGCCACTATAGCGATGCAGCTGCTACTGGCAAAGTATCAAAAGTTTGGTTTTCAATCGCGAAAGGCATGATCACCGAAACCATGTTTGGTTTAATTCACCAAGCACAAATCAAAGATATGCAATTTGTTGTAGTTGGTAAAGACTTTACCGTTACAGAAAACGATGATCTCGATGTAAGCATTGATTATTTATACAAAGACGACGCGGGTCGCCCATTATCGCTTGCTTACAAAGTAGTAAGTAAAGATAAACAAGGTCGTTTCACTTTAGAAAAACACATCTTTACAGATCCAAACGGCCAAACATTGTTTGTTCGTAGCGTATTTAATACCGATCTTGAAGGTGTAAAAGCCTACGTTAATGTGAATCCTTACATTGATAACAACGGTTTAGACGATTTTGCAAAAGTGACGGACAAGGGACTAGTTGCTTGGCAAGATGATAACTTTTTATCTTTACAAGCCGCTCAACCATTTAAGCAAGCAAGCGTTGGTTTTACGGGTGTAAGTGATGGCTTAAAAGAGTTAAAAGCATCGCAATCACTATCAACGACTTACCAAAGTACTGGTGATAAGTCGGGTAATGTAAGCTTACTTGCAGAGCTTGGTGAAGTATCAAAAAACACCACCTTTGATTTAGCTTTAAGTTTTGGTAATTCTGAAGCTGCAAGCTTAAAAGAAGGTCAAGCAAGTTTAAACCAAGGCTACCAAAAAGTACTTGCTGCATATAACGGTGAGGGTGCTGCAATTGGTTGGCAAGACTACTTAACGAGCCTTGAACCTTTGAGCACATTAACTAACAGCACCGCAGATAATGGTAAGTTGCTTTATACCAGCGCCATGGTGTTAAAAGCGCAAGAAGATAAAACTCATGCCGGTGCTTTAATTGCGTCACTTTCTAACCCTTGGGGTGAAACAGTACCAGCTAAAACAGGTTCTACCGGTTATAAAGCGGTTTGGGTACGTGATTTCTATCAAGTGGCGATGGCATTTATGGCCATGGGTGATACACGTACTGCTAAAACGGCGTTTGAATATTTAGAAAAAGTACAAGTAACAGATAACACACCAGGCAATGGTGGTGACACGGGTTGGTTCTTACAAAAGACTCATGTTGATGGTGAGCTTGAGTGGGTAGGTGTTCAGCTTGACCAAACAGCAATGCCAATTATGTTAGCGTGGAAACTACATCAAGCTGGCGTACTTAGCGATCAAGAGCTGACAGATTGGTATGGCAAAATGTTAAAGCCAGCTGCTGATTTCTTGGTTGATGGTGGTCTTGCGAAAATTCTTTGGAACGACACACAAATTACACCGCCAGCAACGCAACAAGAGCGTTGGGAAGAACAAAATGGTTTTTCACCATCAACTACGGCTGCGGTTGTTGCAGGCCTTGTGACAGCTGCTGATATTGCTAAAAAAGCAGGTGACACTAAAAATGCAGAGCGTTACCTAGCAACGGCTAAAACTTACAACAGTGAAATTGAAAGCACCATGTTTACGACTCAAGGTAACCTTAAGTCTGAAAACAGCGATGGTGAATATTTCATTCGTATAGGTCAAGACAAAGATCCAAACTCATCAACCACACTTAATGCTAATAACGGGCGTGAAGGCTTTGATAAAAAGCAAATCCTTGATGGTGGTTTCTTAGAGCTTGTACGTTATGGTGTTCGTGATGCACTTGCACCAAGCATTGTAAAAACATTACCAGAATACGATGACGAAACCTTAGTTGATAACCTGCAAGTGCGTTACACCTTTAATTTTGCTGATGGCTCAGGTTCATTCCCTGGTTACCGTCGCTATGGTAACGATGGTTACGGTGAAGATGAAGTGACAGGTAATAACTATGCCGAAGGTGGTAACAACACCCCTGGTCAACGTGGTCGTGTATGG
The DNA here is from genome assembly GCF_001469895.1 of Pseudoalteromonas sp. XI10. Lineage (GTDB taxonomy): Bacteria > Pseudomonadota > Gammaproteobacteria > Enterobacterales > Alteromonadaceae > Pseudoalteromonas. The sequence goes on along the minus strand of NZ_LOPY01000040.1, from coordinate 47,740 downwards.
CCGTTTTTCACAGGTGAACGCGGTCACTATGAAATCGCTGCTGCAAACGCAACTAATAGCCTTGATGCGATGAAGCAACAAGCGATTAAAGACACCTATGTAAAAGGTATGGAAGCATTTGCCAATGAAGGCATGATGTTACCTGAACAAGTTTGGGATGGCGTAGGCAATAACAAAGCAGGCTATCAGCTAGGTGAGGGGACAAACTCAGCCACACCACTGGCTTGGACTCACGCTGAATACATTAAGTTACTCCGTTCAGTGAGCGATAAACATGTATGGGACCATTACCCAGTTGTTGAAGACGCATTGAAGTAAAAACTTTATTAACATGCCCAATATTTATTGGGCATGTTGCTTTTAGCAAAAGGAAAAATAATGTTAAAAAAACTAGCTTTATGTGCTCTATTAGCAGTAAGTACGCAAAGTAAAGCGGATGATTACTTGCTTTACTTTATGGGTGGCCAATCAAATATGGAAGGATTTGGCTTTAATAAAGATTTACCTGCGCAGTATAAAAAACCAGTTGAAAATACCTTACTCTTTTTTGGTAACCCTGTTGCTGATGATGCATTAAATGGTGGTAAAGGTGTTTGGACTAATTTAATGCCGGGCTTTGGTACAGGCGCAAGATCGACAGAACATTCAATTATTTTATCTGACAGATTTGGTCCTGAATTGAGTTTTGGTAAACGTTTATCTGAGCTCACTGATAAGAAAATAGCCATTATTAAATATGCGCGTGGAGGCTCATCTATTGCGCTTGGGGCATCTGGCTTTGGTACGTGGGGGCAGAACTATGCTGACAACACCAAGATCAACCAATGGGATAACTTTCAAACTACAGTAAGATCTGCGTTAGCTAATAATGATATAGATGGTGATGGTGAAGCAGATACTTTAGTACCAGCAGGGATCATTTGGATGCAAGGCGAGGCCGATGCCTATCATGAGCAAGCATCTAAGGTTTATTTAGCAAATTTAACAAGCCTTATGAATGATATGAAAATGGCATTTGGTGATAAGGAGTTACCAATCATCCTTGGCAGAATAGAAGACTCTGGTAAAACACCTCAAACTAGAGTGATGCCACATATTGAGAGTGTATGGGATGCTCAGAAAAAGTACGTTAAATCAAATGCTAATGCTCATTTAGTTGCCTTTGATGAGCCTGTCGAATTCATTGAAGATAAATGGCACTATAAAAGTAATTACTATATAAAACTAGGTAACCTTTTTGCAGAAAAAGCAGCCGAAACATTAGCTAAGTAAGCTTCTTTTAAATAACTACTTAAATAATTAAACCGCCGAATTAACCTCGGCGGTTTTTTGTTTTGCACTTTTTTACAATTTAATTGTTCTTTCCTTATATGGGTACGTTAAGATAGCTTATCTTTAATTCAGTAAACAAAAGCCATTACTATTTGGTGTAATTTGTAGCTGAACAATTAATTCAGGGAAGGTGCAAATATGTTCAAGTCTTTATCTACTTTGTTGGGTGTTGGTTTATTGTGTTCTTGTGCAATAAATACAAACGTGGGTGAGTATGTGCTTGGTGATGTTGAAACTTCAGTCCGAGGTCACAATGTTGAAGTATTTACAGAACGCCAATTAGTGAGCCACAGAGCAACATTTCTTGGCCAGGTTTCGAGCTATTATTGCCAATTAGAAAGTGATATGCATTTACCACAAGCGGGTCCGTTTGATGATATTAATGGTTCTAGAAGTCAACTCCAAGACACTCTTAAAAGTAAAGTACAGCAAAGGGGGGGCAACGCGATTGTATTTGGGCAGTGTTATATCAGTGCTTATGCAGCTACTGATTGCCAAAAAGCGCTGAGTTGTGAAGGGTTTGCGTACCAAGTTGAATATTAAAAACTTTTACTATTTCCATCTCGTTACTTAAGGTCTGGACTGTGGCGAATTATCCTAACGCTATCCTAGGTTTGATGTTACTTTTTCATGCTTCTATTACCAGTTGTGCTGAACTTAAACCCTTCACTACAGATGGTTGCAGCTCTTTTCCTGATGGAACAATAGAACATAAAAACTTATGGTTGGCGTGCTGTACAGCCCATGATCTTGCATATTGGCAAGGTGGTACTTTCAAGCAACGTGAGCAAGCAGATATAGATTTAAAAGCGTGTGTTGCACAAGTAGGTGAGCGAGAAATTGCAGTATTGATGCTTGCAGGTGTCAGAGTGGGTGGGACACCTTTTTTACCTACTAGCTTTCGCTGGGGTTATGGCTGGCCATACCCTAAGCTTTATGGTGAACTAACAGAGCAAGAGCGTTCACAAGTTGAAAGCCGTTTAGCCGAGCTTAAAACTAAATAATCTATCGTTTATCTAACTTCTTTACAGGTTTTTGATGCATCGTTGATAGCAGTTGCTCCAGCGCTTTTGGCAAAATGTGATGACATATAAAGCCCTAATTGATGGTCGGGCATTTTAATGCGTGTAATGCCATTAAAGTGGTGAGGCTCAATATCTTTTGCAATCACAGCAGGAAGGGCTGTTATACCAGCTCTGTTCTTAGCCACAAAATCAACAGCTTGTTGCCATGTACTAACTTGATGTTCATGGCTTATCGATTCATTTTTATCAATGCCTAAATATTTAAGCATTAAGGTACGTGCCCCAGTTCCGCGTTTATAGACGATACCATTCAAGTTTGCCTGTCTGCGTAAATTCTCGATACTCAAATCTGGGTTAGTACTGTGGCTTATCAGCTCATATCCAACTTGATAAATTGTCGCTGAGCGAGTCGCAAATAGATCTCTCTGTGGTAACAATAAAAGTGGCATGGCAATATCAACTTCATTGTTTTGCAACATTTTGATAAGCCGTGCTTGCGGTACAGTGATAACATCGTAATCGGTATCTAGGTGATTGATCACACAGCTATAAGCTGATTTTAATTCACCGTGAAAGTGTTTTCGTGAGTACTTTAATGATTCGCCATTTTCGCTTGATACACCAATTGTTATTTTTGCAAAACAAGGGTGAGAGCAAAACAGTACAAGCAGGATAAGAGGGGCTGTAATGAAGCCTTTTAAGTCCATTTAATAAATCGATAGGGTGAAACTTAAGCGAAATTTATCAGTTTAAACAGAACTGGACAAGGTAGGGGGCTTACAGTGCAAATACATAAAAATCTAAGTGTTTTATTGAGGTATTAATTAATTTCCTTAATAAACAAAGGGGTGGAGCTGTAAGTTGGTTGCTTACAGCTCGATTTACCTGATTATAATCCTGCTTTTCTAGCGCGAGCAGTGTGTAGCTTTTTGTAGCTTTCGATTAAACGAAGGTGTCTATCTAAGCCCTCAAGTTTCATGCTGGTTTCTGTTAAACCATAGAACATTACATCGCCGTTGATTGAGCCAACGACTGCATCCATTGTTTCTTGACCAAACATACGGGTGAAGCTGTGAATGTAATCTTCAATCTCTAGGTCATCGCTGAGTGCGACTTCCAACGTTGCATGCATTGCTTGGTAGAATAAGCCGCGTTCAACAATGGTATTGTCGTTATACTGCAAGAATGCTTCAACAAGCTCCATTGCTGCTTCTAAATCACCAAGTGCTAAGTAAATAAGTAGCTTCAGCTCAAGAATCGTTAACTGACCCCATACTGTGTTTTCATCAAACTCAATACCGATTAAGGTTATGATATCTATGTAGTTATCTAGTTCACTTTCTTCTAAGCGCTCAACTAAATCAGCAAGTTGATCTTCTGATAAACGATGCAGGTTCAAGATATCTTCACGGAAGTTAAGTGCTTTATTGGTATTGTCCCAAATCAAGTCTTCCACAGGATACACTTCTGAGTAATCAGGCACTAAAATGCGGCATGCAGTACCAAGATCTGAGAACTCAGCAATGTAAGCTTCTTTACCTAAGCTTTCTAAAATACCGAATAAGCTCGCTGTTTCTTCTTCATTGCTACCTGAGAAATCCCATTCAACAAAATCATAATCGTGCTTAGCGCTGAAGAAGCGCCATGAGATCACGCCCGTTGAATCAATGAAGTGCTCTACAAAGTTTTCCGGTTCAGAAACTGCCATACTATTGAACGTTGGCTTAGGCACATCGTTTAAGCCTTCGAAGCTTCTGCCTTGTAATAACTCAGTTAAGCTGCGCTCTAAAGCAACTTCAAAGCTTGGGTGCGCACCAAAAGAAGCAAATACACCGCCTGTTTTAGGGTTCATGAGTGTTACGCACATCACTGGGAACTGACCACCTAGCGAGGCATCTTTTACTACAACAGGGAAACCTTGTTCTTCAAGACCATTAATACCCGCAACAATACCTGGGTACTTGTTTAAAACCTCTTGAGGTACGTCTGGTAAAACAATTTCTTGCTCAATGATTTGGCGCTTAACTGCACGCTCAAAAATTTCAGATAAACACTGTACTTTTGCTTCGGCAAAGTTGTTACCAGCACTCATACCATTACTTAAGAATAAGTTTTCAATTAGGTTTGAAGGGAAGTAAACCGTTTCACCGTCTGACTGGCGAACATAAGGAATAGAGCAAATACCACGTTCTTTATTACCAGAGTTAGTATCGATTAAGTGTGAGCCACATAGCTCACCATCTGGATTATAAATTTCACGGGTATAATCATCTAATATGCCCTCTGGTAGAGAGTCATCATCAGTCAGAGCAAACCACTTTTCATTTGGGTAATGAACAAACTCGCTATTGGCAATGTCTTCGCCTAAGAACTGATCGTTATAGAAGAAGTTACAGTTTAAGCGCTCAATAAACTCGCCCAAAGCTGAGCATAGCGCGCTTTCTTTCGTTGCACCTTTACCATTGGTAAAACACATTGGTGAGGCTGCATCACGAATATGAAGTGACCATACATTTGGCACAATATTACGCCAAGAAGAGATTTCGATTTTCATCCCTAACTCTTCAAGGATGGCCGTCATATTTGCGATGGTTTCTTCAAGCGGTAAGTCTTTACCTAAAATAAAGGTATTACTGTCATCACCTGGTTTTGCCATCAACATTGCTTGCGCGTCTGCTTCGATGCTTTCAACAGTATCGATTTTAAATTCTGGGCCAGTTTGAATAACACGTTTTACTGTACAACGCTCAACAGAACGTAAAATACCCGTGCGGTCTTTCTCAGAAAGGCTTTCTGGTAACTCAACCTGAATTTGAAAAATTTGGTTATAGCGGTCTTCTGGATCAACGATATTGTTTTGTGCAACACGAATACCATCTGTCGGGATATCGCGTGAATTACAATACACTTTAATAAAGTAAGCCGCACACAATGCAGAAGATGCTAAGAAGTAATCGAATGGACTTGGTGCAGTGCCATCACCCTTATAGCGAATAGGTTGGTCTGCAATGACAGAGAAATCATCAAACTTGGCTTCAAGCCTGAGGTTGTCGAGAAAATTAACTTTAATTTCCATTAAAAAATTACCTTTTACGAGCGTACTTAATAGGTGACAAATTAAGTGTGTAACAAATTGAGTGGTATTATCGGCTTTTTTAGCTTATTAGTCTTGGGTAAAGTAAAAATAATCTCGATTTAGTTATCATAACTTTAAACTTGGCTTTTTAAGTTATTGCTAGTAATTGTGTCTAGGCTTAAACGTGTGCTCGTTTCTTGGCAGCTTATTAGTTATTATTGATAAGCATAGTATCAGGATGAAATACATTGAGTTTGCACCTGCCTGCAATGAGTAATCAACCGATGAATGCAACAACATCATTGTTATTGCTATAGCGCACCCAAAAGCAATGCCTTGGTAAAGCGCTGTTTTTCGATTCTTCATGGTTTTAAAGCAAAGTAACAAGCAATAAATAACTAATATGGCTAAGGGGATAGTTCCAATAAGACCTAATTCAACAGTAAATTGAATGTAATCATTGTGGGCATTATCGTAATAACCAGAATAGGGTTCCGATTGAAAACGTGGAAAAGCAGTATAGAAGGTACCACCGCCACTACCAAAAAAAGGTTTTTCAAGTATGAGTGGTATTGAATCCCTCACAACTTCGTCTCTTGTTTCTGATTGGAGGCTTGTCTCACTTAGGCGTTGTTTAACTTTTTCTACATCAAAGATTGCCCCAATTATGATTAGATCTAAAATAAAAAAACTCACAATTAATATCTTGAAAGAACGTGGTTTTTTCTTATAAAAAATAAGTGCCAAAGCACTTACAATTATTAACGCTATAAAAAAGGCAGAATTGCCCATTCTACTTCTTGTCAATATCAGTCCGACGATAATTATGATCAATGACAGTCTCAAAATTACCTTTTGACTTAGCATAGTCTCAGAAAACCCACGTAATATTTTTTTTAAAGTAAGCTTTGTGTCAGCAGAGCTTCTTTTTAATTCACTAACTAATAGCCCAATCCCTAAGGCTAAGCAAAGGCCTAAATAATTCGCTAGAAAGTTTGAATAAGTAAAAGTGCCAATAGCACGCTCAGTATGGGCATATCCAAAAATCGGGCTTGATATATCAGGGGTAAAATTTAAATAGCTAGCATATAAAGATTGAAAAACACCTGCCGATACAATAACTAACAGTAATGTTCTTATCCTGTTTGCATTATTGCAGTATATGAATAATAACCAGGAGAATACTAAAAGAACCTGGGTCTTAAGTAACATTTGGGTAGTTTGAAATGGATCAATGCTTACAGTAAGTTTTTGATATAAAAGTATAAATATTACAAACAACAAAGTTGCTAGCAGAAAGTAACTATATTTTGGTGGGTAAATATTCGAATTGTTTTTTAGACCATTAAATAGATGTACTAAAAAGGTAAAATTTACAAGCAAACCGATAGATAAAATAGCCCACGGTCTATAACTACCGAGGGGAAGGGGCAACAAAAAAACAGTTACACATAAAAGCGCAAAGATGATTCGGCTCAATTGAAATCCAAACTACACGGTAGGAATATAAGTTAATAGCATTAAAAGTACTTCACACGTAGGGTGTACTAGTACTACGTGTGAATGGATAAGTTTTAACCACCGACTTCAGATATACCAGCATCACCACCATTACCACCAGCACCTTGTGGTGTAGGAGTTGTTGCTGGTGCTGTAAATATAACATCTGGAGCTTGTTGCTGGTTAGTTGGTGAGTTATTACCTTGAACTGGACCCGCGGCAGTTGCGTTAGAAGCTACTGTTGCATCAACACCTGCAGTAATTGCTGAAAGCGTGATAGTGTCAGGGTCAACACCTGCGTTTGATAGTGAAGTTAAAAAGGTTGAGACTAAGGGGCTGTCGGCACCTACAGCGTTAACCACCTCTGTAATCATTGCATCAACTTGTGTTGCTGTGCAATCTTCACAAATAGCTTTTATGGCAGCTAATAAATCACTGTTTAACTGCTCTTGGCTTGTGTTTTCATCAGCTGATGAAACGATACTAGCTAGTTGCGAAATAGCTGTACTTCCTGAGCCACTGTCGGTTTGTGCGTAAATAGGGAAAGATGTAACTGTTGCCAAAAGGCTTGCTAGTAATAGTTTCATGAGGCGTCCATTTCTAAATGTTATAGTTACTAAATTTTAGCGTTTCTGTACAAAAAGTAAACATACATTTACTACTTTTATACTTCTTTTTCTCTACTTTACTAGGCTTCGCGATCCAGTTTCCTTGAACACCATCGCAACCAAGATCTTCAACTAGTTCTAAAGTCTGGGAATTTTCAATTAAACAAGCTAGAACTTTAATACCAAAACCATGACAGATATTATTAACGGTTTGGACAAAAAACTGCGATTGCGAATCGTCTGTTAAGTTTTGCATATAGCTACCATCAAGTTTTACATAGCTGATATTCAAGCCTTGTAGATACTTAAATGAAGTTAGGCTAGTACCAAAATGTTCAATACAAACATTAATTCCAAGATCTTTTAAAACTTCTATGTGTAATTTTGCTTCATCTACATCATGTAAAAGATCAAACTCATTGACTTCAAAAATTAGATTTTGTTGAAGAATAGGGGTTTGCTGAGATAACACTACAAGCCAATTGATAAAGCTTTTTGAGTATAAGCTAGATTTACTGATATTGAGGGCAAAGAGATCGTTCGGAAATTGCTCTTTCAAAGGAATAAAGTTTTCAATAATTACTTTGTCTAGGCTTTCTGTAAGGTTTAGGTTATCAGCCATTGAAAATAAATGGCTGTTATTTACTTTGTTATTTTGATGTATAAAGTGAGAAAATACTTCAAAGTAACATTGCTTATTTATAGTTTTCGACTTCTTAACAGGTTGAATGGAATAGTTAATCTCAGCTGATTTTATAATGTCATTTATTAGTTGACGCCATTGTGAAACGCTCAGAGACGTTTCTGATTTATCATGAATAGAAATTTCCAATTCACCAATAGTGCAATTTGTATCTAATAACGATAACGCAGAGGTAACAGAGACACCTTTTGAAATTGAAGCGATTGAAATGTTTGCAATACCGTTCACGTGAAGCTTTAAATTTTCTTTTTGCTGTATTTCTTTTGAAATTTTATGGTACTGGCTTTTGAAGAATGAGAGCTCATGTTGTGCGAAAAATATGAATGTTCCACCATTTAATCTAAAAGCCTTACTCTTATTTAATTCTTTTACGCTTTTTTTCAAAATGTTAGCGATGCTTAAAACATAATTATCACCATCAAGATAAGTTAAAGACTTATTAATGCTATCGAGAGATGGTAACTGAACCATCATAATTGATATGTGTTCATCATCACTTAAAAAATCAACAACTGACTTATAGTGATTCTCAAATGACTTTCTATTACCTAATTCCGTAAGTGAATCTAGATACACCTGTTTAGTTAAATTTTCAGATTGATTGGTGAGTGTTTCAAAGGTTTTATGTAGGTTGCTCACCATCTTATTTAAAGCATTCGTTACAATTCTTAACTCTCTGGCAACTGGCAAATTGTGATTAAGCGTGAACTGCTTTTTTGTAACTAGGTTTGCTTGTTGTTCAACATCTTTCAAAGGCCTGAACACAGTTTGCAATATTAAATATGCAAATATCATCGAAACTAATAAAATTATAAATGCACTTAACAGCGTTTTTTTTGTGTGCTCCCATAAAGTCATGTAAGACTGACCTACGTGGCTAGTGACCTCAAGATTTCCTGCGATGACCCAACCTGATGAAACCTCAGAAACCATTGTTGGCGCTTTCAGCTTTATAAAATTGATAAACCAATTCGGAACCGAATCTACATACCTAGGGTTGTTAAGGTTTATCAAAATACTACCATCGCCATCTATAAAACGAATTGAGCTGTAATATCCTGAATCAAAGATAGCTGAGGCCATTGTTTGTGCGATAGTTATATTACTTGGCTCTAAAAATGAAGAAATTGAAAGCCCTAAGCTAGTTGCGGTGTCTTGCGCATGACTAGCCATTTGCGATTCTAAATAGTCAGTTGTGCTATCAATATCTGTATACACTTTTACCGAAAAGGAAAGCATACAAATAAATACAATAAGGCTGTAAATTTGCAGTTTTAAACTTATACCTTGCTTAAAATGTTTGAGCATAGCTGATAGTTCCTTTATTTTGTGCAGGTAGAGCAAGCTCACCTTGTTCAATTCTTTCTAACATTGTGTCCCATGCTGAAACACCATTACTATCTTTGATTTTGTTCCCCAAGCCTTTTGCTTTGGCAAGCCATAACCCCTTAGCGTTGAAGCTATAAATAGGCGTCAAATCTCTTCTTGCATTTGCAGGAAGTAGTCTAGTTTCAAAATTGTCTAAAACCATAGGTGGTTCGTTAGAGCGTTCAAGATAGATTAATACCATGTGAGGCTGATTAACCGTTTGCTGCCTAACATACATAAGTCTAATTTTGTCTTCAGGTACACCTAGGGCTACCAATGTAAAGTACTTAGCTATTACGTAGTCTTCACAATCACCCATACCAACACCTAAAGTTTCAATCGGGCTCGCCCAATAATCCTTTTTATTCCATAGCAATTCATCGGTACGATAAATAACCTTTTCGTTAAAAAAATCATTAACAAGGTTGATTTTCTGCCATTCATTTTTGTTTTCTGTCGCATCTATGAAATCTAGCCATTGTTTGATTCTAGAATGCCCTGACTCACCATAACTTAAACGGGCTTTAGCTAAGATTTCACTGCTTTTTAGGGAAGAAAGTATATTTTGCGCACTTGCAATAATTGAAAATAAAAGAAAGAAGCAAAGCCATTTGCGCACAAGTGTCCCTTTAAACTAAATATTTAGGTAATTGTATTACTAATATGGTTAATTTTAGACGGCATTAACAATACTGCAACACAAAAGTTGATTTTTCCCAGTTAATCTTAGTAAAAAAGAAGCAATATTGAGGGTGTGTTTACGTTGGAGGTAGAGGTGGTGGTATTGTCGATAGCAGTATTAATAATAACTTTAAATCAAGATAAAACTAAAGGTAATAAAGCTATAGCTTTCCTGATTTACAGGCTTCCTAGCGATAAAGTTACTTGTAAAATATATAATAGGGATCCTCTATATTATAGATTGTATCAAACAACTAATTACTTTAATTATGTGAATTTCTAGCCTATAGGCTTTTAGAGCTGGCGCTGATGCATAAATGTCACTACAAAAGTTAAGGACATTCAATGGGGGTCGCGTTTATAGTTTGCGGATTCTTTATCATTGAAACAAGCTAAAACAGGGATGGTGAACCAATTTTAACTGCATATTTTAATAACTTTAGAGGGTTATAGGAATTCAATGGTTTACCCAAAAAAGGTTCTAATACTTTTTTGCTAATTTTAATGTTGACGAGTTAAATTTAGTGTAATAGTCTTATGTAAAGTGTTAATAAATGTAATCAGGCGTTAACAATAAGGACTTTAGTGTGATTTCTTCAAGGACGTTAAAACTCTCGGCTTTTTCAATTGCAATTTGCTATTGTTTTTCAAATGTTTGTACATTGACTTCACAATTAAAAGTAGCTTGTGTTACAAACTCTCATAATTCTTCAAAGTCTCCCATGTTTGATTTCTCATACCCAAAATCACTCTACATAAATATCACTAATTACTTACATGGAATATGTTCATTAGGGTTTTGTGGGTACAGAGTAATCGTTTTTCCTGTGTATGGTTTCTTCATGCATCTCATTTTCTCGTTCCTAATTACTGAGTATCTCTTAAAGAGCTACTTTTCTAAATTATATTGATTAAATTTTAACTATAAGTTGGTTGCTTTAAATGTTAAGTGACTGTCAAAATTTATGTTTTAACTTTTGGCTTTAAGGTTATTAAAGTTTTTTAGTACGTTGTCGTTGATTAAGTTTATAAAATTAATTTGGTGATATTGTTATAACAGAACCACAATTATAGATTGTGGGTTGTCCTTTTTAATTTTAAGGGTTTATGTTTAAGTTTAAAATGCATTGGATGATTTAAGGTTTTAGATATAAAAGTAAAAAAATGCTATTTACTTGTAAGAAATTTACGGCTGGCTAAATGTTAGAGTCGTAGTTAATCGAAAGTGTGTTGAGTTCGACCTCCGTTGTATATAGGTCTTTGTGGCTTGATATAAAAATTATATTTTTATTAATCATTAAGGGATTTGAAAATGAGAATGCTTACAAAAGGTGTGCCTATATACATTGCGATATCAATGTTCACTACTGCTACTATGGCTCAGAAGTTTGAACCTGGAAGTTACATGACCAACAATGGTGTTGAACTTACCCCAACACTTATGGCTGGAGTCGGACATACCAATAACTTTTTTAGTACCCCTGAAGATGAGGAAAGTAGGTTAATTTGGACTTTTGCTCCAACTATTGATGCCATTATAGAAGATGGTGTTAATAAGTATAACTTTAATGCAGCAACATTAACGAATTTACACAATATAGATTCAGCAGATAACTTTACGCAAATAAACTTAAAAGCAAATACGCATCATGAGTTTTCAAGTCGTCAACGCCTTGATTTTTCGGCGTCTGCTGATTGGCTGTATGAGCCTCGAGGTAGTGGATTAACTGAAGGGCTAGGTGATTTAGCAAGTGAACCAGTTGAATATACTCAACAAAATATTTTACTAGATTATGAGTATGGGGCTATGAGCTCTGCAGCTCAAATTGCTTTCAAAGCTGGCTACTACAACAAAGACTATCAAAACTTTGAATCTATTTCTCAATATCGTAATTATGATAAGACCCTCTTTGGCGTAACTGGTTATTATAATACACAGGCAGGGACACGCTCTTTTTTAGAGCTTAAAACAGAAAGTTACCGCTATGATGTAATACAGTTAAGTGGCATATCTCGTGACTCTGATGATCATAAAGTTTTGCTCGGTATTGAATGGGAGGCTACAGCAATTACATCCGGCTCATTTAAAGTTGGTTATCAGAAAAAGGATTTTAAAGACACAGAAAGAGAGAATTTTTCAGGCTTAAGTTGGGAAGGGGACATAATATGGCAGCCCTTAACTTACTCATCATTTAAATTTAATACCAGTCGTTCAGCAAAAGATCCTTTAGTTGAAGGGGATTTTATTAAAGAAAGTACTTATAATTTATATTGGAGTCATGAGTGGAATGAAAGTTTAGGGTCTCTTATTAGCTTTAGTTATGTTAATGAAGACTATACTGGTGATGTTGGCCGAAAAGATAAAACTGAAACTACTAGGCTGTCTTTAAACTATTCACTAAATAATGTTTTCTTAGTTTCTCCCTATATAGATTTTTTAGATAAGCAATCAACCGAATCTAATATTGAATTTGATCGAGTGCTATTTGGAATTAACTTTACATTTGGGTTAAGGAAAAAGTAATGAAAATTTATATTTTTTTAATAGTTTTTTTAGCTTTCTCTAATTCAGTTAAGGCGAATTTATCTTCAAATTACACTTTGGGTCCTGGAGATAAAATAGAAATAAGGGTGTTTGGCCAACCAGATTTAGCAGTTGAAGCATTATTAGGAAATAGCGGTGATATAAATTATCCGTTTTTAGGGAAAATTAAATTAGCTGGGCTAAATACTGCAGAGGTAGAGGAGTTGATAGTTAATGGGTTGCAGCCTGATTACTTAGTTAATCCGAATGTTTACACTCAGGTTGTTGAATATAGACCTTTTTATATACATGGTGAAGTTGAACATCCTGGCGCTTATTCTTATCAACCCGGAATGACTGTTAACCAAGCAGTTGCTTTAGCTGGCGGTCTTACAGAAAGAGCTTCGACGGATAAAATATTTCTATTTAAAGAGCATACAAAAGATAAAGAAGAAAAGGCAACTTTGAACAGCCAAATTTTAGCCGGTGATACGGTGAAAATTGAACAGCGTTTATTTTAGCGGTAAGGGTAGTTAAGGTTTATATTTAATGGAAAAAAATAATAATACTACGAATAATTATGAGCAAGAAATAGATGTTTTAGCGCTCTTTAAAGTGGTTTTTAGAGCTAAGTGGCGTATTCTAACATTCGTAGTTTTAGCTACGTTACTTGCAGGGATGGTTACTTTTAAATTAACCCCCCAGTATATTGCAACTGCAACACTTTTAATTGAAGCCGAGCAAGCAAAAGCAGTTAGCTTTGAAGAAATCTATGGATTAAACTCAAATCAAAAAGAGTATTACTTAACACAATTCGAAGTAATCAAATCTGATAGTAAAGCTAGAGAAGTAATAACAAAACTTAATTTATCGGAACATCCAGACTTTATATCTAAACCTTCGCTTATTGGTGAGTTAAAATCATACCTTAAAGGGGTAATTCCTTTTTTGCCTACTCAGGATTCTGATGACTTGTTAAGCCTTGAAGAGCAACAAGAACAACGAATGTTAGAGTTGCTTGATAAATTTAAATCACGTCTTTCAGTTAACCCTATAAATAAAACTCAATTGGTTAATATTAGTTTTGAATCAAGTGATAGGAGACTGGCTGCACTTGTAGCAAATACGATCGGTGAAGTTTATATTGAGAGCCAAATAAAAGCTAAACTTGGTATAACACAACAAGCTTCATCCTGGTTGAATACACGCTTATCACAATTACGTATTCAATTAGATAACTCTGAGGCAAAATTACAGCAATTTAGAGAGCAGCAAGGCTTAGTTGATATTGAGGGGATTGCTGGGCTTGTAACACAAGAAATTGAGCAAATATCTTCGCAATTAGTGGCTGTACGAGCAGAAAAAAATAAACTACAAAGCATCAGTAGGGTTATTTCTGAATACGGCGATCTCGATGTGGAGTTATTAGGGAATATGCCTGAGATAACATCACACAAAGTTATTCAAGACGTAAAGCGAGAAGTTATATTAGTTGAACGTAAAGTAAGTGATTTATCAGAAGTATACGGGGAAAAGCATCCAAAAATGATCTCGGCTAAGGCGGAGTTGGCTGCTGTTAAATTAAATCTTAATAAACAAATTAAAGGCCTGGTCTCAGGTATTCAAAAAGAACTTAACCGTGTTTCACGTACAGTACTTGCGCTTGAAAGAGATTTAAATGAAATACGAAATAAATATCAGGATATTACTAGTAAAGAAACGACATATAATCAGTTAAAACGTGATGTTGAAACAAATCGTAAAATTTTTGACACCTTCTTATCTCGCTCAAAAGAAACAGAAGTAACTAGTGATTTTACTGCTGCAACAGCTCGTTTTACCGATCGAGCATATGCTCCAAAGTTACCAGCTAAACCCAACAAAAAATTGATAATAATTTTGGCATTTATTGTGAGTCTAGTTTTTGCTGTAGGCATGTGTCTTATTTTTGATGTACTTAATGATACTGTTAAATCAAAGTTTGATGTTGAAAGTAAGACATCACAGAGAATGTTAGGGATCATCCCGTTTGTTAAATTATCTCGTAAGGAAAAACTCCCGATACATGCATATTTGGACGATAATTTTAAAAAGTTTTCCGAAGCTGTAAGAACATTTAGAACAAGTTTGCTAATAACCCAAACAGAGAGAGACCTAAAAGTTATTACTGTAACTTCAAGTTCACCTTCAGAAGGGAAGACGACAACTTCTATTAATTTAGCTATGTCTCTCGCTCAGGTGGGCTCTGTTTTATTGATAGATGCTGATTTACGCAAACCAAGTATTGGTAAGCGCTTTGATATTCCAGCATTCCAACCAGGTTTGAGTAATCTAATTGTAGGTACTAAAACTATTACGGAATGTATCGTAAAGGATGAGTTATCAAAGCTTAGTATTCTATCTAGTGGGCAAGTTCCTTCGAACCCTTTAGAATTACTATCGAGTGATGATTTTATTCAAACATTAGATGAACTAAAGACACGATTTGATCACATTATAATTGACACACCTCCGACACAAGCGGTGAGTGACTCCCTTGTAATTGCAAAATACTCTGACTCAGTTGTATATGTTGTTAAAGCTGACTCAACTAGAGTTAAAGCGATTAATGCTGGCGTGGAGCGTCTGTTCGAATCTAAGGCACATATCGCTGGAATTGTCCTAAACCAATTTGATATGAGAAAAGCGACAGAAGATCAAGAATATGGGTATTACGACTACCATGATTATACAGACACTCAAAATGCATAATTAAGTTGCTAATGTGAATACACACTATTACAAAAAAACGTTTCATGTATTACTTTTAGCTACTGTTGTTATATATGTCTCTATAGTGAGCTTCAATAGTATTCGGGCGAATGCTTGGTATTTTAGCGCGGTGAATGAAATTAAAGCGGTTAATACTGCAATTGATAAAAGTAAGGCTGAAAAAAAACTTAGTAGTGCAAAAATAGCACTTGAAAAGTCTGTTCTATTAGAGCCTACTCATCCTCATTATTTACACATGCTATCTTATGTTGATTTACAACTTCTAAACTTTTCTTCAAGCAACAAAAATATTTCTACTCTTAACATCATTGAAAAAAATCTAATTCGGTCTTTAGAATATCGAGAAACTTGGCCTGCAACATGGGTTTTATTAGCCCACGTGAAAAGCCACCAACAAGGAGCTAGCCAAACTGTTTATGAGGCTTTATTACAAGCAAAATATAATGGTCCATATATTTTAGATGTACATGTTGGTGCTATAACAATTGCAATGCAAAATTGGGATTTTTTAACACCTGAATTTAGACAGTTATATGTCAATGAGTTAGCTTTAGCTATGAGGCATGGTTATAAGGCTTTGCAGCTTTTTGAGTATGCAAAAAGATATGATAAGCAAAAGTTATTATGCTTATCATTGATGTTTTCTGACAATTACAAACAAATTCGAAGTACTTATAAATTTAAAAGTTATTGTAAAGAATATCTCTAAACACTCGAACCGCGAATAATTAAACGCGGTGGTAAAAGTGTATTCTTTACATCTTCACCACGAATGAGTTTGAGCAGGTTATCGACCAACATTTGCCCGGCGAGGGTGGTGTCTTGCTGAACAGTGGTAAGTGGTGGGTTTACAAAGCTAGCAACCGCAATGTTATCAAAGCCAACAACGTGTACATCATCAGGGACCTTTATTTTTGCTTCTTTCAAGGCGCGAATAGCACCAATAGCAATAAGGTCACTGGCGGCAAACAATGAGTTAAAACGAATGTTATTTGCTATGAGGGAACGAGTCGCGTGATAGCCAGATTCTTCAGTAGAAATCGCATTCGCCATTTTACGTTCGTTTAAAGCCACGCCTTTGGCTAAGAATGCATCTTTAAAACCTTGGTAGCGAGCAAAAAACTCAGGGCTATGATCAGAAGCATCACCAATAAATGCACAATCAGTTCTACCTGTTGCGAGTAAATGTTCTGCTGCTAATTTACCACCGCCGTAGTTATCGCAGCTGACCGTTAAATCAGGGCGGTTGTCTACGCTGGCACCCCAACAGACAAACTTAGTATGTTGGTCAATTAAGGTTTTAAATTTAGGTTGATAATCGAGGTAATCACCATAACCAAGCAGTATTAAGCCATCTGCACGGTGGCTGTCTTCGTAATCGGCTTGCCAATCGGAGCTGCTCGACTGAAACGATACCAGTAAGTCGTAGCCTTCTTTTGCACAAGCTCTTGTAATACTGCCCAGCATCGCCAAAAAGAAAGGGTTTATTTGTGATTCATCCGAAGTGGGATCTTCAAATAATAACAGGGCGAGGGTACTACTTTGTTGAGTTCTTAAGTTACTGGCATTTTTATCAACTTTATAGTTGAGCTGTTTTGCTACCTCATGAACACGTCGACGCGTTTCTTCGTTGACCAAAGGGCTATTTCGCAGCGCGCGAGACACGGTTGACTGCGACACACCCGCATAATGTGCAATGTCAAAAGATGTCGCCTTACCTTTCATATGGTTACCAAATAACAGAAGTAGTAATTGCCATTTTCGGCTATTTAATATTTTTTTCAAGCTATTTGTGACAAGTGGCGTGTGTGTGGCTGTTCTGTACACAGCTAGGCATTTTTTATGCGTATATAAATGCTTTTTCGATACTTAATACGCAGGTTTTATCAATAAATACGTATGCATGCACAAATAATGAAAATTTTTATTGATCCTAATCTGACACCGGTGTCATAATATCACTGTTTTATCATTTTGTTGTCAAAACGTATTTGGCTGCCCATTCATTTGGGCAGCATTTTTTTAATACAAAAGATAGCTTCTTTGAGGCAATGACCCAAAGTTTAGCAGACACAGTGGCTTTGCCATTGAAAACTAGAACAATAAGCGGCAACTAGCTTAGACAAATAGAGAAAACATCATGAACACACAGACAACCACAGAATTCGCTCCTATTCTTGTTGCCGATATCGGCGGCACTAACGCTCGTTTCGCTTTAATCACTGACTTTAATGCACAAACTAACCAGTTTGTTATCGAGCACAATTTAACTTTTCCTAGTGCAGATTTTGGCTCTTTAGAAAGTGCGATTGACCAGTACTTCAGCCAAATTTCGTTTCCTAAGCCAAACCGCGCATGTTTAGCAGTAGCTGGACCGATTAAAGCAGGCCAAGTTCACTTAACAAACCTTGGCTGGCACTTTAACGTTGCAGATTTAAAAGCAGAGTTTTCATTTGAACAACTTGAAGTAATCAACGATTTTGCAGCATTTGCTCATGCGGCGCCTTATTTAGATGATTCGCAAAATATGGCTGTTAAAGCAGGCCAGGCTGATGAAAATGCGAATATCGCAGTTATGGGGCCAGGTACAGGTTTTGGTGCAGCGTGTTTAGTTCGCACATCACAAGGCAGCGCTGTTCTTAGCTGTGAAGCTGGGCATATTACCCTTGCGGCAGTGACAGAGTTAGACCGCCAGTTAATCACTGAGCTTAAAAAGCAGTTAAATCATGTATCTGTTGAGACCGTGTTCTCGGGTCCAGGTATCGCGCATTTATACCGTGCTATGGCAGCAGTAAAAGGTGTTGAAGCAAAGAATCTAGATGCTGCACAAATCAGTGAGCTTGCAACCACTGGTCAGTGTGAAGTCTGTGATGCAACACTTAATCAATTTTGTGATTGGATTGGCAGCGTAGCAGGGGACTTAGCCCTGACATTTGGCGCATTAGGTGGCGTATTTATTGGCGGTGGTATTTTACCTCGTATGCAACAACGTCTATTATCTAGTCGATTTGTTGAGCGTTTTGCAGACAAAGGCATTATGTCGCAATATACTTCACAGATCCCCGTTACGCTTGTAACACAAGACAACATTCCATTCATTGGTGCTGCTGCGTGTATACATGTTAAAAGTAACGCGTAATTAGCAGTTGGATGTAGAGCGGATGAAGAAAGTAACCATCAACAGTGTCGCCAGCTATGCCGGTGTATCGAAAAAAACAGTATCTCGCGTGCTTAACAATGAGCCTAACGTGAGTGATGCAACGCGCGAAAAAGTACTCAAAGTATTTAAAGAGCTTGATTACACACCAAACCCAATCGCTCGTGGTTTGGCACAAAACCGTAGTTTTATTATTGGTTGCTTGTACGACAATCCGAGTAAAAGCTATATTACCCGTGTGCAAACTGGTGCTTTAGCGGCATGTCATGAGCTTAACTACAATTTATTGATCCACCCATGTGAATTACGCGGCGAAGAATTAATTAGTAACATTGAGCAATTAATTCAAACCTCACGTTTAGACGGCATTGTACTAACCCCACCATTTTCTGATTTTCCTGAACTTGTAAGCTTTTTAAAGTCGAAAAAGATCCCGTATGCTCGCGTCGCATCTGCGGTACTTGAAGACGACTCTATTTCGGTAAGAAGTAACGACGAGCAGGGGGCTTTTGAAATAACAGAGCATCTTATTAAGCTGGGCCATAAAGAAATCGCCTTCATCAAAGGTCACCCTGATCACAGTGCGACAGAGCAGCGTTTTAAAGGTTATCGAAGAGCGCTTGCGTCAAATGGTATCGAGTTTGATGAACGCTTAGTTGAAGAAGGTAACTTCAGTTATCACTCTGGTGTTGATAGTGCCCGTACAATCTTAGATTTGAACCCTCGCCCAACAGCGGTATTTGCTTCAAATGATTACATGGCAGCGGCGGTACTAAAGCTTGCTACGCAAATGCAGTTAAGAGTGCCAGATGATATTTCTATTGCTGGGTTTGATAACGCACCAATTGCACGTCATATCTGGCCAGGCTTAACAACTATCGCACAACCGGTTGAAGAAATGACTCAGCAAGCAGTTAAGCAATTGATCACTCATATTGGTGAGCCACAAGAGTCGCCTTATCAAGTAACCCTTGAAGCTAAACTCATTACTCGTGAGTCGACAGCAGCAATTAAATAAATTTCATCTTGTTTTTTCACAGTAGCCCGAGAATGAGTGACGCGTTCTCGGGCTTTTTTATTTAGGACTTAAACATTTCATAAAAACGCTATAAGTTTCTGTTTTTAAATAAAACAAACCTCAAAGCTTGTCTTGTCTATAGGCCTTTGATAGTGGTACTTCACATGAATTCTACTCATATTCTACTAAAATTAAATTGTTCATTATTTGGTCATTTAAAAAAATTAAACTAAATTTAACAGATAAGGTTGACACCGGTGTCACAGTCATGAGTTAATACAGTGACACCGGTGTCAGGTTGGTTGTGAGAGACAGCCTGTCAGCGTACCTTTGAACGGGTAAATCAAAGTTGCTCAGTACAATTATTTTCGTGGAGTCTGTAATTGTTACTGAGCCTTTATCCTCTAACTATAGAGATGAGTCGAATTTATATGTTGCATCCTCGTATCCAAGAAGTCACCGAACGCGTTATCGAACGCAGTAAAGAGACCCGCCAAGCTTATTTAGAGCGAATCGCGCACGCAAAAAAACAAACAAGAGTTCGTGCAGGTTTAGGCTGTGGTAATATTGCACACGTTATGGCTGCTTGTAGCAGCGATGACAAAGCTCGTTTAAAATCAGACGAGCAACCAAATCTAGCTATCATCAACGCTTATAACGACATGCTTTCTGCGCATGTACCTTACAAAGACTATCCAGAAATCATCAAAAGCCTTGCCACTAAGTTTGATGCTACAGCACAGGTTGCTGGTGGCGTACCTGCTATGTGTGATGGTGTTACACAAGGCCGTGATGGTATGGAGCTTTCACTGTTCTCGCGTGATGTGATTGCAATGTCAACTGCGGTTTCTTTATCGCATGACGTGTTCGACGGTGTTTTCTGTTTAGGTGTATGTGACAAGATTGTCCCTGGACTTTTAATTGGTGCCTTATCATTTGGTCATTTACCAACTTATTTCTTACCAGCAGGTCCAATGCAGTCGGGTATCCCGAATAAAGAAAAAGCCCGTGTACGTCAAAAATTTGCACAGGGCTTAGTAAGCCGTGAAGAGCTTTTAGAAGCAGAAAGCGCATCGTATCACAGTGCAGGTACCTGTACTTTCTACGGTACGGCAAACTCGAATCAAATGTTAATGGAAATCATGGGTCTACATTTACCAGGTAGCTCTTTCATTAACCCTTACACAGAACTACGTGATGGTTTAACAGGTCATGCTGTAGAAACCATGTTAAAGCAGTTAATCGAAACAAAAAACGCTAACTGCCTTGCAGACGTAGTAAGTGAAAAAACAATTATTAATGGTTTAGTTGGCTTGTTATCAACAGGCGGCTCAACGAACCACGCAATCCACTTAGTAGCAATTGCGAAAGCTGCGGGTGTAATCCTTACTTGGAAAGACATGGCTGACTTATCAGAAGTTGTGCCACTTCTTACACGTATCTACCCGAACGGCTCAGCAGATGTGAACCACTTCCAAGCAGCAGGCGGTATGGGCTTCTTAATGAAGCAACTGCTAAGCAAAGGTTACTTACATAACGACGTGAAAACGATTGTGGGTGAGGGCTTAGAAGCATACACCACAGAGCCAATGCTAGATAAAGATTCATCAGTGATCATGACTAACAGCACTGGCCCAAGCAAAGTTAAATGGGTAGCGTGTCCTGAAAAATCACACGATGAAGAAGTGTTACGTCCAATTGATAATCCGTTTAGCAAGCAGGGTGGTTTACAGCTTCTTACAGGTAACCTTGGTAAAGCTGTTATTAAAGTATCGGCAGTGGCTGAGTCACACCAAGTTGTTTCTGCGCCAGCTAAAGTATTTAGCTCACAAGGTGAGTTACAAGAAGCGTATAGCCGCGGTGAATTAAACACAGACTTTATTGCTGTACTTAAAGAGCAAGGTCCAAAAGCCAAAGGCATGCCTGAGCTTCATAAATTAACGCCAGTAATGGCAACACTACAAGACCAAGGCTACAAAGTGGCGATTGTGACTGACGGCCGTATGTCGGGTGCATCAGGTAAAGTTCCTGCTGCAATCCACTTAGCACCAGAAGCGGTTGAAGGTGGTGTAATCGCAAAAATTCACGAAGGTGATTTAGTGACCCTTGATGCACCAGCGGGTGTATTGAAAGTACACGTAAGCGATGAAGAATTAGCAAAACGTGAATTACAACTTAGCCAACCAAGCCAAACATATGGTACAGGCCGAGAGTTATTCGCAGGTTTCAGAAATATAGTAAGTAGTGCAGACCTTGGCGCAAGTGCCTTTGGTTTAGAATAATAATACGCCGTTACTGGGCTATGAGGAACAAACAATGAGCATTGAGAAAATTTTATCATCGGCACCTGTGGTACCGGTTGTTGTTATCGAAAAACTTGAAGATGCAGCACCCCTTGCACGTGCGCTTTATAACGGTGGCTTAAAAGCACTAGAAATTACTTTACGTACGCCGATTGCGGCAGAAGCTGTAAAGCTAATGAAAGAAGCCGTACCAGAAGCATACGTTGGCACAGGTACCGTGGTTGATAAAGCAACATTTAATGCATCTGTTGAAGCCGGTGCTGACTTCATGGTTAGCCCAGGTGTAAACGACGAATTATTAGCACTGGCTAAAGACACGGATATTCCATTTTTACCAGGTGCAGCAACACCAAGTGAAGTAATGAAATTAGCAAGCCATGGCTTTAAGTTCTTAAAGTTCTTTCCTGCAGAAGCAGCAGGTGGCACAGCAATGCTGAAATCAATTGGTGGCCCTTTACCACAAGTAACTTTTTGCCCTACAGGCGGAATTAGCCTTGAAACAGCACCTAATTACCTGGCACTTAAAAACGTAATCTGTGTAGGTGGTACTTGGATGCTAGATAAACAACTTATTGAAAACAAAGACTGGCAAGCCATTGAAGCGCTTGCTCGCCAAGCAAGTGAAGTAAAATAATTAACGGGAGATATTAGAATGATTAATGTTGCAATTAATGGCTATGGACGTATTGGTCGTAACGTATTACGTGCCCTTTATGAGTCAGCTCAAAACAACGAAATCAAAATCGTTGCAATCAACGATTTAGCACCAGCAAATGTTAACGCGCATTTAACTCAATTTGACTCAGTACACGGTCAATTTTCTCAAAAAGTAACACTTGCTGAAAACACCATGCTAATTGGTAATGATGAAATTACCCTTACACAAGAGCGTGATCCAGCAAACCTTCCTTGGAAAGCTCTAAACGTAGATATCGTTTTAGAATGTACTGGTTTATTCACTTCACGTGACGCAGCGGCTAAACACATTGAAGCGGGTGCTAAAAAAGTAATCGTTTCTGCACCAGGCACGGACATGGATGCAACAGTTGTTCATGGTGTTAACAGCGAAGTATTAAACGCTGACAGCAACATCATTTCAAATGCATCTTGTACAACAAACTGTTTAGCGCCAATTGCAAAAGCAATCAACGATACAGTAGGTATCGAGCAAGGTAGCATGACAACAATTCATGCTTACACAAACGATCAAAACTTATCTGACGTTTATCACCCAGACTTATACCGTGCACGTAGCGCAACTCAGTCAATGATCCCAACGAAAACAGGTGCAGCTAAAGCAGTTGGTTTAGTACTTCCTGAACTTGCGGGTAAACTTGACGGCATGGCAGTACGTGTACCAACAATCAACGTTTCTTTAGTAGACTTAACGTTCGTTGCTAAGCGTGAAACAACTGCAGCAGAAATCAACGAAGTAGTTAAAGCTGCATCAGAAGGTGCAATGCAAGGTATTCTTGAATACAACGAACTACCACTTGTTTCTATCGACTTTAACCACAACCCTGCGTCTTCAATCTTCGATTCTACCCAAACTAAAGTAGATGGTAAGCTTGTTAAAGTGATGGCTTGGTACGATAACGAGTGGGGTTTCTCAAACCGCATGTTAGACCAAGTTAAAGCGCTAGGTCAGTTCTTATAATAGAACAGTAAAAGTTTAAGCTTTATCCAACAAAGCCACGTTTATCGTGGCTTTTTTGGTTTTTGCTGGATAAAAGCATTTATTCACAGTATCTTGTCTTTAAACATTTTTAGGGACAGATGATGAATAAATTTTTAATACCTTTATGTCTCTTGTTAGTGTCTTGCTCATCAACACAAGATAAAAACCTACCCGATTTTAATATTCCCAAAGATGTGATAACAAAAGCAAAAGACGACTTCAGACGATCTGATGATAAAATTTTATTTATGATGATAGTTAATCAAGCGGGTGATGTTGTCAAAGTCAGTGTATTAGATAATAAGCTGCAAAATAAGCAATTCTTAAATATGTTTAAAAAGAATATGTATAACCTTAAATATCCAAAAGCTCAGCAAGGGGACCCTGAATTTAGAGAATTCATTTTACCCTTTGGTGTAAAAACTGAAGTAGAATTCTATGGTTAATCCCAGTTTATGAGGAAAATAATGAAAAAAATCTTATTAACTACTTCATTCTTTGTAATGTCGTTACTGCCTAGTTATGTTTCAGCATCAGAAGAAGCACAGCAACTTGCAGTGTGTTTAACTGATTCACTAAATGGCAAAGAACGAAAGAACCTAGCTAAGTGGATTTATCTAGGTATGTCTACGCACAGTATTATTAAACCTTTCTCGAATGTGACAGAGCAAGATATAGATGACACTAATCGCTATGTTGGTGCATTAGTTACCCGTTTATTAACCGAAGACTGTCCAAAGCAAGTAAAGGCGGCGATAGAAGTCGGCGGTCAGGGAGCAATGGAAAACGCATTCGGTATTGTCGGTGAAGTTGCAATGCAAGAGTTAATGGCTGAGCCAAGTGTGGGTAATGCTTTAGGTGCATTTGATAAATACCTAGATCAAGATAAGTTTGATAAAGCATTTCAGTAAAATTAAAAAGCTTAACATCATATAAGCCTAAATTGTTTCATAAGGATATGGATGTTCAATAAAATCAAACAGCTCTTATCTTAGTTAATAATTTGTCCTGTACACATGATAGTGATGGCTTAGCGTATATTTGTTCCTAAATTCTTCTATGTTATGCTGCAAAAAATTGATAAATGGATTTTCATATCATGACACGTCTTTATCATCGGCTATTTAGGGCTGAGCAGTTTCAAGTAGGTGAAGGCAATATCAGCGGCTATATTGCTTGCTTCTTAGCGGTTTTATCCTGTTTAGGGGTGTTAGCCTTTCATTTTCCAGAGTACTTAACGACCCCAGAGCTCAGGCAAAACTACAGTGTCGAGTTTTTACGCCAGCTGATGTTTGTGGCATTGATTATTTCAGGCAGTTTAGGGTTGTTGAATTTTGTTCGTAATACTAATAAGCGGCTCGGTGCAACGGCTTGGGTTTTGATCTTACTTGCTATTGCATTTGGTGGGCCAAATGTTGAAGTGGGCGACTTTAAAGATAATACGCCGTACTTGGGGCTGGATTGGTTCATTCTTGATTTACTTGGCTCCACACTGATTTTTATTCTAATTGAAAAGCTACTGCCGCACCGTAGAGAACAAAATATTCTCCGCTCTGAGTGGCAGGGTGATTTAAATCATTTCTTTGTTAATCACTTAATTATTGGTTTTGTGTTGCTTGCAACCAATCAGTTTGTGCATCACGCATTTGGCTGGGCTGTGTCTGATACAGTGCAAGGCTTTATTATTCAACTGCCATTTTTACTGCAGCTATTTTTGATCATTTTAGTGGCTGATTTAATGCAGTACTTTGTGCATAGGGCTTATCACGAAGTGCCATTGCTTTGGCGTTTTCATGCCGTGCATCATAGTGCAAAAGAAATGGATTGGCTTGCAG
Source organism: Pseudoalteromonas sp. XI10 (assembly GCF_001469895.1). Lineage (GTDB taxonomy): Bacteria > Pseudomonadota > Gammaproteobacteria > Enterobacterales > Alteromonadaceae > Pseudoalteromonas. The sequence goes on along the minus strand of NZ_LOPY01000040.1, from coordinate 22,160 downwards.
GCTCTCGTCAGCATATTTTAGAAATACTCGTGACGCGCAGCTTAGTACTCACGCCTATTTTTGTGCTCGGCTTCCCATCGGATGTTATTAGCCTCTATGTCATTATTGTTGGCTTTCAGGCCGTGTTTAACCACGCAAATGTTCGGGTGAAATTTGGATGGTTAAAGTACGTACTGGTTACGCCTCAGTTTCATCATTGGCATCATTCCTCTGATAAAGCGGCCATTGACCGTAACTATGCTGCGCATTTTTCTTTTTTAGATTATCTTTTTGGCACTGCTGTGAAAGGTCAAGCAGAGTGGCCCGATAAATATGGTGTGGTTGGCGATTACATGCCCGAAGGTATGTTCAAGCAGCAGGTGTTCCCGTTTAAAAAGCAAAAATAAAGCCTCACAGAGGCTTTATTTATAATTAACTACACTCATAATCGCGAAACTAGCTCAGAAAAGCGAGGGCGTTTGTCTGAGTTGAATGCTAAGCACTCTTGAGCTATGTCAGTAAGCATCTTAGTAATGTCGTTTTCTTCACTCACTACGGTCAGTAGATCATCAATGAAATAACCAAGGGCACGCACTTCAATGCCTTCTAATAGCTGCTGTTGATTAGGCGTCAGCATTGATAAGTCTGTTGCCGCACCAAAGTCACCAAATAATAACTCGCCATGTGAATTGATCATGCTGTTATGGGCATAAATGTCACCATGGCTTACTTGTTTTTGATGCAAATGGGCGAGGGTACTTGCCATTTGCTTGACAATTTTTAGTACCATTTCTGGCGAATACTGGCTGTTGTCTTCGAATGTATCTCGGGTACAAGTTGCAAGAGAGGGTGGCAAACCAAGATTACTAAACTCTTTATTGATAAGCTCCATCACTAAACCAAGTTGTGACTCTTCATCGACATAGCCCAATGCTTTAATGAGATTTGGATGCTTACTGGCTTGTAAACAACAATTTAGCTCATCAAGTGGATAGCCATCACTGGTGATCTCGCCTTTAAATAGCTTGAGGGCAACAGGACGTTGATGCCAATTGGCCAAATGAATGACCCCAGACGCACCTTGGCCAATCTGCTTTTTAACTTCGAATTCATCCAGTGCGATTTTGCTAAACTGCTCACAGTGTAAGCTAGTTGAGCGATTTAAATCGTTACCAGAGAAGGCAAGCCAAGCAAGTTTCGGTAAAGCTAAAAGCCAATCTTCAACTTTTGTAAGCTTATTGGCACTTAAACGTATTAGCTCAAGCTCTTTACAATTAGCCATTGAAGCTGGCAAATGAATTAACTGATTACCTGCCAGTGCGAGCTTTTTAAGCTTGCTGTACTCACCAAATGTATCAGGCAAAGCGGGAATTTGATTATCAGTTAAGATCAGCCATTCAATCTTCGTTGGTAAACAGTGCGCTTTAAGCTCAGTAATTTGATTACCTTTAAATGCCACCATGATTAAGTTTGGGCATTGTCTTAGCACGTCTGGAATATGTTTAAACTGATTAAATGATAAAAACAGCCGTTTGAGATTTTTTAATTTGTAAAAATCGTCAGGTAAATCACTTAGCTGATTATTAGATAAATCGAGGATTTCTAACGTATCGGCTAGGGTATAAATTTCTTTTGGCAATTCGGTTAGTTCTGCAACAAGCTGAAGCCGTGTAAAACCTTGTAGAGAACCGGCTTTTAACTCTTCGAGGGTATTCAATGTTGATTCCTTTGGGCTAAAAGGTAAAAGGCCAACTTGGTTGGCCTTTTTAATTAAAACTGTGCGTTGTGGTAAACGTTTTGTACGTCGTCACAGTCTTCTAGCATGGCTAAAAAGCGTTCCATGACTTCAACGTCTTCACCTTCAATGGGTGCTTCTACTTGCGGCACAAAAGCAATTAGATCTTCGTGGAAATCAGTAATTCCCATTTCTTCAAGTGCTGTACGGGTATTGTTGTACTCAGTATGTGGAGCGAATACAGTCACTTTACCGTCTTCAACTTCTACATCCGTTACATCAACATCAGCCATCATTAGTGCTTCTAAAACAGCCTCGTCATCATCACCATCAAATACAAAAATAGCGAGGTGGTCAAATAAGTGTGATACTGAGTTTTGCGCACCAATTTTTGCATTCGCTTTTGTAAAACAAACACGTACGTCAGCAAAGGTACGTTTGTTGTTGTCGGTTAAACAGTCAACAATGATCATACAGTTGCCCGGGCCGTAACCTTCGTAGCGAGTTGCTACGTAATCTTCGCCGCCACCGCCTTTGGCTTTATCGATTGCACGCTCGATTACATGCGTAGGTACTTGGTCTTTCTTAGCACGCTCAATTAAGCGACGAAGCGCTAAGTTGCCATCGGGATCAACACCACCATTCTTAGCGCAGATATAAATTTCTTTTCCGTACTTTGAATAAACTTTGGTTTTTGCACCCGCAGTTTTTGCCATTGAGTCTTTTTTGTTTTGATAAGCTCTGCCCATCTGCGTGTTGCCTTTTTGTTATAGATAAAAATAAAGCGGTTATTCTAATCATTTAAACTACTAGTTAACAGTGTTTATTCTTCGCTTTGCTGTAACTGCCACATTCGTGCGTATTCACCATTCGCTGCAAGCAGTTGTTGGTGTTGACCATGCTCAACAATCTGTCCTTGTTTCATAACAATTATTTTGTCTGCGTCAGTTATTGTTGATAAACGATGAGCAATAACCAAGCTGGTATGTCTTTGTGCAACTTCACGCATCGCACTTAAAATAGCTTGTTCTGAATGCGAATCTAGCGCCGATGTTGCCTCATCAAATAATAAAATCGGTGAACCTTTTAAAATGGCTCTGGCAATTGCAATGCGTTGTTTTTCACCGCCTGATACTTTTAAACCGCGTTCACCAACAAGGGTTTTATCGCCTTTATCTAAGCTGGCAATAAATCCATCTAAATGGGCAAGGCTTATGGCTTGATCAATTTCATCTTCGCTTGCCGTTGGATTTCCGTAGGCGATGTTTTCGCGAATGCTGGTATTAAATAGAACGGTATCTTGCGGTACGATGGCAATAGCTTGGCGCAAGCTCTCAAGTGTTACTGTGTTGATTGCTTGCTCATCAATATAAATTTTACCCGCATCAACATCATAAAAGCGGTAGAGCAGGCGGCTTAGAGTGCTTTTACCTGCGCCACTGGCACCCACAATGGCCACTTTGCTGCCAGATGTAACCTCAAAGCTTAAGTTATTTAAAATTGGCCGTTGTTTGTCGTAACTAAAAGAGACATTTTCAAATCGGATAGCTGCTTTGGTTGCTTTTAATGGTTTTGCATCTTTGTCATCGCTAATGGCGGCTTTGCGATTTAACAGTCCTAGCATGTTTTCAAGGTCAGTCAGCGCACGGCGTATCTCACGATAAACAAAGCCTAAAAAGTTAAGCGGTAAAAATAGCTGGATCATGTAGGCATTAATCATCACAAGCTCACCTATTGTCAGCTCTTTATTGACCACTGAACTGGCACCTAGCCACATTAGCGCTGTAATAGCTGCGGCAATAATAAGTGCTTGCCCTGAATTAAGGGCTAGTAACGATAAACGATTTTTTAGCCTTGCTTGCTCCCACTTAGCTAAAAAGCCGTCGTAGGTGCTCGCTTCATAGTGTTCATTGTTGAAATACTTAACGGTTTCGTAATTTAGTAAGCTGTCGATTGCACGGGTGTTTGAGTTGTTATCGGCAGCATTTGCTTCACGAATAAATCGGTTACGCCACTGAGTTACAATCACAGTAAAAGCAATGTAACTAGCAACCGCAATTAATGTGACCAGTGCAAACCAAGGTGAAAACAAGGTTGCAAAAATAATGGCTACTGTGATTATTTCAAATAGGGTTGGCACAATATTAAACATCAAAAAGCGCATTAAAAAGCTGAGGCCACTTGTGCCACGCTCTATATCGCGACTGATACCGCCTGTTTGCCTATCAAGGTGAAAAGCAAGTTCTAAACTATGCAAATGTTTAAAAACTTTTAAGCCAATATGGCGCATTGCGTGCTCTGTAACGCGGCCAAATAACGCATCGCGTACTTCACCAAAAAATACACTAGCAAAGCGCAGCAAACCATAAGCGATGAGCAAGGCAATAGGAACGCTTAATAGCGGGTTGATACTCGCATCAACCGCGTCAATTATTTCTTTTAGTGCCCAAGGCATCAGTAATGTGGCGCCTTTTGCAGCAATAAGCGCTAAGACGGCTAATATGACTCGGCCTTTAAAGCTCATTAAATAGGGCCAGAGTGTTTTGATGCTTTGTGATAGGTTCATTGCATCAGGCGATCTCGTCACCTGTTCTTTGCGGCTCATTCCACGCATGAGGGTCTCTTAAAATCAATTTGATAAAAATAGGCAAAAGCTTTCGTGTTTTAGGCAAGTGTAATTTGTTAATTTACATCTATACTGAATGCATTATACACCAGCGCATTAGCAAATTAGTTAAATGCATGAGTAAAACACGAAGAAAACTAAGGAGTAAGCATGAAAACCGTCGGTTATGCAGCACATGATTCTGAAAAACCATTAGAGCCGTATCATTTTGAACGCCGTGCACTTCGTGATGAAGATGTATCAATTGAAATTCTATATTGTGGCGTGTGCCATTCAGACTTACATACGGCAGAAAACGACTGGGGCTGGACTCAGTACCCAGTGGTACCAGGCCATGAAATCGTTGGTCGCGTCCTTGAAGTAGGCAGCGGCGTTACTAAATATAAAGTGGGCGATAATGTTGCTGTGGGTTGTATGGTTGATAGCTGTTTAAGCTGTGACCAGTGTCATAACGGTGAAGAGCAGTTTTGTCGCGAAGGTATGGTAGGGACCTACTCAGGACAAGACCGCATTAGTGGTGAGCTCACTCAAGGTGGTTATTCAAAACACATTGTGGTGCGTGAAGAGTTTGTACTAAGTGTGCCTGAAGGCTTAGACCTTGCTAAATGTGCGCCAATTTTATGTGCGGGTATCACAACCTATTCGCCACTACGTACGTGGAATGTGGGCCCAGGTAGCCGTGTTGGTGTGATTGGTTTAGGTGGTTTAGGCCACATGGCAATTAAAATCGCAGCTGCAATGGGTGCACATGTTACGGCAATTAGTCGTAGTGATAAGAAAAAACAGCAGGTTTTATCTTATGGCGCAAAAGATTTATTGGTATCGAGCGATGAAGATGCCATGCAAGCGCATGCTAATCAATTTGATGTGATCATTAATACCATTCCGGTAAAACACGATTTTACACCGTATATTCCGCTTTTAGATATTGATGGTACGCAAGTATTGGTTGGTCAAGTGGGTGAACTTGAAGAGACTAACTCAGTGCCATTATTAATGGGGCGTCGCCGTGTAGCTGGCTCATTGATTGGCGGTATAGCGCAAACCCAAGAGATCCTCGATTTCTGTGCACTACATAATATTTTACCTGAAGTTGAAATGATCAAAATGGACCAAATAAATGACGCATTCGATAAATTAAAGCAAGGTGATATGGCCTCACGCTTTGTTATCGACATGTCATCATTAGAAGTTTAACAAAGTTAAATTACTAAGCGGGCTTAATTAGGCCCGCTTTTGTTTTAGTCACTTTTATTTAAGTAATAACTTGTGTTTTATTTTTTTGCCCACATTATAGCTATGTTATCCACTTAATTTATTGGTCAGTTCTTGTTACGGTTTTTCTCAGTCATTATCTTGCTATTTACTGTGTTCTTTAGTGCACAGAGCATGGCTATGCCTGACACGCACTCACACTTTGCTGCGACTAAATTGTTCCAAGTCGAGCTGACTAAAACTCCAGTTATTTCCCAAACTCATACAGTTGAACATCCTAAACCGGTAGAACCATCGGGGTTTGATACCCTAGTGCCGCGTTTAACTGCCAGTAATTCATCATTATTTCTTTATCACAGTCAGGTTGACCCTGATTACGAGCTATTAATTGAATTCTTTGCTGAAGACTGGAGAAAAGAGCACTTTTTAGCGCCGCCAGGTGCTGTGCGTGTGATCCCATGGTTTGCATTAGCCACTCAACGAAAATCCCGCATTAGTGGCTGGAAAGACGCCAACCTCTTGTACAAAGCCAATACGACCTACCATAGTTAAACGACTTCCTTCGTTACTTTTTATTTTTTGGAATTAAATTTTTACCGGCAGGCGATGCCGGAAGGAAGTCATGTATGTCACATAAATCAAAGCCGGCGCTATGGCGTCGTCTAAAAATGAGTTATGTCGCTATGATAGCGGCGTGTTTTTTATTAGCGGTTAGTGCACTACCTAACCTTTACCCTAACAAATCTTGGTTGCACATTAGCTTGCCAGGTCAAACTGTGACGCTGCAAAGTGTGACAACGTCACTAAATCAACATGGTTTTGAAGTGACTGAAGCCAATGATAGCCAAACACAGCTGGCTATTTTATTAGCTGAGCCTACCCAAAGTGCCAATGCGCTGAGCTTTATAAAAACGCAATACCCTCAGCTAGAGGCTAAAATTGTTGAGCATGCGACAAGCCCACAATGGCTTCAGCAGCTGGGTCTTTCACCGATTAAATTGGGACTCGACTTAAATGGTGGGGTGTTATTTGTGCTTGATGTTGACCTAGATAAAGCAATGCAAGAGCACTTAAACAGTGTATATCAACAAACTAAATTGACGCTTCGCAAAGACAAAATCCGTGGTATTCGGGCAAGTGAAGTAAAAGAAGGGGTTGAGCTACAAATTTTACCAAGCGGCGAGGGGCAACTTGTAGGGCTCGTCTCAACATTACAAGGTCAATTCAAAGGCCTGATGCAAACTAAATCAACAACGAATAACCTAACCACGGTATTACTGCATTTTAATGAGCAAAGCCAAAACGAATTTAATAAACAGGTTATGGCGCAAAGCTTAACAACCCTGCGTGGTCGCATTGAAGAGCTTGGTATCACTGAAGCGGTAACGCAAAGACAAGGTAAGCAGCGCATTCGCATTGAGTTACCCGGTGTGCAAGACCCATCAGAAGCTAAACGTATTATTGGTGCAACTGCGACCCTTGATTTTTACCAGGTCGTCGAAGTAGGTGGTAAAGCGTTTAATGTACAAGGCGGTGGCGTCGTTAATTTAAACCCTGTTGCGATTTTTTCAGGTGATCACATCAATAATGCCAGTATTGGCAAAGATGAATTGGGCAAGCCTTTAGTTCAGCTCAGTTTAGATTCGCAAGGTGGCGATGCGATGTCTGCTTTTTCGAAGCACAACATTGGTAAACCAATGGCCACGGTGTATTCTGAATACTCGCGGGATGCTAATGGCGACGTTGTTAAAAAAAGCGAAGTGATCAATGTTGCAAATATTGCCCAGCATTTAAGTTCTCGTTTTAGCATCACTAATATGAAAAGCCCGCAGGCAGCCTACGATTTAGCGCTTTTACTACGTGCAGGGTCGCTCACAGCGCCAGTGACAATCGTTCAAGAACAAACCATAGGCCCAAGTTTAGGCAGTGAAAACATTGAACACGGCTTAGCTGCGTTAATGCTGGGTATTGGTATTACCCTTGCTTTTATGGCGCTTTGGTATCGTCGCTTAGGATTGATTGCCAATATTGCTTTACTCCTTAATTTAACTGCTTTAGTCGGTTTAATGTCGTTATTGCCGGGTGTTGTGCTGACCTTACCGGGTATTGCAGGGCTTGTTCTGACTATAGGGATGGCAGTGGATACCAATGTGATTATCTTTGAGCGAATTAAAGAAGAGAAACGCAAAGGCAGGCCTACATATCAAGCGATTGAACAAGGCTATAACCAAGCATTTACGACCATTTTTGATGCCAATGTGACTACGATGATCACGGCAATTATTTTATACGCCATTGGTTATGGGCCGGTGAAAGGCTTTGCAATCACGTTAGCGCTTGGGCTATTAACCAGTGTCTTTACTGGCGTTTATATTTCAAAAGCGCTTAGCCAAACACTCTACATTAAACTAACTAATTTGACGGGGGCTAAAGCATGAGTTGGTCAACATTAACTGCTGCGAGTAAAGCACGCGTTTTAGGGCTTGTGCTAAGCTGTGTTTTAGTCATCGCGAGTCTAGGTGTTTTATCTGTAAAAGGGCTAAATTTTGGCCTTGATTTTACAGGTGGCTACATCAGTGAAATTAACACAACGTCAGTCACGACAATTGCTGATTTAAAGGCAAAGTTAAGCCCCGAGGTTGCAAGCAAATTAACCATCACTAAAGCAGGTGAATATCACTTTGTTTTAAGAGAAGCGCCAGAGGCTAGCAAAGCCAGTACTTGGCAAGCAGAGCTGAATGAGCAAGGTGTAGACTATAGCGTATTATCTAGCTCATTTTTAGGCTCACAAGTGGGTGATGAGCTTTTTGAACAAGGTTGTTTAGCTTTGTTTGCGGCGCTGATTGCCATTATGGTTTATCTTGCAGTGCGCTTTGAATGGCGACTCGCGGTAGGCTCAGTGGTTGCACTGTTACATGATTTAACTTTAGTGCTGGGCTTGTTTTCCTTGACAGGGCTTGAGTTTAATTTAACCGTGCTGGCGAGTTTACTGGCTATTATTGGCTATTCATTAAATGACTCAATTATTGTTGGCGACAGAGTCAGAGAGCTTTTACGTATTCAGCCAGACAATCAACGCATTAACACCCATGTTGTGATTAACGATGCAATTGGTTCTACCTTAACACGTACGTTGATCACCTCAGGCACAACACTTGCGACCATTGCCTGTATTTGGTTGCTTGCTGGTGCTGCATTAACGGGCTTTGCCATTGCGTTATTTGCAGGCATTGTGGTGGGAACCTTCTCATCGATTTGTATCGCCGCTACCTTGCCGCAGTTATTGGGGTTAAGTTCAGAAAATTACACCCAAACACTGGATGATAAAACCAAAGCATATATGGATATGCCGTAAGTCAGTTTTATAACTTACTTTCATCAGCCGCTATTTTTCCATAGAATAGCGGCTTTTCTGTTTTAACTGCTTTGATATGAATAAAACACACGTAATTGAACATTTACGCTTTGCGCTAGAGGCACAACTGCAAAACGCCAAAGCAGCGGCAAAAGCGGCTCATGACGCTGCAACTCACGAAGAAAGTGTCGCTGAAACTCAATACGATACCTTGGGTTTAGAGGCTGCATACTTAGCGCAAGGGCAAGCTGAGCGAGTTAATGAATGCTACCGTGATATTCAGTCATTCAATACAGTGTTTAAAGAAAGCGAATTTAAAAAGGTTCGTGAAGGTGCATTAGTGTGTCTTATCGATGAGCAAGATAACGAAAAGTGGTTTTTTATGGGCCCAAGTGCAGGTGGCTTAGTGGTAACCGTAAAAGAGCAGCCTATTTATGTTGTAACCCGAGAAGCGCCGTTAGGTAAGCAATTGATTGGAAAGAGCCTAGATGATGAAGTTGAACTCTCTATTGCTGGCAAAAAACAGTTGTACGTCATAGAACAGTTAATTTAATTATTGGTATTTTTAATCAGTAAATTTCATCTTCAAGTAAAAAATATCTTGTTGGTCACAAAGCAAAAAAACCTCTATAAATCACATCAAGCTTAAGGCTTATAGCAATACGCTTAATTCCCAATTATTGCGTATTGGTATTTCAAGCACCCATCTAGTTAAGTGAAGTTTAGCCTCATGCGTTCACTTAATTGGTTGGGTGTTTTTCATTTTATTTATGGCTTAATTTAGGAAAAGTCGTGTTTAAAACCTTGATTGTGGTTGATAACAATGAGCAACGTATTGCTCAAAATTTCGAAAATGTCATTACCTTTGACACCTACTTACGTGATTACCCAAAACATAATGAGCCAAAAACACGCATTTTAAACTTGTGTGATACAGGGCAGTATTTAAGTAAAGGTTATTATTGTTCTTTGCTTGCTGAAGCAAGAAAGCATCAGGTATTACCAAGTGTAAAAACAATTAATGCGCTACGTAGCGATGAGCACAGCACGCGTCATAAAGCGCTTGCTGGTGGCACTGTATTTTTTGGTCACACAGATAAAGAGCAGCAAAGTAAAGCAACCAAAGCGTTATTCTCGCAATATTCTGCGCCTATTTTGGTGTGTGATGAGCAAGGTGTTGTAAAGCAAGGCACGATTGCATCATTAGATGACACTGGCTTTACGGAGTTTGTAAAACAACTCAGTAGCTTTACTGAGTCAGTGTGGCGAATTCACGATAAAAAACGTCGTTACCGTTGGGATATGGCTATATTGGTTGATCACCAAGAAAAAGTGCCGCCAAGTGATAAAGATGCCATTGCTAAATTTATAAAAGCAGCCGCTAAGCACGGTATTTATGCTCAAGCACTGACATTTGATGAAATAACCAATATTGCACAATTTGATGCGTTATTTATTCGCCAAACCACAGCCATTGACCATCCAACCTATCGTTTAGCGAGTAAAGCACAAAGCTTAGGGTTAGTGGTCATTGATGATGCAGAATCGATACTGCGCTGTTGTAATAAAGTGTATTTGCACGATGCCTTTAATTATCAAAAAGTGCCGAGTTTAAAAACTCACGTTGTGGCTGATACAAATGAAGAGACAATTGAAAGTTTAGAAGCAAACTTCAGCTATCCACTGGTATTAAAAATGCCAGAAGGCTCTTTCTCAAAAGGCGTATTTAAAGTTGCTAATCGTGATGAGTTAGTTGCTAAGTTAACTGAGCTGTTTGAGTTCAGTGCACTGGTGCTTGCACAAGAGTACATGTACACCGAATACGACTGGCGTGTCGGGGTGTTAAATGGCCGTGCAATTTATGCGTGTCGTTATTTAATGGCCCGTAATCACTGGCAAATTTACAATCATGATGCAAAACGCTTCTTCTCAGGTGGTTTTGAGACCTTGCCAACCTTTGAGCTACCTAAAGTGGTACTTGATGCGGCGTTAAAAGCCTGTAAAACAGTGGGGAAAGGTTTGTATGGTGTTGATGTTAAAGAGCATCAAGGTAAAGCATACGTGTTAGAAGTGAATGACAACCCAAGTATCGACCACAAAGTCGAAGATGCCTATTTAGGTGATGAGCTTTATATGATCATTATGGATGAGTTTAAACTACGGCTAGAAGCACGAGGCCGCGGTTAATGAAAGCATCTGTTTGTCAAATCCGCTTTGCACAGGCCACGGATTTGACAGCTCTTGTAGCCATTGAAGAGCAAAGCTTTAGCCAAGATAGATTAAGTAGCCGTAGTTTAAAACGCTGGATCAGCGCAACTCATGGCTTATTGATGGTGGCTGAGGTAGATAATCAACTAGTTGGTTATGGTTTAGTGTGGTGTCACAAAGGGACGCGCCTTGCCCGGTTATATTCACTGGCGGTTTTGCAATCTCAGCAAGGCAAAGGGATTGCTTCACAGTTACTTCTTGCGCTTGAAAATGAAACGGCTAAACGGGGCCGTTTATACATGCGTTTAGAAGTTGCGGTAAACAACCAATCAGCAATTCGCTTATATGAAAAACTGGGTTATCAGGTGTTTGGTCATTACAGTGATTATTATGATGACCATAGTGATGCCCATCGAATGCAAAAAAACATTCGTCGTAATATCGAATTTAATGCTGATAAACACACGCCTTGGTACCAGCAAACTACCGAATTTACCTGTGGCCCAGCGGCGTTATTAATGGCAATGTCATCATTGAATGATACCGCAATGAGCCAACTCAAAGAGCTGGATATCTGGCGTGAAGCCACGACTATTTTCATGACTTCAGGGCATGGCGGTTGTCACCCTCTAGGGTTAGCACTTGCAGCAATGAAACGTGGTTTTAAAGCCGATGTTGTTTTAAATACCCGTGATACCTTGTTTATTGATGGTGTAAGAAGTGAAAAGAAAAAAGCCATTTTGCATACCGTACACAATCAGTTTGTAGCCGAAGCGATAGCTGCAAAACTGCCAGTACGCTATCAAGAGTTAACCTTGGCTACCATTGAAGATTGGCTTGCTGAGGGTAAAGCGGTGGTGTTATTGATCAGCACTTATCGATTTGATGGTAAAAAGTCACCGCATTGGGTGTGTGTAACGCATATTGATGAGCATTGCTTGTATGTGCATGACCCGTTTTGTGAAAACGAAAAACAATTGGCGATTGATTGTCAGCATGTGCCTATAGCCAAAGCCGATTTTAGCAAAATGGCTAGTTTTGGCTCATCACGACTCAGTACAGCGATGGCCTTTTATTTATAATTTTGATTATTAGTTTGATTTGGAAGTGCAGTGACACTGAGTAGTTTATTTGATATTGCCCCTTATTCTTGGTCAGCAATAGGTAGCGCTGCATTTTGCGGCGCAATTATTGGTATGGAGCGTCAATTACGCGGCAAACCTGTGGGTATTCGTACGTCAGCGCTCATTGTGTTAGGTACTTATTTGTTTCTATCAACAGCGTTTATGTTACATGGAGAAGATATTGATCATTCACGTGTAGTGGGCCAAATTATCACCGGTATTGGCTTTTTAGGTGCCGGGGTGATGCTTGCAAAAGATGGTGCGGTAGTTGGTGTAACATCTGCTGCAACGATATGGGTGTTAGCTTCAATTGGTGTTGTCATTGCCACCGACAACTTGCTAGCTGCAATAAAACTATCGGTGCTAGTGGTAGGTATTTTATATGGCGTAGATGTACTTGAAGCTAAATTTAAGAGCTTAGGGCGCGGTGTACATGCCCGTGTAAAACGCTATTCAAAGTTGTATTATCGAAAAGAAAAGTGAAATTAGATATCAGATTAGAGTGATTCATGGAGCCTTGTTACACAATAAAGCCAGCTAGTTTAGAAGATCTGTTACTTGTCGATAGTCAAATTCCTGAGTTTGATGGCCGAAATACCTTTAGCAAATTACAAGCAAAGTGTGCAGATATTGAGCATCTAGCTTTAGTTGCTTATATCGATAATGAGCCTGTGGCCTTCAAATTGGGTTATGCGTTAGATTCAAACACTTTCTATAGCTGGCTTGGGGCGGTTGCACCAAAATGTAGAGGGCAGGGTATTGCACAGGCTTTATTAAACGCGCAAGAAGCATGGGTTAAAACCAACAATTACCGAACCATAAAGGTTAAGTCGACGAACCGTTTTCCTGCAATGCTAAGTATGCTTATCAAAAATGGTTATGCCATAACAGGCTATGAAGACAGAGGCAGCCCACAAACTAGTAAGATTTTATTCTCCAAAGACTTTGATTAGCTTATTAAACTCTAGACTACTCATACTAGGTTTGATGCCACTTTTAAATGTTTGACCATGAATATTGGCCATCTCGCCTGTTGTTAAAACAAGAATACTTCCGTCCCTGAGCTCAAACGGAGTATTGACTGTAGCTAAGCCACACGTTTTCTCGCCAACGAGTATTACATTATCAAGAGAAGATAGCCCAATTGCTAATGCTTCAGCAGAGCTAGCGACACTAGAGTCAATCAAAACATAAATCCTACTTGGCTGATGTTTTAAATGATAGGTATCTGGTTGGAAATTGATTTTTTGTAACGAGCTTTCATGGGCTATTCCATCTTTAAAACCAAATCTAGTTATGCTTCCAGATGCCAAATGGAATTCACCTAATACTTGTGTAGCGTCAAAAAAAGGGGAAATTGCTTGCAACATCGGCCACATATTGCCACCGCTATTTTTTCTTAAATCAATAATCCAGTATCGGGAGTTTTTGTTGTCCTGAGATCTTATCTTATTGATTAAATTACGAACATATTGTGATTTTTCTTCCGTGGTTGTGATACCAATACTCGAAATTTTTAGATAAGCATGTTTACCTTTATGAAAATGCTGCTTAATTTTGCTGTTACTAACACAGCGTTTTTTGGCGCTGAAAAAAGTTATATTTGAATCTTTATCCATGAGATAAGTATGAGGTTCATTGAGTGATTTAAGAAGTGTTGCAACGTTTGGAGTTTTATAGCCCAGATAGACCGATTTGTCTGAATAATCACTATTACGGATAAAGTGCTTGTTTATTAATTGCTTTACTTCATCATAGTTTGGCTCTGCGTTAACAAAAGAAGAAATTTGAGTAAATAATATCAATGTAAAAAAGTATGATTTCTTCATTTAAACTTACTTCGGCAAACTAATCAAAAAGTGGGCGCCTACATCACTTTCTTGTACACAAATATCGCCTTGCAGTTGTTGGCTAACAATTTTCTTCGCTATGCTGAGGCCAAGCCCTATACCTGATTGGTTGTTTTTACCTTTGTAAAAGGGGGTAAAAATAGAGCTTAGTTCAGTACTGCTGATACCGGTGCCGTTATCTGTATAGTGAATTTTTAAAACCTCATCAAAATCAAAAATATCAATCTCTATTATAGGGTCTGCAATATTGTTGAATGCATGCTCAATTGAGTTTTGCACTAAAATAAACAGCACTTGCTTAAGTAAGTCTATATCAACTTCAATTTGGCTATGAGGTTTTTGATAATTAATATCTAATTTGATACCGCGATGTTTTATTTGCTCTTCTAAGTGCTTATACAATGACTCAGAGAGTTGCTCTAACGTCATGATTGTTTTACTTGATTGTGATTTGGTATAAAGCAAATCTTGTAAAATACGTATCTTGTAAGCAGATGAAGTTAAGTTTCTGTCTAGTAGTTCATTGGTATTTATCAATGTCTCTAAAGTATTTTGCAGTGCTTGTTGGCTAAGTCGTTTTTTTAAAAGTCTGGTTTGTGTTTCTTTTACAGCAAGTTGAGTAACATCTACTGCGGTAATGCAGTTACCGAGTGGTGTGTTGAGCTCGTGGGCTATTCCTCTAATTAAAGTGGCTAGTTCAGCAAACTGTTGTTGCTCAAACGCTTGCTTTTGCTGATGCAATAACTTCAGTTGTGTTTCGAAGCTTTGCTTAATGGTTTCGAGTAGCTTTATTACGGGTTCGTTGTATTCATGAGGTTTGCTATCAAGGATACATATCGTGCCAAATGGGGTAGTGTCTCCTGCACATATAGGTAAACCTAAATAAGAAATCATATTAAGCTTGATATCAGGGTTTTCTTTCCAATCATCATCAATGAGTGCGTTTGGAATGTTCAGTAATTTTTGGGTTTTTACTACATGCTCACAATAAAGGCCTGAATCATCTAACTCTTCACTGTCGCCAATTTCATAAGGATTATCTTGGTTATCGTTTTTTGAAAACACACTAATAATATTGTTTTCTACTTTCATTACTAAGGCGACGGGTACATCAGCAAAAAGGGCTAAAACTTCGAGGGTTTTATTCCAACTTTGCACTAATTCATCATAATCAAGCTGATACATTTTTTAGACTCAAACAAATACCTATACAACTAACTAAAAGCTTAGTAATAATTTTTAATTCAGCAACTTAAATATGATTAATCTGACCTTTGCTTAGAACATTTCCGGCATTTTTGCTTTAGCCAAATAGTTTTCGTCTAACGACTGTGCGATATTCACTAGGTGTTTGTGAAAGCACTTTCTTGAATACCCGTGTTAAGTGACCTTGGTCGTTATAACCAACTTCCAGTGCAACTTCTTGAATAGACAAATTTGAAGACGCTAATAACTCTTTTGCAGTTTGTACCCGCAACTGTTGCCAATACTCCACAGGAGTTTGGCTGGTGGCTTGGCGAAAACGGCGTGTAAAGGTGCGGTAGCTTAAACTAAATTGTGCTGCAATTTCTTGCAGAGTCAGTTCAGAGGTTAAATTGTTTTTTAACCAAAATTGAATTTGTGCGATTAGTTCATCTGGGTGTTTATCAACGGCACCCTCAAGGTAGCGCTGATCTTCATAGGGCTTACGAATTTCATGGGAGAAATTACGCTCAACATGTTGTGCCGCTTCTCGTCCGTAATATTGACTAATAATATGCACAATAACATCGGCAAGGGCATTTAAACTCGCAACTGTATACATGCGCTCAGATTGTGTGATGAAAAAATCAGGCTTAAGCTGCACTTTAGGGTAGTCACGTTTAAATTGTTCTGCGTAATGCCAGTGGGTGGTAGCCGGGTGGCCATCCAATAAGCCTGCTTCTGCTACTAAACAATTACCTGTGCCTACACCAATGATATGACTGCCTTGTTGCCAAGAATCGCCAAGCCAGTTCACCAAACTTTGCTGTTTGCTCACCACAGGACGCGGGTTTCGCCAAATCCCAGGCACAATAATCAAGTCACTAGCAGGCGCGGTGACGGTTTCGCAATCGGGCATAATTGAAAGCCCGGTACGATTAGGGATCGCATTTAGACTACTTGCCACTAAATTGATGTTTAGAGGTTTAAATTCGTTCTGCTGACGATGGCTTTTTGCAAAGGCCTCACCAGCTCTGAGCATTTCAATAGGCAGGGTTAAACTGGTTATTAATAAATGAGGATAAACCAAAATACTAATTTCAATGGCTTTTACTTGTTGAAGTTTCGTCACTCTAATTGCTCCGACCAGTTATTTTTGGCCTATTGTGCATGTTATTTGGCTATTTAAGCATAAAGCGTGTTAATTAATCCATTTAAACTTGGCTTAATTCTCATAACACGTTTTCTCAAGGTTTTTTATGACAGCATTACCCGTTATTGTTGGTATGGGTGGTATTAATGCCGCTGGCCGCACTTCTTTTCATCAAGGTTATCGTCGTATCGTGTTAGACAGCTTGGACGCTAAAGCCCGTCAGGAGACATTTTTAGGCTTAGCGACATTAATGAACTTAGTCACTCTTACTGAAGGTGTACTTAAAGATGCCCAAGGCAATACCATTGCCGAATCAGACATCGAAGCTAAGTTCGGTGAACAAATTTTAGCTGGCACACTTATTCGTAAAATTGAAAAAAACCACTTCGATGTGGATGCGACTCCATGGCAGCAAAAAATGACGTTAACAGCGTCAGATGAACAGCAGATTGTTTTTGAAACGCGCCGCCGTGATTTACCAACTCCAGTACCAAGTGCTTGGCAGGTTGAAGAATTAACTGATAAAAAAGTGAAAGTCACAATTAGTGCTGATCTTGCTATTAAACATGACAGTACGCGCGATAATCCAATTAAAGCGGCCGGTCAATTACCAACAGGTTTTGAACCTTCGGCTATGTATAACAGCCGTTATCAACCAAGAGGCTTGCAAGCGACTATCTTTGCCGCAACCGATGCGATTCGTTCGACAGGTCTGGCGTGGCAGCAGGTGATGAATAGTGTTGAGCCTGATCAAATTGGCACTTACTCAGCTTCTGTGGCTGGTCAAGTTGATGATGAAGGATTTGGTGGACTTATTCGTGCGCGTCAGCAGGGCGACCGTGTGAGTACAAAACAGCTTGCACTTGGCTTAAACACCATGTCTACTGACTTTATCAATGCTTATGTAACAGGCAATGTGGGTACAACCTTTACTACATCAGGTGCATGTGCAACGTTTTTATATAACCTACGTGCTGCAGTAAACGATATTCAAGCGGGTCGTACCCGTGTAGCCATAGTGGCGTCTGTTGAGTGTGCTATTACACCCGAAATCGTTGAAGGTTTTGGTAATATGAGCGCACTTGCTAATGAAGAAGGCCTAAAGCGCCTTGATAATACAGATGTGGTTGATCATCGCCGTACCAGCCGTCCATTTGGTGAAAACTGTGGTTTTACAATTGGTGAAGGCGCACAAGTTGCTATATTAATGGATGATGCATTGGCATTAGGGTTAGGCGCTGATGTGTTAGGCAGCGTTGCAGATGTGTTCGTCAATGCCGATGGTATTAAAAAATCAATTACAGCCCCGGGCCCAGGTAACTACATCACGATGGCAAAATCTGTTGCACTAGCAAACAGTATTGTTGGCCAAGAGGCGGTACAAAAGCGTAGCTTTATTTTGGCACATGGCTCAAGTACACCACAAAACCGCGTAACAGAATCACTGATCTATCATAAAGTGGCAGAAACATTTGCAATTGATAATTGGAAGGTTGCTGCGCCTAAAGCGTATGTTGGCCATACCATTGCTCCAGCTAGTGGTGACCAATTAGCTATGGCATTAGGTGTGTTTAGTCACAATATTATGCCGGGTATTACGACAATCGATAAAGTGGCAGATGATGTGTATAGCGAGCATTTAGACATTCGTACTGAACACTATCAATGTGATGCAATGGATATTGCCTTCATTAACTCAAAAGGCTTTGGTGGTAATAACGCAACGGCGACTGTGTTATCACCGACAATTACATTAAAGATGCTTGCAAAGCGTCATGGTGATGAGGTTATGGCGCAATATCAAGACCGTCATACTCAGGTAGCCAAAGCGCAAGCTGACTATCAACAACACGCTGATTTAGGTCATTATGAGCTAATTTATCGTTTTGGTGATGGCTTAATTGATGAAAATGGTATTGAAATTAGTGAAGATTCAATGACAATCCCTGGTTTTGATAAAAAAGTTTTATTATCAAAACCAAACCCTTACCAGGATATGTTTTAAGATCAAGGCATGTTTAAGCACATTCTTGACAGCAAGGCGCTTTTAAAGCGCCTTTTTTAGTGCTATAAATGTTCCTATCTAAGGGATTTGGAGCCATTGTCATGATTAAATTCACTAAACTCGCAGCACTTTGTTCACTTATCGCATTACCAACACAGGCTTTAGCACGAGACGTCAACGACTTAGGTGTTGATATTCAAGCTGCTACCTCTGCCTATATTGTTAAAAATTCAAACAAACGTTACCCAGGTAGTTATAACGGCTCTCGACTAGAAGGCTGGGCATTAATGTCTTATGTGGTTGATACACAAGGTAAGGCAAAAGACATTGAAGTGATCATGGCATCTGATACTCGCGGTAGTGAAGAAAATGCAGAGAAATACTTAACCAACTTAGAGTTTGCACCTGCCATAAAAGAAGGCAAAACCGTAGAAGGTGGTTACCTGTTTTCATTTGAAGTAGGTAAGTATTTTAATGGTTACTCAAATGATAAAGCGAGCCGTGGTTTTATTAATGAATACGATGAAATTAATAAAATGCTGCAAGCAAAAGAGTTTAAAAAAGCTGAGCAAGCATTGGCTGAGTTATACAAAGATCATACTAAAAACACTTCAGAACAAGCATTATTTGCATGGCTGAAAAGCCAATTTTATTATCATCAACAACAATGGTTTGGCTTTGATGAGCAGTTGTCTGTAGCCTATTTACTGCGAGCTAAGTTACCAACAGATATACAATATTTAGTCGCTAAAAGTGCTCTACAATGGTACAGCTTCAAGGGCGATTTTAATCTTGCTTACAATGCTATTTATGCGTTAGATAATATCGAGGGTAAACAGTTTTCAGAAGAAAACAAACTTGCCACTATTAAGCAAATTGATGACCTCTTGGCGCGAACACCGCAGATTAATTCACAAATCAATGTTTCAAAAGATAAGCTGTCATATTTATCTTTATCTCGCGGTTCAATCAAAATCGAAGGCGCGAGCGATGTTTCTAAATTACAGATCCGCTGTGCCGATCAAGTCATTGACCTTGAAGCAAGTGAATCGGTTAATTATGTCATTGATGAGCAGAGCAGACGTTGCGGTTTATTAGTTAAATCTGCAAACCCTGCTGAGATTAAAGTTAAACAAACTGGCTATGCCATAGTTAACTCAAAATATGACGCGAGCTAATTGTTTACTTTAAGCGCTTAACATATCTTAGCGTTACGAAATTAATCAACGCCATTAAAAAGGCGATTTCGTAACGACTAAATGCCACAGCAATGCCAATAAGTCCCATGTTCCAAATACTGGCTGCTGTGGCTGTTCCATAGGTAGAGTTTTTGTTCTTCAAAATGGCGCCACCGCCAATAAAACCAATACCCGTGATAATCCCTTCGAGTACTTTTGATTCTGCCTCTGAACTTGTTAAAACAGACATGCCCACTAATGCATAACCACATGATGCAACAGCGACTAATGGAAATGTTCGTAGACCTGCACCATTACTGGTTTTTTCTCGATCAAAAGCCATTGGAAGGGCAAGTAAATAGGCAATACCTAGATGAATTAAATTATCGAGAATTTCGTACCAATCAATATTAAAGTCCATGCTTTGTTCCTTGCTATAAAGATTATGATAGTTTTGCAATTTCAATACCCGATCAGCAAATTAAATAAA
This sequence comes from Pseudoalteromonas sp. XI10, assembly GCF_001469895.1. Classification (GTDB taxonomy): domain Bacteria; phylum Pseudomonadota; class Gammaproteobacteria; order Enterobacterales; family Alteromonadaceae; genus Pseudoalteromonas. The sequence goes on along the minus strand of NZ_LOPY01000040.1, from coordinate 2,060 downwards.
ATGAGGAAACTAGGGACATGTAGCCGGGTTTTTAAAAACATGCCTTGCTATAATTTGCGATTTTTACGCAGTGCTATGTCATTTTTTCAGCCTTTTGGCTGTTTGAATTTCAGCCATGCTAACAGTATGCTAAACACGCTGACAAAATAGGCTTCACATTGAAACATTCCATCTCCTCTCTTGAAAAAACCGCGCTTGCACTGTGTATGTTTGGTGCACTGATTGCTGTGATTTTGCCTGATGTTATCACTGAGCAAGTTCAGCCGTTTGTACAAATACTGTTAAAATGGACTGGTAGTAGCTTTTTCTTATTGGTGAACTTTTTATTGTTTGCCATCATTATTTTAGCCATTAGCCCACTCGGTAGCCGTAAAGTAGGTGGTGAGCAGGCTGTTGTTGAGTATTCAAACTTTGGCTGGTTTGCCATGTTGTTTGCAGCAGGAATGGGCTCTGGCTTGGTTTTTTGGGGCGTAGCAGAGCCTGCATTACATTCTCTCGACCCACCACTTAAACAAAGCTTATACCCAGATAGACTAGCCAGTAGCCTCGCTTTAACCCTAGTGAATTGGGGCGCTCATGCTTGGGCACTTTATGCTGTTTTTGCGCTAGTGCTTGGGGGGTTAACGCAATACAGTGGGAAGTCAGGAGATATTTGTGCCCCTGTTTTAACGGCGCTAGGTAATCGCATTGATAAGTCTGCAAAATTTACTGTGTCGTTTATTGTGAAGTTAATTGCTGTAATCGCTATTTTTTTTGGTGTCGTCGGCACCATAGCTAATTCCACTTTACTGATCAGTAAAGGTGTTGAAATAGAGTTGGGGGTTACTTCAACTTTATTAGTGGGTTCATTAATCGTTTGTTTGTTAGCAGTTATTTATTCGCTGTCGGTTAAATTTGGATTACGACGCGGGGTACAGTCACTAAGTATATTTAACGTACTTCTAGCATTTAGTCTGCTTTTTTGGTTGCTACTAGTGGTGCCAATTGAGCCTATTATAAAGATTGCTTTAGATGGAACCGGCTACTATTTACAGTTGCTTGCAACTGGCACTTGGCAATTTGATAGCCAATTAAAAGCGCCGGACTGGGCCGCTCATTGGACATATAACTATTACTTTTGGTGGTTAGCGTGGGGGCCATTTGTTGGTGTGTTCCTAGCCAAAATTAGCCAGGGGCGTAAAGTTTGGCAATTTATTTTGGCAGTTGTGTGTATTCCAACTTTAGTGACTATTATTTGGTTTGCGACCTTTTCGGGGGCAGCAATTGAATGGGATAGACTTAACCAAGCGGGCATTTTAGTTGCTATAAAACAAGATTACAGCCAAGGCTTATTTGTATTTTTTAATCAACTAGACTGGCAAGGAACCGTGTTTATTTGGTTAAGCTTATTACTACTGTTGATATTTGTTGCTACATCCGCTGACTCTGCGATTTTAGTCATAAGAGAGCTGGTTGACTCTGAGCAAAGTAACCGTGTGACACTCTACGCATGGTGTCTAGCACTATTCATATGTAGCTTTGCATTATTGCTGCTACAAGATGAGCCATTAAATCGTAGCGTTGCAATTTTAGGCGCTTTACCTTTCTTGTTAATATTCCTCTTACAGTTAGTTGGGTTTTTAAAAGAGTTTATTCGCGATATTTGTGATTAGTCTACAGTTTTTTACAGTTAAATTACCCGTTTGTTATTATGCTTAGAAAATAAGCTTAAGTGTATTGGAGGACCGATGCTTAAATCTTTGTACGTAATACTATCTGTTAGTTTACTCAGTGGCTGTACTGCAGTTGGCTTAGTTGCAGATGGAATTGGCGGGCGCGCTAGTCAAGCACAGCCTGCCAGTGCCTATGGAGATAAAAAAGATAATGACCGAGTTAACTATGGTATGACCATGACGATGCTAGGTTATGAAATCGACAAAGCGATTATTGAAGGCCTAGAGAATGGTAGCAAAGATAAGGATGTTGAGCTTAAATGTCGTCAAATTAGTCGCGCAGTAAAAGAATGTGTTGAGGTTAAAGCTGAGCCAAAAAAAAGACCTACATTAATGGATAGTTTTAAC
>NZ_LOPY01000039.1 GCF_001469895.1 Pseudoalteromonas sp. XI10 | reverse complement strand
AAGATTAGCTTTTCAAAACTTGTTATTTGCTTAGTAAGCTACCAATTAGTGGGGTGTACAGTGGCGGGGTCAATAGTCGATGGCTACGCAAAAAACTCACAACCAACAAATCTTGCAACTACAAATGCAAATCAAACTAACAGCACAGTAACGGACTCTGAAGGCTTTTCATTCGCAAAGTTAGGCTTTGAAATTGATAGCGCTGTTATTGGCTTACTCAAACCAAAAGAAGAACAACCGCAATTAGTTTGCAGGCAAATCACACGGAGTATTAAAGAGTGTGAGGAAGTTAAGCCCTCACACTAAAAATTAACTATTAATTACAGATACTTTTGATGAAACATCAGGTGTTCGTCAATAAAGCTGCTGATAAAGAAGTAACTATGATCATAACCCGCGTGCATGTTGATCTCAGCTGGGTAATCTTTTTCGTTTACGACAGCAAATAAGTTCTCAGTTTTGAGTTGCTCAGTTAAGAAGTTATCGGCCTCACCTTGATCAATACGCATCGGTAAATAATCATCAGCGACGGCATTTTTCATTAATTCACAGCTGTCGTATTCAAGCCAACTTGCTTTATTACTACCTAGGTAATTACTGAACGCTTTTTCACCCCAAGGGCAATTAATCGGGTTCACAATCGGGCTAAAAGCACTGGCGCTGACGTATTGTTTAGGGTTTTTAAGTGCAATCATCAATGCGCCGTGACCACCCATAGAATGACCAGCAATGGCTTTTTTTGTCGTCACAGGGAAGTGCGCTTCGATAAGTGCAGGTAATTCAGAAACCACATAGTCGTACATGTTGTAGTGCACATTGTAAGGCGCTTGAGTCGCATTGACATAAAAACCAGCACCTTGACCAAAATCGTAGTTTTCATCGTCAGGCACATTTTCACCGCGCGGGCTAGTATCTGGAGCGACAATAGCAATACCTAGTTCAGCCGCTTTTTTAAATGCTCCGGCTTTTTGCATAAAGTTTTCATCTGTACAGGTTAAACCTGACAACCAATACATCACTGGCACTTTATTCGTTTCGCTGGCACCTGGCGGTAAAAAAATCGCAAAGCGCATAGCACAATGTGTGCTGCTAGCTTGGTGGGTATATTGTTTATGCCAGCCACCGCTGACTTTTGTTGAGCTTATGTTTTCTAGCATAACCAAATCCTTGAAACAAAGGCGCTAGGAATCAACCTAGCGCCAAATTAAAAGATTAATAATGAATAACTGAGCGGATGCTCTTACCTTCGTGCATTAAGTCGAAAGCTTCATTGATATCTTCAAGTTTCATGGTGTGTGTGATGAAATCGTTTAACGCAAACTCACCATTCATATAGCGCTCAACAATCTCTGGTAGCTCAGAGCGACCTTTAACGCCACCAAATGCACTACCACGCCATACACGGCCTGTTACCAGTTGGAATGGACGAGTAGAGATCTCTTGGCCTGCACCTGCAACGCCAATGATTACCGATTCGCCCCAACCTTTGTGGCAACACTCAAGTGCAGAGCGCATTACATTAACGTTACCGATACATTCAAATGAGAAATCAACACCACCGTCAGTCATTTCAACAATGACTTCTTGGATTGGTTTGTCGTAGTCATTTGGGTTGATTAAATCAGTTGCGCCTAATTTAGTAGCAAGATCAAACTTACTGGTGTTGATATCAACACCAATAATACGTTCAGCGCCAGCCATTTTGGCACCGATAATCGCCGATAAACCGATACCACCTAAGCCAAAAATAGCGACAGTATCGCCTTTTTGAACTTTTGCTGTTTTAGTAACAGCACCCATGCCGGTTGTTACGCCACAACCAAGTAAACAAATTTCTTCAAGAGGCGCTTCTTTGCTTACTTTAGCAAGTGAAATCTCAGGTAATACAGTGTACTCAGAGAAGGTAGAGCAACCCATGTAGTGATAAATTGGTTGACCATCTTTATAGAAACGCGTTGTGCCATCAGGCATTAAACCTTTACCTTGCGTTTCACGTACCGCAGAGCATAAATTTGTTTTGCCCGATTTACACATTTTACACTCGCCACATTCAGCAGTGTAAAGAGGAATAACATGATCGCCTACTTCAACATGTGTTACGCCTTCACCTACAGCTTCAACAATACCGCCGCCTTCATGGCCAAGGATTGCTGGGAAGATACCTTCAGGGTCTTCACCAGATAATGTAAATGCATCGGTATGACAAACACCTGTAGCAACAATCTTTACAAGCACTTCGCCTTTTTTAGGCATCATTACATCCACTTCTTCAATTGATAGTGGTTGATTTGGACCCCAAGCGATAGCCGCTTTTGATTTAATAAAATCAGTCATAACGTTCCCTTATAGTTGTTGGAAGTAAGTATTAAACTTAGTCTATTTTATTTGTTTCTCAATGAATGATAATCTTCGTTTTATTAAAACACTTTTACAGTATGGTAATAATGAATCGTTGGCACGGAATTGATGAGTTTTTAGCGGTAGCAGAAACAGGCAGTTTTACAAAAGCAAGTAAACTACTGGGTATGTCAGTGGCCCATGTAAGCCGTTATGTCAGTCAATTAGAAGAGCGATTAAACACCCAATTGTTAACTCGAACAACCCGTAAAGTGGTGCTAACGCAAGAAGGACAGGTGTTTGCGCATCAAACTAAACAATTACAGCATGCCATGGATGATGCCACGGCACTGCTTGCAGAGCAGCAACTGACACCAAAAGGTAGTATAAAACTAACAGCTCCTGTGATGTATGGTGAAAGTTTCATCATGCCTGCGGTACATTCATTTATGCAAAAGCACCCAGATATTGAAGTGATCAGCCATTTAAGCAATGAGCAAGTCAATCTACTAGAAGATGGGTATGATCTTGCTATTCGGCTTGGTCATTTAAAAGATTCATCTTTAAAAGCACGGCGCATTAGTAAGCGCAGGCTTGTTATTTGTTGTAGCCCTGAATATATCAATAAATTCGGCCAACCACACAGTGTAAGTGAATTACATCAGCACAATTGCCTGATTGGTAATAACAGTTACTGGCGGGTAAAAGAGCAGGGCCAAGACAAGCACATCAAAGTGGCAGGGCGTTTGGCCTGTAACAGTGGTTGGGCCTTGGTTGACGCTGCTATCAAAGGGTTAGGCATCGTGCAATTACCAGATTACTATGTCAATGACCACCTAGCCAATGGCAGGTTGAGTGCTGTACTTTCGAATGTTGCACCGGAACCTGAAGGTGTATGGGGGGTGTATCCACCAAGGCAGTTTATCGCAACCAATGTAAAAGCATTACTTGACCATTTGGTTGCTACTGTTCAAGTATCAGATTTATAATTATTTTTTACAATTTCGCGCATCCCATGCTAGCTAAATCTATGCTAATATGAGCGCATATTTAGCCCTTGGAATACCCATAATTTATTATGTTTCAACCTGTTAGCCTTTTTATAGGGCTGAGATATAGTCGCTCCTCAAAGGGCAATGCCTTTATCTCATTTATTTCATTTTTCTCTATCGCGGGCATTGCTATTGGTTTAATGGCCTTGTTTACAGTTAGTTCAGTAATGAATGGCTTTGAAAATAACCTTAAAACCAACATGCTTGGTTTAATTCCACATATTGAAGTATCAGCCGAAGATAATTCGAAAGAAACCATGCTGCAGTTAAAGCAGCAACTAGCAAATTCTCAAGATGTTAAACAAGTTAACCTATACCGCCATGGCGAAGCCATTTTACAAACTAACCAAGATTTGCACGGCGTATTGTTACAAGGCCTTTATGATGAAGGAAGCTCCATCTATAACGTAAAAGATAAAATTGTTGCCGGCAATTGGTCACAAGTAATGGACAGCAACTACCATATTGCGATTAGCCGCTATTTGAGTCGAAAATTGGGTATTTCGCTTGGGGATAAAGTACGGGTGATCATGCCTAATGCCAGTTCGTATACCCCACTTGGTCGAGTACCGAGTCAGCGCTTGTTTACCGTTGCTGCACTTTATGAAACACAGTCAGAAATTGATATGTCATTGGCATTTACCAGTGGCTATTCGTTAGGCAGAGTTTTAAAACTAGCAAAATCAGCAGCACCCAATTTGAGTGTATCGCTTTATGAACCATTTGCTGTTGAGCAAGTATTGCAATCTCAGTTAGCTATTTTAAACGATTACACAGTGACTGATTGGCGAGCTAGCCAAGGCACACTATTTGCCGCTGTGGCAATGGAAAAGCGCATTATGTCGATGTTACTTGGCTTAATTGTGCTCGTTGCGGTGTTTAATATCGTTTCAGCATTAACCATGATGGTCAGTGAGAAGCAAAGTGAAGTCGCTATTTTACAAACACTGGGCTTAACTCCGTTACAAGTGCAGCACGTGTTTATGATCCAAGGCTTATATAACGGCCTTATCGGTACCAGTATTGGTGCGTTACTTGGTGTGCTATTAAGTAGCAACATTAATGAATTATTGAATATGTTAGGCATCAATTTACTAGCGGGCGTGAGTTTACCCGTTAAATTTGATGTTATGAGTTTGAGTTTAATTGCCGCAGGGAGTATTGCGATGAGCTTTTTAGCTACCTTGTATCCTGCCAGAAAAGCTGCAAAAGTGAATCCAGCAGAGGTATTACGTTATGAGTGATTTAGTTATCAATTGTCAGCAGTTAAATAAAGTCTATCAAGATGGCGATAACGAGGTTGCGGTATTAAAAGGGGTTGATTTAGCACTTAAACAAGGCGAAATGTTAGCTGTTGTAGGGAGCTCTGGCTCAGGAAAAAGTACCTTATTGCATATATTAGGCACCTTAGATAACGAAAGCTCAGGCAAGGTTGAAATTAAAGGTCAGCAGGTTTCTAAATTAAACCGTAAACAACAAGCCAGTTTCCGTAATGAAAATTTGGGTTTTATTTATCAATTCCACCATCTATTAATGGAATTTACTGCCATCGAAAATGTTGCAATGCCATTATTAATTAAAGGCTTAAGTGCAAAAGCGGCAACCGAAAAAGCCCGTAACATGCTAGATAAAGTTGGGTTATCTCATCGTAGCGAACATAAACCTTCGGCGTTATCAGGTGGTGAGAGGCAGCGGGTTGCAATAGCACGTGCATTAGTAACCGAGCCTGCTTTGGTGCTTGCCGATGAACCAACCGGAAACTTAGATAAACAAAACGCAATTAAGATTTACGATTTAATTAAAGAATTAAATACTAGCTTAAAAACCAGTTTTGTTGTGGTAACCCATGATTTAGAACTTGCAGATAAACTAGGCAAAATTGCCTATTTAGATGATGGTAAGCTTGCAATTAAAGAGTCTCAGCATGTTGCTTAGTGCCTTTATTTCAAAACGCTTTCGCGCCCATAGTGGCCAAAAAGACGGACAAAACGGTTTTGTTAGTTTTATCGCTAAAGCATCGACAATCGGCATACTTTTAGGTGTCGCTGTGCTAATTGTTGCTTTATCAGTTATTAATGGTTTTGAGCAGCAGCTAGTACATCGGCTTTTATCGGTTGTACCTCAGGTTGAATATGTTGCCCCTAACAAACCAATCAATAATTGGCAGTCAAAAGTTGCTTTACTACGCTCTCAAGCCGGTGTAACAGGTGCTGCGCCGTTTATTAGTGTAAACGGCATGGCGCAATATAAAAGTGAGTTAAAAGCAGTTGAAGTGCGAGGTGTTAGCCCTGAATTTGAAAACCAAGTGTCGGCGTTAAACCAATTTACAGAAGGGCGCTTAGTTAGCCAGCTACAACAAGAAGATGTGCTTTTAGGCCAACAAATCGTTAACCGATTAGGTCTTAAAATTGGCGACCCAGTTACCTTATTAATCCCACAGATAAACCAGCAAAGTAACACTTTATTGGCGCCAAAGCGTGTTAGCTTGAATCTTGCGGGTATTATAAAAATGGGTGGCCCAATTGATGAAACGGCGGCTTTCATTCGCCTTGATAAAGCGCAAAGTGTGTTGAATTTTGAGCAAAACCAAGTAACCGGCTTACGATTACAAGTAGCTGATGTGTTCGCAGCTCATCAAACGGCGATGCGTGTGGGGCAAGTTATTCCTGATTATGTCTATGTCTCGAGTTGGTTTAGAACCCAGGGTAGCTTATATCAAGATATTCAAATGGTTCGCACGATTGTGTATATCGTGGTGTTTTTAATAATTGCGGTAGCGAGTTTTAATATTGTTTCGTCTTTAGTGATGGAAGTACGTGAAAAACAGGCAAATATCGCAATTTTAAAAACCATGGGCGCACAAGATAGCACCATTTTAGCAACCTTCGTAATGCAAGGTTTTACACAAGCTTTAATTGGTGTGATATTAGGCACGATCATCGGTGTAATGCTTGCGTTAAACATCAGTGAACTGTTCACTTGGGCAAGTAACTTATTTGGCGATAACCCGTTACAAGGGGTTTATTTTATTGAGTTTTTACCCAGTAAACTAGTTTGGCAAGATATTGTTATCACGGTGATTGTTACTTTTGTTCTCGCTATTTTGGCAACCTTATACCCTGCGTGGCAAGCAACCCGAGTTGACCCTGCAAAAGTTCTTGGTAATTAAGGAGTGTTTATGGATAAGCAAAGGATTATCGATTTTTGGTTTGAGGAATTAGGCCCAGAAGCTTGGTATCAACAATCAGATGAAGTTGATGCATTAATTACGCGTGAGTTTTCAGAATGCCTTTTGCAGGTTATCGCTGGCGAGCATGCTGATTGGCGAGTTGACGCTCTAGGTTCTTTAGCTGAAATTATCGTGTTAGATCAGTTTTCACGCAATATTTACCGTAATACGGTGAAAGCGTTTAGCCAAGACCCGCAAGCACTAAGTCTCGCTCAAAGAGCAATTGAACTTGGCTTTGATAAAAAGTTACCTAGCTCTCAAGCTACGTTTATTTATATGCCGTTTATGCACAGTGAATCGAAAGTTATTCATCAGCAAGCTGAACAATTGTTTAAAGGCATGACTAATTATGAATTTGAGCTAAAGCACAAAGTGATTATTGATAGGTTTGGTCGCTACCCACATCGCAATAAAGTTTTAGGTCGTGAATCAACAGCTGAAGAGCTGCAATTTTTAACAGAGCCTAACTCTTCTTTCTGAGTTGATTGAATAGTACGCAAGTAAATTTAAATGCTCTTTGATTGCCCGTAAACACTTGCACAGCGCCATTTTAAACCTTAAAGTGTCAGAAATGTTGTAAAAGAGTAACCACCATGGAACAAAAACAAGCAAGACCATTAACACCAGAAGAACAAGCCGAAGCGCAAAAACAAAGTGTTATTTGGCAAAGAGAATGTTTCCAAAATGCACAAAAGCATTTAGCTGAAAAAGGCGTTATTCCGCAAACTGTTGTAGAAAAAGAAAGCCGTTTTATTGCGCCATTAGTAGCGATTTGGAAATTTAAAGCACAAAACGGTAAGAGCTATTGGGTGATCACCGGTCGTTTACCTACCGATCACGCTGAAGCAAGTGCAGCAAATAATGCACGTGAAGTATTACGTTATTTCTCAATGCAGTGGCAAATGAAGGCTGATCAGCTAATGCAATCAGGTGCGGTAGATAAAACCAAAGTTGATTTTGCTAACCTGTTAATCAACCGTGCTCATGGTTTATATGAGCTATTTGAAAAAGAAGAAATGTGGCAAAATGAGCCTGCATAACTTCTAATAAAAAAGCTGAATAATGTTATTCAGCTTTTTTATTTAACATATACCTTAATGCACCAAAGTGAATGGCCGCGTATCAAATTGCTTAATAGGGCAGAGCATTCGCTGCCTTGGAATACCAGCCTCCATAAATACTAAGCCATCAGCCGAAAAACCATTTCGTTTAAATCTATCTACTTCGTTCAATATGCAATTAATGCTGACGCAATCACAGCCTTGCTTTTCAGCCATGCCTACTAAGTAATTCAATAATGATTTGTAAACCGAACGGTTACGATGTTCAGGTAAAACTGCAATACGCCCAATGAGGCCATCATTACATAAACGCCCAGTGGCAACTGGGCATTTACACTCGTCGGTCACGAGTACGTGATGTGCTGTTTTATCTAAATGATCAAACTCAATGTCTTTAGGAATATGTAGTTCGCATACAAATACTCGCTCTCTGATCTGTTGTAAGAGTTCCTTGTCGATACTCCATTCAACTTCATCTATTTGATAGCTCATAAACACACGCTCCTAACAAAACCAAATACCCTCATTTAAAAGTGTAGTAAAGGTTTTCAAGAAAATGTGATTATTTTTTGAACTATTTATGTCAGCAGAGGTCAAGCAGGTTTGATCTGTGAGCTTTGTTATTAATTCAAGGTCAGTTAAATCATGCATATAATTAACACCATTAATACTTAAAAGTATTTTATCGTCAATTACTTGATAAATGGCACGGGTACCACCTAAACGCTCAAAAACAACGTCTTCATCATTGAGTAAGTCATTTACGTCATCTAGTGTATATGGCTCCTCTAAAGGCGCTAAATCCATGTCATGTTTTGGCTGACTCATACTGTTACCAAGCCAAGTCTTGAATACTGCGTCATCATTAATCGCAGCAATCATAAGTTGCTTTACTTTTTCTGCTTCAGTTTGGTTAAGTTCACCTTTAGATGAACGCAACTTAAGCTCTGCATCACCATATCGTTGATTACCAAGCTCAGTATCGATGAGGTGATCGGCAAATTGTGATAATAAATCGCGTTGATTTGGCGCTCTAAAACCTACAGAGTAATTAAGTGCATTTTCAACTGCGTAACCTTCATGTGGGCAACCTGGTGGAATATAGAGAATATCTCCCGGCTCTAACACACAGTCGATCACGGCAGAAAATTGCTCAACTTGTAACAGGCTCTTATTTTGTGCAAATTGCTTTAAGTTCGCATCAGGTAAACCAACTCGCCAGTGGCGTTTTCCTTCACCTTGAATAATAAACACGTCGTATTGATCTAAATGCGGACCCACGCCACCACCCGGGGTAGAGTAGCTGATCATTAAATCATCGATACGCCAGTTTGGAATAAAGCGAAATGGCTCCAGTAGTTGCGCTGCATCGCTATGCCAATGGTCAACTGCTTGCACCAGTAATGTTGAGTGCTTTTCAGTTAGCAAGCTAAAGTCTTCAAAAGGACCATGGTATGCTTGCCAATCATCTGAGTGATTGGTCACAATACGTGATTCAATGCTTTCTTCCATGGCAAGACCGGCCAATTCTTCGGGCTCAATCGGATCTGCAAAATCCTTGAAGCCTTGCTTTATAAGTAATGGTTTTTTCTGCCAATACTCAGCTAAAAATTGCTCTTGGGTTAATGAATTGATGGTTAATTGATACATAACATGACCTAAGCGAATTGATATAAAAAAAGCGAAAGGAAGGCCTTTCGCTTTTTTAAGTCTTAAATTGAATTTAAGCTAAGTTGTCGATGAACTCAACAGCACGACCAATGTAATTAGCCGGAGTTAATTTTTTCATTTCTACTTTTGCTTCTTCAGGTAACTCAAGACCATCGATGAAATCAGCCATGATTTCTTGGTTTACGCGTTTACCACGAGTAAGGTCTTTAAGTTTTTCATATGGCTTTTCGATACCATATTTACGCATAACCGTTTGGATTGGCTCTGCTAGTAATTCCCAGTTTTGGTCTAGTTCTGCTAATAAACGCTCTTCGTTTACTTCAAGCTTGCTAACACCTTTTAATGTCGCTTGGTAAGCGATAAGTGTGTAGCCCATACCAACACCTAGGTTACGTAACACTGTTGAGTCAGTTAAGTCACGTTGCCAGCGAGAAACAGGTAGTTTTTGCGCAAGGTGAGTAAAGATAGCGTTAGCAATACCTAAGTTACCTTCAGAGTTTTCAAAATCAATCGGGTTTACTTTGTGAGGCATAGTTGATGAACCAATCTCACCTGCGATTGTTTTTTGTTTGAAGTGGTTAAGTGCAATGTAGCCCCAAACGTCACGGTCAAAATCAAGTAATACAGTGTTGAAACGTGCAACTGCATCGAATAACTCAGCAATGTAATCGTGTGGCTCGATTTGTGTTGTGAACGGGTTGAACGTTAAACCTAGGCTCGTTACGAACTGCTCAGCGTGGCTGTGCCAATCGTAATCTGGGTATGCACTTAGGTGAGCGTTGTAGTTACCTACTGCACCGTTGATTTTACCTAACATTTCTACGTTAGCAATTTGGTCACGTTGACGCTTTAAGCGCATGTAGACGTTTGCAAACTCTTTACCCATTGTAGAAGGAGTAGCTGGTTGACCGTGGGTACGTGTCATCATTGCAACTGACTTGTACTCAACTGCTTTTTCTTTTAATGCATTTAGAAGTTGGTCACAGTATGGAAGTAATACTTTGTCACGCGCTTCGGTAAGCATTAAACCGTGAGACAGGTTATTGATGTCTTCTGAAGTACAGGCAAAGTGAATGAATTCGTTAACTGCGTTAAGCTCTGCGTTATCAGCTACTTTTTCTTTAAGTAGGTATTCAACTGCTTTTACGTCATGGTTAGTTGTGCGCTCGATCTCTTTAACGCGTGCTGCATCAGCTTCGCTAAAGTTATCAACAATGGCATTAAGTAAAGCATTAGCCTCGTCGCTAAATGCCGGTACTTCTTTGATTGCGCTTGCTGCAGATAAAGCTTGTAACCAACGAACTTCAACAGTTACACGGTATTTGATTAAACCAAATTCGCTGAAAATACTGCGTAGTTCCGTGGTCTTGCTGCCATAGCGACCATCTACCGGAGAGATAGCGGTTAACGCTGAAAGCTCCATAATGACTCCTAAATTGTCTAGTTTGAACGATAATTAAATTGATTGTTTAGCAATGGCGAGGATTTTTCTTTTTGCAAAGAAAAAGTGACGGCGTTTACCGCCCATTTGTCGCCATAACACGGCACTACGAATTCCGGCCAATAATAGGGCACGAATTTTGTTTTGCGTGAGCTGCTGTTTTAATAACTCTGGCTTGCCATACACTTGAATACGATGCCCAAGGGGGCTTAGCACCGATGAGTAAATATCAGCAAGCGCTGCTACTACAGTATCATCTGTGATAGCAAAATGGTCGAGGCGACGTTTAACATCATCAATGCGACGACCTAATTCATTTAAGCTGTTTTGTTTTGAACTTAATGCACGTTCTAATTGCATTAAACCACCCACATATTTTACGATTTCGACGTCTTTGTCTGCGCCGGCAGAAAGCTGTGCAATCAAAATGCGATAGCCTTCACGTAAATTATGTTTACCCTGATACACGTCTTCAGGGCTATTTGGTGATGTTTCGACAATACAGTTTAGTAATTTTTCTAATTCGTGATCACTGCCTTGGCCATATTGCGCAACTTTTTGTACTTGTTTAGCAACTTGACACATGGCAGCTAAAGCCATGACTTGGTGCTCTGTCATTATTTGATCACCGAATCAATAATACCACCACCTAAACATACTTCGTCAGCGTAGAATACGGCTGATTGGCCCGGTGTCACTGCTTTTTGTGGCTCATCAAATAATACGCGTGCCATACCATCTTCACCAACAAGTAAAGTACAGCTGATATCTTCTTGGCGATAACGAGTTTTAACAGTACAGCGTGTGGTCCCTTTAGGGCCTTCGCGGTCAACCCAGTGAAGCTGGTTTGCATTTAAACCATTGCTGTACAGGCGAGGGTGGTCTTTACCTTGACCAACCACTAATACGTTACGATCAACGTCTTTATCAACTACATACCAAGGTTCACCCGAACCTTCTTTCATGCCGCCAATTAATAGACCTTTACGTTGACCAAGTGTGTGGTACATCAAGCCTTCGTGCTCACCCACTTCGTTGCCATCGGTATCTTCAATTTTACCTGGCTGTGCTGGTAAGAACTTCTGTAAGAAGTCTTTAAATTTACGCTCACCAATAAAACAAATACCGGTACTGTCTTTTTTATCGTGGGTGATTAAGTCTTGCTCTTCAGCGATGCGGCGTACTTCAGGCTTGGCAATATCGCCAACAGGGAAAAGTGTTTGCGCAATATGCTCATGGCTTAGAGTGTATAAGAAATAGCTTTGATCTTTGTTGTCATCAAGGCCACGACACATTACAAATTTATCACCGCGCTTTTCACGGCGAACATAGTGGCCAGTAGCGATGTAATCAGCACCAAGTGCTTGTGCTGCAAATTCTAAAAATGCTTTGAATTTGATTTCTTTATTACACATGATGTCTGGGTTTGGTGTACGACCTGCTTTGTACTCTGCTAAAAAGTATTCAAACACGTTGTCCCAGTATTCGGCTGCAAAATTTACAGTGTGAAGCTCAATACCTAGCTTATCGCATACAGCTTGTGCATCTTGTAGGTCTTCAGCTGCAGCGCAATATTCATCATTATCGTCTTCTTCCCAGTTTTTCATGAACAGGCCTTCAACTTGATAGCCTTGTTGCTTTAATAAATACGCTGATACAGAAGAATCAACACCGCCGGACATACCCACGATGACTTTAATGTGACTATTTTCGCTCATAATATTCGCTGTCATTTTTTAACTGCTATGGAAAGGCCGATATTATATACCCAAACCACCTCAAGATGCGAGTTTCAGTTGGAATTAAAAGCGATTTAGGCAAGGTATTGATTGCGAGTAATAGTGGTTTGGGCATAGCAAACTTTTAGACACCCAAACCAGCCAAAATCACAGCGGTTATTGATAAATCAAACTAAGTGGGTAGGCTTTACCAGCTATATGATCTTCAATGCATTTTAAAACCAGAGGGCTTCTAAGTGGCAGGTTTTTAATTTGCTCAAGGCTAAACCAATCTGCGCTAAGAATGTCATCATCTTGGGGAGATGGTTCAAACAGCTCTGGGCTATTAAAAGCAAAGCTAAAACGCATATAGTGAACGCCATTTGCGGCATGCAAATTATAAATGCCAACAAGGTGATTGGCATTAAGGCTAATGCCTGTTTCTTCAATAAGTTCGCGATGAGCTGCTTCTGATAAGGTTTCATTGGCTTCTAAATGACCCGCAGGCTGGTTATAGCAAATATCACCTGTGTGTTTATCGCGCTCTTTAACAAGTAAAAATTTGTCTTGGCATGTGACGATGGCGGCCACTGTGACATTGGGTTTATGCATCAGGGTTTTTCACTACTTTAAACTGGCCATTATCTAATCCATCAAGGGTATAGTTACCAATGCTGTAACGAATTAAGCGCAAAGTAGGGAAGCCAACATGCGCTGTCATACGGCGAACTTGGCGATTACGCCCCTCAGTGATAGAGATTTCTAGCCAGCTGGTTGGTATGTTTTTGCGCTCGCGAACGGGCGGGGTACGTGGCCAAATTGACGGCTCGTCAATACGCCTAACTTTGGCAGGCTTGGTCATGCCATCTTTAAGCTCTACACCTTTGTTAAGTGCAAAGATAGCCTCATCAGTAACATCACCTTCTACTTGCACCCAATAAGTTTTAGCTGTTTTTTTATTGGGTTCAGTAAGTGTGTGTTGTAATTTACCGCAGTTGGTAAGAAGCAACAGTCCTTCGCTATCTCTGTCTAGGCGTCCTGCTGCATACACGTCTTTAATAGTAATAAAGTCGGCAAGCGTTTTGCGGTTTTGGTCATCGGTAAATTGGCAAAGCACATCAAATGGTTTGTTAAATAGCACCACTTTACGCTGCTCAGGGCTAATTGCTTTTTTAACTTGGCGTTTTTGAGTCGGCCTTGAATAAGTACGACCGCTACTGCGACGTGGTTTGCTATTGCCTTTATTAACCATTAAATACACCTAGCCGGTTTAGGTAAACCTGCAATTTTAGTCGCTTGCTTTGCTGGGCCTTTAGGGAATAGCTTATACAAATACATGCTATTACCTTTTTCCTCACCTAGCTTTTGGGCCATTGCTTTGACCAGCATGCGTATTGCAGGGCTGGTGTTGTACTCTACGTAAAAATCACGCACAAAATGCACAACTTCCCAGTGCTGCTCACTTAAGGTAATGTTCTCTTGCTCAGCAATAATGGGTGCAAGCTCTTCACACCAATCGCTTGAATCAAGTAAATACCCTTGTTTGTCTGTTTCTATCTGTTTGTTATTAAATTCAAGCATGGTTTACCAAGTAATCGTGTTTTTTGCGTTTAAAGTCATTTCTACAAACTGCGCATAGTTTATTGCGATATCGCCTTGATTAAATGAAATATCACGGGCTGCAGCATCTTCTTCAAGTAAATGAATTGCTGAAGAGAACTGCTTAAACTGCATGTTGTTATAACAAGCGTCACTAACAAGTAGTACTGTATCTTCTGAAGAAATTAAATTTGCCAACATATTATTGCAATAGTGAGCTAAGGGTTTTGAAAAAATATGCAAGGTACTCATAAGGTCACCACCTGATGCTGTTGGCTAATTAAGTCTCGCTGTTGCTCAAAGTTAGCTACTTTAACATCGATAATCAGACTATCTTCTGAAAGGTTAAAATCCATCAACGACTTTTCACATACATATATGTTTTCAACATCGTATAACTCAAGGGTTTTAATGGTTTTAAAATAGTTTTTAATGCCAAGCTGCTCTGGTTGTTGATTTTTTTTCAAAGCTAAAACAGCCTCACCACTTAGAAGCCAACTAATGTTTTGTTCAATAGCGGCAAAAATTAGTGTGGTGTCGAGTGATTCACGAATATGTTGATCATCAAATGGGCTATGTTGGCTTATTACTAAAATGTTTTTCATTTAAATTGCACCCATTTATCCGCTTCACTGACAAGCATCGCAAATTCTGCAAGCCCAGCGACGGTAAACACGCCTGTGTTATTGATATCTAAGCCACGCTTTTCAGCAGCAGTGACACATAGCAGTAGAGGGATCTCTTGCTCACTTAACGACTGCCACAAGCGATTAATTGGAAGCTCGTCGCTGGCAAGTTCTAAATGGTTACTTGCGTGGTAAACACCAGCTTGATAAAGAAAGATAGCTGCAATTGAGTGACCAGAGTCAAGACAGGCCTGTGCATATTTAATTAGCCGTTGAGTTGTGTCGTGATCGGTCGGCGCGGTATGAAGAGAAAGTACAAATTGTGCCAAAACGCATCCAATAAAAAAGCCCCTAGAAAGGGGCTATTTTAGCAGAACTATTTAATTAGTCATCACTTCCACCAAGTAGGTAAAGAAGAGATGTAAATAAATTATATACGTTCAGGTATAAAGCAACTGTTGCGCGGATGTAATTAGTCTCGCCGCCATTAATGATACGGCTAGTGTCAAATAAGATTAAACCAGACATAATTAGCACAACTGCAGCATTAATAACCATAAAGGTAATTGAGCTGCCAATAAATAAGTTAACTAGGCTTGCAATAATAACCACGATTAAACCCACAGTTAAAAAGCCACCCATGAATGAGAAGTCTTTTTTAGTGGTAAGCGCATAGGCCGACAAACCAAAGAAGATTAACGCAGTAGAGCCTAACGCTTGCATAATAAGCATAGGGCCATTTGGCATTGCAGCGTAGTAGTTAAGCATTGGACCAAGCCCTGCGCCCATCAAACCTGTGAAAACAAATACCCAAGCAACTCCTGAAGCACTGTCTGCCTTTTTGTGAACAACAAAAAGCACACCAAGTGAAATCAAGCTAAATACTAACCCCATAAAATAAGGTAGATTCATTGCCATTGATATACCTGCTGTCACTGCGCTAAATGCCAGTGTCATCGCCAGTAAGAAATAGGTATTCTTTAAAACTTTATTGGTTTCAATAGTCGACATTACTGGTCTTGCAGTATTGTACGATTGATTAAACGCCATTGTTAGAGCTCCTTTAAATGAACTTATACGTTCGTTAGTTCCAATTATTAAACTGAACTAAGCCTATCAAGAGTTATATATTTGGGCAAACTATTGTGGATCAATAGACAAGATAAATAATCGAAAAGTTCAATGTTGCGCACAATCTAAACGCTGTTGTACTAATGCTGAGCAAATTAATTGTTTTTTAATCACTTAAACAGTTTTTTGAAAAAAAAGCTTCACAAGCACGGCCGCATTATCTATTATGCACGCCGTCGGAGAGATGGCAGAGTGGTCGAATGCACCGGTCTTGAAAACCGGCAGGGGTTTGTAGCCCCTCTAGGGTTCAAATCCCTATCTCTCCACCATTATTTTTACTACTGGCGTAAGCGGGTAGTTTTTTGCATTCGGAGAGATGGCAGAGTGGTCGAATGCACCGGTCTTGAAAACCGGCAGGGGTTTGTAGCCCCTCTAGGGTTCAAATCCCTATCTCTCCACCATCATTGAAGCCGCTGAATTTATTCAGCGGCTTTTTTGTTTCTTGTGCTTTTCATTTGTTCTGCAAATTACGACTATTGTCGATATTTCGCATTTTAACTAGTTAGTCCATGCTTAACACTTCTCGTATTATCTTTGTGACATTAGGGAATTTATGAAACATCGTTTAGCAAAGAGTGTAGGACTTTCTTTATTATCGCCTGTGATCATCGGTTGTATCTTAGGCCTTTATTATGCGTTTACACTTGAAGGAAATGGTTTAAACATTTTCTTTAACTTATTCGTTAGCGCAATCGCCAATGCCCACATTGTGGGTCTTACTATGGCAGCGTTTGTGGTACCTGGTTATTTACTTATGTATAAGTATGCAAAGGTTAATTATTCAGGTGTTCTGACACTTGGCTTACTAGGTGGCGCTATTTTCAGCTACTTACTTAGCGCTACAACTGGTATGGCTTTTATAGTCAATGCTGTGATGTCTGCTCTGGCAGCTGGACTGTTTTTATTTGGTTTAAGACAGGGCCTTACAACACAATCTTCTCATCAATAGCAGAATATTTAATCAAGCTGACTGAAATTGAGGGCAAAATGTTTTTTTTTGCCCTTAAAAGGTTTCATTTGTCGTCTACAAAGAGTACCTTTAGCTACTGTATGTTTAATAAGAAGTAGTTTGGTATGCAAAAGCAAGATTTTTACCAGTCATTAGTTAAACAAACTGAGTCGCTAATCACTGGTGAATCAAATGTTATTGCCAACATGGCAAATATTAGTGCGCTGTTATTTACCTCTTTAGAGGATATCAATTGGGCGGGCTTTTATTTAATGGATTCACCTGAAGAATTAGTGCTAGGGCCGTTTCAAGGTAATCCTGCATGTATCCGTATTCCAGTAGGTAAAGGGGTATGTGGAACTGCCGCGCAAACACAACAAACACAACTCATTGAAGACGTGCATGCATTTGCTGGTCATATTGCCTGTGATGCTGCATCTAACTCAGAAGTAGTTGTGCCGATTTTCAAAGACGGTAAAGTATTTGCTGTACTTGATATCGACAGCCCAAGCATTGCGCGATTCGATGCTGATGATCAAGCTGGTTTAGAAGCATTGGTAAAATGCTTTGAGGCAAATCTAAAATGAAAGATTTGCTAAATGTGCAAGATTACCTCTTTGCAATCCAAGATGTTGGTGATTGGGAAGGGGAAGAAGAAGTTGTTGCCGAAAGGCTCAACGACTTGATTCACATGGCATGGGAACGTCTACCGGATGACCTTGACTGTGAATCAATTGATGAAATTATAAATGGTATTTGGGAACACCTTCGAGGTGATTTAGCGCTTATTGAAGCGGACTTCGAAGAGTTGACCGACTGGGTAACACACTATGTCGATTCATCACTTGATGAAAAGATGTAATAAAAGGTTCTAACATGGAAACCACAAACAAGCTAAAAGATATTAATGAAGTACTGGATTTCTTATACCAAGAATTTCCAAAATGTTTTAAACAAAAAGACGGTATTCAGCCGCTAAAAGTAGGTATCTTTAAAGATATCGCTGAGCGTATTGAAGGTTCTGAGAAAGTAAGTAAAACTCAGGTTCGTCAAGCACTAAGAAAGTACACCTCAAACTGGCGCTATTTAGAAGCTGTGACTAAGTCTGAGTTCCGTATCGACCTTGATGGTAATCAAGACGAAAAAGTAGAACAAGAGCACATTGAGCACGCACAAAAAGCGTTAGAAGAAAGCCGCGCTAAAATGGCGAAGCGTAAGAAGCCACAACGTCCACGTAAAGACGGTGACACAAAATCTTACAAAAAGAATAGTGGCCACCACGCTAAATCTGGCGAAAAAGGCGCTAAAGTAAATAATAAGCCTGCTAAAGCTGCTCCTGCAAAACGTTCAGGAAAAGTTGAACCTTTACCTGCCTCAGAGGTCAAGGTTAATAGCAAAGTTAAAGTTAAACTTGGCCAAGCACTTGTAAACGCGGTTATTACTGAAGTGAATAAAGACGAAGTTCACGTTGAGTTAGTAACAGGGATGCAAGTTAAGACCAAAGCAGACAGCCTGTATATCATTTAATAGCTGTAAAAAATAAAGGAGTTGTGTATGAGTAAAAAGTTTACGCTCATTCCGTTAGTCGCTGCCCTGTTTTCAGGTTCATTATTGGCATCTTCAGACAATCTGACTGAAAAAGACCTGCCAGTACTCAAGCAAGAAAGCCAACATAGTACGGCAAGCAAACGGGTGACAAACTTATTTACTCGTGCACACTACAAACCAATTAAATTTAACGATGAATTATCTGAGAAGGTTTTTGATCGTTACATTGAATCTCTCGACTACAATAAAAATGTGTTTTTAGCCTCTGATATTGCCTCGTTTGAGCAATATAAAGACCAGTTTGATAATGCATTGTCGACAGGTAAATTGGGATTTGCCTTTGATATTTTTAACTTAAGTTTAAAGCGTCGTTTTGAACGCTATGACTATTCTTTATCGTTACTTGAAAACGAAATGAAGTTCGATAAAGAAGATGAGTATCTGTTTGACCGCGAAGACGCAAATTGGGCAACAAGCCAAGCAGAGCTTGATGAACTTTGGCGTCAGCGCGTTAAATACGATGCTTTACGATTAAAAATGACTGGTAAAGATTGGCAAGGCATTAAAGAAGTCTTGACCAAACGTTACCACAACGCGCAAAAGCGTTTAGTACAAACGAACAGTGAAGATGCGTTTCAAATCGTGATGAATTCATTCGCACGAAGCATTGAAGCGCATACCTCTTATTTATCACCTCGTCGCGCTGAGCAATTCAAGATGGACATGGATCTTGAATTAGAAGGTATTGGTGCGGTACTTAGTTATGACGAAGATTACACAGTTATCCGTAGCTTAGTACCTGGCGGTCCGGCTGATAAGTCTGAACAAATTAAAGCAGATGACCGAATTATTGGTGTTGCCCAAGAAGGTGAAGAATTTGTTGATGTGATTGGCTGGCGTTTAGATGACGTAGTTGATTTAATCAAAGGCCCTAAAGGGACAAAAGTTCGCCTGCAATATCTAAAAGGGGCGGATGCTCACGGCACACCAAAAGTGGTTGAAATCACGCGTGATAAAATTCGCTTAGAAGACCGCGCTGCTAAATCTGAAGTATTCGAAGCAAAATACTCAGACTTAACCAGCAAAATTGGTGTGATTGAAATCCCTGGTTTCTACAACAATTTATCACAAGACGTTAAAGTTGAAATTGCAAAATTAAAAGAAGCCAAAGTAGATGGTATCATCATCGATTTACGTCAAAACGGCGGCGGTTCACTTTACGAAGCGACTCAGCTTTCTGGCTTATTTATCGATCAAGGTCCTGTAGTACAAATTCATACGCTAAATAATCGTATTGAAGAGCAAAAAGACCGTGACGGCGTCACTTTTTATGATGGCCCACTTACTGTATTAGTTGATCGCTACAGTGCATCTGCCTCAGAGATTTTTGCAGCAGCAATGCAAGATTACGGCCGTGCAATTGTGATTGGTGAGCAAACCTTTGGTAAGGGTACTGTACAGCAGCACAAACCACTTGGCCGTGCTTATGACCTATACGACCACCCATTAGGTAGCGTGCAGTATACCATTGCAAAATTCTACCGAATTAACGGCGGAAGCACACAGCACAAAGGTGTGATCCCAGACGTGTCATTCCCATCGGCAATTGAGCCATCAGAGTGGGGCGAGAGTCAACAAGACAACGCGCTACCTTGGGATAGCATCATACGTGCTAAGTACAACTCGGTTGATAACCTAAAACCAGCGATTGCTTACGTTAATAAGCTTCATGATGCGCGTATTGCAGATGAGCCTGAATTTGGTTATGTGTTTGCTGACATTGAGCGCTATCAAGAAGAGAAAGACCGTAAGACTATCTCATTGGTTGAAGCGACGCGTCTAAAAGAGAAAGACGAAGGTGAAGAACGCGCGTTAGAACGTGCTAATGAACGACTTGTTCGCCTTGGTGAAAAGCCAGTAGAGAAGCTTGACGATTTACCTGATAGCCTTGACGAGCTAGACCCTTTCTTAGAAGAAGCGGCATTAATCACCCAAGATTATATAAAATATGGTCGTATCGCTAAGAAATAATTAGCAATTAATTAGCAATATCGATTAATAAAAAGGCGCTTAAGCGCCTTTTTTGCTACCTAAAACAGGTTAGATTGGTATAATCACAAAATCTGGCTGCATAAGGCCACTGAAGTTTTGCGTCAAAGCTTACAATAATAATTAAACACGCCACATAAGACGTGTAGGAGACTATCTTTTGAATTCAATTGAAGAGAAGCCAATTAAACAGGCCAGTTTTTTAGATGCCTTAATTCCAATTACTGTGCTCGTGTGCCTACTAGGCGCTGCTGTTTATTTATTCGGTGATAACTCATCATCGGGTCCTAACCAAATCGCTTTATTATTCGCTACATTTACCGCGGCATTAATTGGCTTAAAAAATGGTTACACCTGGAAGAAACTAGAACAAGCCATGATCGAGGGGATCACCTTATCCCTTGGAGCAATCATTATACTGTTAATGGTGGGTGCCTTAATCGGTACTTGGCTGTTATCTGGCACAGTACCCACTCTAATTTACTATGGCTTACAAATTATCAATCCTAGCTGGTTCTATGCCGCTAGCTGTTTGATTTGTGGCATTGTGGCTATGAGTATTGGTAGCTCTTGGACTACAGCTGCGACTATCGGTGTGGCGTTATTAGGTGTTGCAACTGGTCTTGGTTTAGAGCAAGTCGTCACGGCAGGTGCTGTCATTTCTGGTGCCTACTTTGGTGATAAATTAAGCCCACTTTCTGAAACAACGAACTTAGCACCAGCAGTGGCAGGGGCTGACTTATTTGAGCATATTCATCACATGCTTTGGACTACAGTGCCAAGCTTCATTATTGCGTTAATTATTTTTATTTTTATGGGCTTTAATGCCGGCGGTTCTGCTGAAGCTGGACGTATTGATGAAATCGTTAATTTATTAGAACAAAACTTTAATATTGGTTTTGAAATGCTAGTACCACTGGTGGTGTTGCTGTTTTTAGCAATTCGTAAAATGCCAGCTTTCCCAGCTATTTCGATTGGTGCGGTGTTAGGTGCAATTTGGGCTATGTTATTTCAATCAGATTTAATTAATAGTCAAATTGATGCATCACAAGGCCAAGCAATTGGTTACTTCAAATTAGTTTGGACAACATTCTTCGATGGTTTCAGCATTGACACTGGCGATGAAAAAATGGATTCACTATTAAGCGGTGGTGGTATGGCTGGCATGCTAACAACCACTTGGCTGATTATGACGGCCTTGATGTTTGGCGCTATCATGGAAAAAACCGGCTTACTTGATATGTTCGTTAAGAGCATCTTAAAAATTGCTAAAAGCACGGGTTCTCTTATCACTGCAACGATTGCAACGTGTATTGGTACCAATGCGGTTGCAGCTGACCAATATATCGCGATTGTTGTTCCTGGACGTATGTTTAAAGACGAATATGAAAAACGCGGTTTAAAGCCTGTTAACTTATCTCGCACATTAGAAGATGGTGGCACAATTACTAGCCCACTTATTCCTTGGAATACCTGTGGTGCCTATATGCAAAGTGTTTTACTAATCAATCCATTTGACTATGCAATGTACGCGTTCTTTAATTTAATTAATCCATTCTTAGCGGTTGTTTATGCCTATTTTGGTATCAAAATTTTACGTATTACCCCAAAACATCTTAAACAAGAAGCTAACGCCGAATAAACTATTTAGGCCCTGCTAAGCAGGGCCATTTGGAGTCAGTAATGTCTGCTACGAGTAAACCTCAAGCTCAATATTTAAAAGATTACCAAGCCCCACAATTTTCAATCCAACACATCGATTTACGTTTCGAATTAGCCCCTTTAAAAACATCAGTGCAGTCAACAATGACAATCAATCGTACCGATGAAAGCAATGCAGATCTTGCGCTAGATGGTGTTGATTTAACGCTTATTTCATTGATGGTTGATGACAAAGCGTATGATGATTACACGCTAGAAGATGAAAAGCTGATCATTCATAACTTACCTGAAAGCTTTATTCTGAAAATTGAAAACCATATTGATCCGCAAACGAATACCTCTTTAGAAGGTTTGTACTTGTCGGGTGGTGCTTACTGTACGCAATGTGAAGCTGAAGGTTTTAGAAAGATTACCTATTACCTTGACCGCCCAGACGTACTTGCCAGCTTTGATGTCACAATTATTGCCGACAAAAAGTACACTCACTTACTGTCTAATGGTAACCAAATTGAATCAGGTAACTTAGATGACGGTCGTCATTTTGTAAAATGGCAAGACCCATTTAAAAAGCCTAGCTACTTATTTGCATTAGTCGCCGGTGATTTTGACGTGTTACGTGACCATTACACGACGCAGTCTGGGCGAAAAGTTGAATTAGCTTTGTTTGTTGATAAAGGTAATTTATCAAAAACGCCTCATGCCATGACTTCTTTAAAGAAATCAATGCAATGGGATGAAGAGCGTTTTAACCTTGAATACGATTTAGATATTTACATGATTGTTGCCGTTGATTTCTTCAACATGGGTGCAATGGAAAATAAAGGCCTGAATATCTTTAACTCTAAATGTGTTCTTGCTAATCAAGAAACAGCCACAGACAAAGATTATCATACGATTGAATCAATTGTAGGTCACGAGTACTTCCATAACTGGACCGGCAACCGTGTGACTTGCCGTGACTGGTTCCAACTGTCGTTAAAAGAAGGCTTAACGGTTTTCCGTGACCAAGAGTTTAGTAGTGATTTAGGCTCACGTGCGCTTAATCGCATTGATGCGGTTAAAGTCATGCGTACTCACCAATTTAGTGAAGATGCAGGCCCGATGGCTCACCCAATTCGCCCTGAAAAAGTCATTGAAATGAATAACTTTTATACAGTGACTGTGTATGACAAAGGGGCTGAAGTTATTCGTATGATGCACACCTTACTGGGAGAAGAGAAGTTCCAGCAAGGTATGGCATTGTATTTCGAGCGCCATGACGGACAAGCAGTTACTTGTGATGATTTTGTGGCTGCCATGAGTGATGCGTCTGGCATTGATTTAACGCAATTTAAGCGCTGGTATAGTCAAGCGGGTACACCTAAGCTCAATATTGAGCAAGCGTATGATGAACAAAACCAAACTTTCACATTAAGCATTGAGCAGTTTGCACCTGATAATCAGCCTAACAATGCCTTACTGCATATTCCATTTGCTATTGAACTTTTAGATAGTGAAGGGCAGACGCTACCTCTTGTGATTGATAATCAGCCACAAGATTCGGTATTGAATGTCACAGAAAAAACACAGCAGTTTGTTTTCGAGGGCATTAAACAGCGCCCAGTCGCAGTGCTACTAGAAGATTTCTCTGCGCCATGCATCGTTAATCAAAATACATCTGCAGCGGATCTGTTACATATTATGCGTTTTGCTCGCAGTGACTTTTCACGTTGGGATGCTCAGCAGCGCTTATTTACTAATGAAATGAAAGCGGCGATTGCCAGTGGTGAAGCATGCTTATCTGATGATATCTTGTCAGCATTAAAGCTATTAGTTGATAATCGTGAAGGTGACCTTGCACTGATTGCTGAGCTGTTAAAACTACCTAGCTACGATACTCTTGCGGCAGAATATGCCGTCATCCCTGTTGATGACATTATTGCTGTTCAAAATGCATTTGAATCGCAAATTGCTAACTTCCTAACAGAATCATTGGTTAATTGTTATAACGCGCTTGAAGATGATGGTTCAACATCTGCTACAGCCGTTGCAGTGCGTGCTCTTAAGCAACTTTGTTTACACTATTTAGCGAAAACAAATCACAGCGACGTTAATGGCCTTATCGAAGAGTCTGCCCACAGTAATAATATGACTAATGCACTTGCTGCATTAAGTGCTGTAGTAAAAGCAAATCACTCACTATGTGATACTCTTTTAACAGAGTTTGATGCTAAATGGCGTCATGATGTACTCGTTATGGATAAATGGTTTGCACTGCAAGCGATGAAAGATTCAGCAACGAGTATTAGTGATATTAAAGCGCTCTATGATCACCCAAGTTTTGACTTTGGTAATCCTAATCGTGTTCGTGCTTTGGTTGGTAGCTTTAGCCACTTTAATATCACTCAATTCCATCGAGCCGATGGTGAAGGGTACCAGCTATTAGGTGACTTATTAGTGAAGCTTAATGATATTAACCCGCAAAATGCATCACGCATGCTAACGCCATTTATGTCATGGAAACGCTATGATGAAAATCGTTCTGCGGCAATGAAAGCACAACTTCAACGTTTAGCTGATTTAGACGGCCTCAGTGATGATCTGTTTGAAAAAGTAGAGAAAGCACTCGAAAGTTAATGACAGAGTACTATTTTGCCTTGTATCTGAGTTACTCAGAGTGTCTTGATTACTATCATGGTAAATATAAATCTGTGCAAGTCACAGAAGATGGTGGTAAGACAGTTCGCTTTGACGCTAACCATTTGCGTCCTTTTATTTCTTCGCTAGGAATAAGAGGGCGCTTTAGGTTGACATTAACGGCTGAAAATCAGTTTTTAAAACTCGAGAAAATTAGTTAAAAAAGCAGCATTAGCTGCTTTTTTTGTAATATTTGTCGTCTAAAATGCTAAATTTCACTGTCCCCAATTCGCTAAATTTATTATATTTTTGTTAATTCGATTTGTTCTATTGTTAATTTACGTGTATAAAATATCTGGTATGACGTCTTACCAATACGTAAACGTCACATTTTTAAATAAATATTAACCGATTGAACGCGTTCTATATTGTAATTTTACTGTTTCGCTTCTATCGTTAGAAAGATACTAAAAACAACAATTTGATCACAAAACAACCCGTTACAGGGGGATGAACACAATGATAAAACGATCGCTTTTTGTTAAAAACAAAATAGCTTTGGGACTCGCGGCGGCTACACTCGGACTCTCAAGCACATCTTTGCATGCGGCAAACTTTGAGTTAGGTGACTTCGATATACGTTTTGACTCTAACTTCTCTTATGGCCAAAGCATTCGTGTTGAAGACCGAGATTTTCAACATATAGGTAAGAGTAATAATCCTTCATTTGACTGGACGGGTTATCATTCTGCTTTAAATCCTATTTATTCTTCTGCTGATGTATGGAACCAACCAGGTGCATACTCAAATAATGGTGATGCAGGTAACCTCAATTTTGATAGTGGCGATTCATTCTCAAAATTATTAAAAGGTAACCATGAGTTATCAATCAGCAAAGATAATTTTGGTTTCTTCACTCGCTTTATGTATTTTTACGACTTTGCATTGATGGATGGTGATTTCGCTTATAGCAACCCAACATCAGGTAACAAAGTAGACCCATGTGACGATGACGACACAAAAGAACAAGTGTGTGCTGATTTACGTTTACTAGACGCTTATGTATGGGCAAACTTTGATTTAAATGAAGGCCGTAACCCGCTGTCTATTCGTTTAGGCCAACAAGTTGTGAACTGGGGTGAGAGTACCTTGATTTCTCATGGTATTAACGTTAACCCAGTTGATATCGATCGTTTAAAAGCGCCAGGTGCAGAGTTAAAAGAAGCTTTCATACCTGTTGGTATGCTTTGGGCATCACTAGGCATCACAGATAACTTAACGCTAGAAGGTTTCTACCAATATGAGTGGCATGAAACACGTCTTCCAGCGGCTGGTACATACTTCTCGACGAACGATTTCGCGTCAGAAAATGGTTATCAGCAAAATATCCAATTGGGCTTCACGTCTAACCCGGATATCGATTTAGCGTTCTTAACTGAAAGCTTAAATAATTTAGATGACATTGTTCGCTCGCAAGGTGTTGATCCTACATCTGCACAAGGCCAAGCAATGATGGCGCAAATGTACTTAGCTTACCCAACCAAAGTGGCGTTAAAAGGCAAAGGTGGTGCAGGTAAAAACGAGCCAGACGATGGCGGCCAGTATGGTTTACGTTTAGGTATGTACTTACCTGAATTAAACGACACTGAAGTGGCGTTATACCACATTAACTATCATAGCCGTCGTCCGGTAATTTCTGGTCAGGTATCAAACTTCACTGATGCGGCAATCGCTGCTGATATCGGTATGTTATTAACTACAGATATCACAGAAGATAATGTAACTAGTTTACAAGCGTTCACTAAAGGTCAGTTAGAATACCCAGAAGATATTAAACTGTACGGTCTTAGCTTCAATACATCAGTAGGCGAAACGGCACTTGCTGGTGAATTTGCATTCCGCCAAGATGAGCCTCTGCAAATTGATGACGTAGAGCTTTTATATGCGGGTATGCCAGAGCAATTAGCAGTTGCAGGTATTCGTCCTGACTTTGCTGGTATTTCACAAATGAGCCCAGGCGATGCTACAAGCGTTGTAGGCCCTGGTGAAGTAGCACAAGGATTTATCCTACGTAACACTGCACAATTACAATTTACAGCAACACACCTATTTGGCCCTTCACTTGGAGCTGATAGCTGGGCGGTAGTTGGTGAAATTGGTGGTGTACGCATTAACGATATGCCAGATTACGATGAGCTTCGTTTAAATGTTGCTGGTACTGGTCGAAGCGGTATTATGCAAGGCCCATTAAGTGATGATTATTCAACACTGCACTTAGGTCTTTCTAATGGTCCTGAAACGAACCCGTTCCCAACGGCTTCTGCGTGGGGTTATCGTTTAATTGCGAAAGGTGATTATTATAACTTCTTCAGTGGTGTTAACTTCTCTCCACGTTTTGTGTTCTCGCACGATGTGAATGGTATTACACCTGATCCAATGTTCCTATTTGTTGAAGACCGTAAATCGCTCGGTGTTACTATGAACTTCAACTATCAAAATGCGTGGTCGTTCGACTTTAGCTACAACTCATTCTGGGGTGGTGGCGCAACGAATACTTTCTCTGACCGCGATTATGTATCTTTCAATATTAAATATTCAATCTAAGGGTAAATTATGATTATTAGAAAACCTACCCTCATTGCTGCAGCATTTTGTGGCGTTTTCGCAAGCTCAAGTGTACTTGCAAAAATTACCGCTGATGAAGCGGCACGTTTAGGTAAAGATTTAACACCTATTGGCGCAGAAAAAGCTGCGAATAAAGACGGTTCTATCCCAGCTTGGGATGGTGGTATCACAACACCACCTGCTGGTTATAAACCGGGAATGCATCATCCTGATCCGTATGCTGATGATAAAATCTTATTCACGATTGATAAATCGAATGTAGCCGAGTACAAAGATTTCTTAAGCCCAGGTCAAATTGAATTATTCAATACTTATCCTGATACGTTTAAGATGAACATCTATCCAACACGTCGTAGCGCGTCTTATCCTCAGTTTGTATATGATGCAACTAAAAAGTATGCAACGACAGCTGAGTTAGTAGAAGGCGGTAACGGTATTAAAAACACTGCTGTGGGTGTTCCGTTCCCAATCCCTAAAGATGGCTTAGAAGCTATTTGGAACCACTTATTACGTTTCCGTGGTTTATCAATTGAGCGTTCTGGTGGCCAAGCTGCACCGACAGCATCTGGTTCATATAACTATGTAGGTTTTGATGAGCAACTGTTAGTTGAGTATTCATCACCTGAAGCAACGCCTGAAAAGCTACAAGAATCTAATATCTTGTTTAAGTTTAAGCAAAAAGTAACTGAGCCAGCGCGTCTTGCTGGTACTGCGTTACTAGTTCATGAAACAATGGACCAAATCTTAACGCCACGCCAAGCATGGACATACAACTCAGGTCAGCGTCGTGTTCGTCGTGCACCTAATGTTGCCTATGATGCACCGGGAACAGCTGCAGATAGCTTACGTACAACTGATGACTTTGATATGTTCAACGGTTCTCCAAATCGTTACAATTGGACATTAAAAGGTAAGCAAGAGCTTTATATTCCTTATAACAGCTATAAGCTTCACAGCGACAAACTAAGCTACGATGATATTCTGCAAGCAGGTCATATCAATCCTGAACATGTTCGTTATGAAAAACACCGTGTTTGGGTTGTTGAAGCGAACCTTAAAGATGGCACGCGTCATATCTATAAAAAACGTGTTTTCTATATTGATGAAGACAGCTGGCAAGTACATGTAACGGATATCTATGATAACCGTGATCAAATGTATCGTGTAGCGATGGCGCATGGTCTTAACTACTATGAAGTACCAACTCATTGGAGTACGCTAGAAGTTTACCATGACCTTAACTCTCGTCGTTATTTAGCAATTGGTTTAGACAACCAAGAAAAAATGTATGATTTCTCACAATCATTCAACGATAACGAGTTTACTTCAAGCGCATTACGCCGCGAAGGTCGTTAATCAAATTAAGGCACCTGACCCCAGGTGCCTTTTGCAATTCGCGTAAGTCATCAGTACACGCAATAGATTTCTCAGTGGCTTTTTTGACTTCTCTTTTTATTTTTTCGAAGGCGATTTATCTTTATGAAGTATTTGCTTTATGCCTGTCTTGCTTATAGTGCTTCATGTTTTGCTCAAGACATGCCTATGCCGCAACAAGCGATTAGCGCTGTTAACGCAAACAAAACTCTTCTCACCGACATTGAACTAGCTGGCCCTAATCTCATTGCAGTTGGCAAACACGGTGTGGTTATCACAAGTACAGACGCTCAAACTTGGCAACAAGCCAGTGTGCCTACTCAAGTGCTGTTAACAGCCGTTGATTTTTATAATAACGATTTAGGCTGGGCCTGTGGTCATGATGCAACCATCATTAATACTGTAGATGCAGGAAAAACCTGGCAGTTACAGCAATCTTTACCAAACATGGATAAGCCATGTTTAGATATTTTATTTACTACTGAAAAACATGGCTATGCAGTTGGTGCATACGGAATGTTTTTTGAAACTAACGATGGTGGCCAAACGTGGCAGAAACGTTTTTTAGATAGCCTGTTATTTGAAGAAGACCGTGAATACCTCAATGATTTAAAAGACAGTGACCCAGAAGGCTATGAAATTGAAACTGCTTCAATACTGCCGCATTTTAATCGCATCGTTAAAACTGAGGAGAGTCTATTTCTAGCCGGTGAAATGGGTTTAATGGCACAAAGTTTTGACAATGGTCAAACATGGCAGCGTCTTGAAGAGATCTATATGGGCTCTTTCTTTACGTTTGCGTCAACTGCAGATCAAGGTGGTGAAGATCTAGTTGCAGGCCTTCGAGGCAACATTTTCACTCGCCAAGCAGGCAGTGAACAGTGGCAACAAATACCACACGACAATTATGCAACCGTAAATAGCGCAATTAAATACAACAACCAGTGGTTATTATTTGCCAACAGCGGGGTGATTTTCCAAATTGAGGATGGCCAATTAACAGAACAACAAATGGCTGATGGTAAATCGTTACTTGATGGTGTTGTGTTTCAAGACAAACTAATTATGGCTTCAGAAAATGGCATTAAAGTGAAGGAGTTGAATCCGTAATGCGTGGTTTTTTAGATATTTTAGAAAGAGCGGTGTTTCGTCATCGCTTATTCGCAATTATTTCCTTTGCTTTGATCACCTGTTTCTTATTATTCAAAGCAACACAAATTCAATTAGACGCGTCGTTTAATAAAAATATTCCGCTTAATCATGACTACATGAAAGTTTACACCAAACATGAAAAACAGTTTGGCGGAGCTAACAGCATTTTAATTTCTGTCTGTGATGCAGATGGTGATATTTTTAATGAGGAATTTTTCACCCAACTTAAAGCAGTTCATGATCAGCTTTACTTTATCCCGGGTGTAAATCGCCCATTGGTAAATTCAATCTTCGCACCAAGTGCGCGCTTTGTTGAAGTGGTTGAAGATGGTTTTGCTGGCGGTCCAATTATTCCGGCAAACTTCACCGCTGATAAACGTGGTCTTGCGGTAGTTAAAGAGAACATCGAAAAAGCAAAAGTCGTTGGTCGCATGATTGCCAGTGACTATTCGTGTGCAATGGTAACCGCTCAGCTACTCGAGACTGACCCACAAACGCAAGAAAAACTCGACACTTTAGCGTTTGCAGAAAAGCTAGAAACACAAGTTCGTGAACCGCTAAGTACTGACAAGGTCAGTATTCATATTATCGGTTTTGCGAAAATGGCAGGGGATGTAGCAGAGGGTGCTAAAGGCGTACTGTTATTTTTTGCTATTGCCATTGCTTTCACATTCGTAATGGTTTGGCTGTTCTGCCATTCTTTAAAACTGACTATTTTACCAATTGCCTGTTCAATCATTGCTGTTGTTTGGCAGTTAGGCTTGCTTTCAAGCTTAGGCTTTGGTTTAGACCCTATGTCAATTTTAGTGCCGTTTTTAGTGTTTGCGATTGGTGTAAGCCATGGCGTGCAAATGATTAATGACATCGGTAAAAAAGTGTCTACGGGTAGTTCAACTCGGGTTTGTTGTCAGGCAAGCTTTAGAGCACTTCTGATCCCAGGTGGTATTGCACTGCTATCAGACACAATTGGTTTTTTAACCTTACTCACCATTGATATTGGTATTATTCGTGAACTTGCTATCACAGCGAGTTTGGGTGTAGCGGTAATTATTTTCACTAACTTAATTTTATTACCTGTATGGGCATCGTACATGCGCTTTGAAGGCTCTGTGCATATTCAAGCAGGTACTCACACAGACAAACCAAATCTACTAGACAAGTTACGCGAGCTATTAGTAAAAGCGACTGATCGTAAAACAGCTGGTTTTATTATCGTCTTAACGGCTGTGTTATTTGCAGTGGGTTACTGGCAAGCTGACAAAATGCGTATTGGTGACTTACATGCTGGTGCGCCATCTTTGCACCAAGATGCCCGCTATAACCAAGACACCTTTTTGATTTCTGATAAATACACTATTTCATCAGATATCCTAAAAGTGATTGTAGAAGCGTATCCTGCTGCGTGTACTGAGCATGATGTTATGGAGCGTATTAGTCGTTTCCAATGGCAGATGGAAAACGTTGCAGGGGTACAATCCGCTGTGAGCTTAAGCTCAGTTGCGCAATCTGTGAATGCCGGCTTCAACGAAGGTAACCTAAAATGGCAAAGCCTGCCGCGCAACACGGCAAGTTTAGTGCAAGCTACTTCACGCGTTGAAACAAGCTCAGGTTTACTTGATGGTAACTGCTCTGTAATGCCTGTGATTATTTTCTTAAATGACCACAAAGCAGAAACAATTGACCATGTGGTAGCTAAAGTTAAAGAGTTTGCTAAGGCTGAAGAAACCGATGAATTAAAGTTTAAGCTAGCGTCAGGCCCTGTCGGTGTGATGGCTGCAACGAACGAGTCGGTATCGGCTGCACAGCTACCTATGATGCTTTACGTTTACGGCGCCGTAATCCTGCTATGCTTAATTAGCTTTAGAAGTGTTAAGGCAACGGTCGCGGTTGTATTACCTCTGTACATCGTATCAACCTTAGCGCAAGCGTTGATGGTACAACTTGAAATAGGTTTAACAGTGTCGACATTACCAGTTATCGCTTTAGGTGTTGGTATTGGTGTCGATTACGGGATTTACATACTTTCATCAATGATGGGGCAGCTAAAACAAGGTGTGGCACTGGAAGTAGCTTATCGTAATGCGTTAGCAGAGCGTGGTAGTGCAGTGCTGTTCACAGGTATTACCTTAGCCATTGGTGTTAGCACATGGATTTTCTCTGATCTGAAGTTCCAAGTGGATATGGGTATCCTGCTAACCTTCATGTTTTTGGTTAACATGTTGGGTGCAGTACTACTTTTACCTGCAATTGGTAGCTTTCTCTGGACTGACCAGAAAAAATAATGTGAATAATTGTGCTCCAATATGGCCAGTAATGGCCATTTATATCTATATTTTGTGAATAGATGACCAAATAGCTGAAAAGCTTAAAATGATTTCATCGAAAAGGCTGTTTATTAGCTGTAAAAGAGTTAGAATTTACCTGACTCCACGCTAATAAATGGCTGTACAAATATTCTACTAATCGATAAGTAGTATAGATTAAGGAACATACAATGACACGAAATGAAGGGCAAGCCTCGGTTATCTTAGATAATGTCTGTAAGCTGATCCAGAAAAAAGTTCACGCTGATAATGTGTTACTCGTTGAGAAATTCGCCAAAGCCTTGTACAGCAATATGTCTAAAGAGGATTTGGCTCATCGCAACGATAGTGACTTATATGGCGCTGCACTAAGCCTATGGAACTCGCTAGAAAAAAATAATTCTGATGACGCGGTTGTCCGTGTTTTCAATCCTGAAGTAGCAAAAGATGGCTGGCAGTCATCGCACACTATTGTTGAAATCATCGCGAAAGACATGCCTTTCCTCGTTGATTCTGTGCGCATGGCCATGACTCGCGCAAACATCGCTTCTCACTTATTACTTCACTCTCCGCTGAAAATCCAACGTGATAAAAATGCTAAAATCACCGGTATTTCAAGCTTAAAAGCAGAGCAAGAATCAACGTCGACAAAAACTGTGTTCTTTATCGAAATTGATCGTCAAACAGATGCAAAAGTAATTGAGTCTTTCAAAAAAGAACTTGAGTCTGTGTTAGTTGACGTATCTATCGCTGTAGAAGATTGGCAGCCAATTCGTGAAAAGCTAATTGCGGTAACGAAAGACTTACCTAAACGCCACCATAATAATAACGAAAGCGAAGTTGCAGAAACGGTAGAGTTTTTAGACTGGTTAGCTAAAGATAACTTTACGCTAATGGGTTACCGTGAGTATGAACTTTCGCCAGTGCAAGGTGATTACCAGTTAAAAGGTAAAAAGGGCACTAGCCTTGGTCTAATGAAAAACACAGACGAAGAGCATAGCCGTTTACTTTCTGAGTTACCTGAAGTAGCGCGCCAAGAAGCGCGAAGCAGCAACTTATTAATTTTAACGAAAACAAATTCAGTGTCTCGTGTACATCGTCCTGCATACATCGACTACGTGGGTATCAAGCGTTTTGATGATGAGGGCAATGTAATTGGTGAAGACCGCTTCCTTGGTTTATTCTCATCAAGCTTTTACAACAACAGCGCCGCTGATGTACCTGTACTGAAAAGTAAGATTAACCGCATTATGGAAATGTGTGACTTTGCTAAAGGCACTCATGCATATAAAGCGGTATTAAATATTTTAGAAACGTATCCACGTGATGAACTTGTGCAAGCACGTGAAGCTGAACTACTTGAAGTTGCCATGGGCGTATTACAAGTACAAGAGCGTGATATGTGCCGTATTTTTGTGCGTAAAGACGCATATGGCCGTTTCTTCTCTTGCATGGTATATGTTCCGCGTGAGCGCTATAACACGGCACTACGTCGTGAAACGCAACGTATCTTAGCCAATGCATTTAATTCTGACGAAAAAGTCGAATTTACTACTTTCTTCTCTGAGTCAACATTAGCCCGTACACATTACACGGTGCGTGTGACTGACAATAATATTGAATATAACGTGAAAGACATCGAAAACAACCTAATTGAAGCTGCCCGTACTTGGGAAGATAGACTCCAATCTGCACTACTTGAAAGCGCAGGTGAAGCACGCGGTAAAGAACTAAACCGTAAATATGCACAAGCGTTTGCAAGTGCCTATAAAGACCAGGTTCTACCAAGTGCAGCGGTTGTTGATATTGAAAAGCTAGAACTTCTAAACGACGAGAACAAACTTGAGATGTTGTTCTACCGTCCACAAGAAGAAGCAAACACAAATGTTGTTCGTTTAAGCTTATTCCATAAAGATGTACCAATCCACTTATCTGACGTAATGCCGATGTTAGAAAACTTTGGTTTACGCGTAGTAGGTGAAACACCTTACTCAGTAAAAACGACTGACGGTAAAGTTAATTGGATCATGGACTTCACCATGCTAATTGACAACAAGGGTATTGCTGACTTTGATAAAGTGTCAGCGCGTTTCCGTGCAGCGTTAACGAACGTGTGGAATAACCGCTTAGAAAACGATGGTTTCAACCGTTTAGTATTAATGGGTGGCTTAACAGGTCGTGAAGCGTCTATTCTACGTGCCTACGCTAAATACATGCGTCAAATTGGTGTAACTTTCTCGCAAACTTACATCGAAAGCACATTTGCAAATTACCCACACATTGCATCGCAAATCGTTAACTTATTCACTAAAAAGTTCTCAGTTAAGAACCCTGGCAGTGAGAAGACACTTGAGAAGCTAGTTGCACAAGTTAATCTTGAACTAGAAAACGTAGCGAACCTAGATGATGACCGTATCATCCGTTTATACGTTGATATGATCAACGCAACTCTTAGAACGAACTTCTTCCAAAAAGAAGCGGACGGCCAATTTAAGTCATACGTATCGTTCAAAGTTCAGCCTTCTATGATCCCAGAAATGCCATTACCACTGCCTGCGTTTGAGATCTTTGTATACTCGCCGCGCGTTGAAGGTGTACATTTACGTGGTGGTAAAGTTGCTCGTGGTGGTTTACGTTGGTCTGACCGTCGTGAAGATTTCCGTACTGAAGTGCTGGGTCTTGTTAAAGCGCAACAAGTTAAAAACACGGTTATCGTGCCAGTAGGTTCGAAAGGTGGTTTCGTATGTAAACAGCTACCGACAGACCGTGAAGCATTCTTCAAAGAAGGCCAAGAGTGTTACAAGATTTTCATCCGTGGTTTATTAGATATCACAGATAACATTGAACGTGGTGAGATTGTTCCACCAGTTAATGTTGTTCGTCATGATGAAGATGACCCGTATTTAGTTGTTGCTGCCGATAAGGGTACTGCGACTTTCTCTGATATTGCAAACGGCATCGCAAATGAATATAACTTCTGGCTAGGTGATGCATTCGCATCAGGTGGCTCGGTAGGTTACGACCACAAGAAAATGGGTATCACAGCAAAAGGTGCGTGGGAATCTGTTAAACGTCATTTCCGTGAAATGGACATTGACTGTCAAACAACTGATTTCACTGTGGTGGCAATCGGCGATATGGCGGGTGACGTATTTGGTAATGGTATGTTGCTTTCTAAGCACATTCGCTTACAAGTAGCGTTTAACCACATGCACATCTTTGTTGATCCAAATCCAGATGCAGCGACATCTTACCCAGAGCGTGAGCGTTTATTTAATCTACCGCGTTCTTCTTGGGAAGATTACAATAAAGACCTTATTTCACAAGGTGGTGGCATTTTCTCTCGTGCGGCTAAATCAATTAGCTTAAGCCCAGAAATGAAGAAAATGCTTGGCACTAAGAAAGCGAGCATGACACCTAACGAGTTAATCAAAGCAGCTCTTATGATGGAGTTTGATTTACTTTGGAATGGTGGTATCGGTACTTACATCAAGAACTCTAAAGAGACTGATGCTGATGTTGGTGACCGTGCTAATGATGCACTTCGTATTAACGGTTCTGAGCTTGGTGCGAAGATCTTAGGTGAGGGCGGTAACTTAGGTGCGACTCAATTAGGTCGTATCGAATTTGCGGCTATAGGCGGTCGTGTTAACACTGACTTCATCGATAACGTAGGTGGTGTTGCGTGTTCAGATAACGAAGTAAACATCAAGATCTTACTTAATGGCCTAGTTGCTGAAGGTGACTTAACACGTAAACAGCGTGATGAGTTACTTTATTCAATGACTGATGAAGTGTCTGAGTTAGTATTAAAAGACTGTTACCGTCAAACGCATACCTTATCGATTACTCAATCAAAAGGTACGTCAACGCTTAAAGAAAAAGTACGTTTCATCCATGCCCTTGAAAAAGATGGCAAGCTTAACCGTGCAATCGAGTTCATTCCAACTGATGAAGAACTTGCAGAGCGCGCAGCAGCGGGTAAAGATTTAACTCGTCCAGAGCTTTCTGTACTTGTTTCTTACGCGAAGATGGTTCTTAAAGAGTCTCTAGTGGTTGATGAAATCACTGAAAACCCTTACTACCGTCAGTTATTAGTTAAGTCGTTCCCAGTGCCACTTCGTGAGAAGTTCAACGATGCAATGGATAACCACCCACTTCGTAAAGAGATTATTGCAACGAAACTTGCAAATAACATCGTTAACGATATGGGTCTTAACTTTATGGTTCGTATGCACGAAGAAACAGGTGCTAACGAAGCTGAAATCGCACTTTGCTACTCAATTGCAAAAGAAGTGTTCCAGATGCCAGAAACATGGTCATCAATTGTTGCACTTGATAATAAGATCCCAGCAGCTGTACAAACAGAAATGCTATATCAATTACGTCGTACGGTTCGTCGTGCAACACGTTGGTTCTTACGTCATCGCAATAAAGCACAAACGATTGAGCAAGCAATTGAGTTCTTTGCACCAACATTTGCTGATTTAAGTGAAAACTTAAACAGCTACATGGTTGAAAAAGAAAGCGAGCGCTTAGTAAAAGCGGCAGAGAAGCTAATTGACAGCAATGTACCAAAAGCCCTTGCAACACGTATTGTGTCACTATCAAGCTTATTCTCTGTAATGGACTTAGCTGAAATCGCTTATAACTCAGAGCGTAGCATTGATATGGTTTCTAACACCTACTTCAAGCTAGGTGCGCGTATGGGCTTACATTGGTTCCTTGACCAAATCACCAACCAACCAGTTGCGAACCACTGGCAAGCACTTGCTCGTGCTTCTTACCGTGAAGAGCTGGATTGGCAACAACGTACATTATCAGCTGTGGTACTTAATAGCTTTGCTGCAGACAGCAAAGACATTGATGCACAAATTGATGAGTGGATGGATAACCAAGATCTACTATTACAACGTTGGAAGCAGATGCTATCTGAGTTCAAAACATCGCAAAGCCATGATTTTGCGAAGTTCTCAGTGGCACTTCGTGAACTAATGTTGTTAAGCCACAACTGTGACACTTCCAAATAAGTGAAAAGTCGTTAAAATACATACCCCAGCTCGCTGGGGTATTTTTTTGCCCTTAATTTGCAATGGTCCGTTTATAAACGGCTACCTTGTTTATTTTTACCTAAGGAACAAACCATGTTTTATGATCTAGCTCGCCGTTTTATGTTTACCCGTGATGCGGAGTGGGCTCATGAATTTGCACTTAATAATTTACGCCGATTTGCTCATACGCCATTGAGTGCTGCGTGGTCTCAATCTGTCCCTAATAAACCCGTCAATTTTCTAGGTTTAGAGTTTAAAAACCCAGTAGGTTTAGCGGCAGGCTTAGATAAAAATGCCGAGTGTATTGATGCATTTTCGCAAATGGGTTTTGGTTTTGTTGAAGTAGGTACTGTTACACCACGTCCTCAAGCGGGTAACGATAAACCACGTATTTTCCGCTTACCTGAATCAAATGCGATTATTAACCGCATGGGCTTTAACAATAAGGGCGTTGATAACCTAGTTAACAATGTTAAAGCAGCGAAATACGACGGTATTCTAGGTATTAATATTGGTAAAAATAAAGATACACCAAACGAGCAGGGTAAAGATGATTACATTCACTGTATGCGAAAAGTATTTGAGCATGCATCGTATATCACAGTAAATATTTCTTCACCGAATACCCCAGGTCTTCGTGATTTACAATACGGCGAAGCGCTTGATGACTTATTGCAAAGCTTAAAGAATGAGCAACTTGATCTAGTTGCTAAACATAACAAACAAGTGCCTATGCTAGTTAAGATCGCCCCTGATCTTGATGAAGTACAAATCGGCCAAGTTAGTGAGTCATTGATCAACAATAAGATCGATGGTGTTATTGCTACAAACACCACACTTGAGCGCGCAATGGTACAAGGTCAACAGTACGCAAATGAAGCGGGTGGTTTATCAGGCCAGCCTGTGCGTCAGCGTTCAACCCACGTGGTTAGTGAACTTAAGCGCTTAACCGAAGGTAAACTACCTATCATTGGTGTGGGTGGCATCGATGATGCTGATTCGGCAAAAGAGAAATTTGCAGCAGGTGCAGACCTTATACAAGTTTACACTGGTTTCATTTATAAAGGCCCAGAATTGGTAAAAACGATCCTAAATAGCTTATAAGGATCAGTTATCTAAGCAATTGATCATTAATAAAATGTTCTAATAAATCATTTTATTAATGGTCTGCTTTAGTTATAATTTGTGATTATGCGCACAGTATTTATTCGTTAGGGAGGAGACATGTTACAAGCATCTAAGCAATGGAAATGGCTTGCTTGTGCAAAAAATAATCGTCTTTTGGTTGACCTAGACCAAGATATACAACTGTGCACGCCTTACAAACTTCGCCAACTCACCGATGCTGTTTTACAAGAGCCTAACTTTAGCCTTGAAGACGCTGCATTTTATCAGCAAGTTTATCAATACCTCGAAACTTTCTCACTATGGAACCCTGCAGAGCTTTGCCAAATCGCGCTAAATGCCACTGCGGTCAAATTTCATTTAAAGCCAGTACTTGCAAAAAGTTGGTTCTTTCATGAGTATCATGGCAGCCAGCCAAGTGTCGAAGCTGTAGTGAAGTTGTGCTCACAGGCACAAGAAGGTGAGTTTTTAATTGTTGACCACTCAAGCGAAGCCTCAGTGTGTATTAACTTAAGCCAACACTTTCAACTAGACGAAAACCTTTCTCTTGAACAGTTTGAGGCTATTAAGGTTTTAAATAACCGTATCCATCCTGTTTATATTCAACAAAAACAGTTTAAATCAGCCTAGGGCGTGTTGACCTTTGTCAATTAAAATTTGTTCACTCTAGGGGCGATTTAATCGCGGCGCGAGATTTGTAACCTAGTGAGCTAAGTAAAAATCCAGCTAATATCCCTGCAAATGTTGGCGTTTTTGTTCGCCAAGCTATGCTATAATCCTGCGCAATTAGCATTTAAGGGTTTTTACTTTGCAATTTATCGCACTTACTTCTATCGGAATAGAAAATTTACTTGTTGATGAGCTTACAGCACTAGGTGCAGAAGTCTCAAAACAAACCGTGGGCTCTGTACGTTTTGAAGCAGATAGCTTATTAGCACAAAAGATTTGTTTATCGAGCCGTTTTGCGACTCGTATCATGATGCTGATAGAAGAAAAAGAAGGCGTAAAAGACAAAGACAGCCTTTATCAATTTGCGCGCTTGCAGCCTTGGCAGGAGTGGTTTGGCCCTAAACAAACCTTTGCTGTTGATTTTAGTGGTACAAATAACGACTTAAAAAATACGCAATTTTCAGGTCTAGTTGTAAAAGATGCGATTGTTGATTACTTCGCGGATTTATTCGAGCAACGTCCTGATGTTGATAAATACAATGCCAATGTACGTGTTGTAGCAAGGTTGAACCGTCAAGGTGTTGCGCTTTATATCGATTATTCTGGCCCGCGTTTATCTGAGCGTGGTTATCGTCAAGATCAAGGTAAAGCGCCGATTAAAGAGCATTTAGCTGCAGCTCTTGTGAAACGAAGTGGTTGGCTTGAAAACGTACAGCAACCTTTATTCGATCCATGTTGTGGCTCTGGTACCATTTTAATTGAAGCTGCAAGCATGGCACGCAATGAAGCGCCGGGCTTATTCCGTGAAGGTTTTGCCTTTGAGCGCCTGCCTAGTTTCCGAATTCAAAAATACAAAGAATTAAAAGCAGAACTAACGGCCCAAATTACAGATCCTAAACTTTGGCTTATTGGCCATGATATTGACGCCAGTGTGATTTCAAAAGCTCAAGAAAACGCAGAGCGTGCTGACCTTGGTAATGTTATTAAGTTTAAACAAAGCGATGCCACTAAGTTAACCTCAGTTGCGAAACTACCTGGTGTGGTGATTTCAAACTTACCTTATGGTGAACGTTTAGGCTCAATGGCTGAGCTGATTAACTTACACCGTAGTTTAGGTGTTGGCTTCAAAAAGCACTTTAATCATTGGAAACTTGCTTTACTTGGCACTGACGAAAGCTTATTTAAGTTATTAAAGTTAGTTAAGTTAAAACGCTATAAGTTTAAAAATGGCCCGTTAGATGTTGTATTAAATCTTTACCAACTTGACGATAAACAAGTAGAACTTAGCAAAGAAGATAAGCCGGCTCTTAATTTTGAAGGTTCAACAGCCTTTGCAAACCGTTTAAAGAAAAATAAGCAAAATTTAAAGAACTGGTTAAAGCAAAATGAAGTAAGCTGCTACCGTGTTTATGATGCGGATATTCCAGAATATAACGTAGCTGTTGATGTATACGATGATTCAGCGGTTATTTTTGAATATGCTGCACCTAAAGAAATCGATGACAATACGGCTCAAAAACGTTTGCAAGATGTGATCAGCTTGACCTCTGAGCAGTTAAAGATAGCACCAGAAAATATTGCAGTTAAAGTGCGTAAAAAGCAAAAAGGTGAAGAGCAATATACCAAGGTAGCAAAACAAAATCGTACTCAAGTAGTTGAAGAGTTTGGCGCTAAGTTCAAAGTAAACTTATTTGATTATTTAGATACAGGTTTGTTCTTAGATCACCGATTAGCTCGTCGTTATATCCAACAAAACGCACAAGGCAAACGTTTCTTAAACTTGTTTGCTTATACAGGCAGCGCATCTGTGCATGCTGCTGTGGGTGGTGCTAAAGCCATTACCACGGTTGATATGTCAAAAACTTACTTAAAGTGGGCGCAAGAAAACTTTGCTCTGAATGATATCAGTAATACCCGTTATCGTTTTGAGCAAGCAGACTGCTTGAAGTGGCTTGAGTATGCACAAGGCCAATATGATTTAATTTTCTTAGATCCACCGACGTTCTCCAACTCAAAACGTATGAAAGATGCGTTTGATGTTCAACGCGACCACATCAAACTTCTTACCTGGGTTAAGAAGATTTTAAGCCCGAACGGTACGCTTATATTCTCAAACAATAAGCGTGGCTTTAGTATGGATGAAGTAGGGCTAATGGGTCTGGGTTTAAAAGCAGAAAACATTTCTGACAAGACTTTATCACCAGATTTTAAACGTAATAAGCAAATTCATAATAGCTGGCTTATTACTCATGGCTAATTTTACTTTGTACCACACTGATGGCTGTCATCTGTGTGAAATGGCCGATGAATTATTAATTGCTGCAAACGCTTCGTTTGTAGCAAAAGACATTATGGACAGTGAACAGCTGATTGAACTTTACCAAACCAGTATTCCGGTTGTGGAATCTCATCAAGGCGAGAAATTATTTTGGCCTTTTGATGCTGAGCAATTAGCGCAATTTATTGCTGATAATAAAGAATAAGAGTAGTAATCACGATGGATTTAATCAGAATAGCCAAAGCTCAACTCGCTTATGGTACGCATCCACTACTAGATGATGCCGATGCCGTTATTGAGTCAGGTGAGCGTGTTTGTATCGTTGGTCGAAACGGTGCTGGTAAATCAACACTACTAAAAGTGCTTGATGGCCAAGTGACATTGGATGATGGCGAAATCAACCAATTAGGCGGTATTCGCATTTCTCGTTTAGAGCAAGATCCACCAAAAGGGGCGGCAGGCTCAGTATTTGATTATGTAGCGCAGGGCATGCCTGACATCGCTAACTTACTGATAGAATATCACCAAGTTAGTAATCAAATGCAAACTGACTATAACGATAAATTACTTAACAAATTAGAGCGTTTATCTAATCAATTAGAAACTGTTGATGGCTGGCGTTTTGATACCCGCATTCAGCTCGTTTTATCTCGTTTAGAGCTAGATCCAGAAGCCAAGCTTGAATCATTATCGGGTGGTTGGTTACGTAAAGTTGCTCTTGCAAGAGCCTTGGTTAGTGAACCCGATTTACTGCTACTTGATGAGCCTACCAACCACTTAGATATGAGTAGTGTTATTTGGC
Organism: Pseudoalteromonas sp. XI10; assembly: GCF_001469895.1. Classification (GTDB taxonomy): domain Bacteria; phylum Pseudomonadota; class Gammaproteobacteria; order Enterobacterales; family Alteromonadaceae; genus Pseudoalteromonas. Next base: position 247,236 of record NZ_LOPY01000039.1, on the reverse strand, counting down.
TTGAGCAGTTTTTAAAAGAGTTTAAAGGCGGTATCGTTTTTATTTCTCACGACCGTGCATTTATTCGAGCAGTTGCAACCCGTATTCTTGATTTAGACCGTGGCAAGCTGGTTTCGTACCCTGGCGATTACGCGACCTACCTTGAACAAAAAGCCCATGATTTAAAAGTAGAAGAAACACAAAACGCATTATTTGATAAGCGCTTAGCAGAAGAAGAAGCGTGGATCCGCCAAGGTATTAAAGCACGTAGAACGCGTAATGAAGGCCGTGTGCGCGCTTTAAAAGAGTTACGTAAAGAGCGTAAGCAGCGTGTTGATCAGGTAGGTAAAACCGACTTCAATATTGAAACAGCAGATCGTTCAGGTAAATTAGTATTCGAAGCGAAAAACATCTGTCATGCATTTAAAGATAAAGTGATCGCAAAAGACTTTTCAACCCTTGTTATGCGTGGCGATCGTGTTGGCCTTGTTGGGCCAAATGGTATTGGTAAAACAACACTGCTTAAAATTTTATTTGGTGACTTAACAGCAGATAGCGGTAGTGTTAAGCAAGGTGTTAACTTAGAGTTTGCTTATTTTGACCAATATCGTCAAAAGCTTGATGAAGAAGCCACAGTACAAGATAACGTCGCTGAAGGTAAGCAAGAAGTGATGATGGGCGGGCGCTCACGTCATGTGCTAGGGTACTTACAAGACTTCTTATTTCCACCGGCAAGAGCGCGTACGCCAGTAAAAGCGCTTTCAGGTGGTGAGAAAAACCGCTTATTATTAGCAAAGTTATTTTTAAAGCCATCTAACATTATTGTTCTCGATGAGCCAACCAATGACCTTGATATTGAAACTTTAGAGCTCTTAGAAGAGATCATCAACCAATATCAGGGCACAGTGCTGATTGTAAGCCATGACCGTGAATTTATTGATAATACCTGTAATTCTGTATGGGCATTTGAAGGTAACGGCAAGATCACCGACATTGTTGGAGGCTATAGCGACTATGAAGCGTATGCAGCTCATTTAGCAGAGCAAGAAAAACAACAACAGCAACAAATTAAACAAGAAAAGCCGGCCGTTGTTAGCCAAGATAAAACACCAAAGAAAAGTAATAAACTCTCTTACAAATTAAAACTTGAATTAGAAGAATTACCCAGTAAAGTGGAACAACTTGAAAAAGCGTTAGACGCTCAGCAAGTTGTGGTTAATGACCCTGACTTTTTTAAGCAAGATGCTGCAATTACAACAGAAGCATTGAACCATTTAGCCGAGTTAGAGTCTGAGCTTGAAGCCGCTTTTGAGCGCTGGGAAGAACTCGAAGATTTAAAGAATCAGTAGTAAGGATTAAAATGAAATACAAATTACTCGCTGCCAGTATTTTAGCCACCCTAAGTACCTCAGCGATAAGCGCAACCTATAAATTAGAAGAATTAGGTGGAATTGATGGCGCTAAATTTAACTACGTAACAGATGTTAGTGAAAACGGTCACATCATAGGCTTAGCAAATGGCCTTTACAAATTACCCGTTGATGTCTCTTATATCGATTTTACAGATTCGTCGATCAAAGATGCTTATGATACAGCTAAAAAGCAGTATGAACTCATTGATAAAGAAATTACATTCACGCTTGATGATATTGAGAATAACGATGCGGTAAATACAAATGCCGATGCTCATGCATTTATGGTAAGTTTTTTAACAAGTAATTCAACTGACTCTGAATATCAAAAACTATCAAGTGCAATTGCAACCCTTTACACATCTGAAGGTGCTTCAGAGCAAGTTATATTTGATGAACAGTCTCTTGATTTTGACGGCTTAACACGCTCGACTTCTAACTTATTAAATGCTGTAACAGATGACGGTGTGATGGTTGGTTGGGGCAGTGCACCTTACGAAAAAACATCGTTCACTCAAACAGATGAAGATGAAGAAGAAACCCACTTTTTAAGAGACTTCATTAGCCGTGCAATTGTTATCAGCGAAGACGGTGTGAAAGTTGAAATAGCACCAGAGTTTGATGAGTATGGTGGTGTTAGCTCAGCTAATGACATTATCAAAACAGCAAATGGCTATGAAGTAGTAGGTACTGTGTCAACGGATATTGCGGTTGATCCACTGGATGATATTACTGATAACTGTGACGGCGAAGATGAACCAGTTTCAGACTGTGTAGAAGCGTACAACCGTACTTATTCAACGGGTATTTATAATAAACGAGCTGTTAAGTGGACATTAGACAGTAATCTAAACATCACTAATACAGAAATGTATGGCTTAGGTTTAACGCCTGAAGATGACGAAGATTTCGCGTTCCGTAGTAACGCACTTGCGATCAACGAAAATGGTTTAGTGGTTGGTACGTCTGATGTGCGTTACAAGAGTAATAGTACACGTATTACTATGCCTGTTATTTTCGAAAATGGTGAAGTAAAAGAATTTATCGACCAAGAGGATGATTGGATTTCTGGTCAGCCTTTAGCGGTAAATAATGATGATGTTATTGTTGGCTACGCGAGCAAGCGTATCGACGGTACAACGCGTACAAAATTTTTCTACTACGATAAAAATAGCGATAGTGTTGTTTTCCCAACGGATTACTTCTCAAGCTCAAGTTCATTAGCTAACGATATCAATGACAATGGTATTGTTGTTGGTGAGGGCGAAACAGATATTTACAATACTTCTACGCGTCGTCGTGAAGGTTTCATGTACACCATTGGTGAAGATTCAGTTGTTAACTTAAACGATTTATTACCTTGTTATGAAGAAGATGGTGAGACTCGCTTTAAATACACGGTTGCTGAAGCGAAATCAATTAACAACAATAATGAAATCTTCGGTGTTGCGACTAAAACTGTTGAAAAGACAGATTCATTCGGTAACGTTGTAGTCGATGTTAATGGCAATATCGAATATGAAAGTGTCGCAGTGGCTGTTAAGTTAACACCAATTGACGGCAGCGTTGAAGAATGTCCTGCAGAAGAGATTGAACAATACGAGCGTCAATCAGCAAGCTTCCCTTGGTATGCATTATTGCTATTACCATTTGCAGCAGCACGTCGTGTATTTCGTAAGAAGTAATAATTAGAGAGTTGTTTGCAAAGCAAATAGCTTTCTTGCAAGAAATAAAAAACCCAGCTTTAAGCTGGGTTTTTTGTCTATACTGAAATCAGTTATTTTTTATGGCGATGTATCCATGCTTTACGGACTGAACGTTTCCAAAGCATGTCGGTACCAAAATAACCAATGATTGCCGCAGCTGTTGCACATATAAATGAGCCAACTAAAAATGCTGGGCCAATTGTTGTAAGGCTATCTATAAACCATTGCCAGCTTGGTTCAAATTGGAAGTGCTGCTGTGGTTGAGCAAGGGCAATGGTGCCTACAATATATGAACAATAGAAAATAGGAGGCATGGTCAGTGGGTTAGTGATCCACACTGTTGCAACAGAAATCGGTAAATTTACTCGAAATGGAATAGCCAGGGCGGCTGCAAGAACCATTTGAAAAGGAACAGGGATGAATGCAAAAAATAAACCAACTGCAAATGCACCGCGTGCTGAGCGTCTATTTAAGTGCCATAAATTGGCATCATGCAATAAACGACCAAAAATTCTTAAATACTTGTGTTCTTTTACCTTGTTATGATCAGGTAAAAAGCGTTGGATCGTTTTCTTAGCCATTTAAAGCAACCATTTACATCTATTTGGTTATGCAGCGGCTTTGTCATAGGCTGTTTTTTCACCCTATATACATTTGGCACTGCGGCGTTTTATATAATGAGTTTTGCTGTATTGCTAGCAGGTGCCTATTTTAAGCCTTTTTTAACTCTATTGTCAGGGTTTATTTGCGCTATTTTAGTAGTGATTTTTCATTACTTCATTTTTTACTCCATCTATGACTGTCAAATCGATTATCAACGAAGCCGATTAGTTCGATTTGAGGTAGTTGAAACTTACAGTGAACAAAGCCCTTATTACATTAAAGCAAGTCTGAAAAATATTGAATCTTGCTCTACAAACATACGGCCTGCTCCTAATGCAATGCTAAGCATTACTTCAGATAAACCTGTTACTAGTGGAGATGAATTAAGCGCAGAACTCAAACTTAAACCATACCGATCGGTAAAAAATTTCTATAGTTTTGATAGAGAGCGGCAAGCATTACTTGAGCGAGTATTTTATAAAGGCCGAAGCGTAGGGGAGATAAGCTATTTAAATCATCATCGATATGACTCCCTTCGAGTGAGTTACCGCACATATATTGAAAAAGTGACGGCAAACACCCAATTACAATGGCTTTATTATGCGCTTTTAACCGGTGACAAAAGTAAAATAAGCTATGAAGATAGAAAGCACCTACGTGAATTAGGCTTGTCGCATCTGCTTGCTATTTCAGGTCTTCATATCGGACTTATCTTTGCAGTCGGCTTTTATAGTAGTAAGTGGCTGTTAAGAGTGAGTCATTTAAGCGTAAAACAATCAATTCAATTAAATAAGTTATTTGTTTTTGTAGGGTTCTGTTGCTCGTTCGTCTATGTCTACTTAAGTGATTTTATAGTTTCCGCAAGCCGAGCGCTGCTGATGTTAGGCTGTTACCTTGTTATTTATAACCTAGGGAAAAACCCAGTGCGTTGGCGTTCAATTTTGTACGCTTTGAGTGTTGTGTTGGTTGTAGACCCATTTGCACTTTTGAACCCCGGGCTCTATTTCAGTTTTTTGGCCGTTACGATCATCTTTTTACTGACTAAAAACACAGTTAATTTGTCGCTTGGTTTTTTAAAGCGATTTGCACAGCTACTGCAAGTTCAGTGCGCTTTATTTGTCGGTTTACTGCCTCTATCCTTATTTTACTTCTCAGGCACTAGTGTCATAGGTTTATTGATTAACCTTATTGCTGTGCCCTTGGTTGGTGTGCTGTTATTGCCTTTGTTAATTTTTTATAGTTTGGTTTCTAGCCTACTGGATATTTCTGGTTTGTTATCACTCGTCGACAGTGCGCTGTATTTTAGTTATGAATTACTGCTTTCTATCCCTAGTGACTGGCGTTGGTTGTCGTTTAATGAGTTTAATTTTTTATTATTGATCATAAGTTACATTACTCTTCTGCTGTTGTACTTTAGTCCAAATAAATATGTGTGCTTAATTCCTGTTTGTATATATGCCGTCGATAGTGAATTACAGCCAGAAGCTAAGTTTCAGTTGGATGTGTTTGATGTCGGTCATGGCTTAATGGTGATGGTAAGCCACAAAAATAAAGCGATAATTTATGATTTAGGCCCACAGTACTTTGGGCGTTATGATTATGTACACCGCGTATTACTAAACAACATCAATAAACAGCAGCTATCTGTTATCGCCACAATAATAAGCCACTTAGATAACGACCATTCTGGCGGTTTATCAAGTTGGCAAATGGCAGGGTTTCAAGACACTCTAGCTATCTTTCATCCTCAGGGGCTGGGAAATAAGTGCAAAACAACAACGCTCAAGCTTGATAAGCTTAAAATCAGAAGTTTTACAGCAAATGTAGAAAATGCAAGTCGTAATGATCAGTCGTGTTTATTAAAAGTAACGGGTTTTAATTATTCAGTGTTACTGACTGGGGATATATCTTCAGCGGCAGAAACTAAGCTTGTTGAAGAAGGGATGGATTTAGGAGCGACTATTTTAATAAGCCCCCATCATGGTAGTAATACCTCTTCAAGTTATGAATTTATAGGTGCAGTAAACCCTGAAGTGGTTATCCATTCATCTGCTTATCAAGGGCAATGGCGCTTTCCTCATCCTGAGGTTGTAAATCGTTATAACCAACACCATATAAAGCAGTTATCGACGGCAGAATATGGCCACATACGCATAAAATTTTATTCAGATACTTATCGCTTAGAATTTGCGCGAGAGCAGGAAAGTTATTGGTTCGAACAAGATTGACGTTTTGTTTTTACCCCCTAAAGGCTACAATAGTCGAAGTCTATGAATAAGAGAGTGTTATGGATCAAACTACATCCCAAATCTATAAGCGATTAATCAGTTATGTGGGTGATTATAAGTTAATCGCGTTTTTCGCCATTGTAGGCATGATTGGCTATTCAGCCATGGATGCATTGTTTATCAATTTAATGAAGCCCTTCATTGATGAAGGTTTAAATGATCGTAACACTGATGTTTTAACTTATGCACCATTTGTTGTGATTGCATTGGTATTAGGTCGTGGCATGTTTAACTATATGTCGTCGTACTGTTTAAGTTATGTTGGCTCGCAAGTTGTAAGAACGTTGCGCCAACAATTATTCGAACATATTTTACATCTGCCGGTGTCTTTTCATGATAAAAATTCAAATGGCGATTTAATCTCTAAAATCACCTTTGATACTGAGCAGGTTCAACAAGCCATTACCAAAGCCCTGTTAATTGTTGTAAGAGAAGGGGCATTTGTTGTTTTCTTACTATTTAATATGTTTTATACCAGCTGGAAGCTATCACTAATATTTTTAGTCATTATTCCGCTGGTGGCCGTGATCGTTGCCTTTGTGTCGAAACGTTTTCGTATGATTTCGAAAAAAATCCAATCTGCTATGGGCCAAGTAACTCGCAGCTCAGAGCAAATGCTATCTGGTCACAAGGTGATTCATGGCTTTGGTGGTCAACAGCAAGAGATATCGCAATTCTCGGCTATTAATAATCATAATCGTCAGCAGCGCATTAAAATGGATGCAACTAAAGCGTTAAGCGTTTCTGTTATCCAAATTTTGGCAGCAAGCGCGATGGCCGTGATTTTATGGGTTGTGTCTATGCCGTCGATGATTGATACCATCAGTTCAGGTGACTTCGTATTACTTATTTCATCAATGATGATGTTATTACGCCCACTGAAGCAACTTTCAAACGTTAATAGCGACTTACAACGTGGTATTTCGGCAGCGCAAAGTATCTTTTTAGTACTTGATGAAGAAGTAGAAAAAGACACTGGCACTTACAGCGTTGACAAAGTAACTGGGAAAATTGAAGTAAGCAATGTGACCTTTAAATACCCAACGAAAGATGAGCCTGTATTAAAGAATTTATCACTTTCGATTAATGCTGGCGAAAGCATCGCATTGGTTGGCCGTTCTGGCTCAGGTAAATCGACCATCTCAAATTTATTACCACGTTATTATGAGCTTGAAGGTGACAGTGAAATTTTGCTTGATGGCGTCAACATTGCTGATTACAAACTGACAGACTTACGTAAGCAATTTGCACTCGTTTCACAGCAAGTGGTTTTATTTAACGACACCATAACGAATAACATTTGCTATGGCCTCGACCGCGAATTAACAAACGAGGAGTTAATGGCCGTTGCCAAGCAAGCCCATGTTTGGGAGTTTGTTAAAGACTTACCAGAAGGTTTAGATACCATGGTGGGTGAAAACGGCGTTATGCTGTCAGGCGGCCAGCGTCAGCGAATAGCCATTGCGCGTGCAATATTAAAAGATGCCCCTATTTTGATTCTAGATGAGGCAACATCTGCACTTGATACTGAATCTGAAAAACTGATCCAGCAAGCACTTGATAGCTTAATGAAAGAAAAAACATCGATTGTGATAGCACACCGTTTATCAACAATAGAAAACAGTGATTGCATTTATGTCATCGACCATGGTCAAGTTATCGAAAAGGGCACGCATAGCGAGCTGCTTAAAAAAGACGGTACCTATAGTGCGTTATGTAAAATGCAGTTTGGTGAGCAATAGTGAGTGTTATTGAAAAAAGCTGGTATAAAAAGCCAGGTTTAATCAGTGTTTTACTGTTGCCTTTCAGTGTGCTTTTTTGGCTTATCTCAACACTTCGCGCTTTGTTTTATAAGCTTAATATTTTAAAAGCATTTAAAGCGCATGTTCCTGTCATTGTTGTTGGTAACATTAGTGTGGGTGGAAACGGCAAAACGCCATTTGTTATTTGGCTCGCTGAGTACTTACAGCAGCAAGGTTTAAAAGTGGCGGTGATCAGTCGTGGCTATGGTGGTCAGTCTGATTCGTATCCTTTGTTAGTGACTGAACAAACGAGTACAGCGCAAGCTGGTGATGAACCAGTACTTATTAAACGCCGCCTAGGTTGTGTTGTAATGGTTGGCCCTGACCGACAAGCGAGTATAAAAAAATTAGAGCAACATGATATCGATGTCATTATTTCTGATGATGGCATGCAGCATTATAAAATGGCGCGTGATATCGAATGTTGTATTGTTGATAGTGAGCGCCAATTTGGTAACGGTTTATTAATGCCTGCTGGTCCACTTCGTGAAACCAAAGCGCGCTTAAAATCGGTTGATTTAGTCATAGAAAATGGTGGTAACGCTCAAAGCCGCTATGATTTAGCATCAAGCCCATTTCGAACCGTAAGTAATTCAGAACTTGCTAATTCAGTTCAAGATAAAGGCCATGCGGTGAGTGCTATTGGTAACCCCAAACGCTTTGAAATAAGCCTTGAGCAGCAAGGCATTAACTTACTATCAACTCATCATTTTCGTGATCATTATGCCTACCAAGCAAATGACTTTAGCGATTTTGCAGATGACGCTGTATTTATGACAGAAAAAGATGCAGTTAAATGCTTTAGTTTTGCTAAACCAAATTGGTATTATTTACCTGTTGATGCAAAGCCAACAGCAGCAGTTATCGAAAAACTTAATTTATTATTAAAACAAAAAGGGATCCTCAATGGCCTTTGATACAAAATTACTTGAAATTATCGCTTGCCCAGTGTGTAAAGGTAAATTACGTCTTGATAAAGAAAATCAAGAGCTTATCAGTACTGCTGCGAAACTAGCGTACCCAATCAAAGACGATATCCCGGTGCTTTTAGAAAATGAAGCCCGTGAATTAAGCCAAGAAGAGGTTGATAAGTGGAATTCGTAGTCGTTATCCCAGCTCGCTACGCATCGACGCGTTTACCAGGTAAACCACTTGCTGATATTTGTGGTAAACCAATGATCCAACATGTTTATGAAAAAGCGGTTGCTTCAGGTGCTTCACAAGTTTATGTAGCGACTGATCATCAAACAGTGTTTGATGCAGTAAAGAAGTTTACTGATAATGTATTGATGACACGAGAAGATCACCAATCTGGCACAGAACGTTTAGCTGAAGTTGTTGAACAGTTAAAACTTGAAAGTGACACTATTGTTGTCAACGTGCAAGGTGATGAGCCTTTATTGGCAAGCGAAAATGTATCTCAAGTTGCCATGCTACTTGCTGATTCTGATGCGCCAATGGCGACTTTGAGCACCAGCATTGATGAGATTGATGATATATTTAATCCCAATTGCGTGAAAGTCATTAACGATGCAGACAACAACGCACTGTATTTTTCGCGTTCGCCAATCCCTTATCATCGTGATGCGATGATGAATGATGACCGAGATAAGCTAAATCTTGCTGATTTTGCGCGCCATATTGGCATTTATGCTTATCGTGCTGGCTTTATTAAGGACTACATCGAATTACCAGAATCTCGATTAGAGCTTTTAGAGTCATTAGAGCAGCTTCGCGTACTTTATCATGGTCACAAAATTAAAATAGCAAAAGCTCTGTGTGCACCGCAAGCAGGCGTAGACACCCCTGAAGACTTAGCGCGCGTTATTGCAGTGCTTGGCAACTAAAAATGCATGATGTAAACAATGTTCATCTTCATGCCAGTGAAGATGACTTCTTTGTTTTTTATAAACCAGCAGGTGTGAGCTTTCATAGTGAACAATGTGCTGGTTTTGTCGTACTTGCTGAAGAGCTTGTTAATGAGAAGCTCTATCCGGTTCATAGGCTAGATAAAGTGACCTCTGGTTTGATCATTTTAGCCCGTAACAAAGAAGCCGCAGCCGAATTCACTTCGCTATTTTCTGATCATAAAATAAATAAGTTTTATCTAGCTCTTAGTGATACTAAGCCTAAGAAAAAGCAAGGTTGGATAAAAGGGGATATGCAAAAAAGTCGTCGTGGTGCATTTAAGCTGTTAAAGAGCCAAACGAATCCTGCTATCACACGCTTTTACTCAAAAAGTATTCGACCAGGGCTTCGTGCATACTTGTTGAAGCCATTCTCTGGTAAGACACATCAGCTTAGAGTCGCGATGAAAAGCTTAGGCGCTCCAATTCTAGGTGATAGTACGTATGCTGGTAGTAAAGACGAACGCACAAACTTGCATGCCTATGCACTACAATTTAGCTATAAAGAGCAGCTTAAAGAGTATCGATGTGATTACACTTTAGGTGCTCATCTTAATGAAGTTTTTAACTCAGACGAATTCAAAGAGTGGACCGCTCCTTGGACGTTGGATTGGTAAATGAAAGAAACAACACAAGACATCCGTTTTGGTGGCATTAAACGTTTATATGGCCATCAACAATGTGATTGGTTACAACAAGCACATTTTTGTGTCATTGGTATTGGTGGCGTAGGTAGTTGGGCTGCTGAAGCATTGGCTCGAACGGGTGTAGGACAACTAACCCTCATTGATTTAGATGATATTTGTGCAACCAATGTTAATCGGCAAATTCATGCTTTAACTGGCACCGTAGGCGAAGCAAAAGTAGAAGCGATGAAAACACGTTGTGAGCTTATAAATCCAGATATCAAAATTAATGTTATTGACGATTTTATTACGCTAGATAACATTCGTGAGCATATTCAAGGCTTTGACTATGTGATTGATTGTATTGATGCTGTAAAAGAAAAAGCTGCGCTTATTGCTCACTGTAAACGCATAAAACTACCGGTTATTACCACCGGAGGAGCAGGCGGGCAAACCGACCCTAGTCAAATCAGTTTTGGTGACGTTGCAAAGACAACTCATGATCCATTGCTTGCAAAAGTACGTTATATTTTGCGAAAACAGTACAACTTTAGTAGCAATCCAAAGCGAAAATTTAACGTCGATTGTGTTTATTCTACAGAGCAGCTTGTATATCCAACCTCTGAAGGTGAGGTTTGCCAAGCAAAACAAGGTGCAGATGGTTCAATGAATATGGACTGTAATAATGGTTTTGGCTCTGCAACCATGGTGACAGGCAGCTTTGGCTTTTTTGTTGCAGCCAAAGCGATTAGAAAATACCTTGATAAAAAACAGCGTAGTTTATAAAACTTATTGTTTTTGTTCAGCCATGGTTTGAATTTTATCAACCATGGCTTTAATACCATTACCACGAGAAGGGCTCAAATGGCTAATTAGACCGAGTCGTTCAAATTCATCATAGGCATTAATTTGCGCTGCTTGCTCCGGTGTTAGACCATTGTATAAGGCTAAAATTAAAGCCAATAGTCCTTTAACGATGCGAGTATCTGAATCGCCCGCTAAAACCAGGCTGTTTTCAGTATGATCAAAGTCGATATATAGCCAAACTTTACTTTCACAGCCTTTAACTAGGGCATCATCTACTTTGAGCACGTCAGGCATAACAGGTAATTGCTTACCTAAGAGCATTATTTGGCGATATTTTTGCTGCCAGCCAGCAGCTGTTTCAATGTTTTTACTAACGGCTTCAAACGCTGAATTCATAACTTATCCAAAATTAATCTAATAACTCGATACTACTTTTAACAGCACTGATAAAGGCATCGACATCAGCTTTATTGTTATATAACGCAAAACTTGCTCGTACAGTTCCTGGTATATTTAAATGGCTCATTATAGGTTGCGTACAATGATGACCACTACGCACGGCAACGCCAAATCCATCAAGTAGGGTGGCTAAATCAAACGGATGTTCATCGCGATAATTAAAACTAATGTTACCAATGTTATCTGTTTGGTTTGAATAGATATTAATACCATCAATAGCTGATAATTGTTTTATCGCATAGTCAAAAACTGTATGCTCATGTTGACGCATTTGCTGAAAATCTAACGATGTTAAATAATTTATAGCCTCACTAAAGGCAATGACACCTGCAATATTCGGTGTTCCTGCTTCAAATTTACCCGGTGCATCACGAAAAGTGCTGTGTGTTAGGGTTACTGTTTCGATCATTTCGCCACCGGTTTGGTATACATCGAGCGAATCTAACAGCTCAAATCGGCCATATAGGCCTCCTAAACCTGTCGGCCCGAGCATTTTATGGGCAGAAAATACGTAAAAATCACAGGAAATTTCTTGTAAATTAGGGCGTAAATGCATCGCTGCCTGCGCACCATCAACAACAGAAATAGCATTAATGGCTTTACATGCGCTAATGATTGGCGCTAAATCAGTGATGTTACCAAGGGTATTTGATGCATGGGTAATAGCGACAATTTTTGGCTTTTGTTGCTTGATAAATTCACTACAGTGCACGCTATTAATAATTAAATCATTTTCTATCGGCAAAATAATGACTTCTGCACCGGTACGCTGAGCTAGCTGTTGCCAAGGGACTATGTTAGCGTGATGTTCAATAGCAGATAGGGCAATTTTATCGCCAGGATTAAGCCTCGAAGCCAGACCATTTGCGATTAAATTTATCGATTCGGTTGCCCCTTTGGTCCACACTATCTCATTATTTTTTACAGAAAAATAATCTGCAAGTAGCGTTCGTGTATGCTCATATTGGCGTGTCGCGTTTTCACTGAGTGTATGGCGGCCGCGGTGCACATTGGCGTTCTCGTGGCTATAAAAACGGCTAAGAGCATTAATAACTGCCTGTGGCTTTTGCGAGGTAGCCGCTGAGTCTAAATACACCAAAGGCTGCTCATTGACTGTTTCATTCAGTATTGGAAAGTCAGCACGTATTTTTGTGATATCGAACATGGAAGGCCTTAAGCTACAAGAATGCGACGATTTTAATTACTTTGCACAAATAGACAAGTGCAGAGCAACAAAAAAGGCCGCATAGCGGCCTTTTTTAAACGCAAATTCGTATTAACGCTTGTCTGTTGGTACGTAATCGCGTGAAGTTTCACCAGTGTATAACTGACGAGGACGGCTGATCTTGTGACCAGGTTGAGAAAGCATCTCATCCCAGTGAGAGATCCAACCAACAGTACGTGACATTGCAAAGATTACAGTGAACATGCTTGTTGGAATACCGATTGCTTTTAAGATGATACCTGAGTAGAAATCTACGTTAGGGTAAAGTTTCTTCTCAACGAAGTATGGGTCTTCTAGAGCAATTTGCTCAAGCTTCATAGCGATATCAAGAAGTGGATCTTGAATATTTAGCTCTTCAAGTACTTCGTGACATGTTTGACGCATTACTGTCGCACGTGGGTCGAAGTTTTTGTATACACGGTGACCAAAGCCCATAAGACGGAAAGGATCAGACTTATCTTTCGCTTTAGCAACGTACTCGTCGATACGGTCAACAGAGCCGATTTCTTCTAACATGTTAAGACATGCTTCGTTAGCACCACCGTGCGCAGGGCCCCATAGAGATGCGATACCAGCCGCGATACACGCGTAAGGGTTAGCACCTGAAGAACCAGCTAGACGAACAGTTGACGTTGATGCGTTTTGCTCGTGGTCAGCGTGAAGCATGAAGATTTTGTCCATTGCTTTAGCAAGAACAGGGCTTACTTTGTATTCTTCAGCTGGTACTGAGAACATCATGTGTAAGAAGTTTTCAGCGAAGCTTAAGTCGTTACGCGGGTAAACAAACGGTTGACCTACATTGTATTTGTAAGCCATCGCAGCGATAGTTGGTAATTTAGCAACTAGCTTGATTGCGCTTGTTTTACGTTGTGTTGCGTCAGTGATGTCTAAATCTTCGTGGTAGAAAGAAGAAAGAGCACCTACAACACCACACAGCATTGCCATTGGGTGAGCGTCAAAGCGGAAACCTTGGAAGAAGTTTGCGATTTTAGTATCAAGCATTGTGTTGTGCGTGATTTCTTGAGCAAACGCTTCGTATTGTTCTTTAGTCGGTAATTCGCCGTTTAATAGTAAGTAGCAAAGCTCGATGTAGTTTGATTCATCAGCTAATTGCTCGATTGGGTAACCACGGTGTAATAAAACACCTTTGCCGCCATCGATGTAAGTGATTGAAGATTCACAAGAACCGGTCGACATGAAACCTGGGTCGTAAGTGAAGTGACCGTGTGAACCTAACGTACGTACGTCGATTACGTCTTGGCCAGCAGTGCCTTGGTAAATTGGAAGTTCGATTGGATCAAGACCATCAATATGGACCGTGGCTTTCTTATCCGCCATCTATTTATCTCCTATTAAGATAACAACTCTGATTGTTATGTTCTGAATCTGTTTAAGCACATTCTTTTCATTTTAACGTGAAAGAGGGGTATAAAGTCAATTTTTATAAACATTATGCACAAATGGATAATAAATATTCTGCCAGGATTAAATATTATACTATTGGCTAATTCGCAAACGTCTCTTACTAAACAAGAATTGTAAAAAGACCTTTGGCTATATATACTATCCAAGGTTTTATACCGTATTGTCTGTAGGTAAACTTTATTTTTACATTTGAGTTTTGCATAAGTGTGAACTTTTTGTGTATCAACACGGTTTACTTAGATAGTTCCATCGAAATTCATTTTGATGGGTTTTAGAAAAACAAGTAGATGAGCTCCTTAGTGGGCAAGATGGGCAAGTAACTGTGAAAAAGCAAAGACCTGTAAATCTAGATCTAACAACTATATCTATGCCGGCAACGGCTAAAGCATCAATTTTTCACCGCGTCACCGGTGTTGCATTATTTTTTGCTTTAACGTTTGTCATTTGGGCTTGGTCTGAGTCTCTTTCTTCTGCAGAAGGTTTTGAATTCGTCAAGGGTCTGTTCAGCGGATTCATTGCCAAATTCATAGCATGGGGCACCATTTCTGTATTGGCGTATCACTTAATCGGTGGTATCCGTCATATCATTATGGACATGGGTCACTGGGAAGAACTTGAATCAGGTAACTTCAGCGCTAAAGTTGCATTAGCTTTAGGTGTTGTAGCTGCAATTCTAGCAGGAGTGTGGATATGGTTTTAAATCAAGCAACTCTTAAACGTGATGGTGTACAAGATTTCGTATCACTACGTGCAACAGCATTAATAATCAGCGCTTACGCGATTTTTATTATCGGCTATTTTTTATGTACGCCAGAAGTCACTTTCGAAGCCTGGCAAGGCCTATTCTCTAACCTAGCAATGAAAGGGTTTACCTTAATTACCCTAGTTTGCATCATGGTTCACACCCGTATCGGCCTTTGGCAAGTTCTTACTGACTATGTTAAATGCGCTAAATTACGTGCTGTTTTAGGCTTTGTATTAAACCTTATGGCTGTTGCTTACGTAGCAATTGGTCTAATCGTTTTATGGGGTGTTTAAGTGAATTATTCTGTTCGTGAATTTGACGCTGTAGTGATTGGTGCCGGTGGTGCGGGTATGCGCGCAGCACTAGCTATCACTGAATCAGGCAAAACCTGTGCGCTTATCTCAAAAGTTTTCCCTACACGTTCTCACACTGTGTCAGCACAGGGTGGTATTACGGTTGCTCTGGGTAACTCACATGAAGATAACTGGGAATGGCACATGTACGATACTGTTAAAGGTTCCGATTTCATCGGTGACCAAGACGCTATCGAATATATGTGTAAAACAGGCCCAGAAGCTATTACTGAATTAGAAAACATGGGTTTACCATTTTCTCGTTTTGAAAATGGCCGTGTTTACCAACGTCCTTTCGGCGGCCAGTCGAAAAACTTTGGTGGTGAACAGGCTGCACGTACTGCAGCAGCTGCTGACCGTACTGGTCACGCGCTATTACACTGTTTATACCAACAGAACGTTAAGAACAAAACTAACGTATTTTCTGAGTGGTACGCACTAGATTTAGTTAAAAACAGCGACGGTAACGTTGTTGGTTGTACAGCAATCGACATCGAGTCTGGCGAAGTTGTTTACTTCAAGTCAAAAGCTGTTGTTTTAGCAACAGGTGGTGCAGGCCGTATCTACGCATCGACAACGAATGCACACATCAATACTGGTGACGGTGTTGGTATGGCTACACGTGCTGGTGTTGCAATGCAAGATATGGAAATGTGGCAGTTCCACCCAACAGGTATCGCCGGTGCCGGTGTACTTGTGACTGAAGGTTGTCGTGGTGAAGGTGGTTACCTTCTGAACAAAGACGGCGAACGCTTCATGGAGCGTTACGCACCAAATGCAAAAGACTTAGCGTCTCGTGACGTTGTTGCTCGTTCAATGATGACTGAGATCCGTGAGGGTCGTGGCTGTGAAGGTCCTTATGGTCCTCACATCAAGCTTAAGCTTGACCACTTAGGTGAAGAAACGCTTAACCTACGTCTTCCAGGCGTATGTGACCTTGCGAAAACGTTCGCACACGTTGATCCAGCTAAAGAACCAATTCCAGTTATCCCAACATGTCACTACATGATGGGTGGTGTTCCAACTAACGTAAATGGTCAAGCATTACAAATTGATGCAAACGGCCAAGAGAAAGTAGTTGAAGGTTTATTCGCTGTTGGTGAGATTGCTTGTGTATCTGTACACGGTGCTAACCGCCTAGGTGGTAACTCGCTACTTGACTTAGTTGTATTCGGCCGCGCTGCTGGTAACTTCTTAGGTAAGTACCTTAACGGTGTTGAAGCAGGTAAAGATGCGTCTGAATCAGACCTTGAAGCATCACTTGCACGCTTTAACCGTTGGGAAAGCTCTAAAGCTGGCCAAGGTGAAGACCCAGTACAAATCAAGAAAGACCTTCAAATGTGTATGCAACTTAACTTCTCGGTATTCCGTGAAGGTGATGCAATGGCAACCGGTCTTAAAGAGCTTAAAGAAATTCGTGAACGTCTTCAGTACGCTCGTCTTGACGACAAGTCAACTGAATTCAACACTGCACGTATCGAATGTCTAGAGCTTGATAACTTGATGGAAACAGCATACTCAACAGCAGTAGCTGCAAACTTCCGTACAGAAAGCCGTGGTGCACACTCTCGTTTTGACTTCCCAGATCGTGATGACGATAACTGGCTATGTCACTCTATCTATAACCCAGTTACAGATGAAATGACAAAACGTGAAGTAAACTACGCGCCGAAACTGCGTGAAGCTTTCCCACCTAAAGCACGTACATATTAGGAGCGAGACGATGGCACAAGTACAATTATCGGTTTATCGTTACAATCCAGATGTTGATAATGCACCACGTATGCAGGACTTCACGCTAGAGACGCAAGAAGGCCAAGATATGATGGTATTGGATGCGCTTATGCAATTAAAAGAGCAAGATCCAACATTATCATTCCGTCGTTCATGCCGTGAAGGTGTGTGTGGTTCAGACGGTATCAACATGAATGGTAAAAACGGTTTAGCGTGTATTACTCCTTTATCAACGCTACTTAAAGGTGGCAAAGGTAAAATCGTAATTCGTCCTTTACCAGGTTTACCTGTGGTACGTGACCTTGTTATTGACATGAGTCAGTTCTACACTCAATACGAAAAAGTTAAGCCTTACCTAATCAACGACACGCCTGCGGCGGGTGAGCGTCTTCAGTCAATCGAAGAACGTGATAAGTTAGATGGCTTATATGAGTGTATCTTATGTGCATGTTGTTCAACATCGTGTCCTTCGTTCTGGTGGAATCCAGACAAGTTCATCGGTCCTGCGGGTCTTCTTCATGCGTATCGTTTCTTGGCTGATAGCCGCGATACAGCTACTGAAGAGCGTCTTGCTGACCTTGACGATGCGTTCAGCGTGTTCCGTTGTCACAGTATCATGAACTGTGTTAGCGTGTGTCCAAAAGGTCTTAACCCGACCAAAGCAATTGGACAAATCAAATCAATGCTTTTAAACCGCGCTGTTTAAAGCTTGAATATGTAAGGTGGTTAAGTGATTAACCACCTTGTTTTTACAACAATTAATTTCTGCGCTAAAGAAAAGGGCTTATAAATGCACGAAGGTGTGATGAAGGCATGGCTAGAATCTTCTCACTTAAACGGCGGTAACGTTGCTTACGTAGAAGAGCTTTATGAAGCGTACTTAGATGATGCGACTTCTGTGCCAGAAGAATGGCGAGAAGTGTTCGAACAATTACCAAAAGTTGATGGTGTGGATGTTGACGTTAAACATTCAGAAGTTCGTTCACAATTTGCACAGCTTGCTAAAAACAAGCATAGAGAAGTAGTGGTAGCAGAGGGTGGCTCTGGCGATCCTAAACAGGTCAAGGTGCTACAACTTATTAATGCTTTCCGTTTCCGTGGTCACCAAAATGCCAACCTAGATCCATTAGGTATTTGGCAACGCGAACGTGTTCGTGATCTAGAATTAGAGTACCACGATTTATCTGAAGCTGATTTTGACCGTGAATTCAATGTGGGTTCGTTTGCTGTCGGTCGCGAAACCATGCCATTAGGTGAGCTATATCAAGCACTCAAAACGACTTATTGTGGGTCGGTAGGTGCTGAGTATATGCACATCACTTCAACTGAAGAAAAACGTTGGTTACAACAACGTTTAGAATCAGTGCAATCACGTCCAACGTTCTCTAAAGAAGAAAAGCTACGTATCCTTAAAGGATTAACAGCTGCAGATGGCCTTGAAAAATATTTAGGGGCTAAGTTCCCTGGTGCAAAACGTTTCTCACTTGAAGGTGGTGATGCGTTAGTACCAATGCTTAAAGAACTAATTCATCGTGCAGGTGAAAGCGGACAAAAAGAAGCTGTTATTGGTATGGCTCACCGCGGTCGCTTGAACGTACTAGTGAACGTCTTAGGTAAAAACCCATCAGAATTATTCGATGAGTTCGCTGGTAAACACAAAGACACATTAGGCTCAGGTGATGTTAAATATCACATGGGTTATTCATCTGACTTTGCAACTAACGGTGGCAACGTGCACATGGCACTTGCATTTAACCCGTCTCACTTAGAAATCGTTAACCCAGTGGTTATGGGTTCGGTACGTGCTCGTTTAGACCGTCTAGGTGATAAGTCAGGTATTAAAGCATTACCAATTACTATTCACGGTGACTCTGCAATCGCAGGTCAAGGTGTTGTACAAGAAACATTTAACTTATCGCAAACTAATGCATTTAGTTGTGGTGGTAGTATCCGTATCGTTGTAAATAACCAAGTTGGTTTCACAACGTCTAAACAGTCTGATGTACGTTCTACACCATACTGTACTGATATTGCGAAAATGGTTCAGGCACCAATTTTCCACGTTAACTCTGACGATCCTGAAGCGGTTGCATTTGTTACTCAAATCGCACTTGATTTCAGAAACCAGTTTAAACGTGATGTAGTGATTGATTTAGTATGTTATCGCCGTCATGGTCATAACGAAGCGGATGAGCCGAACGCGACTCAACCACTTATGTACCAAAAAATCAAAAAGCATCCAGTACCTCGTCTAATTTATGCAGATCAATTAGTTGCTGAAGGTTCATTCTCAGAAAATGAAGTAAAAGCTCTTGCTGATGATTACCGTAACGGTTTAGACAAAGGCAACTGTGTTGTTGAAGAAATTCAACTAGAAACATCGCACTCTTCTGATTGGGCTAAGTTTGTTGGTCATGATTGGGATGTTGAGTACGATGCAACAGTATCGGTTGAGAAGTTAAAAGAGCTTGGCGAAAAAGTAGCAAGCTTCCCAGAAAGCCACAAAGCACAGTCGCGCGTTAAGAAAATCTACGACGACCGTAAGCTAATGGCAACAGGTGAAAAACCACTTGATTGGGGTATGGCTGAAACACTTGCTTATGCAACTCTTGTTGATGCGGGTACTGATATCCGTTTAACAGGTCAAGATTCAGGTCGTGGTACATTCTTCCACCGCCATGCTGTTGTTCATAACCAAACTGACGCATCAACATACTTGCCGCTGCAAAATATCAGCGAAAAGCAAGGTGCATTTGAAGTGTATGACTCAGTTCTGTCTGAAGAAGCAGTACTTGCGTTTGAATATGGTTACGCAACAGCTGAACCTACGTCACTTGTAATGTGGGAAGCACAATTTGGTGACTTCGCTAACGGTGCACAAGTTGTATTTGACCAATTCTTAAGTTCAGGTGAGCAGAAGTGGGGCCGTTTATGTGGTCTTACATGTTTACTTCCACATGGTTATGAAGGTCAAGGTCCTGAGCATAGCTCGGCACGTTTAGAGCGTTTCTTACAGTTGTGTGCTGATCACAACATGCAAGTATGTGTTCCTTCAACACCTGCGCAAGTTTATGCAATGCTTCGTCGTCAATCTGTACGCCCACTTCGTCGTCCATTGATTGTTATGACGCCTAAGTCGCTACTTCGTCACCCGTTGGCAACATCTTCACTTGAAGAGTTATCTGAAGGTGTGTTCCACAATATGATCGATGAAATCGATGATATTGCAGCAGATAAAGTAGAACGCGTTGTATTCTGTAGCGGTAAAGTTTACTACGAACTTCTACAAGAGCGTCGTAAGCAAGAATTAAATAACATTGCTATTGTTCGTGTAGAACAATTATATCCATTCCCACACGCTGAGATGGATACAATCATGCAGCGTTACCAACACGTTAAAGATTTTGTTTGGTGTCAAGAAGAGCCACAAAACCAAGGTGCATGGTATTGTTCTCAACACCACTTTGTTGACGCAATCCCAGCCGGTGCTAAATTAACTTACGCAGGTCGTAAAGCATCAGCATCACCAGCGTGTGGTTACATGTCAGTGCATAATAAAGAACAACAAGCGCTAATTGCAGATGCGCTTACTATTGAAAAGAAAGGATAAGCAATGAGCACAGAAATTAAAGTTCCTGTACTTCCTGAGTCGGTTGCTGATGCTACAGTTGCAACTTGGCACGTAAGTGTTGGCGACAAAGTAAGCCGTGACCAAAACTTAGTAGATATCGAAACAGATAAAGTTGTTTTAGAAGTTGTTGCACCAAATGACGGTGTAATCACTGAAATTTCACAAGAAGAAGGTGCAACGGTACTTGGCGAACAAGTAATTGCATTACTTGGTGATGCAGATGCTGCACCAGCAAGTGACGACTCTGCACCAGCTAAATCAGAAGACGCGCCAGCGGCGCAATCAGCACCAGCATCAGAAGGTAAAGAAGTGGACATTAAAGTACCTGTACTTCCAGAATCAGTCGCAGACGCGACAATTGCTACTTGGCACGTTCAACCAGGTGAAGCGGTAACTCGCGACCAAAACCTTGTTGACATCGAAACTGATAAAGTTGTTCTTGAAGTTGTTGCTCAAGAAGACGGTATCATGGGTGAGCACATTCACGCTGAAGGCGAAACAGTACTTGGTGAGCAAGTAATTGGTACAGTTAAAGCGGGTGCAGCACCGGCAGCAGCAGCTCCTAAAGCTGAAGCAGCACCAGCAAGCGAATCAAATGACAGCTCTGACGTATTAACGCCGTCAGTTCGTCGTTTAATCGCTGAGAAAGGTCTTGATGCATCAAAAATCAAAGGTACTGGCAAAAACGGCCGTGTAACTAAAGAAGATGTTGATACATTCTTAAAAGCACCGGCAGCAGCTCCTAAAGCAGAAGCAGCAGCGCCAGCAGCACCTATGGGTGACCGTACACAAAAACGTGTTCCTATGACTCGTTTACGTAAAACAATCGCTAATCGTCTTCTTGAAGCGAAAAACTCAACTGCAATGTTAACGACTTTCAACGAAGTTAACATGAAGCCAATCATGGACCTTCGTAAGCAGTACCAAGAAGTATTCGAAAAGCGTCACGGTATCCGTTTAGGTTTCATGTCTTTCTACGTGAAAGCAGTTACTGAAGCACTTAAGCGTTTCCCTGAAGTAAATGCGTCTATTGACGGTGATGATATTGTTTATCACAACTACTTCGACATCAGCATCGCGGTTTCTACACCACGTGGTCTTGTTACTCCAGTTCTTAAAGACTGTGACAAGCTATCAGTTGCTGAAATCGAAAAAGGTATCCGTGAGCTAGCGCTTAAAGGTCGTGACGGTAAATTATCACTTGATGATATGACAGGTGGTAACTTCACTATCACTAACGGTGGTGTATTCGGTTCATTACTATCTACACCAATCATCAACTTACCACAGTCTTCAATCTTAGGTATGCACAAAATCCAAGAGCGTCCTATGGCTGTAAATGGTAAAGTTGAAATCTTACCAATGATGTACTTAGCGTTATCTTATGATCACCGCCAAATCGATGGTAAAGAATCAGTAGGTTTCTTAGTAACAATTAAAGAGTTACTTGAAGATCCGACTCGTTTACTACTAGATGTTTAATCTGGTTGTATGAAAACTAAGCTGTGAACCTCGTTCACAGCTTTTTTTTTGCGCCTTTGGTCTAACTGGGGTTTTCATGTGGAGCCTTGGGATTTATACTAAGTGCGCAATTTGGGATAGCTGTTTATTTTGCATAAATATTCAGCTCTTTTAGTATAAAAAATTGGATAAAGCATCATGAATTTGCATGAGTATCAGGCAAAACAACTTTTTGCCGAATATGGTTTACCAGTTTCTCAAGGTTTCGCTTGCGATACACCTGAAGAAGCTGCAGCAGCTGCTGAGAAAATCGGCGGTGATATGTGGGTTGTTAAAACACAGGTTCACGCAGGTGGCCGTGGTAAAGCTGGCGGTGTTAAGCTAGTTAAAACAACTGACGAAGTTAAAGAGTTCGCTGCGAACTGGTTAGGTAAAAACTTAGTTACTTACCAAACAGACGAAAATGGTCAGCCAGTATCAAAAATTCTTGTTGAAAGCTGCACTGACATCGCTAACGAATTATACCTTGGCGCTGTAGTAGATCGTGCTTCTCGTAAAGTTGTTTTCATGGCATCTACTGAAGGTGGTGTTGAAATCGAGCAAGTTGCAGAAGAAACTCCAGAACTAATTCACAAAGCTGAGATCGATCCACTAGTTGGTCCTCAAGCTTACCAAGCTCGTGAGTTAGGCTTCAAACTAGGTTTAAACCCTACTCAAATGAAACAGTTCGTTAAGATCTTCATGGGTCTTGCTAACATGTTCAACGATTTCGATTTCGCTCTATTAGAAATCAACCCGCTAGTAATCACAGACGAAGGTAACCTTCACTGTCTAGACGGTAAAATCGGTGTAGATGGTAACGCGCTTTACCGTCAACCTAAAATCCGTGAAATGCACGATCCTTCACAAGAAGATGCGCGTGAAGCTCACGCTGCAAGCTTCGAGCTTAACTACGTTGCACTAGACGGTAACGTTGGTTGTATGGTTAACGGTGCAGGCCTAGCAATGGGTACTATGGACATCGTAAACCTACACGGTGGCAAGCCAGCTAACTTCCTAGATGTTGGTGGCGGTGCAACTAAAGAGCGTGTATCTGAAGCATTCAAGATCATCTTATCTGACGACAACGTTAAAGCTGTTTTAGTTAACATCTTTGGTGGTATCGTACGTTGTGACATGATCGCAGAAGGTATCATCGGCGCAGTTAAAGAAGTAGGTGTTAACGTTCCTGTAGTAGTACGTTTAGAAGGTACTAACGCTGAACTTGGTCGTGAAGTACTAGCTAGTTCTGACCTAAACATCATCGCTGCTGAATCACTAACAGACGCAGCTGAAAAAGTTGTTGCTGCTGCGGAGGGCAAATAATGTCTGTATTAATCAATAAAGATACAAAAGTTATCTGTCAAGGTTTCACAGGTGGCCAAGGTACTTTCCACTCTGAGCAAGCGCTTGAGTACGGTACACAAATGGTTGGTGGTGTAAGCCCAGGTAAAGGCGGTCAAACGCACCTTGGTCTTCCAGTATTCAACACTGTACGTGACGCTGTTGAAGCAACTGGCGCAACTGCATCAGTTATCTACGTACCAGCACCTTTCTGTAAAGATGCAATCTTAGAAGCTATCGATGCTGGCATCGAGCTAATCGTTTGTATCACTGAAGGTATCCCAACACTAGACATGGTTGACGTTAAAGTTAAGCTTGATGAAACTGGTGTTCGTATGATCGGTCCTAACTGCCCAGGTGTTATCACTCCGGGTGAAACTAAGATCGGTATCATGCCTGGTCACATCCACAAGCCTGGTAAAGTAGGTATCGTATCACGTTCTGGTACTTTAACTTACGAAGCGGTTAAGCAAACTACTGACGCTGGTTTCGGCCAATCAACATGTGTTGGTATCGGTGGTGACCCAATCCCTGGCACTAACTTCATCGACGTTTTAGAAATGTTCGAAAAAGACGAGCAAACTGAAGCTATCGTTATGATCGGTGAAATCGGTGGTACTGCAGAAGAAGAAGCTGCAGAATACATCAAGCACAACGTGACTAAACCAGTTGTTTCTTACATTGCGGGTGTTACTGCACCTCCAGGTAAGCGTATGGGTCACGCTGGTGCAATCATCGCAGGCGGTAAAGGTACTGCTGATGAGAAATTTGCTGCATTAGAAGCTGCTGGCGTAAAAACTGTACGTTCATTAGCTGATATCGGTAATGCACTTAAAGAGAAAACAGGCTGGTAATCAGTTCTAATCTCTTAAAAAGGCTCGCTTATGCGGGCCTTTTTTGTATCTAACACTATCTTAAAGCATGCACGAAAATTCCAACCATAAATTAAGAATAATAATGCTTTATTTGTGAATATAAATTCTCTACACTTGTGGCTTGTATATCTGTTTTTATTAAAACATTCGACTTTAATAAGGTAAATATTACGTGCGTACCACAGAATTGGTAGATGGATTTCGCCAGTCAACCCCATACGTTAATGCTCACCGCGGTAAAACATTCGTTGTTATGCTTGGCGGAGAGGCGATCGATCAGTCTGGTTGTCGCAGCATCATCAACGATGTCGCGCTATTAACTAGTCTTGGTATTAAGATTGTTTTAGTGTTTGGTGCTCGCCCACAGTTTAACGCAGCGCTTGAGCAAGTTGGCATAACTAGTCAGTTTCATAATGAGATACGGGTAACTGATAACGCAACATTTGATGTAATTAAAAAAGTTGCGGGTGCAATGCAGTTCGATATAACTGCGCGTTTATCTACGTCTTTAAGTAGTACACCTATGTCTGGCTCATTTTTAAATGTTGTGAGTGGCAACTTTGTTATTGCTCAGCCTTTAGGTGTTGATGAAGGTGTTGACTATCATCATTCAGGTAGAGTGAGACGTATCGATGTTGCGGGTATTCGCCACCAGTTAGATAACAACGGAATTGTTCTGCTTGGGCCAATAGCGGCGTCTGTTACAGGTGAAAGCTTTAACTTAACTGCTGAAGAAATTGCTACGCAAGTAGCTCTCAAACTACGCGCCGATAAAATGCTTGGCTTTTGTAAAGAAGCCGGTATTTTAGATGAAAATGGTGAGGCGATTGCAGAGCTAATGCCAAATGAAGCTGAGCAGCTACTAGTAAACTATCGCAAGCAACCTGACTCATGTGTAAGCGCAACCGTATTCTTACAAGCTGCAATTGATGCATGTCGAGGTGGCGTACATCGTTGCCATCTTGTTAGTTACAAAGAAGATGGTGCACTATTACAAGAATTGTTCTCATTAGATGGTATTGGTACACAAATCGCACCGCAAAGTTCTGAGCAATTACGAAGTGCAAGTATTGCTGATATTACCGGTATCATTAACCTTATTAGACCCCTTGAACAGCAAGGCTATTTGGTGCGCCGTTCTCGTGAACAGCTAGAAATCGAAATTGAACAATTTACGGTTATTGAGCGTGATGGGCTAATCATTGCTTGTGCAGCTTTGTATCCGTTTGCTGATGAACAAGTAGGGGAGTTTGCAAGTTTGGCTGTTCACCCTCAGTACCGAGATGCCGATCGCGGCAGTTATCTACTGAGGTTTATTATTAATAAGGCTAAACGTGCAGGTTATTCGCATTTATTTGCACTCACTACACGCAGCATTCACTGGTTTTTAGAGCAAAGCTTTGAAATAGTGACAGTTGATGAACTACCTGCGAAGAAAAAAGCGCTTTATAACCATGAACGCCGCTCTAAAGTATTGCGTCTAGATTTAACTAAGCTAGGAAATAAGAGGTGACGCATGCACCACCTCTTATATACCCAAACATCCTCACGGTGCGACTTTCTGCATCTTGAGGGGGCTTGGGTATACTCTTAATATTGGTAGTTAATGTGCTGATAAAAGCGCACGCGTAAATCTTGGCGAGTTGGATTAAATGCTAGCTCGTCAGTAACTTCATTTATCGCACTTTGCACTTGATTCATAAACTTACCATAACCAATGTCATGCTTGTCTTTATCGGCAGCGGCAATCACAAAATGTAGCGAATCTACAAGTTGATCTGCATCCCAATACTGTTGTAATTGCACCTGCTCAGAGCTGCAATCAAAGGTTAGCTTTTGCAGTTCGCTGTTACTTTGTGCGTTATCAATATTGCTATTACGAACAATAGGGCGGGTACCGTTAGCGATGAAAGCACCGAGAGTTAACCCACGTTTATCACATGCACGTTTGAATGCATCAAAGATGTATTGATAAAACTGCGTATAATTCTCTTCGTTCAACATATGCTGAAATTGCGTTTTAATGGCTCGGGTTACTGGAATCGAAAACCCAGCGTATGTCATCTCACTGTGTTCGTTTGGTAAATGACATTGGCGAGACTGGTAACGTGGATATAAGCTACGTAATTTATAGCCATAGCTTTCTTTGTGACCTTTTGCTTTAGCAAATAAATCATAAGTTAGATGTTGGTGGTCACGAATTTTAAGAGGTGGTTGGCCGCTTAGTAGTTTTTCTTGTAGTGAGTTGATCACTCTTTGCACATTATGATGAAAACTTGCCGCGTTAGCGCGAATATCTTCACCGGTCGCTAAGAATAATAAACGAATTTTTTTGCATTTTTGCTCACCATCAGCAAATACATTATGTGCTTCATGGTATTGTGGGTTATAGAAAAACAAAATTTGCTTAGCGGTTTCTAAGCTATATGCCTCATCATGGTAACGAACCACTGGCAGTTTATCGTTGGCGATGAGGTGTACATTATGTAATTCATACTCATCACATAGTGCAAATAACTCCCTTGCAAGACGCTTATAAGCACAGCTCACATTGGTAAACTGGGCAAAAAACTCATCAGTAGGTTTAAATTCAACTAACACATACTGGTTTGCACGTGCTGAGCTTGGAATATAGACTCGATGTTGATTGAGCGAAGCCATCTTTTTTCCTTATTGGTAGTGAAACTGACGGCACTATATCGCTAGTCAATGATCATTTTATTGCGTTAGAACAATTTTTTTACCGATTTTGTCGAGTCTGTGAACTATGTATTCAACAATCGACGTAATATCTTCAATAAACATGATGCAACCACTGTATGTTAGGGTTTGTTTTTGTAATAATGCATTAGTTTTGTCACCATGCAATATTCAGAGGATTATGCTCCTATGGCGGAAATTGAGAATCGCCCAAGTAACTTTATTAGAACGCGTATCGACGAAGATCTCGCAAGCGGTAAGCATGCGACTACACACACGCGTTTTCCACCAGAACCAAACGGTTTTTTACACATTGGTCATGCAAAGTCTATTTGTTTGAATTTTGGTATCGCCCAAGATTATCAAGGTCTTTGTAACTTGCGTTTTGATGATACGAATCCAGAAAAAGAAGACATCAACTACGTAAATTCGATTAAAGAAGATGTGCAGTGGTTAGGTTTCCAGTGGGATGGTGAAATTAAATATTCATCTAACTATTTCGATGCGTTATACGGTTATGCTGTTGAGCTTATCGAAAAAGGCCTAGCATATGTATGTTTCTTATCGCCAGATCAAGCACGTGAATACCGTGGTACTTTAAAAGAGCCAGGTAAAAACAGCCCGTATCGTGATACATCAGTTGAAGAGAACCTAGCGCTATTTGAAAAAATGCGAAATGGCGAATATAAAGAAGGTGAGTGTGTACTGCGTGCTAAAATCGATATGGCAAGCTCATTCATGGTATTACGTGATCCGATTATTTACCGTGTACGTTTTGCTCATCACCACCAAACAGGTGACAAGTGGTGCATTTACCCAATGTACGACTTCACGCACTGTATTTCAGATGCGCTAGAAGGCATTACACATTCATTATGTACGCTTGAGTTCCAAGATAACCGTCGCTTATACGATTGGGTATTAGATAACATCAGCCTTGAGTGTCATCCGCAACAAATCGAGTTCTCACGATTAAATCTTGAGTACACCATTATGTCTAAGCGTAAATTAAACGACTTAGTGGTTAATGGTCATGTTGAAGGCTGGGACGATCCACGTATGCCAACGATTGCTGGTCTACGTCGTCGTGGTTATACACCTGCATCAGTACGTGAGTTCTGTTCTCGTATCGGTATCACTAAACAAGAGAACATGGTTGAAATGGGCATGCTAGAAGCCTGTATCCGTGAAGACCTAAATGAACATGCTCCTCGTGCAATGGCTGTTCTTGATCCAGTGAAGGTTGTTATCGAAAACTATGACGCAGATAAAGTAGAGACGTTATCTGTTGCTAATCACCCGAATAAAGAAGAGATGGGTCGCCGTGACGTACCTTTCACTCGTGAGCTTTATATCGAGCGTGAAGACTTCCGTGAAGAAGCAAACAACAAGTTTAAGCGTTTAGTACTTGATAAAGAAGTACGTTTACGTGGTGCTTATGTAATTAAAGCTGAGCGCGTTGAAAAAGACGAAAACGGCGAAATTACAACTATCTTCTGCTCTTACGATCCTGAAACTCTGGGTAAAAACCCAAGTGATGGCCGTAAGGTTAAAGGTGTAATTCACTGGGTATCAGCGAGTGAATCTATCACAGCTGAGGTTCGTTTATACGACCGTTTATTTAACGTGCCAAACCCAGCGGCAGCAGAAGACTTTAACGCAACACTAAACCCTGAATCACTAGTGGTTCTTGAAAATGCGAAAGTTGAGCCATCACTTGCAAATGCACAAGCAGAGCAGGGCTTCCAGTTTGAGCGTACAGGTTACTTCTGTCGTGATAGCAAAGCAGAAACATTAGTATTCAATCAAACTGTAGGTCTTCGTGATTCATGGGCGAAGATTGAACAAAAGGGCTAATAGCTAACCTATTTAGTTTCTATGCTTAATAAAAAACCCTTTCACTTTAAAAGTGAAAGGGTTTTTTTATAACCATTAAAAGCGATTAGAAATAACCGCGAATACCCAAGCTGAAGTTACGACCAGGTAGTGGTGCTTTTTCTTTAATGAATGAGCTGTGTACGAAACCAAGTTCATCGGTTAAGTTGTCAACATTAATGTAAAGTTGTGTATCAACAGGACCTAAGTCAAGTTGGTAGTTAGCTGATGCATCAAACAGGGTATAACCGTCAGTTTTTGTCTCGTAAGCAGTAATATCAGATTGCTCAAAATAATGAGTACCGGTTAGGCTAAACTTCCAATCAGACACTGTGTACTGTAATTCAGAACCCAGTTTATTAGCCGGAATACGCGGTAAGTAACCTTCATCATCTTTTAGCTTAGCCGTTGTTGAATCACCAAACACTTTAACTAACGCACTTGGCGTCACTTGATAATGTACGTCAAATTCAATACCGTATAATTTCGCATCTTTACTTGTGAATTGGTAAACCGCCATTGCATCTTCATCTGCATCAGCTGCTGATTCTAAGCCATGCTCTTCATCAAAAACTAAACCGGTGTTTTGCTGGTAGTAATAGTTTTCAATGTCGTTATAGAAGAAGTTAACTGTGTAACCAAAGTCACCAATAAAGCGGCGGAAACTTAAATCAAAGTTCGTTGCAGTTTCTTGCTCGATATCTTCTGGCTCAAAATGAACTTCGCCATCTTCAATATGATAACCAAGGCCTAGCTCGTAAGTACCTGTTGCGATATGAATACCGTTTGAAAGTAATTCAGCACTTAGCGGCGCACGTTCTGAACGAGATACACTTAAAGCAACACTTTGGCCTTCTTGATATTGCCAAATTGCACCTGCAGATAAGCTCAGGTTTGTGAAATCTTCACTGTAGTTAATGATTTCAGCTTCTTCTTCGTCATGGTGTTCTTCTTCCTCTTCATGATCGTGATCATGATGATGCTCAGCCATGCTTACAGCAGAATCGATTTGATAATCTTCAAGGCGTGCACCTAGTTCAATGGTCACATCACCAAACTGGCGCTCTTCAAGAACGAATAACGCGTTTGTCTTAGTGACACTTGCTGGCGTAAAGGCTTCTTCACCATCTGCATCATAGTCAGACTCAGTGTAGTGATAACCAGCCATACCGTGCCAAAGGCCTAACTTGTGCTCAACGGTTGCACGTGCTTCGGTTGTTTTGTTTGAAAACACGGTGCCTACTGCACCATCTTCAATTTCAGCGTGTTTGTAGTCTGTATAGCCAACGCGTAGTGAGATATTTTCAATCCAGTTATCATGAAGTGCATAGCTCATGTAACCTTGCCAGCGGTCTTGCTCTAGCTGTGCAAATACTGATTCTTCGTGCTCTTCTTCACCTTCATGCTCATCATGATCTTCCTCTTCTTCTTCATGATGATGATGCTCATGAGCAGGAATACCGTAATCTGTTTCGATGCGACCGAATGACACACCTAGCGTTAGGTGATCGCCTACGTAACTAGTACCAAAGTTAACTGTTTGGCTATCGATAAAGGTGTTTTCTACGCTGTTAGCTGTTTCGTGTTCTTCATGTTCTTCACCTTCATGCTCCTCGTGCTCTTCATGTTCCTCAGGAAGCTCGAAGTTTGGCGTGTCATAATCGTGACCTTTGCGCTTTGTACCATCGAAATGGAAGTTGAAACCATCATTACCGGTTTCAAGTTTTGCAGCATAGGTGTTGGTATTTGATACTGTATCGTGTGTGTATTGTGCAGCACCGGTTAAAGACTCAATGTTATCGGTAGGAATACGGTTATCAACAACGTTCACCACACCACCGATAGCACCAGAGCCATAAAGTAGGGTAGCAGGGCCGCGAAGTACTTCGATTTGCTCTGCTGCTAGGCTGTCATTTGATGTTGCGTGGTCAGGGCCGATACGAGATGCATCACTGCTATCAAGGCCATTTTGGGTGATCTTCACACGCGGACCATCTAAACCACGAATAATAGGGCTTGATGAAACTGGGCCAAAGTAGCTTGCATTAACGCCCGGTAAACCTTTTAGTGTTTCGCCTAATGTCGGTTTTGCTTTGTCTTTTAACTCATCACCGGCTAAAACATTCACAGGCGAAATCATTTCAAGACTATTTTTATGAAGTGCTGATGCATAAACAACAACAGTTTCAACTGATGTTGGTGTAAGTGTAACCACAACATTTTGGTCTTCACCATTAATAGCAATACGCTTATCAATGAAATTGTTTTTACTGATGTGAAGCTGACCTTTATTGTCTACATCAATTTTAAACTGACCTTGTTTGTCAGTGACAACGCTTTGTGATTTGCCGTGTACATGTATTTCAGCATTGCTGATTGGTTGTTGGTTTTTATCTAATACTTGACCTGTGATCACAGCAGCCATTGTTGATTGAGAAAACAGCGCAGCGGCAACAGCACTAGAAAGAATTGAAACTTGTTTCATCATTACTACTTCTAAGTTTGTTGTTGAGTGTTGCGTTATAATATAACACCGCGATTTTTTAACTGCAATAACGTTATACTATAACTTTACCTTAAGTCGCGATTTTAACACCATACACTATACTTAGACTGTTACACTGAGATGGCCAAATCTTATGTCTGATAAAAATAGGGTATTTAAAGCAAATTTTACCATTGCTGATTTAAGAGAGCACCGCAATCACAAAGAGGTGTTTACCACTGCTTGTGACCGTCGTGAAAGCTATCAACACTTTGTACTTAAGCTTTTAAGTTATTGCTTATTTTCACACAACGAAACAGCCATATTGAATGCAAGGTTCAGTCATGCTGAACCAGATGTGTCAATAAAAGCGCTTGATGACCATTATCAAACATGGCTTGCTGTTGACCAACCGGATATTTTACAGCTCAACAAAATTGCGAAGCGGGTTGATGAACTATGGGTCGTGACAACCTTAAATAACGACTGGCTCAAAGAAAATGAACACCAGTTAGAACTTATCAATAATGGTCATTTAATTGCGTTTGATAACAATTTCATTGAGCAGTTAGCGAGTCATCTAACTAAAAACTTACAGTGGGATGTTACGATTGATCAGCAAATGGTGAGTGTGTCAGATAAAGAAAATTTCTACCAAACGAGTGAGCTTATTTGGCATTAAAGCTCAATTTTTATCTTCCCATTGGGTTTACTACAACACAGCAATACTTCGCCAGCTCTTACGAACGCAAGTGGCTCTTGATTGTAGCTCACATCACCTTCGACTAATTTTGCACGGCATGCGCCACAATAACCTTCACGGCATTGGTAGGGGACATCTATTTTATTTTGTTCTAGGCATTCAAGGAGAGATGAACAGCCAGAATCAAATTCAAGATTCTGGCTGTCTGTTCCTGCAAGGATAACCTCTGCAGTGTTGTTTGAGCTCATTACAGGTCGAAGTCACCAAAGTCAGATGCATCAACTTGAGAGTCAATTTGACCAACAAGGTAAGAGCTGATTTCAGCTTCTTGTGGAGCAACTTGAACGTTGTCTGATACTAACCAAGAGTTGATCCACGGAATAGGGTTACTCTTACTTTCGAACTGTGCAGGTAGACCTACTGCAGTCATACGTGCATTAGTGATGTATTCAACGTATTGGCATAAGATATCTTTGTTAAGACCAATCATAGAACCATCTTTGAATAGGTATTCTGCCCAATCTTTTTCTTGCTCTGCAGCTTCAACAAACATCTGAATTGCTTCTTCACGACATTGTGCTGCAACGATTGCCATTTCTGGGTCGTCTTTACCTTCTTGCATAATGTTCAAGATGTGCTGTGTACCAGATAGGTGTAACGCTTCATCACGGGCGATTAGCTTGATGATTTTTGCATTACCTTCCATTAATTCACGCTCAGCGAAAGCAAATGAACAAGCAAAGCTTACATAGAAGCGAATTGCTTCTAGGATGTTAACCGACATCATTGCTAGGTAAAGTTGCTTTTTAAGGTCAAATAAGCTGATTTTAACTTCTTCACCGTTGATCACATGTTTACCTTCACCGTATAGGTTGTAAACAGAAATCATGCTGATTAAATCATCGTAGTACTTAGTTACCGCATCAGCACGCTCACTGATTTTCTCGTTGCTTACGATATCGTCAAAGATAAGTTCAGGAGATTGCGTAACGTTACGAATAATGTGCGTGTATGAGCGGCTGTGAATAGTTTCACTAAACGCCCATGTTTCAATCCAAGTTTCTAGCTCAGGAATAGACACAATAGGTAGTAGCGCAACGTTAGGAGAACGACCTTGCACACTATCAAGTAGCGTTTGATATTTTAAGTTGCTTAAAAAGATGTGCTTTTCGTGCTCTGGTAACGCTTGAAAGTCAAGACGGTCTTTACTTACATCAACTTCTTCAGGACGCCAAAAGAACGAAAGTTGCTTTTCAATTAGCTTTTCGAAGATAGGGTACTTTTGTTGGTCGTAACGTGACACGTTTACCGTTTGGCCGAAAAACATCGGTTCTTGTAATTGGTTATTATGATTTCGGCTAAAAGTTGTATATGACATAGTGATTTCTCAAAAAACAGTCAGGACAAAGCGGGCTAATGAGCCCGCTTTTGTTATGTTATTAATTTAATTAGATTTTACAAGCGCCGCCTGCACAACCGTCATCTTCTACCTCTGGTGTTAACTCATCTTGAGAGTCTGATGCACCATCACGTGTGTTGTGATAGTACAGAGTTTTAACACCAAGTTTATACGCAGTCAGTAGGTCTTTTAATAGCACCTTCATAGGTACTTTACCGCCTTCGTACTTAGATGGATCATAGTTAGTGTTTGCAGAGATCGTTTGGTCAACGAATTTTTGCATAATACCAACAAGTTGTAGGTAACCATCGTTTGAAGGAATATCCCACAGTAGCTCGTAGTTATTTTTCAGATTTTCATAATCTGGCACTACTTGCTTTAAGATACCATCTTTACTTGCTTTAACGCTGATATGACCACGTGGTGGCTCGATACCATTTGTCGCGTTAGAGATTTGCGATGATGTCTCTGAAGGCATAAGGGCAGATAGCGTAGAGTTACGCATACCGTGCTCTTTAATGCTTTCGCGTAATGAATCCCAATCTAAGTGAAGTGGCTCTTCACAAAACTGATCTAGGTCACGCTTGTAAGTATCTGTTGGCATAATGCCTTGAGAATACGTTGTCTCGTTAAATTTAGGACACGCACCACGTTCTTTCGCTAACTCATTTGATGCTTTCATTAGGTAATATTGAATTGCTTCAAATGTTTTGTGAGTTAGGGCATTTGCGCTGCCATCTGAGTAACGCTTACCATTTTTCGCTAAGTAGTATGCGTAGTTAATAACACCAATACCTAGCGTACGACGACCCATAGTTGCGTTTTTAGCCGCAGGAACAGGGTAGTCTTGGAAATCAAGTAAGTTATCAAGGGCACGTACTGCAAGTTCAGCAAGCTCTTCTAATTCGTCAAGTGATTCAATTGCACCTAAGTTAAACGCCGACAGCGTACAAAGTGCAATTTCACCTTCTTCATCCATTACATTGCTAAGTGGCTTAGTTGGTAATGCAATTTCTAAACATAAGTTAGATTGACGAATTGGTGCCACAGTCGAGATGAACGGGCTGTGCGTATTACAGTGGTCAACGTTTTGTAAGTAGATACGACCTGTGCTCGCACGCTCTTGTGCAAACATTGAGAATAACTCAATCGCCTTAATACGTTTTTTACGAATTGACTCGTCTTGCTCATATTTGATGTATAGCTCATCAAACTTTGCTTGATCTTCAAAGAACGCATCGTATAGACCCGGTACATCTGAAGGGCTAAATAATGTGATGTAATCGTCTTTGATTAAACGGCTATACATTAATTTGTTGAACTGCACACCGTAGTCAAGGTGACGTACACGGTTATCATCAACACCACGGTTGTTCTTAAGAACAAGTAGGTTTTCAACTTCTAAGTGCCAAAGTGGGTAGAACAGCGTTGCTGCGCCACCACGAACCCCACCTTGTGAACAGCTCTTAACTGCTGTTTGAAAGTGTTTATAAAAAGGAATACAACCTGTGTGGTACGCTTCGCCGTTACGAATAGGGCTACCAAGCGCACGGATGCGACCGGCATTAATACCAATACCTGCACGTTGTGAAACGTATTTAACAATCGCAGACGATGTTGCATTAATAGAATCTAGGCTATCACCACATTCAATAAGTACACATGAGCTGAACTGACGTGTAGGGGTACGTACACCTGCCATGATAGGTGTAGGTAATGAAATTTTGAATGTAGATACTGCATCATAAAAACGCTTGATGTAATCAAGGCGTGTCTCTTTTGGATAATCAGAGAATAAGCTTGCAGCAACTAAGATATATAAAAACTGTGCACTTTCGTAGATTTCACCAGTAACACGGTTTTGAACTAAATACTTACCTTCAAGTTGCTTTACAGCAGCGTAGCTAAAGTTTAAGTCACGGTTGTGATCGATGTAAGCATCTAACTCGTCAATTTCTTGCTCGGTATAATCAACAAGTAGGTGTTGATCATAACGCTTGTCTTCAACTAATTTCGTGATGTGATCGTATAAGCGTGGTGGCTCAAATTGACCGTACGCTTTTTTACGTAAATGGAATACAGCTAAGCGAGCAGCTAAGTATTGGTAATCAGGCGTATCTTTAGAGATCTGATCAGCTGCAGCTTTGATGATTGTTTCATGAATGTCATCGGTACGAATGCCGTCATAAAATTGAATATGTGATTTTAATTCAACTTGTGAGACAGACACATTCTCTAGACCTTCTGCGGCCCAAGCGATCACGCGATGGATCTTATCTAGATCAAGTGACTCTTTACGGCCGTCACGTTTGCTTACAGATAGCTGTTGGTTCATAGTTTTGCCTGTATTCCTTGGGAAATTATAGTTGTAAAGACAAAGGTATTCTTTATGTAATTATTATTATTAAACGCCAGGGTGAACTAATTGAATAACATTTAGCCACAATATCTGGTGTTGTTTAAATTGCAGATCACAAGATAGTGTGGTCTGCGCTGTTTTGCAAGGGATAGAATTGCCCCATTTTGTGGATAACTATTGGATAAACGCATTGTGTTAGTGACCATTAACCTTTGAACATTCATAGACGACGAAATTTGTAGAAATCAACAAAAGATCCAGAAAATTTACCGTTTTTAAAAATAAATTTTGACTGATTTTTTTATCATCAATGAATGCTCAAAAGTAAATCAAATCACAATATATGGTGTTTAAGTTATCAAATAACACTATATATGGTTAAAACCATCTATTGGCGTTTGCCAATTGAAATCCGCTTGCCAGCCAAGTGCAGCGTCTATACTGGGTATATAACCCCATAACGCTGTTGCGCTGTACATATTGGCAGCTTTCGCTGCTTGAATATCACGTTCAGCATCACCGATATACAAACAGCGGCACGGATCAACGTCTAAGATCTCAGCGGTGTGTAATAGTGGATCCGGTGATGGTTTTGACACAGCTAATGTATCGCCACTCACAACCGCTTTTGCATCACGCAAAGAGGGAATAGCTTGCACTAAGGGCTCAGTTAAAAAGCCGGGCTTATTAGTCATAATGCCCCACTTAATATTGTTTTGCTCAAGTGCAATTAAAAGCTGTTCTATGCCGCTGAAACATTTACTGTGTACAGCAATATCTTCGGCGTAGTAGTCAAGAAGCTGCTGGCGCAAGGCGAGTTGTTCAAGTTCAGGCCATTTATCACCAAAGCCCACTTCTAATAATGCATTTGCACCGTTAGAAGCAGCAGGGCGATAAACATGCTCAGCAACAGGCGCCACATTGGCGTCTGCTAACACTCGGTTTAATGCACCACCTAAGTCATCCGCGGTATCGAGTAGTGTGCCATCTAAATCAAAGATAAAAGCATCAAAATCGATAGAGGGTGCTTGCACACCACTCATCAGGCTAGTTTCTCAAAGTGCAGGATGTAATTAACACTTACATCATCATTTAAGCTGTACTGCTTAGAAAACGGGTTATAGTGAAGGCCAGTACTGGCGCGTACTTTTAATCCCGCTTCTTCTGCCCATGCAATAAGCTGTGCAGGTTTGATAAACTTTTTATGATCATGCGTACCTTCAGGGACCATTTTTAAAAGCTTTTCAGCACCGACAATAGCAAACAAATAAGCTTTTGGTGTTTTATTTAATGTTGAAAAGAAGACATCGGCGCCCGGTTTAGCAAGTTCTGCTACAGCACGAATAATAGAAGCAGGATCTGGAACATGCTCAAGCATTTCCATACAAGTCACTACATCAAAGCGAGCAGGGTGCTCAGCAGCGAATTGCTCTGCAGGTACTTTTATATAATCAACAGGTACGCCTGTTTCTAAACTATGTAACTTAGCAACGGTAAGTGGCTCTTGGCCCATATCGATGCCGGTTACTTTAGCGCCCATACGCGCCATACTTTCACTTAAGATGCCGCCACCACAGCCAACATCTAAGGTTTCCTTATCAAATAAGCCGCCTACTTTATCAGCGACAAAATCCAAACGTAGAGGATTTATTTCATGAAGGGGTTTGAACTCTCCATCGCGGTCCCACCAACGTTCTGCGATGGCTTCAAACTTTGCAATTTCTGCATTATCTACATTTTGATGCTCGGTCATAAAAAACTTCCTCGTTAATCTGAGGCCATTATATAGGGGGAAATTAATAAATCGCAAAGATTTAGCGCCTGTAAATCTAAATAAATTGTGATAGCATGGTCTGGAAATAATAACTAAAGCTCTTAAGACGGCGGTTTGCCTCTTAATGAGTCAATACTGAAGGAATGTGAAATCAAATGACTGATCTCGCCAATGAAATTCTGCCAGTCAATATTGAAGATGAATTAAAAAATTCCTACCTTGATTACGCGATGAGTGTAATCGTAGGACGTGCATTGCCAGACGTACGTGACGGCTTAAAGCCTGTTCACCGC
This sequence comes from Pseudoalteromonas sp. XI10, assembly GCF_001469895.1. Classification (GTDB taxonomy): domain Bacteria; phylum Pseudomonadota; class Gammaproteobacteria; order Enterobacterales; family Alteromonadaceae; genus Pseudoalteromonas. The sequence continues at coordinate 209,227 of NZ_LOPY01000039.1, read as the reverse complement.
CGCGTTCTATTTGCAATGAACGAACTCAATAATGATTGGAATAAACCTTACAAGAAATCAGCACGTGTTGTTGGTGATGTAATCGGTAAGTACCACCCACATGGCGACAGCGCGGTATATGACACCATCGTTCGTATGGCGCAGCCTTTCTCATTACGCTACATGCTTGTTGACGGCCAAGGTAACTTTGGTTCTGTTGACGGTGACTCTGCGGCAGCAATGCGTTATACGGAAGTCCGTATGGCGAAAATGTCACATGAATTATTAGCTGATTTAGAAAAAGAAACGGTTGATTACGTACCGAACTACGACGGTACTGAGCAAATTCCTGACGTATTACCTACTAAAGTACCTAACTTATTAGTAAATGGTTCTTCGGGTATCGCGGTTGGTATGGCAACTAACATTCCACCTCATAACTTAACAGAAGTTATCAATGGTTGTTTAGCGCTTATTCAAAACCCTGATATGTCAATTGCTGACCTTATTGAATATATCCCAGGTCCAGATTTCCCTACTGCGGCGATTATCAATGGTAAAAAAGGCATTGAGCAAGCGTACTTAACCGGCCGTGGTAAAGTATATATCCGTGCTCGCGCTGAAATCGAAGTTGACGAAAAAACCGGTCGTGAAACAATCATCGTTCACGAAATCCCTTATCAAGTTAACAAAGCACGCCTTATCGAAAAGATCGCAGAGCTTGTTAAAGATAAGAAGATTGAAGGTATTAGCGCACTACGTGACGAGTCAGATAAAGACGGTATGCGTATCGTTATCGAAATCAAACGTGGTGATGTTGGTGAAGTAATCTTAAACAACCTATATGCACAAACTCAGTTACAAACTGTGTTTGGTATGAACATGGTTGCACTTGATAACAACCAACCTAAGTGTTTCAACTTAAAAGAAATGCTTGAAGCGTTTATCGTGCACCGTCGTGAAGTTGTTACACGTCGTACTGTATTCGATTTACGTAAAGCCCGTGACCGTGCTCACACGCTTGAAGGCTTAGCGATTGCCCTTGCGAATATCGATCCAATTATCGAACTTATTCGTAAGTCACCAACACCAGCAGAAGCAAAAGCTGCACTAACAGCACGTCCTTGGGAACTAGGCACTGTTAAAGCAATGCTTGAAAAAGCGGGTGAAGATAACGTAGCACGTCCTGATTGGTTAGCGGCTGATTTAGGTATCCGTGACGGTCAATACTATTTATCTGAGCAACAAGCACAAGCAATTCTAGACCTACGTTTACACAAACTAACAGGTCTTGAGCATGAGAAGATCTTAGACGAGTACCAAAACTTACTAGATCTAATTGCTGAGCTTTTACATATTCTTTCAAGCCCAGAGCGTCTAATGGAAGTTATCCGCGACGAGCTAGTAGAAATCAAAGAGCAATATGGTGACGAACGTCGTACTGAAATCAGTGCAGCTGCTCACGATATTAGCCTTGAAGACCTAATCAATGAAGAAGACGTTGTTGTAACGCTTTCTCACGAAGGTTACGTTAAGTATCAACCATTATCGGATTACGAAGCACAGCGTCGTGGTGGTAAAGGTAAATCAGCAACGAAGATGAAAGATGAAGACTTCATCGAACGTCTATTAGTTGCTAACACGCACGATACAATCTTATGTTTCTCAACAGCAGGTCGCTTATACTGGTTGAAAGTATATCAGTTACCATTAGCAAGCCGTGCAGCCCGTGGTAAGCCAATTGTTAACTTATTACCACTTGAAGCTGATGAACGTATTACTGCTATCTTACCAGTACGTGAGTACGAAGAAGATAAATACATCTTCATGGCAACTGCGTTTGGTACAGTTAAGAAAACACCACTTACAGCATACAGCCGTCAACGTGCGAGCGGTATCATCGCTGTTAACCTAAATGAAGGCGATAGCCTAATTGGTGTTGATATCACTGATGGCACGAATGAAATCATGCTATTCACTGATGCTGGTAAAGTTGTTCGCTTTAAAGAAGCAGAAGAATCAGCAGTTGTTGATGAAAACGGTAACCCAGTTCTAGACGAAAACGGTAACCCAGAAATCCGCTTCAAAGGTGTACGTCCAATGGGTCGTACAGCAACAGGTGTTCGTGGTATTAAGATGGCTGACGACCAACGCGTTGTGTCGTTAATCGTACCTAAGTCAGATGGTGCAATCCTAACTGTGACAGAAAACGGTTACGGTAAGCGTACATCACTTGAAGATTACCCATCGAAGAGCCGTGCAACACAAGGTGTTGTATCAATCAAAGTAAGCGAGCGTAATGGCGCTGTGGTTGGTGCAGTACAAGTTGATGATAACGACGAAATCATGATTATCTCGAATCGCGGTACCTTAGTACGTACCCGTGTAAACGAGGTTTCTACGGTTGGTCGTAATACTCAAGGCGTTATTTTGATACGAACTATTGACGAAGAGCAAGTAGTTGGTTTACAACGTATCGAAGAAATCGAAGTTGATGAGCTTGAAGCCATCGAAGGCGAGGCCGTTGAAGTAGTCGATACCAATACTGAAGAAACGGGTGATAACCCACCTTCAGAATAACATTGATTTAAAAAGCGGCTTCGGCCGCTTTTTTTATCCGCACTATAATTACTGGAATGAGGCAAAGTAATGACTAAGTATAATTTTTGTGCAGGACCGGCAATGCTACCGCCGGCAGTTATGCAAAAAGCACAAAAAGAATTTATAGATTGGCAAGGTTTAGGTGTCTCTGTGATGGAAATTAGCCATCGCAGCAGCGACTTTTTAGCGCTTACCACTAAATGTGAAGCAAGCCTGCGTCGTTTAATGAATATTAGCGATGAGTTTGAAGTTTTATTTATGCACGGCGGTGGCCGTGGTCAATTCAGTGCTGTGCCACTGAATCTTCACCTTGATGATAAGCCAGCCGTGTACTGTGAAAACGGTGTGTGGTCTAAAGGGGCTACTTCAGAAGCGGCAAAATTCACTGCAGTTGAAAGCATCAATGTACGTGATGATGAGCAGCAAAATGGCCAGTTCTCTATAAAACCAGCAAGCAGCTGGGAATTACCAGCTGATGCGTCATACATTCACTATTGTCCGAATGAAACCGTAGATGGCATTGAAATTTTTGATGTACCATCACACCCATCAGCACCGATTGTGGCTGATATGTCATCGACTATTTTATCGCGCGAGTTTGACGTAAATCAGTTTGATCTTATTTACGCTGGCGCACAAAAGAATATTGGCCCGTCTGGTTTATCGATTGTTATTGTTCGCAAAACCCTTCTTGAGCGTGAAGGTCTTGCAAAGCCAGGTATTCTTGATTACGCATTAGAAGCCAAACAAGGCAGCATGTATAACACACCACCGACATTTGCGTGGTACTTAGCTGCTGAAGTATTTGAATGGCTTGAAGCAAACGGCGGCGTTAAAGCGATGGAAGAACAAAACATCGCAAAAGCAGAACTTCTTTACAACTACATTGATAGCTCAGATTTTTACAGCAACAAAGTTGCTAAGCATTGCCGTTCGCGCATGAACGTTCCGTTTTGGTTAAACGACGAATCACTGAATGATAAATTCATTAGTGAATCAAAAGAAGCAGGCTTATTAGCCCTTGAAGGTCACCGTATTGTCGGTGGTATGCGCGCAAGCATTTATAATGCGATGCCACTGGAAGGTGTTCAAGCCTTGGTTAATTTTATGGAAAAATTCGCCAAGGAGAACAGCTAATTATGGAACAGCTTCGTCTTGAACCGATTACAAAGGTAAATGGTAGTGTGACACTGCCAGGCTCAAAAAGCTTATCAAACCGTATTTTGTTATTAGCTGCTCTTGCTGAGGGCACAACGGTTGTTGAAAACCTACTAGACAGTGATGACATTCGTCACATGCTAGGTGCATTAAATCTTTTAGGCGTAAATGTATCGCTTAATGAAGATAAAACAGTGGCTACCGTAGAAGGTGTTTCAGGTAAATTTAAAACTCCAAGCGAGCCTTTATTTTTAGGTAATGCCGGTACTGCTTATCGTCCACTGACAGCCGTTTTAGCTGCTGTAGAAGGCGAGTACCAGCTGGTGGGCGAGCCTCGTATGGAAGAGCGCCCAATCGGCCATTTGGTTGATGCACTGCAAGCACTCGGTGGTGATGTTGAATACCTTAAGCATAAAGATTATCCACCACTGGCCATTAAAGGCGGCAAAATCAACGGTGGCAAAGTTGAAATAGATGGCAGTATTTCTAGCCAGTTCTTAACAGCGTTACTAATGGCTGCACCATTATTTAATGGCGATACAGAAATCACCATTAAAGGCACACTGGTATCAAAGCCTTACATCGATATTACCCTAGATGTAATGAAGCGCTTTGGTGTTACAGTAAGCCATGACAACTACGAAACGTTTTACGTTAAAGGCTGTCAGCAGTATCAAGCACTTGAGCGTATTATGGTTGAAGGTGATGCATCAAGCGCCTCTTATTTTGTTGCGGCGGCTGCAATAGCAGGCGGCGAAATTGAAATTAACGGGGTAGGTGCGGCATCTGTTCAAGGTGATATTGGTTTTGCCAAAGTCATGGAGCAAGTAGGCGCCAAAATCGATTGGTATGATGAAAAGCTGGTGGTTCGTAAAGGCGAGCTAAACGCGGTTGATATTGATGCCAATGCAATCCCTGATGCGGCAATGACACTCGCCACTGTTGCGCTTTTTGCTAAAGGTAAAACAGCTATTCGTAATATCTATAACTGGCGTGTAAAAGAAACAGATCGCTTATATGCCATGGCGACTGAGCTTCGTAAAGTTGGTGCAGAAGTGGTTGAAGGTGAAGATTTCATCGAAATTACACCACCAGAAACATTTAACGATGTAGCGATTGATACCTATAACGATCACCGTATTGCCATGTGTTTTGCAATGGTTGCCGTTGGCGGAAAGCCGATAACCATTAACGATCCTAAGTGTACATACAAAACTTTTCCAACGTTTTTCAAAGTACTAGAGTCTGTCTCAAGTCAATAAAACAGAAGAAAATATAAAAAGTTACATTCTAAATGCGGATCTATTTCTAGAACTGGCGTATAATATCGCGGTTTTATTTTGGTGTGCATTGCAGGAGGTTATAAATGCAGGCGTTATCAATGCCCGTAATCACCATCGATGGCCCAAGTGGTTCAGGTAAAGGAACTGTTTGTCGCTTGTTAGCCGAGAAATTAGGTTGGGATGTATTAGACAGTGGAGCGATTTACCGTGTGCTGTCACTTGCAGCACTTCATCATCAAATTGAACTAGATAATGAAGATGCGCTAGTTCCGCTAGCTGCAAACTTAGATGTACAGTTTTTGGTCGATAGCCAAACGCATACTTCTAAAATTGTCTTGGAAGGCGAAGACGTCACAACCACAATTCGTAACGAAGAAGTGGGTGCTGCGGCATCAAAAATTGCTGCATTACCACGGGTGAGAGAAGCATTATTACGTCGTCAACGTGCGTTTCGTACTGAGAGCGGCTTAATTGCCGATGGTCGTGACATGGGCACAGTTGTGTTCCCAGATGCACCATTGAAGATTTATTTAACCGCATCAGCTGAAGAGCGCGCTCGTCGTCGCTTTGCTGAGTTGAACGAACGCGGTCTTGATGTTACACTAAGTGGTCTACTTGAGGACATAAAAGCTCGCGATCACCGTGATATGACGCGTGAAGTTGCGCCGCTTGTTCCTGCAGAAGACGCCATTGAGCTCGATACTAGCGAGCTTAATGCAATGCAAGTGTTTGATAAAGTTGTAACTTTACTCGACGAAGCAGTACTTGCAGGAAAGCTTCCAAAAGCTTAAAAGTAATTTATTAAGGTGCCGGCAGGAAGCTAGTGCTATTTTAACAACCCCATGCAGCATGGTTGCTAATTGGTTATTTAATTATTTAGAGACGTATAATGTCAGAAAATTTTGCGCAGTTATTTGAAGAAAGCCTTAAGGGTTTTGAAGCAGAGCAAGGCTCTATCGTTAAAGGTACTGTTATCTCAATCGAGAACAACATCGTACTTGTTGATGCTGGTCTTAAATCTGAAAGTGCAATCCCTGCTGAGCAATTCAAAAATGCTGCTGGTGAACTAGAAGTTGCTGTTGGCGACGAAGTAGATGTTGCTTTAGACGCAATCGAAGACGGTTTCGGTGAAACTATCCTTTCTCGTGAGAAAGCGAAGCGTCACGAAGCGTGGATCCGCTTAGAAAAAGCATGTGAAGAGCAAGAGACTGTTACTGGTGTTATCAACGGTAAAGTTAAAGGCGGTTTCACTGTTGAAGTTGATTCAATCCGTGCCTTCCTACCTGGTTCACTTGTTGATGTTCGTCCAGTACGTGACACAACTCACCTTGAAGGTAAAGAGCTTGAGTTCAAAGTAATCAAGCTTGACCAAAAACGTAACAACGTTGTTGTTTCTCGCCGTGCAGTTATCGAATCAGAGAACTCACAAGAGCGTGAAGAGCTTCTTGCTAACCTTGTTGAAGGTCAAGAAGTTAAAGGTATCGTTAAGAACCTTACTGACTACGGTGCGTTCGTTGACCTTGGTGGTGTTGACGGTCTACTACACATCACAGACATGGCGTGGAAGCGTGTTAAGCACCCTTCAGAAATCGTTAATGTTGGCGACGAAATCGCAGTTAAAGTTCTTAAATTCGACAAAGAAAAGACTCGTGTATCTCTAGGCCTTAAACAGCTTGGCGAAGATCCATGGGCAGCTATCGCTGGTCGTTACCCAGAAGGTTCTAAGCTTTCTGGTCGTGTAACTAACCTTACTGACTACGGTTGTTTCGTTGAAATCGAAGAAGGCGTAGAAGGTCTAGTACACGTTTCTGAAATGGATTGGACTAACAAGAACATCCACCCTTCAAAAGTTGTTTCACTAGGTGACACTGTTGAAGTTATGGTTCTTGAAATCGACGAAGAGCGTCGTCGTATTTCTCTTGGTCTTAAGCAATGTATTGCTAACCCATGGCAAGAATTTGCTCGTCTACAAAACAAAGGCGACCAAGTTACTGGTAAGATCAAATCAATCACTGACTTCGGTATCTTCATCGGTCTTGAAGGCGGTATTGACGGTCTTGTTCACCTTTCAGACATTTCTTGGAACACGCCAGGCGAAGAAGCTGTACGTGAATTCAAGAAAGGCGACGAAATCACTGCTATCGTATTACAAGTTGACCCAGAGCGTGAGCGTATCTCTCTAGGCGTTAAACAAATCGAAGCTGACCCATTCAATAACTACCTGGACGCAAACAAAAAAGGTGCTATTGTTAAAGGTAAAGTGACTGAAGTTGATGCGAAAGGCGCAACTGTTGAGCTAATCGAAGGCGTTGAAGGTTACATCCGTGTAGCTGATATCGCTCAAGAGCGTGTTGAAGATGCTACTACTGTAGTTTCTGCAGGCGACGAAATCGAAGCGAAATACGTTGGTGTTGATCGTAAGAACCGCACTTTAAGCTTATCTGTTAAAGCTCTTTTCGAAGCAGAAGAGAAAGAAGTACTAGAGAAGCTTAAGAAAGAAGAGCCAGCGTTCGAAAACGCTATGGCTGCAGCATTCAAAAATGCTCAAAAAGACTAATATCTAGTCTTTTAAAATTGGAAGGGCAGTTTTGCCCTTCCTTTACCACTCTTTAAGGAAACGCTATGACTAAGTCAGAATTGATAGAACAACTTGCCGAGCAACACGCACACATCCCTGTGAAAGATGTTGAAAATGCCGTTAAAGAAATTCTTGAACAAATGGCCGGCTCATTATCTAGCTCAGATCGCATCGAGATCCGTGGCTTTGGAAGTTTCTCATTGCATTATCGTTCTCCTCGCACAGGTCGTAATCCAAAGACTGGCGAAACAGTTGAGTTAGACGGTAAGCACGTACCACATTTTAAACCAGGTAAAGAATTACGTGACCGCGTAAATGCGAGTATTGCCTAGTTTTATACAGGAGTAGTTACTTGTTTAGGGTATTAAAAATTGTATTAATTGCGCTGTGTTTATTTATTGCGTTTGTACTTGGTTCACAGAATCCACAATTGGTGCAAATCAATTATTTAATCGCCAGTAATACTTTGCCCTTAGCTGTTGTAATAAGTATCTGCTTTATTTTAGGTGTCGCAATTGGTTGTTTTATAAGCTTTACACTGTTTTCTCAGTTAAAGTGGCAAAATTATCGCTTAAAGAAAAAATTAGCGCCTGAAAAAAACAATAAAAAGCTTGTTGCTAATAAAGACACCTAATCATGATTGAGCTTCTGTTTTTACTTTTACCCGTTGCAGCCGGTTACGGTTGGATAATGGGTAAAAACAGCGCTAAAAACCAAGCTCATCAGCTTAATCGCCAAATAACCTCTGAATATTCTAAAGGCCTTAAATTTCTCTTAGACAGAGAAGAAGACCAAGGCTTAGAACACCTTATTAATCTACTTGAAGTTGCCGCTGATTCAGTTGAACACTATTCAACGCTTGCAACTATGTTCCGCCGCCGTGGCGAACTTGACCGCGCCATTAAAATTCATGAGCTGCTATTAAAACACCCAAGCCTTGATGAGCAACAAGCTGCAACCAGCCGCTTAGAACTTGCTGAAGATTACATTATGGCAGGCTTGTTAGATGGTGCAGAAGAGCATTTAGTATGGCTTGTTAAGGCAGGCTATAAAGAAGCCTTAGAGCCAATTATTAATCTTTATTCACAAACCCGTGAATGGGAAAAGGGCATTAATATGTACGAGGCTCACAGTGAGTTGTTCACTAAACCTCAGCATGTAAAAGCCATTGCTAATTTTTATTGTGAAGCTGCCTTACAAGACAATGATACGCAAATTATGCGTAAAGCCATTAGCTTAAACCATAAAGCCATTCGCCCACTGTATGAGCTTGGCCACAGTGCTTTCACTAAAGAAGATTATGTAAAAGCAATTTACTATTGGCGCGAGCTGATTAGCCAATTCACGTTTTTTGCGCCGGTATTTATTGAAGAATTAGCACTGAGCTATCAAAAGCTTAACTTAACGCATCAGTTTTACGAATTACTCAATGAACTGCTCGATAAAGGTGGCGTATTAATAAAAATAAAACACTGCCAAGCTTTACTTGAGCAAGGTCACATCGAGCAAGCAATTAAATTTTTAACGGATAGTTTAAAGCGTCATCCGACTATTCGTGGCTTTAGCTTTTTATTACAGCTACTTGCCAAACAAAACAACGATATTAAAGATGTACTCGATCAAATTGATAAGCTAGTAACATCTTATATCGCAACCAAACCTGATTTTCAGTGCCAACACTGTGGCTTTACCAGTCATACCATTTATTGGGTATGTCCATCTTGTAAGCACTGGGAAACAATTGTTCCAAGCCGTGGCATAGACGGTTTTTAATTCATATTAGTCCATTAGTTTTTAGGAAAGTTATGTCTGTCGAAGATTCAAAAAAAGTATTAATTGCCCTTGATTATGATGATCAACAAACAGCTCTTGCGTTTGTAAAGCAATTATCGCCTGATACGTGTCGCCTTAAAGTGGGCAAAGAAATGTTCACGTATTTTGGTCCTAGCTTTGTTAAGGAACTAATCGACTTAGGTTTTGATGTATTCTTAGACCTAAAATTTCACGATATTCCAAACACAGTGGCTAAAGCTGTAACTGCAGCTGCAAAAATGGGTGTATGGATGGTTAACGTACATGCCTCTGGTGGCGTTGAAATGATGACTAAAGCAAAGCAAGCTTTAGAACAGTTTGGTGATGATGCTCCATTACTGATTGCAGTAACTGTACTTACTAGTATGGATGCCGCAGAACTTAGTCGTTTAGGTGTAGATAAAACGCCAGAAGAGCAAGTAATTTACCTAGCAAACCTTGCCAAAGAGTCAGGCCTTGACGGGGTAGTGTGCTCAGCACAAGAAGCGAAAAAGCTAAAAGCAGAACTAGGCGCAGACTTTAAACTAGTTACCCCTGGCATTCGCCCAGCAGGCAGTGATGCAGGCGACCAAAAACGCATCATGACACCAAAACAAGCCGTTGAAGATGGCAGCGACTATTTAGTTGTAGGCCGCCCAATCACTCAATCGGCAGACCCAGTTGCGACATTAAAAGAAATTAACGACTCACTAAAATAACCCTCGTTATTTTCAAATAGTCTCTAAAGAGCATTGTAAGCGTGATTTATATCACGCTATATACAATGCACTTTTTGTTTGTTGGCAATTTGAAAAATACTCTAGTTTATCTACAAGCGAGAACCAGATGCTCGAACAAACACGTTTTTGGACATAAATTAGTTAGAGCCGAAGGACGGCATTGTATAAAAGAAAGGCGTTGGTAACGCCCAATTAACGTGTGAAGCATGCGATCACAATATTTGATTAGACCACCGTAAACACAAAACCAGACCCAAACCGAAAATGCCAAGCGTGCTGAATCACTCTTAAATTGTTTGTTAGGCTTTACTTGTTTAACCTTTCAAACTCTCGAAGATCAGCCTCTTCACAAGCATCTGATAACAACTGTTTCAACTCATCGTTGATTGGATACACTCTAGTGCTTGATTTATTGTACCCATACGCCCCAATATACACATCTTCAGTGTCAACCTCTGGAACTGGTTCAAAGTAAGCATAACCGTTTATTTTAAAATTAACTAATAGCCCTAGGATTTTGAGAACTGAATGAGCGTCCATATGTTCATTTAAGGCAACTACCGTAATTTCGGGAAGCTCAGCATCATCAGTTGTGCCAAAAATCGACTCTAACTTTATGCCGCCCGCTCTCAATGCTTTTCTAATTTCAGAGTAATCGGGCATGAGTTTATTAAGTGCAACAGCCCAACGTCCCCAACTGATAGACTCACTCTGAGCAGACATTTTCAGCAAATTTTCTAGTCTTTTGATTTCATCCTTTAACGCGTTTGAATCTTGATACTCATCTTTTTTAATCGTAACAATCTGATTTGATTTTTTATCGAGGTACTGAGAATAGAAAGCATCTTCTTGCAGTTCTGGCCTAAATCTAGTCTGTAGCAAGAAGATCGCACCAAGAAACATAGGTACGTTGAAAACAGCTGCGATAACTAAAACGGAGCTTTCCCATGCCTCAAATCCTAGAGCGATTGCTGAACTTAAAAAACTACCATTCACCACGATTAAGCCGACTAACCACGCTGCTAATAACTGAATAGGTTTGGTCACTTTTTGTGGATCAACTTTTTGATTATTCATTATTATCCTTAGGTGGCCGCTGAAGCATAACGCCTTACTAATGGGCGCATAAATGCTTGGCTAAAATTAGCGACGAAGGAGCGCAGCCAAGCGTTTTGCGTCCTTTTGAGTAAATTGTTAGAGCTACTCAGCACGTGAGTAACCTATTTAGCTTTTTAACAACAGGCTCTCTAGCTTTTTTAGTTTTAAACACTGTTGGAATATGCAGAAGAAAGCCACGCCATTTATAGTCTGAAACTTTTCGCTCATTTCCACTAATGAAGCTATGTAAATCAGTTGCCGACTCCCTATTGAATGCCCATAACTGATGCCCTTTATGTTCAATAGAGTAGTATGCTTCATTAGGCCAATCGAGTGCATGGACTTGATTAGTACCACAACAATTACACCTAACCGATCCTAAATCGAACCCGTGGCTTCTTGTTAAGTATTTTGAATGAGCCCAATTATTTGGAGAATAACCTTCAGGCAAATCTGTAATAGACGTTACTGAACCATGAAGTCCCTCAAAAAAGAAAGCCCCATGCCATTTATGACCACAGTTATCGATTAGAAGTTGGTACTCAAACAATTTGTTCTGTTGAAAGAAAGGAATGTCTTTTTTTAGAGCAATTTTTACTACTTCAGCAAATTCGAAAACTGCAAGCCCGTTGCACTTTTTACAGCGAACATCAACTTTATGTGGCATTGGATTCCACTCATACGTTCCAGTCACAGATGCTTCCTTGTAGCTCTAACGCCTTAATAAACGGCGGAAAATAGCAGGCTAAAATAAGCGAAGAATGAGCGCAAGCCTGCTGTTTTGCGTCCCATTCATTATTGCTTTGTTATATTTTCATTACCACTGAGGTTTCATTTTATGCAACTTTACTAAATACGGTATTTGTAGCAATGGTTCTAAACGGATAGTTAAATCTGGCAGGTAAATAAATATACTTACTAGAGTTATAAGCAAGCCGATGTAACCCATAACTAAACAAGACATTAACCCCCAATCTTTTTGAAATAAAAGCCCATACGCGCATAAACCATTAACTAAAATTATAAATGATATGAGCATAGGCATAGCTGCATAAGCGCTACCAGTGTAACTTAACCCAAACATTTCATATGTTGCTTCAAAGTCGAAAATAGCAGAAGCCACATATAAAATTGGAGCAACAACGCCAAGTACCAAGAAAAGCCACCCAAATATTTTAATCCATAGAGGAATGAGCTCTTTTCTTGATTTAGATTCAGTAACACTTACCTCAATGCTTAATTCAGTTTCCAACGGACTACCTCTGAAAATATAACATGTTTATAGCGAGCTAATCGCGCGTTTTTCTACCACAGTGTAGCTCGTTTTTCTTATTAGATTATTTTTAACAAACTTGTTAACTAATTGCCAGTGTTATTAAAATTTAGGAGTTCTCGCTGTTACCTCAGGATAAAAACGAGCGATTGGGTCGTTTTCTTGACTATGCGAGTAATATACTTTGACGAAATAGAAAAGCAATTTTGAATGGCCGAAGTTCACTCTTTTAAGTAATTCGCCTTAACACGTTTTGGGGCAGAAATGAGTTAATGGGGGAAAGGCTGCTTATGGAACAAAACTGACTTTCACTTCTAAATGAAAATACTCAAAATAGCGTTTGAGATGTATGGCATCAAAATGCTTAAGCTAACAAAACCAATAAGAAAAAAGAGTAAAGCGTTCACTTTACTCTTTCAGATAATTCAATATCTTGTTAACTCGCAACTCGCAACTCGCAACTCGCAACTCGCAACTCGCAACTCGCAACTCGCAACTCGCAACTCGCAACTCGCAACTCGCAACTCGCAACTTACTTCAATCTAATCGACGTTGCTTCAATCTCGATTAAACCTTGCTTAAACAAACCGCCAATGGCTTTTTTGTAGTTTGCTTTACTGGTTGAGAAAGTCTTTTTAATTGCTTCTGGGTCTGACTTATCACCTAGGTGAAGTACGCCGCCTTCTGCTTTTAATTTAGCTAATATTTTTTCGCCTAAGTCGTTTACTTTACCCATGCCTGGCTTTTCAAGTAGTACATCGATTTTGCCGTCTTCACGTACTTTTTGAATAAAGCCTTTTAAACGCTGGCCAACAAATAGCTTTTTAAATACCGTGTTGTAGTAAACAACGCCAATGTGGGCTTCGTTCACGAGTACCTTGTAGCCAAGGTCTGTTTTACCGGCAACGATTAAGTCAACTTCTTCCATCGTTGCGTAAGTTGGTTCATCTTTCGATAAAAACTTATTAAAGTTGCTCGATGCACAAATACGCTGGCTGGCGTTATCGAGGTATAAGCGTACAAGATACGAAAAGCCGTCTTTCATTTTTGGCTTTTGTTCGTTGTATGGCGCTAGTACGTCTTTTTCGAGACCCCAATCCATAAACGCACCGGTGCTATTAATTGCTTTAACACGTAGTAGGGCAAATTCGCCCACTTCAGCCAATGGCTTTTTTGTGGTACCGGTTGGGTGACCTGCGTGATCTAAGTAAATAAATACTTGCACGCTGTCGCCAGCCTCTAGTTCGTAACCAATTTCTTTGCTTGGTAAGAATACTTCGCCTAAATCACGGCCATCTAAATAAGCACCTTCGTTAGACATTTCATTAACGAAAAGGGTTTGTGTGGTTCCTAAAATACTCATTATTATTCCTGTTCTGGCTTTTTCTTACGGCGCATTGGAGCAAAACCATCTACATCAATTGGTGCTTGAATAGGGGCTTTTGGCTTTTTAGGGGCTGCTTTGCGTTTTGGTTTTGCAGGTTTTGCAGCCACTTTTTTCTCTGCTTTTTTCCAAACTGTGTTTGGTTTTTTCTCACGCAGACCTTTAAATTTACCAACAAGGCCGTCAACGGTGAAAAAGCTTAATTCATCATTTAAAAATGCTTTAATTGCTTTGTAGCTAGGCCAATCTTTCGGGCCCACTAACGAAATAGCTGTACCTTTAAAGCCCGCGCGACCAGTACGACCAATACGGTGCACATACTCTTCAGCATGTTTTGGTAGGTCAAAGTTAATAACGTGAGTCACGCTTAATAAATCAAGACCACGTGATGCAACATCGGTGGTAATTAATATTTTAAAGTTTTCACGGCTGAAGGCGTCCATAATTTCAAGGCGCTTAGCCTGTGTTAAGTCACCCGCAAGCGCTTGCGCTTTAAAGCCTTTATCATTTAAAAGCTGACTTAAACGCTGAGTGTCGGCACGTGTTGCGGTGAAAATAATGCATTGGCCAACATTGTCTTGTTTTACAAAGTGCTCAAGTAGGGCTTCTTTGTGATCTAGATGATCAGCTAAATAAAGCTGCTGAGTAATGTCACTATGTTGCTCGTTTGAAGCACTTAACAGAATTTGTTTTGGTGAACGTAAAAGGTTACGTGATACAGCATCAACTTGTGCATGGTCAAGGGTTGCTGAGAACAATAACGTTTGGCGTAAACGGTGATCAGCAAGCTCGTTAATCATTTTAACTTGATCAGTAAAGCCTAAATCTAAGATACGGTCAGCTTCATCAAAAATTAACAGCTCTAAGCCTGAAAGTTGTAATGAGCGTTGACTCAAATGGTCAGCTAAACGCCCTGGTGTACCAACTACAAAATGAGGGTCTTTACGAAGAGCCTTTATTTGGTCATTAAAGTTTTCACCACCCAGTACTTTTACAGCACTAATGTTTGTACCGGCAATTAATAGCCTTAATTGGCTGTACACTTGGGTTGCTAATTCGCGGGTAGGCGCAACGATTAAAACGCGAGGGTCGCGTTTACTGAGTGCTTTTTGTTTCATTACACGCTGTACAGCAGGTAATAAAAACGCCAGCGTTTTGCCCGATCCTGTTTTTGACTGTGCAAAAATATCATGGCCTGCGATAGCTGTTGGTACCGCGTGAGCTTGAATGTCAGTGGGCTGGGTGATGCCTTGATGCGCAAGTTGTTTTTCGAGGCGTGTATCAATCCCAAGTTCAGTAAAATGCAATGCGTAATCTCCGATGAGCAAAATTTGTAAATCCTGTTCATTATAACGCACTTGCCTCACTTGGAGACAGTAAAAACACAGCTATTTCACATCAGTTTTTGCAATTATGGCTAATTCGCGTAAAATACGCGCCCTCAATGCGCCGGATTTGCGATTCGGTTAACGCCCCACATGGGCATTTAAAGCAAAAGGTAAAACCATGACTGCTGTTCATAAAGACAATGTAACTAGCGAGCACTTTGTTGTTTGCGCACTTTACAAATTTGTAGCCCTTCCTGATTTTGAAGCAATTCGCCAACCACTACTTAAAGTAATGGAAGACAATGAAGTACGCGGTACTTTGTTACTTGCGGCTGAAGGTATCAACGGTACTGTTTCTGCTAAACGTGAAGGTATCGATAACCTACTTGCATGGTTAGATGCACAACCGAACCTAGACAACATTGTGACTAAAGAGTCATACGATGACGAATGCCCGTTCTACCGTACTAAGGTAAAACTGAAAAAAGAAATCGTAACTATGGGTGTTGAAGGTATCGACCCACGTGAAGTAGTGGGTACATACGTTAAGCCAGCTGAGTGGAATGCATTAATTTCTGATCCTGAAGTGATTCTTATTGATACGCGTAACGATTACGAAATCGAGATCGGTACTTTCCAAAATGCGGTTGATCCAAACACTAAAACATTCCGTGAATTCCCTGCATGGGCGAAAGAAAACCTAGACCCAGAAAAGCACAAGAAAGTTGCTATGTTCTGTACCGGTGGTATTCGCTGTGAAAAATCAACTGCGTACATGAAAGAGCAAGGCTTTGACGAAGTATTCCACCTTGAAGGCGGTATTCTTAAGTACTTAGAAGAAGTACCAAAAGAAGAAACCATGTGGGAAGGTGAGTGTTTTGTATTTGATAACCGTGTAGCAGTAAATCACGATTTACAAAAAGGCTCTTACGACCAATGTCACGCGTGTCGTATGCCTATCACTGAAGAAGAAAAGCAAAAGCCAGAATACATGGAAGGTGTATCGTGTCATCACTGTCACGACAGCCTAACAGAAGAGCAACGCGCACGTTTTGCTGAGCGTCAAAAGCAAATCGAATTAGCACAGGCGCGTGGTGAAGGTCACATCGGTAACGAAGCGCAAGAAGTTCTTCGTAAGCGTAAAGAAGCTAAAAAAGCGCAAAAAGAAGCGCAGCGTCAACAGTAATTTTTAGCTTTATGAATTGATAGTAACCCCAGCATAGTCTGGGGTTTTTTATGCCTGTTCGTTTTAGCTACATACAGTTTTTTACACATCTTAAACAGTCTCTAACTGATGTTAGGAATACTATCTAACTTGAGCTTTTATACTGATGGGATGAGAATAGAATGAATAAATTACTGCTAGGTTTACTATTTTTAGGTGGCTGCACGACACAAGGGGTCGATAGAGCCGACCAAAATGTGATGATTAAACGCTTTTATGCAAAAGTCACATCAGTTCAGCCAGTTAAGTTATCATCCAACGTTAAAACGGGTATCGCAGCAGGCTCTACAATTGGTTTTGTTGATCAGCTAGATGGCAACCACGAAGAGATGATTGCAGGCGCAGTTGCAGGGGCACTTGTTGGCGGCCTAGTAACAGCTATATCTGAAGGAAGTAATGATGCCTTTGAGTATTCATTAAGATCAGAGCAAGAAGGTAGCTTTACACTAATTCAAAAGGAACAAATAACTGATCAATCTGATTGTGTAGAGGTAACCATTGCAAGCGAAGCACACATAAAAGAAGTCGATTCATCACATTGTCGTTTCTAATTAGAAAACACAGGCGAGGTATGGGTTTATTTCACCTTGGCTAATTGTTTATTAAACGAAGTCAGCTTTTTATTGATCACAAAGCTGTTACACTTCGTAACAATTAAAACGATTCTTATTTAGGTGAAATTTTGACAATTGGCAAATTACATACATGGACTTTAATTGCCTGTATTAGTTGTGTTTCCGTCGCTGAGGCGGCTAATGTAGTTGTAGAATCAGTGTCTGTTGAAAAGTCTAAACAACAGATAAAAGCAGTGGGTAACGCTGAAGCAATCCACTCAGTCACTCTTTACCCAGCCGTTGGGGACAGAGTCACCGCTGTTTACTTTAAACCAGGCGATAACGTTGCCAAAGGTGACTTACTATTAGAACTTGATTCACGCAGACAAAAAGCAGCGTTGATCGAAGCTGAAATTACTTTAAAAGATGCTGAGCGTACCATGAAAAGGCTTGAAGAAAGCCACGCCCGTGGTGCGGTGCCGCAAAGTGATTTAGATGATGCAAAAACGCTTTATGAGCTTGCAAAAGTACAGTTAATGCAAGCTAAAACAGAGCGTGAAGACCGCGAAGTTCGTGCTCCTTTTAGTGGTGTTATGGGTTTAACTGACGTTGAGGTAGGCGATAGGATCACAACCCAAACAGCCATTGCCACTATCGATGATATTTCTGAGCTTTATATCAATTTTAATGCCCCAGAGGCGGCTATCTCAGTGCTTAAGCAAAAATCCTCGGTCGAAGTGGTGCCTTGGTTAGGCGATAAAACTTACACGGCTAAGGTGGCAGAGCTTGATTCGCGTATCAATGCGCAAACCCGCACTCTTAGAACAAAAGCCAAACTTGATAATAATGCCCAGCAATTTATGCCGGGTATGAGCTTTCGTGTGCACATAAATATTCTAGGTGAAGAGCTTGCCGTAGTACCTGAAGCTGCCATGATGTGGGGGGCAGCAGGCCCTTATGTATGGAAAAGCGTTGATAAAAAAGCAACTCGCGTAGATGTTAAAATTGAGCAGCGTTTAGCAGGGCGTTTATTAGTCTCTGGTGGCTTAAACGAAGGCGACTTATTGGTTACAGAAGGAGTTCAGCGCCTAAGACCTAATCAAGAGCTTAATTTCATCAATGAAGTGCAGCTAGCCAAGGAGTAATGATGAAACAGCAACCTATGATGGAAGACTTACCATCAATGGCGATACGTCGCCCTGTTTTAATTGTGGTACTTAACTTACTCATTATTATCGCCGGTATTGCTGCAATAGCAGGGGTTGAAGTACGTGAGCTTCCTGATGTTGATAGACCTCGTATTACTGTATCAGCGTCTTTTCCTGGTGGTTCACCGGAGACCGTAGATACCGAAGTAACTAGTAAGCTCGAAGGGGCGGTTGCGAGGGTAAGTGGTGTAAAGTCGATTCGTGCGCAAAGTGAAGAAAACAATGCTCGTATCGTGGTTGAGTTTCGCCCAGGTGTTAATTTAGATGATGCAGCAAATGAAACGCGTGAATCGGTAGCCCGTGTGCAGCGTGAACTACCCGAAGAAGTAGAGCGGGTATCAATTATTAAAGCCGATAACGATGCCGAAGCGGTTGTATCGTTAACGGTATCAAGTGATAGCTTATCCCTTGAGGCGTTGACAGAGCGTGTTGATGTTGACTTAGCCCCGCAGTTTTTAACCATTCCTGGTGTTGCCGATGTTCGTTTAAATGGCGACCGCGAACGGGTTCTTAGAGTGCGCATAGACCCACTTAAGCTAAGCAGCTTTAACCTTACCGTACCAGATATTGCCAATGTACTTCGCCAAGCTCCCTTTGATGTGCCTGCGGGTAGTTTAAAATCAAGCGATCAACAGGTGATCGTGCGTGCTGATGCAACGTCAATATCAGCAGAACAAGTGGCCGATATCATCGTTCGTGACGATACCCGTATTGGCGATGTAGCGGCTGTTTACTTTGGCCCAGCCGATCCGCGCTCGTTCGTAAGGCTCAATGGCACACCTGTGATTGGCATGGAAATTATTCGTCAGGCGCAATCTAATACCATTGAAATTTCTGATGAAGTGCTAACTTTAATCGAACGTATGCGAGTGCGCTTTCCTGAAATGGAATTTACTCTAACTTCTGACGATGCGCAGTTTATCAGAAGCTCAGTTGATGAAGTTATTAACTCACTGTTACTAACCGTGCTGTTAGTGGTGATCACACTTTGGGTATTTATTGGTTCATGGCGGGCAACACTGGTTCCTGCATTTGCCATACCTGTTGCATTAATTGGCTCTTTAGCACTTATTTGGGCGCTTGGTTTCTCGATTAATATTCTTACCTTGCTTGCACTAGTATTAGCTACTGGCCTAATTGTAGATGATGCCATTGTGGTAAGTGAGAACATCCAACGTCAGCGGGGCTTGGGTCTTGGTCGCCGTGCAGCGGCAGTGGTTGGTACTCGTGAAGTATTCTTTGCTGTTGTTGCAACAACCGCCGTATTAGCTGCGGTGTTTGTGCCTATCGCTTTTTTACCATCAACAGCAGGGCGACTATTTAGAGAGTTTGGTGGTGTATTAGCTGGCGCTGTGATCATTTCAAGTTTTGTAGCGCTGTCTTTGGTCCCTGCGCTGACATCAAAACTGAAATTAAAGCAGGGCGGTTTTCATCCATTTGCAAAAATTGGCCATGTGTTAGCTGCTGTTTATAAGCGCACAATACATGGTGTACTTGAACATGCATGGCTTACCTTCTTTGCATGTTTGTTGGTTGCTGCAGGCTCTGGTGCACTGTATTTCAATTTAGATAACGAGTTATTACCAACAGAAGATCGCGGTAAAATTCGTATTTTTGCTCGCGGTCCTGATGGTGTTGGCCTGAACTTTATGGACAGGCAAGCGGTGCAAATGGAAGATATCTTACTGCCGTATGTTGAAAGTGGTGATATTGAGTCTATTTACACTGTGGTTGGGCAGTGGGATCCAAATATTGTATTTATTACTGTGCCGCTAAAACATTGGGACGAACGTCATTTTAGTCAGCAAGAAATTATCAATAAAATACGTGAACCTTTAGGT
The DNA here is from genome assembly GCF_001469895.1 of Pseudoalteromonas sp. XI10. GTDB lineage: Bacteria > Pseudomonadota > Gammaproteobacteria > Enterobacterales > Alteromonadaceae > Pseudoalteromonas. The sequence continues at coordinate 189,186 of NZ_LOPY01000039.1, read as the reverse complement.
AATATTCCTGGTGCGGCTGGTTACCCAGGTGGTTCAAATAGTTTGAACTTGCGTGGTCAAGGCGGTGGTATTGAGCTTGCCTTATTGGGCCAAGACTACCTCGAGATATTTAAAGCCGCGCAAGATTTTTCTGCTGAAATTGAAAAAGCAGTGCCAGAAGTGGCACCTGTGCGTATTTCATATCAGCCGTCACAGCCACAATTACGGGTTAATATTGATAGACGTCGTGCTGAAGAGCTAGGTGTATCGCTCAGTGATATCTCTGTAACACTTCGTGCTGCAATCAATGGTGATGATATTGCCGATTTAAACATTGGTGACCAATCAATCCCGATTATGTTGCAAGCACAAAACCAAACCATCACAAACCCGAGCGATTTAGCTAACTTGTATGTAGGTGGTCGTAATGGCCAGTTAGTACCACTGAGTAGTGTGGCAACAATTACTGAAGAAGGTGTTGCAGCTGAGCTTGAGCGCCACGCGCAGCGCCGTGCTATTGAACTGAGTATGGAAATGCCAGAGGGCGTGACAATTGCTGAGCTGGTTACAAAAATCCGTGATATATCAGAGCAATCTCTGCCTGCTGGCATCAGCTTAGCGTTTAAAGGTGAGGCATTAACCTTTGAAGAAACCGCCAATGAAGTATTAGTGACCTATGTTCTGGCCTTTTTAATTGTTCTTCTGGTATTGGCAGCGCAATTTGAAAGTGTGAATAGTGCAATCGTTGTTATGATTACTGTACCGTTTGGTATTACATCTGCGATTTTAGCGCTGTATTTAACAGGTACATCATTAAACATTTACTCGCAAATTGGTTTAGTGATGCTGATTGGTCTAATTGCCAAAAATGCCATATTGCTGGTGGAGTTTGCTGACCAGTTACGTGACCAAGGACGCTCGGTTAGAGTTGCGGTAGAAGAGGCTGCACTAGTGCGCCTTCGCCCAATAGCAATGACACTGGTTTCAACTTTATTGGGTGCATTACCACTTATTTTATCTACCGGTGCAGGGGCAGAGGCTCGTAACGCCATTGGTTGGGTAGTATTTGGCGGTTTAGCACTGGCGGTGTTATTTACCCTCTATTTAACGCCTGTTATTTATCTTGGTTTAGCCCGCTTTACTAAACCGAGGGGAGATGAGTCGAAACTTCTGGCTGAAGAGTTAGAAAAGGCTTAATCCTACTTAATTGGCTATTTTTTCTTTGAAAAAATAGCCAATTACCCTCACAATTAAATCAAATGGTTTAATCTAGGTACGCGTATGCAAGCCGAACACGTCGATATTGCCCAATTTCTTTCTGATCATGCTCCTTTTGATGATCTTCCTGAAGAGGCGGTAAATAAACTCGCTGCACAAATCGAAATCGCTTATTTTCGCGCAGGCACAGAAATATTAAATTATGGCGAAGATATCGCTGATTTATATGTCATACGCAGTGGTGCCGTTGAAATGTATCGCCGTGACGGTGATTTATACAACCGTTTAACTGTCGGTGGGATCTTTGGTTCAATGGGCCTTCTTATGAACCGTAAAGTGCGTTTCCCGGCAAAGGCGCTTGAAGATACCTTAGTTTATTGCATCAATGTTGAGTTGTTTAATCAATACTGCGACGAATACGAAACATTTGCTGATTTTTTTGAAGCCGATGGTAATGTGCGCCTTCACCAAGCAATTGTTGAACAGGCAGACAGCAACGATTTAACAACCGCCAAGGTTAAGTCGCTTCTTCATCGTGATGTTGTCACTGTGGCAAAAGATGCCTCTGTGCAAATGGTTGCGCAATTGATGACGCAAGAGTCGGTATCGTCTGTACTAGTGACTGATGCCGATAAACCAATCAGTGATGATCCTGATGACGATGACGGTCAAGTAGTTGGCATAATTACAGACCGTGACTTACGAACCAGTGTTATTGCTGAAGGGTTAAGTTACGAAGCGCCAGCCGCGCAAATAATGCAAAAAGATTTAGTACTTCTTGATAGCAATGCGTATGTGTTTGAAGCCGTGCTTGCAATGCTCAGAGATAATATTCACCACCTGCCTGTAGTCGTTAAGAAAAAACCGATTGGCGTTATTTCGTTATCAGATATTTTACGCTACGAGTCGCAAAGTAGCTTATTGTTAGTACGCGGCATATTAGCTCAGCAATCGGTTGAAGATTTAGCTCACTATGCAAGGCAGTTGCCTAATGTGTTTGTACGCATGGTTAACGAAGACGCTAACTCACACATGATTGGTACCGCAATGGCTGTAATAGGGCGTACCTTCAAACAGCGTTTACTTGATTTAGCTGAAGAAAAGTTTGGCCCACCGCCGGTTCCTTATTGCTTCATTGCTCTAGGTTCAATGGCGCGTGATGAGCAATTAATTGTGACCGACCAAGATAATGCCATTATCCTTGATAATAGTTTTAACGAGGAATTGCATGACGAGTATTTTCAGAATTTGGCAGATTTTGTTTGTGATGGATTAGCTGAGTGTGGCTACAAATATTGTGAAGGCGAAATTATGGCGTCATTTAAAAAGTGGCGTTTAACACGCGAGCAGTGGAAAGAACAATTTGCAGGTTGGATGGCCGAACCGAAACCACAGGCTTTATTACACAGCTCGATCTTTTTTGATTTAGACGGTGTTTACGGTAAAAACAAATGGGCCGATGAGCTCAAACGCTTTATCGCAACAGAAGGGCGCAAGAATAAGCGTTTCTTAGCTAACCTCGCCGCTAACGCACGTAACAGAACGCCGCCTTTAGGTTTCTTTAAAGACTTTGTGTTAGAGCATAATGGCCAACACAAGCGATCTATGAACTTAAAACGCCGCGGTACTGCGCCTTTATCTGACGTAATACGCGTGCATGCATTAGCGATAGGCAGTCGTAAACAAAATTCATTCGAGCGTTTAGAAGATATTATCGAAGCTAAACTACTTCCTGAAGGTAAAGCACAAGATTTACGAGACGCCCTTGAATACATTGCCATGATCAGAATAAGACACCAAGCGTGGCAAATAGAAAAGCTTGATGAAGCGCCAGATAACGACTTAGAGCCTCATTTACTTTCTCCTTTTGAGCAGCGAAACCTTAAAGAAGCGTTTGCCATTTTAGATAAAGCGCAGAGCTTCCTTAAATTCAGGTATTCTGCCAACACAGGGATGAAATAATGGCAAAACAAGGCGCAAAACTTGATTGGCCGACTCGGTATCAACAGTTATTAGCTCAGAGCAAACAGCCACTGATTAAAGCGTTTTATGAATCAGCTATTTGTGATTTAAGTACGCCAATTAGCGATGTTCCCTTAGTAGCACTTGATTTTGAGACAACCGGTCTAAATTATCAAAATGACGATATAGTCAGTGTTGGTTTAATTCCATTCAATACTAAGCGTATTTTTTGTAAAGATAGCCAACATTGGATTGTTCAACCAAGGCGTAAGCTTGCTGAAGAGTCGATCGTTATTCATGGTATAACTCACTCAGAAGTGAGCGATGCACCTGATTTTTCCACAATAATGGAGCCTTTGTTAGCAGCATTAAAAGGCAAAATTATTGTGGTTCATTTTGCGCCTATTGAACGTCACTTTTTATATCAAGCGTTGCAAGCACGCTTAGGCGAAGGCCTTGAATTTGCCGTTATAGACACGCTAGACCTGGAAACTCGTGCACTTAAAGCAAAGCAGGGCTTACTAGGGCGACTATTTAATTCTAAGCTGGACTCTGTGCGCTTAGCTGACTCTCGCATTCGTTATTCGTTACCAGCGTATCAAAACCACAATGCACTTAACGATGCCACAGCCACCGCAGAGCTGCTACAAGCGCAAATAGCTTACCACTACCGCCCAGATACGCCGCTATGCGAATTACTTATATAGCACTCATAGCAACGATTTTTGCTGGGTAATTTAAATTAAATAAGCAAAGCTTATAAATAAAAAACGCCGCTAATGCGGCGTTTTTATTATTTAACGGCAGGTTTAGTGCCTTGGTTCTGTTCGTAAGCCAAGGATTAAACTTACACACATTAATAGCAATACAAAGGTAAACGGTAAGCCCGTAGATACGGCGCCGGCTTGTAAGGCCTCGATTGCTTGTGTGCCACCAATCCAAACAAGTGCTGCTGCAATAGCACCCTCGATTGTAGCCCAGAAGATGCGTTGTGGTACTGGTGCATCAACTTTACCACCGGCAGTGATAGAGTCGATTACTAATGACCCTGAGTCAGATGACGTAATAAAGAACACGAGTACTAACACAATTGCAATGAATGAAAGCACTTGCGACATTGGCAGGGCTTCAAACATTTGGAACATTGCAAGTGGTACATCAGTTAAGCCTTTTTCACCTAGTACGCCCACTTTATCAATAACTTGTTCAATCGCGATACCACCATAAATTGACATCCAGAAGATAGTCACAACAGTAGGAACTAGTAATACAGCAATTAAGAACTCACGAATTGTACGGCCTTCAGATACGCGAGCAATGAACATACCTACAAACGGTGACCATGAAATCCACCAAGCCCAGTAGAATACAGTCCAGCCATGCATCCATGTTTCATCTTCACGACCATGTGGGTTACTTAGTGGAATAATGTTTTCAACATAACCCATTACTGTATTAGGAAGGTTACCAAATGCTGCAGAAAAACCAACAAGTGCAACAAATACAAGTAACACAAAAGCAATAAGCATGTTTACGTTACTAAGTAGTTTTACACCGCCGTCGATACCGCGAACAACAGAAATAACAGCAAGTAACGTTACACCTACAATAACGCCAATTTGTAAGCCAATTCCGCTATCAGTACCAAATACATGGTTAATACCTGCAGCAGCTTGTTGCGCGCCTAAACCAAGAGACGTTGCAAGGCCGAATAGAGTGGCAAGTACAGCTAGAATATCAATAAGGTGGCCAGGCCAGCCCCATGCTTTGTCACCTAAAATAGGGTAAAAAATTGAACGAATTGATAATGGCAAACCTTTGTTATAGCAAAAGAATGCGAGTGAAAGCGAAACAACGGCGTAAATTGCCCAAGGGTGTAAACCCCAATGGAACATAGTTGCACCCATTGCCATTTTGGCAGCTTCTGGCGTGTTTGCTTCAACACCGAGAGGTGTTTCGTACCAGCCTGTAAAATAGGCAACAGGTTCTGCTACGCCCCAGAACATTAAGCCTATACCCATACCTGCAGCAAATAACATTGCTAACCAAGAAATACGAGAGTGAGTTGGACGCGCTTCTTTACCACCAAGGCGGATATTACCGTATGGTGAAACAATCAACGCTAAGCAAAACAATACGAATAAGTTTGCTGACCACATAAAAAAGCCATCAAAGTTATTAATAATGTCGTTTTTAATACCATTCAGGGTTGTTTTTGCTGTTTCAGCATCTGAAATAAGTGTTGCCACTAAGAATAGGGCAATTAAACCAGCACTAATGCCAAATACAGGGTTATGCACATCAAAACCCCATTTTTGTACATTGTCCTGACCGACGGTGTAGTCGGTATTGTCGATACTGTACTTATCATGATGTTCGCTCATGAATACCTCTTGTTGTAGTTATATCTAGCAGAAAGCTAAACGGCCGGATGGCACAAGTTCAACTAATACTCTTTTTACGTGTAAAACTTAAAATTAGTTTGTAGACGAACTAAATTTGTACCAAAGTATAGTCTTTAGTGTAGGAGTTCGAAAAAAAATGTAAATGGTTTTGTCCCTAAACAGCCGAATAAATGCAGTTTTTTACGTTTTTTGTTGGAATTGTGAACAAATTGGGTCGGGAATGGAATAATTTGATGACAGTATTATTTCAAAGCAAATTATTTCAATTGAGAGGAAAGTGCTGCAAACACAGGGCTTGCAGCACAAAGTTACTACTTTTTGTAAGCGTCGTTATGAACGCCAGCAGCACGACCTGAAGGGTCAGCATTGTTTTGGAATGATGCATCCCAAGCTAGTGCTTCAGGAGTAGAACAAGCAACTGATTTGCCATGCGGAACACATTTCGCAGCGGCATCACCAGGGAAGTGCTCTTCGAAAATACTACGATAGAAATACGCTTCTTTAGAATCAGGCGTATTGATCGGGTATTTGTATTTTGCATTAGCAAGGTCTTGATCGCTTACTTGTTCGTTCACATACTCTTTTAAAGTATCAATCCAGTTATAGCCTACGCCATCAGAGAACTGCTCTTTTTGACGCCAAAGTACGTCGTCTGGCAGGTAGCCGTCGAACGCTTCACGAATAATGTGTTTTTCGATTTTACCGTCTTTACACATTTTCGCTTCAGGGTTAATACGCATTGCTACGTCAACAAATTCTTTATCTAGGAATGGCACTCGCGCTTCAACGCCCCATGCTGCCATTGATTTATTCGCACGCAAGCAATCAAACATATGTAGTTTAGACACTTTACGGTTAAGCTCTTCATGGAACTCTTGCGCATTTGGTGCTTTGTGGAAATAAAGGTAACCACCAAATAGTTCATCAGCACCTTCGCCTGATAACACCATTTTAATACCCATGGCTTTAATTTGGCGCGCCATTAAATACATCGGCGTTGAGGCACGAATAGTTGTTACATCGTAGGTTTCGATGTGATAAATCACTTCACGTAGGGCATCAATACCTTCTTGGATAGTAAAATGAATAGGGTGGTGAACCGTACCAATCATATCAGCTACTTTTTGTGCAGCTGCTAAATCGGGTGAACCTTCAAGACCCACAGAGAATGAATGCAGTTTTGGCCACCAAGCATCAGACTCGTCATTATCTTCGATACGTTTTGCAGCAAAACGCTGTGTGATAGCAGAGATAACAGATGAATCTAAACCGCCAGATAGAAGTACGCCATATGGAACGTCACACATTAATTGACGTTTAACAGCTGCTTCTAGGCCTTCTTTAACATCGCTCGCTTTAGCTTCGTTGTCTTTTACTGCATCATAGCTTTGCCAATCACGGCTGTAGTACTTACGAAGTTGACCATCTTTGCTCCACAAGAAATGACCCGGAGGGAACTCTTCAATATGTTTACAAATTGGCGATAATGCTTTTAATTCTGAGGCAACATAAAAGTTACCATGCTCATCATGACCCGTATAAAGCGGAATAATCCCGATATGGTCACGACCAATTAAGTAGGCATCTTGCTCTTCGTCGTATAAACAAAACGCAAAAATACCATTTAAATCGTCTAAAAACTCAGGGCCTTTTTGTTTATATAAAGCCAAAATAACTTCACAGTCTGACTGAGTTTGAAAAGTAAAATCAGTTTCTAAGCTAGCAGCGAGCTCTTTGTGGTTATAAATTTCACCGTTAACAGCAAGAATATTTGTACGCTCAGGGTTGTACAAAGGCTGTGCACCACTTGATACGCCAACAATAGCTAGACGCTCGTGCACTAAAATAGCTTTATCTGATGAATACACGCCAGACCAATCTGGTCCGCGGTGCCTTAATAGTTTTGACATCTCAATTGCTTGGCTACGCAATTGAGCGGGATCAGATTTAATATCTAATACCCCAAAAATTGAACACATAGTGACTCCTCATTCCAAATATGTGCGCAGTTAACAGAATTTATATAACTGCGAATGTTTGTTTTAACAGAAATAATTACCTAAGTCACACAGGTTTTTTAATTAATTGAGAATAAAATATGCACCCGCACTTACCTCTTTGCACCAGTATGGGGTAAGTGGTTAAAGGGTGAGCAGTTTAAATGCTTGATTTGTGCAAATTGGATGATAATGAGTGTGGAATAGAGGCTTTTGTTACTAAATTCTCTGCACAACCTTGGTGCAAAGGAATGTGTAGGATTTTTACCTTTTTAAATGTATAGACAAGCCATGAAGGCAACGCGAGCAAAGACTTTCTTTGCTCGCTTTTTAAATACCAATAAATTAACGCTATTTATTAATATAGTTTAGCGCTATCGCAAGTTGATTTAAGTGCGCAGTTAGCTTTTCTTGTGCCTCGTGGGCTTCGTTGAGTGTAACAAACTTAAAGTGAAGGAAATCGCCGGGTTTTAATTGTGCAAAGTGACGAAGATCGGCTTCGATCACGGTGCCGAGCAATGGATAACCACCCGTTGTTTGCGCATCGTTTAATAGCACTATGGGTTCACCGTTTGGCGGAAGCTGAATACAGCCAGGAGCAACAGCCATAGAGGGTAATGAAACATCATGGCTGATATCACACTCATCACTTAATAGTCTTGTGCCCATGCGGTTACTATTAGGCGATACATGCCAAGAATGATTTATAAAGTTAACGATGGTTTCTTTTGGTAAAAGTGCTGCATGTGGTGCAGCATGAATACGAATTTGTGTACTTTTAGGTGGTAGCATCGCGCCTAAGCCAACTTTGGTATTGTACCTTGGCGTTATATCAAAACTATCGCCAGCCTGTAGTGCTTGACCGGTTAAGCCACCAAAACCCGCTAATATATCTGTTGAGTAAGAATCTAAAATAGGCTCAGGTAAATGCCACTCGCCGCCAATAGCAAGGTAGCTTCTAAAACCATGACGCGCTGCATTAAACTTTAATACATCGCCTTTTTTGATGTAAAAGCTCCAGCCAGGATCAACAGGGTTGCCATTTACTGTGGCTTTCATATCTGTGCCATGCAGAGCAATGTAGTAATCGTTATCGAACTGAATCTCGGCCAGACCCAAAGTGATCTCAATAACGGGGTTGTTATCGGCGTTGCCAACTAAACGGTTTGTAATAACTTGAGCGTAAGGGTCAATGCAACCAGATTGGCCAATGCCTAAATGCCGAGAGCCTGTGCGGCCTTGATCTTGTATAGACATTTGCATGCCAGGTTTGATGATAGTGATCATTTTAACACCTCCTGAATAACAAACTCTAAAGTATCACCAGGTTCAATAGCACAAGGGGAGGCTGCATTGATATCAAATAGACGAAAATCTGTATGACCAATAATTTGCCAGCCACCCGGGGAGCTCTCAGGGTAAATACCGGTTTGATCGCCGCCGATAGCAACAGAGCCTTTTGGAACAGAGAGCCTAGGTTCGGCATGACGAGGTGTGTAAAGTTGTGGATTTAAACCATCTAAATAAGCAAAACCGGGCTTAAAGCCTAAAAAAAGCACGTGGTATTTGGCACTGCTGTGCATTTGAGCAACATCATCAACAGACAAATTATGATGTTTAGCAACATGCGCTATATCAGGCCCATATTCACCACCATAACGAGTCGCAAGTTTATGATGACGTGAGTTAAAGTCAGTAGCTTTAAGTTCGTGCCATTGTTCTAGTAATCGTGGCAGCCAACCAGCAAGTTGAGCGGGCTCTTTTAGATAAAGCGTTAAATTATTATTGGCAGGGACTACATCAACAAAGTCATCACTGCTTTGGCAATATTGGGCTAATGCCCATATTTTCTTTTGCGTAGTGAGTGTGTCGCTTGCTGTTTCATAGGCATCAAAAAAGATGCTATGCGTAGTGAGCGCCATAATTTTAGGTGTACTATTGGTCGTCGTCATTGCGTATCAATCTTATTATTATCCCTTAATGCTTATTAGCATATAGGCTGTTTGTTGATGATGTAAATGTGTCTTTAGTGTTAATTAGAAAAACTCAAGACAATCAAGTGGCTATAATGGCTTATAACCACTTGATAAAGTGCAATGCCTAATTACTGTGCGTTATTTAGTAACCAATTAGACAGTAAACGCACGCCATAGCCTGTACCGCCTTCAGCTAGTTCATCTTTTGCTTTAGAATTTAGCGCGTTACCAGCAATATCAATGTGAACCCAACGTGTGTCACCGGCAAAGTTTTGTAAGAAACTCGCTGCTGTAGTAGCACCTGGGCCATGTGAACCGATGTTTTTAAGATCAGCAATGTCTGACTTTAACGCATCTTCGTAACCTAGAGGTAAACGCCATAGGTTTTCGTTTACTTGCTTACCAGCAACAGTTAGTTGCTCAACAAGCGTATCGTCATCAGAGAACACAGCCGCATAGTCATTACCTACAGCACGAATTTTAGACCCGGTTAGGGTCGCAACATCAACCATAATACTTGGCTTGTAATTGTCGCGGGCATACCACATTGCATCACTTAATACTAAACGGCCTTCAGCATCTGTATTTACAATCTCAACGCTTAAACCTTCTGCGGTTCTTACAACGTCACCCGGCGCTACAGCAAATTGCGATACCATATTAGCTGCCATGCCCATGACAGCAACAACATTTGTGTCGGCTTTAGCCAGTGCCATTGCTTTAACAGTACCCAGTACGGCTGCTGCACCTGCCATATCTGATTTCATGCGGGCGATTGAAGCACCTGTTTTAAGGCTGTAACCACCAGAATCAAAGGTAATACCTTTACCCACTAACGCGATAGGGGTGCTTTTATTACCTTGGTAATGAGCAACAACTAAACGTGCACCTTCTTCGCTACCACGGCCAACCGCCTCAAGAGCACCCATGCCCAGCTTTTTAAGTTGCTTAGGCTCTAAAATAGTAATTTTAACACCTAACTTTTTAAGCTCTTTTGCCGCTTTAGCAAAATCAACCGGCGTCATTTCTGTTGCAACTTCAGACGTTAAGTCACGTGCTAAAAATACACCTTGTTCGATGCTTTGTAGTAATTTATGGGTTTTGACCGCTTGGTCTAAATTTTCAACATCTAATGTGTAGTTAACAACGTGGCTGTCTTGTTCTTTTTTGTACTGCTCAAAACGGTGGTCACGTAAATTTGCGCCGTGTGCAAATTCTGCTGCATATTTAGCATTGATTGCGCTGTCTTTTAGCTCTGAAAAATCAAGGCTAACATTTGCTTGTTTAGCAGACTGTAATTTAGCGTGAACGTTACCACCTAGTTTTGCCATTTTTGCTGCATCTAGTTTTGGCTGCTCTCCTAAGCCAACTAGTAAGATGCGTTGATGGTCGCTACCATTTGGTGCGATAACTTCTAACGTTTTGCCATAGCCTGCTTTAAAGTCACTAAATTCAATGACTTTATTTAGGTGAGTTTGGGTTTCTGGCTTTAAATAATTAAAGTTAGCAACTTGGCTATCTGTATCTAAAAATAAAACTAGGGTGTTGTCGTTCGGTTTGATTGATTTTGCAAAAGTGAACTCTGCGGCATTCACTTGCGTAGCAAGTGTTAATCCTAATGCAATAGCAGATAAGCTGTGTGCAATTTTCATTTTTTAATATCCCAATGTTAAAAAGCTGTGTTTTACCGTAAATAAGGTTAAGAGTTAAATTGTTAGCGGTGAATCGCTGTTTGCATGCGTTTAAGTTGAAATTATTAATACCTATGCTCGGTCTGTCTTAAATACAGGCTTTTAAGAGGAAATTAGTATGACAATTAAGTCGATGTTACTGACACTATTCACTTGCAGTGCCATTTTTACCACCAGCCCAATTAAAGCTGAAACAATGCCAGATAATGCGACAGGGCATATTGAAACCATTGTGCTTGGTTCAGGTTGCTTTTGGGGAGCAGAAAAACGATACGAAGCATTGGATGGTGTATTGGATGCGGTATCTGGCTATGCCGATGGGCATGGGTTTAAAGCGACCTACAAGAACATAACACGTAGCTCACGACGATTTGATAAAAATAATTATGCAGAAGTTGTTAAAGTGACATACAACAGTAACGAGTTAACAACACAATCACTGTTAAAGCATTATTTTGAAAATCATGATCCAACTCAGCTAAATCGTCAAGGTAATGATATTGGTATTCAATACCGCTCAACGATTTTGGTAAGTAATAATGAACAACTTGAAGTTGCGAATAAACTTAAAGATGAATACCAAAGCAAATTAACCGCAGCAGGCTACGGCAAGATTGTGACTGTGATAAAGCCGCTTGATGCGTTTTATGCTGCTGAGGATTATCACCAAGATTATTTAAAGAAAAACCCCAATGGCTATTGCCCTGATCATTCAACGGGCGTTGTATTCACACCAGTAGAAAAACAGCAGGTTGATAACACAGCCTTATTGGCCGGTAAGCAAATTGTAGTGATAGATGCTAAAGGTTATTGCCCATACTGTGAAAAGTTTAAAAAAGAGGTCGCTAATGAGTACATGGGCTCGATACCTATGACATTCCGTCATGCTGATCAACTTGATGGCTTAACGATCAAAACGCCGACTTGGGCAACACCTACGTTATTATTTATAGAAAATGGCGAAGAGGTTTATGGTCGCCAAGGCTATGTTAGCAAAGGTGAGTTTTACAAAGCCTTAGGCGCATTTAAACTAGGTGACAGTGAAGCCTTTAGAGTGGCGTTTCATGCAAGAACAGACAGCCCATTTTGTAAGCAGTACGATATCTTTAAAAATACACCCGACGGTATTTTTATTGATAAGCTAAGTGGAGCGCCGCTTTTTGATACCCGAGATAGATTTAACTCAGGTACTGGCTGGCTTTCTTTTACTCATCCTGTGAAAGACAGTGTAACTATGCATGAAGACAACAGTTATGGCATGCAGCGTATTGAGCTTAAATCGAAAAGCTCGGGTATTCATTTAGGGCATTTGTTCCCTGGTGAAGGGCCAAGAGGTAAAGACAGGTACTGCATTAATGCAACAGTGCTTGATTTTGTGCCAAGAGATAAATCTTAAAAGGTAACTGATGTAAGAAAACCAGCCGACATGGCTGGTTTTCTTTTAGCCTGATGACTTATTACCACAATTTTAATTCCTGTTTCGCGACTTTTAAGTTAAACGACACCAGCTCATTATTATTGAGCTGCACAGCTTCATAAAAATCAGCAATGGCCGCTGTATCATTTTTCGCCATAAGTCGAGCAATCCCTCTATTACTTAATGCATAAGATGTCAGTTCATTACGTTTATAGTGCGGGGCATTGACCTTTTTTAGCATCGCGATTGCTTGCGAGCAATCTTGTTCAGCTTTAGCAAACTGTTTAAGTTTTACACCCGCAACACAGCGGTTAAACGGCACGATATAGTTGTTAGCTTCGTTCATTGTCTCTAAAGAATTAGCAAAGTTGCCTTGCATAATTGCTTTTGAGCTTGCGTTATCGTCAACAACCATGAGTTTAAAGTCGTTGTTGTTGGCGAATACAAAATTCGAACAAACAAATAATATTAACCACAGGCAGGGTTTTAGATTTAATTTAAACATTGTTTTCTCCTTGTTAGCGTAAGCGTTGTGCTTACTCTATAAAGTTAGAAAACAGGGTGGAAAACTGACAAACGATATAATCGCACCCATAAGGTGAAGAAAAGTATTCTATAACGCAGATATTTTAGACGAAAAAAAGCCCGGTCAGAACACACAAGAACCGGGCTTTCGACAACAATTTGGTTGGGGTAACTTTTACAGCGCTAGGTTTTGTTTTGCGCGGCTTAAGTTGTGGTTAACAAGTTCGTTTTTAGAAATTTGCACTGCTTCATAAAAGTCAGAAAGAGCAGCAGTATCGTTTTCAGACATGATGCGTGCAACACCACGGTTACTAAGTGCAAACGATGTTAATTCACGGCGTTTGTAACCTGGTACTTTACTTGTGCTTAGAAGAGAAATTGCTTGTGTACACAGGCTTTCCGCTTCTGAAAAATTCTTTTCTTTAACGCTTAATGCACAGCGGTTGAAGGCAGTTTCGTATTGGCTAGTTGCATTGTCGTTAGATTGAGCTTGCTCAATAACCATCAGTTTATAATCAGCTTGATCGGCTACTGCCATCGCTGAGCAAGTTAAGAAAGAGCTAAGTGCAATAGTTTTTACAAGTGTTTTTAACATGATAGTTTTCCTCTGAATAAGTTGGAGTTTCTTGCCAACGAGTGAACTTTAAAATATTCCTATAAGCTAAACAAACGATTAAATTAAAACTGATAGATGAAGAAATTTAATCTATAGAGTAATTACTCAGGGTTCAGGGTTTTACTGCGGTGTAGAGGAGGTGAAGTTGTATTATTCCTGTATTGGAAAGTGAAATTAGCTTAGCCGAGTGCTGATAATTTAATGCCGTCACGTCATGTACAAATGTTATTTGGGTTTAAGGGACGCGGCCGTACTGTTAGAACAGTAGCAAAAGGTAAGTAACTTTGTTAAAAATTGTCTTTTAAGTAATATTCTGTCGAATTGTTTAGGTGATATTGTTTTCATAGCTAAAAAATTTGGTTTAATGGCAAGAGATAAACCAAATTGGATTCACGTTAAATAAAAAACTTTGTCTCTAACATAACGATAAGATTACAAAATTTGAATTCTGTTCATTTACACTCATTTTAACCTACCGTTAAAGCTAATTAAGTTGGCGAAACAACTCAAGGAAAGGCATGGATAAATTTATTTGGGAGATTACTGTTCAAGATATTAATGAACATGCTGTTTGGCTTTTTAAGTACTGTAAGGACGATTCTGTTGATGAAACGATTGTAACACCAGCATCTGAAGCTGATACATTAAACCCACATAATCAGTTACTTGTAAAATCACAGTTTACTGATGCTTATGGCAATAAATTCTTGGGTTACATTAATATTGGCTTAGTTGGGGTTGAGTATACGCAACCATGTATGTTTGTTGATGATGAACCAGTTGGCTTTTGGTTTGGCATATCAACACCCAATACAATTGATTTACCAAAACTAAACTTTCCAATTCAGGCTGTTTCAGAGCCTATCTATGGTCTGCCTTCTCAAATCGAGATTATTAACGGTTATATTTCCTCGAGTATTGAGATATTGTCACAATAGACTACTCACCTAACAAATAATTCTAACTATAATTATGCAAAAATTATCTAAATTACTTTTATTCTCCAGTCTCATATCTGGAGTTCTTTCATTTAATACGCATGCTAACAACCAGTCAGCTGATTTCGAAGTCATTAATCTGGCTGATGATTTTTATACTTTATATCAGTCAAGCAAGACGTTGACTGCAGAAAATAGAGCAGAGCAGTTTTCTCAACATTTAACCTCTCAATTTGCGCCTTTTTATAGTGATAAAAGCTTTGTTAAAGCTATTGAGGGTTTCAGTGAAATAGAAGAACTCTATTTATCAAAAAATAGGCGTTTATCTAAAGATTTAAACAGCAGTATGGAATCATTTATTGCTACTTTCCCTGATTTCAAATCTGAAACCCCCATTTACATACTTCACTCGTTAGGAAGGTTCAATGGGGCAACGCGAGAGTTAAATGGTAAGTCTTACTTAATGTTTGGTGTAGATCTTATGGCCAAGTATCATACCTGGAAAAACGATACGCCATTCTTTCATCACGAGTTATTTCATGTTTATCATGAAAAATTATTTCAATGTAAGGATGAGTTATGGTGCTCTATTTGGACTGAGGGATTAGCTACTTACGTTTCACATAAATTAACTCCGTCAGCCAGTGATGATGAATTGATGCTAAACATACCTAGCAATCTGGTAAAAAAGATTCGCTCAAGGCAGCTCGATTCTCTCGCTGACCTCAAGAAAAAGTTTTATTCGAAAAAACCTGAAATATATTCTTCATTTTTCAACTTCGCAAAGGACGAGACAAAGCTGCCATACCGAAGAGGTTATTACCTAGGTTTTATTTTAGCTAAAGAAATTGGCAAAAATTACAGCTTAGAGCAATTGGCTAAAATGGATAAACAGACAGTAGAGAGCTTATTACTAAAAGAGCTTAATTTATTAATAAAAGCGGAAGACTAAAAAACGAAACCCCTAAACGACAAAACCCAGCCTAAGCTGGGTTTTGAGACAACACAATTCTGTAAGAACTTATAACGCTAAGTTCTTTTTCGCACGAGTTAAGTTGTGCTCAACTAACTCGTTACCTGAAATTTGTACTGCTTCGTAAAAGTCAGACAATGCCGCAGTGTCGTTTTCAGACATGATGCGTGCAACACCGCGGTTGCTTAACGTAAACGACGTTAGTTCGCGACGTTTATAGCTAGGTACTTTACTCGTACTTAGTAAGCTAATTGCTTTTGAGCATAGCGTTTCAGCTTCAGAGAATTTTTTCTCTTTAACACTCAAAGCACAGTCATTAAATGCTTGTTCGTATTGACGATTCTGTGCAACATCAGCAGTGATAGATTGGTCAATTACCATCAATTTGTAGTCACTCTGATCAGCCACTGCCATAGCTGAACAAGTTAATAAAGAGCTAAGTGCAACGCGTTTCATAAGTGTACTAAACATAATCTTTTCCTCTATTTGAATCGGTATCAATCGCCGACAAATGAACTTTAATTGAATAGCGCAAATTCAACAAACGATAAAAAATGACCTAATAGATGAAGAAATTTAACCTATAGACTTTAGTCTAATGTAATGAGTTAGTCTTAAAGCCGTCAGTTGTCAGCCGTCTGATCTGACCCCGATAAAGTAGACATGGGGTTTAAATAGCTAAAGTTTACGATAAAGAACAATAAAGTAGCAGAGTACGCAAAACAAACAAATTGTTGTTAATCAAAAATAAAATCGGTACTTTATGATGGTATGTATAGTTGATGACTTAATTTATTCAGAATAAGCGTATAACCATGAAACTGATATTTGCGTTGTTATTTTTAGGGCCTGTTATTGCCAATGCAGCTGAAGATAAATTTGCTGTTTATCTTAATTTTGAGCAGGCTTATTTGAGCAATGATGTATCTTTGTTTGCACCATTATTAAGTAAAAACTATACGATTAGACAAACATTGCATATTCCAGGCATAGGGTCAGATACTGTACCTGTTACTAAAGCTCAGTTACTTGAAGGCATGAAGCAAAATCCTAAGCCTAGTTCATTACCGCGCTCAAAAGCTAAATCAGTTAAAATAGAAACAATTTCAAAGCAGCAATTCTGTGCAAGTTCACAAACTTTAGATAAGGTCGTAGTAGCAGGGAAAAACTACGAAGAGAAGGAACTGCGCAAAGCATGCTTTAATCATAATAACAATCGCTATGAAGCTATATCACATACCATTGATGTTTATTATCGAGAGCTTTGATAGAGATAGTTAACATTCAGAAATTTCCGTGTATCAAATAAACGCACTAACTGATATTAATTACGGATAAACCCTATAAATGAGATAAGGAAATAAATATGAACAAACAGTTAGGTTTAGTAGCAGGGGTATTACTAGCTTCAACAAGTTGTTTCGCAGCTGATAGTTTTCAAGTTGAAACCTCTGTTTATAAAGCAAATGAGCTACTAGCATCGCCAGTAATGCTGGTGGAAGAAAAACAACCTGCGACCATCTCTATAGGTGAGGGGTTTAGCTATGAAGTTAAAGTTACACCACAAAAAGAGAATACGGCGGCTATAGAAACATCTATCACACTCGCTGGCAGCTATTTTACACCTTCTTTTATTGTGGAATATGGTAAACAAGCGTCTTTCGAAATTGGTGAAAACAAAGTGAGTATTTTAGTAACCAAGTCGAAAAGTTAAATTAACAATAAAAGACCCTCAACAAAATTGAGGGTCTTTTATCTATTATTTTAGATGTTTAAAAGTATCAATCATCCATTTTATAAATAGCTCTAATTGAGCATTAGTTTCGCTAGGATCGTGTTGCACTAAGTAATATTTATCTTTCGTTTTTAATGGCATATCGGTGAAATTAAATAACCACTGCTCATCAAACCAAGTCTGACTGATAGGTAAGGGGATTAGGGCAATACCCATACCCTGTTGCGCGGCACGTGCCACACCAAACATACTATCAACTTGAATAATTTGTTTTGGTGCAAAGTCTTCAATACCAGCATGCTCTGCCCATTGGTGCCAAGCCCAAGGACGCGCTTTATGAAGTATAAGAGGTACTTCATTTAATGCCTGAAACGGATTTTCTTGCCATGCTTGCCAGTTTTCTTTATTGCAAGCTGGAGTGTACGATAGCGAAAACAGCTCATGTACAACGCCTTCATGCGGTTTAGACGAAGACAATACTATCGACAAATCGCTTTGCTTAGTCAGCTCTTTACGTGTTTTTAAGGTATTAAGCTGTAAGTTAGTATTTGGGTGCTCACTGGTCCATTCGCTCAGTTTTGGCATTAAAAGCTCACTGGCGAAAAACTCGGGTAGCGTAATACTGATCGTTACGTTTTCTTGTAACTGGCTAAACTCATTGATGGTTTTTTCTAGCGCTTTGATCAGCGGTGATACAGAGTCATAAAAATTCTTCCCCGCAGCAGTTAGGCGGATAGAGCGGGTTTGACGTTCAAATAGTTCAATACCCAATTGTTCTTCTAATTGTTTGATCTGATGGCTTACGGCAGACGGTGTAAGGTAAAGTTGGTTTGCAGCATCTTTAAAGCTAAGGGTGCGTGCAGCAAAACAAAATGAGCGTAGGCCACGAATAGGTGTTTGCATAGTTAATTTCAGTAAGTCTCAATAGCGCTTGTTAGTTAATTAACTGCTAAGCAATTATTATCCCAAAATGTAAAAAAATAGAGAGTAAAGAATGAATATAGCTAACTCTTGCCATATTGTATAAAAAACAATCGTGAATCGCTCGTTTAATCTATGTTTAGGCAAATGTTTAGCAAAAAAGTGATCTTAGCAGTTTTAGCTATTTCGTCATAGTCTCAGTATTAGATACTGCCAATTCACTAAAGCAGGGCATTTTATACTATTTATGTGACAAAATGGTGCGGCGAAGGGCTGGCTTTAGATAAAAAAAATCCCTCTTGCGAGGGATTTTGGGTAACTCAGCGCCATTGGCACTGGGAATGAGGTCGGTACATGGGATGTGAGTGGCTTAAAAAGCCATCTCTGGAACATCACCTTCAACAAGCAATTTGCCTGCCGTTTTGCTAATAATTTCATCTACAGACACGCCTGGAGCGCGTTCAATTAGATGAAATGCGCCGTCTTTAACTTCTAGTACGGCTAAATCAGTTACGATTTTCTTTACACAGTTAACCCCAGTTAGCGGTAAAGTGCAACTTTCTAATAACTTAGAGTCGCCATGCTTGCTTGCATGAGTCATCGTAACAATAATATTCTTCGCGCCAGCAACGAGGTCCATCGCGCCACCCATGCCTTTAATTAGCTTTTTTGGGATCATCCACGATGCGATGTTACCGTTCTGGTCAACTTCAAATGCACCTAATACTGTTAAGTCTACATGACCACCCCGTATCATGGCAAAACTATCTGCACTATTAAATATTGCTGCACCTGTGGCTGCTGTCACGGTTTCTTTACCCGCGTTGATCATATCTGCATCAACTTGGTCTTTGGTTGGGTACGCACCCATACCTAATAAGCCATTCTCAGACTGCAACATAACTTCGATACCGTCAGGTACATAGTTAGCAACCAGAGTAGGGATACCAATACCTAGGTTTACGTAATAGCCATCTTGTAGTTCTTGTGCAACACGCATTGCAACTTGTTCACGTGATAATGCCATTTTATTGCTCCTTAATCGCGAGTTGTTACACGTTCAATGCGTTTTTCAAAGTCGCCTTTGATCACGCGATTAACATAAATACCTGGGGTATGAATTTGGCTCGGTTCAAGTTCACCTGGCTCAACAATCTCTTCTACTTCAGCAACGGTAATTTTACCGGCTGTCGCGGCCATCGGGTTGAAGTTCATTGCTGTGTGGCGAAATACAAGATTACCGTAGCGGTCGGCTTTCCATGCTTTAACAATGGCAAACTCGCCAGTAATAGATTCTTCTAAGATATATGGGCGACCATCAAATTCTTTGACTTCTTTACCTTCGGCAACAGGAGTACCGTAACCTGTAGCTGTATAAAACGCAGGAATACCCGCACCACCAGCGCGCATCTTCTCAGCGAGTGTACCTTGTGGTGTTAAAACAACATCAATTTCGCCATCGAGTAGTTGTTTTTCGAAAAGCGCATTTTCACCCACATAAGAAGCGATGATTTTTTTAATTTGCTTATCGTGAAGTAAAACACCTAAACCAAAATCGTCTACACCGCAGTTATTCGAAACAACGGTTAGATTTTTAGTCTGTTTACGCTTAATTTCACTGATAAGTCCCTCAGGAATACCACACAAGCCAAAGCCACCAGCGATAATTGTATCGCCATCTTTTAAACCTTCCATTGCAGCTTCATAACTTGAAACCACTTTATCGAAACCGGCCATGAGCCTACTCCTTAATTATTCTGAGTGTTCTTTAGAGCAAGTGATACCTTGCTGACAGGTTGTTTATTTAGTGCACTGCATATAGCCCAACCAGCTTTAGCCAGTCTTTCTAAATCAATTTCATGCTCTATGCCAAGCCCTTGTAGTAAGTAAACTACATCTTCAGTGGCAACATTTCCTGACGCGCCTTTGGCATAAGGGCAGCCACCAAGGCCTGCAACAGCACTGTCAACCGTTGCTATACCGCGGCTTAGGGCGGTGTAAATATTTGTGAGCGCTTGTCCGTAGGTGTCGTGAAAATGTACAGCGAGTTTTGATTTATCAATATGTAGCAAGAGTAAATCTAATAACTCATCGACTTTTTTCGCCGTTCCCACACCTATGGTGTCGCCAAGGCTAATTTCGTAACAACCAAGCTCGAGTAATCGCTCTGATACTTTTAATACATCATTGTAGTCGACATCACCTTGATATGGACAACCCATGACGCAGCTAACATAACCTCTAACACGAATGTTATTCGCTTTGGCAAAATCCATGACATCTTTAAAGCGGTCAATACTTTCATCAATAGAGCAGTTAATGTTCTTTTGACAAAACGCTTCACTTGCTGCTGTAAAGATTGCAAATTCTTGTATGCCGACTTGTTTTGCCGCCTCTGCACCCCGTAGATTCGGGGTGAGGGCACTTAAGTTAACATGAGGCAAATTTAACGCGCTAATTACATCGCTTGAGTCAGCCATTTGTGGCACCCATTTAGGTGACACAAAGGCGCCTGCTTCAATATCTTTAAGCCCAGCATCTGCTAGTGCGTTGATAAGCGCGACTTTATCTTGAGTGCTAACGGCAGCTTCATTTTGCAAGCCGTCTCTAGCGCCAACTTCTACAATGCGAACAAAATCAGGAAACTGTGCCATTACGCCTCCGGCTCTTCAACAATGGCGAGCATATCACCGTGGCTCACCAATTCACCTTCAGCAAAGCAATAGCTGGTTAATACACCATCATGCGGGGCATTAAGGGTATATTCCATTTTCATCGCTTCTATGATGACAACAGCGTCACCTTTAGCGACAGTACTACCCACTTCAACTAAATGTTTAACAACAGTACCATTGAGTGGTGCAGCA
The DNA here is from genome assembly GCF_001469895.1 of Pseudoalteromonas sp. XI10. Lineage (GTDB taxonomy): Bacteria > Pseudomonadota > Gammaproteobacteria > Enterobacterales > Alteromonadaceae > Pseudoalteromonas. Next base: position 167,966 of record NZ_LOPY01000039.1, on the reverse strand, counting down.
AGTGGTAGTGCATCACTTTCATGTTCACTAATATAGTGTTTATCAATCAGCTCAAGCACCGTTTGCTGTGCTTTGTACATTACTGTAATGTGTGAGTCTGCTTGATTAATATGAGCTACAACTTTTTCGCCATTAACGACAAGGTTTGCAAGGCCATTTTCAACCTTGCCCGAGGTTGTATAGTCAACTCCATCTAGGCTGATTTTAAAGCCATCTGAGGTCTTAACGGCATGAACGTTAAAATCTACAAATGGAATTGTTGTTTTAGCGTCACTGTTTAGCATAAAGCCTGTTAATTGTTGCCATGGGCTGCTGCTTTCACCTTTCAGTTGATATGCATACGCATAGGCTGCCGCAACGGTTGCAATAACAGACTGTTGCTCGTTTTTAGCAACAAGGCGCTCACCTTGGTCTTCAATAAAGTGCGTATCGGGTGCACCAGCTTGAAAAGTAGGGTGGTTAGCAAGATTATGTAAGAAATTAACGTTACAGCTAAAACCTGCTAGGTGGAATTGCTCTAGTGCTTTTGATAAACGCCCAAGCGCTGCCTCACGGTTATCGTCATGAACAATTAATTTAGCAATCATAGGGTCGTAGAACGGGCTAATTTCATCACCCGCTGCAATCCCTGTATCTATACGTACAAATTCAGATTCGTTCGGTGTGAATAGGGCGTCAATGTGGCCAGAACACGGAATAAAGTCATTACTTGGATCTTCTGCATAAATACGTGCTTCAAAGCTGTGACCTTGTAGCTGAATATCTGCTTGGCTAAGTGGTAATGCTTCACCTGCCGCAATGTTGATTTGCCAATTCACCAAATCAACACCGGTTACCATTTCTGTTACTGGGTGCTCTACTTGTAAACGGGTGTTCATTTCCATGAAAAAGAATTCATCACCGCATAATAAAAACTCAACCGTACCTGCGCCGCGATAGTTAATCGCTTGGGCACAACGTACTGCCGCTTCACCCATTTCTTTACGAAGTTCATCTGATAAACCCGGAGCAGGGGCTTCTTCAATTACTTTTTGGTGACGACGCTGTAATGAGCAGTCACGGTCGCCTAAGTACACACAGTTACCATGACTATCGGCAAACACTTGTACTTCAACATGGCGAGGTTTAGTGACATAGCGCTCTAAAAGCACTAAATCGTTACCAAAGCCGGCTTTAGCTTCACGTTTTGCACCTTCAAGCGCACCGATAAAGTCTTTTGCGTGTTCTACAACTCGCATACCTTTACCACCGCCACCAAAAGCCGCTTTAATCAGTACCGGGTAACCAATTTTTTCAGCTTCAGCTTGTAAGAACTCAGTATCTTGGTTGTCACCATAGTACCCAGGCACTAAAGGTACATTTGCTTGGTGCATAATTTCTTTAGCGCGGGTTTTTGAGCCCATGGCCTCAATACTTGATGCTGGCGGGCCTATAAAGGCGATGTCATTTTTCTCACATGCAAGCGCAAAGTCACAGTTCTCAGATAAAAAACCATAGCCTGGGTGAATACAATCAACACCTGCTTGTTTTGCCACATCGATGATTTTGTCTGCCACTAAGTACGAGTCTTTACTTGGCGCAGGACCAATGTGATACGCTTCATCAGCAAGCTTTACGTGCTGAGCATGTTTATCTGCATCTGAGTACACTGCAACCGTTGTTAAGCCCATTTGCTTTGCTGTACGCATAACTCGGCAGGCAATTTCACCACGGTTGGCAACGAGAATTTTTTTCAATGATTTTGTTGTCATAATGGTTCCTATTTCTGCCAGTTAGGGGCACGTTTTTCAAAAAATGCAGTTAGGCCTTCTTGGCCTTCTTCAGATACACGAATGCGAGCAATGCGCTCAGCGGTTAACTCAATCAGTGCATCATCTATTACGTTGCCAGCGACATCATTGATTAGCTGCTTCGCTGCTTTAACAGCAACAGGGCCATTATTAACAAGGCTTTGTAAGTGTTTATCGAGCGCTGTTTGTAAATCGCCGGTGATTTGGTGAATTAACCCCAGTTGCTTGGCTGTATGCGCGTCAAAAATCTCTGCCGTTAAAAAATAACGACGTGCAGCGCGTTCACCAATGGCTTTAATGACATAAGGGCTGATAACCGCAGGAATAAGACCAAGCTTTACTTCACTTAAGCAAAACTGTGCATCGTCTTGGCAAATTGCGATATCACAACACGCAATTAAGCCTAATGCACCGCCAAATGCAGCACCTTGTACGGCACAAATTGTTGGATGTGGGCTTGTAGCAAGAACTTTCATAAGCTTTGCTAGCTGCATAGAATCCGCTAAGTTTTCTGCAAAGTCATTGCCAGCCATCGACTTCATCCAGTTTAAATCAGCGCCAGCAGAGAAGTGCTTACCTTCGGTTTTTAAAACCAGTGCGCGCACATCACAGCTATTTGCGTGTTCAATTAAACGGATCAGCTCACTGATGACTTCTTCGTTAAATGCATTGTGTTTTTCTGGGCGACTTAGTACCAGTACAGCCACATTTGATTTTGTTATTTCGAGTGTTACTGACATAAGGCCTCCATTACATTCTAAATACGCCGAACTGCGAATCGCGCTCTGGTGCATTTTTAGCTGCACTCAAGGCAAGCCCTAATACATTGCGGGTATCAGCAGGATCGATAATGCCATCATCCCAAAGGCGGGCACTGGCGTAATATGGATGACCTTGTTTTTCGTATTGCTCTATAATTGGCTTTTTAAACTCACTGACTTGCTCATCAGTCATGCTTTCGCCTTTTCGGGCTAAACCATCTTGTTTAACTTGTGCAAGCACGCCTGCTGCTTGTTCACCACCCATTACAGATATACGGGCATTTGGCCACATCCACATCATGGTAGGTTCAAACGCGCGGCCACACATACCGTAGTTACCCGCACCATACGAGCCACCAATTAACACGGTGAATTTTGGCACATCAGCACATGACACAGCGGTTACCATTTTCGCACCATGTTTGGCGATGCCTTCAGCTTCGTATTTTTTACCAACCATAAAGCCAGTAATGTTTTGTAAAAACACTAAAGGAATTTTGCGTTGTGCACATAGTTGTATAAAGTGCGCGCCTTTTTGCGCTGATTCACTGAATAAAATGCCGTTGTTGGCAACAATACCGACAGGGTGACCAAAGATTTTTGCAAAGCCGGTTACTAGTGTTTCGCCAAAGTAACGTTTAAATTCATCAAATGATGAATCATCAACAACACGAGCAATTACTTCGCGTACATCAAATGGCTTTTTGAGGTCGGTACCCACAATGCCGTAAATTTCGTTAATGTCGTAACGCGGCGGTTTAACATCATCAAGTAACGGTGCAGTAGGGCGCTGATAGTTTATTCGTTCAATGCATTGGCGCGCGATAGAAAGTGCATGGGCATCGTTTTCAGCATAGTGGTCGGCAACACCAGATGTTTTACAGTGAACATCAGCACCACCGAGCTCTTCAGCACTCACTTCTTCACCTGTAGCCGCTTTAACCAGTGGCGGGCCTGCTAAGAAAATTGTGCCTTGCTCTTTTACAATAATACTTTCATCAGCCATTGCTGGTACATAAGCACCACCTGCGGTACATAAACCCATTACGACCGCAATTTGTGGAATGCCTTTACCAGACATACGAGCCTGATTATAGAAAATACGGCCAAAGTGTAATTTATCTGGAAATACATCATCTTGTTCAGGCAGGTTTGCACCGCCTGAATCAACTAAATAAATACACGGTAAATGACAACGCTCTGCGATATCTTGAGCACGTAGATGTTTTTTCACCGTTAGCGGAAAGTATGTACCGCCTTTTACGGTTGCATCATTGGCGATGATCATACATTCAACGCCTTTCACACGACCAATACCAGCAACAACACCGGCACATGGAATAGCTTGTTCGTACACACCAAAGGCAGCAAATTGAGAAATCTCTAAAAATGGCGAGCCTTCATCAAGTAGCGTTTCAATACGGTCACGAACAAACAACTTACCACGGCCTTGGTGACGCTCAATAAGGGCAGGGCCCCCACCTAAACGGATATCAGCGACTTTTTCACGTAAATCACTTACGAGAGCGGCCATGTTGTCGTGATTTTGCAAAAATTGCGGATCGTGTGGATTTACACTCGATTTTAAAATCGTCATAACAAGGTCCTATCGGCTTTCAGTGAATAATTCGCGACCAATTAGCATGCGGCGGATTTCTGAAGTACCTGCGCCAATTTCATATAGTTTTGCATCACGTAACAAGCGACCTGTCGCGTATTCGTTGATATAACCATTACCACCTAAGATTTGGATAGCATCTAAGGCCATCTTAGTCGCAAGCTCTGCGGCATATAAAATTGCACCAGCGGCATCTTTACGCGTTGTTTCGCCGCGGTCACATGCACGAGCTACCGTGTAAACGTATGAACGTGCTGCATTCATTTGCGTGTACATGTCAGCGATTTTGCCTTGAATAAGTTGGAACTGACCAATTGGGCTATCAAATTGTTTACGCTCATGAATATAAGGAACCACAATGTCCATACATGCTTGCATAATGCCAAGCGGGCCTGCAGCTAAAACAACACGCTCATAATCAAGGCCACTCATAAGTACTTTTACGCCTTCGTTTAAGTTACCTAGAATGTTTTCTGCTGGTACTTCGCAGTTCTCGAACACTAATTCACAGGTGTTAGAGCCACGCATACCAAGTTTGTCTAGCTTTTGCGCAGTAGAGAACCCTGGTGTGTTACGTTCAACGATGAACGCTGTGATACCTTTAGGACCGGCATTTAAATCTGTTTTTGCATAGATAACAAAGGTATCGGCATCTGGACCATTGGTGATCCACATTTTGTTACCGTTAAGAACAAATACATCGCCTTTTTTCTCAGCTTTTAATTTCATTGATACAACATCAGAACCCGCATTTGGCTCACTCATCGCAAGGGCACCAATGTGCTCACCGCTGATAAGTTTTGGTAAGTACTTTTCTTTTTGTGCTTGTGACCCATTACGGTTAATTTGGTTTACACATAAGTTTGAATGAGCACCATAACTTAAACCAATCGATGCACTTGCACGGCTAATTTCTTCCATTGCGATTACGTGCTCAAGGTAACCAAGGCCAGCACCGCCAAATTCTTCAGGCACTGTCATTCCTAATAAACCCATTTCGCCAAGCTGTGGCCAAAGTTGATTAGGGAAGGCATTGTCTACATCTGTTTGTTCTGCAAGTGGGGCAATTTCTTGGCTAGCAAAGCTATTAACGTGATCGCGGATCATGTCTGCTGTTTCGCCAAGTCCGAAGTTCATTTCTTTATAAAGTGAAATAGTGCTCATAATGTGTGTTCCTGTGAGAGTCTGTTGACGAGATTGTTGTCAGGTTATTCGTCTAAATTATTAAGGGTTTCACGACAGCGGCGTTCTGCTGTAACCAATTCCATTAGTACAACTTTAATGTCGTCCATTTGTTGGCTTAGGTCCGCTTTTTTCTCTGCGATAAGGTCAAGCATAGTGACTAGCTGTTTAGCGCTCGATTTATCTGCATCGTAAAGTTCAAACAAACGGCCCGTTTCAGCCAAGGTAAAACCTAAGCGTTTACCACGTAGAATAAGTTTTAGTCTTACTTTGTCGCGTTTTGAATAAATACGGGTTTGACCATTGCGATCAGGTGAGATCAGGCCTTGGTCTTCATAAAAGCGGATAGAGCGGGTCGTTATATCAAATTCTTTTGCTAGTTCGCTGATACTAAACGTTTGCTCATTGCTAGCAGGTTCAACTGCTGCGCTTTCAAAGTTTGTTTGATTGTCTTGTTTCATGATTTATTTACCTCATTCGAATAACACCAATATAAGTGAAGTTTACGTAAAGGTAAAGGATGATTTGGGAGTTATACTTTAGACTTATAAAGATAACTGGTTGGATTTGTTGAAAAGCTTTATTTATCTAGCCTTGTAAGCAGATGTTCGATTTTTCATACAACAAAATACAGATAAGTTTACAGTTTTACCGGCCGCAAAAATGTTGATTTTAGATTTACGTTGGCGTAAACGTAAATATTATGTATGCTGAATTAAATCGAAATTAAACTATAACAAATTAACTGTTTGGTTACACATGATTTGAACACATGATGATAACCACTTACATGGAGCCAATTATGACTACTGAAGCCGTTGTTATTGTTGCCGCAAAACGTACCCCTATGGGTGGTTTTATGGGCGCACTAAGTGGTGCACACGCAACTGATTTAGGTGCTACAGCTATTAAAAGTAGCTTAGAGCAAGCCGGTTTATCTGCCGATAAGATTGACGAAGTGATCATGGGCTGTGTATTACCAGCTGGTCTTGGTCAAGCACCTGCACGCCAAGCAATGTTAAAAGCAGGCCTTAATCAAGGTACTGGTGCAACAACAATCAACAAAGTATGTGGCTCTGGCTTAAAGGCTGCAATGTTTGCTCATGACTTAATTAAATCAGGCTCTATCAACTCAGCGGTTGCTGGTGGTATGGAAAGCATGAGTAATGCTCCTTATATGTTACCAAATGCACGTTCAGGTATGCGTATGGGTCATGGCGAAGTAAAAGATCACATGATGTGTGATGGCCTTGAAGATGCTTACGACAACAAAGCAATGGGTTGTTTTGCACAAGACACTGCCGATCAATATTCAATTGGTCGTGAACAAATGGATAACTTTGCACTTAGCTCACTGACTAAAGCGAATAGTGCGATTGAAACAGGTGCATTTGCAAACGAGATTGCCGCGCACACTATTTCTACACGCAAAGGTGATGTGACCGTTGCGATTGATGAGCAACCAGGCAATGCACGTCCTGATAAAATCCCAGGTTTACGTCCCGCATTCAAAAAAGACGGCACGATTACAGCTGCAAACTCGTCATCAATTTCTGATGGTGCAGCAGCGCTTGTGTTAATGCGTGAATCTGATGCTAAAGCACAAGGTTTAACACCACTTTGTCGTATCGTTGCTCACAGCACACATTCACAAGCACCAAGCGAATTTACTTTAGCACCGGTTGGCGCAATGCAATCGCTTTTAGAAAAAGCCGGTTGGTCTGTTAATGATGTTGATTTATGGGAAATCAACGAAGCGTTTGCCATGGTGACTATGCTTGCAATTAACGAGTTAAAACTTGATGAAAGCAAAGTAAACGTAAACGGCGGTGCCTGTGCACTTGGTCACCCAATCGGTGCAAGCGGCGCGCGTATCTTAGTTACCTTAATTCATGCATTAAAGAATCGTGGTCTTAGCAAAGGTATTGCCTCATTGTGTATCGGTGGTGGTGAAGCTGTTGCTATGGCAGTCGAAGCTCTTTAATCGCTTTAGAATTTTAATCTCTCACAGCCGCAACGTATTTTAAAAACTATCATGTTGCGGCCTCTTTATACCCACTGGGGAGGAGTGCCTCATGCACCAAGTACCTTTATTTATCAACGGCGAATTTACCCAATCAAGTTCATCGCAGCTGATTGATGTTATCAATCCTGCAAACCAAGAAGTGTTAGCTCAAGTTCCGTGTGCAACAGATGCTGAAATGGATGCAGCCATTGCCTCTGCAAAAGAAACATTTAAAACATGGAAAGAAGTGCCAATTTCTGAGCGTGCGCGCATTATGATGAAATACGCAGCACTACTAAAAGAAAACCATGATGAGCTTGCGACGATTATTTGTCATGAGCTGGGTAAAACATTTGAAGACGCCAAAGGTGATGTTTGGCGTGGTATTGAAGTTGTTGAGCAAGCAGCCAATGCACCATCATTAATGATGGGCGAAACAATGGAAAACGTAGCGCGTAAAATCGATACTTATTCTTACATGCAACCACTAGGTGTATGTGCGGGTATTACGCCATTTAACTTCCCTGCGATGATCCCATTATGGATGTTCCCACTGGCGATTGTGTGTGGTAACACCTTTATTCTGAAACCATCAGAGCAAGATCCACTAACACCAATGCGTTTAGCTGAACTATTTGTTGAAGCGGGTGCACCAAAAGGGGTGTTACAAGTTGTTCATGGTACCAAACCACAAGTTGACCGTTTATTAGAAGACCCAGCAGTACGTGCTATTTCATTTGTTGGTTCGTGTGGTGTAGGTGAATACATCTATTCAAAAGGCACAGCAAACCTTAAACGCGTGCAAGCTTGTGTAGGTGCAAAAAACCACATGGTTATTATGCCTGATGCAAGTAAATCGCATGTTGTAAACAACCTAGTAGGAGCGTCTGTAGGTGCTGCGGGTCAGCGCTGTATGGGTATTTCGGTTGCTGTATTCGTTGGTCAAGCAAAAGACTGGGTTGATGAAATTAAAGCAGGCTTTGAAAACGTACGTCCAGGTGTATGGGATGATGCTAACGCGGCTTACGGCCCACAAACATCAAAAGCAGCTAAAGATCGTATTTTATCACTTATCGCAAGTGGTAAAGAACAAGGTGCAACGTGTTTAATTGATGGCTCTGACTTTACTGTTGAAGGTTACGAGCAAGGTAACTGGGTTGGTCCAACGCTATTTACTGATGTAACAACTGAGATGGATTTATACAAAGAAGAGATCTTTGGTCCAGTACTGGCTTGTATGTTTGTAGATACTCTTGAAGAGGCGATTGAGCTTATCAATAACTCGCCTTACGGTAACGGTACTTCGTTATTCACATCAAGCGGCGCTGCTGCACGTAAATTCCAACATGAAATCGAAGTAGGTCAAGTTGGTATCAATGTGCCAATTCCTGTGCCACTACCGTTTTTCTCTTTCACAGGTTGGAAAGGCTCATTCTACGGCGATCAACACACCTATGGTAAGCAAGGTATTCGTTTTTACACAGAAACAAAAACAATTACTTCACGTTGGTTCGAGGATGATATCGCCTCAGGTCCGAACATGAGTATCAACCTTAAATAAGCCGTAATTAATTTACTGCTGAGCGAGCACACGCTCGCTCAAAGAACACACATTTACACGACAACAATAATTCTTTAAAGAATAAGACAACAAATAGAGGTCTACTATGGACTTTAATTTAACCGAAGATCAGCAAGCGTTTGCTGAAACAGCCCGTCAGTTTGCAGAGTCTGAACTTGCTCCACATGCTGCTAAGTGGGACCAAGAACACATTTTTCCTAAAGACACCATTAAAGCAGCCGGTGAGCTTGGCTTTTGTGGTTTATATACCCCAGAAGAAGCGGGTGGCTTAGGTTTATCTCGCTTAGATTCAAGCATTATCTTTGAACAGCTTGCCATGGGTTGTACAGCAACCACCGCTATGTTGACCATTCATAATATGGCAACCTGGATGATTGCAAGCTTTGGTACTGATGACGTTAAATCCCAGTACTGTGAGCAATTAGTAATGGGTGAGTTACTTGCTTCTTATTGTTTAACGGAGCCAGGTTCTGGCTCTGATGCAGCATCACTAAAAACTAAAGCGGTAAAAGAGGGCGATGAGTATGTAATCTCAGGCTCTAAAATGTTTATTTCGGGTGCTGGTGAAACTGATTTACTTGTGGTTATGGCGCGCACTGGTGGTGAAGGCGCAGCCGGTATTTCGGCATTTGTTGTACCTGCAGACGCAGCAGGTATTGAATACGGTAAAGCTGAAGAAAAAATGGGCTGGAATGCACAGCCTACACGTTTAATTAGCTTTGAAGATGTGAGAATTCCTGCGGCTAACTTATTAGGTCAAGAAGGCGAAGGCTTTAAGTTTGCAATGCAAGGCTTAGATGGCGGTCGTATTAATATTGCTACCTGTTCATTAGGTACAGCACAAGCAGCTCTTAATACTGCGCGCGAATACTTAAAAGAACGTGAGCAATTTGGTAAGCCATTAGCTGCTTTTCAAGCACTGCAATTTAAGATTGCCGATATGAACACCGAGCTTGTTGCCGCTCGTCAAATGGTGCGCTTAGCGGCATTTAAACTTGATACGGGTGACAGTGAAAAAACCACTTACTGTGCAATGGCAAAACGTTTTGCTACAGATGTTGGTTTTAAAGTCTGTGACGACGCACTACAAATTCACGGTGGTTACGGTTACATCAAAGAATACCCTTTAGAGCGTCATTTCAGAGACGTACGAGTGCATCAAATTCTTGAAGGCACAAACGAAATCATGCGTGTGATTATCGCACGTCGTATCTTAGCTGAGTCAGCTGGCGACATTCTATAAGGAGCAACCTATGTCTAATCCATCGATTGATTTAAATATTGAAGGTAACGTAGCGGTTTTAACCATGAATAACCCGCCAGCGAATACCTGGACACAAGATACATTAACTGCATTAAAAGACACTGTGACCGAGCTAAATGCTAACAAAAATGTCTATGCATTAGTGATCACAGGTCAAGGTGAAAAGTTCTTTAGCGCAGGTGCCGATCTGAACGTATTTGCCAGTGGTGATAAAGGCGTTGCTGCTACTATGTCAAAAGTGTTTGGCGATGCATTTGAGGCACTAACAAATTTCCGTGGTGTATCAATCGCGGCAATTAATGGTTATGCCATGGGTGGCGGTCTTGAAGTGGCCCTTGCTTGTGATATTCGTATTGCTGAACAGCAAGCTCAAATGGCGCTCCCTGAAGCGAAAGTTGGCTTATTACCTTGTGCTGGCGGTACGCAAAACCTTGCATGGCTTGTTGGTGAGGGCTGGGCAAAACGCATGATCTTATGTGGCGAGCGCCTAAAAGCAGACAAAGCACGCGAAATTGGCCTTGTTGAAGAAGTGGTTGGCGCTGGCGAAAGCTTAGCTGCGGCAATGAAACTGGCTAACCAAGTGGGTGAGCAAAGCCCGGTTGCTGTGACTGCATGTAAAGAGCTTATTCAAAAAGGTCGTACACAACCTATGGCTCATGCATTACCACTAGAGCGTGAGTTATTTGTGCAGTTGTTTGATACGCAAGACCAAAAAGAAGGCGTGAATGCATTCTTAGAAAAGCGTAAAGCAAATTGGGTAAATGGCTAATGAATAATGTAACACTACTAAATCATCAAGATGCGCCTGTGGTGTTTGAAACTGCAGAGGCCGAGAGCGGCCTCATTGCAATTGCGACACTCAATGCGCCGAAGTCTTTAAACGCTTTAAATTACGACATGATCCAATTGCTTGAGCCGCAGCTTAGAAAATGGGCTGACGATGACGCCGTTGCCATGGTCGTTCTAAAAGGGGCTGGCGAAAAAGCATTTTGTGCCGGTGGCGATGTAGTAAGCCTGCATAAAGCAATGAGCACAGGTGAGCCTGCTAACTACATTGAAGACTTTTTTACCCTTGAGTACAAATTAGACTACCTAATTCACTGCTATGAAAAGCCAATATTACTTTGGGGTAATGGCATTGTTATGGGTGGCGGCCTTGGCTTAATGGCTGGGGCAAGTCACCGAGTGGTAACAGAAACATCACGTATCGCAATGCCTGAGCTAACCATTGGTTTATACCCAGATGTGGGCGGCAGTTACTTCTTACATAAAATGCCTGAGCAAGTGGGTCTATTCTTAGGGTTAACTGCTGCGTCTATCAATGCTGAAGATGCCTTGTTTGTTAATCTTGCTGATCACTATGCAACAGCAGATAAATATGACGCTATTTTAACTGCTATCACCGCTGAAAAGTGGGGCAAAACAGCCTCATTAAATCACGAAAAGCTAACTAAAATTTTAATCTCGATTGATAATATTTCAGGCCGTGTTCCTAAAGGCAATGTAAAAGATAACTTAGCGGTTATTCAAAAGCTGGCTGAATTTGACTCATTGCAGGGGAAAATTGACTACATTCAAGCTTTAGAAACAGAAGATAAATGGCTTACTCGTGCGCAAAAGTCATTAGCGCATGGTTGTCCGCTTAGTTGTGCGCTGGTAGAACGTCAATTAGCTAATTCAAAAGAGATGACGTTAGCAGATTGCTTCAAAATGGAGTTAGGCATGTCAGTTCGTTGTGGCGAATTAGGCGAGTTCCAAGAAGGCGTTCGTGCGCTATTAATCGACAAAGACGGTGCACCTAACTGGCAGTTTAAATCGCTTAGCGATATCGACGAAGCAGTTGTAGATAGCTTCTTTACAGCACGCTGGGATGAGCAATCACACCCACTTAACACATTAACGTCATCTTAAGTCCAAGGGGTAAACAAATGGCTAAATTAACAATAGGATTTATTGGTTTAGGCAACATGGGTGGCCCAATGGCGGCAAACCTTGTAAATGCAGGTCATACAGTTCGCGTGTTTGACTTAAATAAAGCAGCGGTCAGTGAGCTTGCCGATAAAGGTGCAATTGCTGCAAACGATGCAGCAGAGTGTGCCATTGGCGCTGATATTTTTATCAGTATGCTACCAGCAAGCAAACACGTTAAATCGCTTTACTTAGGCGAAACAGGTCTTATCAACTTACTTGATAGCAAAACTTTAGTGATTGACTGCTCAACCATTGATGCAGAATCAGCGCGTCAAGTGGGTAGTGAACTTTCTCAAAAAGGCATTGATTTTGTTGATGCGCCGGTATCAGGTGGTGTTGCAGGTGCAACAGCGGGCACTTTAACCTTTATCGTCGGTGGTGAGCAAAGCCACTTTGAAAAAGCCAAGCTTGCTCTAGTAGATATGGGTAAAAACATCTTCCATGCTGGTGATATAGGCGCAGGCCAAGTCGCAAAAATCTGTAACAACATGCTGCTAAGCATTTTAATGGCTGGTACTAGCGAAGCACTACAAATGGGCATTAACAACGGGCTCGATCCAAAAGTGTTAAGTGACATCATGACTGCAAGCTCTGGCCGTAACTGGACGCTTGAGCTTTACAATCCATGCCCTGGTGTAATGGAAACAGCACCAGCAAGTAATGATTATAAACCTGGCTTTATGGTTGATTTAATGGCGAAAGACTTAGGTCTTGCTATGGAAGCGGCTCAGCAAAGTAATTCATCTACCCCAATGGGGTCAATGGCGAAGAATCTATACACTATGCTTCAGCATCAAGGTGCGGGTAGTGATGATTTTAGCGCTATTTTTAAATTATTCTCGAAGTAGGAGATTGTTGTGGAAATTAAAAACAACAACATCGTAATTACCGGTGGCGCGCAAGGTTTAGGCTTTGCGATGGCCGAGAAATTTGCATCGCTTGGCGCGAACATCGCTCTTATCGATATGCAACAAGACGTACTTGATACTGCAGTCTCAGCGCTTGCTAAATATGGCACAAAAGTCATGGCTTATGCTGCTAATGTTACAGATGAAGATGCCGTGGTAGCAACGTTTAACACTATCAACAAAGACTTTGGCCATATCGGCGTGTTAATTAATAACGCAGGTATCTTACGCGATGGTATGTTTATCAAAGCAAAAGAAGGCAAAGTGGTCGATAAAATGTCGTTGGCTCAATTTCAATCTGTGATTGATGTGAACCTGACCGGGGTATTCTTAGCAGGTCGTGAAGCTGCGAGCCACATGATTGAGTCTGGCAAAGGCGGCGTTATCGTTAATATGTCGAGTGTTGCACGTGCTGGTAACATTGGCCAAACAAACTATGCTGCGTCTAAAGCAGGTGTTGTTGCTATGACAACAGGTTGGGCGAAAGAATTAGGTCGCTTTGGTATCCGTGTTGGTGCAATCGCACCGGGTGTTATTCGCACAGCAATGACAGATGCAATGAAACCAGAAGCAAAACAACGCATGATGGCGGTAACACCAGTGGGTCGTTTTGGTGAAGCAGAAGAAATTGCCCAAACAGCACAATACATTGTAGAGAATGACTTCTTTACGGGTCGTGTTGTTGAAATTGATGGCGGTATCCGCCTTTAGTTTGAAATGGTAACCCTTTACCCATTGAAAGTACCAAAACGGTAAGCCTAGCTTGCCGTTTTTTTATTTTTAAAGTATTTTAAATTCATAATGATAAGGAGATTTGTTATGAACACGGATGGCATTACAGTATCAATGAGCAAGGGAATTAAAGCCAACTTCAAGCTGGGTGAACATTTAATTGAATACTGGGGTTCTGCTTACTCAGGTAAAGAAGTTCTGAAAGTAGACGGTGAATTAATAGCTGAATCACGTAACTTTAAAACGAAATCTGTTCATGAGTTTAATATTGATGGTAAAGCCTGCCAATTAACAATTTCAGTGACTTTATTCAGGAAGCTTTCTTCTACCATCACATTAGAGTGTGAGGGTGAGCTAGTTCACAGTTATCAACTCACATATGGTAAAACCCGACAAATTGCTTGGTATTTAAAAACAATCCCATTTTTATTTGCAGGGGTTTTAGGCTGGTGTTTTGCCGCTGACATTCTTACCTTATTAGAGTTGGTTATCTTTTTTTGCTTAACCTTTGCAGTATCAGAGCTGCTTATGAAAGATCAGGGCTGGATCATCGAAGAGCAAAAGCCTTGTAATTAACTGTTTAGCATTCAATAATTAAGCGGTTAAAAGCCGCTTAACTTTGAGAGATGCAGTGAATCCCAAACAAATCCGCAATTTTTATATCAATGAAGAACAGTCTGTTTATTTACTGTCTCACCATGATGCTAAAAAGCACCGCCAATGGCTTAACATTTGTATTAAACAACTTACTTTGCTTGGTTACCGTGATGTTGAATTAATTGGCTCTGGTGCGTTTGGATTTGTTTTTGCCGGTGTTGATGATGAAGACTTACCTTGGGTATTTAAGTTTTCACGTATAACCCTTGCACAAAGTGTACGTGATCGTCTAGAAGACGAAGCTTACATGCTCTCGCAAGTTAATAATCCGCTGGTGCCAAAATTTTATGCCTTTGAGCGCATTAAAAAGCAAGGCATTTTAATGATGGAGCGCGCTCTAGGTGAAGACTTAGAAAAAATCTCCATCAAACAAGGGCGTTTTAGTGCAGCAAAAGTAATGGCACTGGCTCTTAGGCTACGTAATGTACTTGTAGATTTACGTGAACATAAAAATGGCTTAAGCCCACAGCCAATTGTGCATGGCGATATCAAGCCCTCTAACATCGTTTATGATGAACAAACCAATAAGTTGTCGTTGGTAGACTGGGGCAGCTCTGTTTATGCACAAATAGACGCTGAAGGAAATCCGGTTGCCTGCAATTTTATGGATCTTATGTCTGCTGATATCAGCACCACTAATGCACGTATGGGTGATGTGTATTTTATTGGTGATGAGCAAATGTCAGGCGGGCAGTCATCCCCACGTTTTGATGAGCAAGGTGTTGCCTCAACTCTTTATGCACTGGCCTCTGCACAATCTTGCAGGTTTGGTGCGGCGGTTATTCCGGCTACTAGCCTAAATTTACCTATGGAACTTGCCAGGGTTATTGACGGTATGCTTTCAAAAAATAAGGCCACTCGCGATGGGGCCGGTGATTATTTTATGCGAAACATGCCTACAATGGCTAAAGCTTACCTTCCTGAGCTGCCCCGTAAGGTCATTCGCCCGTATATTCCTTATTGGTTTAGTGAGTTTGATGAACACCCAGATACGGTGGTATACAGCTCACGTAAGCAATTTTTAAGACAAGCTGACCATAATCAACAATTACTTGATGTAAACGATGCCCAGCTCGACAGGTACTACAAAGAGTTTTTATTTGATACCGGCGACACCGAAAAAGCATTCTTGGCCTCTATTAGCCGATTAGCAAAATACCCAGTAGTAGGGGGCTTGAGTTTTCATTGGAAAGAAAACTCACTGTTTGTTGAGTCTTCCCTTATTTTGCATGATGAAACTCTGGGTACTGCGTTTACCGATGCGATTAACAACACGGTGATGTTAGCGCAGGGAATTGAACAAAAAGGTCTCTTTAAATGTTGCTTGTTTGATGCGCGTAAAACCATTCAGCTAGAACGAGATGGCACAGGGGCGTTTAAATTTGAAAATTTACCTGAGCTTGATTATGAAGTAATGGATATCCAAGCCTCAGATGTAACCAGACCGCATTCTTACTTTGAAGATGGTAAAGACCCGGATGAGCAATTACAGCTCCCTAAAAAGGTTATAAAGTGCGTATTTGAGCTAAACCAAATACATCATACTGGCTGTATCATTTTTGAAGCCTTACCTGATAGGATGAAAATACATCATTACTATCGTTTGCTTGATGCCAGTAAAGAGCCTGAATTTAAACGTTTATTGAGTAAGCTTATGCAATACGCGGTTAGTATAACAGATGTAGGTGTGGCAGGCTTTATGAAGCTACCTTACAAAAATACCCGTGAATTTGATTTATGCACTAAACAGCCCGATGAGTTTTATCCGCGAGATCCCAAAAGGGTTTAATTTAATAATTGTATTTTTTCAGCTATATTTCAATTGATAATAAATTAGATAAGGAAATGACATGAAAAGTTTAAGGGAAATAGAATTACAGTTTTTAGCTGAAAAAATTGGCGGTCATTATAGTGGTAAAAACTGGCTAGGCAGAAAGTCTGGTAGTGGTGCAGCTCAAATTGAGGCTCTATTATTAGTTGGAGCGAGAAGAGAACAGCTTGAAACCTGCAGGGGGGCTGTTGATGAGCATATTAGATTTCTCGAAAAAAAAATTGGGCTTAAGGTCGAAATAAGTGCCGATGGTATTTATCAATTCAAGTTTTGCGATTAGTTATGGCTTAGGATTTATTTAGCATTTGAGTGTTATTAATTAATCCAAAGAAAAGTAAAAACTTTGATTTTATTGCTTCGCTTTTACTATAAAAAATGTAGAACTTAGGTATGTTCATTCTACACGTTCGAAAATATAACTCCTATAGATGTAAATACACATGATTAAAGAGCAATAACCATCAATTGCAACATGATCTGCATTTAGCTCTTTTGTACTGACTATCATAGGTATTGTTTATTCATCCTTTCAATTTATCTAAAGGCTTTTAGTGAATGCTAATGTGTAAAGTCCTTGTCGAAAATTTATATTATGATGGGCCAAGAGGGGGTATCACATCTATTGAGGGGAGACATTACAGGTTTGTTTCAGACTTCAATGATGACATTGGTTTTACTGATGAGTTTTCGCTTTATTTAATATCAGAATCTGAACTTAAGTTAGAGATAGAGCAATGGCAAATTTTTGTTAAATGGCATAAAAAATATCAGTCAGGTGAATTAAAAGCCGATAGTCATCCTGGGCATGGTGGTATATCTCAAAGATGGGATGAAATAGAGCAAGCTTTGGCAATTAACAGAAAAGATACTTCAAACTTTAAATTTAAAGCTACAGCGACCTTTACCCGGAATGATCAAGAACTGCAATATGATTTAAATGGCCCTTGTTATGATGTTTCTTGGCACTTTCTTTAATTATAAGTGTATTTAAAAAACGATGGCTATTTGGCAAAGAACAATAGTTCTAATACCTGCACAATGGGTAGAAGATAAAAATTATTCAGTTGAGGCACTCTACAATGCCGATGGTTATTTCGATACTGCCTGCGTGTGGAAACACCAACAACCAAATGTGCAAATAGACAAGCTGTTGGATAATGTTTTAGTAAGAACTGAAAGTAATATTTCCGATTTTAAAATGTGGGGTAATAGTTCATCAAATGAAATTACTATTTCTGTTAATGATGAATCGATTGATGAAATTGTAATTAGAGTTGACTTAAGGAAAGACATAAGTAATTTTTGCTTTTCAATTTGCCAACTCGCTAAAAAATTACAGTGTTATTTATTTATTCCAAATAAAAAGCTTTTTATAGAGCCTGACTTTCACTTACTAATGCAAAACATACAAACACTGACTACTACATATCAACAGTGTAAATTAAAATAACCTGCTAATTAGCAGGTTATTAACGGGGCAATCTTACTTGTGCTCTTCAATAATCTCAGTGATTCCCTCTGCGGAGAGTATCTCTATCCAATAACCATCAGGGTCTTTAATAAAAGCTAAGCCTTTCATTGAGCCATCGTCTGGTTTTTTGACAAACTCCACATCGTATTTTGCAAAACGCTCGCATGCTGCGTATACGTCTGGCACGGTAATACCGATATGACCAAAGCCTTTTGGTTCATCATTACCACTATGGTAACCAGCAAAGCTGTCGTCGTTTTCTGTGCCCCAGTTATGCGTAAGCTCGATAAGAGCAGGGCGGCGAAATACCCACTGTGCTTTTTCTTTATCGCTGCCTGTTGGCATGTCTTGCTCATAACCTAAAAAGTACAGCGTAAACTCCATTTTAGGGAAGTCATATTTACCAAGTAACTTCATACCTAAAACATTTTGATAGAAATCTAAAGAAGGCTTTGGATCTTTAATACGCAACATAGTTTGTTGCATCACGAAATCTTGCGTTGCGTTTGCGATTTGTTCAGGTGATTCGTTGTAGTTAGACATACACATCCTTTTTTAATGACATTAATGATGATTAATTCAGTCTAACATAACCACGTTACCCTTAAATTAATAAAAATAATATTGACGTCTTTAAATAGACCTTCAAATCTTAACTTGCTAACTTGCTAACTTGCTAACTTGCTAACTTGCTAACTTGCTAACTTGCTAACTTGCTAACTCAAATAAAAAACCGCCCTTAAAGGCGGCTTATTTCGACTTACAGCTAAAAGCTTATAGCTCAAAACTTTAAGCTTAATTACCCCAAGGATTACTCGCACTTGAACGTTGCTTACGGGTGCGGGCTTTTTGTTTGGCTTCTTTTTTAGCGTGAATACGTTTAGCGTCGGTAAAACTTAACTCACAAGGTTCACCAGGTTTTTGATCAGCAGGGATCACACGATCGCGCGGCGGTAATTCATAGTTTACATCGTCTGGGCGTGGTAAGTTTTTAAGACGATACAAATAAAAGTTTTCTACTTTTTCTTGTGCCCATTGGGTTTTACGTAAAAACTTAACCGCAGATTTTACATCTGGGTTATTCTTAAAGCAGTTCAAACGCATATAGGCGTGGAGTAATTCCCAGCCATATTGTTCGACAAGCTCTGTCACGACTTGCTCGATACCAACACCTTGCAGTGGGTTATTGCTGAAAATTTCTTTATTACTCATTAGACTTTCCGAGATTACAAAACTAGGGTAAGTATAATTGCCTTTACCCTAGTTTTATAGCTAACTTGCTAAGAATGTTTATATTCGAGCTTATTCTTTGCAATTAACTACTACACGGCCGCGAATTTCACCTTTTAAAAGGGCTTCTGCATTTGCAACGGCTTCAGAAAGTGGAATTTCTTGCGAAATAGCATCGAGGTACTGAGCTTCAACTAACTCACTTAGACGTTGCCATGCTTCAATTCGGTCAGCTTTAGGGCGCATTACACTATCTATACCCATTAGGCTAATGCCACGAAGGATAAACGGCGCTACCGTTGCTGGAAAGTCCATACCTTGTGCTAAACCACACGCTGTTACAACGCCACCATATTTAATCGATGCACACACATTTGCAAGGGTGTGGCTACCCACAGAATCAATTGCGCCAGCGAATTGCTCTTTAGCGAGTGGTTTCCCAGGTGCTGAGAATTCTTCGCGTGATAAAACGCGTTTTGCGCCTAATTTTTCAAGGTGATCTGCTTCGTTCATTCGTCCTGTTGTTGCAACTACATCAAAACCTAGTTTATTTAATAAATAGATAGCAAAACTACCCACGCCGCCATTAGCACCGGTAACAAGAATTTCGCCACTTTGGGGTGTGATACCTTGTTTTTCTAAAGCGATGATACTCAGCATTGCCGTATAACCTGCAGTACCAATTTGCATAGCCTGTTTTGGTGTTAAATTAGCAGGGAGGGGGATGATCCAATCAGCACTCATAGATGCTTTTGAACTCAAACCACCTAGGTATTTTTCCCCAACACCAAAGCCATTTAACAGAACTTTATCACCTACTTTAAATTCATCGCTTTTAGAGTCTGTTACTGTGCCTGCAAGGTCTATCCCGGGGATCATAGGAAATGTTCTTACCACAGGGCCTTTACCTGTAATGGCTAGGGCATCTTTGTAATTCAATGTACTGTAGTCAACATCAATATTTACATCTTGCTGGTGGATGCTCTCTACAGGAAAGTCTGTGTATTCGGCACGGTAGCCTTGATCATCTTTGTTGATAACTACCGATTTTACTGATGTTGTCATGGTGACTCCTTTTAGACCGATCGTCTTTTAATGGTTAAAATAAAGCCGTATTTAAACGGCTTTATAAAATTAAGCGTAAAAATTGTGCTGTATAAAGGGTAAGCGGTTCACTTGATTTATCAAGTTTAGAGCGCATCACTGCGCCTTCCCAGCCAATCCAGAAGAACTCAGCAAGCATTTTACAATCTGATGATTGAGGAATTTGCTTTTGCTTCTTAGCATCAACTAAGCATTGCTCAATTAAAGCTTGCCAGTTGGCGTAAGCCTGTTTAATACGGTCAATCATAGGCTCATCAAGGTGACTGATTTCTTGGTTTAAATTACCTATTAGGCAGCCGCGTTTAAATTCAAACTTTGCCATGCCTTGCTTGGCGTCATTGGCAAACAGCACAATCCTCTCAAGAGGGGTTGTTGTATCGTTGTTTAGGTGGCGTTTTAACTTTGCCTGAAAATAGCTGTCGTAAGCATCAATGAGTGCTAAGCCAAAATCATTCTTACTTTTGAAGTAATGATAAAAAGAGCCCTTAGGTACCTGAGCTGATTTTAAGATTAAATCAATACCGGTTGCGCTAAAGCCTTTTTCGGTTAATACAGCTAGCCCCGTATTAATTAAAAGGGAACGGGTATCTGCATTTGAACGCGCTATTTTTGGTGGCCTGCCACGACGGCTTGGCACAGAGTTATTTGTTTCCATGGCAACTATATTAGACCGATCGGTTTTTAATATGCAAGCATTAAATTGACTAAATTGTAATCATCATGAATTTGTCATGATTACAATTTAATTGGGAACTTTGCCGAAATTGGCTTGGTCACAAATAATGAAGCTAAAAGAGCTGTATCGTTTTTAGCTGAATTTATGTGTATTAATAGATGGTTTTAGTTGAAGAGGTACGACCACTTAGTCATTTAAAATGTTAATTCATTTGAGCATCAGCACGTTAGTTATTGTCAATTTATTTAATTGCTTTTTGCTATTTGAATTTAACAGTTTTATTAACTATTCATTAAATGTAGATGTCAATTTCGCTACATATCTATAAATATAAAAAGGTGAGGATATTACCTATGAAGAGACAGAAAAGAGATCGTTTAGAAAGAGCTCATTCTCAAGGTTATAAAGCAGGCTTGGCAGGCCGTTCCAAAGAACAATGCCCTTATCAACAAATCGACCCTAAATCTGAGTGGTTAGGTGGCTGGCGAGAAGCTATTGAAAACCGAAACATGTTTAAAACTTAATATAGGCACCTTATTTACGCGAAAAAGCCCCATTTAGGGGCTTTTTTGTATCTGCTATTTTGTATCTTAAATTAAAGATTAAAACGCAGATGTATCTTGGAAAAGACCTACTTTAAGATCTTTTGCTTCATAGATTACGCGGCCATCTACTTCTACAGTACCGTCAGCCATACCCATGAATAATTTACGTTTAATAACACGCTTCATGTCTAAACGATAAGTTACTTTTTTAGCTGTTGGTAAGATTTGACCTGTGAATTTAACTTCACCTACACCAAGTGCACGACCAAGACCTGGACCACCAGACCAACCTAGGAAGAAACCAACTAATTGCCACATAGCATCAAGGCCAAGACAACCAGGCATTACTGGATCACCTTTAAAGTGACAGTCGAAGAACCAAAGATCAGGGTTGATATCTAGTTCTGCAACGATTTGGCCTTTACCGTGCTCACCACCATCAGCAGTGATAGAGATAATGCGGTCCATCATCAACATGTTGTCACTTGGTAAACGACAGTTGCCTTCACCGAACATTTCACCTTGACCGCAAAGGACCAATTCTTCTTTTGTATAGCTGTTTTTAGGTTCCATAACTCTCATTCATCGCTTAGAAATTGCCCCACACTTTAGCGTACACTTGTACGCTAAACAACTCGGAGCAGTTAATTATTTGCTATTTTTCGCTTGTTTTATGACCATTTAATTAAACTGTCGCTGATAAAGGGAGATAAAACCGCGCATTGTGAAGTAAAAATCATTATAATTGCTGTGATTCTTTAACCAGTCTAAAGGAAATTTATGATCCTTTTTGTAAACTCACTGACAGTGATTGATTTTTCTTACTTGTGTAATAAACGCGGCGCAGTTGGCGAGAGCTGGATTGTGGATTTAACTCTGCACGGTCAATTAAATGATGAGTCGATGGTGCTTGATTTTGGCTTAGTTAAAAAGCAAATCAAGGGCATTATTGATAACTGTATCGACCATAAGCTTGCTGTGCCAGCTTCTCTAAACGGTTCACTGACACAACATGCTGAGCACAGCGTGCTAGATTGTCATTTTGGTGATAATTATCACTTAGCTATGAGCGCTCCTAACCAAGCATATTGCCTAATCGATGCTGATGTTATTGATGAAAAATCGGTAACCGAGTTTTTAATTAAAACTATTATGCCTGAGCTCCCTAGTAATATCGAAAAGATTGAAATTAATTTATACCCAGAGCATAGCCAAAGTTTTTATTATCATTACAGCCATGGTCTTAAAAAGCACGATGGTAATTGTCAGCGTATTATTCATGGTCATCGCTCTCAGATTGGTATTAGCCTTGATGGTATGGCTATGCCTCGCTTACAAAAAGAGTGGGCAGATAAATGGGAAGACATTTATCTAGCAACAGCTGAAGATGAAATCAATAAATCAGACCTTAAGCATGTAACTGCACAAGATAACGATGTGTGCTTTGCTTATACATCACAGCAGGGTTATTTTGAAATGGCGATAGACAAATCACGCTGCGACATTTTACCTTGCGATACTACGGTTGAGTGCATTGCAGACTACTTAAGTTCACAAGTTAAAAACCAATACCCTGATTCAGAAGTTAAAATTACAGCTTACGAAGGGGTTGGCAAGGGGTCAATCAGTTATGCGTAAAGGACTATTAATAGCAGCATTTGCAGGATTGTTTTCTTTAACTGCAAGTGCTGTTGAATTAAAAGGACATTTAACTCAAGGCGGTTTAGTAACAGGCCAAATTGAAGGTGCTAAAAGTGTAAGCTTCAATGGTGAGCCACTTAAGCTTTCGACAAATGGTGAGTTTGTGTTTGGCTTTGGTCGTGATGCCAAGACAAATCATAACCTTTCTTGGGTTGATAGTGCAGGTGTAAGCCACGAACAAGCAATTGTGATCACTAAGCGTGATTACAAAATTGATAAAATCACCGGTGTAGCAAAAAAATATGTTTCGCCACCTAAAGAAGTGTCTGAGCGTATTAGCCGTGAAGCGATAGCTGTACGAAAAGCTAGGCAAGTCAATTCTGACCTACGGTACTTTTTAGATCCTGTTTATAAGCCGGCAACGGGGCGTATTTCAGGTGTTTATGGTAGCCAGCGTTACTTTAATGGTGAGCCTCGCCGCCCGCACTTTGGTTTAGACATTGCCAATAAAACGGGTAGTCCAGTATATGCGCCAGTGAGCGGGACAGTTGTTTTTGCTGATGCTGACTTATATTACTCTGGTGGTACTTTGATTCTTGACCATGGCCATGGTGTTACCTCTACTTATATTCATTTAAGCAAATTAGATGTAAAAGTAGGGGACGAAATTAAGCGTGGCGATAAAATTGCCGAGATCGGTGCGACCGGTCGCGTAACTGGCCCTCATTTAGACTGGCGTTTTAATTGGAAAAATGAACGCCTTGACCCTGCGCTAATGATGCAAGACACATTAGCTAATAAAAAGTAGAGACTATGACACAACAAATCGATCGTGACGCTATTATTGCAAAGCGTATTGCTGACTCAACAACGTCGGTAACAAAAACAGTTTTTCCTGGCCGTACTAACCACCACAATACTTTGTTTGGCGGTGACGCGTTAGCATGGATGGATGAAGTAGCGTTTATTGCTGCTACACGTTTTTGCCGTAAGCCACTTGTAACGATTTCGTCTGACCGTGTTGATTTTAAAGAAGCCATTCCGGCTGGTACATTTGCAGAGCTTATTTCTAAAGTTGTACACGTAGGTAACACTAGCCTTAAAGTAGATGTTGAAATCTTCTTAGAAACAATGCACAAAGACGATAAACACTTAGCTATTTCAGGTAGCTTTACGTTTGTTGCTGTTGATGATAACCACAGACCAACTCCGGTAGTGTGCGACAAAATGATCAACGGATTCGAATAAGACTTATAGTAAGTTTTAAATAAATTAAGTACCTTCGGGTACTTAATTTAATACACAGTAAGAACACATCATACTATGTTTGTTTTAAGTATATCTCAGCAAGGAACAAAATATGCAGCTATAAATTATCAGAGGAGGAGAACGATGCGTTTAATATTTTTATTCAGTTATATAGCTATATTAGTGTTAGCCTTTAATCAATTCGATGGTTACCTATTCGATTTGGCCGCCGCTTTACGAGGGTTGCTGATTGTATGTAGTTTTTTACCTGCATTTTTTTTGTTGTGGTGGAACAAAAAACTATCTCTCAGTTTAATTGCTCTAAGTATTGGCTTAGTGCTATTTCATTTTAAACCTTACTCATCATCTGAAGCGACACAAAACACCGATATCAAAGTCGCCCAGGTAAATTTGCAATATAGTAACCCTAACTTAGCAAATATCATCACTAGCCAATTTATAAATGCTCAAAATGATATCTTAGTATTGTTTGAATTCAATGATACGCAGCGGCATGTGCTTGATGAGCTAAACACGAAATATCATTTATTTGGTTATGCTGAAGTTGAAGGGGCGCCATTTGGCATTATAGTTCTCTCAAAACTTCCAATCGTACAAAGGCAAATTAAACGCTTTGATAATCCTAAGCTTGGCTACGTAAAGCTTAGTTTTTTACATAATAACGTTATGTTAAATAGTGTGTTTTTACATCCTCCATCACCTAGAACCCAAAGTTTGTGGAGTCAGAGAAACTTAGTTTTAAGTGAAGTTTCTTCAGAAATTAAAAAGTTAAAGGGGAGTTGGTTAGTTGCTGGTGATTTTAATACAGTACCTTGGTCACGGTACTTTATTAATAATAAAAGCAGTTGTTTTAAGCAAGCAGGTTTTTATACAACTTGGTCTTTGAAAAATAAGCTAAGTGATTTAAAAATTTTGGGTTTACCAATAGATCATTGTTTAGTGAGTGAAGATATTTCTTTATCTAATGTTGGTGTTAACTCAGTAAACGGCAGCGACCACAAACTGCTGCACTATGAACTCACATTTTCTACGCATTGATTAAATTTAAGGTGACTATTTTCAATTAATATATCAACCAGCATAGTTAGTTCAAAGTTATCCCAAGGTTTTGCGGTAATCATATTAGCTATATTATTGTTAAGCGCACTTTTAGAAGCTTCTAGCTCTGCATAGCCGGTAATCAAAAGGCGAGAGCAGTTCGGCTGTAGCAATTTAATATCCTCTAAAACAGCAAAACCACTGATTGCAGGCATTAACAGATCACAAATGACTAAACTAATTGGATTCTGTTTCGCATACTCAATTGCCGATAGAGGGTCGCTGAAACAAATTACATGGTTATTAGTACCTAATAATCGTTTTAGCGAGCGCAAAATTGCTTCATCATCATCAATGATTACAATGTTTTTTTTCATGAATGCGCTCCAAATAAGTGCTTTAAGTCATAGAGCATATGTTTAAAGTTTCGTTTATGAGGAAATAGCCAAAAGGCTTTGTTCGAATACATAAGTGCTTTTGAATACTGACCAAGTTCACGGTAGAACTCGCCATAACATTCACTTAAACGTGCTTTGATTTTTTTAAGTTCATTGTTTGATACAACAGATTGGTTACGATTAATAATTTCAACCATAGCCGCTAGTCTATTTTCTCTATTTGATGTTATAGAATTAGCACGCATTAGATAGTGCATTGCACAAAGCGTTGAATAACCAACATAACCTTTTTTAGCTATTTTTAACCAGCAATCTAAATCTGTAGCGCTACTTAATTTATCATCAAAACCACCCACATCAACAATGGTTGAGCGTTTAACCATGACTGACGAAGTGCCAACGATATTGGTTGTGATCATTTGGCTTATTGGATTATCTAGAAACTGGAAGTCTCTGTTTTCTTTATTGCATTTAAATTCGGGCCAATAATCAAAACAGCCAATTATATCTTCGTTGTTTTCATTAAAATGCATGTAGTCAGTGAAACTTAAAACACAGTCTGGGTGTTTTTTATGAAATGCTAACTGAGCTGCAAGCTTATTGGTTGACCAATAATCATCGGCATCTAAAAAAGCTAAATACTCTGACTTTGATTGTGTAATTGCTAGGTTACGAGCAGCGACAACACCTTTTCTTTGTTGGCTAAAGATGCGTACCTCACTTTTGTCGGCAGCAAGTTGCTCAAGGTATTCTTTACTGCCATCTGTAGAGCCATCATCAACAATAATGATTTCGAAATTTACATTTTTTTGCTGGTAAATGCTGTTAATACAGGTATCTAGATACTGCAAACAGTTGTAGTTAGGAATGATAATACTGACTTGGCTGTTCATAATATGCCCCAAAAGCATTTCTTCACGTAGTAAAGGTTACGCAATTTAGACGCCAGCTTTAAATCTGTATTTTCTTTTAAATTACTCAGCCTTTTCTCTTTGTGCGTTGCATTTTGCAAATCTCCAGCAAAATTTAATCTCATTTCGGGAATTTAAAGGTTTAATAGCCGGGTATGGAATTTGCCATAACTCCTATAACAGTTTTTATAGGAGCGTTTTTATGAAGCACATTGCTATTTTGGTCCCAAGCTTTCCAATTGCATCAGAAACATTTGTTGTAACGGAAATTAAAGCTCTTCTAAATGCAGGGCATAAGGTGACAGTTCTTACATTTGAAAAAACCTGTGTGATGATTAATTTAACCAGTGCCATTGAAGTTAAAAAAATCACTAAACCTGCGTTTAAATTGATTTTACCTTCTATGTTTAATATTTATAAGTTAGCAAGGGCAACGCATACTGCAGCTCAATTTAAATCAATTTCAACACAATCCTTGCTTGCTTATGGTTATCAAATTGCACGTTATATAAAAGCTGCAAAGATAGATCATTTACATTGCCATTTTATGCATGGGCCTCTTGCATACGGTATCGTTGCGGCAAAACTTGCTGACATTACAGTATCTTCTATTGGTCATGGCCATGATGTTTACGTAAACAACGCAGACTTAAAACCCAAATTAGCTCTTTGTGATTTTTCAATAGCAGTTTGTGAAGAAATGGCTATGCAATTTAAACGCTTTTCTAAGAGCAATGTTAAATTGTTACATTGCGGTATCGATACTAGCCAATTTAAGTTTGTACCATCGTCCCTAAATGAATCTGTAAGTTTGATTTTCATCGGCCGTCTTGTCGAGAAGAAAGGGCTGCAATTTCTACTACCGGCACTTAAGCATATTCCAAAAGAGTTTGGTATAACCCTAGATATAGTAGGGGACGGGCCAATGCTGAACGATTTAATGTATATGGCTGAAGAGCTTGGTATTCGTAAATCTATCCGTTTTCTAGGCGAAAAACCTCATGATTGGGTTAGCTCAAACCTAATTTATTATTCTGCGCTTATCGCCCCTTTTTGCGTCGCAGAAAATGGCGACCGTGATACAGGCCCGTTAGTTTTAAAAGAAGCCATGGCTTGTGGCCTTCCTGTTCTCACTACCACCTTAATGGGAGCAAACGAAATAGTAACCCCAAGTGTTGGTATGAAATGTATGCCAGGTAGTATCTCAGGACTCAGCAAAATGCTTTATAAATTTCACCAATTATCTCCACATAAGCGTTATCTACTTGGTCAAAATGCTAAGCAACATGTTAACGAGCATTACAACGCAGTTAAGCAAGCTCAGCAACTTTCCAAATGGGTTGAATCTTTATAGGGAGGTTTTATGAGTAACTTAAAACAAATTGGTTACTTTGCTTTAGCTATTTTTGCAGTAAAAGGGTTTGGCTTTTTACTTTTACCAATTACAACTCGCTTTTTAGAAAAGAGCGAGTTTGGTGAGCTGAATTTTTTGGTGACCATGTCGGCGTTATGCTCTTTAGTGGTTTCTCTTGGTTTACCTGAGCTACTACTAAAACAACAGTACCCATCTTTTCGTGAAAAAATGGCGTTATTTAGAGACTCTCTGGTATTAACAATCTGTTTTAGTGCGCTTTTTTTAGGCTGTAGCTTTATATTTAGCGAGCAAATTATTGCAACCTTACCTGCACAAATAAAGGTGATTGATTTTAGGTTACTTATTTTAAATTTAACTTTTGCCTCGGTACTTGCTATCCCGTACACCTACTACCGGTTATTTGGTTACGCGCAAAAGTATTGTTTTTATAGTATTGCGCATGCTGTCATACAAACTTGTTTAACAATCACTTTGTTAGTTCTTGGTTTTAATGTAACCGGTGTAATGGTTTCAGGTGTTGTCTGCACGTTCATTATTATGTGTTTAACCTTAAGTGATATGCGAAGTGCACTTAAAGTGAGCTATTCTCGTTTTAGCTGGAGAATAAAAAAATCACAGACTGTATTCTTAACTTCAATTATCGCATCAGGTTTGTTTGTTTATGCCGGTAATGGGGCTGAAAACTGGTTTATCGTTGCCGAATTTAACGAGAGTGTCTTAGCGAGTTATTACGTTGCAGCGCAATTTGCCATAATAACTTCGTTCACATTTGAGCCGATTAGACTTTGGTGGTTCGCCAAACGCTTTAGCTTAATTAAGCAAGATAAAACGCAATATCAAAATTATGCAATAACCTCATTAAATGCAGGCTTAGCTATGTGTGTTTTGATGAGTTTACTGGCACCAATCGCATTAAACTCAGTACTTCCTGCTGAATACCATGGCAAAGATAGTTGGCTGATTTTATTAATTATTGTTGTTGCTATACGCCATCACAGCGATATTTTCAATATTGGATGCTACATGCATAAGAATGGTGTGTTTGTATCAATTATAAACTTCTTTACAGCACTTTTAGGTCTTAGTCTGCTGTACTTTTTAGTGCCAAAACTTGGTGTTGAAGGCGCTATTTTGGCACTAATCATTATGCAAAGTTTTAAATTAGTTTGCCTTTATTCAGTTAGTCAGCATTTCGAGCCTCTAAAGCTAAACTTTGCAGCATTAGTACCAAGCTGGTTAGCATTAGGATCTATAACACAGATCACTTTACAGTTTAGCGAACTTAGTTTGGCTAAATGGATCGTATGTTTTATCTATATTGCTGGTTTGGCTTATCAATATAGAGCATTAATTAAGCAAGTAATAAAAAGCTTAATGAAGGAGCATCACCATGCTCAATTACTATAAACAAAATCAGTTATTCATTAATGGCATTTTAGTAACCTTACTTGTGGTTGTTACCTATGCCATTTTGGGCCCAATAGCAGTTTTTGCATTGCTACTATTACCTTTTGCCGCTTTCACTGCAGTAAAGGTAAGTGTGGCTTTTATAATTTTGTTTATTTTATTTAGCTATTTTAGATTACATGAAGCTTTTCCTTTTTTAATGCCTTTTAAAATTCCTAAGTTACTCGCGCTTGCGTCGCTATTGGGAATAGCCTGGCACCTGTTTATCTCACAAAAATTAAAGCCACATTGGCATACCAATCATCTGATATTTTTTGTTTGGTTTATTTGGCTTACTGTTTGCGTTTTTAGTGCCTCAAATCGCGGTTTAGCGATGGAGTATTGGTCAGGTGTACTGACAAAAGTACTCATTATGGTATTTGCAATCTCGTGGTGGATGAGCACATTAAAGCATTTTAATGTGGTTAGAATTGGCATCATGATCTCAGGTTCCGCCATTGCTTTAGTTGCCCTGAGTAACAAAATGAATGGTATTGGCCTAGTAGAAGGTACCCGCGTCACTATTTCGCGAGAACTTCGCTCACAACTTGGAGATCCTAACGATTTATCACTTGTAATGATGTTTCCCGTGTCTTTTTTAGCTGCTGAAGTATTTGATTCAAGTGCCCATAAATTTAGACGCATCATTGCATTTATTTGCTTAGTTATCGCAATCAGCGGTGTTATTGCAACACAAAGCCGAGGAGGCTTACTTGGCATTGCTGCTGTACTTAGTTTCTTTATTTACCAGAAAGTTAAAAATCCTGTAGTGGTCGGCTGCATTGGTGCCGTGGGCATGTTAGCCATGGTTGCTTTTGCAGGTATTGCAGATAGACAAAGTGGCGGCTCCCATGAAGGTGGTGTTGATGAATCTGCTATGGGCCGTATTTACGCATGGCAAGCTGCAATCAATATGGCAATACATAATCCATTAACTGGGGTTGGGGTTAATAACTTTGTCGTTAATTACTATTTTTACAGCCCACATTGGGATGGCAAGAATCATGCAGTACACAGTACGTGGTTTCAGGTATTAGGTGAAACAGGCATCGTTGGAATATGTATTTTTGTATTAGTGATTGCCTGTATTTATCGCACCTTGAACCGTGTTTTCTTAATGAATAAACAGATTAATGACAAACAAATTGATGTAAATGCGAAAGCTCTAAAGGGCGGCCTAATTGGCTTTATGGTGTCAGGAACCTTTTTAACTCAGGCATTTACATGGCCTATTTATATCATTCTTGCTTTAACTATTGCCTTAGAAAAGCTTGTAATCGATAAACAAAGGGAGACTACACATGAGTGAAAATATTAAACAATGGCTTAAAACAAGTGACAGCCCATTTGCAAAATCGCTTTTTCAATTTGCGAAATCGATTCGCAATCCACAAATGTGGGTTATCCCAGGTATTCATTCAGTTATATATAAACTGCATTTATTGGTTAAAACAGTAGTGAGTGAACTAGGGCGCATTTTTTATTACACACCACTATTTAAAAGCCAAATCAAGGGCTCAAAAGCAAATTTATACCTTTATTCTGGCATGCCGCAAATTTTAGGAAAACTTGAAATTAGCTGTAATGACAACACGCGAATTAGTGGCATTAGTACTTTTTGTGGGCGTAGTCATGGTAATTACACACCCAAACTTATAATTGGCAGTAATGTTGATATTGGTTGGCAGAATGCGTTTTCTGTTGGTCGAAAAATTGTTTTAGAAGATGATGTTCGCCTTGCTGGGCGGGTATTTTTAGCTGGTTTTCCTGGTCACCCTCTAAACTCTGAAAGACGTGCCCTTGGTGAGCCTGATGATGAATGCCAAGTTGGCGATATCATAATTAAAAAAGGCGCTTGGATAGGCACCGGCGCAACTGTGCTTGCAGGTGTAACAATAGGCGAGGGTGCTATAGTTGCTGCAAGCGCTGTAGTTACTAAAGATGTGCCAGCAAATACTATTGTTGCTGGCAATCCAGCAAAAATTGTTAAAAAGCTGGAGGGCACGCTATGAAATTTATTGTATTCGGCGAAGACTGGCAAAGTCACCCAAGTAGTACACAGCACCTATTTAAACAACTAGCAAAACAACATCAGGTTATTTGGATTAACTCGATTGGTATGCGAAAACCAACATTTCGCTTGATTGATGTGAAACGAGTTTTTAATAAATTAAAAAGCCTTTTTTTATCAAAGCGCACAGGGTCAAATGCTAAAACAACGAATACTAGCCAAAACATTAATTTAACATCACACACATTAGCTGTTTTACCCTGGCACGATAACCTTATAGTAAGGCTATTTAATAAATGGATTTTTAATCGAAAAGGTTTCATAGATGATGAGCCAATTGTTTATTGGCTTAGTGTGCCTACTGCAATTAGTCTAATTTCACCTCGAGAGCAGGATAAAGTCATTTATTATTGTGGAGATGATTTCTCTGCACTTGCGGGTGTTGATCATAAAATGGTCGCGCCTTTTGAAAGCGACCTTATCGAAAAAGCTGACACCATCTATGTTGTGAGTGAGTTTCTTGCCAACAAAATGCCGAAATCTAAAGTTAAAATGCTTTCTCATGGTGTCGATTTAGAGCTCTTTACCACGCAAACCACAAAAGCCGTTGAACTTGAGCAAATAAGCAAACCAATTATTGGTTTCTATGGTTCCTTGAATGCTTGGCTTGATAAAGCCTTATTGTTAAGGCTAGCTAAAGATAGGCCTGAGTATCAATTAGTATTGATAGGCCACCTTGTCGAAGACTTCTCTGATCTACTCAAGTTAGACAATGTAACCCATATACAAGCTGTAGAGCATGGTCGTTTAGCTTCATTTTCTCAGCATTGGCAGGTATCTATCTTGCCATTTGTTGATAATGAGCAGATCAGAGCCTGTGATCCACTTAAATTAAAAGAATACATAGCCACAGGCACACCAATTGTGACAACACGCTTTGCTGCGGTTAATCCGTACCAAGAGACCATATTAATAGCAGACAACCACCAAGGCTTTATTGAGCGTGTAGACTATGCTGTAAGCCTAAGTAAATCACATAACTTGAATTGGCGAGCCAACCAATCTCAGCAGGCGAGTGATCATAGCTGGCAAGCAAAAGCCAAGTTAGTCTGTAAACAACTTAGGTTTTGCTAAATAAACCTTTCAACCCAAAGCCGCATCTTGTATCGCTACAAGATGCGGCTTTTTTCATTTTGGCTCACTAACTGCAATTAACTAACTATCTATAGAAATCTCGGTTGTTTTTATCAATTTGCAAATTAAAACCGAGCAATTTCGCAAAATGCAAAGCAAAAGGTAAAGTATGTTAGTTAAAGAGCAGATCAAACGGTTAATTTATTTAGGGCTTTATGCGCTTTACACGCGTATTAAGCTTTTTATTATTCCGTTTTGCATTGTGCCAATCGTCGTCATTGCACTTGGTTTATCTGCGCAAAAACAATATACCAATCACGCCACCATCTTAATTGAAGAGTCAGCACTACTTAATCCTTACTTAGATGATCTGTCTTTCTCGTTTCAGCTTTCTGACCGTATGGCAGCACTGCGTACCTTAGTTATCAGCCGTAAGGTACTTATTGCAGTAGCAAAAGAAACCCAATTAATAGCTGAAGATGCTACGCCAAAGCAAGTTGAAGAAATTCATCAAAAACTATCTAAAGCACTATCACTTTCGTTAATTGGTGATGAGCTGGTCCGCATTAACTTTATTTGGCATGACCAATCACAAATGAAGCCAGTGCTTGAAAAGGTGGTAGAAAAATTTATTGAACGTTTATTAGCACCAACAAAGGCATCACTTGATACTTCTGAGCAGTTTTTCTTTAAACAGCTGGATAGTTTACGCGAAGAACTTGAGTTATCTGAAGAAGCACTTGCTGATTTTAAAACCAAAAACAGTAACACCTTACCCGATGTTTTACATAGCAATCGCCAAACCTTCGACAGCTTACTAAGCGAAAAACAACAAAAGCTGATTGCTCTTTCAGGCGCTAAAGCAAAATTGAATGCCTTAGTGAGTAAAGTAGGGCAAGCCAATCCCATTTTAGGCAATTTAGAAGAAAAGATAATTCGTACTGAATCTGAATTAAGTCTTTTGAGAACACGCTATACCGATAAACATAGCAAGGTTATCGAGAAAAAACGCACACTGGCAAACTTAAAAAGTCGCCAACAGGCGCTGTTAGCATCTAGTGAAGAGCTAGACACAACGAATCTTGATCAGTTATGGCAAATGGTTAATACGCTTCCGTCTGGTGATGGTAAAGAGAGCAGCGTTTTAGTTTCTCAACTTCTTGCGCTTGAAGAGGCCCGTAATAATTTACTTCAGCAAGAGCAAGAATTTGCAATGCTCGAAGAGCAAGTGCAGCTCGTCAGTGAACGTCTGTTAGTAACCAGTGATGTAGAAAAACAATTACGTAAACTAGAGCGTGATTACGATGTTAAACAGTCACTTTATAAAGACATGCTTAGCCGTTACGAAATGGCCAAAGTTACGGGCAAATTAGTTAAATACGAAGGACCTGACAAAGTAAAAACTATCGAGCGAGCTTATAGCCCAACACAACCTATCAATACCTCAATGCTAATGACTGTTATCGTTGGCATTGTTCTTGGGATTTTCACAGGTAGTGCAAGCGTATTTGTTGCTGCACTTTGTGACAGTCACTTAAAAGATATTAAAACCATCGAAAAACTTACCAGCGCAGAGGTGGTAACAGTACTTCCTATCGTCA
Source organism: Pseudoalteromonas sp. XI10 (assembly GCF_001469895.1). Classification (GTDB taxonomy): domain Bacteria; phylum Pseudomonadota; class Gammaproteobacteria; order Enterobacterales; family Alteromonadaceae; genus Pseudoalteromonas. The sequence continues at coordinate 133,815 of NZ_LOPY01000039.1, read as the reverse complement.
ATGCCGAAACTAACTTCGGTAATATTGAAGGAGATAAATCATGAATGTCATGCACTTAGTTCAACACCTACAAGTAGGTGGCCTAGAAAAAATGGCAATTACTTTACTCAAAAACAGTCAATTTAGTAGCTCGAGTATTATTGTTTCTCTTGAGGGAGACAGACAATCTGCGTTTGAGCAATGGCCAGAGCTTGAACAATATAGCCATCGAGTGATTTGTTTAAACAAAAAACCAGGCGTGAGTATTTCTGTTATCGCAAAGATAAAGGCATTAATAAAAGAGCATGATATCGATATTATTCACAGTCATCATGTTGGCCCTGTTATTTATGCCGGCCTTGCTTGTGCGTTAACCGGTGATTCGGTTCGTCATATATCAACAATTCATGATGCCTGGTATTTAAATAACGTTAAACAATGTACTTTCACTAAGTTACTTAACTCATTAACGAATATTTATTGGGTCGCAGATGCACGTATTGTTGCCGATGAATTTAGAGCTAAAACAGCAATCATTCCTGAGCGCACCATTTTAAATGGTATAGATTGCGATAATTTTGTCGCAATTAATCAATCAACCGCCAGAAGTCAGCTCAATTTACCCCACAAAGTTAAGCTAGTTGGCTGTGCTGCAAGGTTGATTGAAGGTAAAGGACACAAAGATCTTATTCATGCATTGCATTACTTACCTGAAGATTACCATATGGTGTTTGCTGGAGATGGCGATCAAAAAGTCATTTTAATGAATTTGGTACGTAATTTAGGGCTTAACGAACGTGTGCACTTTTTAGGTAACGTTCACGATATGCGAGCCTTTTATTCGAGTATCGACGTAATGTGTTTGTATTCACAGCGTGAAGGTTTGCCATTATCGATTATTGAAGCCATGGCATGTGGTATTCCAGTTGTAGCATCTGATGTAGGTGGAATTCATGAAGTTGTCACCGATAACGAAGGTGAGCTTGTGTCTTTGAACGAGTTTAACAAGCTTGCACCGGCTATTTTGAGAGCATGTAAACTGCCACATGGTCTTTGCATTCGTCATCATGCTATTGCAGTCGCTGATGCAAGAACCATGAGTAGTAAATACGACAATTTATATTCTGCATTAGCAGTGTAGGAGCCAACCATGACTATTTTTACTACATTATTTATCATTTTAATGTGTATTGCTGCATATCATCATGTTGGCTACCCATTATTACTAAAATGTGTTGCAGGCAAAAAGAAAAAACCAAGCAAGCAAACCGTTTTTGATGACAACTACACACCGAATATTGCTGTTTTGATGTGTGCTTACAATGAACAACAGCATATTGCAGAAAAGCTTTATAACCTAGCATCACTGGTATATGACACTCATCATTATTCTATTCATGTTTATTTTGATGGTTGCACCGATAAAAGCTATCAACAAGCTCTTAAAGCACAGCAGGTATTACATAAGCAAGGCGTGCAGTGTTATTTTCACCATCGTGATGAAAACCAAGGGAAAGTACAAGGGTTAAATACCTTGATGGGGATGGCGAAATATCACAATGATATTTTACTGTTCACCGATGTTAGTGCTTTATTGAGTATTGATGCATTAAACAAAGTAGCTAAGCAATTTAGTGATCCGCAAGTGGCAATTTCGACAGGTGTTTACACCTTAGATGAAAATGCACCAGATGCGCAAAAAGCCTACTGGCAGTACCAAAACCAAGTGAAAAAATCAGAGTCGAACCTTGGCGCTGTGATTGGCGTACCAGGGGCAATGTTTGCAATGCGCGCTGAGTATGCAAATGAATTAGAGAATAACACAATTAACGACGACTTCGTGCTATCAATGAAAGCTTTAAGCAAAGGCGGGAAAGCTGTTGTTGATGAAGACGTTGTCATTTACGAGCGCGAATGCGATGAGCAAAGTGAAGATTATAAACGTCGTGTAAGGTTAGGTGCCGGTAATTGGCAACAAATAAAAGCGCTGCTTATATTACTTAACCCGCGTTTAGGCTGGACTTGTATGAACTTTTTCTCGCACAAAGTATTACGTGGGGTTATGCCAATTATTTTAGCCTGTATTTATGCTTGTGTATTTATAGAAGCTATCGTCACGCAATCTGTATGGTCACAATTGATTGCTACAAGCATTTTATCGCTTCATACAGTACAAGCGGTTAAAACTATATTCGCCTTTAAAAAACGTATTCCTATCGTCGATAAAGTTAATTACATCTTAAATAGCTACTTTTTAGCACTTTGGGGGATCATTCGCTATGAACAAGGTTACTTTGACACTCCTTGGCAACGTGTAAAATCTGCGAGTAAAGCACAAACAAAGTCTGTTATTAAAGTCATAAAACGAAGCTTAGATATTGCAGGCGCTTTATTTGCGTTAAGTCTAGTTTGGCCTGTATGTTTAATTGCAGCGCTTGCTATAAAGCTTACATCTAAAGGGCCTATCATTTTTAAGCAACTAAGAGTGGGTGAAAGCTCAGATGAATTCGTTGAGTTATTTTATGTTTATAAGTTTCGCTCTATGGTAGTTGATGCTGAGTCACGTTCTGGTGCTGTATGGGCCAGTAAAGATGACCCAAGAATAACGGCAGTAGGGCGCTTTATGCGTAAAACACGAATTGACGAACTTCCGCAATTGATTAATGTGCTTAAAGGCGAGATGTCATTAATTGGCCCAAGACCAGAGCGCCCTGTGTTTTATGGTAAATTAGAAAAAGACATTCCTTATTTTTGCCAGCGTACTTACGGGGTTAAACCAGGTATTTCTGGTCTTGCTCAAGTGATGAACGGCTATGACGAAACCATAGACGATGCACGTAGTAAAATTGGCTGGGATTACGCCTATTCACTGAGTATGTCATCACCTCTTGCTTGGGCGAAGCTTGAGTTTTCAATTGTGATTAAAACATTACAAGTTGTCTTTACAGGCAAAGGGCAGTGATACCAATCCACGTCTTTTTTACCAAATAAATTAAGCAAATCACGTTGCATAATGCAAATTAACAGCAAAAAGTTAATTGCATTATGCATCGCTGCATCATTTAGCCTTTAAATTTCAAAACCTTATAAACTGGCATTTTAGTTGTACTAGTTACTATGACTAACCAATTTAACTAAGGTGAAGATCATGGCTAACAACACATCATTTTCTAACGATACCAAACTAATTTCACTACCTAGTGACTTTTCTGGTCTAGCCGTCGATGGCTTTAAAGATCAGTTTGAAGAAGTTGCACACGGCAAACAACAAAGTGTGGTACTCGATTTTAGCTCTACTACGTTTATTGATTCATCTGGCATTGGTGCCATGGTGTTCCTATACAAACGCATTGAGAAAAAAGGGCAAAAGCTATCACTGCTTAATGTGTCTGGGCAACCACACAAACTAATGAGTCTATTAAGAGTTGATAAGACGATTCCATTTATCGAACAAGCTGATATCGCGTGAGGTGATTTATGAAGCACATACTATTTACAATCATTTTGCTAACGCTTGGTGGATGTGCTTCTTGGCCTGATGAGGGGCAAGGAGGCTGGGCTGAAAAATATCAAAATTATCCGCTTACTGATGAACAACACGAGATGATTTACGACACACAAGAAACCGTGGTGCTAAGCGAATTTGAACATCATGTTTTAAAGTTAGATTTATTAAAAGCACAAGGGATACAGCAATGTATGCCAGCACAACTGCTAAAAGCACAAATATACGAAAACCGTATAAGACGCCTAATAGCAGCGCAAATGTGGTCTGATGCTGAGCATGATTTACTTATTCACTATCACGGTTTAAATCAGCTTGCGAAGCACTTTGAAACTGTTAATGCGATGAGCCAATGTGCAGGCGTTACTGATACTGAAAAAAACATGACAGCATCACTTAAAGACCAGATAACTGAGCTTTTAAATAGTGATAACCAGTTCTCGCTGAATGATTTTCAGGTTACTCCTAAATACATCACACGTTTAGCACAAGCGGCTGACTTAATTAAACAAGTTGATGAAGTTAACTTACTGCTTGTTGGTCATGCTGACATTAGTGGTCAGCAACAAAACAACTATGAGTTAGCACTTAAGCGTGCCGAAACAGTAAAACACTGGCTAGGTATTTATGGTGTAAACCCTGCGACAATAACAACCTTAACGCAAGGTAGTTTAACACCGTACAGCGACGAACCTGACTCACGCTCAAAACGTCATTCAGATAGACGAGTAGAGGCAATTATTATCGACATGAGTGACGATAAAGCCACTAAACAAAAACATGCATTATCCAGCTGGACCAAAATCTTAAATGGTCCTAAGGAGCAATAACATGAAACAGTTAATCTTACTTTGCTTACTTATATTCACGTTACCTACTTTCGCTGAAGAGATTGAAGTCGGTAATAAACTTTACTTATACCTACCAGGCGAAGCTGAATTTAGCGAACCGTTTGAAGTTGATAAAGAAGGGGCTATTACCTTACCAGAGCTAGGTCGTTTTAAAGTAGCAGGCTTACAGCTAGATGATGTACAAAGCCAGCTACGCACAGCATTAAGTGAAATGTATGTGGCGATGGATGACTTTTATGTCGAAATTCATTCACGAGATATTTTCATCAATGTTATGGGCTATGTGAACGACCCATCACAAGTAAGTATTCCTAAAGATGGCAACATTCAAATGGTCATCGCCCGTGCTGGAGGCTTAAAACCAGGCGCTCAATTAGACCGCTTACAAATTCGCCGTGGCACCGAGATGATTGAGTTTAACTATAAAGCCTACTTAGATTCAGGCAACATTGACTTATTACCTGCATTACAAAGTGCTGACACAGTCTTTGTGCCAGTGTCTCCGCTGTTAGGTAACGTACAAATTGACTTTGATGCACAAACCTTAAGTGCGTCAGGTGATGCAAGTGATAACAGTGCTATTACTTTGCTTGGTGAGGTGCACAACCCTGGTAGCTTTTCATTTAAAGAAAACATGAGTGTACTTGATGCGCTAATGCGTGCTGAGGGTGTAACCCGCTATGCAGATGTAACCAAAATTCGCGTTATCGTAGATAAAACCCCTGTCGTGTTCGATTTAAAAGCGTATTTAGATAAACCTAATAACGACACTATGCCAGAGCTAAAAGCGGGTTCTACTATTTATGTGCCTATTATGGTGGATGATGTAAATACCACTTCAAGAACAGTTTATATCATGGGCGAAGTACAAAAGCCGGGCGCTTATGAAGCAGGCGAAAGCACCAGCTTTTTAGATATTCTGGCTAATGCAGGTGGCCCAACCCGTTTTGCTGAAACTCGTCAGATTAAAATCTTAACTCCAGCAGGAGAAAGCATCTTATTTGACTTACAAGGTTACAGCGAAGGCATAGTTACAGTAAAAGTGCCAAGCCTTAACCCGGGCGATGTGATTTTTGTACCAGAGAAAACCGATCAAAACGAAAAAAGCTGGTTAAAAGTACCGCCAAAACGTGCCATCAAAATTATCGGTGCCATTTTATCTCCGGGTCGTTATGAGTGGAGCCCTGAAATGGACTTTACCGATTTACTTGCTCATGCCGGTGGCCCAACTAAGGGTGCCAATATCAATGATATTAAAATTGTAAGAAACGGTGAGGTGACCAAACGTTTCGATTTAGAGCAATACACTATTAATGATTCGGGCAAATATGAACTGCCAAGTTTAATGGCTGGCGATACCATTATTGTTGAAGAGTTACCGGTTGACCCTGCAGACAATAAATCTCAATGGATCCGTCAAGAATCAAGCAAGTCTATTTACATTATGGGTCAGGTGGGCTCACCAGGTCGCTATGCATTTAATACAAATATGCACTTTATCGACATTTTAGCCGCTGCTGATGGCCCTACAGATAACGCTGACTTACGCAATATTCGTATTACTCATCGTAACGGCAATGCAGCAAGAGTCAGTAAATTAAACCTTGCACTGTATTTTGAAACCGGTGATGAAACCTTATTTCCACACGTTTTACCGGGCGATACCATCTATATCCCAGAAAAAGATAAAGACTGGTTACGTACGCCAAAAGAGCAAGTAGTTCGCATCATGGGTGCTGTTGAAAAGCCAGGTCGTTACAGCTTTGATGACACTATGACGGTACTTGACGTACTAGCAGAAGCGGGCGGCCCATCAAGCTCAGCGCTTATCGACAAAATCGTTGTCGTAAATCATTCATGCTGTAAAGAACAGTCTCGTGTATTTGATTTAGAAGAATTCGTTAAAAACCCTAACTCAGCGTATATCCCTGTGTTACGTGCTGGCGATACTTTATATGTACCAGACAAAGGCCAAGATTTAATGAGCCAGTTTAAATCAAACTTCTTAGATTTTATTACTGTTGTAGCTTTAGTGGTGGGCTTATGAAACTAATACCAGCGCAATACCAAGAACTTGAAGCCGTGTGTAACGAAATAGATAACAGTAAAGCCCGTTGCATCTGCTTTATTTCGTTAACCGGCAACGAAGGCTCTACATCACTTTGTGCTAGTGTTGCACAGCGCTTAAGTTTGCAAGCTGCCAAAGTGCTTATAATCGACTTAAATCCGTTAAATCCATTTAAGTTTGATGAACCAAAAAAACCAGAGTCTTGGTGCTTTAGTGATATTTCTTGTCAGCTGAATATCATCAATACTGAGCAGGTAGACCTGCTCACCATGGCGCACCTTAAAGAGCTTGAATCGGTGAAAAATAAAAGCGTACTTAATGATGCAATAGAACGCATAAAACAAGAGTATGACTATATATTTTTAGATATGAGCCCAGCTCTTAAATGTAATCGCGGTAACGTACCGCTGCATGCGCTTAGTTTATGTACCGAACTGACATTTTTAACGGTATCGCTTGGTTATAACGACGAAGAAGCTTTATGTCACGGTATGGCAAATTTAGAACACGCAGGCGTCAATAACGTAAAGATTGTTGTTGCGCAGCATCAGTTTGCTCCATTGGGTAGCCGCATCGTGAAAACGCTCAAAGCGTTTCAACCAAAATGGCCTAAACTCACAGAGTACTTATTAAACAAAGTTATTAAACAGCGCTGGTTGTTTTTACCTTATTGAGAACCTGTATGGACTGCTTATATCAAAAATCATTTAGTTTAGACTGGCCTACAGTCAGTGAGATCCGCCATATTTTAAAACATGTTTTAACGGCGATCAGTGTGAAAAATCAAGATATTGATGCAGCAGGTTTAGTAGCAACCGAATACCTAACTAATCTGTTACGCCATAGCCAAGAAACGTCAATGAATGTGCAGTTTGCTATGCATAAACTGCCCGATAAACAGCTGCTAATAGAATTTAAAGACAGCATGCCAAGCTATGATTTATTTAATCAACAAGCATCAGGGTGGCAATTAGACAGTGGTGAATTAGTGGAAGGGGGTATGGGCGTTGCACTCATCAAGCATTACTTTCCAAATGCTTGTTATAAAACTGTCGGCCAGCAGAATACATTCTCTTTTTGTTTAACCAATATCGATAAACGACCCACGCTTATATACATAGATGATGATAAGGCACAACTTGCTTTACTGAATGCTTATTTATCTGAGCATTTTCAGGTTATTTGCTGTGAGGATAGTGAATCGGGGTGGCAAGAAATTCTCACCTCTGGGGCAACAATTTTATTGCTTGATCATAAACTGAAAAATGGCACCAGTGAGCCTTTACTTAAAAAACTCAATCAATCTAACCTAAAAACTAATTTATCTGTGGTTATGCTGACAGGTGATGACAGTGAAGAACTTATAAAACGTATAAACCTGTTAGGGGTTGATGATTATTTAGTAAAACCCGTTAGCAAAACTCGCTTATTGCAGAGTATTGAGCGCATTGTGCATCGTTTTTCCGCATTAAAGTATTTAATTAACGAAGAGCGCATGCAAACAAGGCAAAAAATAGGGGAGTTTAATGCCTATAATTTTGGCTCTATTATCAGCCAAAATGGTGGTGATTTTTGTATGTACCCCCACCAGCAGCAAACGCCTGTGATCATTGGCGATATGATGGGGCACGGTATAACAGCACTAAAAGAAAGTTTTGCCATAAAGGGCTTTTTAAGTGGTTGTTTAGCGACAGAAATCCCATTACAAAACGTTTTAACAACCTTAAACCAAGCCCTGTATGAACAGCGGTTATGTAAAACTAGTTTAGTCACTTTACTAATAAGTTTTATTGAAAATAACACACTTCACTGGTTTAACGCAGGCCACCCAGCCCCCTGTGTGATAACCAAAAATGGCAAATTGATCCAGCTAAGCGGTACTGATCCCTTACTTGGCCTTAGTGATGATCATGTTTATCAACATTATAGTTATGACTTAAATGACGTTGAACACATTTTATTATTCACCGATGGTTGGCTTGATAATCAGCAATTAAGCGATGTAGACCAAATTATTACTAAATTAACTGACGAAAATGTGCAAAGTGAAGAGTTTGCTTATGCACTTTGGCAGGCAAGCCAGGTTGAGTTAACTGCTGAAATAGACGATGCCTCATTAATTGTGATCAATAAACACTAAAGTTTGAGTTTACAAACCGGTCAAATACGCACTAAGCTACTAATAAGGAACTGTTAAATAATCACTTTATCTCAGCATAAAACGATAATAAAGGAAGTCTTTAATGCCACCTAAAATACTCATTGTTGAAGATACAGAGTCGCTAGCGCTGATGTACCAATCATATTTGATCCCAACCGGGGTCGAAACACGCATTGCCTACAATGGCGAACAAGCCGTCGTTGCACTACAGGAATTTGAGCCTGATTTAGTGATTTTAGATGTTATGCTGCCAGATATGAACGGGCTAGATATTTTATCCTCTTTAGACCCAGACTCAGCTCCACAAGTGATTGTTTTAACAGGGCATGCCACTAAAGAAATGGCAATCAAAGCCATTAAACTCGGTGCCAGTGACTTTCTAGAAAAACCAATCGAAGCCGATCGTTTTCGCATTACAGTAAACAACGCATTAAAACTTAAAGATTTAAAACAAACAGTCAAAAGCTATCAAACAACTTACGAGAACGGTAAATACTATGATTTGATTGGTAGCTCATCAGAAATGCAATCTGTTTACCAAATCATAAAATCAGCATCTGCAAGTAAAGCCACTGTGTTTATCACTGGTGAAAGCGGGACAGGTAAAGAGCTGTGCGCCCGTGCAGTACATTTAGCGTCACCGCGTGCGAATAAACCCTTTGTAGCCCTTAACTGTGCAGCAATACCAAAAGATCTAATCGAAAGTGAAATATTTGGTCACTTAAAAGGGGCGTTCACTGGCGCGATTGCCAATCGTGAAGGGGCGGCTGGCCAAGCTGACGGTGGTACGTTGTTTTTAGATGAACTATGTGAAATGGACATCAATCTGCAAAGTAAGCTACTGCGCTTTATTCAAACTGGTTGTTACCAGCAGGTAGGCAGCGAAAAAGAAGTTAAAGTTGATGTGCGCTTTGTGTGCGCCACCAACCGCGACCCATTATTAGAAGTGCAAGAAGGCCGTTTTCGTGAAGACTTATATTATCGCCTACATGTTATCCCTATTGCCTTACCACCGTTGAATCAGCGTGGCAAAGATGTGATCGAAATTGCCGATGCATTATTTAAAAAAATAAGTAAAGAAGAAGGCCGTGCATACAAAGGCATGTCAGAAGGCGTTAAAAATCTATTTTTGAGCTATGGCTGGCCTGGTAATGTTCGCCAATTAGAAAACACCATACGTAACATTCTCGTTTTGCATGATGAAGCCTACATTGAAGCGAGTATGATACCAGCACTACCAAACGCACAAAATCAATCACAACCAGTAGCAGCAACTGTTAATACTGTAGCCTCGGAGGTGACGCCTTCACAAAGCTTTACATCGCCATCAACTGAAGCCACTCCTGTTATCAGCGAAGTTGCAACAGCATTTTCTCAAGCCGATATTGAACCGCTTTGGTTGGTAGAAAAACGTTATATTGAGCAAGCCATTGATGCTTGTGATAACAATATTCCTAAAGCTGCAGCTCTTTTGGATGTGAGTCCATCTACGATTTATCGTAAAATTAAAAGCTGGGAAGAGATGCAAGTAAGCTAGAGCTATAGACTCTATCTAGCTGTTTAAATTGCTGCTCTCCAGAAAAACGTTGTTGAACAAGTATTTGTGCATTGCCTAGCATGTAACTTCTTTGATCAGCACTCAACATGAGTATGTTGTTTAGCTGTTTATGTAAAGCATCGCTTGTACTTTCAGTCATCATTAACCCATTTGATAGGTGCTTTATTATCTGTGGTAACTGACCAACAGGCGATGCAATAACGAGTACCCCGTGTGCCATTGCTTCTAATGCCACCATAGGTAGACCTTCAGCCCGAGAGCAGATCACCAATACATCAAGTTGTTGCCATATTTGTTGTTGCTCACACTGGCCATGATAATTCACCGCTGACAAATCAAGCTCATTGACCATAGGGCCATCACCAAATATATGAAATTTTAAGTTAGGTGTGTTGAATCGTTTGGCTGTTTCAATAAAAATGTCAGGGCCTTTTTCATGGGATAAACGACCAACAAATCCAACGTTTAATTGATCATTATTTTTTAGACCTAATTCTTTAGTATGCTCATTTACTGGAATAAAATTTTCAAGTAATTCAGCATTGTAAAGCTCTTCGGTGAGTTTGCTAGAAACAGCAAAGTTAAGTGAAAAGTAACTTAGTAGTTTGTCGAGCTTATTGTAAAAATAAACCTTACCCGTGCCTGCTTCACCGGCATGATATGTTGAAATACAAGGGCGGTTTTGCCAGCGACACACTAACTTGCCCATGATACTTGCCTTGTACCCATGGGTATGGAGTAACGCTGAGCGAGGAAACATTTTTAGTATTTCGTTCAAGCTTTTTAAATTTCCGCCAGCAAAACCGAAAGTGATATTTGCATTTTCTAAGCGCTTATATAATTCACGGTTATTATGATCTTGATAAAATAGTACCGAGCTCATAATATTATATCGTTCTAACAGCTTACTCATGGCAATCAAATGGCTTTCGATGCCACCAATTAAGCTTGAATCTACGAATAAAATAACACTATATTTCATATTCACTCCAAGGTGAGACCATGATAGATACTGCGACCTATACGCAATTACAACAGGATGTTGGTGACGACTTAGCAAAACAACTTTTGCAGGTATATATCACTGAGTCCTGCCAAATCGTTGCTGATCTTGCTGACGCAACGAAACAGTCTGAAATCGAAATAAATGCCCACAGTTTAAAAAGCAGTAGCCGTAGTTACGGGGCATTAGCCGTAGGCGGCCTTGCAGAACAAATTGAGCAAAAAGCGAAGGCATCACAATTTGACGATGAACTACAAAGCTTAATAGCCTTACTGCAAGACCAATTTGCACAAACGCTAACTCACGCGCAAAGTTTGATTGCTACTGACTAGTTCCTCAGCTTCTAGGCTTAACGGCATTTTTAATATTTCGCCAAATACATTACTTAGCTGCTCAATGTCGTGCTGCTGGTTTGGCGATTTAACAACATCGTCAAAGTGAGACACAATTTCACTAAGCGCATCTAAAGAGATACTCATGTCACAAAACCGGTAACCAAGCATGCCTTCGAGCCAATCAACCGGTTGCATATCGAGCGATTTAATTACGCTGGCTTCTTTGGCAATATTTTCGATAAATAATCGGCATGCTGATGTTTGTTGCACCGCTTTAGCTATGTCTTCAACTAACATGGCAGGCATTACACTGGTAATTAAACTTCCAGGGCCAATTATTAGCATATCGGCGTTTTCAATAGCTTGAACCACACCAGGAGCAGCATTCACATCTTGTGAGAGGGTTAAATAGTCTGGGAGCTCTTCTTGTGAATCAATATCGCATTCACCAAATACTTTAATGCCTGATGACATAACCGCTAATAAATCAGTCGGTTCGTCTGACATAGGTAGAATCGTTTCTGAATTACCCAACATGGCATTGAACCATGCAACCGCTTGAGTTGCTGAGTTAGTTTGTTGGGTTAAGCTTAATAAGGCTAAATTACCAAGGCTGTGGCCATTGAGTTCACCACTATCAAAACGGTGGTGAAAAACTTGATGGATTAATGAGTCACTATCAGCTAATTGCAAACAACAACGTCTAATATCACCAAGGGCAACTACATCTTGGCTTTGACGTAATTTACCTGTGCTTCCGCCGTTATCTGTGGTTGCAACAATCGCTGTCAGTTCGGCGCAGTGAGGTCTAATTGCACTTAACATATGGGATAAACCGTGTCCGCCGCCTATGCATACTATTTTCATAACAGTCACCTTGGTTAAACTTGATTAATATTTAGTTAGCATGGCCCGTACCAAGTGTTCGGATTTATATAACACAATGAAATTTAAATAATTTATTTTGATATTTTTATGGCTAAACTGAGAACTGTTTTCTATATTTGCAATATGCGATGCAATATTAACTAGGAATGGCAATGGCAGAGTTAAACTTAGAGCAATTACAACTTGAGCTAACGGCATTTCATGGCATAAACGATAGCCGTGCATTAAAAGCTCAGCTTGAAAAAGTGCTTCTGCCATATTTTTCGTTTAAAGAGTTTTGCTTAATAAACTTCGAAGATTCAAAAGCATCCCTCGAAATGCGCACTATCAAGTACATTGAATTTGACGAAACAATATTAAAGTCTAAGTTACAACAAGCGCAGTCACAGTGGTTACTTAATGAAGATAACTCGCTGTTTTATAGTAATGAGTTCGTAAATAACCTAATTTTTCATGTTGATATTTCTGAACACACAACGCAGTGCTTGGTCTTTTTCGATATAAAAGAGCAGGCTAGTTTTAATGATAAATCACAAACCGCAATCAAGATCTTATTACAGCAAGTAGCGGTTCAATTAGCTGCGCAAACAAGGCTTAACAGGCAAAAGTTTCACTCAACCTCTTTACTAACAAGACTTGGCGAGCTATCAGAACTATTCAGAGACTTTGCCAGCGAATGGTTTTGGCGTACCAATAGAGATGAGCACTTTATTAATGTTTTAACTACCGCCAGCCATAGCAATTTATATAAACGCCATTTTTTACATAAAAATTTCGATGCCATCATCACTGAGCAGGAACAGAGTCAGTTAAAAAAATGGTCGCACTTTAAACACTTGCTGGCTGATCATGCTGAGTTTTTAGATTTTGAATTTGAAGTTAATTCGTCGCCTCCGGCCTGGGTCTCTTTGAGTGGTAAGCCACAATTTGATTCAAGCGGGAAATTTCGCGGCTATTTAGGTATTGCCAAAGATATCACTGTAAATAAAGACCGCGAGCAAGCACTACAATTAGCAAAAGAAAAAGCAGAAGAAGCAAACCAAGCAAAGTCTCAGTTTTTAACGGTGATGTCTCATGAGATCAGAACTCCTATGAACGCAATTGTAGGCATGTTGGAGTTGTTAGCCGATTCAGAACTTAATGACAAGCAAACACGTTGGCTCGATTACGCAAACTCAAGCGCTGATTTATTACTTGATTTGATCAGTGATGTGCTGGATTTTTCAAAAATTGAAAGTGGCTCGATGGAGCTTGATGTTAAAGCAACAGATATAAATGCGCTGGTTAAAAATATTACTGCACAGTTTCAAGAAACCACTCAAGGCTCTAATGTCTTGTTTACCACAGAGATAAGCGATGGCTTACCCAACAAAATTAATATTGATGGGGTTCGGGTCGGGCAAATTCTGTTTAATATTTTAGATAATGCCTTTAAGTTTACCAAAGTAGGCACCGTCAATTTCACAGCTGATTTCAATGACACCCATTTGTTATTTGAGATAGCAGATACAGGGCAGGGGATCTCTCAATCTCAAATAGCCAGCATTTACGATGCCTTTAAACAGCATGACTATGGTGTAAATCGACAAGTAGAAGGGATTGGTCTTGGGCTTAGCATTACCAAAAGCCTAGTTGATTTAATGAAAGGCGAGATAAGAGTAGCAAGTGCAATCAATATTGGTACTAAATTTAATATTTACATACCATACTCTATCGTTGCGGATGATCAGCAAGCTATTGAACATGAGCAAACTCTTGAGCCAATGGCTATTCTTGTTACAGAAGATAACAAAACCAACCAAGTGCTTATAAAAGCCTTTTTAGAAAAGCTCAATCACCATGTCACCCTTGCAGATAATGGCCAACAAGCCATTGATAAAGTTCAGCAGCAAAGCTTTGATTTAGTTTTGATGGATATGATGATGCCAGTAATGGATGGTATTACAGCAACTAAATACATGCGTGAAGAACTAAAAATGACTTTACCCATTGTCGCCTTAACAGCCAATGCATCACATCAAGATAAAGCCACTTGCTTAGAAGCAGGAATGAACAAAGTGCTGACAAAACCCATTCGCTTTCATGATTTAAACCGCGCACTTCGTATTTTGTTTAGCCAATAAAAAAGTCCCTAATGGGGCTTTTAACAAAAAGTAACTCGACTCTACAACACCATTGCCGCAACCCAGCCAGCAACAAGTAGCGGAATATTAAAATGGATGAAAGTAGGTACTACTGAATCCCAAATATGGTCGTGTTGGCCATCTGCATTTAGGCCAGATGTTGGGCCAAGTGTTGAGTCAGAGGCAGGGGAGCCTGCATCACCTAGCGCACCAGCAGTACCAACCAGTGCTGCAGTAGCCATAACAGAAAAGTTTAGTTCCATACAAAGTGGTACAAACAGGGTGGCTATAATTGGCACCGTCGAAAACGAGCTACCAATGCCCATGGTGATCAATAATCCTACGAGTAAAATTAATGCTGCGGCAAGGGGCTTGTTACCTTCAATCATTCCTGCGGCAGAGCTAACTAATGAAGCTACATCACCGGTTGCTTTCATCACCGAAGCAAAGCCTTGCGCAGAAATCATAATAAAGCCAATCATCGCCATCATAGCAATGCCTTTACTAAATACATCGCCATTTTGCTCAAGCTTTACAACACCGAATAAGGTAAATATAGCTACCCCAACAAGACCACCTAGGATCATAGAGCCACTAATATTTTGTGCCACTAATGAACAAAGTACGGCGGTAATGCCCACTGCTAACACCTTTTTAGGCTGCTCAATGACAACCTCTTGCTGTTGTTCTGTCAGACTGTGAGACTCATAACTACGGCGTTTTCGATAAGATATAAACACTGCAACCAATAAACCAAATAACATCCCAATGGCTGGAATGATCATTGCCATCGGCACTTGAGTATTAATAATCTCTAAGCCATTTTCAGTGAGGTTTTTGTGTAGTATCGAGTATAAGTAAATGCCACCAAAACCATAAGGTAGCACCATGTAAGAGGTGGCTAAGCCGAAGGTTAAGATACACGCAATGGCACGTCTATCAAGGCGTAACTTGTTAAACACCACAAGTAATGGCGGAATGAGAATTGGGATAAAAGCGATATGTACGGGTATCAAGTTTTGCGACGAGATCGCACACAGCAAAATAATACTCAATATAAGATAACTAAGCGTTGTTTCGCCTTTATGGCTATTCTCGTTTACTTGCTTTAGTAACTTAGACGCTAAAATACGTGTTAAACCCGACTTAGAAATAGCCACCGCAAATGCACCTAACATCGCATAGCTAAGTGCTATTTCAGCGCCGCCCGATAAGCCATCATTAAATGCATTAACGGTTTGTGATAAACCAAGGCCTGCGGTCAAACCCGCAACAATTGCGCTTACCGTCATCGCCACAATGACATTAATTCGACAAAGTGTCAGGATCAGCATCAACATAACGCCGACAATTACTGCATTCATATTGTTCTCTATTTGGCTGTTTTGAGAGAGTTTAACAGAACTCGTACGCGGTTTTTGCGATTTTGGTTATATGATTGCTGTTGATAACGTACTTCGATGATTATTTGCTCAAACTCACTTAAATATGCCTCTGTTCTAGGTTTTTGCTGTTTAATTAAAGCAATATTTTGTAGTGGTGTGTTGGTATCAACTGGCTCAATACCTTGCTTTTTTGCCCACAGATAAAGCTTAGTTATGTCATCAACCAGCGGCTCTCTACTTCGAAAAGGGCGTTTGTTATATAAGAAATAGCCAGTAAAGCTCAGTAATAATGTACCTAACACAATTAAAGGCGTTAGCCATGCTGACTTATTACCAAACAGTGAATCAAATAAACTTTGTTGTGATTCTTGGTCAAACGTAAGCACCCAGTTAGTCCATTTATAGTCGAGCTCTTCAAGATGAATTCTAAGCCAGTTTATTGCTTTAAAATGACTCCAGCGCTTTAGGCCAAAGTTAAGATTGTCGTTAAAGCTTTCGTTTAAATCACCTAGTTGTGATAACGAACCGTTTAAACGCTCCGGGGCAACAACAGAGGTAGCATCAAAAATATGCCATTTTTCATCAAAGAACACTTCAACCCAAGCATGTGCATCATATTGGTAAATGTTAAGCGTAGCGGCTTTAGTTTGTTCTCCGCCTAAATAACCAGACACAACACGGGCGGGGTAACCGGCAACACGAAACATAAATGCAGCGGTGCTGGCATAATGGCCACAAAAGCCACGTTTGGTATCAAACACAAACTGGTCTAGCGTATTATCACCATACATGGATGTAGGGGTTAATGTGTAAGCAAACTGCTGCTGATTAAAATAATCAAGCAACGCGTTAAAGTAAGCTTGCGCATTTTCATGCTCAGCAGCCAACTCGTTTGCCAGTGCCGTTGTTTGTGGATTAGTTGTTTTCGGTAAGCGGGTATATAAGCGTTTTTCAAAGTCATTTAGACTTAGCATAGCCTCACTACTGGTTACCGCGTATTTAATGTTTTTGTTTAAGTTACCTTTACGTTTTAACAAGCCATTGTAGGTTGAGTGCACATCAGAATTAGCACTTTGCGCAAAGCCAAGCCCAAACAACCAGTTTGATGATGAGGGCTCTGCAATAACCTGATAATTAACGCTATTACTTTGAGTAATTGTACGGCGAATTGGGTTAAATTGTTGAGACTTCAAAATGTCCGATATTAGCCATTCGCTACCATTAAACTCATCATGAATAAGGCTGCGCCAGTAATAGGGGGCTTGTAGGTCTTGCCCTGGCTGTTGCTCTACCCGAAAAACCAAGTCATCTGACTCAGCTAATTTCGCAATAGAAAAGGGGTTAACTTGCTCTGATAACCCCGTTTTAGCAAGCTTTGGCCCCGGTAGCTGCCAAAACGCTGGAATTTTAGGTAAAAATAAAATCAAAAATGCCGCTATGGGTAAGGCTAGTAGTATGGTTTTAAAACTTTGTTTGTTAGCGGCCTTAAAGCTTTGCGGGCTAGTTAAATAGCCAAGTACTGCGAAGTTAACAATATAAAGTACACTGACTACCAAGGTTTCAAATAACCCTTGGTGAAACAAATACACCGTTGAAAGGTTAAAAAACACCAGTAAACACACAGTTTGATACTGTTTAACGGTTTTCGCTTGTAGCAATTTAAAGCTGCTAGCAAGTAGCATCATGGATACAAATAACTTGACCGTATCGCTCACGCCAACCAGAACAAATAAGGCAACTAAGCAAATTGCAGCCAAAATATTCGCCACCAACCCATTTAGTTTTTTATAAAATTTACCTAAAAACAGGTTTAAAAAGCTTAGGCCCGCCAATATGGCTAAGAATGGAGTCGCTACTTCAGTAAACAAAAAGCCACTGGTAACAATAAACAGCAGAGATAAAACGGTATTTATAAGCGGTGTATTCATAATTAAAACTCCGCTAATGCTTGTAGGCAGGCTTTTTGATGGTTGATCCCTTGGCCTTTCGCAATGTGTTTATTGGGTAAGGTTAACGAAAACGCCATATGTTGGTCGGTTAATTGGTTCACCAAAAAACATAACTGGCTTAATCTATGCTCATTATTGCCACTCAACATATTGAAATTAAGTGCTAATTCCTGTGATGCGTCACTGGTAAATTCTTTCGTTAATAGTTGCTGAGTTTTAGCGTAGTGTTTCCACGATACCTTATTAAGCGCTATACCTTGTACAAAAGGAGTAAGCTGATAAAAGTCATCATTACCGGCTTTAACTTGTGCGTTATCGCCGTCGTGTACGTCATTGTCATGGAGCTGAGTATCAAGCTTTTCAACGGCGATAGGCTGTGGGTAAACATAAACCGTTTCGGTTGGCTCTATATAACTCCACACAGACACCAAACCAAATGGAAAGTGACTAATGATTTTTATTCTATCAAAGTCATATGCACCACGTTCACTACATTTAAGCGATATTTCAACGTTTTTTTTCTCTTTACTTTGCAGTGACACAGTTTCAGATTCAAGGTTATCATTAACCAGTTTTATAAGTTCACAGTATGATTGTGCTTGAATTTGAAAACGAGCAAAAGGGGCTTTTGGCGCATAACTATCATTAACTGATTGGTATTTGACCGACAAACCTCTCACATTTTTATAGCCGGTGAGTATCGCAAACACCAAAACAACCACCATTAAATACGCCATGGCTAAAATCAGGTTGTTTTGATAGTTAATGCCCATAACAAAGTTCAGTAAGGCAATTAGTAAAAACTGTCCACCAAGTTTTGATGGTAATACATAAATTGTTTTATGTTGAAGCTCAATTTCGTTGGTTTTATGCTTGTTTTTTAATAACTTATTAAAAACAGACTGACGAAATTGATCAATAAAAGCAGGGCGCTTAAACATGTTTTATAAGCTTACAGGCACATGTTTAAGTGCATAGCCGCTGTCACCAGCGTTTAAGCCAAGCCTGTGATCAGTCACACTAGGAAAAACCGCTTTTACATCTTCAGGCATTACAAAATCACGACCTTCAATATACGCCCATGACTTTGCAGCTCGGGCAAGCGCAATGCTGGCTCTTGGAGATAATGGGTTTACAAAATGTTTATCTTGGCGAGTAAACGCAACTAGCTCAAGGATATAATCAACCACCGAGTTGCTTATCGTTACTTTATTAATTTCTTTTTGAATAACAGCAAGTTGCTCAGGATTAATGCGAACAGGCAAGTCGTCATAATTACGGTTGTTTAGGCCTAAAATGAGGTTTTTCTCAGCTTGTTTATCAGGAAAACCTAAACTAATACGCATGAAAAAGCGGTCTAATTGTGACTCAGGTAACGGGTAAGTACCAGATTGATGCACTGGATTTTGCGTTGCAATCACAAAAAATGGTGATGGTAGGGCGTGTTTAACCGAATCTACCGTCACTTGTTTTTCTTCCATTGCTTCTAACAGTGCACTTTGTGTTTTAGGGCCTGCACGATTAATTTCATCGCCTAATACAACTTGGCTAAATACTGGGCCTTGATGAAAAGTAAAACTATGTTCTTTAGCATCAAAGATGTTTGTACCAAGAATGTCAGAAGGTAATAAATCGCTAGTGAATTGAATACGTTGATATGACAAGCCAAGAACTGCGGCAAGTGCATGAGATAAAGTGGTTTTTCCCATGCCAGGTAAATCTTCAATTAACAGGTGGCCTTCACTAAATAAACACGTTAAGGCGAGTTTGATTTGTTGTTGCTTACCAAAAATGACCGTTGATAGGTCATCTATAATGAGTTGGATTGTCGAATTCATAAACTACTTAATTTGTTATGGTTTCCATCAATTCTAGACGTTTCATAACAGAGTCGACTTTTTTTGCGTTGAATGGTTTGGCGATAAAACCTTTAGCGCCTAATTCCCAAGTGTTTTGCACATTCTCAAGGCTATTATGGCCTGAGCACATAACAACATGAGTATGAGGATGGCGGTCATTTAAGTATTCAAGAATTTCAGTACCGTCAGTATTAGGTAGTTCAATATCAAGAAAGATAACGTTAGGCGACTTTTCTTCAATAACTGTTTTAGCTGATTCAAAATCTCGACTTTCTAAAATATCGTCAAAACCAAGACCAGTTAAAATTTGATTTAGATAGTCGCGGATATCTTGCATATCATCGATTATCAGAATAGGTTCTAACGGCTTCACAAATTCCATATCGTTTACATCTTATCGTTACATCTCAAGTTGATAGTTTTAATATAAGTCATGAGATAACTAAGCTCAAGAAACAAGCACTAATAAAATGAATAATATGATAAAACACCACCTTAATGTCCGATACCGTCTAGTATTGGACTTAACATGCACAGAGAATAGGTATAGCTGTGTATAGATACTTTACTTCCTATAATTTATATTATGTTAAATAACATATTTATCTTTATAAGCAGGTTCATTAGTCGTTAGATTTTAAGGTTTTTCAGCCCTTTTTTGTTTAATATTGGTTTTCACGAAGTTATAGCTTTTTATGAACTGCTCATTTTTAATTTGTAAATTTTCAACACGCCTTACTTCATTAAAATAAGTCCACAACGGTAAGTTATTACAAACCTAGATTTGAAATGCCTTTCTGGTATGGCTTCCCAAAAATATAAAAGCAATTTTGGTTTCACTGCCCGTACCGTTATGGCTTTAAGTTCATTAACTATGACTGGTTTCTACAACAAGCTTCGTTTAACGAAAGCCATGTAGATGCCCTACAAGCTCAAATTGAACACTTGTATGACCTAGTTGAAGCCAGTGAAACGCTGAAAATCATTGGTCATGACTTAATCAAAATGAGTGATCAGCTTGCTTTAAAAGATATTGTGTTAAAGTATGGAGATAAGAAAACCGCATAAAATCATAGCTGCACTTTTAGTGCAGCACTTATGGAAATTTAAGATGGATTCACAACAAAAAAACAAATTTAGTTTCATGAAATTATTTATTAATTTTACTTGGATAATTTATTTAATTTTATTTTTAATAGCCTCTTTAGGCGTAGTATTAATGTTAAGTGAAAAGAATTCAGCTACTGTAACATTATCTAGTATAGGTAGTTTTTTAGGTGGTGTTTTTACAATTTTAGCATTTGTTTTTGCAATTAAAGAATACAAAACGATTCAGAGTCTTAGTGGCGCAAAAGAATTTAGAGCTTTTATTAATGATATTTTATATAAATCGAGTAGCAAGATTATAAGAGATATAAGGATGCTAGAGCTCATACACAAAAAGTCAGCTAATTATACAGAAGAAAAAAAGATTGAAAAAATTCACCTGCTCAGTGATTTAATGACAGAATATAGAAAAATACAGTATGAAATAGTCAAGTTTTCAGCAGATTTTTCGTATTACAATGATAATTTACACAAAACCATTGACCCTCTACTTGAAGAGTTAAGTAATATTATTGATGATTTAGGGAAAGGTTTATCATATGAGGCAAAGCAGTTAGCCCCACAATGGTCTAGAGGGCGTGTACCCATGCCTAAACTTATAAAAGAATATGAAGATGGCATTATTTCTAGGGATGTAAGTTTGATGAAAAGAATACGCAAAGTAACCAACGACCTTTCAAAAATAAAGGCTAACTCTATTTAGAGTTAGCCTTAAGATTACTTTTAATGTTTTCTAAAATCCTTTTTAATTCAGGGTTGTCCTCGTCTTTAATTTCTTTTATACGGTTAAGTATAAACCTTTGATTTTCTATCTTCTTTTCTTTAAATTCATCAGAGTTTGCATATTCCATTGTGCTTTTAAAATAGTATGAAATGAGATTAACTAAATTGTTTTTTCACTCACGCTTTTTCCTTAATAAATTCTATGAACTTACACAGTACTTATCTTAGTGCATCCTGTAAAGCCTGAACAATTTCATCATCAAGCTTATTTTCTGACTTACTTGCTAAGTGCTTAGCCGTTGCTAAGCATACTCGTTTTATAAATGCTTCGGTCAGCAATTTAGCTGCTAAATATTTACCTAATGTTGCTATCATAATTTGTCCTGTAGTTTCGTAATATCTTCACCGTGTTTTTTAATTACCTGTTTAATCCAAGTAATATCTGTTTTCACTGCGGCAACGGTGGCGAACGCGCCACCAATTTGCACAATAACAATGAAAAGTAAGTTTATTGAGTTTGCATCGACTGTCATGCCCTACCCCTTAGCCGCTATCGTTATGGTTTCAGCATCAACTAAACCATCGATTAAAACGCGGTATTGCGTTTTTAATCGCAAATTAGCCAAACCAATTACGGTCTAGGAACTTAGCTATAAAATGTCAATGAACTCCACCATTCAAATCCTTTTTGATTCGTGCTTAGTAGGCATCGTTAATAATGCTCAACCTATTGTATTTGAGTAGGTTTTAAGTAGTTTCCAATCTGTTTTATGTTGCGTCTGAATATTTGAAGTAGATTTTTGTAGTATCTCAGGCCAACGGGAACGTAGAAAGAAACTGTGTTACCTGGTTCAACGCCTGTAATACTTGGAAGTTTAGAAAAATTGCGCATTGACGGTTCCTAGTTAATTAAGTTTTTAACTGGACGCAGAGCGCGAACTTTGTTGATAACAGCAAAAGCAGCTAGTGCCATACCAACGGTAATTAATCGATTTTTAGTGTTCATTAAGGAATCTCCTTTAGAAAAAGCTAGATAGAAGATAAACTCAATTAAATTAGGACGTTTTAGCTTTACTTATAGGTAATACATGGAAAAGATAATTTTAAAATTTTTAAACTATCTAAAGGATAATTGGATAGTGTTCAGTAGCTTCGTTATTCTTTGTACAACTCTTTTCTGTATTTATATTTCATCAAGTATATTCCAATTGTGGGAGGTATCTTATCTAAAGTATATCGATTTTTCAGAGGTTTACAGCTTCACCCTTGATTCTATTGGACTTAAAAGATCCTTAAATGTTTTTATGCTGATTATTACTCTAATTTTACAGTGGGTGAGTTGGTTCTTTATGTTTTCAAACAGCTTAGAAGTAAAAGTAGCTGAAAAGAAAATTTCGAATCTGATTTACACCAATTCGACAGAATCTGCACAAGAACTTCTTAATAAGTCTGAAGACATTAAAAGAGGAAATTTTGTGTTTTCAGCTATCTGTAAACCTCAAGTTATAATGTATTTAATCGTTTGCTCAACATTAACTTACCACACTTTTTACCGGGTTCATGATTATGTAGACGAATATGAGAAGAATACAGAGAATTATAAACACTTCTTGAAAACTAACCTGACAATAAAAGATCAGGAAGAAAAGGTATGCGGGTATGTAATTTATTCGAACAACAATAAAATAATATTCGTAGAATGTGAGACTAAGAAGCTAACTAAGGTGAATCAAAGGTTTGTAATTAGCTCCACAAGTGAAGCTAAAACATAACATAATTATCTCGAGTGTTGATTTGTCAGTCTCTTTACGCAATCAATGCTGAATTTATTTGCGATCAATGTTCTTTCTTGATTGAATTACTTGAACAGTTAAACCCATTTCAGCGACTATATACTTGTAACTTGCTGTTGACTTAAATGCTGCACACCACATAAATTCAACCTAATTAAGAATGCTTTTATCTACTTCCTGTGGTCGTTGATTTAGGGCTGATAACCTACCGCTATACTTACGGATTCTACGGTACAACTCGCCCAAATAATACGACTCCTTACTAACCCGGTAAATGTCTGCAATTTCATCTGAGATTTTATTATTAAAAATATAGTCAAATTTATTCATGTATCTGAAAGACCAAGGCTAATAATTTTTTTCACTTCCCCCAATTAAACGCCTTAGAAACACCCAGCGCTATTTCATGCAGCACGACAAAACCCGCGCCATATAAGGTAGCCCATACTGGGATAATGATAAAATCGAGGGTTGAAGTAGATGATGCAACGGCGACTTCTTGGTAATTTGTAAGCCAAGGGTAAAAGCCAAAGCCGTAAAGAATAACGATTGGTGCTGCAAACAGCATTAATCGCAGTTTTCGCTGTTTAAAAAATAGCATAAATGACGTACCTAGCATCAATAATAACGGCACGAACACGTATACTACTGAGGTAAAATCATTGAGTGTCATGCCTAAACCTATGGTTACTAT
Source organism: Pseudoalteromonas sp. XI10 (assembly GCF_001469895.1). Lineage (GTDB taxonomy): Bacteria > Pseudomonadota > Gammaproteobacteria > Enterobacterales > Alteromonadaceae > Pseudoalteromonas. The sequence goes on along the minus strand of NZ_LOPY01000039.1, from coordinate 109,834 downwards.
CAGCATGAATAAAGCAGTAAAAATACGGTAAGCGGCTGTAAAATTCATAGTCATTCCTTGTAATGTACCTACAACCACCCTAGCATGCTAATATATAAATGGCTATTTTATAAACCAATTTGCTTATTACAGCCGATGCTTTCTACAAAGTATTTATCATGGCTTACGAGTATAAACCCACCTTTAAAACCCCGTAATGACTGAGCCAAGAGCTGTTTTGACTCAAGGTCTAGATGATTATCGGGCTCATCGAGTAACAAAAATGCAGTACTTTCAATATTACTGACGATAAACATAGCGAGCTTCATTTTCTCGCCACCACTTAAAAATTCGGCTTTTTTAAAAACAGCGTCTTTTCTAAAACCAATACTGGCAAGTAGAGTACGTGCGGTGCTTTCATCTAGTTTTTTACAGTAAGTCATCACGTTTTCAAGCAGGGTTAGCTCGTTGTTTATTAATGTAAAATGTTGGTCTAAATAATAGAGTGCTTGATTGCAATGTAACTGCCCTGCTTTTACTGGTATTTCGAAAATAAGTGTTTTAAGTAAGGTTGATTTACCAGTGCCATTAGCACCCGCTAAATGAATTTTATCATCACTGAACACCTGAAAATTAAGCGGCTTTTTTGTGCCGTGTGCTAATACAACACCTTCCAGGCTAAGTACTTTATGGTGCTTAGCTGCATCTGATTGCGCTAAATAAAATTGCTGCGCTTTAGTTTGTTCAAGCTTGCTAGAAAGTTGTTGCTTATTACGTGTGAGCTCACATTCTCGCTTAGCGGTATTTTTACTTAGTGATGATAAATTAGCGCTGGCTTTATCTTTTTTAGCATCCATCAACACTTTAGGCTGGCTGCCTGATTTTCTCAGCGCTGCGCCTTGGCCTGCTCGTTTTTGTACTTTTTGCTTTTGTAGTTGCTCTGCTGCCTTGAGCTTACTTTGCTGTTTAACAACGTGGTTTAATTTATTTTCAAGGGCAGCAACTTGCTGCTGTTTTTGTATTAGGTATTCAGAAAAACACATACCATATTGTGTTAAGCCAAGGGTTGTTATTTCCCAAACTTCATGGGCTTGTTCTAATAATTCTTGGTCGTGACTTATTAGTAATAATTGCCCTTTAAAGTTGTGTATTTGCTTTATAAGCCAGCTTTTGCCTTTTGCATCTAGGTGGTTTGATGGCTCATCCAATATTAAAATATCGCGCTTTATGCAGGTAAATAGTGCCCAAAGCTTTAATTGGCTAAGATGGCCTCCGCTTAAATATTTGCTTAATGAGTTTGGGGTTTTGTTGTTTACGCCAAGCCTTATAAGTTCTGCATTAAAGCGCTCTGCTAAATCCCAATTACCTTCAAGCAAAGTTAAGTTTTGCTCTGTAACTTGCCCTTGGTTTATAGCATCAAGGGCATTAAACACAGGCTCTAGCCCAATAGCCTCTGCAATTTTTAGGTTTTCAGCCTGATTTACATCGTTCATTTGCTTATAAAAGCCAAGGGTTGAATGGCAAACAACCTTGCCAGAGCTAGGCTCTCTTTGCTTAGCAAGAATTGACGCTAATATAGATTTACCGCAGCCGTTCCTGCCGACTAACGCGGTGACTTTAGCTGTGAGTGAAAATGAAAGGTCGTTAAAAACAACATCACCATTGCCATGTTGATAACATAAATTAAAAGCTTGAAGTTGTGGCATAGTGCCTCCTGTATTACAGGGGCATAAGCGTTTGATCACACGAGAAGTAACATATTAAAAGTGATAGTGAGCAACGCCTACTAACCCTGTTGATCCAAAAGATAAAAATGAAATTGGATAACAGGTTTAGTTATTCATGTTGGCGGTAACTCCTAAAAGGTGAGGCTAGATAATAACCACCCAGTGCTAAAATAGCAACGAGTTATGATAGTCTTAAGCTACACACTGGTTAAAGGAATGTATTTTGAATTTAGTTAAAAGCCCTCTTGCCTCGCAAAATCTAATTCAAGTTAAGATGCAAATTAATGAAAGTAAACGTGTATTTGTTATTGGCGATTTAGATGCAGATTTAACTAAATTTGAACAGGCGCTTTGCTCTGTTAATTTTAACCCAAGCGAAGATACTTTGTTTTCACTGGGTGATGTGATTGACCGGGGTGAGCACAGCATAGCGTTACTTGCGCGTTTTACAGAACTTGGTGTACATATGTGTCTTGGTAATCACGAGCATATGTTGCTTGAGTCTTTACTTGCAAAGGATAAAGGTTACTACCGTTTATGGGTTGAGAACGGCGGCCGTTGGCATCTAGAAGCAACCGATGAAGAACTCGCACTTGCCTGTAAGCAGCTACTTAGATGCCCGCTTTCTTACTATGTTGAATACGGCACATTAAAAATTGGCTTATCGCATACCACCTGTGCTGATTGGGATTGGCAAAATCCTAAACAAGAAATACAACAAGCGATTGGCGCATTGCTTTGGGATAGAAGCTTAACCAAAGCAAAAAAGCCGCTAATAAATCCAAGTATCGACTTTTCTGTGCATGGCCATAACACGACCAAAAAGCCCTATTGGCTTGGCAATAGTTACCATCTTGATACAAACTATCTCAGCGGTAAGCCCACCATTGTTGAGCTTAGCACGCTGATCAAGCAGTTTACATCAATGTAAACTTGCCAGTCGTTCGACCGTTTTTTCTTCAAGGTATTTTTTGTAGGTAAACCTTGCATGCCACAGTTGCTCATCGGTTTCTTGAATGTAGATGATAGGGCCGGCAATTTTGCTCGCTAAACTTGTAAGTTTACTGTATTCACGCGTATCAATTTTGCCATCGCTGAAGTAGCTTTGCGCGGTATTTAAAAACTGATCGTCTTTATAAATATCGCTATGCCAAATAAGCGAGCGATACATACTAGCAGTTATTTCTGTTGGCTTATCGTTGGAACGAAAGATTTTAACTTCGGTGTAAATTGAATTACCGGTAATTACAATCCCTATTAACGACAGCGTCGTAAGAGTCATCATCCATTTCATGCTCTATTCCTCACAGTTAGGTACTAATTTAACTATAGGAGAGAAAGATGAATGTATGCTGTTTATTTAATCAATTAGGATTGGCAAAACTATTTTCTGGAGACTTAATTATTGTTTTTAGTCCCTAATTTACTGCTTTGGGATAAAACATTAATTTGTGTATTAGGCTAAAAGGCCTAATACACAAGCATCTCACTAGTGAAGCGCTGCTGTAAACGGAATATTTTTACAGATTTCGGCTTCAGCGATAAGGATCTCTTCAAGGCGTGTATCAACCTCTTGCTTATCGAAATACTCGTAGGCAAGTTCGACGAATAAGTTTTTATGTTTTTCTTCTGATTTAGCAATCGCGACATAAAACTCTTTTTCTTTGCCTGCTGGTAAAGCTTCTGCAACAAGCGAAAAGCGCTCATGACCACGTGCTTCAATAACGCCTGCTACTAATAAACGGTCCATTAAAAATTCATCACGACCATTTCTAAATACCGCACGAATTTGTTTGATGTAAGGATCTTTTTGGTCATTACCAAGAGATACATCACGTTCCATTAATAGCTTTAAAACTTGCTTAAAGTGGATCATTTCTTCCAGTGCTAAGTCTGTCATGGCTTTAACAAGCTTACGACGGTCTGGGTAATGAGAAAGCATAGACATAGCCATACCAGAGGCTTTTTTCTCTGCTGCAGCATGATCTTGTAAAAAGGTATCGAAGTCAGCTAAGACACCTTCTGTCCATTCAAATGGCGTGTGGTATTTCAATTCAAACATGATAAGGAACAACTAAACTTATAATGGCGGCGATTTTAACGTATTTTACGTGTGATTATAACCAAGAGATTTATCAATTTTACCACTTCGGGTCGATGACACTTTATCAGGGTGTTTTATATCATTCCAGGCTGTGACCTTACCGCCTATATTGAGCTGTTTAAAGTTAATTGGCTGCTCGGTATTTAAAAACTGCTGAAGTAATTGCGGGCTGTTTGGATCAGCTACATCCAGTGTTAATAACTGCTGTTCACGGCCTTTGAAGTAGTCTGCTACTTGCTGTTGGTGACGCTGATAGCACGCTATTAAGTATTCATCAGATTCTAATTCTGCCAAGCTATACTGCCCAAATACATCGAGATAACAGCGCTTTAAATGGATATTAAAGCCACCATCTGGGCGCATTAAATTAGTGTGCATACGTGTTAATAACTGCCTAATCGAAGGCAGCCACTTAGTTAAATTGCGCTCAAGGTTGATAAAACGGCTATTTGCAAAATGTGCATCAAGTAAGGCGTATTCGCTAAATACCGGAGTATCGGCAATAACGTCTGCGGTTGTAATTGCTTGTTGGGTATAGGCTGTGTGGGCGGTTTTATAGCCGAGTTGTAAAAAGCTGTTACAGATACTGGTTGTGCCGGTTCGTGGTAAACCGATTATAAATATTTTAGAGCTCATGGCACCTGATCAAATGATAACCACAGCGATTTGTCGTTGACTGGGGTTAACCTTGGTAAATCATAATTGCGCAATTCTATAACAATTTTGTCGTGTAGGTGGGCGTTTTTAATAATTTCGCCGTTGTACTTATCAAAAAGCTCATCAAACTCCCCGCTCTTACGCATGATTTTTAAGCCTTTATTAACTGCTTTGGCTATTTCTGGGTCGTTCTTATTAAAGAAAAAATAAATTGGGCTTTTATATTTAAGCATTAACTGAGGAAGTACTGCTAACGGCATTTGGTTTTTGAATACTTCATATTCGTCTTTGATTTCGAGGATAGATCGAGGAAACAAATCGCCACGCCCTCTTTCAAGCATGACAAACAAAAACTCTAAATCTAACGAGGTAGAAACTACTAAACCATTATCGCGCAATATTTTGGTATCTGGCCAATCCTGACCTTGCAAAAAATAGATACTTTTTAGATCATCTAAGGTTTTTAGCTGACTTAAGTGTGCTAGATTTTGCTCGTTTATAAACATCACACGCCAACCAAACAGACCTTTAAACAGCGGTACTCGAATGGGCAATAAACGATCTTCTCGCTCTTTATCAGTCATGGTCCAAGTAACATCAATGGTGCCTTTTTCGATTTCTTTTAAAACACGATTTTGCCCTAACACTTCTGCCGCAGGGGTAAGTGTATATTTATAACCACTTCTTTTTAGTGCTGTTTTAAGTAAATGCAACGGGTAATAATTATCCTCAATGAGGCTTGGCATGGTTTTAGGGTAAATAATATTGAGTGTTGCTGGAGGGATAGTTATTTCTTTTTTGCCATTGATTGTTTTTACTTCAGCTACGCCTGAAATCGAGAATAATAAAAGCACTAAAGTAAAAACAACCTTCTGCATATTAGAATACCTGTGTAACTAATAACATCACTGCACTGATCAACATAGTTAAGAAAGTTAGCATCATCCCTAATACACGTAATTTCATCAGATTATCAGCGAGTGCATAACTATGACAAAAACGGCCAGACAAGAGCATTGCCCCTAAAATATAGCAATAATGGCTTGGAAGGCCTTGGTACTCTAATAAAAATAGCATAATCAAGGAAAATGGCACATATTCAATAAAATTAGCATGAGCGCGTATTGCCGCTTGTAGGCTAGCATCGCCACCATCACCAAGTGAAATGCGTTTTGCTTTACGCAGTTTAATTACACGAAAGCTAAGTTGAATGTATAAAATGGCCAAAATGGCAGCAAACGTTGAAACAATCACAGTTTTTCCAAATTTTATTTAAAGTTAGACGCTTAGCACTGTTTATTGCTAGGCTGTTAAGTAAGTAGTTAGGTTAGCTCAGTATGATATTTAATGTCTAACAGTTCTTAAGGAAGTGCATGTTTACGCCAAGAAAAATCGCCGATAACTACCGCGAGATGATCAGTAGTATCGGTTTTTACCCTTCAATGCTCTCTGTGGTGTTTTTATTATTTGGTTTAATAACCACAGCGGTCGAGTATTCGTCATTATCTATGGAATTTAAAAAGCTCATTGGTGTGTTACTGGTCGATAGCGAAGAGAACGCTCGAACCATCCTCAGTACACTTGCAGGCAGTATTATCTCATTAACCGTTTTTAGCTTTTCTATGGTTATGGTGGTGCTTAATAGTGCCAGTGCCAGCCTTTCACCGCGAGTGCTGCCTGGGCTTATTACACGTAAGTCACACCAATTAGTGCTAGGGTTTTATCTTGGCAGTATTATCTACACCATATTAATGTTGATAAACATACGTACCATTGGTGATGGCGACATGGGGATCCCATCGCTCGGTATCTTCTTTTCTTTGGTGTTTGGTTTAATTTCGCTGGGCTTTTTTGTGTTTTTTATTCACTCAATTTCAAAAGCAATTCAGGTCGATAACGTACTAAACGACTTGTTTAAAAATACCAAAAGCGAGCTTAAATGCATAATTGACATGCAACAAGAAAACCCTGTTGAACAATTTCCTGAGTTTGATGACTGGCATAGTGTTAAAAGTAAAACCGAAGGCTACTTTAAGGGCGCTCATACCGACAAATTATGCGCCTTGTGCCAACAGCACGGTATAAAAATTTATATTTCGGTTAAGCAAGGTTTCTTTACGGTTAAAGGTTATCCGTTTTTAAAATGCGACACTGACTTATCTGACAAACCAGAGCTGGTAGAGAAATTACTAGACTGTTTTATTTTTTATATCGAAGAATATATTAGTGACCATTACCGCTACGGTATGACGCAAATTTCAGAAATTGCCGTTAAAGCAATGAGCCCGGGTATTAACGATCCCGGCACTGCGGTAAAAGCCATAGATATGTTGAGTATATTGCTTATATTGCGCTTAAACATTTACGACGTGAACTACTCGCTTAAACGATGCGAGAACAATAAACCACACTTGTTCATACACGAAACATCATTCGATGAGCTGCTGCATGATAACTTTACGCCCATTCGTAACTATGCAAAAAATGACGCCTATGTAATGGTGAATGTGCTTGAGGCGTTTAAAAACATATTGTTTAGAGCATCTGATAACGAAAAAGCAACTGATAGCCTATTTGTTTACTTAGGGGCGATTATTGAGGATATAGATACGCATATTAGTAATGAGTACGACCGTGAACAAATTACTAATATGCTAAAAGCGATTGCCCGTATTTCTGAGCAACAAGGTGAAAAATTGCTGGCAAGGTTTGCCAGCAACCAATAACTGAATTTAGTTTTCGATTAGATAAACCGCATAACTGCTTGCAGTAATTGTAAGCTCACCACCGTTGTATGCATCAGGTACATAGTTATCTGGTGCAGCTTCTGCCATAACCATTTTGCTGGCACGCATATAAGGTTGGCTACCTGTATCGAGTGGGCTACTTGATGCAGTATATAGACCTTTAAGTTCAACCCCATAATCACTGGCAAACTCTTTCGCAGCAGCACGGGCATCTTTAATAGCAAGCTTTTGCGCTTTCTTTTGTAGCTCTTCGTACTTGCTTGATACAAACTGAGTTTGATTGATTTCATTAATACCTGAGTTCACCAGTTGCTGAAGCATAATCGGGTATTTTTTAATATCAGTTAACGTAACAGACAAACTACGCGTTACTCTGTAGCCTACAAAGTTTTGCTTACCTGTTTCGCGGTTATATTCTGTTTGGCGATGAATTGAGATATTAGAGGCATAAATACCCTTTTCTTCTACGCCTTGGTTTTTAGCAAGCTTAATCGCTTTCGCCATGGTTGCATCGGCTTTGTTTTTAGCGGCAATTAAATCTTTATCTACTTCAACAATACCTACTGTCAGTTTAACGTTATCTGGGATTGCTTTAACCGTTGCGTTACCTTGAATATAAATATGTGGCGCATCTGGTGTTGCTTCTGCTAATGCATTAAAACTTAGCGCGGCGGCCATAGCGGTAAAAACTAACTTACGCATAATACTGTTCCTTAATTAAAAACTCCTTTCATTATCACCTTAAAGGGTTAATTGAATCTGAACAAGACCCTATTATTCAGATATAAAAAAACAGGCGTTAAAAGCCTGTTTTTTCAATTACTCAATCCGTTATAGCTTAGATACTACGACGCTTGTAGTTACGGTACTCTGGAAGCCAGTAGTTTTTCTCAATGGCTGCCCATAGCGCTTCATCGCTCAGCTCAAGTGCCACACCTTCTTCCATCGCTTTTTTCGCTACTGCAAATGCAATACGCTTACTTAACGATTGGATTTCTGTTAGTGCTGGTAATAAGCTGCCTTTACCAGTATTTGCACGTGGTGAAGACTCAGCCAGTGTTTCACTTGATACAATTAGCATTGCATCTGTGATACGTGTTGCTTTGGCAGCAATAACGCCTAAACCAATACCCGGGAAAATGTAGCTGTTGTTACATTGTGGGATTGGGAACGTTTGACCGTTATACTCAACCGGATCAAATGGGCTACCAGAGGCAACAATTGCTTGGCCGTCTGTCCATTCGATTACATCTGAAGGAAGCGCTTCAACTTGCTTAGACGGATTACTTAACGGGAAGATAATCGGTTGTGGGCAAGATGCGTGCATTGCACGAATAACTTGTTCTGTGAATAAACCAGGTTGTCCAGAAACACCAATCAGGATGTCTGGTTGTGCACAGTGCATAACATCTAATAACGATGCGAACTCACCGCTGTATGTCCACTCGCTTAAGCCATCTTTAGATTGGCAAAGGGCTTGTTGGAAGTCACGTAAGCCTTCCATACCTTCAGTAAGCAGACCAAAACGGTCAACCATGAAGATTTGAGAACGCGCTTGTTCATCGCTAATGCCTTCAGCAACCATAGTACTGATGATTTGCTCAGCAATACCGCAGCCCGCAGAACCTGCACCAACAAACACAACTTTTTGCTCAGAAAGCTTCGCGCCTTTAACACGACATGCAGCAAGCAAAGAACCTACAGTAACCGCAGCAGTACCTTGAATATCATCGTTAAAGCTACAGATTTCATCGCGGTAACGTTTTAGTAATGGCATTGCATTTGGTTGTGCAAAGTCTTCAAACTGAAGTAACACACTTGGCCAACGACGTTTAACGGCTTTAATGAATAGATCTAAGAATTCGTCATACTCTTCTTGCGAAATACGTTTATGACGTGCACCCATATACATAGGGTCGTTAAGTAGTTTTTCGTTGTTTGTACCAACATCAATCATTACTGGTAACGTATAAGCTGGGCTAATACCACCACATGCTGTGTAAAGTGATAATTTACCAATTGGAATACCCATACCACCAATACCTTGGTCACCTAGACCAAGAATACGCTCACCGTCAGTCACAACGATAACTTTTACTTTACCTTTAGTAGCATTACGTAAAATATCATCAATTTGGAAACGATCTTCATAAGAGATAAATAGACCACGGGCACTGCGGTAGATGTCTGAGAATTTTTCACAGGCATCACCTACCGTTGGTGTGTAGATAATTGGCATCATTTCTTCAAGATGATCACGCACTAAACGGTAGTAAAGTGTTTCGTTGTTATCTTGAATAGCACGAAGGTAAATGTGCTTGTTTAAATTATCGCTAAAGCTTGAATACTGTTGGTAGCAACGCTCAACTTGTTCTTCGATCGTTTCATAACGCGGTGGCAGTAAACCGGCTAAGTTGAAATTTTCCCTTTCTTTTTGTGAAAAAGCACTGCCTTTATTTAATAGTGGCGTTTCGATCAGACCTGGGCCTGAATAAGGAATATAAAGATAATTTGGATCGGTATTTGTAGTCATATTTCCAAGCTTTGATGCGTCATAATTATGACCTGACATTATTACTCTTGAAGGCGAAATTGCAATGACAATTCACCTTGTCAGACCATTGAAGAAAATGAATTTTATGCTCTAAATAGCATAGCAGATAGTATACATGAAAACTCAGCAGCTTTAAGGCTGCTGAGCTTGTTTTTAGTGGCTTTTATCACTTAAAGCGATGCCTTCACGGCGCGGATCGGCTGCGCCATAAAGTTTACCGTCTTTAACTTCAACAGCATGTAAACCAGAGTTTAAATCTAGGATACGAACTGCGTGTCCGCGGTTAACAAATTCTGCTTCAGCGTTGGCAAGTTCAGTGCCCTTTTCGAGGCTTGTGTAATTATTGCGATTAGTAATGCGCGGTAAGTTAATAGCTGTTTGCGCATCTAAGTTCCAATCAAGCACACCTACAACCACTTGAGCTACATAATCAATAATACGGCTACCACCTGGTGAACCAACCACTAAACGTAAGCTGCCGTCTTTGTTAAACACCATGACTGGCGACATTGAACTACGCGGGCGTTTACCCGCTTCAACGCGATTAGCTAATGGCTTACCATTTTTAGTAGGCGATAAAGCAAAGTCTGTTAGTTGATTGTTTAAAATATACCCGTTCACCATTACTGTTGAACCAAACGCCATTTCAATAGAGCTGGTCATCGAAACCGCATTACCTTGGCTATCAACGATCGATACATGAGTTGTTGATGGTAACTCGTAAGCATCATCTTGCGCGTAAGCAAGTGAGTTAGGCGGTGTGCCTGCTTCTGCGTGAGCATCTTTTTCTGAAATAAGCTTTGCACGACCTGCAAGGTAGTCTTTATCGAGTAATCCTTGAGTTGGGATTGGCATAAAGTCAGGGTCACCCATATACACGTTGCGATCAGCAAACGCTAAACGCGATGCTTGGGTAAAGTAATGCAGTGCTTGAACAGAGTTTGGTTTAAGTTTAGCCATGTCTTTATGTTCAAGTAAGGCTAAAATCTGTAATACAGCTACACCACCACTACTAGGTGGTGCCATTGAGCACACTTCGTATTGGCGATAATCAACACACACAGGTGCGCGCTCTTTGCTTTTGTAATTAGCTAAGTCTTCAACCGTTAAAGTACCCGGTGCGACTGCTGAGTTTTGCACTGCATGCACAAGTTCTTTGGCGTTTTCACCTTTATAGAAAGCATCAATGCCTTGTTTTGCTATATCTTTATAAAGCGCGGCAAGTTCAGGGTTCTTTTTAACCGTACCTACAGCAAGCGGTTTACCATCAGGGAAAAAGTAGTCACGAATAACAGGTAGCTTAGTAACCCCTGGGTTTAATTCTTTAGCCAATAATTGATGTAAACGCGGCGACACAATAAAGCCTTTATCAGCCAATTCAATGGCAGGACCAAACAAAGTTTGCCACTCTAACTTGCCGTAACGTTTATGGGCGGTGGCAAAAGCGTCTAAAATACCTGGAACACCAACAGAACGACCACCTACAACGGCTTCAATCCATTTTACGGCTTTACCGTGCTTATCTAAAAATAGTGTTTCATCAGCATTGCTTGGAGCCGTTTCGCGGCCATCAAAGCTGGTTAGGCTTTTGCTTTTGCTGTCGAAGTACATCATAAATGTACCACCACCGATGCCCGACGATTGAGGTTCTACCAGTGTCAGTACTAATTGCGTAGCAATGGCTGCATCAACTGCTGAGCCGCCTAGCTCAAGCATTTTTTGGCCAGCTTTTACTGCATAAGGGTTTGCTGCTGCGACCATGTACTTATCGCCTTCAACAACCTGTTTATGAGCAAAGCCTGTAGCAGCTTCAGGTTCGCGAGTTTCAATTTTTGCAGGGGTTGCAAAAATAGCCGTTGAATAAATTAATGAGGTGGACAGAGCTAACAGCGCTTTGGTTTTGAATAACATAAATAAACTTAATCCCGTAGTGTATTTGGCATCTTAAAATTAAACGTGCACAATAGGCGACAATCTCAGATACAACAAAAATAACATGATAAACCTGCCCCTGAAACTAGAATATATTCTGCCGCCATTGTGTTTAGTAATACTAAGTTCCTTATTTGCTACTTTTAACTTAAATGAATATCTCGAATTTAACCGTGAGTTAGTAGCAAATGGTGAATTTTGGCGCATTTTCACTAGTCAATTTGTACACGCAAATTGGCCCCATTTAGGCTTAAATTGTGCCGGAATTTTATTAATTTGGGCGCTACACGCTGAACATACAAGCCCTGCTCGCTATGCGTTTAATATTGCCATTCTTGCATTATGGTGTGGCTTAGGTGTGTGGCTATTTTGCCCAGATATCCAAATTTACACCGGGTTAAGTGCCCTACTGCACGGTGTGATCATTTGGGGTGCAGTTAAAGATGTACAAGCAGGCATGTTTGCAGGCTGGTTATTATTTGCTGGTACTTGGGCTAAAGTGATTTGGGAGCAAATAGCAGGCCCTAGTGAATCGGTGAGTCAGCTAATCGCGTCTAATGTTGCCATTGATGCCCACTTTATCGGCGCAATTGGCGGCACATTGTTGGCTTTGCCTGTCTTTATAAAAATATTAAAAATGCGCGGGTAACCTTACTCGCTCTTTACAACTGCTCTTTGTTAACTAGAAAAAGGAATTTTAAATGAATGAAAATAAAGGAGATATTTACCTTCGCATTATCCTATTTTGCCTTTACGGGCCTCTATTGGCTGGGCTATTTGGCCAATTGGTAAACTTAAAATTTGTTTCACCAACGTTTATGGCAAGCCTTGATAATATCTATTACACCATAGTATTTTGCTCACTTTGTATTGGGTTTTGTCTGTTGTTAGCAAAATACAGAATCGTTAAAGAATCGTTTAAGAATAAAATTATTGCTCATTTGACCCTTATTCTTAGTATTTTGTATTCATGCTTAATGTTCTTTGGTATTGGTTTACTTATATTATTCAACATCATGTTTAACTCAAATACTGATTACGTTCACCAAGAACAGGCATTTGAATATCGCACCTTTTATGTCTACACATCAGACCCTGGAGCTTTTGGAACTGCTCACCATTATGTGTATTTAAAGTGCCCTGCTTCGTTTAATCGCTATGAATTGGAGTTAATAGCCAATCTATCATGGATGAGAGACTATAAAATGAGTTTAGAGGGTGATAGTTTAATTTTTGATAACGACTCAAAGGAAGGTAAGACTGTACTCGATGTGAGTGAATTTTACTGCAAATAACCCCTTTTGGATAAGTTCTATTACAAACAAAAACAGCCACTTAAAGTGGCTGTTTTTCATTTACGCTATTGATTAAAGCGTTTCTTTAAATAGCTTATGAATACGACGGTATTCATCTAACCAGCTTGATGGTTGTACAAAACCATGCGGCTCAACTGGGAAGATAGCTGTTTCAAAGTTCTCTTTTTCTAGCTCAATTAAGCGCTGTACTAAGCGTACTGAGTCTTGGAAGAATACATTGTCATCAACCATAGGCGCATTAATTAATAAATGGCTCTTAAGACCTTCAGCAAAGTAAATTGGAGAGCTCTTTTCATAAGCAATCGGGTCAACATCTGGGTGGTTTAAGATGTTAGACGTATAAGGACCATTGTAGTGAGCCCAATCAGTTACCGGACGAAGTGCAGCACCTGCTTTGAATAAATCAGGTTGTGTGAATAGCGCCATAAACGTCATGAAACCACCGTAAGAACCACCATAAGTACCTACAGCTTGTGTATCTACGTTTGCGTTGTCTGCCATCCAGCTTACGCCGTCTGCTAAATCTTGGATCTCAGGTGTACCCATTTGACGATAAATGGCTGTACGCCAATCACGGCCGTAACCTTTCGATGCACGGTAGTCCATGTCCATTACTACGTAGCCTTCTGAAGCAAGTAGTGAGTGGAACATAAACTCACGGAAGTAACCAGACCAACCCATGTGTGAGTTTTGTAGGTAACCAGCACCGTGGTTAAAGATAACCGCTTTACGGTTTTTACCTGTTTCGCCTTCTTTATAATCAGCTGGGTAATATACTTTTGCGTAAATTGGCTGTTCAGTGTGGCTTGAAGGAACAGCAACAATCTTAGGTGCAATTAGTTTTTTCGCTAAGAACTCATCAGATACTGTATGCGTTAACTGAGTTGCTTGGGTATTTGCTTTTGCATCTGCAACATAAAGCTCAGGCGGCGACATAATTTTTGAATGAGTTAGCAATAGTTTGCTTTCATCTGGGCTTAACTGGTAATCAGTCATACCATCAAGGTTTGTTACTTGCTCAGATTCACCGTTTGCAGGGTTTACACGATAGATTTCGTAAAGACCTGGGTGCTCAACGTTGGCTTTGTAGTAAATCGCAGAGTTATCAGCCGTTAACGTTAAGTTAGAAACAACAAATTGGCCTTTTGTAAGCTGCGTTGCTTTACCGTTAAGTGGCTTTTTGTAAATGTGGCTGTAACCAGACTCTTCAGATAAGAAGTAAAGCGTGTCTGAGTTGTTCAACCAACCAAAATCATTGTATGCATAGTTAACCCACGCATCGTCATGCAGACGGTGTTGTGAAACAAGTTTATTGTTTTGCGTATCAACAGTGGCTAACCAACGGTCTTTGTTGTCCCATGCTTCTAGCATAAGAGCCACTTGTGAACCATCTGTGTTCCATTGGATTGCACTTTGGTCCCAACCCCAATCCATCATTAAGTTGATGGCACGTGGTGCTTTTTCAGACTTATAAGTTTTGCCATCACGGGCGTAGTTTTCTTTCTTAACAGCTGCAAGTACGTCTTCATCAAAACCAGGTAAGGTATCGAATGCAAGCGTTGTTTGCTCGCCTGATTTAAGGTCGATGTAAACAACGTCTGAGCTGATTGGTTTTTCATCAGCAACACGACGGCGTACTTTTTCTGCTTTAACGCGTGCATCATCGGCAATGTAATTAGGCATGATATCGCCTTCATCGCGCCATGAACGGCTTTCTGTGGTTACTGCAACAAGTGCTTGGCCATTTGGTGAAAGCTGTACATCGGCTAAACGCTTACCTTTACCTAAATAAAACTGTGCATTAGCAATGCTGTCGTTTTGCTCGTTGATTTGTGCTTTACGCTCTTCACGATCTTTTTTGTTTTTGTGCGTCAGCGCAATGTAATCAATTAGCTTGTGCTGCTCTTTTGCAATGTAAGTGTCTGGCTCTTGTACACCTTTAGGTGCATCGTCTAGGTGTAAGTTAACTAATTCAACTTGACGACCCGTTGCTAAATCAACTTTATAAAATGTATTACCTTGGCGATATGCAAGGCTACCATCAGTTAAAAACTGTGGTTTTGATTGCTGCGCGCTGTCGTGAGTGATTTGTGTAATTTGCCCAGTGCTTAGGTTTTTAACGAAGATATTACCTTCAAATGCATAAGCCTGTTGCTTTTTATCTGCAGAATAAACGGCATTTTTAGCGCCTACAGTGTGTAGTTTGTTTAACGCTAATTGTGATGCAGATTGGCTATTTACCGCTTGAACGTATAAATCGCGTAACTCATTGCCTTGTTGCTTTTGTGCATAAACGATGCTGTTAGAATCACCATTCCAGAAAGCACGCTCTGGCTGACGGCCTAACCAATCAGGGTGAGCCATTGCTTGCTCTAACGTGATTTCAGCTGAACCTGTATCAGCAGGAGTAGCAACAACTGGTGCTACATTGGTAACTTGTTCTTCAGAAGGCGTTGAGGCGGTTGATTGACAACCTGCTAGCATGAAGCTAGATGCGACTGCGAGAGCCACTAACGTTTTATTAGCAGTGGTTTTGAATTTCATAGTGCTTCTTACGGGTTATTATAATTCGCCCTATTTAAGCAGAAGCACTGATGAAATAGCAATTTTTATAGGATAAACAGCCAAAGATTTCCGTTTAATAACAACTTATTTTAAGCTGATATCAAGCCATACCATACGGTGATCAGATGATGCGTTACGATCTTTAATTAAACGGAACAGTTCAGAGTTTTTTTGTGGCCAAAAAACTCCACCATCGTTTATCTCAATCCCATAATTTGATGGTAAAACGTAATCAGCACGAGCTTGCCAATAAGCGGTATAGTTTTTAGCGTAATCTTCTTTATACGACTCTTTAGCGCCTTTGCTTTTTGGCGTAAAAGAGGTATTCACTAATGGATTTTTTAAAATTTGGTCTGTGGTATTCGGGCGTGCCTTACCCCCTTCTGGCGCAGCATTTAAGTCACCAACAATAACAAAACGACTTTTCGCTTTTAAGCCACCTTTTTGACCTTTATCATCGTAAATGTAGTTAGCATTGTTGATGTAATCAGCAACTAGGCGTACTTCATCGTGGTTGCGCTTACCGTTACGGTCTTCGTCACCATCAAAAACAGGCGGCGTTGGGTGCGATGCAAGCAAGTGAAACGTTTTACCTTTTACATCTATTGGTAAATCCCAAAAAGACTTAGAACTTAGGTGAATTTCTTGCCATTCTTCAGCTGAATACCAGTTTTTACCTGTTTTGGGGTCGATAGGCATTTGTGCATTTGGCATATCTTTGTATTTGAATAATTGTAATGTACGCGCTTTATCTAAATCGATTGGGTAGCGCGACAATACTGCCATTGCATAATGCCCCTCAAAGAAGCCAAAGCCATGTGCGTCGCCTTTGTAATGCCCCTTTACACCATCGTTGTCTAGGTCAAACTCAGTAGGTAAACCTGTGTTAACAGGTGCAATAAAGTAATACGGGTAATCGATGGCAACTTGCTTATTTTGCGATACTTGCAGGTAGTTTTTACGAAATACGTTAATGCCTTTATCGGCATCAATATAATCAAACTCATTGAGTAAAATTACATCAGGTCTTACGCGCTGAATAATTTCGGCAATGTTACGAATTTGCTGGTGGTTGCTGGCTAATGCTTTACTTAGAGCATCTTTATCTATTGCTTCGCCTTTTTTAGCATAGTTGGTTGCATCCATACTCACATTAAAGGTAGCAACACGCAAATCAGCAGCCGATACATTGTTAGCAAATAAGCCTACAGCCACTGCTATTGAAGAAGTTAATAAAGCGTTTTTCATGAAATAAATCCGTCTACTATAAGTAGTAAAATAATACTGCTGACAATGATCCATAAGATCATCGCCATGATAAAAGGTTTAATGCCCGCTTGTTTTAAGACTGAAATAGATAAACCACTACCAATCAAAAATAAGGTCATTATTAAAACTTGTTTAGCACCCACATTGAGTGCATGCCACAGTGTTTGATACTCAGGAAAGCTCGAATTAATCAGTGCAGCCGCTAAAAAACCAAATATAAACAATGGGATACTGGCTTTTTCATCCGATTTCCAAAACACACCCGCGATGCTCGTGTAAGGGATTATCCACATCGCTCTGGTCAGTTTAATGGTTGTGGCAATAGCAAGCGCTGATGCGCCATACGCAGCGGAAGCCCCCACTACACTACTGGTGTCGTGAATAGCAAGTGCTGCCCAAACACCGAATTGTTGCTCAGTCAGGCCAAAGTAATGACCAATCATTGGGAATAACACTAAGCCAAGGGCGTTTAATAAAAACACCACAGCGAGTGATATAGCTACTTCGTGATCTTTGGCCTTTATAACCGGCGCCATTGCTGCAATGGCGCTACCACCACAAATGGCTGTACCAAATGAAATAAGTACACCGGTGTTTTTATTTAACTTAAATAACTGAGATAAAATTTCACCAAGGCCAATAATCGCGGTAATACTGACAATAGTAAGTACAATAGAGCTGCGCCCTACTTCTATAACTTGATTAAAATCAACAGCAAAGCCTAAGCCAATCACCGCCAACTTTAGCATCCATTTACTTATTTTTTGTGACTGCACTGCAAATGGGTTGCCTAATATCATGGCAAATAAAGCACCGACGACAAGTGCTGTAGCAGAGCCAACAAATGGTAATGCTGATACTAAAAATAGTGCAATAAATAGAAACTGCTTTGGGCGTTCGGCTATCACAATTGTGCTCTGATAAGTTTATTGGTTAGCTTATGCACCACAGGTGCAACAAAAATAACGGTAGGAAATGCCACACAAAATGCAAAAGCCCATGCTTTAAGCCAAATGGTTGCAATGTTATCGATTAAACCAACGTTAAAGATGCTGATCACTAAAGACATAAATCCAGACATAAACAGCGCCATAAAGAACGCAAATACGACTGTTCTAAATCGAGGATGTAACATAACGAACTAATATTAATATAAAAATATTAGTCTATAGCAAGATGTTCCTGACGCAAGTGCTTTGAGACAAGAGGTACAAAATTAGCGAAGTTTGTGGATAAATAATAGCGATTAAAAAGCCGAGATAAACTCGGCTTTTAAGAATTTAAACTGATTAGTTTAAAATAAGTTGAGTGCTGGTAGCTGCTACACCTGGGTAGTCTTGCTCTGGCAGAATTTCAGCCAGTGCCGCTAAACGCTCACCTAATTGATGAAGGTTATCAGCCGATACATTGATATGACCCATCTTACGACACGGTTTAGCCGTTTTACCATACCAATGACTTGTAACGTCTTGCGTTGCCAGTACTGAGTGTGGGATTGAAGGCTGACCTAATACATTGATCATAGCAGTAGGACGAAGACACTCTGTACTACCTAATGGTAGACCTGCAACAGCGCGCATGTGGTTTTCGAACTGTGAACAGTGTGTACCCTGCTGTGTCCAGTGACCTGAGTTATGAACGCGTGGCGCAATTTCGTTTACTAATAACGTACCTTGTACATCAAAAAACTCAATTGCTAATACACCCACATAATCAAGCTCTTGCGCTAACTTGTTAAATGCAAGCTCTGCTTGTTCTTGAATTGCTGCTTTTTCTTTACCCGCAACTGAAAGCGTAAGTACACCATTGGTGTGTTGGTTTTCAGTTAATGGATAAATAACAGTGTTACCCGCTTTGTCGCGAGCACCAATGATAGATACTTCACGGTCAAATGGGATCATCTTTTCAGCGATAATAGAATGCGGAGCACTTTCAGTGCCTGATGCTATGAAATCTGCCATTTCTGACCAGATTTGGTCAATTTGATCATCAGACTTTAAGCGCCACTGCCCTTTACCATCGTAACCTGCTTGGCAAGTTTTGATCACAAGCGGCTTGCCTAAACGCTCTACGGCAGCAACAAGGTGCTCTTTTTCTGTAATTAGCTGGTAAGGCGCACATTCAACATTAGTTTTATCAAGTAATGCTTTTTCAAGTGCGCGGTCGCCACCTGTTTTAATTGCCGCTTTACCCGGATAAAACTTATTGCTTTGACAACATAGTGTAAGTACATCATCAGGAATGTGTTCAAACTCTGCTGTAATCGCGTCTGCGTTATCAATAGCTTGTTGTAATGTGCTGTTATGAACTTCACCTGTTAATGGGTGAATGATTTTTTCACTACCCACATCGTAGGCAACAACATTTAAATCAAGCGGTGCACCCGCTAAGCTCATCATGCGAGCTAACTGACCTGCACCTAAAATTAGAATATTCATATCACTCTGCAGGATTAGGGTTAGCTAAAATAGTGTCTGTTTGTTCTTTACGGAAAGCTTCTACTTTTGCGAAGATTTCAGGCTGTTGGCAACCTAAAATTTGTGCCGCTAAAAGGCCAGCATTTGCAGCGCCTGCTTCACCAATAGCAAGAGTACCTACCGCAACACCTTTAGGCATTTGGCAAATAGATAATAATGAATCAACACCATTAAGTGTTTTAGACTTAACTGGTACACCTAAAACTGGCAGAGATGTAAACGCCGCAGCCATACCTGGTAGGTGCGCAGCACCACCGGCACCTGCGATAATAATTTTAATGCCGCGATCAGCAGCTGAGCTTGCATAGTCAGCAAGTAATTGAGGGGTACGGTGAGCAGAAACAACTTTAGTTTCGTATTCAATGCCGAATTTTTCTAGCATTAACGCCGAATGTTCCATCGTTGGCCAGTCTGATTTGGAACCCATAATAATGCCAACAGTCATAAATACACCTCAGTTAAATAGTTTTCTAAAAAGCGGACTTTTGTCCTTATTTTGTGGCGGGTATTATATACCTAACTCACATCAAGATGCGACTCTAGAAGCACAAAAAAGCCATGACATGCATGGCTTTTAATCACTCATCAGCTAATTAAGCTTCTTTGCTTGCTAGGTACTCAGTGTATGTACCTTTAAAGTCGATAACTTTGCCGTCTTTGATTTCCCAAATACGGTTTGCAAGCGATGATACAAATTGTCTATCGTGAGATACGAACAATAATGTCCCTTCGTATGCTTCAAGTGCTAAGTTAAGCGCCTCGATAGATTCCATATCCATGTGGTTGGTTGGCTCATCCATTAATAAGATGTTTGGTTTATGCATCATGATTTTGCCAAACAACATACGGCCTTGCTCACCACCTGAAATCACTTTTACTGACTTCTTGATATCGTTTTGTGAAAACAGCATACGACCTAAGAAACTACGAACAACTTGCTCGTCGTCACCTTCTTGTTGCCATTGTTCCATCCACTCAAATAAGTTCATGTCTTGTTCGAACTCGTCAGCATGGTCTTGAGCATAATAACCGATATTAGCGTTATCAGACCATTTAAATTCACCTTGTTTTGGTGCTAAACGACCAGCAAGGGTATTTAATAGTGTGGTTTTACCAACACCGTTCTCACCGATAATTGCAATGCGCTCGCCTACTTCAACTAGGCCTTCAAGGCCACTAAATAAAGTTTCTTCAAAGCCTTGTGTTAAATTTGTTAGCTCTAAGGCATTACGGAATAACTGCTTTTCTTGCTCAAAACGAATAAACGGGCTTTGACGAGAAGATGCTTTAACTTCTTCAAGCTGAATTTTATCAATTTGTTTAGCACGTGATGTGGCTTGTTTTGCTTTTGAAGCGTTTGCAGAGAAGCGCGATACGAACTGTTGAAGTTCTGCAATTTGGCTTTTCTTCTTGGCATTTTCGCTTAGTAGACGCTCACGAGCTTGCGTTGCAGCAAACATGTACTCATCGTAGTTACCCGGGTAAATACGAAGCTCACCGTAATCGATGTCAGCCATGTGTGTACATACTGAGTTTAAGAAGTGACGGTCGTGCGAAATGATGATCATGGTGCAGTCACGCTGATTTAGTACGTCTTCTAGCCACTTGATTGTGTAGATGTCCAAGTTATTGGTAGGCTCATCGAGTAGCATGATATCTGGATCAGAAAACAGCACCTGCGCAAGTAACACACGCAGTTTAAAACCCGGCGCAATTTCTGACATAGGGCCGTAGTGTTGCTCTGTGCCAATACCTACACCAATTAGTAACTCACCTGCTTTAGCTTCTGCTGAGTAACCATCCATTTCGGCGAACTCAGTTTCTAGGTCTGCTACGCGCATACCATCTTCTTCGCTCATCTCAGGTAAGCTGTAAATACGGTCACGCTCTTTTTTTACTTCCCACAGCTCTTTATGACCCATGATCACTGTGTCGATTACAGAAAACTCTTCGTAAGCAAACTGGTCTTGGTTTAGTTTAGCAATACGCTCGTTTGGATCTGTGCTGACATTACCTGAAGATGGCTCTAGTTCACCACTTAGGATTTTCATGAAGGTTGATTTACCACAGCCATTCGCACCGATTAAACCGTAACGGTTACCATCGCCAAATTTTGCTGAGATATTTTCGAATAAAGGTTTAGCACCAAATTGCATGGTGATATTAGCTGTACTAATGATAGCGGTACCCTCCAGCGGGTAAAAAGTAAAAACGAAACTGCAGGCAATTTTAAACTAAAGCCGCTTGGCACGCCATGAAAGTTTAATTAAATACACTTGCTCATTTTACAGGTTCATCACTATCGTCTACCTTTAATGAGCGCGCTCATTAAAATATATGAGCACGCTCACTTTCAAAATAACCATATAAAAACAGCAGGTTAAAAATGAGCAAACGTGGCGATACTCATCAACGTATTTTAGAGGCTGCTTGGCGACTCTTTACTGAGCAAGGGTTTAACGATACTTCAACGCGGCAAATTTCAGCAGCAAGTAACACAGCGGTTGGTACCTTGTTTAATCATTTTGCAGATAAAGTGGCTATTTTAGAAGCTTGCCTCGAAGATAAATTTAATGATGTGTTAGAGCGCGCAAAAGAAACCGACATACACCGCCCTGCTCGCTTAAAGATTAATCATTACGCACAATATTTTTATCAGTTTTATTGTTTACATCACCGCTTTTATAAAGTGCTTTTTAGCCAGCGATTATTTTCGCAAGCATTCCAACAACAACACATGGAATTAATCCAATCATTGGTTTTTGCCGACCAACCGCAATTTAATAAAGTGAAAGCAGCTATATTGCTCGACTGCTATTTTATGACCTTGTTGTATGGTTTAGGCGCCGAAACACCAAACACTAAACTTATGCTTAGAACGCTTAGCCAGAAGGTGTCTGTTTTTTAGACTAGGTAACTCATTGATAATTCAACACAGTGAACCTAAAGTGAATAATTTTTCCTCTATGTAGGTTTGTTGCATGATAATTTTTCACTTTTGACCCTATTTTAGCTTTGATAATCTCCGTCTCTTAACTAAATTATACCTATTAGGGACAATATTTAATCAAGGTACTTTATGAAAAGAACACACACTGCCTTATTTGTTGCAGGTATGCTTGCCATACCTACAGCCAATGCCATCGAGATCTATAACGATCAAACCAATAGCGTTACTGTTGGTGGCTTTATCGATGCAAGAGTTATTAATACTCAAGGCGAAACTGAGGTAGTAAATGGTGCATCACGCATCAATTTTGATTTTAAGCGCCAATTAAAAAATGGCTGGCAAGCTTTTGCTCTACTTGAATGGGGAGTAAACCCTGTTGGTAGTAGTGATATCGTTTACAACAATCGCTTTGAAACAATTCAAGATGAGTTTTTATATAACCGTTTAGGCTATGTTGGTCTTAAACATGACGATTATGGCCAAGTGACATTAGGTAAACAATGGGGCGCATGGTACGACGTTGTTTACAACACCAACTACAGCTTAGTGTGGGATGGTAACGCTGCAGGTGTTTATACCTACAATAAAGATGATGGTGCTGTGAATGGTACAGGCCGCGGCGATAAAGTACTGCAGTATCGAAATACCTGGGGTGATTTTCATTTAGCGCTACAAGCACAGCTAAAGTCTGATGAATTTTATACCTGCGACATCGTTGATATTTCAAGAAGCTCTTGTGAAGTACTTTGGAACCAAGGAAACAATGCTGCACAAAAAGTAGAATTTAACTCGACTTATGGCGCTGCACTCACCTACTCGGTTAGCCCTAATTTAAAAGTCACTGCCGGTGTTAACCGCGGCCAGTTCGATATTGTGTACGCAGGTGGCAGAAATCAATCAGTAAACGATTTAATTTATGGTATGGGCATTACCTATGGTGATTTTTATAAACCAGGTTGGTATGCATCAGCGAATATAAATAAAAACGAAAACCACGATACCGACAACTTAGGCCGCTTAATAAAAGATGCTGTTGGTCTAGAGTCTATTTTAAGCTATCGCTTTGATAATGACATTCGTACCTTTGTTGCTTATAACGTTTTTGATGCAGGTAGTGACTATGTTATTCAGCCAAACTTTAATGCCGACCCAGAAGATGTGTTTAAACGCCAATTTGCTGTAATTGGTGCACACTACTTTATGGCAGAAGACACTATTTTATATATCGAAGCCCGTAAAGATTTCAGCGATTTTTCGAGTAATGACGCAGAGCAAGAAGCACAGATGTCACAAACCGAAGATGACGGTATTGCCATCGGTTTTAATTATACTTTGTAGGTACGATAAACACTAAGCCCACTATTGTGGGCTTTTTTCTAATCTAATTGCACACTTTCAAGATTGTTCGCAATATCAATCAACGTCTGCTATTACTTAACAATCATAAAACTAAAATACGTCAATATTTGAGGTTGTTGTGTCTAACAAGGTAAAGCTAATTCTACTTTCATCAATATCTAGCGTTTCGTTCATGCTCTTTCACTGGCTAACAAATGTCAGAGAGTCGGATACGGTATTAGGTGTTAGTTCCGATTTATCGGGTGGTTTAGTAATGGGGTTTGCTATTGGTGTGATGCTGGTTACATTAAGCACACTTAAAAGTTAAACAAATATTGAGTGTTTTTTGGAACTGTATGATGCCAAGTCATAAAACGTTTGGCTTAAACTTGTTATAAAGATTATAACTACCCTATTAGCCGTTCATTTTAAGTGTTTCTAGCTCAACAACTGCATTGACTCCTCCACTCAATAAAATTAAAAATGATGCTAGGTAGCTACGTGTTAAGGCGTATTTACTGCTTTTCATCTTACAGTGGACTCCATTTCTTGCACTTTCCCTTACGTGCAAGAGCAACAGCGTTGGTGATTTCTTCACGCGGTGACCTTTCACAATAATTTAAGTATTCTTCTACTATTGATCCTGACCACCCAGGAGCTGCTGCTACGACCCAAAAATGAATACCTTGGTTCAAATCTTTTGCAGCAACGTAATTGATAATTTTTTCTATCTCACTATCACCCGGTATCATTTTTAGCATAGCCATTGCTCGAAAAGCCCCTTCAATGAGTGCCTCATTGCCAATATCAATAAGCTTAAATATTGTAGCAGTGTCTCTTTCATTCTCTGTAGAAAGTCTTACTATTGCATCTCCAATAGCGACGTAAAGCATAGTTGCTTTATTATCTTTCTTTAAGAAACCATTTAAAAATGGCAATGCTGGCTTATAATCACATTCACCTATAGCCATGATCATCTGATACTGTGTTTCCCAAGTCCGGTCATCATTGAGTTCATTCTCAAGCGCAGCCAATAAATACGGACCAGCGTTAATATCTTTTAGCTTCCGCAACTTCTTCGCTGCTGAGCGACGTTTTTGGGATTTCTTGTCTCTCAGTTGTTCCATTATTTCATTCATTATTCAACTCTTCGTAAAACATATAGGGTAGCTAAATAACCGCATCATAATGAACGTTCTAATTCTGTTGTTATGTGTTTTCAGCATACTTCACCCTAAAAAGAAGCATAGCAAGCTTGATTCCAATTAGTGCGCCAGCCCCTATAACGAACGGGACTAAGCTTTCTAAGTAAAATGGAATACTTGAGAGAAGCAACCGAAATAAAACAACAGCGCCTTGAACAAGCATTATATACGCAGCAAGATGAAAGAACTGTATTGGATCTTCCAAGCTGAATGGATTGCGATTCCAATCTGGCTTGTGCCATACCTTTGTTGATAGTGGATTAACAACTTGCATGCCAACAACAAATAAAAGAGCCAAAAAGGTAAATACAAAAATAACACCTAATGCACTCAAATTGATAGCCGGGTTAGCCTTCGGCTCAAGCGGTGTAAATAGAGATGAGACTGCTACACAGGTTATTAAAGCAAAACGAAGGAATTTCCATTTATTCATAATCTTTGCACTCAAGCATCAAATAACCAACACAATATAGTAGACAAAAAATAAAAATTTAGCGCTTTAAGCACCTTCAAACTTTACTACACGCGAACGGCCATTCTCTTTGGCAATATAAAGTGCTTTATCGGCATTATTCAAAAGCTCATCAAGTGAAATGCCGTCATTACCATACACAGCAACACCAGCGCTAAACGACATGCCTATATTTGAATTATCAGGTGTCATTAGCTTTATGGTCTTAGTTGTTTGAAGTAGTTTTTCTGTATTGGCAAAACAAAACGTGTCTTTATTGTTTATTTGAATAAGGCAAAACTCTTCACCGCCAAGTCTTGCAAAATAACACGTATCATCAATGCTATCTTTTACATGCTTCGCAAATGTGACTAATACTTGGTCGCCAAAATCATGGCCAAATGAATCATTAAAACGCTTAAAGTGATCAAGATCGATCAGAGAAACAGTACAACTAAACTCTTTATGATTTGATTGTAATTGACTGAATTTTGCAAACAAGGCTCGCCTATTTGGCACATTTGTTAATTGGTCAGTATGAGCAAGTTCAAACATTTGCTTACTGTAGTCTTCTAACAATGAGTTTGTCCTGTTAAACAAAAACTGATTTCTCTTAAGTTCGGTTATATCCTCACCTTCAACAATGACGTTCTCACCGACTACATTGGCAGTAAACCTAAATATATGACGATATGAAGCATCATTAATTTCTACTTCAAGCTTATCAGTATCATTTTCTAATAATTTTGAAATAATTAATTGTACTAAGCCTCTGTTAGTTGGATTGTTCGATGCATTTAGATAATGCTGTGCAACAAGTTGAAATGAGTTGTTTTGAAATACTTCCTTGTGTTCATTAGCCGAAAAAACAACGACAGGTAACTGCAAATAGTTTAAAACAGAATAATCCGCGTTGTTTTGTTCTAATGACATACGATAAAGTCTCGTTTTGTTTCAAGCTTAGCTATGACTTGCTTCGCGTCGTCTTCTGATATTCCTTGTTCAGAAAATGTAAGCGACAAGATATTTATCATTTCTTGCCAATCTTTAAGATTAATACCTAAATTTTTATGGGCTTGTGCTAGCTGTTCATCACTGATGTAATCAGGTCCACCCATTAAAGATGAGATAAAACTTGTTTGATGATGAATCAGCCTTTCCATATTGGTATTTTTAAAATGTGCATTAAGGATTTCTGAATTCAAAATATTGTCATAAAACTTTTCTATGACGATATAAATTCGAGAAAAACCACCGTATTTGATAAACAAAGAAGATTCCACACCGAGTCCTGTATTATCGATAAACATTTAACTAGCTAATAAGGCACCACAAAAGATGACAATAAAGTCTGCAAGCTATTGATATTTAAATTATAGAAAGGAAAAGAGATTTTGCATTTTTTGAATAAGCAATTAATGCGATTATTTTACGACTTAAAATTTGACCCCCTTTACACACTTACGCTGCTTATTAACAATCTCAAATTTAAGGTTATGCTGATATTGAAATTAAACCCAATACAGTATGATGTGTTCTTTTTCTCATTAATGACTATCACAACGAATAATCACGTTCTACTTTAGCAATACGCGTTGTAAACGCACTGTACCATTTGTCTCTGCCGAGCTGCTGGGCGTTTAAGTGCTCAACGTTTTGTTTCCAGGCTTTTATCGCATCTAAGCTTTGCCAATACGACACCGTAATACCCAAACCATCACGAACAGACTCTATACCTAAATATCCAGGTTGTTGCTCTGCAAGTTCTACCATTCTATTAGCCACTTCTTCATAACCGGCGGTATCGTCAGATAAGGTATTCGTAAAAATCACGGCGTAATATGGCGGTTTTGGTGTATTCGCTATCATGGCTGTTACTTCCCTCTACTTGGTTCAAAACCATCATAACATGGAATTTCTTCGTCAAATGTATCCCAATTTGCTTTAGAGCTTACAAAGTTATGACTGATCGGGCGCTCGTTTATATCGCTATCTAATAAACCTAAACGAATACGTAAGCGGCTTGGGTCATCTTTATTCTCGCTATAAATAGGCGAGCCACAACAGCTACAAAAATAGCGAATTCTGCCGGGTTTAAATTCAAACGCGCTTAGATGCTGCTTACCTTCTGTGAGGTTAAAACCATCTCGTTGAATAAAGCCATTGGTTGCGTATGCTGTGCCTGAGTTTTTACGACATAAGGAGCAATGACAATGAATAATTGAGTCTATGCCACCAGCAATAGTTACTTTTACTTTGCTGCACAAACAACTTCCTTGATACATAGTCCCTCTCAGGTTTAAAGATTAATAACCGCGATGCTTCCAAAACTCAGTCGCAGTGCCTTCGGCTTCCTTTAATAAGTTAAAGGATTTATCGGCAATTATATGGCCATTTAACTCAATAGTCATGCGCCAAATACCAACTTTATTATCAACAGGTGCCCATATCGTATCACCTAAATAAAACTGCCAATCGTTTGTTTTAACGTACTGCTCGCCCTCAAATGGTGGCATGATCTCGCCATCTTCATCGGGGATATCTGGGTGGTAAACGCAAAATTTTATTTTTTGTCCTTTGGCCTTTTTAATATTAACAATAAAACCAAATTCAATATCTAACTGTGCAGGAACGTCTGTTGTAAATTCGGTAATTTGAGGCAGGTCTTTCTCTTTTGCATCCCAATGACTGTAAATGCCGTAACTTTCAATACTGGTAATTGGTTTGGCTTTTGCCATAGTTGCAAGCGCTCCTTTTTAAAAATGAGGCGCTATTTTATAGTAGCAACCCTAGCAGAACAAGATTGTACTATTATAGTAATTAGCTAACGTATTTTACCCAGTGCGCGTCATGTTGTTGAAAGCCACATTTAGTTAAAAGCTTAATACTTGCGCTGTTATTTGGGTTAACTAAAGCTACCACACTGTTTAGCGGAGCAGGTACAAAAGTAGTTAGTTTTTCAAATAGCATATCTAGTACCTTTTGCATTATTCCTTTGCCAAAGTATTTTGACGATAACTCAAACCCCAACATGCCCTGCCCGTCAATTATGTTAAATATGCCTACGCTGCCAATAACCTGCCCACTACTTCGTAAAACAATAACTAAACGAATGCCTTGTTGATTATAAAAAAGTTCTATGTCTCCTTGAATAAAGTCATACACGTCACCTTTCGTTATATCAACGCCGTAATCATTAAACGTTTGTACTTGCGGATCTTTTAAAATATCCCATATCGCTTGGCAATCTCTATGACGAATTGGGCGTAAGTCAAAGGCTAAGTCATCGTGGCTAGACACGTTAATTTCTTCTTTTTGCTTTATGAGCTGGCATTATTGTCTTACTATAAACGCAATTTCAAGCAATTAGATTAAGTTCGATGAGTGAAGAATTTAAAGTAATTCAACCTACCACCACAGTATACTGTAAAGAACGCGGTGAAGGCTGGACCTTAACAGGGATCACCAGTATTGATGAACATACTTCTGTGATGTTTGATGGCGTAAGGTATACCCTACCGGCCCGTGAAATTGTTGAGGTATTATTGCCACAACAACTCGAGCGAGAGAAAAACCAACAATAAAAAAAGCCAGCATCAAGCTGGCTTTTTCTTGTTTAAAATTAACGTAATGCGTTAATACGCTCATCAAGTGGTGGGTGTGATGAGAATAACTCGGCAACACCTTTACCGCTTGCAATACCAAATGCCATCATTGAGCCTTCTAGTTGTGATGGATGGTTTTGTTTTAAACGCTCAAGGGCGCTACGCATTTTATCTGCACCTACTAGTTTTGCTGCACCGGCATCCGCAGAGAATTCGCGTTTACGGCTGTAGTAAGCAACAATCACACTTGCTAGAACACCAAATAACATTTGGAAAATCATATCGAACAAGAAGTATGTCCAGCTACTACCGCCCTCTTCTTCATCACTATTAAGGAAGTTATCAACAATACCTGCCAATACTTTCGCCATAAAGATAACAAAGGTATTCACTACACCTTGAATAAGAGTAAGCGTTACCATGTCACCATTTGCAATGTGAGATACCTCATGAGCCAATACCGCCTCAGCTTGATCTTGATTCATGTTGTGTAATAAACCTGTGCTCACAGCAACCAGCGAGTTGTTTTTACTTGGACCAGTCGCAAATGCGTTTATTTCAGGACTATCGTAAATAGCCACTTCTGGCATCGCGATACCTGCTTTTTTAGCTTGCGCTGCTACCGTAGAAACTAACCATTGTTCTGTTTCAGAACGAGGCTGTTCAATAACATGTGCACCGGTTGATTTTTTTGCCATCCATTTCGACATAAATAACGAAATAAACGAGCCACCAAAACCAAATACAGTTGAGATAACTAAAATGCCGCCTAAACTGCGATGGCTAATACCCAGTACGCTCATCACAATAGACAACACAATACCTAACACTAGCATTACCGCTAAGTTTGTAAGTAGAAACAGAAATACACGCTTCATAAAAACCTCAGAATAAACATACCAATTGTATTAACTAACGACATGGTTAAAAATCGTTAGTTAATAAAATTATCTGGGTGTTCTACCAACTCAGTTTAGGGCTTATGCAATTGGTTGCAAGGAACTAATTGCAACCAATTGTGACAGAGTATGTCAAAAGTAACAACTCAATTATTATGGGTTGATAGATAAAATTTCAAGTAAGGTTTTGTAAATTTTTAATTTAGGGGTGCCGTCTGTATACGGACTAATCGCTAAAAGCGGGAAAGGTAGTGCTGATTTTAAAGTTTCTAAATTGGCGTCTTGTTCACGCATGTTTGGGTCTACATGATTTGCTATCCAACCCACACAATTTACACCGAGCGCTTTAAAGTGAGCAGCTGTCAATAGTGCGTGATTAAGGCAACCAAGCTTCATGCCTACTACTAGAACAACATTGAGGTTTTGTGACTTAACCCAATCGCTGAGTAAATCGGTTTCGTTGATAGGTAAACACCAACCGCCTGCACCTTCTGTAAGAATATAATCGGTATTGAGTGCTTTTACATTTGCATAAGCAGTATCGAGCTTATCAAATGTCAGTATGTCGCCTACTTGGGCTGCTGCAATATGCGGTGCAATGGGTGGCTCATAGGTAAAGGGGTTAACAATGTTATATTTAACCCCAATTGATGAGCTTTCCATTAAGGTTAATGCATCATCATTGACTAGCTGACCAAATGCTTCTTCTGCACCTGCTGCAATAGGTTTAAAACCAACCGCACGCTGTTTATGTTGCGCCAGTAAGTTTAATAATAAACTGGTGACATGGGTTTTTCCGGCATCGGTGTCTGTACCAGTGATAAAAAATTCTTTCATTTTTGAGTTAATTCTATTTTTCGAGTTCTAAAAGGACAACTTGATAGCTCACTCTAGCATGCCCATCAACCAGAGGGTATGCCTTACAAACACTATTAAGTGCTTGCCTCGTTAATAACCCTTGGCGTTTTTGCTTAGTTTGCAATGAGGTAGCACCAATCGCTTTTATTGAACGCAGTGCTTCTAAGGGAGAGTTATAGGCATCTATATAACATCTATCAGCTGCAAAATTGAGCTTAAACCCTGCTAATTTTGCATACTCAATAATGTGACTAGCACAATGAAACTGATTAATATGGCTTTGCTCATCTAAACAAGCAAAAGCCTGTTTGATCTCTTTAAGGGATCCATCTACCACACAGCTTAAATAAACCTTACCGCCCGCTTTTAGTGAATAAAAAAGACTTTTAAGTAGCCCTTTTAAATCAGCAGACCATTGCATTGCAAAATTACTAAACACACAATCTAGCGAACTTTGCTGTATTGGTAGGTTGTCCATATCAGCACACACTTTTAAACAATGCGGGTTTTGTTCTGTGCTGAGCATGGAATGACTTAAGTCCATTGCCAATACAGTATCAAAATGTGTTTTAAGCATTGCCGTGTTAACTAAAGGCCCAGCACCTATATCAAGGCAAGTACCCTGCTGATGTTTACTGGCCATCATTTTGAATAAGTGCGCAGCCGCTTGTTTTTGAACATTAGCATGGCTCGCGTAATTTGCAGCCGCTTTAGAGAACTTAGTTTGTGTTGTTAGCTTATTACTGTGTTGAAAGCTTAAAGGCGCTTGCAGTTGAACACTCATAAACACTCCACTAGCGAATCAACAAGCTGTTTTATATCGTCAGCTTGATGCGCGCTACTTATGGTTACTCTAAGTCGTGCCGTATTAAATGGCACCGTGGGCGGTCGAATAGCGGTTAACCACACACCTTTACCTTTAAGCTTATTTGCAACAGCAAGAGTATGTTCTGCATCGCCCAATACCAAAGGTTGTATAGCGGTTGTTGATTCCATTAATGCTAAGTTATGCTCTTTGGCAAGTTCTCTAAAGTAGGCAATATTCTTTGTAAGCTGAGAGCGTTTTTGATCAGCCTTTAGTAACTTTTCGAGTCGCTCAAGAGTACAACTTGCCATCAGTGGAGACATCGCCGTTGAATATATGTATTCACGATTAAACTGCAACATGTAATCAATCATTTGCTTTGATGCAAGCAGGCAAGCGCCACTACTTGCTAGTGCCTTGCCAAAGGTGATGATCAGTAAATCAGGCTTAATTACCTCACAACTGCCTAAGCCTTGCTCGCCTAACACGCCAAAGCCATGGGCGTCGTCAATCATCAGCCACGCATTGTATTGTTTAGCAAGTTTACAGAGTGCTTCAATGGGGGCTTGATCGCCATCCATCGAAAACACCCCTTCGCTCACTATAAGCTTATGCTTTGCTTTTGATTTTTGTAACCGAGATTCTAAGTGCCTAAGGTCGTTATGATTAAACCGTACCATGGCAGCGGCAGAATGAAGGCCGCCATCAATAAGGCTGGCATGATTAAGCTTATCTTGAAAAATTGCCGATGATTGCGCCACGCTTTTATCTTGAAACAACGCTTTTAATACGCTGCTATTGGCACTAAACCCGCTATTAAATAACATGGCGCTTTCGTAGCCTAATAGCTGGCATAAACGCTGTTCAAGCTGTTGTTGTGGTTTATTATAACCATTCACTAATGCTGAACTATGGCTACCTAGATGCTGCGCTTGTATTTCAATAAAATCATCAGCAAAGCCAAGGTAATCATTACTTGCAAAATTTAAATACTGTTTACCTGCAACCTGAATAAAGCGCCCGCTTGATTGCTCAACAAGTTGACGCTTTCTCAGTAATGCATCTGCTTGTCGCTCAACAAGATGCTCGGCAATAAAATCAAAAGCCATTTAAATATTACGCTTCGTAAAATAGTTCTGATGTTGCTTTATCAGCAACTTTTGATGAAAGTGATGCTGCAACCGCTTCATCAGAATAATCTTCACGGGTTTCTGGGTTCATGCCTAATTTTTTAATCAGCATCATGTCAGCGTCTGCTTCAGGGTTTTCTGTAGTCAGTAGTTTATCACCGTAGAAAATTGAATTAGCACCAGCAAAGAAACAAATAGATTGCATTTGTTCATTCATCGCCGTACGACCAGCTGATAAACGAACATAGCTTTTCGGCATCATGATACGTGCAACAGCAATGGTACGAATAAACTCAAAGTGGTCTAAGTCTTCGACATCTTCAAGTGGCGTGCCTTTAACCTTAACCAACATATTAATTGGCACACTCTCTGGCTGCTGCGGCAAATTAGCTAATTGCATTAATAAACCAAAACGGTCAGCTGCCTGCTCGCCCATACCAACAATACCGCCAGAACACACTTTCATACCGGCATCACGCACGTTATCGATGGTGTTTAAACGGTCTTGGTAAGTACGTGTTGTAATGATCTGCTGGTAATACTCAGGTGAGGTATCTAGGTTATGGTTGTAGTAATCAAGGCCCGCATCTTTTAATGCATGGGCTTTTTCGTTATCTAGCATGCCAAGCGTCATACAGGTTTCAAGGCCTAGTTCTTTAACCTCTTTTACCATTTTTGAAATATAAGGCATGTCACGTTCTTTCGGATCAGACCACGCAGCACCCATACAAAAACGGGTTGCGCCTTTTTCTTTAGCAACACGCGCTTGCTCAACCACTTTTTCTACTTCCATAAGGCGTTCACGGTCTAAGTCTGTTTTATAATGGCCTGACTGAGGACAATATTTGCAATCTTCTGGGCAAGCACCGGTTTTAATCGATAACAAAGTAGAAATTTGTACTTCATTTGGGTTGAAGTTTTCACGATGCACACTGGCCGCTTTAAATAACAAATCATTGAACGGCATTTCGAATAATGCTTTTACTTCTTGGTGAGTCCAATCGTGACGGACAACTGCGTGCTCCATAATAGTCTCTTTTTTTAAATTATTGGGACGGTTTGATTGGCTTAGTCTACGACTTGACGTAACATTGTCAACGAATCGAAGTGATATAAAGTTTACATATGATTAATAAACAACCAATAGATTTAGATTTTGATCGTGAGCATATTTGGCACCCTTATACTTCTATGACTCAGCCCCTTCCCGTTTACCCAGTCAGTCATGCCAATGCAAATCGTATTTTCTTAGAAACAGGCGAAAGCCTAATAGATGGTATGGCCTCTTGGTGGAGTGCGATTCATGGTTACTGCCACCCTGTTTTAAATGAAGCAATAACAGCACAAGTTAGCAAAATGAGCCATGTCATGTTTGGTGGTTTAACTCATGAGCCCGCTGTTGAGCTGTGTAAAAAGCTAGTCAGTATCACACCTGAATCACTCGATAAGGTGTTCTTAGCCGACAGTGGCTCTGTGAGTGTTGAAGTTGCCATAAAAATGGCCTTGCAGTACTGGCTTAGCCAAGGTTACACCAGCAAACAAAAATTAATGACGCCGCTTAAGGGCTACCATGGCGATACTTTTGCAGCCATGAGCGTTTGCGATCCGGTTAATTCAATGCACAGCATGTACTCAGGTTTTTTACCTGAACATGTTTTTGTACCTGCGCCGAGTGCTAAATTTAATGGCGAGTTTAGCCCAGCTGAGGCTGATACGCTTGAAAGCTACTTTGCAGCTCACCACCAAGATGTTGCTGCATTTATCATTGAACCCATTGTACAAAATGCTGGGGGAATGAATTTTTACCACCCTGATTACTTAAAACACCTGCGCATTCTTTGTGATAAGTATGATGTTTTACTTATTTGTGACGAAATCGCCACAGGCTTTGGTCGCACCGGTACCTTGTTTGCTGTTGAGCACGCCAACATAGAGCCGGATATTTTATGTATAGGCAAAGCATTAACGGGCGGAATGATGACGCTCTCAGCGACATTAACCACCAGCAAAGTCGCTATTGGCATTAGTGAAGGTGAAGCCGGAGTATTAATGCATGGCCCAACATTTATGGGTAACCCACTTGCTTGTGCCACAGCCTGCGCGAGTATTGATTTACTGTTAGAGCAACCGTGGCAAGAACAAATTGAACATATAAATGATGTACTAACAACCCAGCTTGCTAAGTGTAAGCAGCTCGGTGAAGTCGTTGATGTGCGAACATTGGGGGCAATTGGAGTTGTTGAGCTTAATAGAAGTGTAGATGTTGCAAAAATTCAACGCTTTTTTATCGAGCAAGGTGTGTGGATACGCCCGTTTGGCAAGTTAATTTATTTGATGCCGCCTTACATAAGCGACGAACAAAGCTTAACTACGTTATGCAATGCTATTTATGCAGCCATTGAACAACAGGCGTATTAGGGCGTGTTGACCCTTTGTGATTAATTTTGCAGCAGTGTGTTTGGTATTTAGGCAAGGCAGAGCCTATGTAGTGTGGTTGTTCCACATAAATAGGCGATAACGCAGCATCAATGCCAAACACGCGCTGCCCTTCGGGTTCTTCCTAGGGGCGATTAACTCTTTGTTACCTACATGGATGTAGGTAAGGGGCGTGAGCAGGACGCGGTAGCTTTGCTCGATTTTTACTTAGCCCACTAGGTTACAAATCTCGCGCCGCGATTAAATCGCTCCTAGAGTGAACAAATTTTAATCCACAAAGGTCAACACGCCCTCTAGGGAAGCTAATGCTTCCTTTTCCTTTAAACTTTACCATTCAAACATATATGCCATTTTACTGATCATTCGAAGCGGTACTTTATGTTCACAGCGCTTGGCGTAAAGATGTTGTAATGATTTATCTTTAATTTCACCAACGATCACTTCTTTTACTTGATAACCCAGTGCAGTGGCCGCTTGTGCGTAGGCGATAAATTCCCACTTTTTAATATTAGTGTTATCAACAATTACTAACGGGATTTCTTCTGCTAAGGCATTAATAAAGCGTGCAAGGTTTAGATTGTGATACTCAGATAACTTGTACTTATCAAATTGATACACACCTTCGCTATTATAAAAATAATCATCTGTTGCGCACACGACATAATCACTTTCATTACCAGCTACCAACTCATCAGCAAGGCTTTGTGCGTAATATGATTTACCTGAGCCTGGTAAGCCGCGAAGAATAAAAACTTGTTTCATAGCACCTGTTATACAATTTAATTAAAGACTAAAGGACAGTTATCCTATTGGGAATTGTTAATAATGCCACAAAATAACCAATTAGCGCAGCGAGAATTTAAATAAACGCAAATTTTACGCAAAATATTGCTGCTATTTTGCTCAATTGAAGAAAAACTACTAAAGAGTACGCCTCAATAGTTTTTTTATTTGATTTACGAGGGTAAGATAGTCGATTCAAGTGCAATGCACAGCATTATTATATTAGGCAACTTATATCATTGGAGTGAAGATGAGCCATTTAGCGATTTCAGAGCTATTAAAAGGCAAGGTTGCGGTAGACAGCCAAGTAACAGTAAAAGGCTGGATCCGTACACGCCGCGATTCAAAAGCAGGAATTTCATTTTTAGCCGTTCATGACGGTTCGTGTTTTGATCCTATTCAAGCGGTAGTACCTAATTCACTCAATAATTATGATGAAGTAACACGTTTAACTGCAGGTTGTTCTGTATCTGTAACCGGCGTTCTTGTGCCTTCTGCAGGTCAAGGTCAGTCTTTCGAAATTCAAGCTAACTCTGTAGAAGTATTAGGTTGGGTTGAGAATCCAGACACCTACCCTATGTCTGCGAAACGTCACAGCATTGAATATTTACGTGAGCACGCACACCTTCGCCCTCGTACTAACATCATGGGCGCGGTAACCCGTGTACGTAACTGTTTAGCACAAGCGATTCACCGTTTTTATCACGAGCAAGGCTACTACTGGATCAGCACACCGATCATCACTGCAAGTGACTGTGAAGGCGCCGGTG
This sequence comes from Pseudoalteromonas sp. XI10, assembly GCF_001469895.1. GTDB lineage: Bacteria > Pseudomonadota > Gammaproteobacteria > Enterobacterales > Alteromonadaceae > Pseudoalteromonas. Next base: position 73,277 of record NZ_LOPY01000039.1, on the reverse strand, counting down.
AAATGTTCCGTGTATCTACTTTAGATATGCAAAACTTACCACGCACAGATAAAGGCGACATCGATTACAGTGAAGATTTCTTCGGTAAAGAAGCATTCTTAACAGTATCTGGTCAATTAAATGGTGAGACATATGCCTCAGCAATGTCAAAAATCTATACCTTTGGCCCTACTTTCCGTGCTGAGAACTCAAACACATCTCGTCACTTAGCTGAGTTTTGGATGGTTGAACCTGAAGTTGCATTCGCAGATTTAGAAGATATCGCAAAACTTGCTGAAGACATGCTGAAATATGTTTTCAATGCAGTATTAACTGAGCGCCGTGATGATATGGAATTCTTTGCACAACGTGTTGAGAAAACAGCTATCTCTCGTTTAGAAGAGTTCGTAACTAAAGATTTCGCGCAAGTTGATTACACAGATGCTATCGAAATCTTAAAAGCGTGTGGCAAGAAGTTCGAATACCCTGTTGAATGGGGTGTAGATTTACAGTCTGAGCACGAACGTTACCTTGCTGAAGAGCACTTTAATGCGCCAGTTGTTATTAAGAACTACCCGCGTGATATTAAAGCCTTCTACATGCGTCAAAACGAAGACGGCAAAACAGTCGCTGCAATGGACGTAGTTGCACCAGGTATTGGTGAAATCATTGGTGGTTCTCAACGTGAAGAGCGTCTAGATGTACTAGATAAGCGTCTAGAAGAAATGGGCTTAAACAAAGAAGATTACAGCTGGTACCGTGACCTACGTAAATACGGCACTGTACCGCATTCAGGCTTTGGTCTAGGTTTTGAGCGTTTAGTTGCATATGTAACAGGTATGGGTAACGTACGTGACGTTATCGCCTTCCCTCGTACAAAAGGCAGCGCGACTTACTAATAAGAAACACTACATAATTTAAAAGCCGCTTTCGAGCGGCTTTTTTGTGTGTAAATCATTAAATATTTTAAAGTTTACAGCCTAAAGAATTAGCAAAGCCAGACATATTGCCTATATTGATAGGAAGCTAACTATTAAGGAGTATGCGTCTACTATGCTATTTCGCTCTATTAAAGCCCTTTTGCTATCTACAACCCTTATCTCTGCACATAGTGCGTATGCAATTGAAGAAAATATTAATACCAAACCTATTTTTATTGCCGGCTCAACCACAGTGACAGAATTATTAGTCGATATAAAAGACGACTTAAGCCAAGAGTTTGGAAATAGTATCCAAATCAGGCCAATGGGCAGCGATAAAGGCATAAAAGCCATTGCCGAAAATGTTATAGATATCGGCACCAGCTCGCGTTATTTAACAAAAGAAGAACAACAACGCTGGCCCTTTTTGCGGCAAATAATCATAGCCCAAGATGCAATCGCATTTTTTGTAAACAAAAACTTAAACATCACTGAGCTTACCACTAAAAAACTAAGCGATATTTACCAAGGAAAACTAAAGGCATGGTCTGAGGTTTCGCCTTATACTCCAGAGCTAAGCGCAAAAAATGATGAGATCCTACTTTTTAGCAAAGGCACTAGTCATGGTAGTTTTGACGTCTTTTTAGAGTATTTAAATTTAGATTATATTCAAGAACCTGGTAGTAACTTTATACGCCTTAAAATGGCAGGTAACAGAGGTTTATTTTCTAAACAAAAAGTAGAGCTTTACGATCAGTTCAATCAAGCGCTTGGGATAGTGCAGCGTATTCCAAATGCCATTGCCTACGATTCATATGGCGCCATTAGTAAATTAGAAAATGATAGACGTATTAATCGAGTAACTTTACTTGAGATAGATGGGGTAAGCCCTTCTGTCGAATCAATTCAAAGTGGCGACTATGCCTTTGTAAGGCCACTGGTGCTTATCGTAAACACACAATCACCTCGTTCAAAAAAGATTGGCGACAAGCTCGCTGTGATTGTTAAATCAAACAAGATACAACAGAAAATGCTTGAGTTTGGTTACCTTCCGGTAAAATAGTTAAACGAAAAAAAGCTGCGCACCTAAAAAGGTGAACAGCTTTTAACAACCAGAATCGTTATGAATTACAGAGCGCTTTCAAGCTCTGGTAACACATCAAATAAATCAGCAACTAAACCATAGTCAGCGACTTGGAAAATTGGTGCGTCAGGGTCTTTATTGATGGCAACAATCACTTTTGAGTCTTTCATACCCGCTAAGTGTTGAATCGCACCACTGATACCCACAGCAATATATAAATCTGGGGCAACAATTTTACCTGTTTGACCTACTTGCATATCGTTTGGTACAAAGCCCGCATCAACAGCTGCACGTGAAGCACCAATGGCTGCGCCTAGTTTATCGGCGATACCATTTAATAACGCAAAGTTTTCACCATTTTGCATACCACGACCACCTGAAATAACCACAGGTGCTGCAGTAAGCTCTGGACGCTCAGACTCAGTTTGTTCTTCTGATACAAACTCACTCAGACCAACAGAACCTTTACCTGCAACACTTGTTACAGCTACTGGCGCTTGCTCTTGTGCAATATCAAAGCTACTTGCACGAACAGTAATAACCTTTTTGCTATCCAGTGATTTAACTGTGGCAATTGCATTACCTGCATAAATAGGACGCTTAAAGGTATCTGCATCAATAACGTCGATGATTTCAGAGATTTGCGCAACATCTAAAAGTGCAGCAACACGTGGCATAAAGTTTTTACCCGTTGTTGTTGCGCTTGCGACAATGTGTGAATAGTTATCAGCTAAAGATAAAACCAAATCAGCTAGGTTTTCTGCAAGTTGATTTGCATAAGCTGCATCATCGGCAATAAGTACGTTACTAACACCTGCAATTGATGCTGCTTGCTCACTCATTGCAGCTAAGTTTTCGCCTGCAAGTAGTAAATCTACATCAAAGCCTAGTTTAACAGCAGCAGTAATCGTTTTATTGGTTTCAGGCTTTAGAACACCTTTATCGTGTTCGGCTATCACTAATGTTTTCATTTAGATCACCTTCGCTTCTGTTTTTAACTTTTCTACTAATGTCGCAACATCTTCAACGACAATACCGCCACTGCGTTTTTCTGGCTCGTTTACTTCTACCAGCTGTACGCGAGGCGCAAGGTCTACACCTAGGCTATCAGCAGCAATTACATCAAGAGGTTTACGCTTTGCCTTCATAATGTTTGGTAATGAAGCATAGCGTGGTTCATTTAAACGTAAGTCTGTGGTTACGATAGCAGGTAGTTTAAGAGCAACTGTTTGTAAGCCACCGTCTACTTCACGCGTTACATTAACGGTACCTGCTTGAACATCGACTTTAGATGCAAAAGTACCTTGGCCACGACCCGTTAAAGCAGCAAGCATTTGACCAGTTTGATTGTTGTCAGAGTCAATCGATTGCTTACCTAAAATAACCAGCTCAGGTGATTCTTGCTCTACAATCTTGCTAAGTAATTTAGCAACATGTAAAGACTCAAGCTTTTCTTCTGTTTCAATATGAATGGCTTTATCAGCACCGAGTGCTAAAGCCGTGCGTAATTGCTCTTGAGATGATTTATTACCAATAGTTACAGCAACAACCTCAGTGGCAGTTCCTGCTTCTTTTAAACGAATAGCTTCTTCAATTGCAATTTCACAAAACGGGTTCATCGCCATTTTTACATTAGCTAGATCAACATCCGTTTTATCGGCTTTAACGCGTGCTTTGACGTTGTAGTCAATTACTCTTTTAATTGGAACGAGGACTTTCATCGTGACTCCATCAATTGTGTGTTCTCAAAGTTGACCTAAACGTCAACTTATTTATTTTATGAATTCAGACTACTTCCTGTTGACGTAAACGTCAACCTAAAATAACCTTAAAGTATTCACAGCCTGTAACGTTTCATTTGCAAGTATGAAATAAGGTTCTTTACAGCAGGTCCGTCACCGAGAAGAGGTTTATATGGTCGAACGCGAAACCATGGAATTTGATGTAGTCATCGTAGGCGCAGGCCCAGCAGGTTTATCAACTGCGATTAGATTGGCTCAACAAGCACAAGAAAAACAACAAGAATTAATGATCTGTGTGGTAGAAAAAGGCTCTGAGGTGGGCGCACACATTTTATCGGGTGCGGTTTTTGAAACCAAAGCGCTGGATGAATTATTACCTGATTGGCAGTCATTAGGCGCTCCAGTTACCACTAAAGTAACGCAAGATGATATTTACTGGTTCAATAACAGTGAAAAAGCCACCAGCATCCCCCACTTTGCTAGCCCTAAAACATTCCATAACGAAGGCAATTACATTGTCTCTATGGGTAATGTATGTCGCTTTTTAGCAGAGCAAGCGGAAAACTTAGGGGTAGAAATATTCCCTGGCTTTAGTGCTCACTCTTTAATTATTGAAGACGAAACAGTGAAAGGCATTATCACTGGCGATATGGGCCTTGATAAAGACGGCAACGAAAAAGATGGTTACATGCCGGGTATGGAGCTTAGAGCTAAATATACAGTATTTGCAGAAGGTTGCCGCGGTCATTTAGGTAAAGAGCTAATTAAACACTTTGCCCTTGATAAAGATGCGTCACCACAGCATTACGGTTTAGGTTTCAAAGAAATTTGGCAAATCGACCCGAGTAAACACAAAGAAGGCACAGTCGTACATGGCACAGGCTGGCCGTTAAGCGGTGATACCAGTGGTGGTGCGTTTATGTATCACAGCGACAACAATCAAGTTGTCGTAGGCTTAATTGTTGATCTTAACTATTCAAATCCACATTTGAGCCCGTTTGATGAATTTCAGCGCATGAAACATCACCCTGTCTTTAAAGATGTTTTAGAAGGCGGAGAACGTATAGCCTATGGTGCAAGAGCCATTGCCAAAGGTGGCCTGCGTTCATTACCGAAAATGCACTTCCCGGGTGGTTTACTTGTGGGTTGTGATGCCGGCACATTAAACTTTGCTAAGATCAAAGGTAACCACACAGCCATGAAATCAGGCATGGTTGCCGCTGATGTGATCGTAGCAGCTCTTAGCGACGGTAAAGAAAATGCCGATTTAGCTGAATATAAATCAGCTTTTGAACAAAGCTGGGCGTACAAAGAGCTCTATCAATCGCGTAACTTTGGCCCTGTTATGCACAAACTCGGTAAGTTCTTAGGTGGTGCTTATAACACCCTCGATCAAAACCTATTTGGTGGTAACTTACCATTTAACTTTGAAGACAACATGCCAGATCATGCCACATTAGTTGCAGCTGATCAGGCCGAAAAAATCGATTACCCGAAAGCAGACGGCAAGCTTAGCTTTGATAAACTTTCATCGGTGTTTTTATCAAATACCAATCATGAAGAATCGCAGCCATGCCATTTAAAGCTAAAAGATAACTCGATTCCAATTGCAGTGAATTTACCTAAATTCGATGAACCAGCACAACGCTACTGCCCTGCGGGAGTTTACGAAGTACAAGAAGTTGAAGGTGAAAAAGAGTTTGTGATCAACTCACAAAACTGTGTGCACTGTAAAACCTGCGACATAAAAGACCCTAGTCAAAATATTACTTGGGTAACACCTGAGGGAGCTGGCGGGCCAAACTATCCTAATATGTAACGCACGTTACTCATTTAATTAAAATTTATCCTAAATTGCAGGGGCTTCGGCCCCTTTTTTAGGCTATGCTGAAAATGTCGTGTTTTATAAAAGTGAGTAAAGTATGCCGTCTTCAAGTGTAACCTTTCGTTTTTTAGCTGAACCTACTGATGTCAATTTTGGCGGCAAGGTTCATGGTGGTGTGGTAATGAAGTGGATTGACCAAGCTGGTTACGCCTGTGCTGCAGGTTGGAGCGGTCATTACTGCGTTACTGTTTCTGTTGCGGGTGTAAAGTTTCAGCGCCCTATTTTGGTTGGCCAAATAGTCGAAGTGAAAGCCAGTATCGCTCACACAGGTAAAACCAGCATGCAAATCTTTATTCAAGTACGCTGCGGCGACCCTAAAACCCAAAACCTAGTTGAAACCAATCATTGTGTTATTAGTTTTATAGCGATGGATGAAGCAGGCTACCCAATCGAAGTGCCTTCATATACAGCCGTAACTGACGAAGAAAAGAAAATTGAAAACTATGCGATTAAAATGAAAGAGATCGCGATAGAAACAGAAACCCTATTACAAAAAGCATAAAACTAAACCGATTTAAAAACTGCACCTAGTAACTTCTACAGAGCACCCTGAAATTGTTACGACTGCCAAACTGAATGCCTGATTACAGTTTCAACAAACTGCACAAAAAACCACTTAATAAAGCCTAAAAACAATACTTTAGGCTTTATTTTTGTGTTGGCATTGCCGTTGCAATACTCCTTGTGAATGACGCGAAACATTCGTTTATTTATTTTATAAAGGAGCTATTAAATGATTAAAGCAATTTCACTTTCTGCACTTTCTTTAGCACTACTAGGTTTTAATAATGCTGCACATGCAGATATTACCGAAATGGATTCTCCGCGTATTTATACCGGTATCGGCTACGGCCAATATTCTTTTGAGTTTGAAGACAGTGAAAATGACACTGACTTCGATGACGATTCACAAATGCTAAAAGGTTATATTGGTACTCAGTTTAACAAGTACTTAAGCCTTGAACTTGCTTATCAAAATTTTGATGAAGTAAGCGATATCGATTCTAAAGCTGAAATTGACGGTGTTTCATTAGCAGCACGCTTAGCAGCCCCAATTACAGATAGCTTTTCTGTTTATGCCAAAGGTGGTTGGCTAGAGTGGGATGCTGAAATTGAGCAAGACCTAGGCGAGCTTGGCAGCGTTAGTGCTGATACAGATGGTGGTGATGTATTTTATGGTGCAGGTGTAGAATATGCCTTCACAACAAACATGCAAGTACGTTTAGAGTATGAGCGCTATAAATTAGAAGATGATATTGACCCAGATATGGATGTAGCGTCTGTATCATTCCAATACATGTTTTAATTTAGACTATACAGTCCAAATATTTAAAAGGCAGTCTCGACTGCCTTTTTTTACGTTTGCATGTAAAATGTCGGCAGATTTTCTTAACAACAATGCACAATGAGCGAATACCAATTAACTGCCGTCGGCCATATTCAATCTCCTTATAAACAAAAGTTTGCCATACCTCGCCAACCTCGTTTAGTTCCTGAAGCTAAAGCAAAGCTGGTATTCAGCAGCGATTTTAATCGTGAAGAGTTTGTACGCGGCCTCGATGAATTTAGCCATATTTGGTTATTATTCAGATTTCATGAAACCGCAGATAAAGGCTATTCAGCAATGGTGAGACCCCCTCGCCTAGGCGGTAATGAACGTAAAGGTGTATTTGCAACACGTGCAACCTTTCGCCCAAATGCAATTGGCATGAGTGCTGTAAAATTAGAGGGTATCGAATATAAAAATGGTCAGTTAAGTTTATTGCTTTCAGGTATCGATTTACTCGATGGCACACCTATTTTAGACATTAAGCCATATTTGCCCTACTCAGACGCAATGACCGATGCCACCGCAGGCTTTGCCGATACCCGACCAGAAACCGATATGAGCGTTGAGTTTAGTGAAGAAGCCCTGGCGTTTATCGCAAAGCAAACTGAGCAACCTGAATTAAAAGCGTTTATCACCAATGTATTAAAGCAAGATCCTCGCCCTGCTTATAAAAAGCAACGTGACTCAGAACAAAGCTACGGCATGACCTTATATGATTTTAATATTAGGTGGTATGTTCAGGACAATCATAATACAGTGACCAGCATTGAAAAATGCTAGTTTTTAGCATATAGCGCTTTAGTGTCAGTGCTTCCACTGGTAAACTTAGCGCCTTGTTATTACTCAAACGTCTTGAGTAAACGATAATAATTTTAACACTACTTGGAATAGAGATGCGTACCAGTCAATATATACTCGCAACACTTAAAGAAACTCCGTCTGATGCAGAAATTGTTTCTCATCAATTAATGCTACGAGCAGGCATGATCCGCCGCGTTGCGTCGGGTTTGTATACATGGTTGCCCTCTGGTCTACGCGTACTTAAAAAAGTAGAAAACATCGTACGTGAAGAAATGGATAAAGCAGGCGCTATCGAAATGTTAATGCCTATTATCCAACCAGCTGATCTTTGGGAAGAGTCTGGTCGTTGGGAGCAATTTGGTCCTGAATTACTTCGTATTAATGACCGTCACAACCGCCCATTTGCACTTGGCCCAACACACGAAGAAGTGATCACTGATTTTGTACGTAAAGAAGTAAATTCTTATAAGCAATTACCGCTGACTCTTTACCAAGTACAAACAAAAGTACGTGACGAAGTTCGCCCTCGTTTTGGTGTAATGCGTGCTCGTGAATTTACGATGAAAGATGCTTACTCTTTTCACTTAAGTGATGAGTGTTTAGAGAAAACATACCAAGTAATGCACAAAGCATACTGCAACATCTTCGAGCGCCTTGGCCTTGATTACCGCCCTGTTATCGCTGATACAGGTTCAATTGGTGGTAGCGTGTCACATGAGTTCCATGTACTTGCAGAATCAGGCGAAGATGCAATCGCATTTAGTGATGCTAGTGATTATGCTGCAAATATCGAAAAAGCAGAAGCACTAGCACCGACTGAAGAGCGCCCAGCTGCAAGCAAAGAGCTAAAAGCGTTCCCAACCCCTGATGCTAAATCAATTGCTGAACTTAAAGAGCACTATGGTGTTAAACCTCATCGTGGCGTGAAAACATTAATCGTTTATGGCGCACCAGATGAAAACGAACAACGTGGTTTAGTTGCCCTTGTATTACGTGGTGACCATGATCTAAACGAGTTAAAAGCTGAGAAACACCCGCTTGTAGACTCACCGCTTGAAATGGCGAAAGAAGAAGACATCGTTGCTGCTATTGGTGCAAAACCTGGCTCTTTAGGCCCAGTCGGCCTATCAATGCCAATAATTGTTGACCGCACAGCTAACGTAATGGCTGATTTTGTAGCGGGTGCTAATAAAGATGGTGAACATTTCAGCGGTATCAACTGGGATCGCGATGTAGAAAACTACGAAGTGGCTGATATCCGTAATATCGTGGAAGGCGATCCAAGCCCGTGTGGCCAAGGTTCACTGCAAATTAAACGTGGTGTTGAAGTTGGCCATATTTTCCAACTTGGCACTAAGTACTCAGAAGCAATGAAAGCAGGCGTATTAAGTGAATCAGGTAAAAACCAAGTAATGACAATGGGTTGTTACGGCATTGGTGTATCACGTATCGTAGCTGCCGCTATTGAGCAAAACAACGACCAATACGGTATTAAATGGCCGCAACCTATCGCACCATTTGATTTAGCGATTGTACCTATGAACATGCATAAGTCTCATCGTATTCCTGATATTGCAGATAACCTTTACAAAGGTTTAAAAGATGCAGGTTTAGATGTGTTGTTTGATGACCGTAAAGAGCGCCCTGGCGTTATGTTTAACGACATGGAGTTGTTAGGTGTGCCTTTCACGCTGGTTATTGGTGAGCGTAACCTTGATGAAAATAAGGTTGAGCTTAAAAACCGTCGTACTGGTGAAAAGCTAATGCTTGATTTAGATAGTGCCGCTTCCGAAATTGCCGCACTTGTTAAAGGCTAATTAAGTCAACTCAACAAAATATAAAAAACCGCTTCGGCGGTTTTTTTGTATTTATTAATTGTCATAGATGTTTCGCTAAAGCGTCTTTTAACTGTCATTGATTCTGCCTAGCATTTACTTTATTACACCATGAGTAAATGCCATGAATAACACCACTTGCAGTAGTAAAACCCACTATCCTGCCGTTTGGATTTCCGACGTTCACTTAGGTTATAAAGACTGCCAAGCGCAGTATTTACTAGACTTTTTAAATGCGATTGAATGCGATGTTCTGTATTTGGTCGGTGATATTGTCGATTTATGGTCGATGAAACGACAGTTCTTTTGGCACCCCAGTCATTATGATGTATTAGCGCTTATTCAACAAAAAGCGAAAGATGGCACTCGAGTGATCTATATACCGGGTAACCACGACGAAACCTTTCGCCATTATGCCAATGATTCATTATTCGGTATTGAAGTACATAAACAATATATCCATACCACAAAAGCCAACAAACGGTTTTTACTGTTGCATGGCGACGATTTTGATTCAGCAACCCGCTACAACAAATTAATCAGTATTGCGGGCGATGCAGGATACGACTTTTTACTTTTTTTAAATCGTTGGACTAATCGCATTCGCCGTTTATTTGGCGGTAATTATTGGTCATTGGCCTCTTGGATAAAAGCGCGAGTTCATAAAGCACGTGAAGCAATTGACGCATTTGAAAAAGCGGCAATCCACGAAGCAAAAAAACAAGCCGTCGATGGCATCATTTGTGGGCATATTCATCACCCAGCCGTTAAAGTGGTTGATGGAATTTTGTATTGCAATGATGGCGACTGGATTGAGAGCTGCACTGCATTAGTTGAAAACAGCTCTGGCCGTATTGAGTTATTGCACTGGAGTGAAACACAAAAAGTGATTCACTCTGCTGATATTAGTACATTAACGCCTAAACCTGCATTTAATAAAGACTGTGATGCCGCTTAAGTCTTCAGCCACATTGAGAGCTTTTTACGCAATGTGGCTTGTTTAATTGGCTTGGTGATATAGTCGTTCATGCCAACACTAAGGCATTTCTCTCTATCCCCAGCCATCGCGCTTGCAGTCATAGCGATGATCACCACATCTTGGTATTTCTCACCTGTTTTGCCCTGCCTGATTGCTTTGGTACAGTCATACCCATTTAAGTTTGGCATTTGGCAATCCATTAAGATCAGATCAAATTGAGTTTCGCTGTTATTCAATACCTCAATTGCTTCAAGACCATCGCTGGCTGATTCAATATGGACATGACTATCTCTTAAAATCGCTTTGCTCACCTCAATATTAATCATGTTATCGTCGACGATAAGCACTGAACGAGATGTTAAATCAAGCTCAATAATTTCTTTAGTATCTGTATTCTTACGCTCAATAACAGAGTCATTATCATTAAATAAAACCGCGAGTTTATAGGCTAATTCATCTGGAGTGACAGGTTTTGCAATAACGGCACAATTACTCGGTAATGTTTCTTTTTGTTTAAGTGATGCCATAACACCTAAAATTAATATACAGGTGTCGGGGTATCTATTTGCAAAACTCAACACATTGTTTAGTTCTGGGTGTTTATGATCAATGATTAGTAAGTCTAACTCATTGAAAACATTTTCAGGTATATCACTTAATCGAGAAACTTTCGATGGCTGAGGCTGACAAGATTTCTCTAATTGGGTTTCAATGTTCTGACCAAGCAGATCATATAAAACTGCACAACCAACGTGTTTGTTATTCAAAGCCGTAATCGCACCCTGCTCTTTTAATGAGCCACTGAGTGACACTATGATGCTTGCCCAAAAGCGGCTTCCTTTACCTTTTTCACTCTCAACGATAATATCACCGCCCATCAATTGAGCGAGTTTTCGACTAATTGAAAGCCCTAAACCACTGCCACCATAATGGCGTGTTGTGCTTGAGTCCTCTTGGGTAAACACTTCAAACAATTTACTTTGGTTTTCTTTCGAAATACCAATGCCTGTATCTTCGACAACAAAGCTTAGGCAAAGCGACTTATCTGTATGCAGCTGCTCCTTAACCGTTAAACTTACATGGCCTTTATGAGTAAACTTAAATGCATTACTGAGTAAATTATTGAGAATTTGTTTTAAGCGGTGGCTATCTCCCATTACAGTACGATTAGTAATAGCATGCGCATCGAACAGGATTTCAATACCTTTTTTCTGACCTTGAACGGCCATTGATGTTATTAAATCACTGCACACTGAAACAACATCAAACTCGTGACTATCTAAATCAAGTTTACCAGCTTCAATCTTTGAAAAATCAAGAATGTCATTGATCAGTGTCATCAATGAGTTAGCGCTGGTATTTGCGTAGTGTAAGTATTGCATTTGCTGAGTAGATAATGGCTCTTCTTCAAGCATTTCGAGCATGCCAAGCACACCATTCATCGGAGTGCGGATTTCATGGGAGATATTAGCAACAAATTCACTTTTAGCTTTACTGGCAGCTAATGCTTCTTCGGTGGCCTTTTCGAGCTCGGCTGTGCGGCTTTTCACTTTTTCTTCTAGTGTCACATTAAGCTTTTCTAGTTGATGTTGAGCGCACTTAAGTGAATCAATATTGCGTAGTATTGCCGCTATTTGATATTGCTGTTTTGCTGCATCAAAAACAGGTGTCATGGTAATCGAGAAATAATGTGTGCTTTGCTCGCTGATGTGAACCGCCTCAAACGAGCACCGCTGCCCTTCTTTAATGGCTTGTGCAATCCCTTGAAAATCTTCATCGTTATAATTAAACAAGGTATCAAAATGGGTGGTTTGCTCTGTTATACCAAAAAACGTCTTTGCCGTTTCATTGGCATTACAAATAACACCATCTGGCTGAACCATAATAATGGCATCTGTTGAGTCTTCAATAATTTTACTGTTCTTTTCTTTTAGGAAGCTCAGCTCAATTTTTCTGTTGATGTCACGTTGATAAATTATAAATAACATCAGCACGACTAAAATGATTAAGCATAAAATGCCAATAAACCTTAATCGCTTTTGATGTATTTCATTCAGCAATGTATCGGTATTTATTGAGACAGCCAGTGTCAGCGGCTGCATATGTACACCATTTTTAAACTCAATAATTTTATCTATATATAGTTTTTCAGGCAGGTTTACTACGTCAAAAAAATCAACTGAACTAATTTTGAGGTCGGCACTAAATTCCTCTGACCAATAATGTGGATCATCGAACTCAAAACTAAAACGGTATGACTCCTTTGGATGATAGATAAATTGTTGTTGAGCATTTAACAGATAAACAGAAAATTTATCTGATGATTTGCTTGTTAGCTTGTTAATAAGATCTTCTGCATAATAATTGAGGATAAGAACAGCAAAGGGCTTACCTTCGTTATCTTTCACCAGCTTCGCAATCCGGTATGTGCTGGTATAAGGCTGTTGTAAACGACCATTCTCGCGGTTGTAGTTAATTGGTGATAAGTAGATTTGACCATTTTCAAGCTTTGCCGTAATTTGCATGTAATCACGTTGGCCTTTGCGTTGTAAGTTGTCCTCACTAATTCTAAAGACCTGTTTATTCACACTATCAACGCGTACAACCTCTTTGCCATTATCAGCAATGTAAATATAACGAGCCTGAGCTAAGTCTTTATCTGTTGTCATAAAACCAGTAAAGATTTTTGCTAGACGGTCTTTCCATGCCGAGATAGGCGTGCCTAAAACGGGATCTATATTTTGATCATTGGTAGCGCGCATAATTGCAAGCACTGGCGGCGTTGAATCTAAAAAGTTAAGTGCAGAAATATTCTCTCTTAAACTTGTTTTTAGTGCACTTTCTTTAGTATCGAGCTCTCTCTGCATCTGTTCATAGGTGCGGCTGAACACATCCTCTCTAAGGTCGTATTCATACTTTACAGTTACAAAAATAGCCAATAACAAGAGAATACAAAAAGCGAGTATTGGTAATTTATGACGTTGATAGAAATGCGCTGAATGTCCAGAATCCATTGAATCGAAAGCCTTCTTTTCTACTCTGCATTAGAGTATAGGAGAGAATAGTAATAAAAGCGGAGTATACAGAAAAATTATTAATTAATATGGATTAGCAGGCACTTAGATAAGCTCAGAAACAAATAAAGCACCAAAATGGTGCTTTATTATTAGGCAAAATCAGTATCTCTTATCTAAATAAGACATCTTCTTTATTGAACCATTTAACGCAAAACGCAAGTAATGCACCTGCCACAATGACTGTCGCTAAGAAAATTAAACCCACGAGTGTGTAATCAACTGTACCTTTAATAATTTCTTTGATTGCCAAAGCTACATTTGTAACAGGAATAAAAGCAGTTTTGCTCGTCAGTTCAACATTCGGCATCAAGGCAACCATAATTGGAAAAATTACACCCATGCTAAGTGGTGCCATGTAGTTTTGCGCTTCTTTAAAGGTTCGCGCATAAATTGAAATAGCCAACGCTAATGATGAGAAGATTGCAGCAATAGGTAATAACAACACAAAAATCAGGCCTAAATCTAATACGGTTAAAGAGCTAAATGCGTTTTTAACAACGGCTAAATCTACAAATGCAATGGCCACTGATATCCACACACCCATACTGAGTACGGTAATAGTGGTTGTCGCAATAGAAGAAGCAAGTAAAGTTACAAACTTACCTAACACAAGCTGTGTACGGGTGATTGGTGTAAGTAGAAGGGTTTCGAGCGTACCTCGCTCTTTTTCACCAGCTCCTAAATCAATCGCCGGATACGTTGCGCCCATCAATACCAGAGGAATAAGTAGATAAGGAATAAACCCACCAATTTTCTCACCAAGATTTTCACGTTTATCAGCAGTGTCGACCTTCACAACTTTAATAGGCTCGATAATGGCAGCTTGTTGCTCTTCTGATACACCAAAGCTTAATAGTTTGTTTGTACGCAGCGTATCGCCATATTCTTTTGCCAGTTCTTTTACACGGTCAAATAGGAAGTTAATTGCTTTTGCGTCGTTATACACAACTTGCCATTCGCTTTGTTTTGCATCATCTAACGTTTGCTTAGCGTCTGACGGTAAATAGATACCCATGTCTATGGTACCTGCTTTTACCGCTTTAGTGAGATCGTCTACCGTATTAAAGGTTTCGTCGCCTTTATATAAAGCAAAGCTCTTATGGTAAAACACCTTATCTGTAAAATCTTGCGCGTAATTACCATTGATAATAGCGTAAGTATGGACCTCTTGTTCTGCCTCTAACGCCGCTTGTGAACTGATAAATGCCATCACAGCAAATAACAGTGGGAAGATAGCAACCGGTAGTGCAACAACGAATATCAATGTTTTACGGTCACGTAATAGCTCTTTTAATTCCTTTTTAAATACTTCAAACATCACGGCTCTCCGTTAAAATATTCATAAACGCTTGGTTTAATTCTTCACTTTGACCTGTTTGTTTAAACTCATCTAAGGTGCCATCAAAGCAACTAATACCTTGGTTTATCACTGCAACACGGTCACAAAGTAAGGCTACTTCATCTAAATGGTGCGTTGAGAAAATAACTGGTGTGCCCTGCTCTTTAAGGCCGCGAATAAAGTTAATTACGGTTTGCGTAGTCATAATATCTAAACCAGTTGTCGGCTCATCAAGAATAACCACATCAGGATGATGAACAACAGCGCGAGCAATATTGGCTTTTTGCTTCATACCTGTTGAAAGGTTTTCGGCGCGTTTATCAATAAAGCTGTGCATATCAAGTAAGGTGAATAGTTCATCACAACGAGCGGCTACCGCTTTTTTACTCATGCCATGCAAACGGGCAAAGTATTCAACGTTTTCTTTAACTGTTAAACGCCCATATAAGCCGGTACTACCTGACAGAAATCCAATTGATTTGCGGCCAACCAATGGCTTTTTAACGATATCGTGACCAGAGATGGTAATACTGCCTTCATCTGGTTTTAAGGCAGTTGAAATCATTCTAAGGGTGGTTGTTTTACCGGCACCATTTGGGCCGAGTAAACCGAGTACTTCACCTTTGTTACATTGAAAGCTGACGTCTCTTACAGAATGAAAAAACTCTTTATCTTCACGGGGGTCTACGTTGTCCGTTTTATTTTTTTTATGATCTTTTGTTAGCTTAAACTTCTTTTTAAGCCCTGCCACTTCAATCATGTGCGTTTCCTTCGTTTCGGTCTAAAGTAATCAGTGTTACTGTAAAATTCTGGATTTTCATTGTCAGTCCACCATCCTGGTACGCCTAACAAGGGTAAGGGTGATAAGTTTTTATTATCACGCAAACAATCATCAAGCTTTATCATCTCATAAAGACGTTGATCTAGATACGCATATTGCTCGCTTAAATCTTTACAAAATATGTCATCAGGAACAATTACAAATATTGCTTTACCCGTTAAACCAATATACGGCTGAGTGAGCATTTCGTAGTTAGCATGACCAAACATAAATGGCCTAATGCTTTTACCCCAATGTTCACGTTGCTCTACAAAGGCTTGCTGCCATTGGTGGTCGCGTAATTGCTGCTGCCAGCTTTGCTCAGTAATTGCCAGCACCACACCGCATTCGTCAAATAAAGTAAGCGCATTTCGGTGTTTACTACGCTCTTTTAGACCATGCAGTTTAATTTCTTCGATATGCTGATGATTAATCAGCGCTTTGGTTTTTGGGAATAAACACCAAATAAAGCCACCAAAAAGGTCATGCCAATTTTGTTGTCTTGTTGGTACTTGCCCTGTCTCAAATATGATTTGCTCATAATAACGGGTTTCATCAGCAAACTTTTCATCTTCAACAAAGGTTATGGCTTTGCCCTGTGTAGTTTTCGCATTTAGATATTGATTAAACCACTGGCAAGATGGCCAATCTGACAGTTTATCTAAATTAAATAGCGTCGCTAGGTCACTAAAAGCACCCGTTGTGAGGTATTGTGTTGACCATTGCTCGGGAGCAGTAAATCGTTTCATTGCTTATTTTTTAACTTCTTGATGTATTGTGGGTAGTTTACCGTAAAAACTGGTTCTCATTAATAGAACCTCATATACTAATGCCACCATAAAACAAAAAAAGAGCTATTATGAAACGCTATTTTCCAATGACAGTCCTTGCAAGTGCCATTCTTGCGGGCTGTGCTTCAACAAGTATCACATCAAGTGATGTCGAAAAAGCCTATCAAAGCATTAATTCAGAGCAACTAGCAGAGCATATTAAAGTGCTTGCCTCTGATGAGTTCGGTGGCCGTGCACCATCATCTAAAGGTGAAGAGCTAACGCTTGCCTATTTAACCGACCAATTTAAAGCATTGGGTTTTGAGCCGGGTAACGGTGATAGCTTCTTACAAGAAGTACCGCTTGTTTCACTAGAAGCAGATTCAGACATGGTACTTACCATTGGCGGCAAAGATTACCAATACAAAAAAGATATGGTAATGGGTAGCAGCCGTATTAGTGCTAAGCAAAGCATTAAAGATTCTGAATTAGTATTCGTTGGCTACGGTGTTAATGCACCAGAATACAACTGGAACGACTACGAAGGCCTAGATGTTAAAGGCAAAACAGTTGTTATGCTGGTAAACGATCCTGGTTTTGCGACGAAAAACCCTGATTTATTCACCGGCGATGCCATGACCTATTATGGTCGTTGGACATACAAATATGAAGAAGCAAGCCGTCAAGGTGCAGCAGGTGCGATTATCATTCACGAAACAGCACCGGCTTCTTACCCATGGTCAGTTGTTGAAAACTCTTGGAGCGGTGAGCAATTTGGTTTCCAAAAAGAAAATAACAACATGGACCGTGTTGCTGTTGAAGGCTGGGTAACAACTGATGTTGCTAAAGAGCTTTTCACAAAAGCAGGCTTAGATTTCGATACCATGAAAGCGAATGCGGCAAAAGGCGCTTACCATGTTGATATGGGCGACCTAACTGCAAGTGTTGAAGTAAATAACACAATCAAAAAGTCAATTTCGTATAACTTTATCGCAACGTTACCAGGTAGCGAAAAGCCAGACGAGCACATCATTTATTCAGCTCACTGGGATCACCTTGGTACAGATAAAACCCGCAAAGGCGACCAAATCTATAATGGCGCCCACGATAATGCAACGGGCACTGCTGGTTTAATCGAAGTTGCTGAAGCATTCGCGACCTTACCTGAGCACCCTAGCCGTTCAATGACTTTCTTAGCCGTTACTGCTGAAGAACAAGGTTTACTTGGCTCGAAATATTATGCTGCAAATCCAGTGATCCCAGCATCACAAACGGTTGCTAACATCAATATGGATAGCTTAAACCTATTAGGTAAAGTGAAAGACATCAGTGTTGTTGGTATTGGCAAATCAGAAATGGATAACCTGCTAGAAACAGCTGCTAAAGCACAAGGCCGTACAGTATCTGGTGATCCTAAACCGTCTTCGGGTGGTTACTACCGCTCTGATCACTTTGCATTTGCAAACATGGGTGTACCAGCAATGTATGCCGGTGGTGGTAGTGAAGCCCTTGACGAAGAAACGGCAAATTACCGTAAGCGTATGAGCCTAGTGCTTCGTGGTTGTTATCATCAGCCTTGCGACCGTTACCGTGATGAATGGGATTTATCAGGTGCCGTTCAGGACCTTCAGTTATTCTATCAAGTAGGTTTTGATATCTCAGAACGAAAAGAATGGCCGAGCTGGAATGCCACTTCTGAGTTCCAACGCAAATAGACACAAATGAGATTGATTTTCATTTAAAATCGTAATACAGTGTAACCTGATTAATTTTTAGGTTGCACTGTATGCTCTCACTAACACAAACGAGGTTTATTCCTAATAAAGCGAGGTGTTACATTACGGACAATAAACGCTTAATTTTACCCCTTTTATTACTGATTTCTTTAGTGGTACCTGCAAGCCGAGAATTCACCCTACAAGCGCTGAGTGATGCTTTTTTTCAAGTATCTGTATTTGTTGCAGCCACCTTATTAATCTATTACTACCTTATTGATCGTCTTCCTCAATTACAGCTTAGCTATTTACGTGCTAAATCAGGCATTCTAGAGGTGAGCTTTGCGTCTATTTTAGGTGCTTTGCCTGGCTGTGGGGGTGCTATTATTGTGGTAACCCAATTTACTAAAAAGCAGGCTAGCTTTGGCTCTGTTGTTGCTGTCTTAACCGCAACTATGGGCGATGCCGCCTTTTTACTGTTAGCAACCCGCCCGCTTGATGGTTTATTAATGATGTTAATCGGTGTTGCTGTAGGTATTATTAGCGGTCAGATAGTTAATACATTTCATAGCCCAGATAAATTTCAACCTGACGAAGCAAGTGAATATACCGAGCAGCCACAATGCCAACCAAGAGCTTTGAAATTTAGCCGCCCTATTTGGAAGTTTACCCTAGTACCAAGCTTGATTATTGCTTTTGTTATTGCTACCAATTCTGACCTTAGCGAATTTAGTCAAAGCGTTAATACTGGCGTCACCCTGTTTGGCTCGATCATGGCGCTATTCACTGTGGTTGTGTGGTCTCTGTCTTCTAAAGGCAGCAGTTATAAGCAATTAACCAGTGAAGAAGCGCCTTGCTCACCTCCCTCAAAACTCACGAAAGTGTTAATGGACACGCACTTTGTTACTGCCTGGGTTGTTGCCAGTTTTATGCTGTTTGAAATTCTCGTTAACCTAGTCGGTGTAGATTTAACAGCCTGGTTTTCTGAGTATGCTTATCTTGCACCGCTGGTGGCTGTGGCTATTGGCTTATTACCTGGCTGCGGGCCACAAATCGTCGTAATGACACTCTATATTCAAGGTATTATTCCATTTAGTGCGATGGCAGCCAATGCAATTTCAAATGACGGCGATGCCCTATTCCCAGCTATCGCATTAGCGCCAAAAGCGGCCTTAATCGCGACGGTGTATTCAACAATGCCTGCGCTGTTACTCGGTTATGGGTTGTATTTTTACGGTAAATAGCAATTACAATATTTACAATCAAAAAAACCAGCCGAAGCTGGGCTGATACTTTATTAGGGATCTACATATGTAGATCCCTTTTTATTTATGTACATAAAATCATAGGGTTAACATTAAAACTTACGCAAAAAAAACATTCGCGAGCAGATGTATTTTCTATATATTCAATAGCTTAAGTAGTTAATTGAAATTTTTCTAATTATTACTAGAATTGATCGCTAGGGGGATCAATGGACAGAGTAGTAATAATAGATACAGAGACAACTGGCTTGTCTCCACGCAAGGGCAAGCATCGCATTGTTAACCTTGCTGCCGTAGAAATAATTGATGGCGATATCACAGGCAGCATCTTCCACTACTTCTTAAACCCTGAAGGTAAGAAGAGTACGTCGGAAGCCCACGCGGTACACCAAATTGAAGATTCATTTTTGCTTGATAAGCCAACGTTCTGCCAAATAGCTGAAGAATTTCTAGAGTTCATAGATGGTGCACGACTTTCCTTTTACAATTCAGAATTTGATGTTGATTTCCTGCAATCAGAAATTGATCGATGTGGACTAGATATTGTCTTCAATAGAGATTACGACGTATCTTGCTTGATGAGGGATTTTGCCAATAGGGAAAACTATGGGAAATGGGTCAAATTAGATAATGCTTGCATACGTTATGGTATAGACATTACTGAAAGAAAATCACACGGTGCCGCAATAGATGCCTTTATTACAGCGGAGCTGTACCTGAAGTTTCATTATTCGAGTGACAAACCACTTGCGAAGACACCGCATCAAAATGAACGTGTCGAGCCTACAGCCTTTCCAATCCCAAGAGCCTACAAAGATCCTATCACTGGTAAAGCTATTCAGCTTAACTACTGTAAGAACCCAAACTGCCGAAACTATGGTGTAGCCGCACTTAATCCCAAACGCAAAGCTGATGGCTCTATAATGCGAGGGTTAGGTAATGATTATAGGTTTACTAAAACAAAGATAGGTCGCGTGTTAACTTGCATCATCTGCGGCACAAGTACAAAACTGATAAACAACAAAGCTTTCGTTGAAGAGTCAAATAGGCAAAAGCAAATATTTTCCAATAAAGAGATTTGTTGCCCTGATAAGAAACTTGAAACATCACGACGACGAACTAGGCCATGTCGAAATGCGGTGGTAAATTGGTTAGATAAGCCTAAGCGTTACACCTTAAGAGGCACAGTACCGTCAACAGTAGAGTCATTGAAGTATCGAGAAGCCCAAAGGATTGAATGCAATGCCTGTCACAATCCTTTCAACGTACCGTTGAACGCTGAGTATGGTCAAAAGAGAGCTGATATCAATGGAATATTGTTCAGAATGCTTATTAACAAAGGTATCGTCAACAGAATGGAAGAAATTTTGGATGTGCCTATCACTTTAATTTACCACCGTATCGAGTTTTTCTTTAACCAGTGTGTTGAGTTTGACCGTTGGCACATACAGAACAACATTCAGGCTTTAAAAGGCAAAACCCTAGAAGTTAGTATGGACAGGCAGCACTACCTGTCTAACTGGAGTGATAAGAAGGACAGTCGCCCTACGAAACTGGTAAATACTTCAACGGTAGACAATAAAACTCGATTTGTATTTGCTAGTACAGTTAACTTCGACACCACCTCAGACTGGGAAGTAATTAAAAGAGACATTAGCAGATGTAGTGATCTTAAGAAGCCTGAACACAAGAGAAGGTATGGTCAGTACGTTCTATCCAATCAAGAAGTCGAAACTGATGACGTTGATGATACCCAGCCTCTGAAAGCACCAAATAAAAATTTACTAGTGCAACAAACTTATTCTCTCATGGCACAACTTGAAGTGATGAAACAGTACGTAAATGAGGCGCGTTACAGTCGTTTATTCGCAGATGCCGACGAAGGCTTTGAACTTGGTATTGGGTTAGTGATGAAAGAACAGATTGCGGCCAGCAAACTCTACCCTGTGCTTGTAAAAGCAGAAAGGAACAATGCCAGCCAAATGCAAGACAAGCGTGCCTGGTCAGAACAAGTCCTTCTTAAGCATGGGATTACTATGAGCGACATAAAGAGGGCCAAAGTTGATAGAGAAAAACTAGCTCAAATATCGCAACAATATTGGGCTGCCGAGATGCACAAACGTACTATTGAATCAGGATCGGCTAAATCAGAGTGGTTAGTTCATCCATTTCCTAAATCTAGACATTCTGTTCAAGTAAAACCATTAGTAGGCTTTCATGGCGCTATATCTGTTAGCCAAACGCTATCTGAGAATTTGTTAGATGTATCTACATATGGAGTTGATAACTACTTTCAAATGATACGCCGCCGAATCAATATGTTCGAGCGACCAATAACATCAGCCACAAACAGTAAACGATGGAATGGCTACGCTTCATACAACCCTAAATGGGCGGTTATGATTATTGAGATATTGAGGGTCTACAACAACTACGTATTGACCGACGAAAAGTCACTTAAAAACAAAGGACTGTATCAGGAAGCAACAACACCAGCTCAAAAGCTTGGCATTACAGATAAGAAATATACAATAGAAGATATTCTAGACTTTACAGTCGCGAGCAAAATTAAAAACTTACAATAAGGAAGTCAATGATTAAAGGAATAGAGAACAGAGCTAAGCTAGCTGTCGGGGTGTCGGCATTCGCTATATTAATAATGGCATTTCAATGGTCAATCATTGATTGGATAACTCCTTTCTTGATGATGCCGTTGATGCTTGTGGTATTTATTGTCTTTTTAACGGGACTCGGTTTTAGCATTTCATGTCTTTTTAAGTTCAAAGAAATTAGGTGGTTGGCAACAATTCCCTTAGCAGTCCAATTGGTTGCCCTTGCTGTACTAGAGTTTGTTCCGTTTACGAAGCTCTGGATAAATGCAGATTTCCACTTATATGAATCTCAACGTCAAGAAGTCGTCGCAAGGGTTTACTCTGGCGAGCTTGTCTCTAATGTACAACATAATTCATCGTTAATAGCACTAGGCTCTGAGTATTCAAAAATATCAATGGGCGGAAATGAGATTGTGGTTCAAGATATCGACGGTTCGAAATACGTTTTCTTCTACACCTTTAGAGGGATATTGGACAACTATTCTGGTTTTTTATATGTCCCTGACGGCGGCGACCCAAGGAGCTATGCGGATTTAGATGAAGAAGATGTAACTCAAATAATAAAATACGCAGACAATTGGTACTACACCTCACACCATTAATTACAGTAGACCTACTAACCTATTGTTTTTAATGAGGATACACCTGCTCTCGAATGTTATTTTCGACATATCTTGATGGCTAAGCATTTGATTTCACGTTGAAATAAAAAAGGGATCTGAGTATTCAGATCCCTAATAAAGTATCAGCCCAAACCGAAGCTGGTTTTTTAATGCTTACTAATGCTAGCTCATCGCCATGATCATTTTTGCAGGATCTTCTAAGTAAGACTTCCATAAGTTATTGAAGCGTGCAATTGTTCCGCCATCAATCACTCGGTGGTCTCCAGACCAGCTTACTTGCATAATAGCAGCTGAAACAACATTGCCTTGTGCATCAAAGCGAGGTAAATGCTGCAGTTTACCTAAAGCAACAATCGCTACCTCAGGCTTATTGATGATCGGGGTTGCAATTGTGCCACCGATCGCACCGATGTTAGAAATGCTAATAGTGCCGCCTTTCAAGTCATCCGGTGAAACACGACCATCACGTGCTGCTTCAGTTAAGCGGGTCACTTCGTTTGCAACATCTACGATACTCTTTGACTGGCATGATTTAATGTTTGGTACAAGTAAACCAATCTTAGAATCAACCGCCATACCGATGTTATGATCATCAAAGTAAGTTAGCTCACTGCAATCATCATTTACTTGCGAGTTTAGTACTGGGAATTGCTTAATCGCTAACGACAGTGCTTTGATAAAGAATGGCATCATAGTGAGCTTAACGCCCTGTTGCTTATACTGCTCTTTAAGCTCACTGCGCATTGCAATCAGTTTAGTTAGGTCAATTTCATCACAGAAAGTAAAGTGAGGAATTGTCGAAACTGAAGCAACCATTTGCTTAGCCATTGCCGCTTTAATGCCTTTAATAGGCTCTACGCGACTACCACCAGAAGACGCCACAGTTGATACAGGCTCTGCCGCTTTTGGCGCAGCTTGTTGTGATGCTACTTGGCTTGGTGTTTCATTCAAGAAATCTTCGATATCTTGTTTGTAAATACGGCCATTTTTACCAGACCCTGGTACTTGCGTTAAATCAACATCAAGTTCGCGGGCTTTACGACGAACAGCTGGTGAAGCAACAGCTTTCTTATTAAGTTGTTTGCTAGAGTTTGCCGAAGTCGCAGGCTTCTGCGAAGGTTTAGTTGCTGCATTTGTTTGTGCTTTAACTACCGCAGAACTTACATCTGGCTCTGCACTTTGGCCTGCAATGCTCATTTGGAATAATGGGCTGTGAACCGCTGCAATATCACCTTTTTGATAATAAAGCTTTTCAACTTTACCTGTGTACTTAGCCGGAATTTGCACCAATGCTTTGTCTGTCATTACATCACACACAGCTTGGTCTTCAACGATTTCATCGCCTTCACTCACTAACCACTCAACGATTTCACACTCAACGATACCTTCACCGATATCTGGTAAAATGAAATCTTCTAAGTGCTCACCAGCCTCAGATGATGCTTCAGTTGGAGTAGCAGGAGCTTGCGCTTCTTCGCTTTGTGTTGGTACTTCGCCATCAACATCCATTGCAAATAATGGTGCATGTACTTTCGCAATATCCCCTTTTGCATAATAAAGCTTAATGATCACACCATCATGAACAGCAGGAATTTGCACAAGAGCCTTGTCGGTCATAACATCACAAATAGGCTGGTCTTCTTTTACAGAATCGCCTTCTGCAACTAACCATTCAACAATTTCACACTCTACGATGCCTTCGCCGATATCTGGCAAGATAAAATCTTTAGACATACTGACTCCTAAAACTCTACTGATTGCTTAATCGCAGCAAGCACTTTAAGTGCATCCGGCACATATTCTTTTTCAAGTGCTAATGGGTATGGTGTATCTAAGCCACACACGCGAGCAATTGGCGATTCAAGGTGTAAGAAACACTCTTGTTGAATTGTTGCAACGATTTCTGCACCAAAACCATTAGTGATTGGTGCCTCGTGGCTTACCACTAAACGGCCTGTTTTGGTCACTGATTTAGCAATTGTCTCAACATCCCATGGTAAAATGGTACGTAAGTCGATCACTTCACAGCTAATACCTTGCTCTGCAGCTTTTTTAGCGGCGTCTTCGATGATTTCCATCTGTGCACCCCAAGCAAGTACAGTGACATCAGTGCCTTCTTGCACGATTTCAGCTTTACCGAGCTCGATGCTGTAATCTTCTTCTGGAACTTCACCTGTTGATGCACGGTACAAACGTTTCGGCTCAAAGAAAATAACAGGGTTATCATCTTTAATCGATGCACGAAGCAAACCTTTTGCTTGATATGGGTTACGTGGTACCACCAACTTCAAACCAGGTGTGTGAGCAAAATAAGCTTCTGGTGATTGTGAGTGATATAAACCACCTGCAATACCACCACCGTATGGTGTACGGATTGTTAGATTGCCAACATTAAATTCATTACCACTACGGTAACGGAACTTAGCTGATTCATTCACGATTTGGTCAAATGCAGGGAAAATATAATCTGCAAACTGAATTTCAGCTAATGCAGGCGCACCAAACGCCGCTAAACCATTAGCAAAACCTAAAATACCTTGTTCAGTTAACGGTGTATTGAACACACGATGCTTACCATATTTTTCTTGTAAGCCAGATGTAGCACGGAATACACCACCAAAATAACCAACGTCTTCACCAAAAATACATGCATTTGGATGCTCTGCCATGGTGATATCAAGGGCAGAGTTAATTGCATGAAGCATGTTCATTTTAGCCATTACTTTAATCTCCCTGCAGTTGTTGGATAAGCATCAGGATGCTGCAAAATGTGCTCTTTTAGTTCTTCATATTGTTTTTGCAGTGATGGGATTGGCTTATCATAAACATCAGAAATAAGCTCTTCTAATGCTGGCTTTTCAACTTTTTCAGCGCGTTTAAGGGCCGCTAAGATTTCTTCACGAATTGTTTCTTTGTCTTTCGCGTCTTGCGCTTCGTCTAACCAACCTTGCTTTAATAGCCACTTACGGAAACGCTCGATTGGACACCCTTTATGTTTTGCTTCTTCATCTTTTGTGCGGTAACCGCTTGGGTCGTCACTGGTTGAGTGAGCGCCTAAACGATAGGCAATCGATTCAATTAAAACAGGTTCACCTTTGGTAGTCGCAATTTCACGGGCTTTTTTCGTTGCAGCATAAACAGCAAGTGCATCAGCACCGTCAACACGGATTGTTTTAATGCCGTAACCAACACCACGTGATGCAATACCATCACCTTTAAACTGTTCATCCGCAGGTGTAGAAATCGCATAACCATTGTTACGAGCAAAGAAAATAACCGGTGCTTCGTGAACTGCGGCCATATTTAAACCTGCATGGAAATCACCTTCAGATGCAGCGCCTTCACCAAAGTAACAAATAGTGATGTTATCAATCGTGCTGTTTAACTCACCGGTTTGGGCATCAATATGACGAACTTTTTGACCGTATGCATAACCTGTTGCTTGCGGAATTTGTGTACCAAGCGGTGATGAAATAGTCATGTAGTTAAGTTCGCGTGAGCCATAGTGAATTGGCATTTGGCGACCTTTACCCAAATCTTTTTCATTTGAGAACATTTGATTCATGAATTGGTCAAGGCTAAAACCACGATAACGTAAAGCTGCTTGCTCACGGTATTGGGCCATGATCATATCGTTTTGATCAAGCGCTGCAGCTGATGCTGTTACAGCCGCTTCTTCACCTAGACATTGCATATAAAAGCTAACACGGCCTTGACGCTGTGCTGCTTGCATACGCTCATCAAGTGCTCTAATAAAACGCATTGTTTCATATAGACGGATTGCCGTTGCTTTGTCGATATCAGGTGCGGTTGCACCTTCGTAGATGTCGCCTTCCTCATTAAGAATACTTAATGTAGGGATCGTTAATGCGTGACCATCAATAAATGACAGTTCATGATTAATGTTTAGCGATACGTTATTTGGATTACTCATAACCTACCTTCTTTCGTTGTCAGAAACCTACGCTACTGCCCTTAATTATATTTTTATCAGCATGAGCTGTAAGGATAAAGTTTGCGCAATATTCAATCTAATTAAATTAAACTGCCGTCACTTTACGTTAACGTAAGTTGTTATTCAACTAATCATAGACGAATAGATGACAAATGGCTAAAAACGCATGGAAAGTTAACTATACAACAAGATAAGTTCTTTAGAGTCATATAGTTAACTAAATTTAGATGGGTGTTAATGCAGAGATTTTAAATAAAGTTGCTATCAACTTGCATTGGAATAACGGTAAGCAAAGCGCGCTGACCTAAGGCTACATCAGCGTTTGGGAAGATAATAGCTTCACCGTCTACTTCCGCTTCATATCTGGTCTGACCATCAGTTGCCATTAATTCACCCTTTGCGAAACCGGTGAAATTTTCTACATCATCAGCAAATGGAAAACTAAAGTCTTCGCAAGTACGGTTTATTGTTCTATATACTGAAAACAACTCGAAATCCTCTGCATTGAATTCTTTATATTCAATAGATTCTTGACTAATTAATGCAGTTAAGGTTTGTTTGGTTTTCTCAAATCGCGACATGTCATTTTCGCCAAATGGTTTTACTTGGCCAAGTTCTACCGTAAATGAGTCAGCTCCATGTACAAACGACGAGTAGTAACTGAAGGTAGTTGCCGCTGATTTCATCATTAGTACCGTGTTTACGCCACAGCTAAGTAAAAATTGCAGTTGTGATTTTTTCCACGGTTTCCCATGTAAGAAAGGATACACTGCGAACTTTTCATTTTTAGAGCCACGAATTGCAGTATGAAGATCATAATGAAAACGCTCACTACCCTGGTTGCCTCTAGCAAAGAAATCAGTAACCACGTCTTCAAGCAGTTTTGCACGAACTCGCTCTGGGTTAGAAGCAATGCCTTCTACAGTATGATTACCATTAAACAAACGGTTTAAGTTTTCATCTACAAAACGCTTACCGATATTAATAGATTTAGGATTACCATAAATAAACAGTACACGCTGCTTCAAGGTAAGTTGTTCTGTAATGATTGACTTGATTAATTGATCGCAAATTTCAATTGGCGCAGTTTCGTTACCATGTACCGCACTTGAAAGAACAATATCTTTGTTTGTTTGCTGTGCAGGTTGAAACTCAATGATACCCGTGTCGTGAACTGTGACATCAGTGCCATTTGCAAGGGTAAATGCACAAGGTTCTAGTGAAAATTCATTGTTACGAGTCAGGGTTAAAAAGTCGCCGGTACTTTTTAATTCTTCGAGATATGAAGGAGTTGAATAGCTCATTGTTCTATCCTAAAAATGCGTGAGAGTAGAATACAAAAACGGCTGAGAATCTCAGCCGTTTTAATAGGTAAAAAAGGAATTAGCTAATTACTGAATCAACCAGCTTTTTCGCTTCTTTTTCTAATAATGCTAGATGTTCTTCACCTTTGAATGATTCAAGGTAAATTTTATAAATATCTTCAGTGCCCGATGGACGTGCAGCAAACCAACCGTTTTCAGTAACAACTTTTAAACCGCCGATAGCAGCGTTATTACCAGGGGCATGGGTTAGTTTTTGCGTAATGGCATCACCCGCTAAGGTACTTGCAGTTACATCATCAGCTGATAACGCTTTTAAACGTGATTTCTGTTCTGCACTAGCTGGCGCATCAATACGTTTATAAATAGGCGCACCGAACTCTTGTTCAAGTTCTTTATAAAGCTGTGAAGGTGTTTTACCCGTTACGGCTAAAATCTCTGCAGCAAGTAGACCTAAGATGAAACCATCTTTATCAGTGTTCCAAACTGTACCATCAAAGCGTAAGAATGACGCCCCTGCACTTTCTTCACCACCAAAAGCAAGGGTACCTTTGCTTAAGCCATCAACAAACCATTTAAAGCCTACCGGTACTTCTTTTACTTCGCGGTTATTACGTGCAACCACTTTATCAATCATGCCGCTTGATACCAGCGTTTTACCAATTGCGACCTCTTTTGACCATTCGCGGTTATTTAATAAGTAGTCAATTGCAACTGCTAAAAAGTGATTTGGATTCATTAAGCCGTCAGGCGTAACAATACCATGGCGATCATAATCAGGGTCGTTACCAATACCGATATCATAGTCATCTTTTAATGCAATAAGGTTTGTCATTGCATAAGGTGATGAACAATCCATACGGATTTTGCCGTCTTTATCTAAAGGCATGAACGAAAATGTTGGGTCAACAGACTCATTTACGACCGTTAAGTCTAAATTATATTTTTCTGCAATAACTGGCCAAAAGTTGATACCAGAGCCACCAAGTGGATCCACACCAATTTTGATTTTCGCATCGCTAATTGCTTTTAGATTAACGATATTAACTAAGTCATCAACATACGGGGTAATTAAGTCTTGGTACTTTATAAAACCAGAACGTGATGCTTTAGCATATGGAAATAACTCTACTTCAACTAAGTCTTCTAAAAGTAATTGATTCGCTCTGTCTTCAATCCACTTAGTAACATCAGTATCTGCAGGGCCACCATTTGGCGGGTTATATTTAAAACCACCGTCTTCTGGCGGATTATGTGAAGGCGTTACCACAATACCATCAGCAAGTTCATTTGGGTTTTCTTTGTTATGACAAACAACAGCATGACTGATTACCGGCGTTGGCGTGTAATCGTCATTTTCTTGTGCAATGACTTGCACTTCGTTTGCAACAAGTACTTCAATAGCAGAGTTAAAAGCCGCTTCACTCAATGCATGTGTATCTTTACCTAAGAAAAGTGGGCCAAAAATATTGTTTTCTTTACGGTAATCACAAATTGCTTGAGTGATCGCTAAAATATGCGATTCATTAAATTTTACATCGAACGAACAACCACGATGGCCAGACGTACCAAAAGCAACACAATGCTCTGGGTTTTGTTCTAGGTCAGGTTCATTTAAGTAATAAGCCGAGATCAGTTTTGGTACATTCACTAAGCTTGATTGCGGTGCAGGTTTACCTGCATCTGGATGAATCGCCATATTATTTCCTTATGGATTATAAGTAATCACGAATTTTTTCTGCTTCATCCGCGCTGTAACCTAAGCACAGTGCAACTTCGTGAAGCATCATTTTTTTTCTGGTTGTATTTGAATTTGTCATCACCCAATACTCAGTATCAGTGATATTTTTTGGATTCATGCTGCTACCGCTTTCCAGTAGTGCTTCTTTGCTAGTGGCAAAATAAACACGGTCACGGCCTTTAATTTCAAGCACGTTAACAAAATCTTTTTTATGCGTTCTATATAAAGCAGCTAGTATAAATAAGAATCGACCAACAACACCTTTTTGCA
This sequence comes from Pseudoalteromonas sp. XI10, assembly GCF_001469895.1. Classification (GTDB taxonomy): domain Bacteria; phylum Pseudomonadota; class Gammaproteobacteria; order Enterobacterales; family Alteromonadaceae; genus Pseudoalteromonas. Next base: position 43,213 of record NZ_LOPY01000039.1, on the reverse strand, counting down.
TTGCCAGCTCTTCTTTGTTTAATACATTAAACACATTACCTTTCACTTGTGTCGATGCTGTGACAGTTTGTGTAGCCTCTTCAACATTTTCGTCGCTTGGTTCAGGGCTTGATTCTTGTTCTGCTTGTTCTTGTACTTCAACAACTGGGGTTTCTTGTTCAGTTTTAGTAGTTGTTTCAACTGGGGCATTGGCGCCATCAGAGAGGTTTAATAAACGACGCAAAATGGTTGATGCACTTTCACCAATACTTTGCGTGTTGCTTGCAATGTATTGATATAACTCGTCGTCTATGTCGATTTTTTTCATGTTATTCCTGTCTTTACGGGTCACATTTTAAAAGTTCTCAATGATTATACCTAAGCTCGCAGCAATTCTCTATGTTTTGCATTTTGTAATTTCACTAGGCAAAATACTGCCATTAAAATTAGGAGTTGAAAATGCTATTAAACTACCAACAAATGGGTCAAGGTTCAGACGTTGTATTGATCCACGGTTTGTTTGGCTCACTTGAAAACCTCAATGTAATCGCAAAAGCATTAGCTGAAAATTATCGTATAACGAATATTGATTTACGTAACCACGGTAAATCATTCCATAGCGATACCATGAATTATCACGCTATGGCTAAAGATGTCAGTGAGTTACTTGAACATCTAAATATTAGTAAAGCGCACATCATAGGTCATTCAATGGGTGGCAAAGTGGCCATGCAATTAGCACTTAATCACTCTTCACTTATCGATAAGCTTGTAGTGTTAGATATTTCTCCTGTTGCTAATAACCCTCGTCACAGCGCTATTTTTGCAGGCCTAAACGAAGTTGCACAGTCTAATATCACAGATAGAAAAGCGGCTGATGCAATACTTGCCAAGCACATTGATGAAATAGGCGTACGTCAGTTTTTATTAAAAAGCTTTGCTAAAAATGATCAAGATCACTATCAATGGCGCTTTAATTTAGCTGTTTTATACCAGCAATATGAAAATATTTTAGCGCAAGTTAGTGAAAATGATTCTTGTTTATGTGATACTTTATTCATTAAAGGTAATGATTCTGACTACATTTTAGCAGAACACCGCCCTGCTATTATGGCGTTATTCCCTAATGCAAAAGCAAAAATTATTCATGGTGCTGGTCACTGGCTACATGCCCAAAAACCACTTGCTGTAAATAAAGCAATCAGCGATTTTTTAGCTCATTAATTGGGCTGATAAAATTCGCTGTTTTTGATCGTGCGCACTAAATTATTACAAATTTGTGTGCTATAGTACGCGCCGTTTAATTTAAAGGTTTATACGTTGATGGTCAGTCAGTTAATTAACGAATTTGATACCTTAGGGTTGTATTTTGGCTTAGCCGGTATTTTCTTTTTTATTGGAATGGCAATTCAAGACGTCCTTAAAAAAGGTGATGTACCACGATTTGGCCGATACATCGTTTGGTTAGTGCTATTTTTAGGCTGTTCTGGGTTTATAGCGAAAGGACTTATTCAAGTCTTCTGGCAAGGCGCAGGTGTGGGCTAGACATGGCAAAGTCAGAAACAGATAGAACAACACCCGATTTATTTGAATACGAAAAGCGTCCAGGTAGGCCGAAAACAAATCCCCTACCTCGCGATATGCAATTAAAAGTAAATAAACGTAATCAAATAAAGCGAGATAAAGCACGTGGTTTAAAGCGTGTAGAATTTAAGGTTTCATCACAGTTATATCAAGCATTAAGCGATATGGCAGATGCGCAGAATATTAGCCGTAGCGCGTTGATTGAAACAATTTTACAAGAAAGATTGGCTATTGATAGATAGAAGGTTTTAAATCCATGTCAAGCGTAGGTATTTTTTTCGGAAGTGACACAGGCAATACTGAACACGTAGCTAAAATGATTCAAAAAGAATTAGGTAAAAAGCTTGTAGCGGTTCACGACATTGCAAAAAGTTCTAAAGAAGAGATTGCTGAATTCGATTTATTGTTATTCGGTATTCCAACTTGGTACTACGGTGAAGCTCAATGTGACTGGGATGATTTCTTCCCTGAATTAGAAGAAGTTGACTTCGAAGGTAAACTTGTTGCTATTTTCGGCTGCGGTGACCAAGAAGACTATGCAGAATACTTCTTAGATGCAATGGGCATGATCAACGATATCGTTACTGAGCGTGGTGCAATCGTAGTGGGTCATTGGTCAACTGAAGGCTATGACTTTGAAGCTTCAAAAGCACTAGTGGATGACAGCAACTTTGTTGGTCTTGGTATTGATGAAGACCGTCAACCAGAGCTTACTGAAAAGCGTGTTAAAGACTGGTGTGCTCAGGTTTATGACGAAATGTGTTTAGCGGAACTTGCTGATTAATAACAAGTACTACTCGCATTTACTAGCTGATGTAAAGATGCACAACCAGTTCGTTTTTGTTCAAAAAACCAGCAAATAGACGAATTGTTCTTTGCACTTAGTAACTAGGCACGTTATTCTAATAGTTGCTAATGTGTCGTGTGCATCTTGATGATGCCTAGTATAACTAAATAAAATTGAGACAGATTGAATGACTGATCACAACTTGGAATTAAAAAAAGCAGGGTTAAAAGTAACTCTGCCGCGTATTAAAATTTTAGAGATTCTGCAATCTCCAGACAACCAACACATCAGCGCTGAAGATGTCTATAAAATTCTATTAGACAAAGGCGAAGAGATTGGTCTTGCAACTGTCTACCGTGTTCTTAACCAATTTGATGATGCAGGTATTGTATCTCGACACCACTTCGAAGGCGGCAAATCAGTATTTGAATTATCAGGTAGCACTCACCATGACCACTTAGTGTGCCTAAAATGTGGTAAGGTTGTTGAGTTTGAAGACGATACTATTGAACGTCGTCAAGAAGAAATCGCAACAGAGAATGGTATTAAACTGACTAACCACTCTCTTTACCTATATGGTGAATGTGAAGACACTGCTGCGTGTAAAGAATACGCTGAATCAAATAGCTAATTAGCTATTTGTTTCAGACATAAAAAAACCTGCTTTAAGCAGGTTTTTTTATGTCTATTTGAAATCGATTATACCAATCCGCTTAATTAAGTAGTCTATTTTGAGGCAATAAAACCTCGTTGATAACAAGGCAAAAATTTCGTTATTTAGTTGTTCTAAATGAGAAATTTTTAACGCAGTTAGCGACAGGTTTTATCCCTCAAAATGATTAAGTATTATTGCGGGTTGGTATTAGATGATTTCTAATAGCTCAACGTCAAAGATTAGCGTTGAGAAAGGAGCGATTGCTGCACCAGCACCGCGCTCACCGTAAGCAAGTTCGTGTGGTACATATAAGCGCCACTTAGAACCCGTGCCCATCATTTGTACTGCTTCAGTCCAACCTTTGATTACACCGCCAACTGGGAATTCAGCTGGTTGACCACGCTCGTATGAGCTATCAAATACTGTACCGTTGATTAGTGTACCGTGGTAGTGTGCACGGATTGTTGAGTCTGCAGTTGGTTTTTCACCGTCGCCTGCAGTAAGTACTTCGTATTGAAGACCTGATTCAGTTACTGTTACTTCAGGGCGTTTTGCATTTTCTTCTAAGAATGCAATACCTTCAGCTGCAAGAACTTTAGCTTCTTCTTCACGACGAGCTTGGATCTCAGCGTTGATTTTCTCAAAAGCTGCTTGAATTGCTGGGATTTCAACTTGGAAATCATTACCAGTGTATGCGTCTTTCATACCTTCAAATACAGAATTTAAGTTTAAACCTTCGAATGGATTCGCTTTTAATTGCTCACCCATTTGTAAACCAATACCGTAACTTGCTTTTTCAGCGTCTGTTGTAAAATTATCTGACATGTTTTAATTCACGTTTATTTAGTTAAAAGACGTGCTCATACTAACATAAAAAAACAACGAATATCGCCTAGTTTTACTGCGTTTGCTCAGTGTTTGCACTAATTCGCTGCTTTATTTTATCAATTACAAATGTCGCAACAGGTAATGTAGCGATCATCGAAGCAATAAAAAAACCGCTCATTAAACCATCTTTGCCTAACATAATTAAAGGCACAGCAATAAGACCCACAGTAGAAATCACACATGCAGCAATGACAGGCCAATGCTTGTCGTATTTGCCAATAAGGTGCCCTACTAACACATTAAAGCCAATACCATAAGCGATTGAAGATATTAGCCCGTAATCAGGCTGCGCATCATGGGCCATAGCAACAAGTACATTGATCCCGCTGTGATAAAAATAAGAAAAGATACACCAAAGCAAAACATGTTTAACAATGCGCATTAGTGTAGAAGAAGACTCGCTTGCTGACATTACTTATCTCCAGATAGCAAAAAACCGCCCTATAGGCGGTTTTTCTAAATAATGGTGGAGAGATAGGGATTTGAACCCTAGAGGGGCTACAAACCCCTGCCGGTTTTCAAGACCGGTGCATTCGACCACTCTGCCATCTCTCCGTACGGCGCGCATAATAGTGTTTACTGCGTTCGTTGTAAAGCCTTAAATGTAAAAAACTTTAAAAAAGTAATTTTAATAGTACTGCTTAGGGCGCTTTGCGATTAAAGAGCAAACTAAACAAACAATTAAACTAACAATTGCAAAGCCTGAACCCTGCACTATTACGTCAATTTTATTGAGGTTATAGCTAGGTATAATGACTAACGCAAAGGCTGGTAAGCAGGTGATCGTTAAAACGTAGCAACAAATTTTAAAAGCGCGGCCGAAATCGAAACGTTTAGTGCTTTGCATCCACCAAGTCAGTAGGAGTAATACCACTACAGCCGACAAGCCGAGGTAATGAGGTTGTTTCGTAGACATGGCAACAAAAAAAGTGACCACAGCGCCAACTAAGCCCCAAATTGACCAAGCGAACCAATTTTCTTTTTCACGTAAAAATAAGTTTCCCATCGTTCTCGTCTTCTTTATCGTTATTTTTTTAAGACTATCCATACGTTAACAAAAAACAACCGATTAAAAAACACACTGAAGAAGAATTATTTCGTTTTTTGCATCCGTGCGCTTCTTACAGCTAAGCTAAATCTAAAAAAACTAACATAAGTAAGCTTAATAGTGTCTGACTACTTAACTGCAAAAAAGTTCCTAATATTTATAAATTCTCAAAAAACGTCTCTGGCTTGTGTCTGATTGGTTTTTTAATGTCTACTTCTGGTGTACCTAAATATAAGTAGCCAACAATCTCATCTTGTTCTTTACAACCTAGTGCCGCTTTAACAGCTGGGCTCTGTGCAAAATAACCTGTGCGCCAAATGCCCCCTAAACCTTGCGCAAAGGCCGCTTGTTGCATTGCAAGGACAGCACAGCCTGCACTTTGTACTTGTTCAATTCGTGGCACTTTTGGGTTTTCAGTTACATCAGCAATGGCAATGATCATCATAGGCGAACGCAGCGGTAGCTCTTTAGCGCGCTCAATGGTTCTATCATCTTGGTTTTCAGCAACAGCGGCTTGATGATAGATATCCCCTAATTTATTACGAGCTTCGCCTTCAACGACAATAAATCGCCAAGGAGCAATACAGCCATGATCAGGCACTTTAATGGCCGCTCGCTTAATAATTTTAAGTTGTTCTTCAGTTGGTCCAGGTGCAATAAGACGTGGATCTGATTGTCTAGTTTGTAATAGCGTTAAAGCGTCCATGAATATTCCGTAAATGCTTAAGTACGACGCCTCAATAAAGTAGAGGCAATAAACCCCAAGCTTATCATTTATCTTTATGAGCAATAAAGCTATTCGATGCTTTTCTAGTTAACCAATAATCTAAACTGACGTAACGACCGCCCCCTGCAAAAAATAAACTTAAGAGCATAACAAAGTATATTGCGGAAAACTCAATACCATTATTTAATATTACAGGTTTTCCTTTCGCATAGAGGTACTCTGTATAACCATGCGTTTCTAGCAACTCGCGCATTTTGGTTAATCTTTCACTGGCTTCATTGGAATTAACTAAACTGGCTTCACTTCCTGGTATTGCTAGCCAATTCAGCACTCTCGCAGGGCTGGTACTGGCATCGGTAGGTGTTACGGCAAACCAGCCATTACTGGCATGCACTGTTGTCGCTGCAACCAACATGGTGATCATCAAAGGAATTGCTGTTAAACGGGTAAATAAACCTAATAAAATAAATATCCCCCCTAAAAACTCAGTCCATGCAGCTAAAAAGGCTAATACAGAGGGCATGGGCAGGCCTAAACCCCAATCACTATTTCCAAACCAAGCAACAATATCATCTGATGCTAAAAAATATTGATAAAAGTGATTAACATCACCGCTTAAAGCAAGTTTATTAAAGCCGGCAATGATCATCACTGGAGCTAAAATCAAGCGAATTAATAGACTCGGTAGTCCATCTAAAAACTGTAGTTTCTTTAAGGTGTGTTGGTAAAGGGGTATTAGGTGTGTGTTCAACATAGCGGTCTCGTGACTAAATAGATTAATCAAATAGACCGCACGTTTTCTAGTTTACTTTCAGTTAAATTTTACGAGCGACTTGTAACGCTTCAAAAATTGCACGTTTAGCATCGATAGCGGCAGCTAGTTTTGCGCCACCAATAACGTGTACTTTAGCGTTTTCGGTTTGATTGTCGAACGTTTCAGTATTTGATACCTGACCAATACAAGCAATCACGGTATCAACATCGAGGATTTGCTCTTCACCTTTTACCGTTATCTTCAAACCTTGCTTATCAAAGCTTAGATACTGACACTCAGCGATTTGTTTAACACCGTGTTGTTTAGCAACTTGACGGTGGATCCAACCCGTTGTTTTACCCAGTTCACTACCAAAGCGCCCTGCACTTCGCTTAAGCATGTAAATTTGACGATTGTCTTTTTCAGGTGCAGCTTCGCACTCAATACCCCATTGAGTTTTGAATTGCTCAATTGTTTGGCCTTTGTGTTCACTTAAAAAGGCAACCATATCAAAACCGATACCACCGGCACCTAGAATTGCAATTTTATCCCCTAGTTCTACTTCACCACGAATTACTTCATCGTAAGCGAATACACGTTTGCCATCAGCGCATTCTATTTTGGCTTCGCGCGGACGTACGCCTGTTGCAAACACCACATCATCGTATTGATTGAGCATATTGTCGGTAAACTCAGTACCGAGCTGTAAATCGACATTTAAACGCTTTAATTCATTAGTAAAATAGTTAAGGGTATGGTTAAAGTCTTCTTTACCCGGCACTTGCATGGCTAAATTAAATTGGCCACCCATTTGTTCTTTACGTTCAATTAAAGTCACTTTGTGACCTTTCGCTGCTAAGTAACAACTTGCAGCAAGGCCAGCAGGGCCAGCACCCACAACCAGGACTAATCGAGACGATGGTGCTTTTTCAAGGCTGTAATCTAACTCAAAAGCCGCTTGTGGGTTAACCAAACAGGTGGCACGTTTGTTTTTAAACACATGGTCTAAGCAGCCCTGATTACAACCAATACAAATATTTATTTGTTCAGACTTATTATTAACGTATTTATTGAAAAACTCTGGATCTGCTAATAAAGGACGTGCCATCGAAATTAAATCAGACTCGCCTGCTTCTAAAATTCCATTAGCAATTTCTGGAGTGTTAATACGGTTAACCGCGATAACCGGCACTGATACCGTTTCTTTCAAGCGTTTTGATGCTTCTTTAAATGCTCCTGGTGGTACCATACTGGCAATCGTTGGTACACGAGCTTCGTGCCAACCAATACCGGTGTTAAAGATATCAACGCCTGCTTGTTCAAGTGCTAGGGCTTGTTGTTTTACTTCATCAGGTGTTGATCCATTAGGAATTAAATCCATAACAGACAAACGAAATACAATAATAAACTTTTGACTTACTTTAGCGCGTACAGCTTTAACAATATCAACAGCCAAGCGCATGCGGTTTTCTAAACTACCGCCATAGTTGTCCGTTCTTTTATTAGTGTGGTTAGCCATGAATTCATTAATCAAATAACCTTCAGAGCCCATGATTTCAACACCGTCATAACCTGCTTTTTCAGCCATTTTTGCTGAGTTAGCAAAGTCTTTGATGGTTTTTTTGATTGAACCTAACGACATTTCTTTAGGTTTATATGGATTAATTGGAGCCTGAATTGAGCTTGGCGCTTGATTGAATGGATGATAAGCATAGCGACCTGCATGCAATAATTGTAAGCAAATTTTTCCGCCATGCTGATGCACTGCATCAGTATATGCCTTGTGTTTGATCACATCATAAAATGAGTTAAATGTTGATGCGAACGGAGATAGCTTGCCACGAATATTTGGGCTATAACCACCTGTAATGATTAAACCCGTGCCGCCTTTGGCACGTGCTTCGTAGAATGCACGTAAGCGTTTACGGTTATGCCAGCCTTCTTCTAAGCCGGTATGCATTGAGCCCATAACCAAACGATTACGAAGTTCGGTATGCGGTAATTGTAATTTTTGTTCTAACATTGTGTGCCCCGTTAACTGGTCGAACCTCTATTTGAAATAGATTCTGCGGCAATAACTTAGAATAATCAACTTTTCACTGGTAATTAATATGTAGCAAATTGTCGTTTTAAACACTCTGTTACTATTTAACAGTTAATTTTAAAGTTATTCTAAGCTAAGATGAGATCACTACTAAGCTGTACTGAATTAAGGATTTATTTTGCTAGCAAAGATATTTAAAGGCATTTGGACCGGGATTAATTTCTCCCGCCGTTTGGTCCTAAACATATTATTTCTATTACTAGTAATACTCTTCTTTGTTGCCATCACAGGTGAAGAAGACCAAGTAAAAGTAGCAGACGGAACCGTGCTACGCCTAAACTTAAATGGCCCTATTGTTGAAGAAAAAACGTATGTTGATCCTGTAGAAGCAGCAATCAACGATGCAACTATGGGTAAAGAAGCACCATCAGAAATTCTTCTTGATGATGTTGTTGAAGTGATCAACCAAGCAACTAAAGATGATCGCATCAGTGTGATGCTTCTTGATCTACAAAAAATGCCAAGTGCACACATCAATAAGCTAAAACAAATAACTAAAGCAATTGATGCGTTTAAAGAAGCAGGCAAGCAAGTTATTGCAACGGGCTATTACTATACACAAGCTCAATACTATATTGCAGCCCATGCCAATGAGGTGTCTATGCACCCTTATGGTGGTGTGAGCATTGAAGGCTACGGTATGTTCCCGCTTTACTTCAAAGATGCGCTTGAAAAATTAAAAGTAACTCAACATATTTTCCGTGTTGGTACTTATAAGTCAGCGGTTGAGCCTTTTATTCGTAATGACATGTCAGATGCGGCAAAAGAAGCGAATAGCGTTTGGTTAACTGCACTGTGGAACGAGTATAAGACTGACGTTGCTGCGAGTCGTCCATTCGATGAAAGTAATTTCGATGAAGATATGGATGTTTACCTTGCAAAAATGCAAGCAGTTGATGGTAACTCAGGCCAGTACGCGTTAAATAATCAGTGGGTTGATTCTTTAAAAACCTCACAACAAATTCGCCAACAGCTTATTGAGTTAGTTGGTGCAGAAGAAACAGGCAAAACCTTTAAGCAAGTAAGCTTCCGTGAGTATTTATCGCTGGTAAAACCTCCTGTTGAGTTCGATAACCCAATCACTGAAAAAGTAGCTGTGGTTGTTGCAAAAGGCACCATTGTTGATGGCGAGCGTAAAGCAGGTGAAATTGGTGGCGACTCTACAGCAGCCCTACTTCGAAAAGCGCGTCTTGATGACAAAGTTAAAGCCGTTGTACTACGCATCGATTCAGGTGGAGGTAGTATGTTTGCTTCTGAAGTTATCCGTGCTGAAGTATTAGCTCTTAAAGCAGCGGGTAAACCGGTTATCGCTTCAATGAGCTCAGTGGCAGCATCAGGTGGTTACTGGATTGCATCTGCAGCCAATGAAATTTGGGCAGCCCCTAGCACAATTACAGGTTCAATCGGTGTATTCGGTACTTTCATGACGTTTGAAAATACTATGGCTGAATTAGGTATTTACTCAGATGGCGTTGCTACAACAGACCTTGCTGGCTTCTCTATTGCACGCCCACTTGACGAGAAGATGTCTGATATCATTCAAATGAGCGTTGAAAATGCATACAAACGTTTCTTAAATGTAGTCGCTGAAGCGCGTAACATGACCCCTGAGCAAGTTGATAAAATTGCCCAAGGCCGTGTATGGATTGCAACTCAAGCAAAAGAACTAGGTTTAGTTGATAAACTTGGTGATAAGCAAGATGCAATTAAGGCGGCAGCTGAGCTTGCTAAGCTTAATCATTATGATGTTAAAACCATCAAGCAATCGCTCACACCACAAGAGCAAATGCTACAAGATATCTTTGGTACAGCGGCTGTTAAGAGCTTCTTTGCTAAGTCTGATTCATCACAATCAGTACTAGCAACACAAGCCAACTTACAAAGCCTTATTAATCAGTTAAGTAGTGAAATTGATAACCTAAAAGATTACAACGATCCACAAGGCGTTTACGCTCGTTGTTTAGTGTGTAATGTAATTCAATAAGTTACTTAGCTAAGCGATTTTAGGTATACTAAGCCCAGTTATTTAACTGGGCTTTTTTTATGAAACGTAAACGTATATATATCGCCTATACGGGTGGTACTATCGGTATGAAAAAATCGAGCCGTGGCTATGTTCCAGCGGAAGGTTTTTTAACCGAAACAGTGGTCAATAATGCAGAGTTTAATCGTGATGAAATGCCTTTGTTTGATATTCACGAATATTGCCCGCTCATTGATTCTTCAGATATGTCCCCTGCCCACTGGCAATTAATTGCTGACGATATTAAGAGTAAATACCAAGACTATGATGGCTTTGTGGTTTTGCATGGTACCGATACTATGGCCTACACAGCTTCTGCTTTGTCTTTCATGTTCGAAAACCTAACAAAACCTGTGATTGTGACAGGCTCACAAATTCCATTGTCGCAACTTCGTTCTGATGGCCAAGTAAACTTACTTAATGCCATGTATTTAGCCGCTAATTACCCAATTGCTGAAGTAAGCCTGTTTTTTAATAACCAATTATTCCGCGGTAACCGTGCAACAAAAGCCCATGCTGATGGCTTTGATGCCTTTGCATCACCGAACCTTGAACCATTAGCACTATCAGGCATTAATATTCAACTGATAAAAGGGCAACTTAGCCCTTATGTTGATAACGAACTACAGGTGTCAAATATCACGCCACAGCCAATTGGTGTGCTTTATCTCTATCCTGGGATCAGCCCAAAAGTGGTTAAAAGTTTAGTTAATGACGACATCAAAGCACTTGTTTTATTAAGTTTTGGCGTCGGTAATGCCCCGCAAGATCCGGCGTTCTTAGATATTCTTAATGATGCAAGTAAACGCGGTATGGTGATTGTTAATCTAACACAGTGCTTAAAAGGCCAAGTTAATATGGGCGGTTATGCAACCGGTAATGCCTTATTAAATTGTGGTGTGATCAGTGGCTACGATATGACATTAGAAGCGTGTTTGACCAAGTTACACTACTTATTTAGTCAAAAGCTTGAAGTAGAAACAATTCGTCATTTGATGCAAGACAACCTGCGCGGTGAGCTAAGTCGTTAATACAGCAAATACAAAAAAGGCACCAATTGGTGCCTTTTTTATGCTTTTTGATAATTAACGAACTTTTTCGTCAATCTCAACTAAGTCAGTTAAATGGCAAATCTCACCACTGTGAGTTTTAATACCATGCTCACCGAAGTAGTCACGTTGTGCTTGAACAAGGTGACCATTACTTGGTGTTGTTAACGTCGCAATGTAAGTTTGCGTTGCTGTTAACACTGGGAATGCAAGACCAGATGAAACTGCTGCACCCGTTACCTTACGTAATGCTGCTGATTCACGCTGCATAGAATCAATAAATTCTACACCTTCAGCTACATTGTCTAAGTAATCAGCACGGATGATACAACCTGCGCGCCACGTTTGTAGCGTTTTAGAAAGATCTACTTTCCACTGATGCGCACGAGACGCACCTTTGATAAGGGCTAAACCTTGACGGTAAGCAAGTAAACTTGCCAATGTGAACGCGTCTTTTAGCTCTGCTAAGTCTAAATCAACGGTATCAGTTGCTTTAGCAGCATAAGTCATTTCTTTAGCAGCATGCGTATCACAAGTATTTGTTAAGTGACGTGCTTGAACAGCTGCAACTAGTGATGGCACTGCAATACCAAGCTCTAAGGCATTTTGTGCAGTCCATAAACCCGTGCCTTTCGCGCCAACTTTATTGTCGATTAAATCAACTAGCGGCTCACCTTCTGTCGTTTCAAGGCTTAAGATATGGCTTGAAATTGACAATAAGTAGCTATTTAAAGTGCCTTCAGACCATTCATTGAAAATGTCAGCCACTTCTTTTGGTGAACGATTAGTACCTAAACGTAATAATTGATACATTTCTGCAATTAATTGCATTAACGCATATTCAATACCGTTGTGAACCATTTTCACAAAGTGACCACTTGCAGATTGGCCTACACGTGCAAAACACGACTCACCTTTGTAGCTTGCCGCTACTTTTTCAAACCACGGCTCAACACGCTCCCAGCCGCCTTCTGAACCACTTGCCATCATTGCAGGACCGTGACGTGCGCCTTCTGCACCGCCAGAAATCCCCATAGTGGCAAATTCAAATTTGTTTTGATATTTAAGTTTACGGCTAATGCCATCTTTGTAGTTACTGTTGCCGCAATCTACGATAATGTCATCACAGTCAACACCAGCTTCTGCAAGCTCTGTACATACTTTATCAACCAATTCACCAGCAGGAACTAAAAGAAGAATCGAACGAGGCGGCTCTAAGCGTCTAACCATATCATTTAAATCAGACACAATATGTAAACGGTCTGCCAAACCTAGTGCTTTCGCACAGCTTAGTAACTCGGCACCCGCATCTGGGTTTTTATCATAAGCTACTAATGTCAGCCCTTTTTCAATCAGGTTGAGGGCAAGATTTTTACCCATAACGCCTAACCCTACTAATGCAACTTGCATTTAGTGTCCTCCTCGGTAACAACTATTGGTTAGTTAATCAAAATAATTACGCGCGCATTATACCCAAGCAGCCCAAAAATGCGAGCTTGACAGCCAACTTGAGATAAATCATCGAAATCATGAAGCGACGTTGCCCCCAGTATATCAAAATAACCAAGGCATCGGACCAGATTTTTATAATACCCTTTAAAAAGGTATGTGTATTGACGCTACCTGACACCGGTGTCATAATAACGTCATTCACCCTTTGTATACTCTATAATTAATACAAAGAGCCAGATTCTCATAAGTAAAAACAATCATTTTTTACTTATGAGTTCTACATTGTGCTTATGTATAAGCCTATATTAAAGGTTTATAGCACGACATTTTAATAGATAACCATCAATTCGCTTAATATATTTGAGCGCACAGGAGAATTTGATGCTAAGACGCACAAAAATTGTTGCGACCCTTGGACCGGCAACCGATCGCGATAACAACCTAGAAAAAATTATTCGTGCAGGTGCAAATGTGGTTCGTTTGAACTTCTCACATGGCGTAGCACAAGATCACAAAGACCGCGCTGAAGCGGTACGCAGCATTGCTAAGCGTTTAGGCAAACACGTTGCTATCCTTGCAGACTTACAAGGTCCTAAAATTCGTGTATCAACGTTTAAAGACGGTAAAGTAAACCTAGAAGTTGGCGCAAAATTTACCCTTGATGCAAAAATGGAAAAAGGCCAAGGCGACGTTAATGCAGTAGGTATCGACTATAAAGAGCTACCTAACGACGTTAAAACAGGCGACTTACTGTTATTAAACGACGGTTTAATTCAATTAACGGTAGATAGCGTTGACGGTGACCTAGTTCACACGACTGTTACTGTTGGTGGCGTACTTTCAAATAACAAAGGTATCAACCGTTTAGGCGGTGGTTTAACAGCCCCTGCTTTCACTGATAAAGATAAAGAAGATTTAATCACTGCTACTGAGATTGGTGTTGATTATATTGCTGTTTCATTCCCACGCAGTGGTGATGACATGCGTTATGTTCGCTCTTTAGCAGAAGCTGCTGGCTCAAACGCACAACTATTAGCAAAAATCGAACGTGCAGAAGCAGTTGAGAACGTTGAAGCAATTGACGATATCGTACTTGCTTCTGACGCTGTAATGGTTGCGCGTGGTGACTTAGGTGTTGAAATTGGTGATGCAGCCCTAGTTGGTAAGCAAAAGCTTATCATTAGCCGTGCTCGTTCACTTAACCGTACTGTTGTTACTGCAACACAAATGATGGAGTCTATGATCGATAACCCTATGCCAACACGTGCAGAGGTTATGGACGTAGCAAACGCCGTATTAGATGGTACTGATGCAGTTATGTTATCTGCAGAAACAGCCGCTGGTGATTACCCTGAAGAAACAGTAGCGACTATGGCTCGCGTTTGTTTAGGCGCTGAATCACAAAAAGAAACTCACGTTTCTAAGCACCGTTTAGACAGCCGTTTTTCATCAAATGCTGAATCAATTGCATTATCTGCGATGTATGCAGCTAACCACTTAGATTCTGTTAAAGCTATTGTGACTCTGACTGAATCAGGTAGTACAGCTAAATTGATGTCGCGCATCAGCTCTGGTTTACCAATTTATTCATTATCACGTCATCCAAGCACGCTGGGTCAAACAGCACTTTACCGTGGTGTTTATCCTGTATTTTTCGATTCAACGAAGTGTGAAGACGAAAGCATGGTACGTGATGCATTAAACACACTTGTTGAGCAAGGCTCACTAGTAGCAGGTGATACTGTGATTTTAACTCACGGTGATGCAATGGAAACTATTGGTGCAACAAACACTATGAAGATTGTAACTGTTTAATCTGTTACAAATTTTCATTAAAAAAGGCGCAATTAATAATTGCGCCTTTTTTTAACTTATTAAATTTTGAACAGCTATTATACCAATCCGCTTAATTAAGTAGTCTATTTTGAGGCAATAAAACCTCGTTGATTACAAGGCAAAAATTTCGTTATTTAGTTGTTCTAAATGAGAAATTTTTAACGCAGTTAGCGACAGGTTTGATCCCTCAAAATGATTAAGTATTATTGCGGGTTGGTATTAGCTCGCGAGCGCTGCTTTCACTTTATCGCGATAGCTACGGCTTACTTTTAGTTCTTGGCCGTTATCTAGCACTAAAAGATACTCACCGCTTACTTGAGTTACAAGTTTGCTAATTTGCTTAGTATTCACAATGGCACTGCGATGAACTCGCACAAATAGTTGTGGATCAAGCTCTTGTTCAAGCTCTTTCATTGTTTTACGAAGGATATGCGTTTGCCCATCTTGGCAATGAAGGCACATATAATCACCAGCCGCATCAACCCATTGAATTGTAATAACAGGCACACGAACAATCTCGCCCTGCTCTTTTACAGCTAATGATTCTGGATAACGACGGTCAGCAAGGCTATCGCCCGTTGCTAACTTCTTTAAAATTTCTTCGCAATTATTGCCTGTAATACCTGCAACAAAGCTCGCTAGTTTTTTCTTATGGGCGTTATCTTGTTGCGTTTTTAAATAGGTATGCACTTTTTCTACCGCCTGTTTTAGTCTGTTGTCATCGACTGGTTTAAGAATATAATCCAACGCATGAATCTCGAATGCTTTAACTGCAAACTGGTCAAAAGCCGTTACAAACACAATAGCGGGTAATGGATTTACGCTCTCACTAAGTGCTCTTGCAACTTCAAAACCGTTCATATTTGGCATTTGAATATCTAAGAAAACCAATTGAATATTGCCCGATAAGCATTCATCAATTGCCTCTTGACCATTGCTACATAAACGAATGACTTCTAAATCGTCAAACTCAGAAAGTCGAACTGCTAAGCCTTTTCTTGCTAGCGGTTCATCATCAACGATCAAAGTTCTAATTTTGCTCATTTCTTAACAGCCTTTTCAAACGGAACGCGCAGATTAACTTTTAATCCACTTGGCGTATTGTCAGAGAGAACAAACGAGTAGTTGTTCTCATAAAGTGTTTTTAAGCGGTCCTGTGTATTAGCTATGCCAACGCCTTGAGAATTAACCAGTTGGCCATTTTTAAGCTCAGTGCCAGGACCATTATCGCCTACTTCCAATAATAGTTCATTTGCAAAAACTTGTGCTTTAATATCAATCACACCACCTTCATTTAGTTGCGCTATCGCATACTTTATCGAGTTTTCGATAATGGGTTGGAGGATCAAGCTTGGTACCAAGGCTTCTTTTGCCTGCTCGCTTACATCTACATTAACTTGTAAACGTTCATCAAAGCGTACTTTTTCAATTTCTAAGTACAGCATGAGGGCATGAATTTCTTGCTCTAATGGCACCTTTTTTATTGGGTCGGTATTGAGTGTGTATCGTAAGAAGTCACTCAATTTTGACACCATTAAATTTGCATCTTTGTTCTCTTTTACCAAAATTAAGGTCGAGATTGCATTTAAGGTATTAAACAAAAAGTGAGGATTAAGTTGATAGCGCAGCATTTTCAACTGAGCTTCGTGAGCCATAGTGGTTGCTTTTAGAGCCTTTTGTCGCTCACTTTGCAATAGCTGGTAATACTTAATACCAAAATACAAACCACTCCAACAAAGAATGATATAAACCGAATCTAAACCTTGTTGAAAGTAATAAAACCATTCATTTGGACGGTAACCGTGACGGTAGATTTCCCATAAATTGAATTTTTGTACAACGGCCCATAATGTGCCTGTGACATAGGAAGCACCAAAAACGACAAGCATTAATACCCAAGGTGAGGCATTCCAAACTTTACGATACATATAACGTAAAGGTACTGTCATTAAACAGCCTGCATAAGCGTTTAATACAATAACAAATACGTAAATATCACGCATTTCAAAGACTTTTGAGCCGATATAATTAACTAACGCATAACCTATCCAGCCTGCAATTTGCAAAACCCAGAAAAAGCGTTGTCGATTATCAACTAATGATTGCCAATTCAAAATATCAGATTACCTTTCATAATTATTTTTATTATACCGATAGTCACGAGAACAAAGCACTGCCGCCTATCTTAATTTTTTATAGCCTTACCGCATTCTTCAGACATTAAAAAAGCGAAGGCCACAACAGCCTCCGCTTTTTCTCTGCTTTATTTTTAAGCTAGTTTATCTGAAGCCACTTTATAATTTGGATCTTCAATTACGTTCACTTCAACTAAATCACGCGCATTGTGTAATAGTTGAATACAATCAGGGCTTAAATGACGCAAATGCAGTTTCTTACCCACTTTTGCGTATTTTTCTGCGAGACTGTCAATCGCTTCAATCGCACTGTGATCAGCAACACGGCTATGTTTGAATTCAATGATCACGTCTTCTGGGTCATTTTTAACATCAAATAACTCGGCAAAGTTCTTAACCGAACCAAAGAATAAAGGACCATGAAGCTCATACACTTTAGAGCCTTGCTCATCGATGTAATTGCTTGTGTAAATGTGTTTCGCATGCTGCCAAGCAAAAACTAAAGCCGAAACAATCACACCCACACATACCGCGATCGCAAGATCTGTTGCTACGGTTACGCCTGAAACAAGCACGATAACAAAAGCATCAGACTTAGGCACACGCTTCATCATTTTGAAGCTTGCCCACTCGAATGTACCAAGTACAACCATGAACATAACGCCAACTAAGGCAGCAAGTGGGATCATCTCAATGAGGCTGGCTGCAAAAATAATGAATGCTAGCAGTATTAATGCTGCACTAATACCAGATAAACGTGAGCGACCACCTGAATTAATATTGATCATAGATTGACCAATCATCGCACAGCCACCCATTGCACCGAAGAAACCACAGGTAATATTTGCAGCGCCTTGACCAATACATTCTTTGTTACTGTGACCACGGGTTTCAGTAATTTCGTCAATTAAGGTCAGTGTTAATAGCGATTCAATTAAACCAATCGCCGCTAAAACTAAAGCGTAAGGGAAGATAATTTTTAATGTTTCAAGATTAAATGGCACCATAGGAATATGGAACTCCGGCAAGCCACCGGCAATGGTCGCTTGCTCATTGCCTGTCATTCCTTTTAAGAAATCAAGTACAGTGCGAGCTTCTAAATCAAAACCAATCACAATCGCTGTTACAGTAACAATGGCAGCTAACGATGAAGGTACAGCAGTGGTTAGCTTAGGTAAGAAATGAATAATAGCCATAGTTAACGCTACTAAGCCAAGCATAATATATAGTGCTTGCCCTTCCATCCACTGTTGGCCGCCCATACCGTCTGGTACTTTAAATTGCCCAAGTTGAGCTAAGAAAATAACAATCGCAAGACCATTTACAAAGCCCAACATTACCGGGTGCGGAACCATGCGAATAAACTTGCCGAGCTTGAAGATACCTGCGAGTACTTGCAGTATCCCCATCAATAAGACGGTAGCAAATAAATACTCTACACCATGATCTAAAACTAAACTTACCATTACAACGGCTAGTGCACCGGTAGCACCAGAAATCATACCTGGACGACCACCAAAAATAGCCGTAATTAAGCCAACAATAAATGCGGCATATAAACCAACCAAAGGCTCAACATTAGCAACAAAAGCAAACGCAACCGCTTCTGGTACCAATGCCAACGCAACGGTCAAGCCTGATAGAATATCGTTTTTAGCAGAGCTTGGCGCTTTGCTGAGTAAGTTAAACATTAAGATCCTCTTTATAGTGAATGCATTTCGGCAAGGCGCAGAATTCTAGCAAAATCCGCAAAAGTTAACAATTATTAACAACAAAACGGCTAGTACCTAAAAGCACTAACCGTTTTCGAAAAAATAAAACGTAGTAGAAAAAGATTAAAGAGGTAAAGACGTACTACGCTTAACGCATGTCATGGTCACGTTTGAGTGAACTTCTTGAACAAACTCAAGGTTTAGTAGGTTATCACGAACAAACTGCTCATAACCTTCAATACCTTTAGAAATAATTCGAAGCATGAAGTCCATGGTACCCGCCATGCTGTAACACTCGGTTACTTCATCATAGCTCATAATTAAACGCTCAAACTCAGCTAGGTTCGTTCTACCGTGGTTAGAAAGACGAACATGGGCATAGACCAACATATCAAAGCCAAGCTTTTTCTCATCAAGCAAAGCAACTTTACCTTTGATATAGCCATCTTGCTCAAGCTTAGCAATACGACGCCAACATGGAGATTGAGATAAACCAACTTTATCGGCAATTTCTGCCGTAGATAAGCTAGCATCCTGCTGTAATAATGCCAAAATTTGGCGATCTACTTGGTTCAGAGACATTTTATTTCTTTTTCTGTAAAAATACTGGTTAAATTATATAACTGATTTAAAAATCAGTCTGCCTATTTTCTACTATTTATGCAAAAAAATTGCAATTTTATACCGATCCACTTACAAACTACTTAACTATTGTTACGCGTTGGCATTAACCAAAACGTCCGCTAATAAATGGATTGGTTTTTCGCTCATGCCCTACGGTGGTATTCGGACCGTGGCCTGGCAAAATAGCAACTTCATCAGAGAATGATAAAATCTCAGACTTAATTGATTCGAGTAATTGCGCACTATCCCCTTTCGGGAAGTCAGTACGACCAACAGAGCCTTGGAAAATCACGTCACCCACTATCACCTGTTCTGAACCTTGGTGGTAAAAAACAACATGACCAGGCGTATGCCCAGGGCAATGCCGTACAGATAATTCAAGTTCACCCACTACGATTGTATCGCCATGATTTAGCCACTTCGTTGGATAAAATGGTGTAATTGGTGCAAAACCAAACATTTGCGCTTGCATTGGCAAGGCATCAAACCAAAATTTATCATCTAAATGTGGGCCAATGATATCAACACTAAAATGCTCTGCGAGTTGCTTTGCAGCGCCCACGTGGTCTAAGTGGCCATGTGTTAAATAAATTGCCTCTAATTGGCAATTTAAAGCAGCAAGTTCTGCTTGAAGTTTGTCTGCATCGCCACCTGGGTCAACCAAGGCCGCTTTATTCGTTTGCTCACAAATAATAATTCGGCAATTTTGCGCAAAGCCAGTAACAGGAACAGCAATCACTTTCATGTTATTGTCCTTTTTGTAACTGCTCAAACGCCATTAAAATTGGGTATTTTAAATAGCCTTGATCATAAAACGGTGTACGCTCATAGAGCCAATGCAAGCGAGCATCAGCATCTTTTGCAAAGTTTTTATCTTCACGAATTTTTTTATCAAACTCTAAAGCCAATGCAGGTTTTTCTTTAAGCATTTGTCGTGCATAAGGCATTAAAGCGTAATTCTCAACGTATTCAGTGCGCTGAAAAATAGTATTAAACTCGCCCCAAGCAAAGAATGAATCTGGCGCTTCTGGGTGTAGTAAGTGTGTAGCCAGTTCTGAGTATGGCTGCTCAGTTGAGACTTTATACCAGCCTGTCATATCGACATTTTCTACGGTGTTGTAATCAAATGTCGCCTCTACACGAAAACGTCCTTCAAAAGGTGCTTTTGCAAATGAGTAATCAGCAACGCTTGCTTGCGTTAATGGCTCAGATACAGAGCCATTCAAAGTCGTAACCTCTACGCCATGTAATTTAAGCTTACTTACCAATTGGCTGTACGCCGGCGGAATATAAAACGCTGCAGGAACGTTAACGGTCTTTTTAACCTCTTTTTGCCAAAAAACCGGTAATGCGTCATAGTTTTTAGCTTCACCTAAATATTTAACTTCAGGTTGCCCTGACAATGCACTTTCAGTTCTTGAATAGGCGATCCCTTTAAATTCGATGGTGTCTGGCTCTTTTGCATAACCACGTTCAACAACTAATTGCGTCGGTTTGAAATCGAGCTCTTTTTGAACCGCTTCATTAAGGGCTTTATCGTTTGCAGCTAAAGCGTCAATGGCACCATCAATAAATACATAAGTACCTAATACGCGCTGCTTATAAGGTTTTAAAGAGTGGTTCTCAACTAATATTGTTGGTAATGAACGTAAATCACCCCAGCCATTTGAAAAACGTGGTGTTGCCACCCAACCCGCTAAACCTTTTTTAAATTCGCGCTTGTCCATTACAAACACCAATGGACCAGGAATATGCCCTGCTTTTTCAAGTTTGGCATCAATAACAGGTTTAAACAGATTATCTAACGCTTGTGACACACTTGGTGATTCACTCGAAAAAACCGGATTATAACCGTAGGTCACATCATATTGGTAATCAGCGCCATCGGTTACATGGACATCCACGTATAAATCTGGCTTAAATTGATTAATAACCTGCATTACACCACGTACTTCGGGTGTATCCAGCTTAGTGTAATCTCGATTTAAATTTAAATTTAGACCATTCGTTCGAAAGCCCATTTCTACTGGGCCACGCTGATTAATACGGTTGTACTGGCTACTACGCTCGTGACCATCAACGTTTAAAATAGGAATAAACAGAATATTGACTTTGCTAAGAATATCGCGGCGTTTACCTGTTGCAATGTCGCGTAGCAACATAAACATGGCGTCTTTGCCATCAATTTCACCACTGTGAATGCCTGCTTGAATAAAGATGGTTGGTTTTGTATCAGCAACAAGTTGTTTGGCATCAAACAAACCTTGCTCATTCGCCACTAACATCTTAACCGCACGACCCGCACTGCTTGTTGAAATTGTCGTTACTTTGAATTGTGTTGGGTTTGCGGCAACAAGGCGATCTACGAACGCCATAGTGTCTGCATAATCAGGCGATAAAGTGCCTTCGCTTAATTCAAAATCTGTGGTTAAAGGTCCTTTTTCTTGCATTAAAGACACACTATCGCCTTGCCATGGCAACAATGGGGGTAAGTGGCTGTCTAAAGTTACTGCAGCAGATAAAAACACTAAACTCGCAAACATATCACTCTCAAGTGCGGTACTTATTCTATATTGGGGAAATTATAACAACTAATCTGAATGGATTGCGTAAACTGCGGTGATTCAACAAAAAAATGGAGCAAACGACATACGCTATGCAAAATCGTTGTTAGTAATGAATATTAACTAAGATCAAAAAAAGGAGCACTAGGCTCCTTTTTAAACTTTATGAAAAGCGAAATTAAGCCGCTAGGCCTTCTTTTGCTTTTGCAACAAGCGCTGCGAATGCAACTTGGTCATAAACAGCGATATCTGCAAGGATCTTACGATCGATTTCTACAGAAGTCTTTTTAAGACCATTGATAAAACGGCTGTATGAAAGACCGTTTTGACGAGCTGCTGCATTGATACGTGCAATCCAAAGTTGACGGAAAGTACGTTTCTTAGCACGACGGTCACGGTAAGCGTATTGACCCGCTTTAGTAACTGCCTGGAAAGCTACGCGGTAAACACGTGAACGTGCTCCGTAGTAACCTTTAGCTTGCTTTAAAACTTTTTTGTGACGTGCACGTGCGATAACACCGCGTTTAACTCTTGCCATTTCTGAAGACTCCTATTAAGCGAATGGTAACATACGTGAAACTAGACCATGGTCATTCTTATGAACCATCATCTTAGGACGTAAGTGTAATTTACGCTTAGAAGTTTTCTTAGTCAGAATGTGACGAAGATGCGCTTGTTTACGCTTGAAACCGCCAGAAGCAGTTTTCTTGAAACGCTTAGCCGCGCCTCTGTGAGTTTTTAGCTTGTAAGCCATTGCAATAACTCCAAATGTATTGCTTAAAAATTAGCAAGCAGGCGAGAGATATAAAAATAGCTCTACTTTTAAGGCCTAACTTACTGCCATAATCCGGTGAAGGCTCACTACAAAAGCAGTGCAACCTTACTTATAACCGGTTATTTCAGGTGAACAGTAAACTGTTACTTGCAGACCTGAAATAAAATCGGTGCGTAATATACCCTGTTTATTGCTTTTTAGCAATAGGTGCCATCATCATAACCATCTGGCGACCTTCAACACGATTAGGGAATGATTCAACTTGTGAAACATCTTCCAAATCAGTTTTAACACGGTTTAATAATTCGATACCAATTTCTTGGTGAGCCATTTCACGACCACGGAAACGGATAGTGATTTTAGCTTTATCACCCGCTTCTAAGAACTTGCGTAAGTTGCGTAGCTTAACCTGGTAGTCACCTTCATCCGTACCTGGACGGAATTTGATTTCTTTAACCTGGATTTGCTTTTGCTTTTTCTTTTGTTCTTTTAGTTCTTTGCTTTTTTCAAAGATGAACTTACCGTAGTCCATAACCTTACAAACAGGTGGCTCAGCATTAGGACTGATTTCTACAAGATCTACACCCGCATCATCAGCGATAGCTTGCGCCTCTTTTAATGACACGATGCCAGCTTGCTCGCCGTCGATGCCAATTAAACGAACTTCTTTAGCTGTAATATCTTCGTTGATACGATTTTTTTGAGCTGTTTGTTGCCCTTTCTTGCCGCCTCTAATGGTACGATCCTCCAAGAATATAAAATAAAAAGCGTGTAGTTGGCTGTTTGTTTTGCCCTACACGCTCATGATTTATTGTCGATTTTTAATTTCATCGCTTACTTTTGCAACGAAATCATCAACACTAAATTTGCCTAGGTCTTCACCTGTGCGAGTGCGTACTGCCACTTCTTGTTGTTCAACTTCTTTATCGCCAACAACAAGTAAATATGGAATACGTTTTAACGTATGTTCACGGATTTTAAAGCCAATCTTCTCATTTCTCAAGTCAGCAGCGGCTCTAATTCCAAGTTTATTTAATTTTTGTACAATTTCTTGCACATAATCTGCTTGTTTATCCGTGATGTTCATGATCACGACTTGCTTAGGAGCAAGCCACGTTGGGAACAAGCCAGCGTATTCTTCAGTTAAAATACCGATGAAACGCTCAATTGAACCTAAAATTGCGCGGTGGATCATAACCGGTGTACGACGTTCGTTATTTTCAGCAACATAAGTTGCACCTAAACGACCTGGTAATGCGAAGTCTAGCTGTACAGTACCACATTGCCATGCACGGTCTAAACAGTCATAAAGTGTAAACTCAATCTTAGGACCGTAGAATGCACCTTCACCTGGTAGGTAATCAAACTCAATGTCGTTTGATTTTAATGCATCAGCTAGTGCAAGCTCAGCTTTATCCCACATTTCGTCTTCACCGATACGTTTTTCTGGACGAGTAGATAGTTTTACAACGATCTTCTCAAAGCCAAACGTTTCGTATGTGTCGTAAACCATTTTGATACATGCAGAAACTTCATCCATGATTTGCTCTTCAGTACAGAAGATATGCGCATCATCTTGAGTAAAGCCACGTACACGCATTAAGCCGTGTAATGCACCTGATGGTTCGTTACGGTGACAACAACCAAACTCTGCCATACGTAATGGAAGATCACGGTATGATTTTAAACCTTGGTTAAAGATTTGTACGTGACCTGGGCAGTTCATTGGTTTGATTGCGTATTCACGCTTTTCAGATTCAGTTGTGAACATCGCATCTGCGTATTTGTCCCAGTGACCTGATTTTTCCCATAACCCACGGTCCATCATTAATGGGCCTTTAACTTCTTCGTAATCGTACTCACGTAGTTTTTCACGAACGAAGTCTTCTAGTTCACGGTAAATGCTCCAACCATCGTTGTGCCAAAACACCATGCCTGGTGCTTCTTCTTGCCAGTGCCATAAATCAAGCGCTTTACCAATACGACGGTGATCACGTTTTTCAGCTTCTTCTAAGCGTTTTAAATACGCTTTAAGTTGCTTTTTATCTGCCCATGCTGTGCCGTAGATACGTTGCAGCATTTTGTTTTCAGAATCACCACGCCAATAAGCACCTGCCACTTTCATGATTTTGAAATGTTGGCAGAATTTCATGTTTGGAACGTGTGGACCACGACACATGTCGATGTATTCTTCGTGATGGTATAAGCCTGGACGATCATCTTTCGCGATGTTCTCGTCTAGGATTTCCATTTTATATGTTTCACCACGCGCTTCAAAAGTATCGCGTGCTTCTTGCCAGCTTACGGTCTTTTTAACAACGTCGTAGTTTGTTTTTGCAAGCTCAAGCATGCGCTTTTCGATAGCATCTAAATCATCTTGGCTTAAAGAGTGTTCCATATCGATATCGTAATAGAAACCGTTATCGATGGTCGGACCGATTGCCATTTTTGCTTCAGGGAAAAGCTGCTTAACTGCATGACCAATAAGGTGCGCACATGAGTGACGGATAATCTCTAAACCATCATCATCTTTTGCTGTGATAATTTCTAAACGCGCATCTTCAGTGATTAAGTCACATGCATCAACACGGGTACCATTAACACGGCCTGCAATCGTTGCCTTGGCAAGGCCTGGACCGATATCGCTTGCTACGTCATATGTGCTTACTGGGTTTTCAAAACTACGCTGACTGCCGTCAGGGAGGGTAATAACTGGCATTATAAATCCTTAATACAGTGGTGATGCCTACAATGCATCACATGTAATATTTTTAAAAAAATTTTATGTAACTCTGCAACGCTTTTACGAATAAGCATTGCTATTTAAGCTTGTATTTACTGAGTCTTCGCAAATACAAGCGACCATTGTCGCCGCTCACGTTCTCAAATACAAGTAGTTAGAAGACTAAATTGACAATTAGTTAAGTCATTTCATACTTAGTGAGTCAGTACTTTTAGGGTGATGAAGATGCCAAACACGCGTACGTTCAAATTTGCAACGTTTAACTTATTAAATTATACCGCGCCACCCTATTCGTTTTACCAATTACATGAACGCTATAACAATACGCAATGGCAGCAAAAACAATTGTTTGTAGCTAATTTCTTAAATGAGGCAAACCCTGATGTGGTGGCGTTTCAAGAAGTGTTTAGTCAGCATGCTCTAGAAGTGCAATGCAAAGAAGCAGGCTATGATTATTTTAAAACGGTCGATAGCCCGTCCCATGATAGCCTTTATCCGCAAGTGTTATTCAATCCTGTGGTTGCCATTGCCAGTAAATACCCGTTTAAATCGGCCGATGCATTGACACCATGCCCTGAATTACTTGAGTACTTAAACAATCAAAATGAATTCAAATTTAACCGCACCCCAATTAAATGCATGATTGATTTACCTGATTTTGGTGAAGTCTGCTTTTATGTTGTTCACTTTAAGTCACAACGTGTGCAATCAATGGCGCATATTCTTAATATTCATAACCTTGAAGATCCGTTGCTGCAGTTATTGCACCAGACTGTGGGTACCATGCAGTCTCAAATATCGCGTTCATTGGAAGCATCTATTGTTTATTATGATGCACTAAAAACCCAACGCGAAAAGCAATGTGCAACGCTCGTTATGGGTGACTTTAACGATGTACTTACTAGCCCTACTTTATCGTTTATGACTCAAGGGTTTCATCCTACTCGCTGTGAGCCGTGCATAGAACATAACGAACCCGTTGTTGGCTTAACCGACAGCTACGAGTTTAGCCGATCGTTTTATGATAAGAAAAACAAACCCTTTAGCCATTATTACCAAGGTAAAGGTAATGTACTAGATTATATTCTAGCTTCTGCACATTTTAATCCCGATTGCCAAGTTTCAAAGGTGAAAGCGCTCGACTATGAAAGTTATGACAAGCATATTTCCCCTACACAACTGACCGAAGACATTAGTGTAAGTGACCATAGTGTTATCGCTATAAAAATTCATTTTTAAAGCAACTGTTTTTCATAACGTTACTTGCTATAATTGCGCAAATTAAGTTATTTAGAGAATGACCATGAGAACATGCGGTGTAGAAATTACAGGTAGCGACGTACTACTGTGTATTTTAACCAAAGACAATGACGTATTTGATATCCGTGATGTCAGACAAACACGTTTTACCTTAGGTAACGGTAATGACACAGAAGTAATGCGTAAATTCCAATTTGATTTCAAAAAATTAATGGAAGATTACCAAATTGACTCTGTAGCAATCAAAGAGCGCCAAGCTAAAGGTAAGTTCGCTGGTAGTGCGAAAGGTTTCAAAATGGAAACGGCTATTCAGTTAATTGAGCGCTTAGATGTGCAAGTTTTATCTGCAACTGAAATCAAAGAGCAGCTTAAGCGCAACCCAGTACCTATTGATTTTGAAGACACAGGCCTGAAAAAATTCCAAGAAAACGCATTCATTAGTGCTTACGTGTACATCATGCGTAAAACTTATAAGCAAGATGAGCCAAAAGCTTAATTGCTGCTTATTCTTAAAAGAACGTGCTACGGCACGTTTTTTTATACCTCAAAACCCATTCTTTATTCTGCTTTATTAAAATTACACTCTGTACATTAGTCTTATAAAGCTTTTCTTTGTCGACAATCTATGTTTAGTTAATCAGGTACGCATGTTTTGAAATCATCCTAAATGATTGTTTCAATTCTTTTGCATCAAGTCCATGACAACAAATTAACCGGACACGGAGAATACAATGCAGACAAAGAACACACACTGTAATGCGCTTCCACTTACTCAAAGCTATTATCAAGGCCGTACAGACATTCCATTGATAGAACAAACAATTGGACAATACCTTGATAACATTGTCGACAATCACCCTGATCACCCCGCAATTGTGGTTCATCATCAACAGATCCGATTAACCTATAGACAATACCAGCAGCAGATTAACCAGTTAGCAATGGGGTTATTATCACTTGGCGTAAAACCTGGCGATCGGGTTGGTATTTGGTCACCTAATAATATCGAATGGTGTTTAACTCAATTTGCTACAGCTAAAATTGGTGCAATCATGGTGTGCATTAACCCTGCATATCGACCAAGCGAATTGAAATACGCCCTCAATAGTGTTGAGTGTTCAACACTTATCACAGCAAGTGAATTTAAAGCTAGTAATTATATAAGCATGCTCAATGAGCTCGCACCGGAACTTAAAGATTCACATGCAGGTAAATTAAATTTAAACGCCCTGCCACACCTAAAAAATATAATTCGTATTGGAGATGAGCCTGCTGCTGGCATGTTTAGCTTTAGCGATATCATGCAGCGCGCTACAGATGCCCATAAACTCGAACTTGATGCAATTGCTGCTACTTTAAGCTGTGACCAAGATATCAATATTCAATTTACTTCTGGTACTACGGGTAACCCAAAAGGTGCCACCTTATCCCATAAAAACATTCTCAATAACGGATTTTTGATGGCGCAAGCGATGAAGCTGACACATGAAGATAAACTCTGTATACCGGTACCGCTATATCACTGCTTTGGTATGGTGCTTGGCAATTTAGTATGTATAAGTAAAGGTGCTACCGCAGTTTTCCCGAGTGATTCATTCGACCCAAAAACAACCCTTGAAGTTGTTGAAAAAGAACGCTGTACAGGCCTACATGGTGTTCCAACGATGTTTATCGCCGAGTTAGAGCTTAAAGATTTTGCAAACTATGACTTATCTAGCCTACGAACAGGCGTAATGGCCGGCTCAACCTGCCCTGAGCAAGTTATGCGTAAAGTTCACTCATTAATGCATATGAAAGAAGTTGTAATTGGTTATGGCCAAACTGAGTGTAGCCCTATCAATAACGTGACCGAAACAGACTCGCCTCTCGAAAAACAAGTTACCACAGTGGGCCGTGCATTAGCCCATACTGAAGTGAAAATTATCGACGAGCTGGGTAATATTCAAAAAGTTGGCATACCGGGTGAAGTATGTAGTCGTGGTGCTGGAATTATGCGCTGCTATTGGAATGATGAAGAGAAAACGAAAGCAACAATTGATCAAGACGGTTGGTTACATTCTGGTGACTTAGGTGTGATGGACGAAGATGGCTTTGTTGCTATTGTTGGTCGAATAAAAGACATGATCATCCGCGGTGGTGAAAACATCTACCCAAGAGAAATAGAAGAAGTTCTCTACACCTACTCTGGTATTCAAGATGCGGCTATATTTGGTATTAGCGATGACAAATACGGCGAAGAAGTATGTGCCTGGATCCAACCTAAAGATGATGCAGTGCTTGATGAAAATGACATTCGTGATTTCTTAAAAGATAAACTAGCCTACTTCAAAGTACCAAAGCACATCCGCTTTGTTGAAGAATACCCTATGACAGTGACAGGCAAACTTCAAAAATTTAAAATGCGCGAACAAATGCAAGAACTCCTAAGCGAAAAAGCCTTCTCGTAATCATTTACTTGCAAAAATACACCCAAATTTCAACCAAGCTCAGCACCGCGGAGCTTGGTTGAAATTATTCAGACACCCATATTATGAAAAGATATTAAGACACCCATTTTAAATTAAGACGCCCATATTTATTTAAGGAGTTAACCGAGCTTCATATATTAAGAATAAATTTAACTAGACACCCAACTTAATATTTCTCACTTCACAAAATTATGACTAAACTTAAATTGTTCAACTCATGGAGGAGAAGAGCATGGCAACCCCACGTAGAAACTTGATTAGCGTTTCAAACACGCCTTACTATCATTGTATTTCACGCTGCGTTCGTCGCGCTTATTTGTGCGGGCAAGACCCACTGACGGGTCGTTCGTATGAACACCGGCGGGATTGGGTTGAAAAGAAACTACTTCAACTTGGCAGGATATTTTGTATTGATATTTGTGCCTACGCTGTAATGAGTAATCACACTCATTTAGTCCTGCACATTGATATAGCAAAAGCTAAGCGTCTAAATAATAAAGCGATTCTGATTAGGTGGCACAAGTTATTTAAAAGTACATTCCTTTGCCAACGGTTCTTAAATGGCGAATTGCTAACACAACCTGAACACGCTGCGGTTAATACCAGAGTAAATTTATATCGAGAACGGCTCAGCAGCATTAGTTGGTTTATGCGCGTGCTTAATGAAAGTATTGCACGAAAAGCGAATCTAGAGGATGAATGTAAAGGTCGATTTTGGGAAGGTCGCTTTAAATCACAGGCTTTACTTGATGAAGCAGCACTTGCAGCTTGCCTCGCTTATGTAGATTTAAATCCTGTTAGAGCAAAAGCGGCTGATTTACCAGAAGAATCTGACTACACCAGTATTAAAGCCCGAATTCAGTTAACTCAAAATAATAAGCAACCGAAATCACTTATGCGCTTTGCAGGTAAACCACGAAAACATATGCCTAAGGGACTACCATTTGAGCTTAAAACATACCTGCAACTTGTAGATTGGACTGGGCGCTCTATGCGAATAGATAAACCTGGGAAAATCCCAAAAGAGGCATTACCAATACTTGAAAGATTAAACATCTGTACTGAAAACTGGCTCACACTCACCACTTCCTTTACCCGCTCGTTTAAAAATACAGCGGGTAAAGAGCAAGCTATAACTGAGTATGCAAAACACCTGAAACGAAAGAGAAGAAGCTCAATAACTAAATGCCAAGCTCTGTTTTGCTAAACACTTAAACATTTCATTTACTACTTTTATTTATCTATTTTAAATAAATAGAAAACGTCTACGTTCTGAAAATAACTTTATCTAAAACTAAATAACCTACCTTTAAATCTAAGTAATGTAAAAGAACCAAACATCATTTAAATACAAAATGAACTCAACCAAAAGCTGTGGCTATCTAGCTTTTAACTACTAAATTGGGTGTCTTTTTATAAAAATGGATGTCTCTTTAATTCGAAACGTTACACTACACCCTGTTTTAACATAGCATCTGCAACTCGTTCAAACCCCGCTATATTCGCACCAAGTACCAAGTCGTGTTCATGAGAGTACTGCTTGGCAGTAACTGAAATTGTATCGAAAATAGACTTCATAACTTGTTGAAGTTTCTCATCAACTTGCTCAGCTCGCCACTTTTGCATACTGGCATTTTGAGCCATTTCAAATTGACTGGTAGCAACTCCACCAGCATTTGCAGCCTTACTTGGCCCTAAAAATACATCGTTGTCTTTAAACACTTTTAACGCATCAGCTGTGGTCGGCATGTTTGCACCCTCGCATACAACAGAGCAGCCATTTTCAACCAAAGCTTCAGCATCTTTTTCGGTAATTTCATTTTGAGTTGCACAAGGAAGTGCAATATCTGCCTCATATCGCCACACTTGATGTCCTTCGTTAGGATATTGATTCACTGGCGTAAACTCAGCATCTTTGTGCTCATTCAAATAATCCCTAAGCTCAGCACCTTGTTCATTTTTTAAGTGTTTTACGAGAGCCACATCAAGCCCATCTTTACAATACAAGGTCCCTTTTGAATCACTACAGCTAAGAATAACAGCATCGTATTGGTCAAGCTTTTCCATCAAATACAATGCTACGTTACCAGCACCAGAAACTAGGCATCGCTTACCTCTTAAAGAATCGCCTTCAGCATCTAGCATGGCACTTAAAAAATATGCAACACCATAGCCAGTAGCTTCGGTTCTCAGTGAAGACCCCCCCATAATCTCAGGCTTGCCAGTTAACACCCCTTCAAATTGATTAGTTATCCGTTTATATTGACCAAATAAATAACCAATTTCTCTCGCCCCAACGCCAATATCACCAGCAGGAACATCTGTGTTAGCACCTATGTGACGATAGAGTTCAGTCATATATGACTGACAGAAACGCATAATTTCATTGTCACTTTTTCCTTTAGGATTAAAGTCAGCACCGCCTTTAGCGCCTCCTAATGGCAAACCTGTGAGTGCATTTTTCAAAACTTGCTCAAAGCCTAAGAACTTCACCACACTTTGATTGACACTCGGATGGAACCTCAAGCCCCCCTTATAAGGGCCAAGCGCCGAGCTGAATTCGATTCTAAAACCACGGTTAACTTGCACTTTGCCGTCATCATCAAGCCAAGGAACCCTGAATATTGCTTGCCTTTCAGGCTCAACTAACCGCTCTAGAATTGCCTGCTGTTGATATTCATTATTCCCTTCTACTACCTGATTTATTGATGAAAGCACTTCTTCAACAGCTTGATAAAACTCAGGCTCATTTGGATTAGACTCTTTAACTGATTGCAGTACCTCTTCGATATATTGCATTACAAAATCCTCTTTCAAGCTGTTGAAAATATTCAGTCTATTAGAATTAAACTGACTAAGACATAATATCGATCACTCATGTTTAACGAATAGTGAACACCGCTGATTGCTCCCCATCATATTGCCACTCAAAACGCAGTGGTTCATTTTGAGAATCATAAAACCAAACTTCTGCCACAAGCTCTAAGGCACTATTTGCCAGCATCACAGTCGACGTTAATTTGCTTTGTTTTAGAGGTGCCCGCAATAAGCATTGATTGTAATCAGCCTTATTATCATCGCCTTTCAAGCAGATATTTAAATACGCTCTGCTATCACCCATGTTCAAATCAACATCTATGTTTAGTTCTATCTTACTACTTAAATCAAATTGAGGAGCAATCGTTAGGTCAGCCATTGTCTCTGTTTCCACACTCGTGTCAGGAGGTGTTGTTTCTGGTGGCGGCGTGCTTGTGGTGGGTGTCTGTGTAGCAGTTGTGCTTACCGCTTCAGTTGAAGAGCTACCTTCTCCACCGCCACCACACGCAGTTAACATTAAGCTAATGATTAATAAAGTATAATGTTTCATGACTATTCTCCTCGTAGAATAACATTTGCAAGTTTTGCATTATTAAACCAAAGCGGCTTTTCCCGTCCCTCTGATTCAGCAAATGCTCTAAAGTCACTATACGCATGTGTTATATCAACACTCTCTTTTGGATGCGCCCATGCACTGCCAATCTCCATTGCCCAAGGTAGACCAGTTTCAGTTTGGAAATAATAACTTTGAGCACTATTACTGGCATCATCAGAGTCAGTGATTGAAAATAACTGTGAATTAAATTTTTCGGTTGGTTGTTGATTCTTAATATGAACTTCCCAACCACGTGGGTTTTGTCCAACTAAAAACTCACCATGGTAGTGATCTTGAGCCGCGAAAATAAATGGGTCTAAAGTATATTTTGGCGCTTCAATTGTGGTCACTCCACTTTGAAGTGAAACGGTTAAACTAAACGAAACTTTGCTGTTGGTATCACAGCCTGTTTCAGTTCTAAAATAACTACAACTTGACTGCTTATCTGCATAATCCCAAGTGTCTGGCATGATAATGAAAATAGCATCTTCAACCCCTTGTTCTAATATAGAATGTGATTGTGTTTCGCCATTTATCGTTAAATTAATTGAATTTGTATCTATCTGACTTCTTAATATTCTTTTATCAACATCATCGGCTATCGTTTGATACAACCGAACTGCAAAGCCATTATGAAAATCAGCACCAATTCCAACCAACTCACCTTCTATTTTGTAGCCAATGGCCTGGCCTTCTTTATCAATCAATGTAGTACGGTAATTTACAACTAAATCGTTAAAGTCATAATCACCAGCAAAAGGCCATTGATCTTCATAGGCAAGGGTTACCCAGCCGTTCTCACTTGGATATGCCAAGCTGCCATATGTTGTTACCGGGTAATCCTCGACTTCGCCGCCTGTTACCCCACCACTTGCGGTAATTGGGTTAGACTCGCTGCCATCTGTGACACGAAAGCGTGCCCATGTTGCTCCCATCACTGCATCACTCGGTACATCAACCAGCACACTGTTATCACCTTGATTTAAGCGGTATTTGCTCACTGTGATTTCGTCTGGATCAAACTGAAAATTTTGATCCCAATCGAACCAAGCATATAAATAACCATTATCATTAGGAGCGGTCACAATTATCTGGCTGGTAGAGCCTGCAACAAAATCAGTTACAAATTTAACACCATCATCTGAGCTATCGACGGGTGAAGCCTGTAAATCTGCCGGAGTGTTAATATTTTCACCATCAACAACGGCCCCTAAATAAACTAAATTTGATTGGTCTTCATTAGGGTCAAACAGATGGCGGGCACCACTATCAGCAAGCGCTGTTTTATATGGCATAGGTGCATCGCCAAAGTCGATTGAGTTATCAGTTACTTTTACTTCCGCAATAGCACAGCGTGCACCATCATTTTGATTCGATGTTGGCCCTAAGGTGAAAACTGCTGCGGTAGGTGTATAACCAACCACAGGGCTGGTGCTTAAATCTACTTTATGGATTTTACCGCTGCGGTTATTACTAAAATAAAACTGACCTTGTACATCAAAATAACCAGCACCATTAGCGCCAGTATCGCCGGCTATGTCGAGGTTTGCTATAAAAGTGGGTGTCTGATTATCTAAGTTGATTTCATACAGGTCGCCGTTTGACTCAACCGCATACAAAAGATTGCTATGTGGATGAAAAGCAAAATCATAAATAGCTAAATTCCAGCTTGCTGAGCCTGCAACTAATTGAGCCTGGTACTCGTCGGCCTCTTCAGTTAAATCAATGCCATATAAACCAAATTTAGGGTGGTATAAATAGTAAACCGCCTGATTAGTTTCACTATTCACATGAATATCACCAACATAAAAATTGGTATCTGGTAGACCATTTACAATTAAACGTTGTAAAACATAATCGTCACCAATACGTACAACACTTCTCGGGGCTTGTTTGCTAAAGCCATACATGTACTGGTCTTGATAATTAAAGCCAACCGCATTTACGCTGTCGTTATTCGCCTCTGTTGTAAAATCCATTGACGCTGCAAGCACGGTGGTTTTGGCAGAAACTAGGTCAACGCCAAACATTTGCGCAGGCGAACCTTGAATCAAAAATGCTTTACTTGGGCACTGTTCAAATGGTGCAGCACTTACAAAGCCTGTTGCAAGTGCGGTTATTAGATAAGCGGGTATGTTACTTTTCATAATTACACTCTCCTGTGGATGTGTTATTACTCAAAGCAGTAACCATTCCAAAATATAACTCACGCTATAACAAGGTGTTATGAAAAATCAGACTGAGTATTTGCAAGATGCAAGAGGCATAGTTGCATAATGCAATTCTTTTTAGCTATAAAAGCAAATCATTCCCACTTAAAAGAATGGCATGCTAGACTAGTTAGGAATAAAAATAATAATAAACCCCACTATGAAACTTAAAGCCTCTGTAATTCTGTACTTTGCCTTATCAATGAACAGTGCTTTTGCATCAACACTGCAACAAAACATTGATGAAGCCAGAACAATCAGTGACTACCAAAAACGATATGACTATTTAAAAGCCATCGATAAAAAGCTTATTGAGTCTGCAAGCCTTATAGAACAAGTAAGTTTTAACGTTAGATTAATTCACGTTCATATACACCTCGGCCAATTTCAACAAGCGCAAACTATCATTGATGAACTTGAAGCGGGCTCAAAATACAAAAATGACTCCCCCACTTACAGCGAGTTGTATCTAGCGAAAGCGCGGTTGGCATATAGAAAAAGTGACTTAGAAACCGCAATTTATTTATCGCAACAAAATGTCGCCCTATTTCAGCGCTTACAACTTACCCATTATGAAATTGATGCCGTGGCGAGTCTTGTCAGTGCTTATCATAATGCTGGCGAGTATCAAGCAGCCCTAAACTTGCTTGAAGTGTATATTCACGACAACAATCGCGAATTAACCTTAAAACAAAAAGAAATGCTCTATCATGGTTATTCGCGTAACCTTGAACAGTTAGACCGCTTAACGCTTGCACTCGAATATAAGCTAAAACGCCGTGAAGTTATTCAACAGATGTCGCCGTCTATCTCATTACAAGCAGGCATAAGTTATTCAATTGCTCAAAGTTATTTAGATTTAGAACAATACAAAAAAGCAAAGAGCGAGTTTATTACTGCCCTTAGTTTTGATAGGCAAACGGGTTCACTTTCTGATATCGGACATAGTTTAGTTAAGCTTTCCCAATGCGAATATGGCCTAAAAAAATATAATGCAGCACTTGAATACGCACAAGAGGCTCAACAGGTGTTCGCAAGTTATAACAGCACACGAAATACTGCCTGGGCAAACCATAATATTGCGATAAATTTGCTCGAAATAGATAAAGCAACTCAAGCATTAACCATTGAAAAACAAGTGATCACTGAACTCAAGCAAGACGATCACTTATATATTGATGTATTACTCACATTAGCAAAGCTATACATTGGCTCTACTGAGCACGAACAAGCTAAACATTATGCTGAGCAAGCCTACAAGTTAAGCAACCAAAAAAATAAACTGCAAAAGCAAATCACAGCCCTAGAACATTTGATCACTGTGGCAGAACAACAAGGTGATTACAAACAAGCATTGTCGTATCAACGTGCTATTACACAGCTTGAAAAAGGCTTTGCCCGCAACAACTACAACCAGCGTTTAGCGGAGCTGCAAAATTCCATTGCGATGCGCGACCGCGATTTGGCCATTCAAGATTTAAAACTCCAAGACAATGAAAAAAGCCAAGCAATTGCCTCACAACGCCAAACTATCTTATACAGCATTTTATTATTTAGCCTGCTTTTAGCTGTAATGGGCATTGCTTTATTGCGAATAAGACAAAGAAAACAGCTTATTGAACAGCGCCGAAATTATCTGGATAAACAAATCAGCCAACGTAGTAAGTTATTATCACAAGTTGCTCACGAGTTAAGTGGTCCATTAACCGGGTTGCGCTTAAACCTTGAAACGCTCCAAGCAGGCTTAACTCAATTTAATGAGCTTACATACGAAAAGCTCAACCAAAAAATCACTGATATGGCAACTTTAGTGACTGATTTAAATAAAATTTCACTTTTAGAACAAAGCAGCTTTCAGCTCAACGTAACAACAATTAATGCGGCGGAGTACTTCCAAAGCTTACACGCAGATATGGCAATCCAGCTTGATAAATTTGAAGTGGGGTTTACACAAAATGTGGCTGATGAATTAAACTTTGAGTGCGATGCAACACGGCTTTCACAGTTATTTGCAAACTTAATCAGTAATTCGCTTAAGTACACAAATCACCCTGGTAAGATTAATTTGAGGATTAGCCAAAACCAAACTCAGCTCTTAATCTGCTATAAAGATTCAGCCCCTGGCGTCAGCGATGAGGGCTTAGCAAAAATTTTTGACCACCTTTATAGAGTGCCAGACTTAAAAACAGTGAAACAGTCAGGTTCAGGAATTGGGCTTGCGATAGTAAAACAAATTGTCGAAGCCCATAACTGGCATATTACTGCAGCTCATAGCGAACTGGGTGGTGTCCGCTATGACCTTACAATTCCTATTTAGTTGATTTGTCTGGCCATTCAAACGCGCCAACATCACCAGGAAATACAACCGGTGATTCAATACCGTCTTTGTTTACAGCGGCAACACCAAAATAGTAGTTATCGATAACAACATTTTTTAGGGTTGCTTCGGTTACAGTACCAACATCGCGGCTAAATTGCCATTGTGGTTCACTCGTGTAACACCAATAGACTTTATAACTGACCACCGTCGGATCATCACTTTTATGCCACGCTAATGTTGTACTTGGCTTTACTGCACCTGAAATACTAACGCCCGTTGGTGGCGCTGGAGCCCATGCCATTGAAGCCATTGTCACTGCATTAAGTGACGTTAACTTTGCCGCATAGGCAAAATCTACATGGTCAATGGTGTCACCGTAGGTAATACCATTTTCAGTACGCAAGTCTTGATGCTGTTGATTATAGTTTTCGTTGGTTTCCATTATACGCACAGCTGCAAAGCCAACATCGTTAAATGGACGGTGATGCCCTCCTCGACCAAAACGATCGAGTCGATATACCAACATGGTATCCAGATTCTCAATGTAGCGATCTGCAATTGTATCTATGTAACGCGCTAGGTTACGACTTGCAGAGTCAACTTCACCACCTGTAAAACGGCGTTTATGGGCTTGCTCTTTGGTTTCAATAACGCGTGTACCTTCAGAAAAGATACGTGCAGTTGTGTTATCTGTGACCCCATTAATGCCGGTTGTATTACCAATCATGTCGTTGTTTAAAACACCATGAACACGCCAGTTATGCTCTTGTGCATATTTAGCTAATATTTTACCGCCAAACAAGCCTTGCTCTTCACCAGATAAAGCTGCATAAACAATTGAGCCATTAAATTTATACTTCGATAAAACTCGCGCCGATTCCAGCACGCCAGCCACACCAGATGCATTATCGTTAGCCCCTGGCGCATCTGAGGTAAAGTCCATTACATCAGACACTCTCGAGTCAATATCACCCGACATCATAACCATACGATCCGCATCAACTTGACCGCGCTGAATAGCCACAATATTGACAACTTCAACAGGGTTTGGAATACGCTTTTCACCGGAAATAGTGTCTTTTACTTCAATGATTTCTAGGCAGTTACCGCAGGCTTTAGAAATCGCCTCAAACTCAGACTTGATCCAACGTCTTGCAGCACCAATACCACGCGTATTTGATTTCGTCTCAGATAGAGTATGGCGAGTGCCAAAATCAACCAGCGTTTGAATATCTTGCTCTATACGTTTTTTAGAAACGGCATTTGCAATATCATGCAAAGCTTGTTGATCTTTATGTTGAGGTGTTGTGGCATGAGCTGCCGAGATCAATAACAGCGATGAGCTAAACAAAGCACCCGTTGTTGTTATTATTTTACGCTTAAACATAGTTTCACTCCTTCAATGAATCATTAAAGGCTAACTAATATTTCATTTCGCGCAATAGTTATGAGTTAGAAAACAAATTACTAGGTTAAAACTACGGGCCAAGCTTTAATTTAGACGCTGGTAACTTCAAGCTATAACGATAGCGAGCAGTTCGCTCGTCCCTTTCACTATCAAAAAGATAATCACATGCCAATCCTTCAAGCACGCGTTGCAGCTCAGTTTTAATTTTATTGCGGTTTTGATCTAAGGTTTTGCCTTTTAAGCCTTCATCAAGATCACGTATCGCTTTTTGGTGACCACCATACTGCCGCATTAATTTGGCTAGCTGCTGGCCATTTTTATGATCAGGCTTACCCTGTGGCGGATTTAAATAAGCTAGCTCGGCTTCAAACTTTCTTTTTGCATACCAAAAATAATAAAGTAAAGGTGTCTTTGAAAGCCGGATAGGTACTCCATGGATAATCACTTGTTGATTTGCTAAGTCAAAGCATAACGCATCATCAGCCTCTGCTGCTTGTAGTGCTTGTTTAATGTTTAAACCTTGCTTTAGCGCTATGCTAAACCAACATTGTTGCTGCTCTTTAAGCGATGCCAATTGTAATTCTTGCTGTGCCGTTAAACCCTTTATTAAACCCTGTTGCTCTAAAGCATCAAACCAGCGCGACTCTTCAATAGCTGTGCTTAACTTATATTCCGCAGTCATTACTTGATCGGGTATAGGTACTTTTTGCCTGTTAGTCTGGAGCATAAATATAAGCTTGAACATATAATCAATAAGTAGACCTACTGCAGTAAATGCGCCTGCCCAAAAAGCCACCAGCCAATAGTTAAAGTTAACTGAGCTATCAATGCTTGCATAGAGTGCGTGATTACCAAATTGCCAGTTAAGTGTGTTACTTCCTGAGAGCTGTATTTTACTTAGGTTTAATTCAGTCACAGTCAAAGAAGCAACTAAATCACCCGGTAGCTTTGATACAAAAGTAATGTCATGCAAATCATCTAATAGTGAGTGACTCATGCGCGAAAGTTCTTGGTTTTCATCTATGGCATTATTGAGTGAAGGGTTAACAACCTGAGGAAGCTGCTCTGCAAGTGTCATCATTAGTTGCTGCTTAGCATTTTGCCCAGATAAATAAATCAGCCCAACAAAAATAATTAAAAATAATACAAGGACTTTTAAGTAATTCATCTTAGCCCCTTATCGAGACTATAAGGATGCGTGGTATGAACCTTTAACAACCTTGACTGATATTGCTGTAAGTAGGTTACAAGGGGCGGCGCTAAATCAGCATATTGATCATTAAGGTACCAAGATAAGGTTGATGAAACATGCTTTAAAGGCTGTGTTTTTGAAGCTGGCCAACGCTTTAATTGCCCATGGTGACCGACACTGGGAATAATATCGAGTTTTTCTGCCAAGAAATCATTAACCAAACTTTCTCTATTGGGGTAAAAAACCAATTGTGCATTATCAAGCCCATGACCAAACTGTTTTAATTCACTCATTGGTGCTAAATAACCAGACTCACTGCGCTTGTCTTCGAGTAAACCTATTCGTTTATTCTTTAATGAATTTGCTGAAAGCTGCATATTGTCTTGATGTGAAAACCACGAAATCTGATAACTTGGCAAGCTTAATATTGCTGTATAAAAATCATCCCAATTTGGCAGAAGACCACTTAAGGCATAATCACGATTTAGAAAAAGCGCATAATTGTCACTGAGTAACTGTTCTGTACTGAGCATTTCTCTAGGCTGCCAAGACACAGTGACTATTTCAAAACTCTGCTTTGCTAGCAATGAGTCGCATAAAGTCTGCGCAAACTCTTCAACCTGCCAATTAGTAGGCATATAAATATGAAAATGCTTTTTACCACTCGTATTTTTTACTTTGCAGCTGTAACTGTATTGCTCTTTTAAAACCACAGGCTCAATTGTTTGCTGGCTTAAAAACACCATGGCAGGCAGTAAAACCAGTGAGGCAATAAGCAATCTTAAAATAGTGAAAACAAAATTACGTGGCATTTTTTATTGTTAAAGGCGTCTTTTAAATGACTAATTTATAGCATTTGTATTACAAACTTATGAAAAGCGATTAGGTTAGTTTATTTGTCATAAAAACATCAAATTTAACTTTTCATGTCCCCTTATTTGGTTAAGTAAATTAACCAAAAAGACATCTCTAAAAATTACCAACCCATTGTTTAATAAATACAAAAATTTAAAAGATATCCCTGTTTTTTATATCGCAGCTGGTTTAACCAAACTGCAATATTTCTATTCCATTCTTTGCCCAACTTTTTAAAACATCCAAAATAACCCGGAGTATTCAAGTGACACCATTTGCTCGAAATCGATTAGCGGCTTGCGTAGTACTTGCCTGTTCATCGTCGTATAGCTATGCAGCACAAACAAACGACTATAACGAAATAGAAGAAGTCGTTGCTGTTGCATCCCCTATCAAAGACAGCCAAAAAGCAGCTATTATGGCAAAGCAATCTGCCTCTAACTTTGTTGATATTGTTGCTGCTGATACCATTGGCCGCTTTCCTGACCAAAACTTAGCGGATTCATTAGGTCGCGTTCCAGGCCTTGCTATTGAACGCGATCAAGGCCAAGCACGCTATATAAACTTTCGCGGTGCACCATTTCGTTACACCACAATTGCCATAGATGGCATGACCATTCCTGGCGCTGAAAATGGCCGTATTCCGCGTTTTGATAGCTTCCCGTCTGTTATTACTAGTCGTTTATCTGCCAATAAAGCAATTATGCCTGATATGCCAGGCGAATCGATTGCTGGTTTTATTAATATCGAAACTTTTAACCCGTTTGATGTTGAAGGTTTCTCACTAGCCACTGATGTAGGTTTAGGTAATCAAGCATTAGGGGATGGTGATATTAGTAAGTTTTCAGTGCGAACGTCATGGTCAGGCGAAAATGTAGGCATTAGTTTATTCGCATCACAAAACAGCCGAGAACAAATCACGGATAACCGGGAATTCGACTTAGAACAAGTGGATTCAGAGCTACTTGTTAACGAACTTGATATGCGTAGCTATAAAGTAAAACGTGAAGACGAAGCCTATGGTGGCCGATTTGAATATCGTCCGAGCGATTCAATGAACCGTTTTTTCTTCAGCACACTATACAGTAAATTCCAAGATCATGAAGAGCGCAACCAATATGTATTTGATTTTGCAGGCGGAGCAGAAGCTGCGGGCAGCAACCTAGCTGCTGGTGAAACAGGCACAGGCCTTGCTATGGTAAGCCGATCTTTAGAGTATGGTTTGTATGAGAACTCAACATGGACCAACACACTCGGTGCTGATCTCCAGTTAGGTGATTGGTTTTTAGAAGCGCGTACAAACTTCACAAAAACCGAAAACGATGTGTTTTTACCCCTACCTTACAGTTTATATGGCACGGCGGTCGCAAGCTATGATGTAACAGATATTAACGACCCTCTTGTCACACTTGCACCAGGCACTTCACTTAACGATATAGACTATGGCTACGAAATGCTGCTGGTTTACGGCAGTGCGTTATCGATTGATAGCCTGCAATTTAAACTAGACGCAGAAATTGACTTTGCTTTCGCAGGGCTTAATAACACCTTTAAAATGGGCCTCGGCCATGACCAGCGTGAAGCACAGGGTTATGGTACAAATGGTGGCATGGGATCACTTTATGGTATTGACCCAAGTAACTATGTAACTAATCAAGCGTGGCATACGGATTTCACAAACAGTATTAACGGCACTTACTTCGACAATAAACAGCTTAGAGCAGATTTAGAAAGCGCATCAGGTGGTCTTACGGTCACCCCCGATAACGCCAGCAAAATTAATATTGATGAAAACATCACTACCGCCTATGCCATGGTGACCAACCAATTCAAATGGGGTTCTTTAGTCAGTGGGGTACGTATCGAAAGTACTGACTACACCAGCAGTGGTCCAGAAGGAGAACATTCTGATACCTTCACCGAAGTATTACCGAGTGTGAATTTAAATATTGATTTATCTGATCAAGTTAAATTCAGAGCCGCACTTTCAACGGGTATGAGCCGCCCTACTTACAATGAATGGCGCGCATCAGCATCGATTGATACCACAGAGCAAACCATCTCGGGGGGTAATCCGTTCTTAGAGGCAGAGTCTTCATATGGTGCTGATATGACATTAGAGTGGTATGCAGGCGATGCAAGTCTTGTTGCAGTAGGCGCTTTCTACCGACACATTGATGATGTCATTTACGCGGATACGACCTATGTAGATGCAGGTAACTACAGAAGTGAATTTGCCGGTGAACAATGGAAATACACAGGGTTTATTAATGGTGACGAAGGTCACTTCCAAGGTATCGAGCTTAACTTCATTGGCCAAGCCGGAGATTTTATTTCTGAAAGTTGGGATGGTTTTGGTTTCTCTGCCAATCTAACCCTCTTAGACAGTGAATTTACCACGCTTTCAGGTAGTAGCTTTAGTTTACCGGGCACATCAGACATGATTTTCAACAGCTCTGTTTACTATGAAAACGACCTATTCTCTGCGCGATTAAATTATCAGTATCGTGATGATTGGTTATCAACCACAGAAAACGACAGCATGGGTGAATATTGGGCTGCACAAACCCGTTTAGACCTTTCACTGAGTTATACATTAGCAGAGCCTGTGTATGGCTCAGATGTGAGTTTTTACGCCAACATCAACAA
>NZ_LOPY01000038.1 GCF_001469895.1 Pseudoalteromonas sp. XI10 | reverse complement strand
CCCCTAACCAAATTGAACGCTACGGCCGCCGTTATATGGCGGGTGTTCGCATCAACTTCTAACCTACTTTTGAATTTACAGCTCAGAGTTTAATCGCTCTGAGCCGAGTAATAACTAAGGAATAACCATGAAAACAATATTTAAAAAGATTGCCATTGCTGCGTTAGTCTCATCAACACTTGCAGCGTGTACAGCAACTGCGCCTAAAGTCGCTATTGAATCTGCACAGACTAATTTTAGTAATGAAAACTACCAAATTAGCTGGCAGCAAGATGTCCCTGCAGCTGTTGATGTTCTGGTATCAACAACACCCGATTTAACGAATGCAACACTCATTGCTGATGATATTACTACTAATGTATTTAATTGGTCACCTAACAATGAACATCAGCGTTACTACTTTTTTGTAAAACCAGAAAATGGTGAAGCGACTATGACCACAACGCGACTAATTCCACTTAAAGGTGGCCGAAACTTCCGCGACTTAGGCGGCTACAAAACCCAAGATGGCCGCACTGTAAAATGGGGCAAAATTTACCGTTCTGGTGTTTTAGCGAATCTAACAAACGACGACTATGCGCTTATCAATAGCTTAAATATCGATACCCTTGTTGATTTTCGTGCTAATTCAGAGCGAGATTCAGAAGTCACGTTATGGGCTGCTGATAAGGTTGAAATCATCGACCGTGACTACGAAATGGACTTTGATATGGGACAAATCGGCAAAGTGCTTCGTGACCCTAATCTAAGCCGTGAAAAGCTCGAAAATGTGATGGTACAAATGTACCCGCGAATTGTAGAAGACCAAAAGCAAAACTACACACAGATGTTCGACCGTTTAGTAAATAAAGACGGCGGTTTATTGTTCCATTGTACGGCAGGAAAAGACCGTACAGGTATCAGTGCTGCATTGATTTTAACTGTGTTAGGTGTTGATCAACAGACAATTATGAATGACTATCTTGCATCAAACGACTACCTCGATTTTGAAAGTATGCTCGCTAAAGACACTGGCAAAATGGACCCACAATATGCAGCAATGATGCAGTTTTTTGCCAGCCTACCAAAAGAAGTAGCGATGCCACTTAAAGGGGTCACTCAGCCTTTACTTGAATCTGCAATTGAGAGCATGGAGCAGCAACACGGAAGCGTACTTAATTACATTCAAGCCGAATTAGACGTAAGCGATGAAGACATTCAAATTCTGCGTGCCAAGTACTTATTGTAAATAACACTGCATTCACTCCAAAGTTACCCTGTGTTT
Source organism: Pseudoalteromonas sp. XI10 (assembly GCF_001469895.1). Lineage (GTDB taxonomy): Bacteria > Pseudomonadota > Gammaproteobacteria > Enterobacterales > Alteromonadaceae > Pseudoalteromonas. The sequence goes on along the minus strand of NZ_LOPY01000038.1, from coordinate 147,139 downwards.
TTAGCGCCGGGTAACTTTATTCCATCATTGTAAAACACCATACGATTACCCCCTTCATACTTTGCCTTGTACATTGCTTTATCGGCACACTGAATGAGATATTCTGCGTCACCATAATGCTCGGGGAACAATACGGCACCAATACTTGGCGAGTAAATAAGCTCTGCATCGTTATAAATTAAGGGTTGGCAAATTTCGGTTATTAATTCGTCAACCAATTCAATGACGTCTCTTTTGTGTTTAATGCTATTGAGGATCACCACAAATTCGTCGCCCCCTAAGCGCCCTACACTATCTTCTTTTTTTAAGACATGACGAATACGCATAGCAATGGTTTTTAAGAGCTTGTCGCCAGCGCCATGACCATGAATATCATTTACTTGCTTAAAGCCATCAATATCGATAAACAGTACTGCAATCACGGTTGAAATAGTGTTCGCAATTGACAATGATTCCTCGAGCTGGGTGGTTAAGAAACTGCGGTTGGGAAGATCGGTCAGAGGGTCGTGCCCTGCCATATAAATCAGTTTTTGTTCGAGCTTTTTTTGCTCTGTAATGTCATAAGCAATAGCCACTCTAACTTGCTTTTCTTTTGACCAATAAACAGACCATAAAACATGCACTACTCTGCCATCTTTTCTAACCCAGCGGTTTTCAAATCGTGGGTGCTGATCATTGACCACAATTTGGTTAATGGCATTGATGGTTTTGGCTCTGTCTTCTGGATAAACAAAATCCAACATTTTTCTATTAATGGCTTCTTCTGGCGCGTATCCGAAAATTGTTTCAAAGGCAGGATTAGTAAAAAGTAACGTGCCTTTGGCATCAACTACACATACTGCATCGAGTAGAAGCTCAATAATATCTGACAAATAATCCGATGTATCTATGTTCATACGCAACTTTTAGGCTAGGTCTACTCTGAGTATAGACGAAACCTAACAAGTCACTGAAAGTTTAAGCCTTAATTGGATATAACTTTTTGCAAAGCCAAGCTGAAATAGCACTGAATACGGCAATACCCGCAAAATCAGCGATTAAATCAACAAAATCTAGCGTTCGAGATTCTACAAAATACTGGCTTAGCTCTTCTAAAATCACAAATGTACTAACAATCAGCACAGCTAAATAAATAGGCCGCCCAGCAACGTTCATTGTTTTAAATTTAAAGGCAAGATTGATGAATAACGTGAGTAACCCAAATAAGCAAAAATGCCCCAACTTATCACCGTAAGGAATTGTCGCAACGAGTTCGAAAAACACCGACTTTTGCCCAGTATTGGCAAGATAAATAACCCAACCAATAAAACCAAAAAAGCCGATAGCAATTAACACAAGAATACGTTGAAACATCTTTTATGGCGCCATATGTGAGGTTAAAAATAAAAATTGATAGGCAATGACTTTATTCCAATAGTGCCAATCATGAATGCCCGGACGTTCAACATAATCATGGCGGATGCGCATTTTCAACATCGCTTGATGTAGCGCTCGGTTTTGCTCAATAAAAAAGTCATCAACGCCTATATCAAGCATAATAGGTAAGGTATCAGCGCCCTTTTTCCATGCCGTATTGCCTGCAGCAATTTTATGAAGGTTATTAATAATGGCTATGCTATCCCATTTTTCTTTGTTTTCAGCATAACTGCCGAGTACTTTTGCAAGATCAAACTCTGCACTAAACGGCCTAACATCGACCCCAGCAGACATTCCTGAAACTGCTGCAAACTGGTTTGGGTGATTTATTGCAATATGTAAAGCACCAAATCCCCCCATAGATAAGCCGGTTATTGCACGGCCACTTTTAGACCGATTGGTCGAATATTTAGAATCGATATAATTTAGTAAATCGTCTGCGATGTAGGTTTCGTATTGAGAGCTTTTGTTGATATCTGAATCGAGATACCACGAACCAAAATTGCCATCTGGATTAACAATGATGACATCATATTGGTCTGCTAATTTTTCAATGTTTGTCAGCTTAGTCCAATCGCTGTGATTGCCACTGTAGCCATGTAATACATAGATAACATTGTATTTTTTTGAGTCCTGATAGCCCTCAGGTAATGTCACCGTTACAGGTTTTTCGATGGCAGTTTTTTTGCCCTTAAATATGTGGGTGTCGGTTTGGTAGGCACAAAGCGGTAAGCTAAAAACGAAGGACAGCGTACAAAGCAACTTTTTCATCATTAATTCCTTTTTCTTTTTATATTTTCATTTCTCACACTAGATGTAAATAACTGAATAGTTGATAGATTTTAATCTTAGTTTTTAAATTAAATGAACTGATAAAAAACCACTCAAATGGTATAGTAAGGCTACTTTGATTTTTAAAAAGCGTCGTCTATGTATCGTTTATTTGAGCGGATGACTAATCCGTTTCCTAAAGAGCAACCCTCTCAGCCACCTAATAGCTTATTTGCTTTTTGCCGTCATTATACTCGTGGCATGGAACTGTCACTGCTATTTATGTCTTTGAGTGCCGCAGCGCTCGCTATTTTAGAAGTATCGCTATTTAGTTACATGGGGCAACTTGTCGATTGGCTTGGTGAATATACCCCAGATACCTTGTTTGTAGAGCAGCAGGCTGAGCTTACAAAAATGGCGGTTATGTTGCTGGTGGTGTTACCTATTGTCGTGTTCTTTCACTCAGCGGTGTTACATCAAGCGCTGCTTGGCAACTATCCTATGTCTATCCGTTGGTTAGCACACCGTTATTTGCTTCGTCAGAGTGTTAGTTTTTATCAAAACGAATTTGCCGGCCGTATTGCGACAAAAGTCATGCAAACCTCATTAGCTGTTCGTGAATCAGTGATGAAACTGCTCGATGTTCTAATGTATATCGTAGTCTACTTTGGCGCCATGGTGTTTTTGGTAGCAGAATCTGACTGGCGTTTAATGTTGCCATTATTAGTTTGGTTAGTTCTTTATGCCGCTATTCAAATGTATTTTGTACCTAAGCTAAAGAAAGTAGCCAGCTCGCAAGCTGATGCACGCTCAGAAATGACCGGTCGTGTAGTTGATAGCTACACTAACATTTCAACTATCAAATTGTTCTCCTACACACAGCGAGAAGAACAATATGCAAAAGATAGCATGGATGTATTTTTACAGCCGGTATATAAGCAAATGCGCCTAGTTACCAGCCTCAACTTCTCTATTAACACGCTAAATTACTTATTGGTATTTAGTATTGCTGCCCTCTCTTTATATCTATGGTCAATTAGCGCCATCAGTGTTGGTGCTATCGCTATTGCGGTGAGTTTATCATTGAGATTAAACGGTATGGCACAGTGGATCATGTGGGAGATAAGTAGCCTATTTGAAAACATTGGTACTGTTGCTGATGGTATGAAAACCCTATCAACGCCGATTGAAGTGGATGATAAACAAAACGCAAGTACCCTTGCAGTTAATGAAGGGTCAATAACCTTTGAGAATGTGCAATTTAACTATGGTAAAGCTGCCAACGAAACCCATCGCGGCCCTGTTATCAATGGTTTAAATCTAGACATCAAACCGGGTGAAAAAATAGGTTTAGTGGGTCGCTCTGGCGCAGGTAAATCTACCTTAGTGAATTTATTACTGCGTTTTTATGATGTTGACTCGGGCACAATTCGTATTGATGGTCAAAACATCGCTGAGGTAAGCCAAGAAAGCTTACGTAAGCACATTGCGATGGTGACGCAAGATACCTCACTGTTACACCGCTCAGTAAAAGATAACATTCTTTATGGTAGACCCGATGCAACTGAAGATGAAATGCTTGCGGCCGCAAAGCAAGCAGAAGCAATTGAGTTCATCGAAGACCTAGAAGACAGCAAAGGCAATAAAGGCTTTGCCGCACAAGTTGGTGAACGCGGTGTGAAGCTTTCTGGTGGTCAACGTCAACGTATTGCTATTGCACGAGTCCTTCTAAAAGATGCGCCAATTCTTATATTGGATGAAGCAACCAGTGCTCTTGATTCTGAAGTTGAAGCCGCGATTCAAACTAGCCTAGACGATTTAATGACTGGCAAAACTGTAATTGCCATTGCACACCGTTTATCAACTATTGCGCAAATGGATAGGCTCATTGTGCTTGATGAAGGTGGCGTGGTTGAACAAGGCTCTCATGAGCAATTAATCGCACAAGGTGGCATCTATGCTGCCCTGTGGTCACATCAAACTGGTGGCTTTATCGGCGTTGAGTAGCTAGGTTTTCAGTATTAAAAAGGCATTGAATGAGTATTCGTTCAATGCCTTTTGTTTATGTTAGCAATGCTGTTTAAATCAAGCGTAAACCAATCAGAACGAGCATCACAATATTTGCCAGAGCAGCGATTAAAAAGAAATAGCTGCGTGGGCTTGGATTCTTCTCAGTAGCCACACCATAATACAGCAGCATATGAATGATCCTTGCAATCACATACACCCATATACACAGTGCAAATGCGCTGCTGTTCAAGTTTAAAAAGAATCCCAGAAATACGGTACCTAAAAATAACGGGCTATTTTCTAAGGTATTCATAAATGTGCGATGTGAACGAAACACAAAGCTGTCATGACTTAATGTATTATCGAGTTTACCAGGCACCGCATTGGGTTGTTTGGCTTTTGTGACAGCTGCAATTATCCACTGAATAGTAAGCATAATTAGAAAAACATACACAGCCGCATAAGCTGAAAAAGTAAGTTCAGGCATCTTCATTTCCTTTTCTATAACAACATGAATGCCTATTCCTTGCAAAAATCCAACCAATTTAAAGCACTGATTTATAATTGGTTATTTATATGATTAAGTTTTTGCAGTACCAATTGTTCGCAAAGTGTATAAATTTTACAGCGTTGCTGAGCAATTTATGAAGTAATAATAGATGTGAGTATTATTTGAAACTTAAGAAAACTAAATTTATTTTAACAGGTCGCAAAACTAAAACGGTGCTTTAAAAAGCACCGTTAGTTTTGCTGTATCTTTATTCAAATTATTGAATATAAGCACCACCACAAACAGGGTTGTAAGTGCCTGTGATATGGCCACTTTTCTCGCTTGCTAAATAGCGCACTGTATTCGCAACATCTTCAGGTTGAGCAATTTTTTGAGTTGGGGTGTGTTGCCTAATCATTTCTTTAAACTCTTCTGGCGCTTCTTTTGTTGCATCTGTTTCTACAAGACCAGGCGCGACAATATTTGAAGTGATCCCATAAGGGCCAAGCTCTTGAGCCAAATATTTATTGAAACTATCAAGCGCGCCTTTTGCAGTACCATGGGCAATAAAAGCGGGTGCAGGCATTTCTGATAAAGTACTTGAAATAAATATTAATCGACCAAACTGCTTTTCTTTCATTACTTTAGCTGCAAGTTGAGCTGTGTTGTAAGCCGCAAACATTTCATCATTTAATTTTTGAGAAAATTCTTGCCAAGTTTGATCAAGAAATGGCTTCGAAGTAAAACTCATATTCGCATTTGAGATAAGTGCATCAACTCCGCCATGCTGGCTAATATTGTTGATCATTTCTTCAACTTGAAGCGGATCTCGGACATCTGCTTTAACAGCAAAAGCCTCACCACCATTTGCGATAATTTCATCAGCAAGCTTGTTTGCAACTTCTGAACTATTTACATAATTAATAAATACTCGGTAACCCTCAGCAGCCAATGCCTTTGCGCAAGCTGCACCAATACCACGCGCACCACCTGTAATTAATGCATTTCTTTTAGACATACTAATTCCTTATTAATAAAAAAATATAATTTAAGATTTGAGCAAAGATCGAAGATTTGTGACAACCTTAACTAATAGCTCTTGCGATTCATTTAAACCTTTAAGATCAATATGATTTTGAGAATCATCTAATACACCCTGAGCAATTTTTGTGCATTCGCTTACAACATCGAGTGACTGCTCTGTCAGGTTAACCAATTTAGTACGGCTATCTGTTTCCGACTTAAATCGCATAACCCAGCCATTTTTCTCTAATACTTCTACTGAGCGGCTTACGCTTGATTTTTCAAGATACAAAATGTCACAGATTTGGCTCTGTGATATGGAGCCATATTGCTTTAAAGTTAAGATCACTCCCCATTGTTCCGCAGTGATATTTATACCTGCCTGCTTAAACCGAGAAGTTAAAAGCCGATTAAATAAACGACTCGCTAAACCTGTTAAATGTCCCATAGAGACCGTTAAAGGCACTTCTAATTGGTGTTTATTGTTTTCCAAAAGCGTTCACCACATATAGTTGCATATACAACAAAATAACTTAAATAAGACTTACTTGCAATTAGCATTATTAAACTTTCTTAAATTTCGATTCAGGTTAACCTTGTTGCTATTTCTACTTTACCGCAGCCTTAAGAGCCTTTACCCTTACCTATTGATCATTTTGTGGTATGAACAATATTTCCCCACAAAAATACTAAAACTCTAATAATAAAGGTTTTTTATGCGTTTAGGTCCCGGACTTCTGGTCACCGCTGCTTTTATTGGCCCAGGTACCATCACCACGGCAAGTGTTGCTGGTGCTAATTTTGGCTTTGCACTTATTTGGACGTTATTGTTCTCTGTCATAGCGACTATTTTGCTGCAATCTATGGCAGCTCGTCTTGGTGTGGCTACAGGGCTAGATTTAGCCTCTGCACTTAGAACCACTATTCAAACACCGATTTTTAAAGCCCTAGCTGTAATATTAGTAATAAGTGCAATTGGCATTGGCAGTGCAGCTTATGAAGCTGGTAATCTGACTGGTGCAAGTTTAGGACTCCAAGAAATACTACCTTCTGTAAGCCCATTACTCTGGACTCCCCTTATTGCAGTTTTAAGTGCAGTTCTTTTGTACACTGGCAAACATAAAGTCATTGAGGGTGCGTTAATTGTTTTAGTGGTGTTGATGAGTTTAGTGTTTATTTCAACGCTGGTGATGGCGGCTCCGCCAATTGGTGAAGTGCTAAAAGGATTTATACCTAGCTTACCTAATAATTCAATTACCACGGTACTTGCCTTGATAGGCACAACAATTGTGCCCTACAACCTGTTTTTACACTCCGGGGTACTTGCAGAAAAACACGATAGTTCAAAAAATATCGACAAAGTAATCAAAGAAACAAACCTTGATACCGGTATTTCGATAACTTTAGGTGGCATAATCACGTTAGCTATCTTATCAACAGCCTCTGTGGCATTTTACGGTACCGATGCAGGTAAAATATCAGCGGCCAATATGGCTGTGCAGCTTGAGCCACTTCTAGGTGGTATGGCTCATTATTTCTTTGCTATCGGTTTATGTGCTGCCGGGCTTACTAGTGCAATCACCGCACCGCTTGCGGGTGCCTATGCTGTATGCGGCATGCTTGGTTGGTCAACACAAATGAGTGATACACGTTTTAAACTGGTTGCTATCACTATCCTTGTTTTTGGTGCAATGGTCGCATCACTTGGGCTTGACCCAGTTGCGGTAATCATCTTTGCGCAAGCTGCCAATGGTTTATTACTACCAATTGTGACCTGTTACCTTGTTTGGTTAGTGAATCAAAAATCGGTGATGAAAGGCTACACTAATTCGCTTTTACTTAACCTTGTAATTGTGCCAGTAATACTGCTTATATTTGGCCTTAGCCTTTATAAACTAAGTAATCTAATTTTTTAGCTTTTACTTTGAAAATATGTATTAAAAAAGGCCGCAAGTTTGCGGCCTTTTCATATGTTGAGCGCTTATTTAGTATAAGCGCGTGGCATCGCTGAATCAGTTGTATAACGATCGCGTAGTTTGTCTTGACGCGCTTCGGTTGAAACCTCTTCACCGTTGATCCACATTTTGCTTACGTGTGAGTTAAGCTCAAATGGATCTGCAGACCACATAACTAGGTTTGCACGTTTACCTTTGGCAATTGCGCCTGAGTTTAAACCAAAAACATCAGCAATATTGCTGGTTACTGCGCTAAGTGCACCTTGTTGGCTCATACCGTATGACACAGCATTACCTGCATCAAAACGTAATTGGTATACATTGTGGCTTGAGTCACCAGCAACACCAATAATGACTTTTACACCCGCTTTTTCAAGCTTACCTGCGTTAGCAAGGTTTGCATGTAATGAGTCAAAGCTACCCGGTAAGTTAGCCATAGAACTGATGATCACAGGTACATCCGCTTTAGCTAGAGCATCCGCAACCACAACAGCATCATCACCGCCATGAATCACTAAATTGATGCCATAGGTTTCTTTTAACTTAACAAGCTCATAGATGTCTGATGCACGTTGAACACTCGCAATCAGTGGCATATCACCAGCAAGCACAGCTGCTAGCACTTTTTGCTCTGTTGATGGCTCTTTTTTGTCATCTTTTTTAGCAGACTTTTCGCCTTCAAGTTTGTCGATAAGTGTTTTCATCGACATAGCACGTGAGCCTTTACTCTTTTCACCTAAGTGAACAACAAGCGCAACTTGCTTTTTATTTACGCTTTCAAAGCTGCCAGATAGATCAACAACAGATGCAAGACCCGCAAAGATACTGTCACCACCGTTTGGTACAATCACGTCTTGAGTAATGCCGCCCTTGCGTGCATAAGGAATTAAGCTACTGCGTGGGTTGAACGCAAGGCTTGGATCAAAATCAATGCCCGCTTTGTCGTCACCACCATCGCGCGACCCTGCAACAGCACCCACTTCGACTAAGCCTAATTGGTTCATAGTACCAATAAAGCCAGCAGTCACGATTTGGCCTTTTGCATCAATGGTTGTATCCGCGTTGATAGACGCTGGGTTAATAGCAACAATTTTGCCATCTTCAATAACAACGCTTGCGCCTTCAAGTACGCCTTGCTCTGTTGAAGTGTGTAGTGTTGCATTTACAATCGCTACCGATGCAGCACTTGCTGTCGCAGAAAATAAGCCAGCAGCAACAAGTGACAGCTTTAATGATTTAGTTAATTTTGTCATCAATGTTACTCCTATTTTTGACCTAGCATGAAATCACTTTGTGCTTGGTATTTATCATCGTTACGATCATAAACTTTGGCACCATCGATAAATACTTGCTCAGCTTTCGCATAAACACTGAATGGGTTTTGGTTCCAAATAACCACATCAGCTTGCTTACCTGCTTCAAGTGAACCTGTTTTATCATCAATACCTAGCGATTTAGCCGCGTTTGAAGTGATCCACTTAATTGCGTGTTGCTCAGAGATGTCGTAACCCACATCATTTGCGCGATACATCACTTTACCAGCTTCTTGGTTTAAACGTTGGATAGTTGTATCAGAATCAGAGTGAACAACGGCACATGAATTTTTAACAGCATCTACAATTGCTACGTTCTCTTGAACCATGTCGTAGGCTTCCATTTTAAAGCCCCACCAATCTGGCCAAAGTGCAGCACAGTTACCGTTCTGGGCAAGTAAATCAGCAATTTTGTATGCTTCAACACCGTGATGGAAAGTACCTGAGTGATAACCGAACTCTTTACCAAGGTCGATCATCATGGCCATTTCTTCTGCTTTATAACAGTGGTTATGGATTAAAATGTCACCTTCTAACACACCAGCTAGCGTATCTAGCTTAATGTCACGGTGAGGTGCTGCAGGGTTTTTACCCGCGGCATAATCACTTTCGTACTTATCCCACTCGCGTTTGTACTCAGTCGCTTCAATCCACGCTGTGCGATAGCCCGCCATGTTACCCATACGCGTTGATGGTAAAACACCTTTGCGGCCATAAACACGTTTCGGATTTTCACCACATGCCATTTTTAAACCATACGGTGCTTCAGGGAATTTCATACCTTGCATCGTGTGCGAAGGGATGTTTTTAAGTGTTACACCGCGGCCACCAATTAAGTTTGCAGAACCTGGTAAAATTTGTAATGACGTAATACCGCCTTCACGAGCACGGTTAAAGCCAGGATCTTGTGGCCATACTGAATGCTCAACCCATACTTCTGCAGTCACTGGGCTGGTCATTTCATTGCCATCTTGGTGAGATGCCACTGATGGAGTTGGGTATGCACCTAAATGTGAATGCACGTCAATAATACCCGGTGTTACCCATTTACCTTGTGCATCAATTGTTTTTTCAGCTTGAACAGAAAGGTCTTTACCTACTTGTTGTACTTTGCCATCAACAAAGAATACATCAGCGTCATCTAAACGTTCACCTGTGCCGGTTAAAACAGTGGCATTAGTGATTAACGTACTTTGTGAAGCAAGTGGCTGATAAGTGCTAGGGTATGGGTTTTTGTTAATTGAGACTTTTGGATCTTGTGGGCCATTGTCTTGGCAACCCGCTAACGCGACACCAAGCGCCATAACCAACAAGGATGGTGCAAATTTTTGCATTCTTACGTTCCTCTTTTTTATTATTTAATTACTTTAACTAATTGTTAATTCTAATGCGAGTAAACGAGGCCAGTCACCAATTTTCAAGACGAACAACCAGCCTCACAGAGCACTATTTCTTTATGTAGTTGTTATATAGCTGCTCTAACGCACCTTCGGTCGTTAAGCTCGGATCTTTGTTGATAAAATGTTTCACAGTTCGAGTTACAAAGTCTGAGTTTTGCTTATGCTGCTTGGCAAAACTTTTAATCAGTGAATCAGCATCGTTAGCTGCGGTTACTTTTTCGTGTCGATGGCGGTATTGACTCAATGCACGGTTAAAATCGCCGTTATAATCTTCTACCACCAGCTTATAGAATTCTGTTCTGTCGACTTGTAAATCATTAATGCAGTAATTAAGCGCGTCTTTAAAGTCATAAAAGACTTTGCCTTGCACATCAAATTCGGCACGCTTCTCACGAATAGTGACACTCGCATCTTCAGTTGCATAGCTATAACCTTGAAATGCTACTCGCTCTGCTGCCTCTGCACCTAACTTCATGCCCGCTTTAATACTGTGCACAAATTCATCACTCATATCGTGAAGTTCACTCTCGTGCCACATGTGATATATTCTCAGCGCTTTTGCATATTTTGTTGAAAGTTTCTTTTTAAGCTTTGTGACTCGCCCATCAATAGTCAGCACTCGTTCGTTATGCAGTAATGCAAAGCACTCATAACATGCTGGAATTGATATAAATTCAGCCTCTTCGCCTAAATCTATAATGCTTTGCAGCATATGCAGTGGCGGACAAAAATCTCGCTCAGTTGCTTCACAACCACAATAAAAACATTGATTAAAGTGTTTTGATTCAGATGCATAGGCTTGTTGATAATAGCCTGCTAATTTTGTGGTCACTCATGCTCCTTATACTCTGAATAGCCTTTTTAAGAAAAGCTAGAGTTAATACTTAAATGTAACAGCTACGTAAAAATTAAGCCTTTAATACGAGCCAAAACACGTTTTAAAAAATAAATGAAAAAAAATTTCAGCCTATTTGTGTCAAAATTCACACTTTAAAATAGCACTTATCAAGCGGTTAGTTTTACTTGTTCACATCTACATACTTACTTACATCTTGTCGACTTTCATTAACAGCAATTGTTCTTGTTTAGCGTAATACTTTAAATGTGCCCAGCAAACAGGAAGTGTGAAGTATCCATAAAAGCGAGGTCGCACATACTAAACGTCATACGGACAACAACTGGAGAGAAAGATGAATACGTTAACTACAGCACTAGGTACAGCATTAATTTTAGGTTCTTCATTAGCAGCAACTGATGCAAGTGCAGCACAATTTGTCGCAGCAGATGACTCTGTAGGCACGCAAGCTTGCATGGCCATTGCTTCTAACAAACCATTAAACGTATCAAGCACAATGCGCGATCTACGCTTAAGCAAACGAGTAATGACAGAAAAACTACTTTGCAATGATATGACGACTGATAAGTTTGCAAGCACTTATGGTTTTCATAACTCTGCGAAATACTTAAATTTTGAAACAGCAACAAAAACAAGTATCCAAGATATTGCTAAAGTATCTGATGACACAGTGATTGTTATTGCTGGTTCTAAATAATGATGAATTCACTGTAGCAGGTCTTTAAAGGCCTGCTACAAATTCCTTCTTCGTTAAACTAGCGCAGCGATCAGGCCAAATAGGCCGCCAAATACCCCACCCCAAATCACTAACCAACCTAAATGTTCTTTGATCATGGTTTGAATAATATCTTTCACCATGGTTGGCGTAAGCTCATTCAAACGCTCATCTACTAAACGCTCAACAGTACTGTGCAATGAGCCACCAAGATGAGAGTTGGCAAATAGCTTTTCATCTAGAATCGTTTTAAATTCGTCGCTCTTTGAAATATCAATCACCGCTGCTTTCATTTTCTCAATGAAAGGTTCACGCATCGGCTCAAGCGCATCACGGCCACCAAACATTGATAGCATGCCACCAAATTGTGAGTTTTCGATAACCTCAATTAATGAGTCATAAGCCGGACTTAAATTAACTTCACTGATCACAGGCTCTAAATCAATATTTGGCTTAGCTAACGCCATAACCTGATCGATTTTCTCTTCGGCGAAGAACTCGGTCATTACCAAGTTACGAATAGCCACCTTAAAAGAGGCAAACTTTAAAGTGATAACCCCAGAGCCGTATAAAAATGGTACTTTTTCGAATAGCATGTGAATAGCAAGCCAGTTAGTTACTGCGCCCGATAACGCAAATAAACCAACAGAAAGCACAATTGCTTGTTCAAATAAAAATCCGACTAATACTAAGGCAAGCGCCAATAAATTAGTAATGAGACTTTTATTCATCTGACCCCTCATAAATACTTCGATAAACTTTAACAATATTAACGCTATGGGTTTGTTAATTCATCGTCTTTTTGCCATAGTTTAATTATATGGTTAAAAGGTGAACAAAATTATGTGGAATTCGGTGAATGAACAGATTAGCCAAGCGATGCACTTTGATTTTAAGCATACCTTTAAGCGCCAATTACAATCACCCAATAATGACAAATACTTCCAAATTGGTGATGACCTACACCACTTCTTTGTGAAAGTCGCTCACTTGAGTGATCTAGAGCGCCTAGAGTGCGAAGCCTTTAATCTTGAGCTATTAACCCAAGAAAGCCTATTTATGATCCCAGATTGCATCACCACAGGTTGCAATATTGAGTTTTCATTTATCGTGCTTGAATGGTTAGAGCTTGATAAACAGCCCCATACCAATTGGCATGAAATGGGGGAGCACCTTGCCCATTTACACCAAAAGCATACCCAAGCCATGTTCGGCTTAGATAACGACAACTTCCTTGGCCCTACTCTACAACCAAATCGCTGGCACAAAAAATGGGATGTATTTTTTGCTGAAGAACGCATCGGTTGGCAATTGCAGTTATTACAAGAAAAAGGCATTGAGCTCGTCAACCAAGACATCTTCATCGCTTTTGTTAAAGACGCACTGCATAGCCATGTTGTAGAGCCTTCGTTATTGCACGGTGATTTTTGGCGTCGAAATATGGGCTTTTATAATAATGTACCCAGTGTATTTGACCCTGCTTGTTATTATGGTGATCGGGAATGCGATATTGCCATGAGTGAGCTATATGCGCCACTGCCTGATAGCTTTTATGATGCCTATAACGAAATCTATCCACTGCAAGTAGGTTACGAGCAACGTAGAGCCATCTATCAACTATACCCTATGCTCAATAATGCCAATATATTTGCTGGGCACTATCTTACTGAAGCAAAACAACAAATTGATCTGCTACTGAAATAAGCACGAAATCACTGTAAAAGGAATGTCATAAACCGCTAAACACAGCTATATTTAGCTTATAAAGCGTATTAATAAAGATGCTAACCGAATTGGTAGCACTACGCTTATATCAATTCGGTTAGTGAGTTATATCAATCTAATTAAATCTAGATTCATTTTTGATGAGTTAGGGTTTAATGAAGATTGCAATTTAACGAACTCAGGCATGCCTGATTAAGGTAAAAGCTGATGAAAGACCAATACACACAACGGATTTCATGCCCTCACTGTGGCCACCACATTCATGTTGCACTTGATGCAAGCGACGGTGACCAAGATTACTATGAAGATTGCGCAGCATGTTGCAATCCCATTCATTTAAATATGCATATCGATTACGCACATAACAAACTCGAATTACATGTCGATAGTGACGACGAGCAAATTTTTTAATTTGCTCGTTTGATGTATTTATTTTGCTTGTTGCGAGAGATAATTTTCGACCGTGTTGATAATGGTATAAGTTTGCTGATCGACTTCGATATTTAACTTATCGCCTTCACGGTAGTTATCGAGATTAGTAATAGTGAGTGTTTCTGGGATCAAATGTAGCCAAAAGCCCTGCTCATCAACTTCACCTACAGTGAGGCTTGCCCCGTTAACGCTCACAAATCCCTTATAAAGCACGTATTTTTGCCACTCTTTTGCTAATGCTAATTGCATTTTACAGTTATCTTGATGGTGGTTAATTGAAAGTATTTCGGCCATACAATGAATGTGACCCGACACGATATGCCCGCCTAATTCAGTCCCAAAAGTCACTGAACGTTCAAAATTCACCGTATCATTGACAGCCAGCATACCTAGGTTGGTTAACTTCAATGTTTCATCAATTACATCAAAATTTATAACACAGCAGCCTTTAGTGTCTGATGCAAACTTCACCACGGTTAAACAACAACCATTAATGGCTATGCTCGCGCCAATATTCAGGTTTTCAGCATATTGCTGATCTACTTTTAATGCTAGCCTTAGTACACCGCCTTGGTTTGTAGCATCAACCACAACGGCTTGCGTTTGCACAATTCCAGTGAACATCGCTTTCTCTTTTCTTCATTAAATAGATAACTGCGATTTTTATTGATCTATGAATAGATTACAATGGCTGTCTGTTTATTTAGTCGTGTAATTTATGTCTTTTTGTAGTTGGGAAGCCAAAAGGTTAATTTCGTTAGCCATTCCTGTTTTTTTGGCACAGGTAACCCTTATTTTAATGACGGTTGTTGATACCGTGATGGCAGGCCAAGTGAGTGCAACAGACTTGGCGGCACTTTCTATTGCAACAGGTATTTGGAATCCGTTAATGCTTGCATTGCAAGGTATATTATTGGCGTTAACCGGGATCATTGCGCAATTTGCTGGTTCAAACGATAAACAAGGTATTAGCCACTACTTTCAACAAGGTCTGTATCTGGCGTTAGTACTTGCCATAATCGGTTTAGGGCTAGCAAGCCTTGCTGATACAGTGCTAAGTCAATTAGATACTTCACAGTCTATTACCCAATTAGCCGAGCAATACATTCATTTTGTTAAATGGGGTATTTTCGGTTTTTTACTTTTCAGTGTGTACCGCAATATCACTGAAGGTATGGGAATGACCAAACCTGCTTTTTACATTAGTTTAATTGGCTTAGCGGTTAACATTCCGGCCAACTACGTATTTATACATGGTAAATTAGGTTTTCAAGCCTATGGTGGCGCAGGCTGTGGTATTGCCACGGCGCTGGTATTTACAGCAATGGCGTTAACTCAGGTTATTTATTGCCACTTTAATAAAAAGATTGATGCCAAAGCATTGCTAGCCAATTTCGCATCGCCAAAGCTCGCGACTTTGTGGACTATCACCAAAGTGGGTATTCCAATTTCATTAGCTACTTTTTTTGAAGTAACGCTATTTGCTTGTATTCCTTTGTTTATAGCGCACTTAGGTGCGGTTGCTGTTGCAGGTCACCAAATTGCGGCCAGTGTGACGACATTATTGTTTATGATGCCGCTTAGCCTCTCAATTGCCATTAGCATTCGAATAGGCAATTTGTTTGGCCAACAACATTATCAGCAGTTAAAAAATGCCGTTAAAACAAGTTATATTCTCGCGGCAATTATTGCTTTTCTTCTAGCAAGTGTGACCTTTTTTGCCCGTGATATTATAAGCCAATTGTATTCTGACAACCCTGAGGTATTGGCCCTTGCCTCTTCAATCATGGTACTTGCTTGTATCTACCAATTACCAGATGCCCTGCAAGTTTCTGCCAATGGTATTTTGCGGGGGTTAAAATACACGGCACCGATTGGTTATATCACCTTTGTATCCTATTGGTTGATCGGCTTTGCGCTTGGCTTCGTACTTGCTCGTACAGATTTAATTGTTCCAGCACTGGGCCCTCATGGCTTTTGGATAGGCATTATTGTGGGGTTAAGTGCCGCAGCAATTATGTTGATGTTCACTGTTCATAGGCGATTTAAACATGCACCTTTTTTGCAAAACCAATAGCCTTTTAAACTCTATCATCGCAACAGCGTGTGTGGCACTTATTGCCTGCACGCCCTCTTCCGGTGATGTAAATAACACCTACGCGCAAAGATTGGAAAACGTACTTAAAACCGAAAGTTTTAAGCTATCTAAACCAAGTACACTAGCTGTTAACCACTTCACTGAAAATAATGAAGATAAAGCAACCATTGGCATGCTCGAGCTTGCCCAGTTACGCCAATGTAAACTCGCAACTATTATCGCTGAGCACAATAACCAGCTCGGCAAAACAGCAACGCCTGCTAACATTCTTAGTTATCAAATTAAGTTTATTCAAAGCGCAAATGAATGCTTAGAAAGCTTTGAAGAACAAGATGAGTTATTTGAAAAAATAAAACTCACCACAGTACAAAAGCAAGCAAACCTTCCTAACTACTTTAAAGCTATGCTGCTCAACGAAAGCGAGTTTAAGCAAAGCTGGCAGCTAAGTTCGACACACATTGATGAAAACACCGCAGGTTTTAGCGAAACTGTGAGCGCGATGGAGCAAATTGCTAAATTAAACAACCATATTAATAACGGCAGAATAAACGCTATAAATCCTGAGCAAATCATCAACCAACTCGAAGTATTAAACCGATATAAATACAACAAGCTTCTTATTTCGGCGGCAAGGGCGCAAACACATTACAACCAACAATTAACAGCGTTGCTCATGCAGTACTCAAAAGATGAGCTCTGCCCTGCGAACAAGAATAAACAAAAGGCACAAACGCTAAGTAATGTGTTTAAAAAGTTTTATTTAGAGCAATTACAGCCCTATCAATCATTCTTAGTGGGTCGATTAGAAACCTTACAACCTCTTTACCAGCAAATATGGCGTGACACAGAAATGGGTAAATTTGTAGATAGCGAAAGTAATGATGCAATTTTACAAAATCTAAAGCGCTCAGCTAAAAGCCATGTCACTTGGTGGCAAGGTTTTTACAGAAGGTGCGAAATTAGTCCGTTATGAATAAAAAACCAGCACTTAGCATAAAAATAGCTAAAGCTGCTTGATTCACACAACCAGTCGCTATATATTAGCCTCCGTTGTTTAGCCACGCTAACAACCATTTAAAATCAAAATACAACCGTAGCTCAGTTGGTTAGAGCACTACCTTGACATGGTAGGGGTCGGTGGTTCGAATCCACTCGGTTGTACCATGATTTAGGTATAACCAACGGAAAGAGCACTACCACTCTTAACGGCCCGGTCCAAAGGTCGGTGGTTCGAATCCACTCGGTTGTACCATGATTTAGGTATAACCAAAGGAAAGAGCACTACCACTCTTAACGGCCCGGTCCATAGGTCGGTGGTTCGAATCCACTCGGTTGTACCATGATTTAGGTATAACCAAAGGAAAGAGCACTACCACTCTTAACGGCCCGGTCCAAAGGTCGGTGGTTCGAATCCACTCGGTTGTACCACTCTTGATTTTAACACCTCAGTACGACCGTAGCTCAGTTGGTTAGAGCGCTACCTTGACATGGTAGAGGTCGGTGGTTCGAATCCACTCGGTCGTACCAATTTATTCAAATTCCTCATAATTTTATTATCCTAAAATCAATATTATACAGTTGAAACTCAGTTGGTTAGAGCACTACCGCTCTCTATGACCCACGCCAAAATCGGTGGTTCGAATCCACTCGGTCTACCCTAGCACCTAACACCTAGCGCCTAGTACCCAGCCCCTAGCCCCTCGAAACTTTTACCTTAAAACTAACCCACCTGCTCTTCCAGTGAAAATATCCTCTCGACTAACTGCCACTTTCCTTGTTGATTATTGCTATCTACATTCTGAAACTGCTCCATTAGGCGTTCCCATGCTTGCACTCTTGGGTTCATCGCATCTTGTTTTGCTTTTTCTGTAAAGCTAAATGAATCATCGGTTTGCAGTATCATGATAAGGGTTGTACCAACACGATGAATCGCCATGTCGGTAATTCCTGAATCGCGAATGGCACTTATAACTTCAGGCCAAACTTGCTTAGGGCTGTGGTATTGCTCGTAGGTGGCTATAAGCTCTGGGTCGTTTTTTAGCTCTAATGTAAGGCAGTACTGCATCTTACTCTCCTTTTATTGTTTATGAATAAATACAACGCGATAAGCAAAAATTGTAATTGCAACAAAACACAACATGGGCATTAAAAATGACGCTTGTTCAGCACTTAAAAAGGCAATGGGGTTCGCATCAATAATCATCCCCTGTAATGGCGGCATTAATGCCCCGCCAACAATAGCCATTACCAGCCCAGCAGACGCAATGCTTGCATCCGCTTTTAAGCCATTCAAAGCAATGCCATAAATAGTTGGAAACATTAAAGACATACAGGCAGAGGTGGCAACTAAAGAGTAAAGCCCCACTTTACCGCCGATAAAAACTACCACACACATCAAGCATGCAGCAGCTATTGCAAACCACATTAATAAAAGCCCCGATTTAAACCAATTAAGTAGGTAGGTACATAAAAATCGGCTCGCAAGAAAAAAGCACATAGCAATAATATTAAAATGCTGTGCCTCGGCTGCACTTAGCCCTACTTCAGCCATACCATAGTGAATAATAAAGGTCCAACACATAATTTGAGCACCTACATAAAACACCTGTGCTATTACTCCTTCACGATAGGGTTTGTTGTTTATAAGCCTTATAAATAAAGGCTTTAATGCTTGATTGCGTTTATCTGATGCCATGAGCTGTGTATTAGGCAACCGATAAAACAAATAAACAAACAATAAACAGATCACAACCAGAGCAATGACTACATAAGGGGTGCGAATAGTTGCTAAATCAGCGCTTTGCATGAGTTGGTGTTGTACAGGGTTGGTTACTGCAAACTGCTGTAGTGCATCGGTTAATTTACCATCGACAACCGAAGGTAGCATTTGCGCATACTCGGGATGTGCTGCTTTTTCTGCTGCTCGAAACTTTGCAACATGAAGATTATTTAAAATCAGGTTTGAGGCCACAAACATGCCAAGTAAAGAGCCTACTGGGTTAAATGCTTGCGCTAAATTAAGTCGTTTGGTTGCAGTTTGTGGACTGCCCATTGATAAAATATACGGGTTTGCCGTTGTCTCTAAAAGCGCTAAACCGCAGGTCAAGATGCATAATGCCGCAAGAAAATAGTTAAACTCGCCATACATGCTGGCAGGAATAAACAATAAAGCCCCAAGCGCATAAAGGCCAAGTCCTAAAACAATGCCATATTTGTAACTAAAGCGACGAATAAACAAAGCGGCAGGAATTGCCATTACGCCATAGCCTAAGTAAAACGCAAATTGCACCAAGCTACTTTGTGTGTTTGAGATCAAGAATATATCTTTAAACGCCTTAACTAAGGGATTAGTTATATCATTTGCAAAACCCCAAAGCGGAAAAAGTGCCGCAACCAAAATAAATGGTATCAGCATGTCCTTTGATACGACTCGGTCATCGTTACGCTTCGTGTTTATTCTTTTATGTGTGTTCATAAACAAGCCTGTTGTTTTATATAAGGCTCGGTCATTACATGCCATGCCTCGTTAAATCGATTAAAACAATGTCAAACCAGTTTATAGAGTCGCACTTATTTGATGTAGAAAATCACCATTAGCCAGAGTGATTTTTGTACAAATGATTAAACATAAAACATCGCTACAGCAAAAATTTCATATACAAAAACCTGTTTAAGATACGCGCTAAACGCGTTGACTCACTTCAAGCTCAAACATATTTTACAAAGAAATTCATTTTTCAAATCGTTGCAGATTAACAACGTGAGATGGCTATGACTGAGAATAAATTTGTACAGTTACACCCACACGATAATGTCATTGTTTGCTGCCGTTCGGCGCAAAAAGGCGAGCAAATTAACATCACGAATCAGGTAATAACACTTGATTCAAGTGTCACTATCGGACACAAAATTGCCTGCCAAGATATTGCTGCCGGTGAGCAAATTTTAAAGTATGGGGCTTCAATTGGCTCTTCGACTGAAGCTATAAAAACAGGTCAACATGTTCATCTTCACAATATGAAAAGTGACTACATTGCCAGCCACACTCGCCATTCAGTAACGGGAGAATAATATGCGCGGCTATTTAAGAAACGATGGCTCAAAAGGCATTCGAAATACCCTAGTTGTGGTTTACTTGGTTGAGTGTGCGCACCATGTTGCACGTTCTATCGTTAATAAGATGGATCATCCTGATGTGCAACTAATCGGTTTCCCGGGCTGCTATCCAAACAACTATGCGCTTGCAATGATGAAAAGCATTTGCACTCACCCTAATGTGGGCGGCGTTTTATTAGTGTCACTAGGCTGTGAAGGTTTTAACCGTGAGTATTTGAGCGATGTTATTACTGAGTCTGGTCGTCCAGTAAGTACCCTAGTGATCCAACAAAATGGCGGCACAAAAAACACTATTGCCAAAGGCATTATGCAAAGCAAAATCATGCTTGAGCAGCTTGCTCAATGCCCAATTGAGTACATGCATCTCGATGAGCTTGTCATTGGCACTATTTGTGGTGGCTCTGATGGCACCAGTGGCATTAGCGCAAACCCTGCAGTTGGTAAATGTTTTGACCGATTAATTGGTGCGGATGCAACCTGTATTTTTGAGGAAACCGGTGAACTTGTCGGTTGTGAGCAAATCATGGCTCATCGAGCCGAAAGCCCTGAATTAGCTAGGCAACTTATTAATTGTGTTGTCAAAGCAGAAAATTACTACACCAAAATGGGCTATGGCAGTTTTGCCCCAGGTAATGCTGAGGGCGGCTTAACAACCCAAGAAGAAAAATCAATGGGCGCCTATGCCAAGTCTGGCGCATCGCAAATTAACGGTATTATTAAACCAGGAGAAAAGCCAAAGAAAAAAGGCCTTTTCTTAATGGATGTAGTGCCCGATGGCGAACCTATGTTTGGTTTTCCAAATATTTCTGACAACCAAGAGATTGTCGAAATGATAGCCTCGGGTGCCCATATCACTTTATTTACCACAGGCCGAGGATCTGTTGTTGGTTCTGCCATTTCACCGGTTATTAAAATCTGTGCTAACCCAGAAACCTATGCAAATCTCAGTGATGATATGGATATAAATGCCGGCGCTATCATTGAAGGGAGTAAAACCGTTAAGCAAGTGGGTGATGAAATTTTTGAGTTGATTGTCCGAGTCGGCAATGGTGAACAAACCAAATCTGAGCAAATGGGCCATCAAGAGTTTTTATTAACTTATAAAACCTTCGACAGCATTGGTCCAGCGTGCTTGAAATAAAGCTGAGGATTTCATCATGAGCAATTACTTTAACCACCTTTACCCTGACGTTGCCGACCTTAAGAAAAAAGCCAAGCAACGCATTCCTCGCTTTGCCTTCGATTACCTTGAAGGCGGTTGTATGCAGGAGCATGGTGTAAAGCGAAATAGAGATGATATCAATAATGTGCAATTACGTAGTGAGCTATTAAAGCCATTTGCAGGTAGCAGCCAAAAAGTTGAGTTATTTGGCCACACTTACGCAGCACCATTTGGTATTGCGCCGGTTGGTTTACAAGGATTAATGTGGCCAAAGGCCCCAGAAATTCTTGCTAAAGCCGCCGCTGAAAAAAACATTCCTTATGTATTAAGCACGGTTTCGTCATCTAGCCTTGAGCGCATCGCAGAAGTTTCCGAAGGCCATGCGTGGTTTCAGCTTTATAACCCGACCGATGAAAAGATTAGGCTTGATTTACTCAATCGCATCAAAGCAGCCCACTACCCTGTGCTAGTGGTCACCGTTGATGTGCCTACTTTTGGCTACAGGCCACGAGATATTCGAAATGGCCTCGCTATGCCACCTAAAATGACACTGTCTAATATTTTGCAGATGCTAGCAAAGCCTCGTTGGCTTTATGAAACAGCGCTTGCTGGCAAACCAGAAATGGAAACCCTCAAGCCGTATATGCCAAAAAATATGCCTACCGATGAGCTGGCAGCTTTTATGAATAAAACCGTCATGGGCCGTGTTGATCTGGAAGGCTTAAAGCCAATTCGCGATTTATGGCAAGGGCCTTTGATCATTAAAGGGTTGATTAATGAGTCTGATGTACAAGCAGCTATCGCCCTCGGCGCTGATGGCGTTGTTATGTCAAATCATGGCGCGCGTCAGCTAGATGCCGGTGAATCACCAGTCAAACCGCTGCAAACCGTCGCTGCTAAGTATTCAAAAGACATCAAAATTTTTATGGATAGCGGGCTTCGTAGCGGAACAAATATAGTGAGTGCACTTGCAAGCGGCGCTGACTTTACATTCTTAGGCAGACCCTTTGTGTATGGCGTGGGTGCCCTTGGCGATAAAGGCGGCATTCACACCATCAATGCCTTGATGATGCAAATTACTCAGATCATGAATCAGCTCGGCTGCGCCTCTGTGTCTGAATTGCCTGAGTTTTTGGTGAAATAAGGAAACCATAAGAGGTAAGTTATGAAAAACACATTTAAAACGCGCCCCCTTGGAAAAACCGGTATTGGGATTTCAGCGCTTGGTTTTGGTGCAGCCTCTATGGGTAACTTATATCAAGCAGTGAGCGATGAGCAAGCCAAAAGCACCTTGGCTGCAGCAATTGATGTGGGCATTTCTTTATTCGATACAGCCCCTCGCTATGGTGCTGGTTTGAGTGAACGCCGTGTCGGTGATGCACTACGAGTCCTTGATAAGCAAGAGTATATTCTATCAACCAAGGTTGGCAGATTAATCAAACCTGATCCCCATGCTGATGTAACACAGCTACGTCATGGTTTTGCCACCCCCATGCCTTTTGATGCTCAATATGACTATAGCTACGATGGCATTATGCGATCTTTTGAAGATAGCCAACAACGTTTAGGCTTAGCTGAAATTGATATTTTACTCGTCCATGATTTAGGGGTTGATACACATGCCGAGCGAGATGCTTTTTATTTTATGCAATTTGAGCAAGGCGGCTATCGAGCGTTAGAAGAGCTCAAAGCAAGTGGTCAAATTAAGGCTGTTGGTTTAGGGGTTAATGAAGTAGAAATATGCCAACGAGCGATGACAATTGGTCAGTTCGACTGCTTTTTATTAGCTGGTCGTTATTCACTATTAGAGCAGCAACCACTCGATGATTTTTTACCTGCATGCATAGATCATGGTGCGTCTATTATCTTAGGTGGTCCCTATAACTCGGGAATATTAGCAACGGGCGCTCGCAATTTTCAAAACCCATACTACAACTATCAACCAGCTCCACAAGAAATTATCGATAAAGTCGGCAAAATTGAAGATATTTGTGTTGATCATAACGTCACTTTAGCGGCTGCAGCTTTACAATTTCCACTCGCGCATCCTGCTGTTGCCTCTGTTATACCTGGGCTTGGTAATGAAAAACGGGTGCACAAAACTGTCGAATTATTTAATCAGGTTATCCCAAACCAGTTTTGGCAAGATTTAAAAACAGCAGGACTCATTGCACAGCATGCACCTACGCCAGAAAGCGGAGACGCATCATGAGCACAGTCAGCACCCTCAACCCAATTAAGAAAATAGATAGCCATCAACATTTTTGGCAATTGAGCCGTGGAGATTATCGCTGGTTAAATGAAGATTTAACCGTGCTTTATCAAGATTACTTGCCTGAAAGACTAACTACGACCCTTGCTATTAATGACATTGCTAACACCATTGTTGTTCAAGCAGCTGATTCACATGATGAAACGCGTTTTTTACTGAAACTTGCTAAGTCCTACAGTTTTATTGCAGGTGTTGTTGGTTGGGTCGATTTTACCGATGCCAACGTCCTTAAACAGTTAACCTTATTTGCAGCAGATCCTTACTTCAAAGGTGTACGTCCTATGCTGCAAGATATTGAGCAAATCGATTGGATCTTAAACCCAGAATTTACGCCAATTTTCCAATTTTTAGCGGCGCATAACCTCTGTTTTGATGCCTTAGTTCATGAGTGCCATTTGCCGCATATCGTTACTATTGCAAAGCAACATCCTAATTTAAACATTGTTATTAATCATCTGGCTAAACCAGATTTAACTCAGCCTAAGTCAGAGCAATGGGAAGACTCGCTCTATCAACTAGCATGCTTAAAAAATGTTGCAATTAAGTTTTCCGGGCTCATGTCACAAGCACAAGCTGATTGTGTCGATATCGATACATATCGCCCCTACTTCGAACTCATTTATCAGTTGTTTGGTGCCAATCGTATTTTATGGGGCAGCGACTGGCCAGTGGTTAACATGAATGGTTGTTATACGGACTGGCATCATATCAGTGATGTACTGATAAGTGTTCTACCAGTCTCTGAGCAGCGAAAGATTTGGTCCGATAACGCCAAAAGACTTTATCAATTATTTTAACTACCCAAGTTAAGGACATTTTATGACACAGCAAAACACAAAAAAAATTGCCTTAGTGACCGGTGGTGGAAGTGGCATCGGGCGAAGCATCTGTATGCGCTTGGCAAAACGTGACATGCATATCATCGTTGTTGATTTAAACCTTGAGGCTGCAAACTTAGTGAAAGATGAAATCCTTCGCGACGATGGCAGTGCCGATGCGTATGCCATTGACGTTGCAAACCACCAACAAGTTCACGAGCTATTCAATACGATTACTAATCACTACCCCATTGATATTTTGGTTAACAATGCCGGTATTGCCCATATCGGCAATATCGAAAACACTACAGAAGCTGATTTAGACAGACTCTATAACATTAATGTTAAAGGTGTTTATAACTGTATTCATGCAGCTATCGATAATATGAAATCTCGAAAAAGCGGCGTCATCATTAATCTTGCTTCTGTTGCATCTTCGGTCGGTATTGCTCATAGGTTTGCTTACTCTATGACGAAAGGCGCTGTATTGACCATGACCTATTCCGTTGCAAAAGACTATATAAATGATGGCATACGCTGTAACTGTATTGCACCTGGTCGAGTGCACACTCCATTTGTTGATAATTTTTTAGCTCAAAGTTACCCAGATAATCAGGCTGAAATGTTTGAAAAGCTCTCTAAAAGTCAACCTATAGGCCGCATGGGTAAACCTGAAGAAATTGCCGGACTGGTCGATTACCTCTGCTCAGATGATGCAGCTTTCATTACCGGCAGTAATTTTCCCATTGATGGCGGTTTCGTCACCTTGAATAACTAATAGAAGTAAAGAGAATCATCATGAAACTACTAAGATACGGCCCTTTTGGCCAAGAAAAACCCGGCATCATTGACAGCGATGGTAAGCTACGTTGTTTAAGTAACGTGCTCAAAGACATCAATGGCCAAGCTTTATCACCAGTAACACTCAATTTTATTAGTCAAATTGACTTAAACACCTTGCCGCTTATTGAAGATCCTGTGCGTATCGGTTCATGTATTGCTGATGTAGGTAAGTTTATTTGTATCGGCTTAAACTATGCCGATCACGCCGCAGAATCTGGAATGGCCATTCCCAATGAGCCTGAAGTATTTAGCAAAGCCACCAGTGCTATTAGCGGCCCTAACGATAATATAATTAAGCCTAAAAATAGTGAAAAGCTAGACTGGGAAGTTGAACTTGCCATTGTCATTGGTAAACACGCCTCCTATGTCGATGTAGAAAACGCTTATGATTACATTGCCGGTTATTGTGTGTGTAACGATGTGTCTGAACGAAATTTTCAATTGGAACGTGGTTCACAATGGGATAAAGGGAAAGGCTGTGACACATTTGGACCACTTGGTCCATGGTTAGTCACCAAAGATGAAATTCCTGACCCACTTAATTTAGATATGTGGTTAAAGGTAAACGATACCCAGTACCAAAACGGCAACACAAAAACCATGGTGTTTGATCCAGCGTTTATAGTTAGTTATCTCAGCCAATTTATGAGTCTGCAACCGGGTGATGTTATCTCTACCGGAACGCCCCCGGGAGTGGGTTTAGGGCAAACACCACCGGTTTACCTAAAAGACGGCGACACCATTACTCTAGGCATCGAAGGCCTTGGGGTACAACAGCAAGCCGTCGTTGATTATAAAAAATTACACTAAGTAATAAATCCCAAATAACATTTGATCTAGACCCAAAATCCGATAGAGCAGCAGCCTATCGGATTTTTATACAAACACTAATTGGCAAGTTTCAAACCAATAATGCCAAGGGCAATCAGCAGTAGGCTGGCTATTTTTAATAGACTTACGCCTTCAGATAATAACGTCATGCCAATAATTGCTGAGCCAATTACGCCGATACCTACCCAAACTGCATAAGCCAAACTAAGTGGTAATGATTTAAGCGCCACGCTTAAGCAATAGAAGCTCGCAGCCATGGTTAAGAGTGTAAAGAATGAAATGAGTGGTTTAGTAAAACCGTTTGATTGTTTTAGGCCATACGCCCAAGCGACTTCAAGTAAGCCAGCAGTAATAAGTAGGATCCAATTCATGGTCGACCTCTTTATGGGGTCGTCCCCGAATTTAATTTCAACTTTAAGGTCGTCCTCAAAGCGGTGTAGTACATCACCACACCCGACGAAATCTAGCACGCCCAAGTTAGCTAGGCAACTATAGCCAAAAAAAGCGAGCAACCTGCTCGCTTTTCTCTACTTGGCTTTGTTTATCGCCTATAAACTCACAGTTAGCGACCAATAATCAGTGCGCCACCTTGAGCTAATAAGTTTAAGGTTAACTTACCACTGTTACTTACAGTGACTTGCTTAGTACCTGCACTGCCATCTTTGTTATCAAACAACAGGGTGACTTTTTTGCCCGCTAACATAGGTAAATCAATATCTAATGTTTTGGCTTTATTTTCACCATTCACGGCTGCTACCCACCATGTTTGCTGATGACGCCTTGCGATCGTTGCATCTTGACCCGGCTGACCTGCAATATAGCGTGTTTCATCCCATACCGTTGGCATCGCCTTTAAAGTATCAATAACAAATTGAGGTTGCTCTTCAAGGTTATTTGGCGTCAGGCCAAAATGTTGCACTGGTGATTGATAAAGCACACCTGTTGCCAGTTCAAATGTATCTGTGGTTTTACGAATAGTGCCTACTGTTTGATCTTGAGATAAGCGTTTGTTTAAAAACACTGGGGCAAAATCCATAGCGCCAATAGCATTACGAGTGAACGGTAAAATAGTCGCGTTATAGGCATGTAAATCTAACGAATTTTGATGAAAAACAAGGTTTTCCGATGCCAGTACCGCTTCAGATGTGACGAAGTTCGGATACATTCTTTCCCAACCACGCGGGATGGTACTACCATGAAAGGTGATCACTAAACCATACTGATTTGCATCTGTGAGAATATCTTCATAAAGTTTAATGGTTTCTTGTTTATCACCACCAAAAAAGTCAACTTTAAGGCCTTTAACACCAATACTTTGCAGCCACGCCATTTCATTTCGACGTGCAGGTGCACTGTTCATTCTATTTTGCGGGGTCTGTGGTGCATCATTCCACCAGCCATTTGAGTTGTACCACAAAATAACATCAACGCCCTTTCCATTGGCGTACTTAACCAATTCAGCCATTCTCTCGCGGCCAATGTTTTTATCCCACCAATTGTCGATTAATACATATTCAAAGTTTAATGACGCAGCTAAATCAATAAATTTGATTTGGTCATCGTAGTTGATACTTGGGTCTTGCCAAACAATCCAGCTCCATGTTGAACGACCCATTTTATAATCTTGGCTTGGTTGATAAAGGGGTTTAACTAAATCAAACGCCACGGTTGATTCAACGATTGGTTTTAAACTTGCTCCTAACGTAATGGTGCGCCAAGGTGTGGTTGCAGGCATTGCCATAGCCGCATAAGTTGCACCAATGCCATTATTTTCTCCAGCCTGAGGAAATGAAATACGATATACACCGTCTTTCGTGCCTTCACTTAATTTTGAGCCAACATAATGGCTATCAACACCGGTTTCAGAAATTAAAAGCCAACCTTTATCGCTATTTCTAAATAATGCAGGAAATGTATAGCCCACGCCATTCGCTGATGGTGTTCCAAGGGCTTCGTTAAAGGTGTAAGGCTCTTCGTAACTTGGTTTTGTTTGCATCCAGCCCGTTTCAGGTAAGGCTTGTGGGCTTATAAACGTGGTTGCATTATCTGGTAGGTTAAAAGCACTGTATTCAGCTAACACCTTAATACGGGTATCAGTTTCAGCTCCCGATATCTGATAACGAAATGCAACATCGCTATCAGACACGTTAAACTCGACTCCTAGTACTTTGCCCTCTTGGTTTTCAAATTGCGCTTTTAAGGTATTCGCCGTGTAGTTTACTTCACTCACCTTTGCATTATGCAGCTTATATCTTTCATTGACTGAAGCTGTTGTATGGCTTTTATATTTTAGGCTTTGTGAAAAATCACCCAGGTTGGTATTTAAACCAAGCTGTGATTGCTGCAAAAACTCTTGGTTGCCATAATTTACGCTATAAACAAGCTGATTTTGTTGTTTTTCGAGTTTTACAGTTATTTGTCCATCTGGGCTTGTAACGCTAAGCGGTAATTGTGCGTGAGCAAGCATAGAGCTTGTGAGAAGTGATATATAGATACTTGGTTTTATCATTGTTGTTATCCTTAAGCTGCAAAAGCATTAAGTGATATCATAATACAAATGTAAACTTTTTGTCACTCAAGTCTATTAATATAAGCTGTGATCGAAAAATGTACTCCATCCGTTAGATATTGTTACAGTTACTAGGTTGTATATTTACGGCAAAAGGCTAAGCTTTAGATAAATAACAAAAACTTAAACAATTTATGAAACTACTGACCGTATTTTTTTTATTCGCCTCATATCAAGCTCTTGCGGGCCTAACGCCTGTTAGTTTTGTGAAAAATAGCGAAATTGCCACTGAAGAAGCGGTGCGTTTCAACGGCGGATACGGTTATAACCTAGATGCTAAACACGTTTTAAAGCTTGTTACTTTGGATTGGCCTCCTTATATTGATGAAAACTTATGTAATAAAGGCTGGCTTTACCAATTTGCTGTAAGCTCTTTACTTGAAAAAGGCTATGGCGTGCATATTAGCTTTTACCCGTGGGCACGTGCCGTAAGAGAAGCTGAACTAGGTCGCGCTGATATTCTCTTTCCTGAATATTTCATTGAAGATGATGTCATTTCAGATAACTTCCTTGATAAAACCCGCAACGATTTACTTGCCTTGAGTCATGCCATTCCTGGTGGGGATCTGTCTTTTGTGGCGTTAAAAGGGAATCAGATTGGATTTAATGGGGATTTAAACTCTGTAAAAGACTTGCCTATTGGCGTAGTTCGCTCATATAAAAACACCAAAGAACTCGATGCCATGATTGATAATAAAGAAATCGATACAATCGTCGCTAATAATGAGTACCAACTAATTCATCTCTTACTTAGTAACCGCGTAAGCCTGATTGTGGCAGATCTTGAAGTGTTAAAAGCAAGCGTTTACAAGTCTGAATTATCAATTAGCGGCAAACGACAAATACTAGAATCACTGGTTGCGTTAGAGCCTAAGCTTGAATACAAACCGCTATATTTTTCTGTCAGCAAATCAACGCCGCACTGGCAAAAAGTTTTAGAAGACTTAAATGACGAAATAGAACTAATGCAACAAAGCGGCAAGTTTGACGAGTTCATCGAAGGAATGAAGCAACAGTGCTACGGATTAGACAAAGCGGCGTAAACGCCGCTTTTTTTGATTATATCAGTATGCAAGTGAGTACTACTCGGGCACTCGAACCCAGCCTTCCATTAATACACGCGCACTTCGGCTCATACTTGCTTTTGTGACTTGCCAATTGCCATCAACAAGTGTTGCAGCAGCGCCCACTTTTAAAGTGCCAGAAGGATGACCAAAGTTTACTTCCTGACGCTCACCACCACCTGCAGCAAGATTTACCAAGGTACCAGGAATGGCTGCAGCGGTACCTATTGCAACCGCAGCCGTGCCCATCATGGCATGATGCAATTTACCCATCGACATAGCGCGTACCACTAAATCAATATCAGCTTCGTTTACAACTTTTCCGCTTGATGCGTGATAAGTTTTAGCTGGTGCAACCCAAGCTACTTTTGGCGTATGTTGACGTGCCTTTGCTTCATCAATATGAGAAATTAGCCCCATTTTCAACGCCCCATAGGCGCGAATCGTTTCTAACTTTTCAAGTGCCGATACATCACCGTTAATGGCTTCTTGTAGCTCAGTGCCATCGTAGCCAACTTCACTGGCGTTAATGAAAACAGTCGGAATACCCGCATTGATCATCGTTGCAGACAACATACCAATACCTGGCACTTCTAATTCATCGACTAAGTTACCTGTTGGAAATAAGGCCCCTTCGCCATCAGCAGGGTCCATAAATTCAAGTTTCACTTCAGCAGCAGGGAATGTCACGCCATCAAGCTCAAAATCACCAGTCTCTTGCACTTCACCGTTAGTAATTGGCACGTGCACTATGATGGTTTTACTAATATTGACTTGCCATACTTTAACTTCAACAACGCCGTTATCTGGAATTTTGCTGGCATCAACAAGACCGTTTGACACAGCAAAGGCCCCTACTGCTGAAGTTAAATTGCCGCAGTTACCACTCCAATCTACAAACGCTTTATCGATAGCAACTTGACCGAAGAGATAATCAACATCGTGATCAGGTTTAGAGCTTTTCGATAATATTACCGTTTTACTGGTGCTTGAGGTTGCACCGCCCATACCATCAGTTTGTTTTTGGTAAGGATCGGGGCTACCAATCACACGTAATAACAGATTATCGCGCGCCTCACCTGCCACTTGGGCAGGCTCGGGTAAGTCAGTTAAGTTAAAGAACACCCCTTTACTGGTGCCGCCACGCATATAGGTCGCTGGCACCTTAATTTGTGGTTTAAACGCCATCGCTTAGTGCTCCTCAGATTCTAAGAAATCTTGCGCGAAACGTTGCAGTACACCACCCGCTGAATAAATTGACACTTCTTCAGCAGTATCTAAACGGCACGTCATTGGTACTTCAACGGTTTCACCATTGGCACGGGTAATCACTAATGTCAGTGTTGCGCCTGGTGTTGGCTCACCTTTCACACTGAAACTTTCACTACCATCAATACCTAGCGTAGTTCGCGTCGTGCCTGCTTTAAACTCAAGCGGTAATACACCCATACCAATTAAGTTAGTGCGGTGAATACGCTCAAAGCCTTCTGCTGCAATCACTTGAACACCAGCTAGGCGAACTCCTTTTGCAGCCCAGTCACGTGATGAGCCTTGGCCATAATCGGCACCAGCCACAATGATAAGCGGTTGTTTGCGCTCCATGTAGGTTTCGATAGCTTCCCACATACGCGTCACTTTGCCTTCTGGTTCAATGCGAGCATATGAACCTTGCTTCACTTCACCATTTTCTTTAACCATTTCATTCAATAACTTAGGGTTAGCGAATGTAGCACGCTGTGCTGTTAAATGGTCACCGCGGTGAGTAGCATAGGAGTTAAAATCTTCTTCTGGGAGACCCATTTTAGCCAGGTATTCACCAGCAGCACTTGACGCTAAAATCGCATTCGAAGGTGATAAGTGGTCAGTAGTGATGTTGTCGCCCAACACAGCTAACGCACGCATATCACTCAGAGAGCGTTCACCCGCTAATGCACCTTCCCAATAAGGAGGACGGCGAATATAAGTACTTTGTGGACGCCATTGGTAAAGTGGATCGTTGTCTTCACCGTAATCTACACTTAAATCAAACATTGGCTCGTAAACCTTTTTAAATTGCTCAGGTTTAACACTTTGTTTGATCACCGCATCAATTTCTTCATCTGATGGCCATAAATCCATAAGGCGAATTTCGTTACCTTGTTGATCATGCCCTAATACATCTTTTTCGATATCAAAACGAATAGTACCGGCAATAGCATAAGCAACAACCAGTGGTGGTGAAGCTAAGAATGCTTGTTTAGCATAAGGGTGAATACGACCATCGAAGTTACGGTTACCCGAAAGTACAGCCGTTGCGTATAGGTCACGGTCAATCACTTCTTGCTGAATTTTAGGATCAAGCGCACCACTCATGCCGTTACAGGTTGTACACGCGAAGGCAACAATACCAAAGCCAAGTTGTTCAAGCTCAGGTAATAAATTGGCTTCTTCTAAGTAAGACTTAACCGCTTTAGAACCCGGTGCCAGTGATGTTTTAACCCATGGCTTTCGAGTTAAACCTTTAGCGTTGGCATTACGCGCAAGTAAACCTGCAGCAATAACGTTGCGTGGGTTACTTGTATTAGTACAACTTGTGATTGCTGCTATGATACAGGCGCCATCTGGCATTAAGCCTTCTTCATTCTCAACAACGCCAGTGATACCCGCTTTATCAAGTTCGCTAGTTGCAACACGGCGATGTGGATTCGAAGGGCCCGCAATATTGCGACCAACTGATGATAGATCAAAGGTTAACACACGCTCATATTCAGCCGTTTTAAGGCTATCACTCCAAAGGCCAGTCTCTTTTGCGTATGTTTCAACTAGTTTAACTTGCTCTTCGTCACGGCCAGTTAAACGTAGATAATCAAGTGTGTTGTCATCGATGTAGAACATCGCTGCTGTTGCGCCAAACTCTGGCGTCATATTAGAAATAGTAGCTCTATCACCTAGGGTAAGTGCATCGGCACCTTCACCATAAAATTCAAGGTAGGTCGACACAACTCTTTCATTACGTAAAAATTCGGTGATCGCTAATACAATGTCGGTTGCAGTAATACCCGGTTGTGGCTTGCCTTTTAGTTCAACACCCACAATGTCAGGTAAACGCATGTAAGATGCACGGCCAAGCATCACGCTTTCAGCTTCAAGACCACCTACACCGACTGCAATAACACCTAACGCATCAACCATAGGTGTGTGGCTATCTGTACCAACTAAGGTATCCGGGAATGCCACGCCATCACGTTTTTGGATTACCGGTGACATTTTCTCTAAATTAATCTGATGCATAATGCCGTTACCCGGCGGGATCACATCAATATTTTTAAATGCTGTTTTTGTCCAATTTATAAAGTGGAAACGGTCATCGTTACGACGGTCTTCAATAGCACGGTTTTTTTCAAATGCGTCAGGTTCAAAACCTGCGTGTTCAACAGCTAATGAGTGGTCAACAATTAACTGTGTTGGTACCACAGGGTTCACTTTTGCAGGATCGCCGCCTTTTGCAGCTATGGCATCACGCAGGCCTGCTAAATCAACTAGTGCTGTTTGACCTAAGATATCGTGACACACGACACGAGCAGGAAACCATGGAAAATCTAAATCACGCTTGCGGTCAATTAACTGCGACAGTGCATCATTTAGCATTTCAGGATCACAGCGACGAACTAAGTTTTCGGCAAGTACTCGCGATGTGTAAGGAAGTGTGGCATAGCTGCCAGGTTTAATTGCATCAACAGCAGCGCGCGTATCAAAGTAATCGACGCCGGTGCCTGCTAATGGTTTTCTAAAATTTGTATTCATGATGATTCTACTTGTACTTGGTGACGGTGAACAAAGGTGGGCTGATTGTTTTTGTATTTATTTCACCCCTTCATAAAGGGGCAGCCAAGCTACCCCTCTCACTGATTTAATTACAATTAACGCTCAGAAATTGGCGTATAGCTACGCGCTTCTGGGCCCGTATAATCTGCACTTGGGCGAATAATACGGTTATTAGCACGTTGCTCTTTCACGTGCGCTGTCCAACCTGTTACACGGCTCATCACGAAAATTGGCGTGAATAACTTAGTTGGGATACCCATGAAGTGATACGCAGATGCATGGAAGAAATCAGCATTACAGAATAGTTTCTTTTCACGCCACATAACTTCTTCACAGCGAACAGACACAGGATAAAGCACATCATCACCCACTTCTGCAGCCAGTTTTTCTGACCATTTTTTGATGATCACGTTACGTGGATCTGATTCACGGTAAATGGCGTGACCAAAGCCCATGATCTTGTCTTTACGCTCAAGCATACCCATCAGCGCATCTTCAGCTTGGTCTGCACTTGTAAAGCCTTCAATCATATCCATAGCCGCTTCGTTAGCACCACCATGCAATGGGCCACGTAAGCTACCAATAGCACCCGTTACACAAGAGTGAATATCAGACAATGTTGATGCGCACACACGCGCAGTGAATGTTGATGCATTAAACTCATGCTCTGCATAAAGAATTAAAGACACATTCATTACTTGCTCAAACAGTGCTGATGGTGCTTCGTCATGTAATAAACGTAAGAAATGTGCACCTACCGAATCATCATCTGTTTCAGTTTCAATACGAACGCCGTCATGGCTAAAACGATACCAGTAACAAATAATGCTTGGGAATACCGCAACTAGGCGGTCAATCGCATCATTCGCTTCTGAGAAATCTTGCTCCATTTCTAGGTTACCTAGCATTGAACAACCAGTACGCATTACATCCATTGGATGCGCGTCTTTAGGAATGTTCTCAAGCACTGTTTTTAGTGCGTCTGGTAAACCACGTAGTGATTTTAGCTTTGCTTTATATTCAGTCAGCTCAGACTCTGTTGGTAATTCACCGCGCGACAGTAAAAAAGACACTTCTTCAAACTGCGCTTTATCTGCTAATTCACTAATATCATAACCACAATAAGTTAAACCTGAACCTGATTGACCTACTGTACACAGTGCTGTTTCACCTGCTACTTGACCACGTAAACCTGCGCCGCCTAATGCTTTATCTACCATGAGTGTTCTCCTTATATGTTGTCGTTATGATTTTTTAGCTGAGAAAAGGTTATCGAGTGTGTTTTCATATGAGTGATAGTCTAAAAACTCATATAATTCCGCACGTGTTTGCATATTGTCTACTTGGCTTTGTTGCGAGCCTTCGCTAAGAATAGACGAATACACATTAAGTGCTGCTTTGTTCATCGCTCTAAATGCACTAAGTGGATAAAGTACAATTTCAACACCCACTTCGCTCAATTGCTCTTTTGTATAAAGTGGCGTTTGACCAAATTCAGTGATATTCGCAAGAATTGGTACATTTAACGCTTTAGCAAACGCTTGGTAATCCGCTAAATCATGTACCGCTTCTGCGAAGATGGCGTCAGCACCTGCTTCAACACACGCTGCTGCGCGGTCAATCGCGGCATTTAAGCCTTCTTTTTGGAATGCATCAGTACGCGCCATAATGTAAAAATCACTGTCTGTTTTGGCATCAACCGCAGCTTTAATACGGTCAACCATTTCATCTTTAGACACGATCTCTTTATTAGGACGGTGACCACAACGTTTTTGTGCTACTTGGTCTTCAATATGAAAGCCCGCAGCACCTGCTTTGGTCATTTCTTTAACGGTACGAGCAATATTAAATGCACCGCCCCAACCTGTGTCAGCATCAACAAGAAGCGGTAAGTCGGTAGCGCTGGTGATTCGACGAATATCTTCAAGTACGTTATCAAGGCTAGTCATACCTAAATCTGGCATGCCATATGATGCGTTAGCAACACCCGCACCTGAGAGGTAAAGTGCTTGGTGTCCTGTTTTTTCTGCCATCATTGCGCAGTACGCGTTGACGGTGCCAACCACTTGCAATGGCTTGTTGTTGGCAATTGCCTGTTTGAATTTTAATCCTGCTGACATTGGATAACTCCTATCTTTGAACGGTTTTAGCTCTTTGGCTAACTCTATTTTTTAAATCTAAATTGTGACTGTTTAACTAAGGCGCTACTAATTTTTTGCTGCGAGTAAGTCAAACTTAGTCTGAATATTTGCCTGAGACGCACTGATATGGCGCTTCATAAGCATTTCGGCTAATTCACCGTCATGGTTTTCAATGGCATTAATAATAGCCAAGTGTTCATCAAACGCTTTTGATACACGTGGCCCAACCATCCCCATTTGTACACGGTACATTCGAATTAACTGGTACAACTCATTACATAAAAGATGAATTAAGTGTGCGTTTTTCGACCCTTTAATAATGCGATAGTGAAAATCAAGGTCGCCCGCTTCTTGGTAGTATGATTCACCTTCTTTTACACGCTGTGTTTGTAAATGCTGGTTCAATAACTGTTTTAAACCCTGCACTTCTTCAGGTTCCATGTTGTCGGCAGCTAACCGACAAGCCAACCCTTCTAAGGCACTACGAACCTGATAGACTTCGATTAAACGCTCGGCTGTTAGTGCAACAACACGGCAACCAACATTTGCTTTACGCTCTACCAAATAACAGCTCTCTAAACGATTTAGCGCCTCACGTAAGGTGGCACGGCTTACACCATAGCGTTTAGCAAGTTCTGGCTCAGAAATTTTGCTGCCCTGCTCGATGGTGCCTTGGACAATTTCACGACGCATGTCGACAAACACTTGGTCTGATGCTGTTGTTATCGTGATATCGTTGTAGTTATCGTTGGCTTTTTGCTCTGTCATAATAGGTCTATCAAAGTACTAAATTAAGATTGTCGACAATTTGTAAGTTCACTATGCGCCCTATCATTGCAAGTGTCAACCTTGAGATCGGAAAAACAGGCTAAAAAACCAGCAAAATGTCGACATAAATTGATATTTCTCAAAAATAATGGCTATAAAGAACATTTATATTGGCAATATGTCGACACATCAATCTCACTGTTAAAAAGCTAAAAATATCCCCTGATAGCGCTATAAATGGTATGATCCAGCTATTATTACGTGATGTGAGAGCCATTTAGTGGACGCTAATACATATATTCCTGACTCATTTATTGATGATGTAAAAAGCTACCTTCCTGAACATTTATCATTAGACGACTTTATTGCAGCCTGTCGCCGCCCACTAAGACGATCTGTTCGCGTGAATACATTAAAAATGTCAGTCGCAGAATTTCAGCGTCAATGCGCCAAAAAAGGATGGCAATTAACAGCAATTCCATGGTGCGAAGAAGGATTCTGGCTAACACGCCCAACCGACGAAGAAGCGGCCCTTGCCATCGGTAATACCGATTTACACTTAAGTGGTGCTATGTATGTGCAAGAAGCCAGCTCAATGTTACCGCCGGTTGCACTGAGAGCCGAAGTTAAGCAAAGCGATGCAGTACTTGATATGGCATCGGCTCCAGGTTCAAAAACATCACAAATCGCCGCAATGATGGATAATAGCGGTGTGTTAGTAGCCAATGAGTTGTCATCGTCACGCTTAAAAGTATTAGCAGCAACCCTCAAACGTATGGGCGTAGGTAATTGTGCATTATCACATTTTGACGGTGTGATCTTTGGGGATTACATGTATGAGTGTTTCGATAGTATTTTGCTTGACGCCCCGTGTTCAGGTGAAGGCACGGTTCGTAAAGATGCAGACGCCCTAAAGAATTGGTCAATCGAATCTAATATTGATATTGCTGCTGTGCAAAAAGCCCTTATTAAAAGTGCCTTTTATGCCTTAAAACCAGGTGGTACATTAGTCTACTCGACCTGTACTTTAACACCTCTTGAAAACCAACAAGTGTGTGAGTATCTATTAGCAGAGTTCCCTGATTGCATCGAAGTACAATCGCTCGATAGCCTTTTTGATGGTGCAGACAAAGCGACAACCAGCGAAGGTTATTTGCATGTTTGGCCGCAAACTTACGACAGTGAAGGTTTCTTCATCGCTAAATTTAAAAAAATAGCGTCAAGCGATAACCCTAATCAAAAAGTTAAAAAAGGCGCATTTCCGTTTGCTGAGTTTGATAAAAAGCAAAGCCAAGCGTTTATGCAAACAATTAAAAAACAGTTCGGTCTAAAATCACTCAAAGGCACGTTAATGCAGCGTGATAAAGAGCTTTGGTTGTTTCCAGATGGCTTTGATGAACTGCAAGATAAAATTAAATACTCACGTTTAGGTATTCAACTTGGTGTGATCCACAAAGGTGGTGTTCGCTTAACTCACGAGTTTGCCACTGTCTTTGGCCAATATTGTGATAAAAATACCTTTGAGATGTCTGCTTGCCAAGCAAACGATTACTTTAACGGTAAAGATATTCGACTCGAAAAACCAACGCAAGATAATGGTGAAGTAGTTTTAATGTTATGTGGTTGTCCGGTAGGCCTAGGTAAGTGGCAAAAGAACAAAATTAAGAACTCTTTACCTCGCGATTTAGTCCAAAATACCCAGTTGATAACTTGGGTATAAGTTGCGCATAAAGACTGTATAAACAAGGCACTGATTTAGGTAAAAAGCTGTAACAGACTGATTTTAAACTAGTATAAAATTTGTACATTTACCGTGCAATTTCCTGCTGATTAACTACACTTAAAAGTACTTTCTACTTCTCCCTACTGAATTTAGAAGGTGTTTTTTTATAGTTAGCGCAGGCTCACACGAGCCACCCCCTAAGCCCAGAACAATGCGGATTCGTTCTGGGCGTTTTTTTATTCAAAAGTCGCATAGCAAAGCATTAGCCTTTTTGATTTCATTGTAAAAACAATGATAAAGGATTGATTATGCTTAAACCCTTGTGCGTCGTACTACCATTTTTAATAAGCTGCCAAACTCTGGCAAAAAGCAATGACTACCTAGGCTTTGACTACCCTAATAAGGCTAAAAATGCTGTCAGTATCACTTTTGATGATGCAAGACATAGCCAAGTTGATACCGGTTTAGCGCTTTTAAACAAATACCAAATAAAAGCGACATTTTATGTATCCCCTTTTAACGTAAAAGAACGTGTTGAAAAGTGGCAAATGGCTGTAAAAACAGGTCACGAAATTGCTAATCATACGGCAAGCCACTTGTGTACCGGCAACTTTGAATGGCTTCGTAAACTTGGGGTGTCGCTTGAACAATTTACGTTAAAAGAAATGGAGCAAGATATCTTAAAGGGGCAAGACTATATAAAAGCCACACTCAACGTGACACCAACCGCTTTTGCCTACCCTTGCGGAAACACCTTTGTTGGCCGTGGTGCAAATACTAAAAGCTATGTGCCTTTAATCGCCAAGCACTTTAAAACAGGTCGAACTTGGCTAGACGAAACGGCGAATAACCCTAACTTTACAGACTTTTCGCAGTTAACTAGCTTACCCATTGATGGGCTTACTTTCGAAGAGATCAAAAAATCCATAGAGCAGCACCGAACTAACAATAGTTGGATCATTCTGGCAGGCCACGATATTGGCAAACGAGATCAGTACACTACCGGCACCGACGCCCTTGAGCAGCTCATAGTTTATCTACAAGATCCTAAAAATGGGTTTTGGTTAGATACAGTAAGTAATGTTGCTGACTACGTTGAGGCGAATCGCAAAGCAATCGATTAATTATCGTTTAAATCAAATTCAGTTATTTGGTTATCAGCGTGAATAAGTTCATATTTAGCAAGCAAACCATCATTGAGCTCAATTAAGCTGATAGCCGCATTACTGACCAAATACTTTTGTCCTTCGCCTATGGTTTGGTGTTTATCAACTTCCATCTGCCAACGCTTAGTGAAAAAGTTAAGTGGGCTTTTTGGCGCATATAAAATTGAGTCGAGCTTATCGAGTACATTAATAAGTTTGCGTGGGAACTCATTTTTAATACCACTAGCAGTCAACTGCCAAATTCGGTTTTTATGTTTACCAAAGCGCTTTTGCACTGAAAAACAAAATGAATAATGAACATCACCAGAGAGGATCAAGGTTTCTTTTGGCGTATCTTCACGGCGAAAGGTATCTAGCAGCTTTTTAGCAGAACCTTCATGGGCCATCCAGTTTTCAACATCAACCAACAAGGGTTGCCCGCAAAAATTAAAAATCGCTTGGATTGCTTCAATCGATTTAACACCAAACACAGGAGCTGGAGATACGATAATCACTTTATCGTGAGACAATAAGCTTTCTTCTAATTCAGTGAGCCTTTCCCAATCAAGTAAACCTGATGGTTCATTGAAGTTTTGTTCATTGCGCCAGCGGTGGGTTCGGGTATCGAGCACCACAACTTTGGGGATGGTATTAAGCTCGTAATGCCAATGGTTAAAATTGAGTATTAGCTTATCAAAGTCTTTAAAATGCCAGCTCTGTTGCTGCAGGCTTTGTTTAAAGCTGGGTAATAAAGACAGTGAGTTATCACCTGCATCATTACCAATCCCCTGCATTAACCAATAACTAATTAAGCCATTATTTACAATACGACGGCTAGCTGGGTGCTGATAAATAGCTTGCTCCCAGCCTGCGGTTAAGTTCCAATCATCGGTGACATCATGATCGTCAAACATCATTAATGTCGACACATTGGCAAATAACCTTTCAACGCTTTGAAGACCCTTTGCAAAGCCAACCAGTGCGTCTTTTTCAAGTTTAAATAAGTTAGCGTATTTAGGGGCTAATGCAGGGCATTCAATTGATTCAAACTCAATTAGCTGCCAAGTAACAGCGCTGAAGTTTAATAAATAAAGCGCTATAAATTCTTGAAAATGAATTAAGTGGTTTTCAGCTTTTAAACTTGAGAAGTGTGGCTCATCTTTTTTGAGCCAATAACCAACACCAAATTTGCTCCGTTTCTGCCAAGGTACTTTAGGTAAGTGTAAATGGCGCTGATAAAGTTGCTGCTCATATTCTTCTGGCAAATCTAAATCAAGCGCTGGCTCTTGAAACACACCAAATAGGCTAATCACTTTTTCAATCGCAAGCAGCATTGGCCCTGCGACATCATCAGCATATATTTGGTCGCCAGATAACAATAATAAATCAGCGCCTGCATTAAGCGATTGGCGCTGATCATTTTGCCAATTATCTGCAGCAACAAGGCTGTCTTTTGCAGGATGATGAGGGTTACGACACGAACCATGCAGAATTCTATCGAGTCGATTTGGGATCACAAATGCCGGAGATTCTGCACGTTCATAGCAATAAGACGACAAATCAAGGCTTTTTTCTTCATCATGTAATGAATAGTAGATCAGTGAATCAACTGCAAACTGGCCACTGACTGGCATGACATTAATGAAATTTAAGTAAAGCTGTTGCCCTAACTGGATTGACTCTAGGCTCGAGAATGTTTCAACACCTTTAAACTCAATTCGGTATTGGCAAGGCTCAGTGGTTACAAATTGAAAGCATACTCGCCCTGCATCTGCTCGGCGTACCATTGGCCCCATAACTAACTGAGGTAAGTTCGATACGCCGTCCACTATTACGCTCTTTTAGCCTGATTGAACAACGAATAAAAGTTGTTAGTTGTTGCTTCAGCTAATTCGTTAAAAGTAAGCCCTTTTAATTCAGCAATGTAGTAAGCGACATTTTCAACATAGGCTGGTTGATTTGTTTTACCACGATATGGCACAGGCGCTAAATAAGGTGAATCTGTTTCGATTAGTAAGCGATCTAGCGGAATTTGCTTTACAACGTCTTTTAACTCTACTGCATTTTTAAACGTAACAATGCCCGAAATCGAAATATAAAAGCCCATATCAATGGCTTTTTTGGCCATTTCCCAGTTTTCTGTAAAGCAATGCAATACACCACCACAATTCTCGGCATTGTGAGCGCGCATTAAGTTAATAGTGTCTTCTCTAGCGTCTCGTGTGTGAATAATAAGCGGCTTATTTAGCTCATTAGCAACGTCGATATGCCCAACAAAACTCTCTTGCTGAACAATATGGGTGTCTTTTGAGTAATAGTAATCAAGACCCGTTTCGCCAATAGCAACCACTTTGTCGTGGCTTGCAAGTGAAATAAGCTTTTGCTTATCGAGTGCGTCTTTTTGATCGAGTGGATGCACACCGCATGATGCAGAAACATCTGGATAGTTCTTAATTTTATCCAGCATACTTGGGAATTGATCTAAAGTTACACTTACACATAAAAAGTGTTCAACCTTTTTAGCGCGAGCATTATCGAGTACTTGGTCTAAGTCTAAGTCTAGTTTTTCAAAATCTAAACGATCTAAATGGCAATGAGAATCTACAATCATGGTACTACTTTTATTACATGGTATAGGTCGGATTGCCGGAGTTTAACATAGTACCGAGTAGTTTTTCGATTTTCGCATTCAAATTGGTTTTATCATCGATAAAATTAACACCGATACCTGGTGGGTTTGAGCTTTGTGCACCTTGCGGTGTGATCCAAGCAACTTTACCCGTTACTACATCATCTTCTAGTGCATCTGGTAATGTGACCTTTAAAGCCAATGAATGACCCATTTCAAAGCGCATATTAGTGCGAACAAACAAACCACCATTTTTTAGATAAGGCATGTAACAGCGATATAATTCTTCTAAGTCTTCAATATCTACTAATAATTCTTGCACGATACTTCCTAATTTTGGCTTTCACGTAAAGTAAACGCTAATTGTGAAATGGCTAGTTCCATATTCAAGCCAAGCACATGTGAGTTATTATAAAGAAACTCTGAAATTGCAGTTTGTGCTTTCTGATAATTGAAAAAGTCCATTCCTAACATTAATTGCGTTTTAAGATGCTCTGTTAAGAACAAAGCAAATACATTAACCAAGCTATGATCTTTATTAAGGATGTCGACTAACGCACTGAAATTATGGCTGTCTTTTATCTCAGTTGCAAATTTATAAAGAGAATCGACTGCTTCAAGTTGGTTGTCATTTTGCCACTGCTGAACAAGAAGTGGCTGCCTAGCGAATAACTCTAACCATGAATAATTAGCAATACTTAATGATGCTAACCATTTTTTCGTATATTCAGAGTTAACTTTTATTTCGTGTACGGCACAGCGACTTAAAATTGTCGCAGGTAATAATGCTGTTTGTTCGCACGTTAACAATAAATAACGGCGCAAACTTGGCTCTTCAAGGGTTTTTAATAAAGCATTAGCAGCTGCAGTGGTCATTTTGTGACACTGTTCGAGCACCACTACTTTGTTACCATTTTGCGCCGCTGAATGGTTGATAAAATCACTAATCTCACGAATTTCATCAACGCCTATTGTTTGGCCTTCCACCTTTACAACGCGTTTATCAGGGTGAGTACCCGCTTGATTAAGTTGGCAGCTTTTACAATTGCCGCAGGCCTTTAAGTTTACAGGTGACGCGCAAAGTAAGCCATCAGCGAGCGAATCGGCTAAACCTTGTTTGCCAACGCCTTTATCACCATTAAATAGCTGGGCATGATGAAAGCGTTGCTGTGCAAAACTTTGCGCTAGTTGCTGATAAAGCCCTTCAAGCCACGGCAAAGGCATATTAATTTAAACCTGCAAAAAAGTTATCAAGCACGGTTGTGATTGCCGCATGTACTTCAGGCATTGTTTGGTTTGCATCCACTGTTTTGATACTGCTATCAGTTTTAGCTATTTCAAGGTAGCGTGTGCGAGTGCGCTCAAAAAAGCCTAATGCTTCTTGTTCGATACGATCAAGTTCACCACGGCCTTTTGCACGAGCAAGCCCAACTGCAGGGTCAATGTCTAAATAAATGGTTAAATCAGGTTTTAAACCATTTAGCACCATATCAGCTAAAAAAGAGAGTTTAGTCTGTTCAATACCACGACCACCACCTTGATATGCTTGTGATGAAAGATCATGGCGATCACCTAAAACCCAAGTACCCTTTTCAAGGGCCGGATTTATAACATTAGCAACTAATTGCGAGCGTGCTGCATACATGATTAACAGCTCTGTTTCGCCCGTCACTGTTTCTTGGTGAGCCTGTTTGACGATATTACGCAGCTCTTCAGCCATAGCTGTACCGCCAGGCTCACGCACATTAATAAAATCGACTTGCTTGTTTTCTAAATAAGCTTGGCATACGGCAATGGCCGTTGATTTTCCGGCCCCTTCAAGGCCTTCAATCACAATAAATTTTGCTGTCATATGACTCAATTCTGGTTGTTAGTTTAATTGGTACTGCTTTACCGCACGATTATGTTCTTGCAATGTTTTCGAAAATTGATGGCTGCCATCCCCTTTCGCAACAAAATACACATACTCAGACTCAGGTGGATTAACCGCGGCCAAAATCGCTGCTTTCGAAGGCATGGCTATGGGTGTTGGCGGCAAGCCTTTTATCTTATACGTGTTATAAGGTGTATAGGTTGTTAAATCTTTTCGTTTTATATCGCCATCAAAATCAGCACCAATACCATAAATAACCGTTGGATCGGTTTGTAAGCGCATATTGGTTTTTAAGCGATTGGTAAATACCGCAGAAATTAATGGTCGCTCAGACGCGAGGCCCGTTTCTTTTTCGATGATAGAAGCCAGTATTAACGCTTCATACGGTGAACTTAATACCAAATCTGGCGCTCTAGTTTGCCATGCGGTGTCTAATTCCTGCTGCATTTTGTTGTATGCGCGTTTTAATAC
Source organism: Pseudoalteromonas sp. XI10 (assembly GCF_001469895.1). Lineage (GTDB taxonomy): Bacteria > Pseudomonadota > Gammaproteobacteria > Enterobacterales > Alteromonadaceae > Pseudoalteromonas. The sequence continues at coordinate 102,706 of NZ_LOPY01000038.1, read as the reverse complement.
GCCGCTGGCACTATCTTCGCTGTGGTAGTGATAGGTGTCAGGGAACAACCAGCCTTCTAAATTTTCTTGTGTGCTACTTATCTGCGTCGCTAAATTTTCTGTGTCTAAGTCTTGTGTTAAATGTGCTTGCTTTTGAATATTAGCAACAACGTCACGAAGTGGCTGACCTTCAATAATTGTAAAGCTAAAGCTTACTTGTGCACCTTGATTGATACGACGAATATTATCAATAACAGCGTTTGTATCCAGTTCATATAGACCCGCTTTTAGATCAGTAAGCGTAGGATCTAATTTAGCAAGTACCTGAAATTTGAAGCAGCTATCAACCCACTGCTTTGTTTGCCATGCTTGGCAAAGCTGATTAAAGCCAGTGCCACGTTCTACTTTAAATAAAGTACTGTTTTCAACCTTTAACGGCATTTTTAATGCTGATTGAAGCTGTTGATAGCCAATACCACAACATAGCAATGCTAATAATAGCACGCTAACAATGACTTTTATCACACACTCTCCTTGGCAAACTGCGCCGTTAAAAGCGCTTTACTGCATTCAATATCAAACTGTGTATCAGCAATCCGTGCAACGGGAACCACGCCCATTAAACTATTACACATAAATACGGCATCCATAGCTAAAAGCTCATCTAGTTGGATTGCTTTAAATTCAATGGCTAACTTATCACATAAAGCACTGAGATAAACCCCTGTGATACCGCAGCGGTCTAACTTAGGTGACATAACTTGACCGTCTTTAATAGCAAATAAATTTGCAGCCGAACATTCAATCACATTGTTATCATAATCAAGAACAACAACCTCTTCACATTCAAGCCTGCTCATTTGCTTTTTGATAAGCACTTGCTCTAAACGGTTCAATGTTTTTAAGCCTGCAAGTAACGGTTGATGTGCAAGTTTCACGTCGCTAACTGCTAAGCTTACGCCCTGCTGCTGCCAACTTTTATAGTGTGAAACTGCAGGCATGATACTGATCAGCACTTGAATACTTGGTGTATCTGGTAAGCCATAACCACGCCCACCTGCACCACGGGTGATAACTATTTTTAAAATACCGGTTTGTGTATCACTGATTGCGTGGTTAACTTCACGCTCAATTGCGGTTAAATCTAATTCGGGGAAAAATAGTCTTTGCGCGCATTCTTCTAAACGCGCTTTGTGTAAATCCCAGTGCTCAACGACAGAATTCACCACAGAGGCTGTGGTAAAAAAGCCGTCACCATAATTTAAGCCACGATCTTGCGTGCTTATTGTGGTGTCTGGTGTGATTATTTTTATTGTTTGTTTTAATTTACTCATACAAAAAAGCCCAGTTAAACAACTGGGCTCTTCTTTTTAGTCCGTTGTTAAAAAGAATTATACCTTTTTAAACAGCAACGAGCCATTAGTACCACCAAAACCAAATGAATTACATAGTGCGTAATCCAATTTAGCGTCACGTGCAGTGTGCGGTACGTAGTCTAAATCACAGCCTTCATCTGGGTTATCAAGGTTGATTGTAGGGCTTACTTTCTGGTCAACAAGTGACAAGATAGTAATGATCGACTCTACCGAGCCTGCTGCACCTAACAAGTGACCCATCATTGATTTAGATGAACTTACCATCACATCTTTCGCTGCATCACCAAAAATAGTTTTAACAGCTGATGTTTCGGCTTTATCGCCTGCATTAGTCGATGTACCGTGAGCATTAATGTAACCAACTTGGTCTGCATTAACTTGTGCATCGTTTAGGGCATTTTCCATCGCTAGAGCTGCGCCTGCACCGTCTTCAGGTGGAGACGTCATGTGATATGCATCACCACTCATACCAAAACCAACGAGTTCAGCGTAGATTTTCGCGCCACGTGCTTTAGCATGCTCATATTCTTCAAGTACGATAACACCAGCACCATCAGCAAGAACAAAACCATCACGGTCTTTATCCCAAGGACGAGATGCTGCTTGTGGATCGTCGTTACGAGTTGATAATGCACGTGCTGCATTAAAGCCACCCATACCAATTGGAGTCGATGCTTTTTCAGCACCACCGGCTACCATTGCATCTGCATCGCCGTATGCAATCATACGTGCAGCGTGACCAATGTTATGTAGACCTGTAGTACAGGCTGTAACGATTGAAATATTAGGGCCACGTAAACCGTGCATAATCGATAAATGACCAGAGATCATATTGATAATGGTCGAAGGCACGTAGAACGGAGAAAGCTTACGCGGGCCGCTATTTAATAATTTAATGTGGTTTTCTTCAATTAAAGTTAAACCACCGATGCCAGAACCCACTGCTACACCAACACGAGTGGCGTTTTCTTCAGTGATCTCTAGACCAGAATCTTGTAGTGCTTGTACACCCGCTGCAATGCCATATTGGATAAACAAATCCATTTTCTTTGCATCTTTCGGTGACATGTAAGCTGATGCATCAAAGTCATTCAGCAAACCTGCGAATTTGGTGCCGAAACTTGAGGTATCGAAATGCGTGATAGTTTGAATACCACTTTTACCGTTTAACAAACCTTGCCAAGTAGATTCAACATCATTACCTAGCGGTGTCAACATTCCTAAGCCAGTTACGACGACTCGACGTTTAGCCACGGGTTGCCTCCAATAAGGAAATTATTTTAGGTGGGGTGTATACCAAATTTATTAGTATCATTCTATAGATAGACTAAGGGCAGCTTGAAGCTGCCCTTAAAATCAAAATGCGTAAAATTACTCAGCGTGAGCTGTAACGTAATCGATTGCAGCTTGAACTGTAGTGATCTTTTCAGCTTCTTCGTCTGGGATCTCAGTGTCGAACTCTTCTTCAAGAGCCATTACTAGTTCTACAGTGTCAAGTGAATCAGCACCTAAGTCGTCAACGAAAGAAGCTTCATGTTTTACTTCTTCTTCTTTAACACCTAGTTGCTCAATGATAATTTTCTTTACGCGTTCTTGGATGTCGCTCATTCTTCTTTCCTTTATTAAAAACGCCAATGCGTTATTTTCAGATTGCGGCGTAGTTTACGCCGCATAATTCTGTGATTCAAGGATTTGCTGATAATTACTTATCTGGTCAAACCTCTCGAATAGTATTTGTTCATTTATCGCTTATTTTAATAGCGAATTCAAGTATGTTTAAAGCAAGATCACAAAAAATTCAACAATTTTCGATAATCTTTCGTTAGCAAATTTTTGCTAACTTTCATTAAACCATGTACATCGCGCCATTTACGTGCAATGTTTCGCCTGATACATACGCAGCAGCGTCAGATGCTAAATAACATACCGCAGCAGCGATTTCTTCAGGTTGGCCTAAACGCCCTGCAGGTACATTTGCAAGCGTAGCTGCTTTTTGGTCTTCAGTCAGCTCGTCTGTCATATCTGTTTGGATAAAACCAGGTGCAACAACGTTCACTGTGATACCACGTGATGCAACTTCGCGTGCTAATGACTTAGTAAAACCAATTACACCCGCTTTCGCTGCAGCGTAGTTAGCTTGACCCGCATTACCCATTGTGCCCACAACAGAACCGATATTAATGATACGGCCATTTTTCTTTTTCATCATAGGGCGTAAAACAGCCTTAGATAAACGGAAAATTGAGCTTAGGTTCGTGTCGATGATGTCATCCCACTCACCGTCTTTCATACGCATTAATAAGTTATCGCGAGTAATACCCGCATTGTTAACTAATACATCGATATCGCCTAAATCAGCCTTGATCGCAGCAAGTGTCGCCTCAATCGATTCAGGATCTGTAACGTTAAGGGCATAACCTTTACCGTTGTCACCCAGGTATTCACTGATTTTAGCAGCACCTGATTCGCTTGTTGCAGTACCGGCTACTTTTGCACCTTGTGCAACTAGCGTATTTGCAATCGCTTTACCAATACCACGGCTTGCACCAGTGATTAGGACAACCTTGCCCTCAAGAGAAAATAAATTTGTCATTCTATTCCTACTTATTTCGCTTCATCAATAGCAGCTTGCGTATTAACCGCACCACATACCATTGCTTTATCAATTCGTTTAGCAAGACCCGTTAATACTTTACCTGGGCCAAACTCATAGCTTTGTGTGATACCTTGCGCAACTAATGCTTGTACAGTTTCAGTCCAGCGTACCGGGCTGTACAGTTGGCGTACTAATGCATCTTTAATTGCTTCACTTGATTGCTCAGCTTTTACATCAACGTTGTTGATTACATCACACTTAGGTGTATTAAATGTTAAAGCAGCTAAATCAGCAGCTAATTTTTCAGCAGCTGGTTTCATTAGTTCACAGTGAGAAGGTACGCTTACTGCAAGTGGTAAAGCACGTTTAGCACCTGCTTCTTTACATGCTTCTGATGCACGCTCAACTGCCGCTTTGTGGCCGGCAATAACAACCTGACCTGGTGAGTTGTAGTTTACTGGTGAAACGACTTCACCATTTGCTGATGCTTCACACGCTGTTTTGATTTCGTCGTCACCTAAGCCGATGATTGCAGCCATAGAACCAACACCCGCAGGTACTGCTTCTTGCATATATAAACCACGATTTTCTACTAGTTTAACTGCTTCACTTAAGCTTACAACGCCAGCACAAACTAATGCTGAATACTCGCCTAAACTGTGACCAGCCATAACAACATCGGCATCAGGGTTTGCGTCTAACCATTGACGGTAAATAGCAACACTAGCAGTAAGAAGTGCTGGTTGTGTACGATGGGTTTGATTTAATTCTTCTTCTGGACCATTTAGTACAAGTGCAGCTAGATCATAGCCAAGAGCTTCAGATGCTTCAGCGAATGTTGCTTTAGCAATTTGTGAATCAGCTAATAGTTCAGATAACATGCCCACAGTTTGTGAGCCTTGACCTGGAAATACGAGTGCAATTTTATGTGCCATACTTTGCTCTTATAATTAAACAAAAAAATATTCTGTAGCAGGCAGCATAACAAGTTTTAGATATGCTGCACTACTTTGTTGTTGGATGTGTTTGCTCAAAAATCGCAGCGATTTTTTCAGGGAGTTGGCGTTCGACTTCCCGCGCGGCTTCATCAATAGCAGCATGAAACGCCTTTGGTGAGGCATTGCCATGGCTTTTAACAACAATACCGCGCAATCCTACCAGACTTGCGCCGTTATACTGGTCGGGGTTCACCCGCTTGTAGAGTTTTTTTATCACTGGACGCAATAAAAACGCTAAACTTTTGTATAAGAAATGCTTGTGTAAGGCTTTGGTGAGTTTATGCATGATCAGTTTGGCAATACCTTCACAGGTTTTTAATGCCACATTACCTACAAATCCTTCGCACACAATAACATCAGCTTTTCCACTGAAAATATCACTACCTTCACTGTAACCTGTGTAGTTGAGATATTCACACTGCTGCATTAACTGTGCAGCTTGTTTTATTCCTTCATGCCCTTTGATGTCTTCAGAGCCAATATTCAATAAACTAACTCTTGGGTTATCACACCCAAGTGCCTGCCCTGCTACCACAGAACCCATAATGCCAAATTGATAAAGGGTTTGTGCGTCACAATGCACATTAGCGCCTAAATCAAGTAAATAAACAGGGTTTTTACGTTCGGTTGGAACAGCAGAGATTAATGCAGGACGTTTTACACCTGGAAGCATCTTTAATACATAATGCGCCATAAAAAATAACGCGCCTGTATTACCAGAGCTTACACACGCTTGCGCTTCACCCGATTTAACTAAATCGAGGGCAACTCGCATTGATGAATCTTTTTTAGAACGAACCGCTGAAGCAGGTTCACACGCATTTGTGACGACTTCGCTACAATGGCGAATAATTAAACGAGGGTGTGAAACAGAATCGAGTGCTTCGAGTTCTTTTAGAATAACTTGCTGATTACCACATAAGATGAGTCTTAAGTTGGTATTAGCATTTACCGCTTGTACGGCAGCGGGGATAGATGAACGGGGGCCGTAATCGCCCCCCATCATATCTAACGCTATGGTTAGATTGGTCAGCATATAGCAATCTCTTAGTTAGAAATTACTTTAACGCCTTTGTAGTAACCGTCAGCAGTTACGTGGTGACGACGGTGAGTCTCACCAGAAACTTGATCTACAGTTAAAGTTGGACCACTGATCGCATCGTGTGAACGGCGCATGCCGCGTCTTGCACGAGACTTTTTGCTTTTTTGTACAGCCATTAGTCTTCTCCTAAGAATCTTTCTTAAGTTGTTTCAAAATATCAAATGGATTTGGTTTGTCATCTTTTGCTGCTAATTTACCAAAGCTTGTAGGCTCTGATGAATAACTGCATGAAGCTTCGTTGTGTGTAGGCACTATTGGAATAGCTAAAATCAGTTCGTCTTCGATTAACTCAAATACGTTGATTTCACCGTTTTCGTCCAGCTCTACTTCATCGTAACCTTCAGGTAGATGATCTGACTCTGCATCCAAACCAATTGGCGAATACACAAAGTCTTGTTCCAAATCCAACCCTAATTCTCCATTACAGCGTTGACAAGTTACAGTTACATGTGTTGATAAGTTACCACTTATTACCACTAAACCTTGCTCGTCAATTTTGCAATGAATCTTTACCGCTATTTCACCTGCTTCCTCCTGCACAACTTGCTCTAAACGAGAAAGTTTTTCAAGCGGGACAATACCGTCATACGTTAAACGATGTTGAGCTGCTTTGCTGGGATGAAGAGTGATGGGAATTTTCACCTTTTGCATAGGGGCTGCATCATATAGATAGTTAGTAAGTTAGTCAAAGTAAAAAACCAATTTTGGTAGGTTTTTAACGATCTTCTGCTTTGTTTTCGGATTCATTGTGGCTTATCCTTGGCAAAATACAATTTTCATCCAGAATTTATTATGAAACCAACACTTATATTAGCGTCAAGCTCACCATTTAGACAGCAATTATTAACGAAGTTTAACTTACCTTTTCAAAGTTTTTCTCCAAATATTGATGAGTCCCCTATCGCAGCTGAAACACCAGAGCAATTAGTGGCTCGTTTAAGCGAGCAAAAAGCCCGAGTTGCCAAACAACATTTTAGTGAAGGTTTGGTAATTGGCTCTGATCAAGTTGCGGTATTCAACGATACAATTTTAGGTAAACCTCATACTAAAGAGAATGCCATTAAGCAGCTATCATCTTTCAGTGGCCATACAGTGACCTTTTTAACGGGTTTAAGTGTTTTTGATATACAAAGCGATAAAGCAATTACCACCGTGGTGCCATTTGATGTGACATTTAAAACACTCACACATGAGCAGATCAATGCTTATTGCGATGCAGAGCAGCCATACAACTGTGCAGGTAGCTTTAAAAGTGAAGGATTAGGCATCTGTTTATTTGAAAAGCTCAGTGGCGATGACCCTAATACATTGATAGGCCTGCCACTGATTACATTAACTAAAGTGCTGGCTGAGTTTGGTGTTGAAGTGTTGACGCTGCAAGGGGCGTAGTTAAAACCTGCAAAAGTTGTTGGTATGAATCAACAACACATAACGGCGTATGTTGTTGCAACTGCGCCGGACTATGAGCACCAAAACTCACTCCTATACAAGCAATACCTGCGGCATTAGCCATTGCCATATCCAGTTGACTGTCGCCAATCATCACAGCATCACCTTTTGCGATGCCCTGCTCACGTAAAATTTGCTCAAGCATATCTGGAGATGGCTTCGACTCAGCATCGTCAGAGCATTTTACATTCACAAAATACTTCCCAAGGCCTGACTCATTAAGAAGTCTATCGATACCTTCACGTCCTTTACCGGTAGCCACCGCCAATTGCATACCTGCTGCGTGTAGTTTCTCTAACACAGTTTCTACATCTTTAAATAAAGGTGTAGGTGTAACATCTAACTCACGGTACTGTGCTTTATAACCTGCAACGAGTTCGTCGCTTAAATGTAAATGCGCCGGAAAAAGCACTTCAGTGGCTTTTGCCAGCGATAAACCAATAACGTCTTTTGCTTGTTGCTCTGTTGGAACAGGAATACCTAAGTCTCGCGCAGTATTTCGCAGGCAGGTAACAATTTTTGGCACAGAGTCCATCACTGTGCCATCCCAATCAAAAATAACCAGCTTAAACTTGTTCATTATCGGCACGTAGCTTTTTGATACAGTTTTGAAGTGCATTATCGAGTGGTGCTTCAACATGCATAGTTGTTTCGTTTTTAGGATGCATAAAACGTAAATCATGGGCGTGTAAAAACAAACGATTTAAACCAGTCAGCTTATTTACGTATTGATCAAACTCTGCAACGCCATATTTATCATCACACGCAATTGGATGACCTTTACATTGCGTATGTACACGAATTTGGTGAGTACGCCCCGTTACTGGCGACGCTTGCACTAATGAGCACTCAGCATATCGCTCAAGCACACGGAAACGCGTGTGTGATGGTTTACCTTCGGTATTATCAACACGAACCACACGCTCACCAGACTTCAAGGTATTCTTACGAAGTCCTTCGGTAACGTTTTTCGTTTTAGAATCCCATTGACCATCAACTAATGCCCAATAGTTTTTCTCCATGGTTTTTTCACGTAACTGTTTATGTAAATCAGTTAACACTGAACGACGTTTAGAAATAAGCAAACAACCTGATGTGTCACGGTCTAGTCGGTGTACAAGCTCTAAACTACGCTCTTCAGGACGAAGTACGCGAAGTGCTTCGATTAAGCCATAACTTAGGCCACTGCCACCATGCACAGCCATACCCGAAGGCTTGTTGATCACCATTAAATACTTGTCTTCAAACAAAATGGCGTCTTCAAGTTGTTTTACTTTATCGAGTTTCTTTGGCACAAGCTCTTCTTTTTCGGCCACTTTAATAGGTGGAATACGAACCACATCATTTAGTTGTAGTTTGTAGACAGGTTTTATGCGTTTTTTATTTACTCGCACTTCGCCTTTACGAAGGATTTTATAAACTGCACTTTTAGGCACACCTTTTAGGTGAGTAATAAGAAAGTTATCAATACGTTGACCTAGATGGTCTTCACCTATGGTAACAAACGAAACTTGTAAGCCGGTTTTTTCTGACATTGCCTAATCACTGATTTAAGTAAATAATTTAGTTGCTAACGCGACTGTAATAGTGGGATAATCACCGTCGCGAACATAAAGTTTGCAAGTAACAACGGTGCTTTTATCACATTAATACATTCGTGAAGCATATTCTGGGTTGCCGATCATACAGATCCGCGCTAAGTTTTCCAAAGCTTTTATAATTACCCAGCCAACACGAGCGTTCAATTATCGGCGATGCGCGTAATATATTGCCTGAATAATTTGAGCACGAATGTTGATTAATGAACATAAAAAGCAATTGAACAAGATAAATTGACTGATAGTGACGACGTAGCAACGTCATTCAGAAGCAGCTGTTGTAGCAAGACATTGAATAAAAATTTGAACATGGTCGACTTCGGGACAAAACTCGTAAATTAAAACCGCAGAATTGGCGGCAGTTTTGACACCTATAAGAATTTAATAACGTGAGAACATGTTATTGTCAGCCACACTTAGTGATGCTCAATGTAAGCAAACAACTTCAGGTTTTGACTTTACCCAGTCGTGAGACTGCACAAAAACAACCGTCAGAAACCACTGAACAGACGAGTTTATATCGTCATGTCAGCGACAGAATTAGTAGAGTAACAATATGAAACGTATGCTAATCAATGCGACGCAGCAAGAAGAAATGCGCGTTGCACTGGTTGATGGCCAGCGCCTGTATGATTTAGACATAGAGAGCCCAGGTCACGAACAAAAAAAAGCAAATATTTACAAGGGTAAAATTACCCGTATCGAACCGTCATTAGAAGCTGCCTTTGTTGATTATGGCGCTGAAAGACACGGTTTCCTTCCTCTTAAAGAAATAGCTCGCACCTACTTCCCACAAGGCTATACATTCCAAGGTCGTCCAAATATCCGTGACGTGATCAAAGAAGGCCAAGAAGTCATTGTGCAAGTTGATAAAGAAGAACGTGGCCAAAAAGGCGCTGCGTTAACGACTTTCATCAGCGTTGCAGGTAGTTATTTAGTACTTATGCCTAACAACCCTCGTGCCGGTGGTATTTCTCGCCGTATCGAAGGTGATGAGCGTACTGAACTTAAAGAAGCACTGAGCCGTTTAGAACTACCTAAAGGCATGGGCTTAATTGTTCGTACTGCAGGTGTTGGTAAATCATTTGAAGAACTAGAGTACGACTTAAAAGCACTATTAGTGCATTGGCAAGCGATTCAGCAAGCTGCTGATAGCGGCCCTGCTCCGTTCTTAATTCACCAAGAAAGTAACGTAATTTTCCGCGCAATCCGTGACTATTTACGTCGTGATATTGGTGAAATTTTAATTGATAAAGCACGCGTATTTGAAGAAGCGAAAGCGCATATTGAGCGTTTCCGTCCAGATTTCATGAGCCGCGTTAAGCTTTATCAGGGCGATGTACCACTATTCACCCACTACCAAATTGAAAGCCAAATTGAGTCAGCTTTCCAACGTGAAGTTCGCTTACCATCAGGTGGTTCAATTGTAATTGACCCAACTGAAGCGCTAACGTCTATCGATATCAACTCATCTAAAGCCACTAAAGGCGGTGATATCGAAGAAACAGCACTTAATACCAACTTAGAAGCAGCAGACGAGATTGCCCGCCAATTACGTTTACGTGACTTAGGTGGTCTTATTGTTATCGACTTCATCGATATGACTCCACCACGCCACCAACGCGAAGTAGAGAATCGTCTAAAAGACGCTGCTCGTCCTGACCGTGCCCGTGTACAGATTGGTAAGATCTCACGCTTTGGTCTGCTTGAAATGTCGCGTCAGCGCTTACGCCCATCATTAGGTGAAGCAAGCCAAGGTCCATGTCCTCGTTGTAATGGTCAAGGTACGATTCGTTCTAACGAATCAATTGCACTGTCTATCCTTCGTTTAATCGAAGAAGAAGCAATCAAAGACAACACATCACAAGTAAATGCACAAGTGCCTGTGGCTGTTGCCGCTTACCTATTAAACGAAAAACGTCGTAGTGTTCAGCGCATCGAAAAGCGCCATAACGTTGATGTTGTGATCATTCCTAATCAACACATGGAAACGCCACATTACGAAGTAGTTCGCTTACGTAAAGACGAAACAATCGAAACAGTAAGCTACGAGCAAGTTGTTGCTCCTGAGCCAGAAGCATTTGAAATGGCTAAAGCGCCTTCAGCACCAGTTCGTGAAGAGCCGGTTCTTAAAGGTGTTGTTATGCCTACTACACCTGCACCTCAAGCTGCACCAAAAGCTGAGCAAACGACTCCTGCGGCTAAAAAGTCTGAAGGTGGATTATTTGCTGCACTTGGTAAGTTCTTCAAGTCGTTATTCAGCAATGCCGAAGAAGAAGCTGAAAAAGAGCAAGAAGAGAAAAAAGCAGCACAAAGACGTAGCAATAATCGTCGCAACAACGACAACCGTCGTCGTAGCAACAACCAACGCCGTCGCAACTCTCGTAATAAACGTCCTGACGATGCACAAGCTAAAGAAGAAAACACAAATACTTCAAATAAGCCTGAGCAAAAAGAAGGTAACGAGAATCGCAACAAACGTCGTCGTAATTCTAACAACAGAAAACGTAATGAAAAACGTAATGATGATGTAGAACAAAAGAATAAAGACACTGCACCAGAGACGAAATCTGAGCAACCAAAGGAAACTAAACCTAAGGTTCGTCGTCAACGTCGCAACTTACGCAAAAAAGTTCGCGTAACAGATGAAAGCGCAGATGAAGCAAAAGCAGTACAAACGACTGAAACAACTGAGCAAGCACCTAAAGCTGAAAAACCAGCTAAGCCTGCAAAAGAAAAAGTAACAGTTGAAACTGAACAAGAAAAACAGCCAGTTGCTGAAAAGCAAGTACCTGCAGAACCAGTAAAAGCTGACGCTGAGCCTAAACAAGCAGAGCAAACTGAATCGGTAGTTGAATCATCAACGGATGAAGAACAAGCTCAACCTCGTACACGCTCTCGTCGTTCACCACGTCATTTACGTGCAGCTGGTCAACGTCGCCGTCGCCCTGAGCATGATGAAAAATCAACTGATGAGAAAGCTGATGCGCCAGCATTTATTCCAGTTGCTGACCAAGCTGCTGCTGAATATGAAGCTGAGCTAAAAGCGAAACAAGCTCAAACTGAAGAACTAGTTCAAGCTGAAGAGCCAGTTAAAACTGAAGAACCAGTGAAAACTGAAGAGCCAGTGAAAACTGAAGAGCCAGTGAAAACTGAAGAACCAGTGAAAACTGAAGAACCAGTGAAAGCTGAAGAACCAGTGAAAACTGAAGAACCAGTGAAAGCTGAAGAACCAGTGAAAGCTGAAGAGCCAGTGAAAGCTGAGGAACCAGTGAAAACTGAAGAGCCAGTGAAAGCTGAGGAACCAGTTAAAACTGAAGAGCCAGTTAAAACTGAAGAACCAGTGAAAGCTGAAGAACCAGTGAAAGCTGAAGAGCCAGTGAAAGCTGAAGAACCAGTGAAAGCTGAAGAGCCAGTGAAAGCTGAAGAACCAGTGAAAGCTGAGGAGCCAGTGAAAGCTGAGAAGCCAGTGAAAGCTGAAGAACCAGTTAAAGCTGAAGAACCTGCTAAAAATGAAAAAACTGTTTTAGTGAAAGGTTCAGCAAGCGCTGCAATGGCAAAACCTACGCCAGTTGCAGATAGTGAGCCAGAGCCAACACCAGCAGCTATGGCCCATGACAAGCGTACAGCTATTCCAGATAGCGGCCTTCGAGCAGGTTCAATTAAACCTGCTGGCAGAGCCCGTGCTGATATGGCAAAAACCTTAGCGGCTGATTAATTTAGTCGCTTAATAAAAAAGCCGCGTTATATAACGCGGCTTTTTTGTATGTAATGCTTTTAAATAACAACCTGTTGAGTACCTAGGTGATTGGCATAGCCACCTACAAGAACCTTATAAACCCCCTGCTCATCCGAATAAACACTGGCAGAAATATGTGAACTGCACCCCATTGCTCGGCCTTGTTCAAACTTGAAATGGTTTTCTTGCTGTACAAATACGTGTTTTGATAAGTAGCATGCAAGCGCGCCACTTGCGCTACCGGTTGCTGACTCTTCGGGTATACCAACCAAAGGCGCAAAGTTACGACAACTTGCGGTCAGCTCACTTTGCTCTTCACATAATTCAAAGGCATGCACACCTATCACGTTATGTTGTTGGCAGAACTCGCTAAGCGCTGCCTCATCAATGACAATTTGATCTAAGTAGCCATTCGGTACAGCGACTATAATATCTGGCAATCCTGTAGTTATTACATCGATTGGCAAGCCTGTTTCTACCAGAGTCGTTTCATCAAGCCCTAATAAGCCTGCAATGTCGTCATAAGCAAAATTACCTAAGTATTTTGGCAAGGCTTGCTCCATGGTAACTTGACCGTCTTCGGCAATTGTTACGCCTAACAAGCCCGCTTTTGTTCGCTGAGTGTAATAACCAGGTTTTAATAACCCTTGTTCGAAGAGCGTAGCAAACACCGCTAGGGTTGCGTGGCCACAAAAATCAACTTCTTCCGTTGTCGTAAAAAATGACACAGCAAAGTCAACTTCATGATCTTGCGCCACAAATGCGGTTTCTGAAAAGCCAATTTCTTTTGCAATCGTCAGTTTTTCTGCGTTTGTGAGTTTATCTGAATTCAACACGACACCTGCTGGGTTGCCGCCTGTATTATTTGCACTAAACGAGTTAACTAAAAATGCAGTTATTGTCATTATTGTATTTCCAAACTTAAGTAAAGAGCTATGGCCATTGCACCTGCTCCATAATATTGCGATATGAGATAAGTGACTTGTAGACTGAAACCCAAATTGGCTGTTTTTTATAAATCACTTGAAACAAAAATACTGGTAGAAGCCATAAAATCATAATGCTAACTTGTATCACTACAGCAACAATAAAGAGCTCAGAATTAGTGAATAAAAACAATAGCAACAGGCTGACATTTAATACTAAAAGCACCAAAAAACTACGATGTGCTGACTTTCTTAAGTTATTTAATTCTTGCTGTTCTAAATTCGACATTTAAGCTACCGCTACACCCATACATCATTAACCGCGGTCAATTGCCCACCCGCATTACCAGTATTTACAACTCCTTTGGGTTCAACAAGCATTATTTTACATTCTGTGTTTGCCTTAGGTTTATGTTCAACACCCTTAGGAATTACGAATAACTCGTCAGCTTCCAAAATCACTACACCATCCCTAAACTCAATTTCAAGTAAGCCTTCAATAACGATGAATACTTCATCAGTATCTGGATGATCGTGCCATACAAACTCCCCTTCAACTTTAGCAAGCTTAAATTGATAGTCATTCATTTCAGCAATAACCCGTGGCGACCATTGCTCGGTGAATTTAGAAAACTTGTCTTTAAAGTTTACAGCTTCGTAAGTCATAGAGTTTCTTCCTCAACAGGTTATTTTCTTAAATCTAATTGATAGAACAGCATGCCATTTTCTTCAGAAGCTTTTTCTTCAAAAGCCAACTTTTTTAAAAGTTTAATTGATGGTGTATTTGACTCATCAACACCAGCAATGAGCTTATGCCAGTGTGACTGAGTGCCAGCCAAGCTTATAAATCCCTGCAATAACTCAAATGCAAGACCCTGCCCCCAGTGCTGCTCAGCTAATAAATAACCAATATGAGCATCACGGTTTTCGGTATATATAAATAAAAACCCAACAACTTCTTGATGTTGAGATTGCAGTATTAGTAGGCGGCACTCGTTAAGCATGTTAGCCAACCACTTTTCTGCAGCAGCTATAGAATCAATACCTTGAAAATAACCTGGTAAATTAGCAACTACAGCGGGGGTTAATATCGCCGGCAAGGCAATCGTTAATTGATGATGCTCAACCATTGACGAGCTTGCGTCTATTTCAATCACATTTAATCTTTTCGTAGTGAAAGATAAATTCATTTTTCATCACCCAGAAAAGCATTAGTTAAGCCATTTATTTGAAACAATTAAGATTGCAACACTAACGCTTATTACAGCAAATAAAAGACCTATAAGCAGTTGCTGATATGCAATGAAGATTGAAAATCCAATAGCGGCACCGATACAAAAAAATAGCCCAGTATTAGCTTTGTTACGTTTTACCATGGTCGCGTCCCTTATTTAGCTATTGCTTTATTCCTAGTACTCATTTTTTACATTACTTCTGCCCTGAATATCCATGTTGCTGCAAGGCAAAATTATTAAATGAAGTTACTTTTCTATGACCTCTAGTACATCGTATTCATATTTTGAAATTTTTATTGCATAGGCTTTACTGCGCCACTTACTTCTCGACTCAGCGGATACATTTGCATGATCTAGCGTTGTTTTAATCATAAGTAAGAATGAATCATCATGTTCTACAAAACTAACGTATTGCCAACCTTTGGATTTTGGTAATTCAAATAAGGCTGGAACTTCGTAAAGATCGCCTGTATTTACTGATATGAATAACCTAGCATTTGGGCAAGTTTGATATTCACCATCACATTCAGTCTGCGACTCCCAGCTTTGAATGACCCTAATTTGCGGGAAAGATTTATTCTTATAAAGCACTTCCATAGAAGAAAGTATAAAGCTAAGTTCAGTATTAGACAGCTTCTGAACCGATTTAGCCTGAAAGCTTGACGCAAGCATTAACAACACTAGAACCCTGTACTTCATATAATCAACCTTGTTATTCGGTATTCATTACTGTTTCGGTAAGTCAGGGTCGAGCTTCCCGCCTTCGTTGATATAAACGCTGTCCTTTATCAATTCAGACAAGTACCCTGCATAGCCTTTTAACTCAGGATCAGTCACCAATTTCAATGATGTTTCCAAATCGTCTAAGTAATCTACATTTTTATTTTGCTCTGCAAACTGTTTTGAGTAGTTAGTCGCCAGATAAAGATATTCAAGTCGTTTATATCCATCTAAATCTCCGTGAAGGGCATGTTGAATATCTTTAAATGCTCTAGCTCGATAATTATTTGCCTTATCAAGGTTCCCTAAAGACTGCTGCCAACGAGCAAGGATTCTTAGTAACTTATTTTTAAAAAATTCATCTTTTTCGCGAAGTGCGTAAGTTTGCTCGAGCAAAGCTAATTTTTGCTCGAGAGTTGGCTTCGAAATGTGTTGAGACGAAAGAAATTCCGATATTCTCTCAATTTCTACAGGTTTAAGTTCGTCAAAATCACCAATTAAAGCTATAAAACCCGATGTTTCGCAAAACCAAATGCCATTACTATCCGTATGTGGCCAAAATACCTGGTCATATTTTGATGGCCAACTGTAAATATAACCACCATAGCTTGCAGGCTCAGCAACCTTGCATTTTGCATCCTTAACTATTGGGTCATCTACTTCTAACTCTCCCCACGTTGTTGAGTTAGCAAAAGACGATAAAACCAAAAAAGCCACCGATAACTGTTTTTTCATAAAAACTCCCTTATAAACACCTTTAAAAATTAGATTTGTTGTTACATCTTCACGATATTCACTAAAACGTTTCAAAATCAGTTAAGGGGTTATAATTGTCATTATAATTTTCAGCTGTTTGGTTTTGTGGATTAATTACCACTTGCCTGCGGCCTCCTGAGGGCATGCATTTTTTATCTCTGCAACAAGCTTTCTTTGCTGAGACGTCGGCTCACCTTCAACATTAGCTACCTCATCGACGAGATAACAAATTGAAGCTGCTTGATCTTTTGTTACTTTATCTAAGCATCGCTCAATAACTTTGTGAGGTTTATCGTAAACGTCACTAGTATGCCCTAATAAATGCACACTTGAGCGTAATAAATCTGTTGCTTCTTTCATACTTAAATGAAATTCACTGTTAAAAAGAGCTAAAATTTTTTCTTTTTGTTCTTTACTCATTTCACCGTCTATTTTGGCCACTGCGACCATATATAACGCAGCCACATCCATGGGTGAATCTAACTTAAATGCAGGATTTAAATCATGGTGTTTTCTGAACTTACGACGTCGGTGCCAGCTAAAAGGATTCAACCAACCAATATCTATCCCACCTTCTTGAAGTCGATTCAGTAACACCAAAATGGTCACTACAATACCTAAAACACCTAATACAACATGCATAGTTTTTCCTTATTTTTATCGCAGTTAATTGTTATTTATTTTTTAAATTCTTCAGCTGTAAAATTGCTTTTAAATGTGAAAGCATGTGGTGTGTCGCCGTTTTCTCGCAGATACTGCAACCTCTCTAATGCCTCTTGAGGGGTTGGAATATGGTTATCTTCAATCCACCATAAAACATAGCTATCTTCTGCTAAGCAGTGAAACCATTCACCTTTTCTGCGCATAAAATCTCTGTGGTGAGTACGAAACATAAAATTTTTGAGATCTTCAACGCTTTCCCACACAGACATATTGATTATCATATTCGGATCATCAAACATTTTAATATTTGTGGCATCACCAGATTCGTCTTTTAATCGCCATACAAAACCAGCACTGCTTTCAGCAACGCCATTTATTAAATCAAGATTATCAACAAAATCTTTTATTTCTGGCGCATCTAATGGATATTTAGCAAGAGCGATATTCAATTGAGCAAGTTTCATTTATGACTCTCCTTAGCCATCGGGGAAGTTTGTACCTTGAGTGTATTAAAACTAAGCGATACTGAAAGAAAAGAAAAGCACTTTTACGCCTTCCACTATTCGAATTTTTATATTAATCATGCTAAAAACCATCTGTAGATGTTTTACTAAATCAATGATGGCAAATGGAACTACTTTATCTAATCTCCGCCACCGCAATCACCGCCGCCGTCAGAACATGAACTGTCCGATGAACAAAAGCAAAGTAAATATTAGAAGTAAATTTTTACTTAAGCTTAGGTAAAGCGAGTTGAAATTCTAAAGCTGTAAATTCATTTCTAGTGTAGGGCCCAAAAACGAACTCATTATGTTCTGCATATTTATGATCGTTCACTTTATCAATATAAAAGTAAGAACAAATATTTTCAGGGCAAGCCAAAACAGAAATGTATTTATCGTTAGACGCAATCAATTTAGGTTCATCTATACGTCCAATGAATGCACCTTCACCAAGCGAGTAGCCTAACTTTTTTGAGTTATCACTAAAATAGACTTGATATGGAGGTTCTTCCCAAAGCGGTGAACAACCAAGAACAAACAGTGATATGAATAATATAAGTTTCTTTGTCATTACTATACGAGCTAATTTTTGTTGTTATTTAACCATTCAAAATACTTCTCTAAGAACAAATGAGCATCACCCAACAAAAGTTTATCATGTGCCATTACAAGCTTCTTAGCGTGCCAACCTAGCATGGTATTAAGATGGCTTTTGATCCTTAATCTCTTGGCATATAAGTTTAAACTTTGCTTTTTTAAAGCGATTCATAAAAGAGTTTAAATAAATTAACTGACCGTATTCATCCATAGTTGATTCTCTGTGAGATACACCTAACCAATGCTGGTAAAAGTCATCAAAGTCAGAATAAGCAATTTCTTTTGAGGCCCCTTCTACTAACCAACAATGCTCTATATCTATTAAATCGAGATTAATTGTTTTGCTTAAACTCAGCCCGAGCATTGCAAGCAATAATTTGAGCTCTTCTAAATTATTCAGGCATACAGATTCTTGCAACTCAAACCGAGACTCTAAGTTATTTAACATATTAGTATCTAAACTATTTACCGCTACAAAACTATAGTGATGCAATGTTTCTTCCTTGTAGTAGATAGTGTTTTAAAGTACCCAAAACTAAAAAGCCCAGCAAGTGCTGGGCTAAAAACGGTTATCTATCGTCTTATCGCTTAAAACTTGAAGCTTAAACCCGATTAACTTTCGTCTTGCTCCATAAAACGCTGAAGCTGGTCTTTAAGATTAGGTGGAATACCTTTAATCACCAGTGTATCGGTTGCTTCGTTATACATGACGCGCTCACCTAAGTGTTTACGTTCAAAGCTCACGCTAACACCGCCGCCCATGCCAGAAAACTTCACCATACTAGTGACTGTTTTCTTATCAACAGGGAACGACTCTTCTAAGTCATAGCTTTGCTCTTGGCAGAAGCTTTCAAATGGGCTGTCGTCATTTTTCGATAAGGTTGCAGAAAGCTCTTTAACGTTGGCATCTTCACCTGTGGTTACGCAATCATTACAGTAATCAAAAACTTGCTTACGTAGCTCATCTTTCTCTGACTTGTCGTATTGTTGCTCAGATAAATAATCTTCTACAGCACTAAGCATAACTTGGCTTTGCTGTTTAGGATCAATGCCCTCTTCGCAGCCTAAAAAGTCTAAAAAGAAATCAGCTACTTTACGACCTGCACGACCTTTAATAAACGACACATAGCGATTATCTTCTGGTTGTGTATCCCACGCTGTTAAATCTACACGTGCAGCTAGTTGCATACGCGAAATATCTAAGTGACGAGATGACGCTAAATCAAGCTCAGAAGTAATTGAGTAATGCTCTTTAATATTGATCATCGCAATTAACAAGAAGTCGCTTGCAACATATTGATAATGGCAAAAAACTAAATAACCCGTTTCGTTAAAGGCATACTTATTTAACTCTTCTTTTAGCACATTCGTTGCTTGCTCTGTCATGTGCCAAAAGCCAAGTTCGTCGTTACGGTAACTTTGCATTGCCGAAGCAACAATGCTGTTTTTCTCGCCGCTGAATGCACAGTAGCCTTTACCAGGCTTACCATTATATGCATGGTGTAGCTGCTCTATAAAAACGGCTACTTTATCGTTAACAACCATCTCATCATTGCGTAAATGAATATCTGTATCGTCATCTTTTTTGTCTACATAATGAACGACTAATTTTTTAACATCTATTGTCATCTTTGTTTTTCACGCCTCTGGTGTTAAAATACGGGAATATAACTCTTTTTATCGAACCAACTGATGCCTATCATATCAAAATATTCTAATGACCAAGTAGAACAAATCGTTGATCAGCTGATTGATGTACTAACAGAGCACAAAGCGCCTGTTGATTTAAGCCTTATGTGTTTAGGAAATTCTATCACGCATATATTAAAAGAGCATGTACCATCAGAGAAAAGACAAGCTGTTGCCGACAACTTTGCCAAAGCATTAGCGCAGTCGGTTAAATAAGATTTATGAATTTATCGCAACAAAGTCAGTTTTCTTCAAAAGTAAGTCAGCTTTTAAGTTGGGGCCATTGGTTCACCTTTGCAAACATAGGTTTAGTGCTATTTATTAGCTTAAGCTACTTAGTTGCAGACAGTGCACCGACAACCTTCATGGGCTATTTATACATGCTCGTGACCTGGTTAAGCCACACCAGCTTTATTACTTTTATTGCCTTTGTTTTAACGATATTTCCATTAAGCTTAGTGTTTCCATACCCTCGGCATATCCGAGGGATGGCAGCCATTATTGCAACCCTTGGCGCGTCATTCTTAACGCTTGATGCCTATGTTTATTTTAACTTGGGTTATCACTTAAATACGTCTGCTCTACCTGAAATCGTTTCTTTGTTGTGGCACCGTTTAACAAGCTCACCGGCATTAACAACAATTCTTGCAGGCGGCATTGTGCTGCTAATTTTAGCGTTCCAATTATTAGTCAGTAACTACACCTGGCACCACTTAGCGCGTTTAAAACAATATAAGTTCCCGCGCTATGCAACCAGCACTATTTTAGTGTGCTTTGCACTTAGCCACAGTATTCATATTTGGGCAGATGCCAATTTAAAATTTGATATCACTAAACAAGATAATGTATTGCCGTTGTCTTACCCTACTACAGCAAAAAGCTTATTAGCTAAAAACGATTTGCTCGATTTAGAAAGCTACAAAGAAGCACACGATGTGAGGCTTGACCCACATAATATTGATTACTTAGCACCTACTCCACTTGCCGAGTGTAAAGCTGAGTCGAGTGCGACTATCGATATTTTAGTATTTGAAAATAATGCTGACCTAGAGCAATTTGTTGCCACTGAGCCTGCACTACGTAAGACAGACTTGTTCTTACAACCTGTAGAAACCGAAGATACGCTATTTAGTTTAGTGTATGGCCTGCCAGCATTTTACAAAGTCCCTATTCTAGACAAACAGCAACTGCCTGTGTGGCTTGCTGATAATCGCTCAATTCAAATTAATGGTTTTGAGCAATTCGAATTTATTAATAACGACGACCAAAACCCAGCGGTTCGCCTTGTACGCGCAGACGCTACAACACAAGCACGTGAATCTGCTAATGCCGTATTTGCCTTTAGTCTTGCACAGCAGAGCAATGGTATTGTTACAGCCTCTCGTTTATACAGCTCAGATAAAAAAGTTGTACAAACCGAAGGCCTTATTCAACCAAGTGATATTATCGCCACCAGCGTGGGGCATTACCTTGGTTGTAAAACACTCGCAAAACAAAGCATGTTGGGTAGCAACTTATACAAACGCCATGACGACACCGGTGTTAACTACTCGCAAAATGTATTTATCGCATTTAAAAAAGACAGAATTACCCTGATAGATTCAGACGGTAACTTTAAAAACATTTCAGCAGCACAAGGCTTTGCCATTGAACAAGGATTAGATATTCCATTCTTAGTGCAAAGCATTAAAAAGCTGAAACAATATACGCCCTAGCTCTTATTGATAAATCATTATTTCGAGCTAGCTTTAGATATTAGACACATTAATTGATTAGGAGACACGGACGTCATGAAAGCCATAATCATTTATTTAATATCGCTTACACTACTTTGTTTTACCAACACATCACTTGCTGCCACCACAGAATACTATAAATGTGTCACAGACAGAGGCACGGTATTTAGTGAGTTCCCCTGTGGTAGCCGTGCAACCAAGCACAAAATTCAAGTAACCGACCCAGACTTACAAGCTCCGCAAAACTTTGTTAAAGAGCTCAATGAGCTTGAGCGCCAGCAAATTATCAGAAACCTCGAAGCTGAAATTCGCAGCTATAAACACCGTTTAGATATTTTAAGCCGTGATCGAGACAGAGCCCAGTACCAGCAAGAGCAGCGCTTAAACCGAATTTTGTCTGATAAAGAAGCGAAACAAATTAATAAAGACATTAAAAAACAGCTAAAAGCAATTAACAAGCAATACGGGCGCGACGTGAAAAGTGTTAATAAAAAACTCGCAAAACTTGAGAAAAAACTAGCTCGCTATAATTAAATACACTTTACTATTGGGTTTGAAGAATAAATAACATATTCTTAACACTAATAGAGTTATTGCTCTACGAGGGTATAAGTAAGGAGTTTATATGCAGCCACAACACATTGCAGAGTTAATTTTATCTGGGTTTCGCAATCACTATAAACTCTTTCAAGCAATTACTGCCAAAGCACCACTTGCGTTTGCGCATCGTGATTGGCAAAAAATAAATGAGATTAGCAAACTTAGAATTAGCCATTACGATGATCGGGTTAACGAAACCATTGCTAAGCTAAAGTCACTCAACGAACAGCAAATTATTACCTTAGATCAAACCTGCTGGCTCGAAACCAAACAGCTTTATCAGCAATTTTTGTGCTTTCACCCTCAGGCAGAACTTGCCGAAACCTTTTACAACTCTGTTTTTTGTCGTTTATTTCATCGTCGTTATTTTAATAATGACTTTATCTTTGTAAAAGCAACGCTTGCAGATGCCCCCGCGCTACCAATGGAAGTTGAATACCGCAGTTACCACCCTGTTGTTGATGGCTTAAGACCCACGATACGCAAAATTATTAATCAGTTTGATTTTAAAGCACCCTTTGTTGATTTAGAACGCGATATTCGCTTGCTGGTAAAAGCCTTTTATAAACAAGCGCCCGACACACATCATCAAGCATGGCAAATGCGCTTTGATATACTGCAAGCCCCGTTTTACCGTAACAAAGCGGCTTATATTGTTGGCCGCGTGGTATCAGAAAGTGGCGTACAGCCATTTATTATTGCGGTATTGCACCATGAAGACAAAGGGCTATACCTTGATGCCCTACTCACCAAATCATCGCAAATGCGGGTTATCTTTGGTTTTGCGCGTGCTTATTTTATGGTTGAAACCCATGCACCATCTGCGTTAGTACGATTTTTAAATCAACTTATGCCAAACAAAACCCTGGCAGAGCTATACAATGCCATAGGTTTTCATAAACAAGGTAAGACCGAGTTTTACCGAGAGTTTTTAAGTCATTTAGATCATTCAAACGATCAACTTGTAATTGCCCCAGGTACACCGGGTATGGTGATGATGGTATTTACCCTGCCTTCGTTTGGTTATGTGTTTAAAGTAATTAAAGACACCTTTGGAGAAAGCAAACCCTTTGGCCGCGATACCGTATTAAAACGCTATCAATTAGTAAAAAGCCATGACCGTGTTGGCCGGATGGCCGACACCATAGAGTATTCGAACGTCGTATTTCCACTAGCCCGATTTGATAGTAAATTACTTGCAGAGTTACATAAAACCATTGGTTCTTCGATGATTATTGAAGGCGAATGGTTAATCATCAAGCATTTGTATATAGAAAGACGCATGACACCGTTAAATCTGTATCTTGAAAATGCCAGTGAACAACAAGCGTTTGAAGCAATAGAAGAATATGGCCAAGCTTTAAAAGAAATGATCGCCGTAAATATTTTCCCAGGCGACATGCTGTTGAAAAACTTTGGGGTAAGTAAACATAATCGCATTATTTTTTACGACTATGATGAAGTTCAGTACCTAACAGACATGAACTTTCGCGCCTTACCAAAAGCAAAGTCGTACGATGATTACTTAACCAATGAGCAAAGCTACTCTGTGGCACCGCAAGATGTGTTTCCAGAGCAATTATGTACCTTTGTGACAGCAAACCCAGTGTATAAGCAATATTTATTGAGTACACACCCAGAGCTTGAAGATCCAGCCTATTGGCGACAAGCACAATACAATTATAAGCAAGGTGTAGTTAGCCACATTTATCCATACCCTGCTGCACAACGTTTTATCCATTATTGGTAAACACCAAGGACACACAATGAATATAAGTAAAATAGATTTAAACTTACTTGTTTACCTAGATACTTTACTAAGGGAGTGTAATGTAACTAAAGCTGCTAACCAGCTAAGCATTACCCAGCCTGCCATGAGTAATGGCCTAAAAAGACTCCGTAATTTATTCAACGACCCTATTTTAGTGCGTACCAGTGAAGGTATGGTACCGACAGAGCGCGCAAAAGAGCTACAGCCGGTGATCCGCGGTATTTTAATGACTCTTGAAGAAACACTTGCACCAAACCGCGAGTTTGAAGCATCACAAAGTAAACGTGTTTTTCGTATCATGGCCAGTGACTACGCAGCAAGCACTCTTGCCCCACGCTTATTAAGTAAATTACACGAAGAAGCGCCCGATACCACACTCGATATTTTGACCCCGAGTGATGTAACCTTCCACGACGTTGAAAACGGTAAGGTAGATATGGCTATCAACCGCTTTGAAAACTTACCGCAATCGTTTCACTATAAACAAATCTGGAAAGACAGCTTTTGTTGCCTAGTAAAAGCAGATAACCCGATTATCAAAGACTTCAGCCTCGACAGCTATTTAAAAGCGCGCCATATCTGGGTAAGTAAAACAGGCTTTGGTGTGGGCGTTGGTATGGACCCTAAAGATGTGCAAAAGCTAGGTTGGGTAGATGAGGCGCTCGCTCACTTTGGTAAACACCGTAATATTGCCACCTTTACCCGTAACTACCACGTTGCCATCCACTTAGCGAAAGAGCAAAATTTGGTTGCAACGCTGCCTTCAAAAGCCGCGAATATTTATTTAGACGATCCGGGCCTTAAAATTCTTGAGCCGCCATTCCCTATTCCGCCGTTTGAGCTAGATATGATTTGGAGCCCGCTATTACACCGTGATGCAAGCCATATTTGGTTACGCCAAAAGGTTGCAGAAGTAGCCGACGAGCTTAAGTAAGATTTTACCAACCAAATTGTAATTATTGCTGATAAGCAAGATGTTAGCTTAGCTTATCAGCAGTACCCCTCCTATTAAAAACCAATAACCACTTGAAATACAATGACTTTATATTTTGGTAATGAACTGGAATATGCTTTGCAAGTATCTAATTGCATTGTTTTTAATATTCAAAAAGAGGTCATTATGAATACTCATCAAGGACAAGACGTTCATCATATTGCAGATATCATCCAAGTTATGAATAGCGGTATCGATTTTTATGAAAAAGCACAGGAAAAAGTAACCGACCCAAGCATAATTGCCTTATTTCAACGCATGATAGATGCGCGAAAAGTAAGTGTTGAGCGCTTACAACCTTATGCTATTAACGAAAATGGCGAGCGTGAAAATGGCTCTGACTTTGCTGTAGAAGCGCGTAAAGCTTATACATCAGTAATCACCAAACTCGGTGCCGACAAAAATGCCACCTACGTTAGCGAGCTTGAAGAAGTTGAAGATAAAACACTAGCAGAGATCAAACACGCGCTTAAAAAGCCACAACCACATGATTGTGAAGCCGCGTTATCAAAAACCCTACTGACAATTCAAAGTTGTCATGCTGAAATGAGTAAAATGAAAAAGCATTAAATTGTGAGAGTGCAAAGCCCAGTTAAGCTGGGCTTTTATCTGTTTAGATGAGCGGTTTGTTATTTATACTTGATTTAAAGATCAGATGTTTGCTAAAGCTTTTGTAACCGGCAAGAATGTTTAAGCTAAAATGTGAAGCGGACCATATTCTAATTCTATGTTTTTGTTCTGCAGTGAATTTTTTGTTATTTATGATGTTGATCAATTTCATAATCGCAGTTGTAGCACTTTGACGTTGGTAAACGATATTTGTAAAAGCCTAGCATTATTTGATTTCTTAAACACTTTTGGCAGGTATAACGCAAAGCTCTAACCACTAATAGAAAACCAAGTACCATGCTACCTATATAAAATGGGTTAACAAAGAAGCCATCAACGGTTATAGATTGAAATTGAAAGCCTATTATGCAAAACACTAACAAACCCAAATTTACTTTGAAATGAACACTCCGCTTCAATTTAACCTCTCTTTTATCTAATATGTATTACCCGCGACTTGATGTAAATAAGCCAGCTATATCACTTTCGTTTGTAGTGAGCGAACCCATCACCAGTGTTATTACAATCACTCCAAAGTCTACCAATGACAAGCTTTAATAATTGCGCTATCCCAGTTTCCTAAATGCGCCGCTTCTCCGTGAACACATTACACCAGCGTTTAATACTTAGATAAAAAAGAACGCAATAAATAAAGCCAACCACTAAAAACACCTCACTACAACGGTTGTTTTGTGTTATTACTCAAAACTTACTGAGCTAATTTTAGGCTCTGACTCAAGTTTCGATTTTAAATACAAAACACATTCATCAGTCTCAGTTATTTTTGCTTTTCCAAAGAGCTTCTCAATGAAAGTAAGGCTTTTATCTATTTGTAAAATCCACTCGAGTTCTGACTTTGGATCATCACCTTCTTCAAAATAAGTAGATGCACCAAGCATGTATTGACGTCCCTTCCAGTCAATATAGCTATACCAACCCCAATCCTCTGCATCTGGTTCAGTAACGTCAAAGTCAGGTTCAATTTCAGATTTAAACCACTTTAAAAGTGATTCACCAAAAATCGGATTAATTGGATTTGTTCGCTCTTTTGAGACGTCAAACTTTGTACTTTTAAAACTTATAGCAATATGCACGATTCTCACCAATAGAACGAACTACTAACCGGGTCTAAATTAAAAGGCTTATATGTGCAACTAAGGAGTTCATGCTAACCATTTCACGTCCTTTAGAGTAACAATTATGTGCACTTTTTCACTGTAGCCAAACCAAGATCTATATTTGCAACTATATACCCATACTCTTTCTTCGTTAAATTGTTAGACTTATATTGCTGCTTAGCTAGTTCGTGAGTCCGTGCCTTTTCACACAGAGCTAAAGATATAAAAGCTTCGGCTTCTGTATCCTCTATTAATCTTGGTGACGTATGTTGCGAAAGTGAACAACAATCGCGAACTTACCTAAATTAAGTACTTGTAGTTTTTAATGAGTACTGTCGATAGAGTATATAGTCCTCAATGTAATTAAAATACGGAGAGAGTTTTTAATTTACAATCCTTCAACTGTATATACGTAAAGCTACAATTTAATCACTCGCATAGTCAAGAAACGACCCTTTCGCTCGTTTTATACAGTTAAAAAGCTTGCACTACTAGATTTTTATAACACTAGCAATTAGTTAACAAGTTTGTTAAAAATAAACCAATAAGAAAAACGCGCAATTTGCTCGCTATAAACATGTTAGGCATATGGTGAACCCTGTCGATAATATTCAACCTGTAGATCAAGCATGTGAAGAATCCTCTTGGGAGATTATTTATCTTTTAAGAGAGCGTGGACACCTTAAAGATCCCGAATCAATGACTATTATTCAAAAATACTTACTTGAATGCTGTAGGCGAATCTGGGAGCTACTTCCTGACTCAGGTAGTAGAAAAGGTGTTGAAGCTGCTGAGAAACTTTGCAAAGGTGAAATCTCATGGGAAGACGCTATGGAAACCGATTGGTATTCTGAAGGTTCGGCTTTTTTATTTGAATACGGCAAAGATACTGACCCTAAAATTAGTGAGTATATTGGTCAAGTTAACTTACAAAGAACTACTATAGGTCGTTTACTTGTTCCACCCGTTTATATGGGCGAAATTGATACCAAGGAATTACTTATGGAAGCTGCGTACTTTGCAAATACAGCCTTAAATTATCCCGGTATTAGTTACGGAACTTCAAAATCGCATAATCAATCAATGCGTGAAATCAGTAAATTTTTACCATTGGATTTGTTTAAAATAATGGTACCAAATTCTTTAATAAACAAGTTGGGTGAAAATATGCCTAACAAGTCATTACAGCAGGACAAATAACAGTTGGCTTTGCTCCTGCATCGCAATTTTAGCCAACAATTATTTGCCTCTGAATGAGGCGTTAGGTGTACTTGGTGTTTACTTCTGAACCAAATTATTCTCAATATACTCATGAGGAACTTTTAGATGTTTTAGAGCATATTGATCGGGATAAATGTCATCATAGGTATCAAATTGTACTTAAAGAAATAGACAATAGAAATAAAGGAATCTCTCCGAAAACTGGTTCTAAGTGTAAGTCACCAATCAGTTCTGTTAAAAAAGATGATAACGTTGTAATTAAAGCAATAACTGTTAAGCGCAGTGAATCACCCGGTTGTTTTTGGTTAGGTATCGTCTCGTATGCAACATTTTCAATTTTTGTTTTGTTTACTCTAATTTGGAATACATACACCTAACAAGGTAAATTAAAAGTGCGGACAAAAACAGTTGGCTTTGTTCGTGCGTCACAAATTTTGCAACTACTTTTTGCCGTTTATCGCGGCGTTAGCTATATGGTGTAATCGAATGAGAGTTTTAGTCTACTTTTTATTAGTTGGTTTAATAGCTTGTAGTAATAATTATCAAGTTTCTACAATCAATTATAAGAATTTAACAAAATCTCAAACTTTTACATTAACGAGTACATGTGGAGATAAAGTTATAGCTATTAAGATAGAAGGCTATGGAAACTCTACCGGTTCTTCCGTTATACATTTGATGCTAAACGGTGAAGCGTATGAATCTGAAACTCTAGATGGTGAGTTCAAATTTAAATGGTCTGGTGACTGGTACAGCGAAAAGGCTATTATTCGTTACATTGCAAACTCTGATAGCATAACTAATTTAACTTTGAGCTACAGAATGGAATGTGTATAGCTAACAAATAAATTAATCAATCAATGGACGCAAAACAGTTGAATTTACTCGCTGCTTTCGTTTTTTAGCCCATAACTACCACCTAAACGGGGCATTATATACCCTTTTAAAATATGGATATTGAACTACTATATGCTGCGAAAGCGGCTCACAAAAAATCGATATATCACCGAGATTCTTTGCGAAATAGCAACAAATGTGGTTGTTTCTATTGCCTCGATATATTCGATTACAAAAATATCCTATATTGGACAGATGATGGGGATACAGCTCTTTGTCCAACTTGTGACATAGATTCAGTCATTGGCGATGATTCTGGTTATCCTGTTACAGAAGAGTTCTTATCAGCTATGCAACAAATCTGGTTCAGTGCGTAATGAGTATGGGCGCAAAACGCATAGCTTGTATTCCATCGTCGCTAATATTAACCAAGCTTAATACGGCCCATATTGCGATGTATTTGTGTTTAGGAGTGATGCAATGAACGAGCTGAAAGGAATGACTGTAAATGAGCGGCTTTTTACACTCAATAAATTTGAAGCATTCGATGAAGCAATTAAATCTAAAAGTACTCATCAGGCAGTGAACATTCTAATTCAATGTGAGCTAGCCAGAGAAGAAGCTTTAAAAATCGTAAAAACAATTTTCCAAACCCCCGACAAATATGGATACTAATATATCGGTTTGGTTCAGTTTTGAAGCACACATAGTAAGGCACTTAAAATTGACGGGACGCGTAACATTTGGCTGGCGCTCATTCTTCGCTAAGTGTAACCAAGCAAAATCCGCCCATGATTCGGGCGTTACAGAATAAATACTCTAACTCATTTATGTCCCAAAAAGTGCGTTTCAACTATTTAACATCAAGTTCCATTACAACACCGTCTTCATCGTCCTCTTCGGTGACCACAAAACCAAACTGAGAATAAAATTTGCGCATCGTATGGTGGCCAGGCATGTAGAGTATGGTTATTTTTTTACATTCTGGAATTTTTTTCATCTCGTTAATTACTAATTCTGTTGCGATTTTACCTATACCTTGGCCTTGATATTTTACATCAACCATAAACTGAGCAATGTAAAACTCATCAGGTAGCCCTTCTTCAAGCTCTTGGTAATATTGAATAAAACCGACAACCTCATCTTCACGATATATTGCCCGATTAACATAATGGGGATAGAAGCTTGATTCAGCGATAGACTCTGAATTTAACGCTACGTAATCCTCTTGCTCTTTAGTTATTTCTAAGTGAATTACATCCAGCCAATTATCCTTCGTAACATCACGCAAAGTTACATTCATAAAATTCCCTTTATTTATTTTTCAGTAAATGTATAGATATGGGTAAAGTGAATAAAAACAATACATAATTGAAAGATATGACTTTAACTATTTACGACAACTTTTAAATTAAAGTCGCTTGGTCGTTAAGCCACCAAGTTTATTTTGCTATCAAATAATCGGGAGCACCGCCAAGCGATTTAGTTTTTTTATTGCCCCGTCAAACGCTTTGCAAATGAAATCGCATAAGCTGTTGAGCGTAATTTAAGTACTTTGTCATCACTTGGCATAAAGCCTTTAGATAGTAGATTTGGGTCATAATTTGTGAGGTCGCAGCCTGACTCACCTGTCGATTCTATGGTGAGCTTTCCTAAATTTATTGTTTTGCGATCAGCAGGCCATTGTACTGAAGGATCAGTTAATGCATCACCGGGCTCGGCTAATTGTGCTTGAAAACGATAATGCACCTTCCCTTTTGCTAAATCTTCTTCAAGTCGCTTAGCCAAAAATGATTTAGGGAAGGTTTTCATTTGCTCTTCTGTTAGCACCAGTTCTGGCTCTTCTGGCACCATGGTCCATCTAAAGGCATGCTTAGCGCCCTTTTCATCTACCATGTAAAAGGTATGCACGCCAAAATAACGCGAAGACACATACGATGCTGGCGGGTTATGGCTTTGTAGCCAATTAAATTGTCCTAAAGTACTCGGGTTTTGCTCTCTGTATGCTTTTACTTTTGCAAAATCGATTTGACCTGTTTTTGCGTCAGGTACTAAGGTACTAAGCAAGCCAAAAAACGCTTCTGGGCTGTTGCCTGCAAATACCGGCGTAGTTAGCCCTGCAATATTGTGTACATCACCATTTTCTAGTACAAACTGCACCCCCACTCCTCGCGGCGAGCGTGATGTTTCATCAGCATTAGGGTTACCCCCGCCCATAGAAAAGCGAATATTTGCTTTTGACGGTGCGTTAAATAAAGGGCTGATTGAATACTGCTTTGCTGCTTGATTAGGTGTAAATGTGCCAACAGCGCACACCCCTTTGGCGTGACCTTTTCTGATTCCGGGGTGCTTCCCTGAAAGCTTTTCAAATAAATTGATAAAATCTTGCCCGTTTACTGGTTGCTCAGCAAAACTTACTGTTGGTAAAACAAGGCACATAGCACAAACTAAAGACTTAACTTTTAGCATTTATCCATCCTTTAAACTTAGTTCCAACAAAAATGACCTGACTAACCTGAAAATCATTTCATCAAAGCTAATAAATATTTTTACCAACAAAAACGCTACAAACATTTAATAAACTTAGAATATTTATTTAACCACCGTGTTTTTAAAAGCTGCTAACTTTAAATTTAGGATCCTAAAAACTGCTGTGGCGCCCAGCATTTTAAAAATAATCCGTGTTCTTCACACGACTATGGCTAGTCCACTTAATCATAAATTTTGTGGCTTGGTCAAAAACAACAAGGACCTAATTATGGTGAAACAACATAAAAAATCCACTGCAAACGCTGATGTAGATATGACTCCTATGCTCGATATTGTGTTTATCTTGCTGATATTTTTCATCGTCACAACCTCATTTGTTAAAGAGCACGCTATTGAAGTCAATCGCCCTTTAGCAAAACCAAGTCTTGAAAACCCAAAAAAACAAGCGCAATTTACTATCACTGAAAACGACAGTATTTACTTTGCAAACCGGCTTGTCACACCAGAGCAAATAATAGCTAACCTTGCGTTATTTGCTGCACAGTTTGAAATGACCAATGTGCAAGTAACAGCAAGTGAGCAAAGCAGCCACAAAACCTTAGTAACCTTGCTTGATAAAATAAAACAATATCAAGATGTGCCAATTTCTATAAGCACCTCTTTATAACTAAAAAAGGGCCTAACGGCCCTTTGCAAGTTAAATAATAAAGGAATCTAAAGGGAGTTTAGAACTTGTACTCTGCACCTACGTAGTAGTACGCACCGTTAAAACCAAATGGTGCTGAACGACGTGAGTAAGTGAATACACCAGGGCTTGAAACAATTGTGTTGCCGCTAGCATCAACAATCGTACCCGAGCGTGAATTACCAATGGTGTTCTTATCTGGATAAACATCAAATAAGTTATTTGCACCAATGTTAAATGACAGGTTTTCGTTAAAGAAGTAGTTAACTTTAACATCAGTTAAGATTTCAGCACCGTATGTTTGACGGCCACCATCTTCAACTGTGTATTCGCCGTAACGGTTTAGAGATAGGTTTACTGTCCAATCTTCTAAACGGTAAAGCGCACTTAAGTTAATGCGGTCTTCTGGTTGCCATTCTTCGATAATTGATGTTTCTTGAGCAGAAAACACATCTTCTACCGGAATAGTCTCAAGACCACTGCCTGATGGCGTGAATAAATCAACTACATCTGTTTTAGTGAAGTTAGCAGCAAAGGTGAAATCTAGCGTACCACCAAGGCCTTCTGTGTTCCATGTGGCAACTAAATCAACACCTTCTGTTTCTGTGTCTGCACCATTTAAGAAGAACTGACCCGCACCTGCGCCTGAGCTTTCAAGTGCAGCATCTAGCGTATC
Source organism: Pseudoalteromonas sp. XI10 (assembly GCF_001469895.1). Taxonomy (GTDB): domain Bacteria; phylum Pseudomonadota; class Gammaproteobacteria; order Enterobacterales; family Alteromonadaceae; genus Pseudoalteromonas. The sequence continues at coordinate 70,043 of NZ_LOPY01000038.1, read as the reverse complement.
TGATAAACCTTTACCTAAACGGTTAGAAATAACGATACGGTCGTCGATATCAATCGAGTAGTAATCAACGGTTAAATTGATATTGTCGGTTACGTTATACACAATACCTAAACTGCGGTTTTGTGACTTCTCTTCTTTTAGCTTAGGAATACCAATTGATTGCGCTAAAGTACTGTCGTTTCTGAATGTACCTACTTGCTCAGCCACTAAGCTGCCATCATCTCCTACAACAAACTGTGTACTTACGTTATTAAAGTAAAGTTGTTGCATTGAAGGTGCTCTAAAACCTGTGCTTAATGCACCACGTAAAGACACATCTTCAGTTACAGACCAGTTACCCGCTAACTTAAAGTTAACTGTGTCACCAAAGCCTTTGTAGTTATCGTAACGTACCGCACCTGAAATAATTACATCATCGATAACATAGGTTTCTGCATCCATATAGAATGAGATCACATCGCGCGACTCATCAACTGATGATGCCGGATCTGAACCACCAAAACCTTGCGTACCGCTTGCAGCGTCAACACTACCTACACCGCCATTTAAGCCAGAATAGATGCTCATACCATCAACAGTGTCGTAATCACGGTAAGCGTATTCGCTACCTTCAAGAATACGAAACTCATCGGTACGAAGCTCAGCACCTAGTGCTAATGAAAAGTTGTCGTAATCTTTAGTGTAATCAAGGTTTAAAGTTTGCAGTGATAATTCAAGGCCATATGCATATGCTGAACGCGGAATAGTGGCACGAATTTCATCAGCCGTTAAACCTTGGTCATAACGAAGGTAGTTAGCGTAAGAGCCGTTGATAGTGTCGCTTGTGGTGTAATCAATGCTGTTTTCACCGTAGGTGTACGATAAATCAATGCTTGAGTCATTATCGAACGACTTTTTATAACCAAAGTTATAAGACACGTCATCAATGACAGTATTAATTTTTGGTAAGAAACCCATAGGAATGGTTGCATCACCATCTTGTAATACAGGGTTACCATTAGCATTTGCGTTATGACGGAAAAACGCAGCTGATTCGTTTTCACGATTTGAATAAGTGATAAAGCCATATAGCTCACCACCAGCAAGCTCATAGCCTGTGTTAACGGTTAGAGCGAATTGTTGTGAATCTGCATCACCAATTCTAAACGTATCACGAGGTGCCGTTAACTCACGAGGGTCGCCTGCTAAAAGCGTACCGTCATCAAGTTCAGTACAGCCGTAAAATTGACATGAGCCATGCAGGCCTGCACGGTTTGTCGGCGCACGGTCACGGTAGTTAATTGTGGTGTTTAAATAACCTTCATCACCTAAAGCAAAACCTTTGTTGAAATCAACAGTTACAGTTTCGCCATCACCTTCTGAATACTCACCGTAGTTGATAGCCGCTTTACCGCCCTCTTCAGCATCTTTTAATACGATATTAATAACACCTGCAATGGCATCTGAACCATATTGCGCAGCAGCACCATCACGTAATACTTCAATACGTTTGATTGCAGCAGCAGGAATAGCATTCATGTCGGTACCCGCCGTACCACGACCTACTGACGTATTAATGTGAATAAGGCTCGCTTGGTGGCGGCGTTTACCATTGATAAGAACTAAGGTTTGATCTGGCCCTAAGCCACGTAATGTTGCAGGACGAAGTGCATCAGTACCATCACTGATAGACGAGCTTGAAAAGTTAAAAGACGGTGCAATAGCCTGAAGCATACGGCCTACTTCTGTTTGACCTGTATTCTCGAGTGCTTCGGCACTTAAAATATCAACCGGAACCGGTAAATCTTCAACCGAGCGTCCTGCTACACGGCTACCGACAACGGCAATTTTTTCGATGTTTTGTTCTGCTGATTGATCTTCTGCTAACGCTTGCGTATTGGCGGCAAGCAGTAATGGCACGACTGCAGCGCTGACCCCTGATACTTTGATCATGTTATTATCTATCCTATCTACTTGTTTGAGTTTTATACTCAGCAAGCCTTGTTGATCAACAACCGCATCGAGCTCAGTGCCTTCTAGCATCGCATTCAGTGCATCAAGTTTGGTGTAAAAGCCAAACACAGATTGCGCTTGATATTGCTTTGCTAATTCGAAAGAAAAAATGACTGTTTGTTCGGTTTGCTTTGCAAATTCGATTAACGCCAAATCAGCTCGTTGCGCTTTGATGTCAAATTGCAGCATTTGTTTTTCAGCCGCTATTGCTACTTGGCCTGCTGTGAGGCCATAAATAACAAAAGAGGCAGGTAACAACGGCAATTGCTTACTGCGCAATTTAAACAAACAAGTGAGGAAGAAAAATCCGCTATGTAAATTTAACTTTTTTTTAATTAATTTTTTGTGACGAGAAGGTGGCGCACAATTAACATCATTACATTGGCGTATTCTCATGGGCAGAACTAACCTTTTGCAGCGATAGTTAAGCTAACACGATGTTCACCTAAACGTTGATGTTCTACACCTAAGTTGGCCTGTAAAGAATCAAGCAAACCTTTAATGTCGCCAGTTTTAAACACACCAGCCACTTTTAATGAGGCAAGTTCTGGGTCATTTAATTCAAAACGTGTTGCAGTATAACGGCTTACTTCTTGTAGAGCTTCGCCTAAAGACTCACCATTAAAAATCAGCATTTCTTGTTGCCATGCCAAATCACGCTGAACGTCATCAACCGATAACTGTTTAATTGGCTCAGTTTTACTTTGTTTTATCAGGGCTTTCTCACCAGATACAACAACATTAGCGCGAAGTGCTTTAATATCTGCACTGTTATCTGAGGCATCTTTTAAACGATTAAAGTCGCTAGCATCAACCTGAGTATTCGGATCAGCAATCATCACCTTGCCCTCAGTCACTACTAGCTCTAAGTCTGAAGCAGTATTTCGCTGAACATTAAACACTGTACCAAGTGCAGTAAATGATTTATCACCAGCAATAACCGTAAACGGACGGCTCGGATCTTTGGCTACATTGAAGCGCCCTTCTCCTCGGCTCAAAATCAACTGACGGCGATCGCCTGAGTAGGCAACTTCGAGTTTAGTATTGGTATTAAGCTGCACAATAGTGCTGTCTGGTAACACAAATTCAGCTTGCTCACCCACTTTTGTGCGGTAAATTTTGCCGAATTTGGCGTAATCGTTTTCTTCACTTTGCCAATAGCTTGAATAAATAAGAATGATAGAACCAAGCAGCATTGCGACTAAAAAGCTGGCGGCGGTTGCCATACCAAACACTGCAGGTTGTTTTTGCGGTGCTTTATAAGGAAACAAACTACTTAACTCATTAAGCACACTCATTTCATCCCATAAGGTCGCAAGTTCAAACAATGCCTCTTGATGAGCTGCACTTTGGTGAGCCCACAAATGTAATTGGCTTACTTCATCTTTAGATAGGCCACGATCAATTGCGCTGATCCATTGACTCGCTTGCTCTTGAATCATGTCTTTTGATGAAAATGGATGGACATTACTCATTTGTTCACCTCTTTTGCAGTGAACTCTGTGGTTGGGGTAAATGCCTGGGGTTGTACATCGTGTGATTTCATTGCTCGGTGAACATGTAATAAGCCTTTGGCTATATGTTTTTCAACAGTACTTTCGCTAAGACTCATTTTAGCTGCAATTTCCTTTTGGCTTAAGCCATAGACTTTTTTTAAGATAAAACATTTTTTAACCTGAGGGCTTAATTCGTTAGTCACTCGGCAAAAAAACAAAAAACGCTCTTTAGAAGTCACTTCATCTTCAAGTGCCATTGAACGCATGTGATGCTCAACCTGCTGTTGTTCATCTAACGATTCTTTGTATTTATTGTCCCATTTAGCAATATGATTTAGCGCCAAATGCTTAGCTGTTTTCAGCATATAACTGTGAGTATATTCGATATTTTGCTTAAGATCAGCTTCATAACTTTTTATAAACGTCTCTTGCACAATATCTTCTACATCATCAGGGCTGACGATACGTGATACAAAGCGCCTAAGCTTGCTCGATATCTCGGTAAAAGCGGTGATAACCCCAGTTCTATCTGTCATCCTTAACTCACCTTTATTATATTTTTATTGCTTTAGGGTACGAGATTTCAGTTTAATTACAAGCCATTTGTTAAGTTTTTGTACCTCAGGTAAACAAAGATTTCATAAACTCATAAAAAACCTCTGTTTTGCGCGTCACTAGGCTGTTTTGTGGTTTTAAAAACCATACTGGCGCGTCAGCATCAACAAGGCTATTAGAGAGTATTTCGATTAACCGCCCTTCGGCTAAATCATCTTTAATTGCAATATAAGATTTAATCGCTATGCCATGGCCTGCAATCGCCGCCTGTGTCATGTTATCTGAGTTAGATACAGTAAAACGCGTTCTCGCATTATAATTAATGACTTGTCCGCCTTCGTTAAATTTAACCTGTCGCTGCCATGGCAAACACACCCAGTAATGGTCTTTAAGATCAGCCACCGACTTAGGTTGCCCATATTTTTCAATATAGCTCGGTGCTGCGCACAAAATACGAGAGTTACTAACAAGCTTACGAGAAAGCAGGTTTGAATCTGCCAACTGACCTACCCGAATAGCCACATCTTGGGCATCATCAACAATATTCACAAATTGATCTGTAATCATAAAATCGAGTTTTAAGTCGGGAAATTGCTGTTCAAAGTGGCCAAGCTCAGGCATCACAAATTTCGAAAAGACCCAAGGCGGCATAGTGACTCGTAAAAGCCCTGACACTGCTGAACCCCTTGCGCCAATTTGATGCTCAGCATCATATAAAGCTTCTAAAATGGCACCAGCTCGTTGATAAAACAGCTCCCCTGCAGGTGATAAGCGTATTCGCCGACTGTCACGAAACAACAATACAGTACTTAATGCTTTTTCTAACTTACTTAAGCGATGACTTACCGTCGCAGGTGACAGGCCCTGAGCTTTAGCGGCGGCAACTACACCTTGGTTTTCAACTATGGCAATAAAGGTTTCTAAATCACATAAACTGTACATGGCTTTGATTCAATATTTTCGAATTTAGGTTTCAGTTTTGTATTGTATATATAAAAATTTAAAACTCTATACTTGCTACAAATTGTAAAAAATGATTGGAGTATGTATGTCTTTAAAAACCCAAATCGACGCATTTGAAGTGCAAAAGAAAGCCAATGTCCCAGCTGATATCTTAAATTTGATGGATGTCACGACTGAAAAACTGATTGCAGAACAATTAAGTAAACATGCTTTAAAAGTCGGTGATAAGTTTCCAGCATTTGAATTACCCGACAGCAAGGGCAAACAAATCAGCTCGGCTGAGTTGCTAGCGAAAGGCCCGCTTGTGCTGAGTTTTTACCGTGGTGGCTGGTGCCCGTATTGTAACTTAGAGCTTCGCGCGCTTAACAATATGCAACAAGCGTTTGCTGATCAAAATGCACAGTTAATTGCTGTTTCGCCGCAGTTACCTGATGAATCACTGTCTACCCAACAGCAAAACGAGCTGGCTTATACGGTGCTTTCTGATGTGTCTAACTCTTTGGCTAAAAAGTGTGGCTTGGTATTCACATTAGATGAACGCTTAATCCCTGTTTACGATCAACTTGGTTTAGATATTCCAAAAGCCAATGGTGACGAAAGCTACGAATTACCACTACCAGCAAGCTATGTTATTGATAGCCAAGGAGTGATTCAATTTGCATTTGCTCATGAAGATTACACACTTAGAGCAGAGCCTTTAGATGTTCTTAACGCTGTTAAGGCACTAAACCATGTTTAAAAAAGCATTTTTTAGTCTAGTTTTATTGGTAACCCTAACTTACTCGGGAGGCACAATGGCAGAGTCTCAACACCAAGCAAAACCAAAAGTAATTGTGTTTGATGTCAACGAAACCTTGCTTGATCTTGAACAAATGCAAAGCTCAGTCGCTGAAGCGCTTAATGGTAATACCCAGCTATTACCGCTTTGGTTTTCTACCATGCTGCATCATTCCTTAGTGAGTACGGTGTCGAATGACTATCATGACTTTGGTGAAATTGGCGTTGCTGCACTGATGATGGTGGCAAGTAATAATCAAATTTCGTTAACTAAAGAGCAAGCAAAGCAAGCGATTGTGCCACCGCTTTTATCTTTACCTGCCCATAGCGATGTTAAACCTGCTTTAGCGAAATTAAAGCAAGACTATAAACTAGTCAGCTTTACAAATTCGTCAAATAACGGTGTAAAAACGCAGTTTCAACATGCAGGCTTAACAGATTACTTTACTCACCGTTACAGTGTTGAAGATATTAAAGTGTATAAACCCGATCTGCGCGCTTACAAGTGGTTGCTTGAACAATTAAATGTAGCGCCTCACGAAGCTTTAATGGTTGCTGCGCACGGTTGGGATGTAGCAGGCGCTAAAGAAGCGGGTATGCAAACAGCGTTTATCGCAAGGCCCGGTAAAGCGCTTTACCCACTGGCAAAGCAACCAGACTACATTGTTAAAAACCTAGAAGAGTTAGCCTCTTTACTAACGAAAAAGTAAATAACGATTTAAACCGTTATATCAACGCAAAGCGAAAATGCTTTGCGTTTTTTTGCGCCTAACAAAAAAGTAAACTACAGGGTGTACCTTTCTCTTTTTTGGGTATAAACTAAACGCTAAATGAATATGCATAGTGACGTCTTTCATGCTAATAGACTATTTTTTATGCATACCTACTTAACAATTGGACTGTGGAGTAAACATGCGTCTGCCTTTCGCACCTGCCAAATTATCATTATCTGCGTTGTTATTAGTTTCTGCTCCTTTGCTACTGCAAGGTTGTTCTGAAGCGCCACAGCAACAACAGGGTCAAATGCACCCCGCTGCTGTCGCGACTATGACAATGGAAACTCACGATGCCCCTTTTACGATTGAGCTACCAGCGACGCTGTCTGGTTCAAAAGAGGTTGAAGTTCGTGCCCGTGTCACTGGTATTCTTGAATCACGCAACTTTGAAGAAGGTCAGCGTGTAAAACAAGGCCAATCACTGTTTACAATTGACCTTGAACCTTATCAACTTGCGGTTGATCGAGCACAAGCTGCACTTGATGGTGCAAAAGCAGCGCTTGTTCAAGCTGATCGTGACGTTAAACGATTAGCTAAACTACGTGCCGAAAAGTCCGTTTCACAACGTGACTACGATAACGCAAGCTCAGCCAATGATATTGCTAAGACAGATTTAGCCGCTGCAAAAGTTGCGTTAAAAGAAGCGCAGCTTAATCTTGAATATGCGCAAGTAAAAGCCCCTGTCGCAGGTGTAATGGGACGTGAGTTTGTTTCTGAAGGAACCTATGTTTCTGGTCCAGATTTATTACTAACTCAAATGACTCAGTTTGACCCTATTCGTATTCGCTTTGGCTTATCTGAGCGTGAACAACTGCAAATGCGTCAAGATGTTAAAAATGGCTCACTGACTTTACCTGAGCAAGGCCACTGGAAAACACAAATTAAACTGCAAGATGGTTCGTTATACGGACAAACCGGTGAAGTTAACTTCTCTGATGTGCGTATTAATCCAAACACAGGTACCAGTGAGTTTCAGGCAATTATTCCTAACCCTGATTTTCAACTTCGCCCGGGCCAATTCGTTCGCGTTGAGTTAAGTGGTGCAGTACGCAAAAACGCTTTCATTGTTCCGCAACGTGCAGTACTTGATAACGGCACTGGTAAGTTTGTTTATGTAGTAAGTAAAAACGAGCAAGGCATGGATGTCGCTTTACCTGCCCCTGTTACTGTAGGTGAATGGATCAAAAAACCAGAAAACGAGCAATACCAAAACTTTTGGTTAATTCGCAGTGGTTTAAAAGAAGGCGACCAAGTTATTGTTGATGGCATGGCACGTATTTTCTTCCCGGGTATGCCAGTCAATGTTGGCCAACCTGCCGCTAACCCAAGCCACGCAGAATAAGCACAGGGAGTCTTATGTTTTCTCGTTACTTTATAGACAGACCCATTTTTGCGTTTGTTATATCTATTGTTATTGTGCTTGCGGGCCTTGCTGCGATGCGCAGCTTACCTGTTGCGCAATATCCTGAAATAGCACCACCGGTTGTACAAGTAACCGCAGCCTACCCGGGTGCATCTGCTGATGTACTTGAACAAACGGTTGCGACACCGATTGAAAATGCCATTACCGGTGTTGAAGGCATGATGTATATGTCATCAACGTCAACCAGTGCAGGTTCAACGACCATCGAAGTTACTTTTGAAATTGGTACTGATGTTGACCAAGCAGCTGTAAACGTAAACAACCGTGTTAAGCAGGTTGAAGCACGTTTACCTGAAGAAACACGCCGCCAAGGTGTGGTAGTTCAAAAAGGTTCTTCTAGCTTTTTACAAGTTCATGCCTTCTACTCACCAGATGGAACACGTTCAAGTTTATGGACATCAAACTATGTCACTATGAACGTGCTAGACCGTGTTAAACGCATTCCTGGTACCACCAGTGTACAAATTTTTGGTGCCAAAGATTACGCAATGCGCATTTGGTTGCGCCCTGATGTAATGAGCCAATTAGGTGTTACTGTTGAAGAAATTGCAGGGGCAATTCGCGTACAAAACTCACAATACGCGGCAGGTAAAATTGGTGCCACACCTACTACACAATCTCCACAAGAGCTGGTTTACAGTGTGACTGCACAAGGGCGTTTGTCTGAGCCTGAGCAGTTTGAAAATATCATTATTCGTTCAAACACAGACGGTAGTAGCTTACGCTTAAAAGACGTAGCCCGCGTTGAGCTCGGATCAAAAGACTATAACTTCAAAGGAACGATTAACGGTAAAGAAGCGGTACTATTAGGTATCTTCTTACAACCGGGTGCAAACGCTCTTGATGTAGCTGAAGAAGTAAACAGTGTTATTGAAGAAATGAAAAGCCAGTTCCCTACCGGGCTTGCACATTTAACTTCTTACGACACAACCCGCTTTGTTGAAGTATCAATCCGTGAAGTTGTAAAAACACTACTTGAAGCCATGGTATTGGTATTCTTAGTGGTGTATTTATTCTTACAAAACTGGCGCGCAACGCTTATTCCAACCCTTGCAGTGCCAGTATCACTACTGGGCACATTTGCCGGCATGTATATGCTGGGTTACTCAATTAACTCACTCACCTTATTCGGTATGGTGCTGTCGATTGGTATTGTTGTTGATGATGCCATCGTGGTACTTGAAAACGTTGAGCGTATCATGCACGAAGAAGGGCTAGGTGCCAGAGACGCCGCTGTTAAAGCGATGGGCGAAGTAAGCGGCCCTGTAGTAGCCATTGTTTTAGTACTTTGTTCAGTGTTTGTGCCAATTGCGTTTTTAGGTGGCTTAACCGGTGAGCTATTCCGCCAGTTCGCTATTACTATTTCGATTGCTGTAAGTTTATCGGGTGTTGTGGCCTTAACGATGACACCTGCGCTTTGTGTACTTATTTTAAAACAAGAACACAAGCAAACTGCCCGCTTCTTCTTATGGTTTAACGATATGTTTACCAAGATCACCGGCCGTTATGTTGGTGCTGTTGGCTTTATGGTGCGCCGTGGCCTGTTAGGGCTTATCTTAATGACAGGTATGATTGCAGCAACAATTGGCCTTTGGCAAAACACCCCAGGTTCACTTGTGCCAGATGAAGACCAAGGTTATTACATCTCAGCAATTTTCTTACCTGACGGTTCATCACTTGAGCGCACAGAGCAAGTCACACAACAGGTTGTTGAGGCCGTGCAATCAAACCCAGCGAACGAAAACGTGGTGGCGTTTACCGGTTTTGACTTTATTGGCGGTGGTTACAAAAACAGTGCTGCAACCTTATTCGTGACACAAAAGCACTGGGATGAGCGTGAAGTTGATACCAAGGCACTGGTGCAAGAGCTCTTCATGAAAACAGCAGGTATAAAAGAGGCGCTCGTACTCGCCTTTAATCCTCCGGCTATTTTTGGTTTAGGTAACACAGGTGGTTTTGAGTTTTACATTCAAAACAAAGGTGATAGCGACCCAGACAAACTACAACATGCAATGCAGTTGATGACAGCTGAAGCACAAAAGAGCCCTATCATCAGTGGCCTGCAAACACTTTGGCGCCCTGACGCACCACAGCTACGTGTTGATGTTGACCGTGAACAAGCCCGCGCCATGGGTGTAGAGATTGATGATGCGTTCACTGCCCTTGCAGGTAACTTAGGGACTTATTATGTTAACGACTTCAATAAATTTGGTCGCGCATGGCAAGTACTAATGTCTGCAGACGCTGAATTTAGAATGAAGCCTGACGACATTGGTCGTATCTATGTTAAAAACAACCAAGGTACTATGGTGCCGCTTTCAGCCTTTACCACTATCGAGTATAGCCGTGGCCCTGAAAACCTAAATCGTTATAACAACTTACCAGCGGTTAAACTGATGGGTAATGCAGCTCCGGGTTACAGTTCGGGTCAAGCGATTGCTGAAATTGAGCGTATTGCACAAGCAGTATTGCCACCTAATATGACCTACGAGTGGACAGGCTCTGCATTCCAAGAAAAACGCAGTTCAGGCACCACAGGAATTGCCTTAGGCCTTGCTGTGATCATGGTATTTTTGATTCTAGCAGCGCTGTATGAGCGTTGGTCACTACCACTGTCTGTGATGCTTGCCCTGCCATTTGGTACATTTGGTGCGCTTATAGCGGTTTGGGTTGTTGGCATGACAAACGATGTGTACTTCCAAATTGGTCTAGTAACACTACTTGGTCTTGCTAGTAAAAACGCGATTCTTATTGTTGAATATGCTTTGATGAAACATCAACAAGGCTGGAGCGCAAGTACGGCTGCACTTGAGGCTGCACGTTTACGTTTTCGACCAATCATTATGACTTCGCTTGCTTTCATTTTAGGCGTAGTACCTTTAGTACTGAGCTCTGGCGCAGGTGCAGGTGCCCGTCACAGTGTTGGTACCGGTGTCATGGGCGGTATGATGGCAGCGACATTCCTTGCAGTATTCTTTGTGCCGCTGTTCTTTTATTGGTTAACGGCGCGTAAGTTAACTGAAAAACGTTCAAGGCAAGAGCTTGCTGATGAGATAGCAGAACATCATCAACAAGAACATGTTAAAACCCAAGAGGGTAACCTATAAAAAATGAAGGGCAAACAATGAGTTTGCCCTTTTTTTTGATTATTTGATTACTAGCAATTTACTGCTTCGAACGCTAGTATTAAGGAAAGATGTGTGGAGTACAGCATGAATAATCAAAAATTAGCCGAATTTGAACAATATTTTCAAATCAACGAAAGCAACCGTGTCAATTTATATGCGGTTGAACCAAGTGCTGTGCCAAAAACCAATGCTGAACTTGAAGCGGATATCCCTGCCCTATTTAAACTTGCCAACGAAGTAAACGAACTTGAGCAAACAAGCTTACGACCACTGCGTAACCTGGGTGATGTTGCACAAGAACTGGCAGCCTTTTTACAGGCGCAGTCTCGTAAAATTGATTTAATCATGAGTCACATCTTAGCCTCAGAACAACCTGATGATAACGCAAACTATTGTGATAGTTATGGCGGTGGCGGTGTAAAACTTACCTCCGCTGATGTGTATGAATTAGGGCAAACATTTCGCACTAAGTTATTCTTACAACACGAAGCATCAGCTATTTATTGCTATACCGAATTAGTGGCCATTGAAAAATGCGATGATGATAAATACCAATACACATTATTGTTTACTGCCATTCGCGATGCTGACCAAGATTTAGTCGTAAGAGCAGCCCTGCACGCACAAACACGCCAACTTAAAAAACGTCAGCAAGAAAACAATCAGCAAGACAGTTAAAAATCACGCTTTATCGCGCACAAAAAGCTGACATCTATGGCTAAAATGCTAAACTAGCCCCACCTTAGTTTGTTTAATACCTTCATGAAATTTAGACTTTTACCTGAATGGGCTGAGCAAGATGCCGTTATGCTCACTTGGCCTCATCAAGACACAGATTGGGCAGCAAATTTAACCGCTGTTGAGCCTGTGTATGTAGCACTTTGCCAAGCAATAAGCCAACAGCAAGATGTTGTGATTGTAGCTCATGATAATGCTCTTAAAGCACATATTGCAGCTTTACTTGCAAATGCGGATGTCGATGCTAATCGCATTCACTTTGTGGTGACACCGTGTAACGATACTTGGGCACGTGACCATGGCCCATTGACCTGTGTAAATATTGATGACGCAACAGAGTTAAAAGTAATGGATTTTATTTTTAATGGTTGGGGCAATAAATTTGCAAGTGATCTTGATAATCAAATTAATCAAGTACTTGTAAATCAAGTCGCAAGCCCTAAAAATGGTTATCAGCAAAGTGATCTGGTTCTTGAAGGCGGTGGCGTCGAAATCAATGAACACGGCGTGCTACTCACAACCAGCGAGTGCTTATTAAACCCAAATCGTAACCCTGAACTCACAAAAGCAGATATAGAACAAACGCTGGTTGAGCAACTGGGTGCGACCTCGTTTCTTTGGGTTGATCACGGTTACCTTGCAGGTGATGATACCGACAGCCATATTGATACGCTGGTACGTTTTGCCCCAAACAACACCCTTGTTTATGTTAAGTGCGACGATAAAAATGATGAGCACTTTGCAGCCCTTAATGCAATGGAAAAACAACTGCAATCATTTAAAACAGCAGAGGGTGAAAACTACAGGCTGATTGCCTTACCTTGGCCAAAAGCAGTGTTCGATGATGATGGTGACAGACTACCTGCCACATACGCTAATTATTTAATTATCAATAAAACCGTTTTAGTGCCAATTTATGGTGACGAAAACGACCAACATGCGCTTGGTCAGGTTGCCAAAGCATACCCAAATCACACTGTGGTGGGTATTAATTGTGTACCAATTATTCACCAATTTGGCAGCTTACACTGTATTACAATGCAATTACCGCGCGGCTTTTTAGCAGGAACAAACAATGACTAAACCAACGCATTTAAAGGTTGCTCTTGTTCAGCAATCAAACACCGATAATGCTCAAGACAATATGGCAAAATCAATTGCTGGTATTCGTGATGCAGCAAGCCAAGGCGCTAAGCTTATTGTTCTTCAAGAGCTACATCGTAGCTTGTATTTTTGCCAAACCGAAGATGTAGACGTTTTTGATTTAGCAGAAACCATTCCGGGCCCAAGCACAGACGCCTTAGGCGCACTTGCCAAAGAACTTAATGTGGTGATCGTGTCATCATTATTCGAAAAGCGTGCAACAGGACTTTATCACAATACTGCTGTGGTACTTGAAACTGACGGCAGCATTGCCGGTAAATACCGTAAAATGCATATTCCTGATGACCCAGGCTTTTACGAGAAGTTTTATTTCACACCGGGTGATTTAGGTTTTGAGCCTATTCAAACCTCTGTTGGTAAACTAGGCGTATTAGTGTGTTGGGATCAATGGTTCCCAGAGGCTGCACGCTTAATGGCAATGGCCGGTGCTGAAATTTTAATTTACCCAACAGCCATTGGTTGGGACCCACGTGATGAAAAAGACGAGCAAACACGTCAAAAAGACGCCTGGGTTATTTCACAACGTGCTCATGCAGTTGCCAACGGCGTGCCGGTGATCAGCTGTAACCGTGTTGGCCACGAAAGTGATCCAAGCGGTCAAAGTGAAGGTATTCAGTTCTGGGGTAACTCATTTATCGCGGGCCCTCAAGGTGAAATCTTAGCCGAAGCGAACAACAGCGATGAGCAATTATTAGTTGTTGAATTAGACCAAGCACGTAGTGAAGACATACGTCGAATTTGGCCTTACCTTCGTGATCGTCGTATCGATCACTATCAGGACTTAACCAAGATTTATCGAGACTAAGCAGTAAAAACAGTTTAAAGGAGTAGTAAATGGCGTTTGCGCAATGGGCAGCATTGCCTTGGGTAAAATCTGAAAAAGATAAAATTCAATGGGGACAACTTACCGGTAGCGGGCTTAGCATCGCCATCGCAGAAGGTGTAAAACAACACAACGAGCTGGTTGTGATTGTCACCCCAGACACGCCAAGCGCCCTACGTCTTGAAACTGAACTCGAATTTCTGTTGCCTGAAAACCCAGTCATGGTCTTCCCTGACTGGGAAACACTCCCTTATGATCATTTTTCGCCCCATCAAGATATTATTTCAGCGCGCTTAGCCACGTTAAATACCTTAAAAAAAGAGCAACAAAGCGTATTAATCGTGCCAGTGTCGACCTTGATGCTGCGTACTGCCCCTGCTTCGTTTATTTATGGTTCAACCCTTAACTTTAAAGTGGGCGATACCCTAGATACCCACTCACTGCGTGAAAACTTAGAACAAGCGGGCTATTTACATGTACAACAAGTGATGGAGCACGGTGAATACGCGATTCGCGGCTCTATCGTTGACTTATACCCTATGGGTAGCCCACACCCATTCCGTTTAGACTTTTTTGATGATGAGCTCGACAGCATTCGCTTATTTGATGTTGAAAGCCAGCGCTCAGATGAAAAGGTCGACAAAATTGAGTTACTGCCAGCCCACGAATTCCCAACTAACGACTCAGACATTGAGCGTTTTCGTATCAACTATCGTGAACAATTTGGCGCAAGCTCTGAGCAAGACTCAATTTATATGCAGGTGACTAAAGGAACCTGGCCTGCGGGTATCGAATATTACATGCCACTGTTTTTTGATGAATTGGCAACCATCTTCGATTACTTACCAAGTAATACAACCTTTATGCATTTTGGCGATATTGAACATGCTGCTGATCAGTTTTGGCATGATGTGAATGTACGCTATGAAAACCGCCGTGTTGATCCGCTCAGGCCTTTACTGGAACCTGTAAAACTGTATCAAAGCGTTAATGAGCTATTTGGTGAATTTGGTAAATACGCGCGCATTCGTTTATCGCAAGCAAAATTAGGCACCAAAGCGGGTCACACTAACCTTGCTAGTAAAGAGCTGCCAAATGTTCGTATTGATCATAAGTTACATGAACCGTACCAAGGTTTAATTGACTATGTTGCCAGTGAGAAAAAACAAAAAGGCCGCGTGCTGCTCTCGGTTGAATCGGATGGCCGCCGCGAATCATTACTCACTTTATTAAAGCCAAGTGGCTTAAAGCTTAAAGAATTTGAATCGTTTAGCGATTTTACCAATAGTTCGAGTGATGTTGGCCTAATTGTTTCGCCACTTGAGCAAAGTGTGGTGCTAGACGGTAAGCCGCGTTTAACCATTATCACGGAGCAAGAGTTATTAGGCATTAAGGTCTCGCAACGTCGACGCCGTAAACATAAGTACGAAGCCAGCCAAGATGCGCTTATTCGTAACCTTGCTGAATTACGTGAAGGTCAACCGATTGTACACCTTGATCATGGTGTAGGCCGCTACCAAGGCCTTGAAACTATTGATGCTGCTGGTGTGATCACTGAGTTTGTTACGATCATCTACGCCAACGAGGCAAAACTATACGTGCCCGTTTCTGCATTACATATGCTGAGCCGCTATTCAGGAGGCGAAGAAGCCACTGCCCCGCTCCATAAATTAGGCTCTGATGCGTGGGAAAAAGCCAAGAAACGTGCCGCTGAAAAAGTCCGTGATGTGGCTGCTGAGCTTTTAGATATTTACGCTAAACGCCAAGCAAAGCCTGGCAATAAATTTAAGCTTGATGGCAGTGCATATCGTCAGTTTAGCGACAGCTTCCCATTTGAAGAAACTGACGATCAACGCAACGCCATTGAGTCTGTGCTCGGTGATATGCAAAGTAAGCAAGCGATGGACCGTTTAGTATGTGGTGACGTTGGCTTTGGTAAAACCGAAGTGGCAATGCGCGCAGCCTTTGTGGCCGTGAATGATAACAAGCAAGTTGCGGTACTTGTACCAACCACACTGCTTGCACAGCAGCATTATGAAAACTTTAAAGACCGCTTTGCTGATTTACCAATTGAGGTTGGCGTTTTATCGCGTTTTAACTCAACCAAAGAGCAAAAAGACACCCTAGATAAAATGGCTGAGGGTAAATTAGATATCGTGATTGGTACTCACAAGCTTATTCAACAAGATATTCAATTTAAAGATTTGGGCTTACTGATTGTTGACGAAGAGCACCGTTTTGGGGTGCGTCAAAAAGAAAAAATAAAAGCATTACGTGCCGATGTCGATATTTTAACGCTCACAGCGACCCCTATCCCACGTACATTAAACATGGCAATGAGTGGTATGCGTGACTTATCAATCATAGCCACACCGCCTGCGAAACGTTTAGCGGTTAAAACCTTTGTTAGACAAAGAGATGCAGAACTAATTCGCGAAGCAATTCTGCGTGAGATTAAACGCGGTGGACAGGTGTACTTCTTACATAATAATGTTGAAACCATAGACCGAGTTGCAGAAGAAATCAGTGAGTGGGTACCTGAAGCCAGCGTAACAACCGCACATGGTCAAATGCGAGAGCGCGAGCTTGAGCAAATTATGAGTGATTTTTATCACCAAAAATATAACGTGATTGTATGTACCACTATTATCGAAACAGGTATCGATGTACCCACTGCCAACACCATTATTATGGACAGAGCAGATAAGCTCGGTCTGGCACAACTGCATCAGTTGCGTGGTCGTGTTGGCCGAAGCCATCACCAAGCGTATGCCTACCTTCTCACTGGTAACCCAAAATCACTGAGTAAAGATGCGGTTAAACGCCTTGAAGCGATTGAATCACTTGAAGACTTGGGTGCAGGTTTTGCGCTCGCAACTCATGACTTAGAAATTCGTGGTGCCGGTGAGCTGCTTGGTGATGATCAATCAGGTCAAATGCAAACCATTGGCTTTAGTTTGTATATGGAAATGCTTGAACAAGCGGTAAACTCCCTCAAAGAAGGTAAAGAGCCAACCCTTGAGAACTTGCTCGGTCAACAAACTGAAGTGGACTTAAAGCTGCCAGCGTTATTGCCTGATGATTATATTCATGATGTAAACGTACGTTTAGGTATCTATAAACGCATTGCAAGCTGTGCTAACCTCAATGATATGGACGAGTTACAGGTAGAGCTGATTGACCGCTTTGGTCTACTGCCTAACGCCACGAAAAACTTATTCAGCTTGCAGCAATTAAAATTGCAAGCAAGTAATATCGGCATTAAGAAGATTGAAGCAAACCCGAAAGGCGGTTATTTTGAGTTTAGCCAGCATACAAAGGTTAACCCTAGCTTCATTATAGGTTTGATACAAAGTGCACCGCAGGTGTATAAAATGGATGGCGCAAATAAACTGCGCTTTGCAATTAGCGAAGCCAACGCTCGCGAACGCTTAAAAATGGTCACTGCAATGATTGCAGATTTCGAAAAAAAGGTTAGCCATTAATGTTGTTTAGAAATAGTTTACTACTGCTTTGTTGCTTATTTACAAGCTCGTCATTTGCAACACGTTGGTTCGAAATAGAAGTTCTTATTTATAAACAGCGCCCAGCCCCCTACTTACAGGAAGATTTCAGTTTAAAACACGATGAAATCAAGGCTAAGCGTAGCAAAGATTTATTATCCCCTGCATACACAGAGCAAGCAAAACAGGCTTGTATTGAAGGTGATAGCCGCTTTCGCAGTGATTCGTTCACTGACTCTTTAGTTAATACCAACCCTCACTCAAACGTGTGTGATGACAGTGTTGATTTTTTAGCAAGCTATAATCAACTGCCTGTGACACCCGTTGTTGAACCCCGTGAAGACACTGACGACATTTATTTAATGGCGCCAGAACAATTACAGTTTGTTGAGCAAAAAAATCAGCTTGATAGAAAAGGCTTAACCCCAATTTTACATACCGGCTGGCGTTTTCCTGAAATGAGTGAAAGAAGAGCACCAAGTATCCGCCTCTTTGCCGGTGAACACTTAGCAAAACACTCAGCAGCACTTGAGAATGATAATAACGACTTTATAAGCTTAGTAGGCCCTACTGAGCGCTATATTCCTGAACAGCTACAAAATGTGCCAGAGTGGGAATTAGACGGTTTAATGAAGATTTATGTTCGTCACTACCTATTTATAAACGCAGAATTTGATATTAGTCAGCGCTTAGAAACTGGTGATTACGAAAAAGCACGTTTTTCACAATTTAAACGTGTGATCAGTAACGAGATACATTATTTTGATCACCCACGTATGGGGATGATCGTGCAAATAAGACGCTACAACCATTAATGGATACAATTATGAAAAAATATATGGCAATTGCAGCAGCGGCTGCGGCACTTACTTTAGCTGGTTGCTCAAAAGTAAATTTAGAGAACTACGAAAAAATTGAAATTGGTATGGATAAAACTGAGGTTGAAGCTATTTTAGGTTCAGCTGATAAGTGTGAAGAAAAGACACTACACACTAACTGTATCTGGGGTAACAAAGATAAAAACATCGAAATTACGCTAGTATCAGACAAAGTGTCGCTTTACAGCAAAACAGGTTTAGACGCTAAATAAACCGAAATGGGTGGCCGTGGCCACCCTTTCATCTTTCATCTTTCATCTTTCATCTTTCATCTTTCATCTTTCATCTTTCATCTTTCATCTTTCATCTTTCAGAATGTCAGTTTGTGAGTAAATACGCTCAATATTAACAATTTTGCTGCGATTTAACGTAATCTTGTAGCGCTGATACAAAGTTTCATCTTCGCTTTGTGTAAACACTAATACCACATTTAACTGATAACGCCTCTCTACAGCTTTCTTAGAGATTTTATTACTATCTAGATGATAGAGCTTACCTTCACCCCGCTTTAAGTAGCGAGCAAACGGTGCCAAGCTAAATTGCATGGTTTGTTGCAAGGTATCGTAGCCAGGTAAAAACTCTTTCGCGTTAACTTGTGTTTCGCTTGCAAAATGCAGCCACTGAGCAGCCTGTTTATTTTGATGACGACGCTTTGAAAAAATTCTTCTTACCGCTTTAGGCAGGCGTTTAAAACTGGTGTATTCAAGCCAAATGTATTGGCTGGCAATTTTGTCTTTAGTAATGCTGTTTTTAAACTGAAAGCGCCATTTAGGTCGCCCTCTTACGATAGCTCGCCAGATCACCCGTGTTATGTCTTCTTTAAATATTTCACGAAGACCATAAATAACACCCAAGATCAAAATTAACGTCGCTGTTACTTCGGTAAAGTTTGAGCGAGCATTTAACACAACCAACATCACAAAGGCCATGATCACAGCGGTCACCGTGCCCTTTACCATACGTTTTAAATAACTGTTTAAGTGACGAGTGCTACGTGTAAGCACCACCCCATGCTCAATCAAACGTTGTAAAAGGCGCATTTTGTTGGTGATACGGTTGGCATCTTCAAGTGTCGATTGCGAGTTATATTCTTGCTCTTCACGGTAACTGTTTTCATTTTTGCAAAACTCTAATAGCTCACTGCGCTCTTTTGCAAAATCGCTACTGCGCGGTCCTTCATCCAGTAGTTTTAAAAATGACTGCTCTACATGCCAGCTTAAGTAGTTATCGGCGTTTTTATAAAATGGCAGTAGCTTTTCATCATCTGGGGTGTAGCGTCTTAGTTTTTTCAACAAGCCTTTGGTTTGCTGGCACAACTCAATGGCTGCAGGGTAAAACTCATCGGCTTCTTGGTGTTTTAGGGTGTCTTTAATATCGGCATTAAGCGCGAGTCGAACTTGATAACAATATAAGTTTAAGTTTTGCCGATAATCTTGCTGTTCACCTTTGTTTTTACTAACAAAGCGGCTTCTAACTAAAGGTAAGTGAATGTTGTTAGCGTTATACGCAAGATGCGATTTAAAGTTGTTGTTAAAGAATGATTCTTCGCTAAGTGTTTGTGGATTAACACTCATTTCATTCGGAATGGAGAAATACAGGTCGAGTCGTTGCTCTGTGCGTGGTTTAAGCTCAGGCTCAATAATAAAAGATAAGTTTTCGTCTTGTTTAAGCAATATCACCTCGTTTTTTAATAATGCTCTATTAGTTTACGCGTTGATAGGCTTTCAGACAATAAAAAAGGCCCAGTAAAAACTGGGCCTTAGTAATCATTTCAAACTAGATTAGAACTTGATGTTCATACCAGCGAAGAAACGACGACCTAGTACATCGTATGTGTACGGGTCAGTGTTTGAGTCATTGTTACCTGAGTAGTAAGGTGCTTGCTTATCGAATAAGTTGTTAACACCTGCAGAGAATGACACTGTGTCGTTCAGGATGTATGAACCGCTGATGTCGTGGTATACAACAGTACCAACGCTTGGTACTAGACACTCGCTGTCGTCAGCAAGACATGCGTAGCTGTCTAGGCCGTCGATCATACGTGCTTGGTATTGTGCATCCCAGTTGTCGCCAGACGCGTTAAGAGTGAAGTTAGACTTAACTTTCGCGTAGCTACCGATACCTGAAGTTACAAGACCTGTGTAATCGATTGTGCTTGTGCCTGAATCAACGATGTACTCATCAAGGATAGTTACATCAAGACCTGTGCGCCAGTTAAGACCTGCAGCTTCAAATGCATACTTGAAGTTTACGTCGTAACCTTTAGTAGATTCATTACCAATGTTTTGTAATTGGTTGTTGAAGCTAATGCGACCAGTGCTTTGGTTGAAGTTGATTGCAGAAGACTGACATAGTGCAGTATCTTGGTTCTTGTATGCGCCAGTAGAAGCATCAAGACAGTTTTCAACGATGTACTGGTTGTTTACGCTTGAAATTGAGTTTTCAATTTCGATTTCGTAGTAGTCAACAGTCATTGAGAAACCGTCGAACCATTCTGGAGCGTATACGAAACCAGCAGTTACTGTATCAGCAAGCTCTGGAGTTAATTGGTCGTTACCACCAACAGTTACTTCAGCTTGGTCTTGTGCACCAGGGAAGTTAACTTGTTCGAATGAAGGTGATTTACCTTGGTAAAGCTCAGATACTGTAGGAGCACGGAATGCAGTTGAACGAACAGCACGTAGCATTAGTTCGTCGTTTACACGCCAAGTTAGACCTAGTTTCCAAGTCTCATCTGAACCAAATGTGCTGTAATCGAATGCACGGATAGCAGCGCTTAAGTCAACCATTTCTGCAAATGGTGCATCAGCTAGAAGTGGAACAGCGAATTCTACGTAAGCTTCGTTTACGTCAAAACGACCGCCAGTTGGTTCAACACGTGGGTCATTTGCAAGACCTTGTGAAGTTAGTGAATCTGGAACGTACCATGCTTTTTCTTCACGACGCTCGATACCAGCAGCGAAACCAACGTAACCAGCAGGAAGTTCCATTACTTCACCGTTAAGGCCAGCAGAAAGAACTAATAATTGGCTACCACCTGAGTTGTTCTCAGTGTAGTTGTACTGTGCAAGGTTGCTACCTGACCAATCAGCTTGGTTAAGTGGGTTGAAAGTACCCTCTTCGATTGCATCTTGGATTGAACCCATGTTAAGTAGGTTAGTTGCACGGTCAACTGAGTCGTTACGACCGAATACTACTGAAGTATCCCAGCCCCAACCGTTGTCGAATGCACCGTCAAGACCGACTACAGCACGTACAGTATCAACAACTTGCTCATAACCACGAGGACCAACATCAGTCATACGACGACCGTAAGAGATGTCTTCACCATCAGCTACGCCGTGAGAAAGAAGTGAATCACCCATTGCGTCTGCATCGTAAGTGAAGTCAAACCATACTGGCTGTGGAGCCATTTGTTGAGTTGACCAACGCTTAGAGTAAGTGAACTCAGAAACTAAACGCGTTTCATCAGTTACGTCAAAGTGGCCGATACCTGTAAGGTTTAAACGACGCATTGGTGTGTAAAGGTAGCTTGTTGCTGAGTAGTTGTAAGCATCACCTGCTGAAGTGAAGTCGTGCCACTCGCCGTCTGCTTGACCTTGTAGGTCTGCATTTTCAGCCCAAACGTGGCCGAAAGGCGTGTAAGAAGAACCGCCACAGTAGAAGCTACCGTTTTCGTAATCTTCTTCGATTGGACAATCAGAGAAATCACGGTCTGCTTGAGAAGCGTCGCCACGGTCTGTGTATTGTAAACCAATTACAACGTTACCACGGTCAAAGCTTGAACCCATTGTGATATCGAAAGACGTTTCGTCTGCATCGCCTTCACCAGTGATAGCACCGTTAAGGTTCATGTCTAGACCTTCGAAGTCGTCTTTTAAGATGATGTTAACAACACCAGCTACCGCGTCAGTACCATATACAGCTGATGCGCCGTCTTTTAGTACTTCAACTTGCTTGATCATTGATACTGGGATTGTGTTTAAGTCAACAGTAGATGCTGCGCCAGTACCAGAGTTGATCATACGACGACCATTTACTAGTACTAGAGTACGTTGTGCGCCTAAACCACGTAGGTCAACACGTGCGTTACCGCCTGAACCGTTGTTAACAGCAGGGTTAGTCATCGCACCGCTTGCTGCAGTCATTTTTTGTAGAACGCCATCGATGCTTGATGCACCCATTGCTTTGATGTCATCTGCACCAATTAAAGTTACAGGACTAGACGTCTCCATATCGGTACGCTTAATGCGAGAACCTGTAACTTGAATTTTTTCAATAGACTCTGCTGCATCATCAGCAGCTAAAACTTGCATGCTTGAGAACATTGGGATTGCTGAAACAACAGCTAAACCAAGAATTGATTTTTTCATGTGAAAACCCTACTTGTTGGAAATTTACCTTTAGTTAGGTAGCGCTCGTTATTATTAGAATCACGAGTCAGCGGAGGGCAACTTAGGCTCAGTTAACTGAACGAAAACTGAATGGCAGGTTAAAGAAAAAACAACCCCAAAATGGCGTATCCATTTTAGGTAATAAGGTTTCACGATGTATCAATGTTAACAGAAAAAAACACTTCTACATCAGCAATGTAACATTATTAAGTAGCAAAAAAAACACGATTGAAATCAATTGCACGCACTTTGTAATCAAGTGTAACTAAAGCCCAATTAGTGCTACAAATGAAATTTTTACAAGTTGATCACACAACGTTATAAAAACCGTAAAAGCTTGGTAAGAATGCTAACCATAGTTATTCACTTAAATTAACTAAATAGACAAAGTTAGCCCGTTAAACAGTGTATTAGAGGAAGAATTTTTGTTTTTGTTCCTTAAATTTGTAATACCGTATAAAGATACGGCTAATAAAGAACATTAAAGTAGAAAAAGATGACGTAGGGATGACGACAATCACAGCTTTTAAATAATCAAAAGCTGTGATCAACAATAATAAGGGAAGATGTTATCGAGTTTGCAGTGAATCGAAATAATAAAGCAAGGTTTGTGGTTGATTGTCACCAGTAGTATAAGTGAGCATCATTTTCCAGGTCATTACAGGCTCAGAGCATGCGCCAACCATAGTATCAGCAACCCAAACTTGCCCTTTCTGTTTAAACTGCAGCGGAATAAACCCCATATACATAGTGACCCCTTCAAGTTTTGCAGAGAGGTTTTTAGCATCTTTCGGCAGCTTTAGGTTGATTGCAAAAGGCAACTCAGGGCTGATAGCTGGGTTGCTCAGCCAAACTTCTGCATTATTAGGGTAATAACAATGACTATTGTTCTCACAACTTGTACTTGTGCTGCCCTCTTCTATACTTTGGCTATCACATGCAGCTAAAAATACACTGAAAAGGAAAACGGGTAAAAAACTAGTTCGCACTCTATTTGCCTGTATAAAATAAAAGCGGATACTAGTGAGCTACCCGCGAAAAGACAACCATGCTAGATGGAATAAGCTAATAAAAATACAATCTCTGACAAAAAATAACCAACAAAGCGCTAAAATTTGATTGATGTCATAATTTTATGCAATTGACCTATCTTTTTAAGGTCAAAAATTTTATCATTTCCATCGCAAAAATAAGGGTTTCTCGAGTTTGTTTTCTGAAGCTAGCACCGCTAAGTTGGCTTTAGGTAACACGCTTGTGAAGTAATAGTAGGCCCCACTTTGAATAAAAGTGGGTAATTCATTTCTAAAACGCATTTATTGCAGCGGAAGCCAGAAAATGAGCCAAACAGTAGCATCACAAACTGAGTACAATTATAAAGTTGTACGCCAATTCGCTATTATGACAGTGATTTGGGGCATCGTTGGCATGAGTGTTGGGGTTCTGATTGCTGCCCAATTAGCTTGGCCAGCACTTAACTTTGATACACCATGGTTAACTTACTCTCGACTACGTCCGTTACACACGAACGCAGTAATTTTCGCATTTGGTACAAGTGCACTTTTTGCGACGTCTTATTACGTCGTACAACGTACATGTCAAACGCGCCTTTTCTCAGATAAACTAGCAGCCTTCACCTTCTGGGGTTGGCAACTTGTTATCGTACTAGCAGCGATTACCTTACCACTAGGTATCACAAGCTCAAAAGAATACGCAGAACTTGAATGGCCAATCGATATTCTTATCGCCGTTGTTTGGGTAACTTACGCAGTTGTATTCTTTGGTACGTTAATCAAGCGTAAAGTATCGCACATCTATGTTGCGAACTGGTTCTACGCTGGTTTCATCATTACTGTTGCCGTTTTACACATTGTAAACAGCATGGCAATTCCAGTTTCACTAACTAAATCATACTCTATCTACGCAGGTGCTGTAGATGCAATGGTTCAGTGGTGGTACGGTCACAACGCTGTTGGTTTCTTATTAACTGCTGGTTTCTTAGGTATGATGTACTACTTCGTACCAAAACAAGCAGGTCGCCCTGTTTATTCTTACCGTTTATCGGTAGTTCACTTCTGGGCTCTTGTTTCTTTATACATCTGGGCAGGTCCTCACCACCTACACTACACTGCGCTTCCAGACTGGACGCAAAGCTTAGGTATGGTTATGTCAGTTATCCTATTCGTTCCATCTTGGGGTGGTATGATCAACGGTATCATGACGTTATCAGGTGCATGGCATAAACTACGTACTGACCCAGTACTTCGTTTCTTAGTTGTTTCTCTATCTTTCTACGGTATGTCTACGTTCGAAGGCCCAATGATGGCTATTAAGTCAGTTAACGCGCTTTCTCACTACACTGACTGGACTGTAGGTCACGTACACTCAGGTGCACTAGGTTGGGTTGCAATGATTTCTATCGGTGCTATCTATCACCTAATCCCTGCACTATTCTCACAAGGCCGTATGTACAGTGTTAAACTAGTTAACACGCACTTCTGGTTACACACTGTTGGTGTTGTTCTATACATCGTAGCAATGTGGATCTCAGGTGTAATGCAAGGTCTAATGTGGCGTGCAGTAAACTCAGACGGTACGTTAATGTACAGCTTTGTACAGTCATTAGAAGCTTCGTATCCGTTCTATATCATGCGTTTCCTAGGCGGTGTATTCATCGTAACAGGTATGCTAATTATGGCTTACAACGTTTATCGTACTATTGCAGCGAAGAAAGATTCGCTTCAATTAGACGCTGACGCACAATTGGCATAATGGAGTAGCACGATGAGCAATAATAATTCACAAAACAAACACGAAATAGTCGAAAAGAACGTTGGCCTAATGGCTATCTTGACTGTCTTTGCAATCAGCTTTGGTGCGTTAGTTGAGATTACTCCACTAATGTTCCAAGACGATACGACTAAACCTGTCGATGGCTTACGCCCTCTTACAGCGTTAGAAATGGAAGGTCGTGATATCTACGTGCGTGAAGGTTGTTACAACTGTCACTCACAAATGATTCGTCCTTTCCGTGACGAGGTTGAGCGTTACGGTCACTACTCTGTAGCTGGTGAGTCAGTATGGGATCACCCATTCCAATGGGGTTCTAAGCGTACTGGTCCTGATCTAGCTCGTGTTGGTGAGCGTTACTCAGACGATTGGCACCATGCTCACTTAATGGACCCACGTGCTGTGGTTCCTGAGTCAAACATGCCAGCGTTTCCTTGGTTAGACGAAAACAGAGTCGATACGACCCATACACTTAAAAAGCTTCAAGTATTCCGTGATAGCTTCGGAATCGACAAAGCAAGCGACCGTTACGATGGTAAAGGTTACGGAAGTGATGAAGAGCTAAAAGCTGACATTGCGAAAATCGAAGCCATGAACAATGGTGAAGGCGCAACTGAAATGCAAGCTCTAATCGCTTACTTACAACAGCTTGGCACACACTTGAAGTAATTATTATGGATTACGGAACATACAGAGGCATTTTGACTCTGGTAATTTTAGTACTGTTTATTGTGATTGTTGTATGGGCATACAGCAAGCGTAGCAAAAGCCGATTTGATAACGCTGCTAATGCCATATTTGAAGATGAAAAAAAACACAACAACACAATCTCTAACGAGGAAAAGGAGTCTGAGAAATGACTAGCTTTTGGAGTATATGGGTTATCGTATTAACCCTAGCGTGTCTTGCTATCATCTTCGGCCTACTTCTGTGGAACTTAAAAAACTACACAGGTGTTAAAGAAGGCGAAAGCTGTGGTCACGAGTTTGACGGCATTGAAGAACTAAACAACCCACTACCAAAATGGTGGACTTACATGTTCTTCGCGACATTCATTTGGTCTGTATACTACCTTGCTGCTTACCCAGGTTTAGGTAACTGGGAAGGTTTAGGTAAATGGACAAGTTCTAACCAAGGTATTACTTCTTTAGCTGAGTCTAAAGAAGCGACTGAACAAGCATTAGCTAACGGTGAGAACGTTCAATTAGACCAAGAATTTATCGCTGCTGATGAGCGTTTTGGCCCAATCTTTGAGTCATTCGCAAAACAAGATATTGAAACACTAGTTAAAGATGAAAAAGCGCTTGAGATTGGTCAACGTTTATTCTCACAAAACTGTGCACAATGTCATGGTTCAGATGCACGTGGTGGTCAAGGCTTCCCTAACCTAACGGATAACGATTGGTTATACGGCGGTACACCAGACAAGATCAAAGAAACACTTCTTTACGGTCGTGTTGCTGCGATGCCACCTTGGGGTGATGCACTTGGCGAGCAAGGCATTAAAGAAATGACTGCTCACGTACTTAGCCTTTCAGGCCGTACTGTTAACCAAAAAGACGCTGCTGCAGGTGCTGCTAAGTTTGCAATGTGTGCTGCGTGTCACGGTGCTGACGGTAAAGGTTCAGTTGCACACAATTTACCATTTGGTGCGCCTAACCTAACAGATAACATCTGGTTATACGGTGGTTCTAAACGTGCTGTTGAAGAAACACTTATCAATGGCCGCGCTGGTGTAATGCCAGCATGGAAAGACATTTTAGGTGAAGATAAAGTTCACTTATTAACAGCGTACGTTTACAGCTTATCGCAAGATAAATAACCACGCGGTTAATAAAATGTATAAACAATTAATCTTTTAATTCAATAGATTAATTAAGATCAAAAAAGCCTCCATCTGGAGGCTTTTTTTTAGTCTTTTGCTTTTAAATCCGATAAAATGCGTACAACGTTTTTAAAGGTATAAGTACTATGAAACCCACTCCTTGGTATAAAAACTTTTGGCCATGGTTTTTAATCTCTTTTCCTCTTGCAGCCATCATCGGCTGTGCTGGTCTTATTTATATGGCGATTGGCAACGGCCCAGATATGGTTGTTGATGATTACTATAAAAAAGGCAAAGCAATTAACCTTGAACTCAGCAAATTTAATAAAGCAAAAGCACTTTATTTACATGGCGATTTAAATGTTGCAGGCGACAAAGTAACTTTCACTTTCACCAAGGGTGATGCAAGCAATGTTCACTCTTTAAAAATGTCATTTTATCATCGCACCATTAAAGCCAATGACTTTGATGTAAGCCTAATGAAAAACGCCCATGGCGATTTTACTGCCCTACTCGACACCCATGTTGACGGTGCATACACAGTGTTTATTGAACCAATCGATAACAGTTGGAAACTTAAAGAAGATGTCATTCTACCAACTGATAAAACGATTTCGATTAGCCCTGAATATAAGTAGTAAACTCTAATGTCCGATAATTGCTTTCATTGTCTTGAAAGTGTGCCAAAAGGCTTTAATGCGACTGTCGAAATAGACGGTAAGGCACAACCTATGTGTTGTATTGGTTGCCAAACGGTTGCTGAGAATATCGTCGCCCAAGGCATGACCGATTACTATAAATTTAGAACTGTGCGCTCTGGTAAAGTTGAACAACTTGTTCCAGAGCAACTCGAGTTGATTAAAAGTTACGATAACGAAGATATTCAAGACGAGTTTATTTCAGCCACTAATGATTTATCAGAAGTGCTATTAACGGTTGAAGGCATCACCTGTGCTGCCTGTGCTTGGTTAATCGAAAAACAACTACTTAACTTAAAAGCAATCAAACGTGTTGATGTAAATACTTCAACCAACCGTGCCATGATCCAATGGGATAAATCGGTTACACCGCTTAGCCAAATTATCACCTCATTACACGAAATCGGCTATAAAGCCTATCCGTTTCAGGCAGACCTTGAAGCGAGCCAAAAACAGCAAGCCGCAAAAGCTTATATCCGCCGTTTAGGGGTTGCCGGTCTGATGACCATGCAAGTAATGATGTTTGCTTTTGCCATGTATTTTGGCATGTTCTCTGGCATGGAAGAGAACTTCGAGCAGTATTTTCGCTGGATAAGCTTAGTACTTGCTTCTCCAGTTATTCTTTATAGTGCTCTGCCATTCTTAACCAATGCCATTAATGGTCTAAAAGCCAAACAGCTGAATATGGATTTACCCGTCTCATTAGCTATTTTTGGTGCTTATGGGGCAAGCTGTTATGCCACATTAATGTCGGTTGGCGAAGTTTATTTTGAATCTATCTGTATGTTTACCTTCTTATTATTATTAGGTAAGTATTTAGAATTTAGAGCCCGTTTAAAAGCCAGTGAATTTACCGCTAACTTGCAAAAGTTACTGCCGCTTACAGCTCGTATTATCGATGAGAATAATCAAGAATCGATAATTGCCGCTAAAAAACTAAAACTGGGTGATGTTGTATTAATCAAAGCAGGCGAGACTATTCCTGCTGATGGTATTGTTACAAAAGGTCAAACAACCGTTGATGAAGCCATGATGACCGGCGAACACCAGCCAGTTAATAAGTTTGTCAGCCATCAAGTTTACGCAGGAACGATTAACCACGATGGTGTGATCAGTATTGAGATCAACAAAATCGGTCAAAATACCCTGCTTAATCAAATTATTAAGTTACAACACACAGCGTTAACCAAGCGCCCGCGATTAGTTGAGATAACAGATAAAGTAGCGCAGTGGTTTGTTGCCTGCTTATTAGTGTTTGCCTCAATAACAGCAATTGGTTGGTATCAAATAGACCCCGAGCATGCCTTTTGGGTTACTATTTCTGTACTTGTTGCAACCTGCCCTTGTGCACTTAGTTTAGCAATTCCAACTGCTCTCACGTGTGCAGTAGCAAGCCTTACTAAACGTGGGGTTTTAATTAAACAAGCCCATGTGTTAGAAACGCTTCCACAATTAACAGATATCGCTTTTGATAAAACAGGTACTTTAACGCAAGGTCGCTTTACCGTTGAACGCGTTGAACTAGTTAACAGCCAATACAGTGAAGCTGATGCATTACGCTTAGCAGCGCAACTTGAAAGTTTCTCTGAGCACCCTATTGCTAATGCATTCGCTGGTTTCAACGACACAGTGAACCCTATTGAAAATGTGACTATCGAACCGGGTAAAGGCATTACCGCTTTACTAAATGATCAGCACCTTGCGATAGGTAAAAGCGGTTGGTTTGAAACCGAAAAAGCAGATGCGCAAGCAACCTTGTATATCGATAAACAAGTCGTTGCGCGCTTTTACTTAGCCGACAGCCTACGTAATAACGCAGAAAAATTGATTATTACACTTCATTCGCAACAAATTAAGTGCCATATGTTAACGGGCGATGCCTCTAACAGTGGTGAGCGAATTGCAAAACAGCTCAATTTAGATACCGTGCACGCTGCATGTAGCCCTCGCGACAAACAAACCCATGTCGAAGCACTTGCAAGTAAAGGTTCCATTGTTGCTATGGTGGGTGATGGCGTGAATGACAGCCCAGTATTTGCCAGTGCCCATTTATCTATTGCGATGGAAACCGGCGCTGATATTTCCAAAAATAGTGCCGATGTGGTATTACTCAATAGTGATCTAACAGCCATAGAGCATTTGCTTACTGTCTCGAAAAAGACGCGCCGTATTGTTAAGCAAAACTTGGCATTATCACTTATTTACAATGGTTCGATTTTACCATTGGCAGCCCTTGGGCTCGTTGCTCCTTGGATGGCTGTAATTGGTATGTCTGCAAGCTCCATTTTGGTTATTACCAACTCATTAAGGTTATTAAAACTATGAGTATCATCTACATGCTTATCCCAATTGCCATTTTATTTGTGCTAATTGCCATTGGGGTATTCTTTTGGGCTGTAAAAAGCGAACAATTTTCTGATTTAAACAAACAGGGCCACAGTATCCTGTTCGAAGACGATAAAGAGCAGCACAACAAAAGTAATGATTGATCCGCTGTTTATTAGTGCATTTATAATGGGCTTGTTAGGTAGTGGTCATTGCCTAGCGATGTGTGGTGGCATTGCCAGTAGTTTACAACTTGCCGCCAACAAAAACCGTGCAGTGAGCTTTTCGATTGCTTATAACCTAGGCCGCGCACTAAGTTACATGCTTGCCGGTGCTCTTGTAGCAGGAATTAGTAGTCGCTTTGCAGCGCAAAATACTTCTATATCGATAGCGTTGTCGTTTTTGAGTGGTATTTTTATGCTGCTTGTTGGGGTTTACATTATGCGTTTAGCGGCAACTCTTCAGTGGCTAGAAAAACTTGGCAAAACCCTTGTATGGCAGCATTTAGCTAAACTTAATCGTTATTTATTACCGGTCGATACTACCCCAAAAGCCCTACTCTATGGCGCTTTGTGGGGCTGGTTGCCCTGTGGATTAGTTTATTCAGCGCTAACCTGGGCACTGACTAGCCCATCAGCATCACATGGTGCAGGTGTGATGTTATTTTTCGCGTTAGGCACCTTTCCTGCCATGATAAGCGTAGGACTCGTCAGCCAGAAAATAAACACTATTTTCAACCATGTTTGGACTAGGGTTATTCTAGGCAGCGTAATAATATGGTACGGTATATACTTATTAATTATAGCAACCGATAAGCTAATTCATTAATCTTACGGGTTGTTAACTTATTTGAATGGATTTGATGTATGGACTTCTCACAAAACAAGTCAAAAGGCTTATGCACAATTAGCTGTAATAATTGCAGTATCAGCCAGCTATGTTTGCCATTTTCATTAAACGGTCAAGAAATGGATCGTCTCGATGAAATCATCGAACGTAAGAAACCACTGCATAAAGGTGATTATTTATTTGAGTCTGGCGAAAGCTTAAATGCCATTTATGCGGTACGCTCTGGCTCGTTTAAGTCTTATACTTTGTCAGAACAAGGTGATGAACAAATTACTGGTTTCCATTTAGCTGGTGATTTGGTTGGTTTCGATGCTATTAACAAAATGGCTCATCAAAGCTTCTCACAAGCCCTTGAAACTTCAATGGTATGTGAAATTCCATTCGATACTCTAGACGAATTAGCGGGTAAACTACCTAAGCTACGCCAACAAATTATGCGTTTAATGAGTAATGAAATTAACTATGACCAAGAAATGTTATTGTTACTCAATAAAAAGTCAGCTGAAGAGCGTCTAGCCAGTTTTATTTATAATCTTGCAGAGCGTTTTGGTGAACGTGGTTTCTCACGTAAAGAATTCCGTTTAACCATGACACGTGGTGAAATCGGTAATTATTTAGGCCTTACTGTTGAAACAATTAGCCGCCTTTTAAGCCGCTTCCAAAAAGCTGGTTTTATTAAGGTTGAAGGTAAATTTATCACCATTTTGGACCAGCAAGCGCTTGCAGCAACAGCAGCGATTAAATGTAAATAGAGTTTGATTTAACGCAACTTTATATTGTTTGCCCCTTTAACTGTTCTAAATTTAGGTTACACTCAAAGTACTACTTTTTGCGGAACAGTTAAGGAGCAGCACATGGACGCAATTAAACGAATTTTAGCAGTTATAGACCCAACCAAAGAGCAGCAACATAGTTTAAGCCGCTCAATTGATCTAGCCAAAAAATCTGGCGCGACCATCACCGCTTTCCTCAGTATCTACGACTTCTCTTATGAAATGACCACAATGCTTTCTGCTGATGAGCGTGAAGCAATGCGCGAAGCCGTCATAAAAGACCGCCAAGAATGGTTAAATGAACAAATTGCCCTTTACCCAGAGCTAACCATTGATAGCTGTGTTGTTTGGCATAACCGCCCTTACGAAGCCATTATCAATACCGTGATCAACGATGGTTTTGATCTTGTTGTCAAAGGCACCCATCAACACGATACACTTAAGTCTGTTATTTTCACCCCAACTGACTGGCACCTCATTCGTAAGTGCCCTGCTCCAGTTTTGCTTGTTAAAGAGAAAGAGTGGCCGGCAAAAGGCAATATTTTAGCTGCTGTGAACGCAGTGAGTGAGAATGAACAACACCTTGAACTTAACAAGCGTATTATCAATGACGCTCGTTTCATTTGTGATTTAGCCAACGCAACGCTTAACCTTGTGAATGCCTACCCGGCAACTCCAGTTAATATCGCTATTGAAATCCCTGAATTCAACCCAGGTGTTTACAACGAATCAGTTAAAAAACATCACTTTGAATCAACGCTTTCATTAGCTGAAGGGTTTGATATTGATAAAGCTCATTGCCACATTGAAGAAGGCTTACCAGAAGATGTTATTCCTGATGTGGCTGCACGCCTCAACAGCGAATTAGTAGTGATAGGTACAGTTGGACGTACTGGCTTAAGTGCAGCGCTTGTCGGTAACACAGCAGAGCATGTTATTGATAGCCTTGACTGCGATGTTTTAGCACTAAAACCAGACGGCTATGTGAGCCCACTTGCTAAATAACCTTTTAAATATGCATTAAAAAAGCCCCATTTTGGGGCTTTTTTCTTTTTATATATTTGTTACATCAATAAATAATGATTCATCAATGTTTGTTGATGAGACCACCGCCTCGCTAAAGTCATAGCTTTCACGATTGCCTTCTCTATCAAGCGGTAAGTTTTCAAAATCAAATAAGTTTCTGTCTGCAAGCTGGCTTGGGCTAACATTTTGTAAAGACTTAAAGATACTTTCAACACGGCCTGGGGTTTTCTTATCCCACTCTGTCAGCATCGCTTTAATTGATTGACGCTGCAGGTTTTCTTGTGAGCCACATAAATTACAAGGAATAATTGGGAAGTCTTTGTGCTCAGCGTATTTAATTAAATCTTTTTCACGGCAATATGACAACGGACGGATTACCACGTTACGTTCATCATCAGAGCGCAATTTTGGTGGCATCGCTTTTAGTCGTGAACCATGGAACATATTTAAGAACATTGTCTCAACGATATCATCCATGTGATGACCAAGTGCTAGTTTGGTTGCACCAATTTTTTCTGCAAATGAATAAAGTGTGCCGCGACGAAGTCGTGAACACAGACCACAGGTTGTTTTGCCCTCTGGTACTTTTTCTTTTACTACTGAGTAAGTATCTTTATCAACGATGTAATACGGAATATTTAGCGTTTCAAAGTAATCAGGCAAAATGTGCTCAGGAAAACCAGGTTGCTTCTGATCAAGGTTTACTGCAATCACTTCAAATTTAATCGGCGCTGCTTTTTGTAAATTAAGCAAAATATCTAGCATTGCAAAAGAATCTTTACCACCACTGATACATGCCATAACAACATCACCGTCTTCAATCATGTTGTAATCAGTAATCGCATTACCAACATGCCTTCTTAGACGCTTTTGAAGTTTATTAAATTCAAGAGTTTCTTTTCTAGTATCAGTTTGATTCATTTGCTCTGCTCATACAGGCTTTTGTAAGCCATGTTTCATAGTAAAAAGTTCGGCGTGGATTATACGGACTTTTTGAGCCAGTTGAAATGATTAGCATTGGATAATTAAAGCGCTTCACTCGTAGAGATACCACGTAAAGCACAGCGCTTTGGGAATAAAGGTTAAGGATTCAGGTTATTTATATTTATATTTATAACAGGTTAAGTGGTGTTTTCTGGATTTACTAATTAATTTATAGGAAACAACAATTAATCTAAAACGTTCGAAGCAGCTACTTCCGCCTCGATTATGGCTCGATGCGCTTTTAAACCAATATTTGTTGAATAAAAATCTGCTGCTATTTTAAGCTCTTGTGGTGTTAATAAACTAAGAATTTTAAGCTTAAAAGCCATCTTGGCGGCACTCATGTCTGTTGGCTCTGCCAATACAGATGTCCCCATCGCATTTATCAACAATTGCTTTTGACTTTCAGGTAAATCTTTTAGTGTATCTGCTAATATTTGCTTTGTATCAACCTCTACATTACCACCACCAAGGCCATTAAAGATTTCATCCATTTTCAATGCATTATAGAACCGTTCAAATTCTAATTCTGCATTTGGCTCAGACTGAGCCGAACACACCATAAATGGTAACGAAAACAAAATCAGCAAACAAAATCTCATTTAATTATCCTTATTTTTAGTTTTACAACTTAGTAGAAAGCCAAATAGCAAATTTAGTGGAGTGTTTAACGACTAATCTGATTGGTGAATAGTAAAATGAACTTGAACCATTCACTTTGCCTAGGTTCTGGTGTTCAATTTCATCTTGTTGAATGCTTAGTACCGCTTGATATGCGCTTTTATTGTTGTTCTCTAAATAACTTAATTGCCATTCTAGATGATGTAGAACCGTTGATTCAACGGCTTCTGTACACACCCAAATTGCTTTACGTCCAAATAAAGCAGTAATCAAACCTAAACAATAACCACCCAAAGACCAAAACCAGATTGCGTAGCAATGCCGTATTTTATGTTCCTTTAACCAACAATCAAAAGTTTTGAAATGCTCGATTTCATGATTTAGCATTTCTTTAAGCTGTACAGAGATATCTTGATATAAAAATTTAGAGACAAATAACTGAGCCTTATAAATACTTATCGCCCCAAATTCACCTGCATGATCAACACGCACAATCCTAGCAACTTCTTTTGAGATCATCTTAATTGCTTACAGTGCATTTGTAACGAGAAGCTGTACAAGCAAGGTCAGGCCAATCATCTCTGCCCCAACAGTATTTATCATTTCTAAGAGGTTTTAGATGCCAAACCACAGGCTTGCCCTTTTTATCTAAGCGGGTTTCATTTTCAAGCTGCACACGGATTAAATTTTTCTCTGCTGAGAGAATATTATAAACGAAGGTTTTTCTCGCTTCAGACGCGGAAATATAGCCCTGCTCATCATAAGAGATTTCTAATGTTTTATTTTTAAACGTTATGGTATGAAAATTAGATTCACAAACTGGGCTATTTGTAGACTGCCATGAGCCTTGCAACTTAGTTTGCATTTCTTGGTTGATAGGTGAATGACTGCTACAAGCTGAACATAGCAGTAAAATAACAAAAATAGGCGCTGAAGTTTTCATTAAGATGCTTTTAAGTCCCTGAAAAAGTAAGGTTTAGCATATCGAGAATCGTAAAAATGTCCAGCTATACGCTTAATAAAAAACAAAGGGCACATGAGCCCTGTGCCCTTTGTTAACTTTAAGCGCTTTTAGTTTTAGCTTTTTTATTCTTTGCCATTCGTTTAGCACGTTTTATTGCCGACTTTTTCGACGCATTTTTCTGAGCTATTTTCAACACTTTAGCCTCTTTTAACTGCTTTTTTGCTGCTTTCAAGCGCTTTTTAGCGTTTTCGGCTAGGTTCTCAGCTTCACTAGCACACTCTACAGCGGCTTGTGCTTTAAGTGCTGCATCTTTTGCAATTGCAGTTGTTTTGGCCACTTCTTTTTTACTCTTTTCGAGAATTTTTTCGAGCTTAGCAAGACGCTTCTCAAATACTGACTGTGAATTTTGCATAGTATTCTCCTTTACTGACGTGCAGACATGCGGGTAGGCTCGGTGACAATAAGCGGGTCGAGACGATTCACAATTTCGTGATCTTTTTCTGGGTAATCCAAACAACTTAAAAAATGACGCATACAATTTATACGCCCGCGCTTTTTATCGTCAGAGCGAATTTGTGTCCAAGGTGCATCCTTAGTATGGGTATGAAACATCATGGCATCTTTGGCATCACTATAATCATGCCATTTAGCCAATGATGCCATATCAACTGGGCTTAGCTTCCATTGTTTGAGCGGGTCATTTTGGCGCGATTTAAAGCGTCTAAATTGCTCTTCTCTACTGACCGAAAACCAATATTTAAATAGCTTAATACCGCTATTCACTAACATACGTTCAAGTTGAGGTGTTTGACGCATAAACTCTAAATATTCGTGATCATCACAAAACCCCATTACCTTCTCAACACCGGCTCGGTTATACCAAGAACGGTCAAATAGTATAATTTCACCCTTTGTTGGCAGGTGGTTAATATAACGCTGAAAGTACCATTGATCGCGCTCTCTTGCAGATGGTTTTTCTAAAGCCACTACGTGCGCCCCACGAGGGTTTAAATGCTCCATAAAGCGCTTAATAGTGCCACCTTTACCCGCCGCATCACGACCTTCAAATAAAATCACAATTTGCTGGTTGGTCTCTTTTACCCAGCCTTGCATTTTTAAAAGCTCGATTTGCAGTTCGTGTTTATGGCGCTCGTATTCAACTACGTCCATTTTGCGTTTATATGGGTATTTACCGTCTGCATTCCACTTTAGGCTTGGGTTTTTAACATTTAGATCAAAAACCACATCCTGTTTCGCATTGGCTTCGGCTAATTTCTGTTGTTTAACTGATACAGGTTCAACATTGACTGTCTGCATAACGACTCCTTTTAAACTATAACTACCTATATTGAGATCTTTATAGTTTTACTTTAAGCCTGTTATTGCTAAGTAATTTGATCTAAATCTATATTTTTAATTCTTGAAAAATCATTTAAAAATATAAGGTTAGCACTTAATAATTAAGTAAAAATAAGGATACTAAATAAAATTAAACCTTTTATCTATAGCAAAAAACAATCAGTAAAAACTCATATCTTCATACTGTTTTCAGATCTAAAAACACGCTAATTCTTAAATGCACAGCAATACAAATAGTTAGAAAAGATATAAATTAAGGGGAATAATGTAGATAAAATAAACAGTCAAAGTAACCGCACTGCTTACGATGAATTTCAGATTTTGATACTAAACCAAAATAACGAGGAAACTCTTTAAAAAAAGAGACATAAGAACTATCTGCTTCACAACGAAAAAAGGACCTAATAAGGTCCCTTTTGTCGATGTTTAAACGCTTTTACCAATATATGGTCGCTATTTAACAATCCACGGTGTGGCACTGATAAGCTCAGCATGACTGCTAAGAACTGTGTTATCGTCTTGCCAGTCGTCTGTTACTTTTATTGAACAACGCTGCTCTTTACAGCTCACGTCATTTGCCGAAATAGCATCTTGGCCATTAAATTTAAGTACAACACCTTGTTGTTCAGGCAGTAAAAACCACATTAATTTGCTAACAAAAAAGCCTGACAAATCAGATAAAAGCTCGTCAAATTCTTCATTTAGCGTATATAAGTTCGCTTTACTGAGTTCAAAATCAGCCAGATCCGTTGCTTCAATTTGTAACTTTAATTGGCATTCATGTTTTGGATTTTCTGGTTGAACAACTATTACGGCTTTATCTGTATCAAGCTGCTTATCGAATGGTAAAAGTAGTTGAGCCTTATCTGTATAAGTTAGGTCAAACTCTTGTTTTTCTGTAATTATTTTACCTGATTTAATTGTGCATACTTCGTTGCTAGCAATATCAGACAAATAAAAGTTAACTTGAGCGTATTGAAACTCGCCTTTATTAACAACTTTCAAACGATCGTAAAAGCCATCATATGCAACAACAAATTCTGTTGCAGCGGCCTTTGAAGCAACTGCACCTAGCGCAACCGCGATGGTTGCTGCTTTTAACCATGGAAGGAGTTTATTCATCAAAGTAAGCTCTGTTTTGATTTATCATTTTATTCAATTCTTCAATGTACGCTTCACGTCGTTCAGAATAAGACAGCAAACCTTGTGTTAGCTTAGTTGCATCAATTGGCTTTTGCTGTCGACGTAAATCAGCACGAATTGATCTTAAATCTTTATACGCCGCATGGGTATTAATATTTTTAAAATAAGAGTTTACAGCAGCACGTACCGATTGAAATGCAGCCACTTCGTGAGCAGCTTCGTTGGCACGGCGACGAGGAACCATGCCACAGCCTTTTTTATAACACCACTGGCCGAAAAAGTTTAAGCCAATACGTGCAAAACGTGACGTACCCCATGCTGACTCATTAGCTGCTTGCATAAGCGCAAGCTCTTTAGGAATGATATCTACACGACGAAGTGCCTGGGTAAGCGATAAAGTATCTATGGTGGTAGGCAACTTGTAGCTATTCAGTATTTTTTTAATATCTGATTGCTGTTTGCTACTTAGTGGCTCATTGTACTCCAGCATCATGCGCGCGATTTCTAAAGTCGCACGTTGCTGTAGAATCTTTTTATTTTCGGCCTCAACATGAGGGCGAATAAAATCAAAAAATGCATGTTTCTTTTCTTTCACATCAGTAAAAGCTGCAAAATCTGGCAGTTTCACATTATGTAATGGCTTTTCTTTTTTGATTACGCGCTGGGTCCCTTTTGGCGTTGTCTGCGATTGTTCAGACCCACTTTCTACTACTTCTTTATCTACAAATGGCGATAACAACGCCCATGCAAAAAAAGCAGCAAGTAAAGCTCGAAAAACGTAATTAAGCATGTATTCTCTCATATAAACTACTACTCATGTGCGGTAACGTCACGCACACACAAAGGCGAAGTATACCAAAACCGTCTATTTTTGGCGAATTTGCCCTAAGAAAATTACCTAAACCTTTACCAAAATAGCGTGATTTAGAGCCAATTTACTCGCAATTTTCAAGCGCTTGCGTATACTGAAAAGCAAGCAAACGAGAAAAAGGTAGGTTTTTTTTATGTGCCAATCTTGGCAAGCTCGCATTATTGATCAACAAAAATATCGTCCAAACGATAACCGCTCAGCTTGGCAAGTTGACCGCTCTCGAATCATACACGCCGCAGCCTTTAGGCGGTTGCAGGCTAAAACCCAAATTATGGGTATTGGCTTAAATGATTTTTATAGAACCCGTCTGACCCATTCTTTAGAAGTTGCTCAAATTGGCAGTGGTTTATTACGCCACTTAAAAAAACAGAACCCTGAATTTACGAATTTTCCGAGTGGTAGCCTACTCGAGACCCTATGTCTTGCTCATGATATTGGCCACCCTCCTTTTGGTCATGGTGGTGAAATAGCATTAAATTACATGATGCGCGAGCATGGTGGCTTTGAAGGTAACGCCCAAACATTAAGAATTGTGTCTAAGCTTGAGCCCTACTCAAATGGCTATGGCATGAACTTAACCAGACGCACCTTGTTAGGTTTTATTAAATACCCAGCCTTTATTGATGATTTATGGCACAGCATTCCACCTTTGAGTGAACAGCGTAGCTTTATTAAAGCTGACCATTGGCGCCCTGCCAAAGGCTTATATAAAGACGATAAAGATGTTTTCGATTGGATCATTGATCCACTGTCGAATAACGATAAAGCGCTGCTGAGTAGTCATTATAAGGTTGATGAGTTTAGAGCTAAAACCCATTATAAATCGATAGACTCAGCAATTATGGAATTAGCCGACGATATTGCTTATGCCGTTCACGATTTAGAAGATGCCATAGCCACCGAAGTTTTAACGCTGGCTGATTGGCAAAACCATGCCCTTGTTCAGTTACAAGAGCTTGACTCTGCATGGCTAACCACTCATTTGAGCTCGATAACTGCCAGACTCTTTTCTCATCACGAGTATGAGCGTAAAGACGCTATTGGTGAGTTGGTTAACACCTTTATTATTAACGCTCAATTAGTTGTACAAAACGCAGATTTCGAATCTGAAATACTGCAGTACACAGTAAGCCTACCGGATGAATTTGCTGAAATTCTTAACGTGCTAAAACATTTTGTTTTTAAACGTTTGATTCGCGAGCCAAAGATGCAGCAAGTTGAATTTAAAGGACAAAACCTGTTGATTGAGTTATTTAGTGCTTTTGCCAGCGACCCTATGCGCTTATTACCTGAAA
The DNA here is from genome assembly GCF_001469895.1 of Pseudoalteromonas sp. XI10. Lineage (GTDB taxonomy): Bacteria > Pseudomonadota > Gammaproteobacteria > Enterobacterales > Alteromonadaceae > Pseudoalteromonas. Next base: position 29,913 of record NZ_LOPY01000038.1, on the reverse strand, counting down.
CAACCCAAGAAATGTGGCTAAATGCGCACCAGCAAGGTGATAATGCAATGCGCATAATATGTGACTACTTATCAGGGATGAGTGATGAATATGCTTATAAAACCTATCAGCGCTTGTTTTTGCCATCTGCTTAAGTAATTTTTGAACAGCAGTTGAAATTGTTCTAAAATTAAACAGGTTATAGTAATAACAACCTCACCCCTTGAATGCATTTTATTTAACATGGATTGAAATAATGCTCAAAAAATACCTGCTTATTAGTGCTGCTGTAGCAAGCTCATTTGCTTGCCATAGTGCAGAATCACTTCCTGATCCGCTTCTTGAAGAACGCGGCATAATCATAAAAGATGCCACTCATTTCGATTGGGTACGGCTGAATTCGGGCGAATGGCTCAAAGGCGAGCTAGTCTCCATGTATGATAAAGAGATTGAGTTCGACAGTGATGTGCTCGACACATTAATTATTGATCGCGAAGATGTCTACATGATTATCTCAGATCGCCACCATACTGTGCGCTTTAACGATGGTAATGAGCTAAGCGGCACATTAAATATCTCTGGTGGTTATGTGAAAGTTGGCGAACAAGAAGCTAAATACCGTTATCGCGATTTAGTCTCTATTGCTCCTTCAGTTGAAAGCGAACTCAGTGCATGGACAGTGAAAATATCACTAGGTGCCGATATATCAAAAGGTAATACTGACCAAACCGAATATTCGGCTCGTGCAGATATCAAGCGCCGTACGGCGTCTAGCCGTTTCCTCGCAGAGTTTTTAGGTTATCGCACCACCAGCGATGAGCAAGTCACTAAAAACAACATTCGCGCTAACGGTACCTTCGACTGGTTCCAGACCCAAAAAATGTATTACCGCCCTATCTTCTTTGAGTACTACCGTGATCCGTTTCAAAATATCGCTAACAAGTACACTGTGGGTGCCGGTGTTGGTTACTATGTAATGGATACCGATAAAACAGAATGGGATTTTTCAACAGGCCCTGCTTATCAAAAAACTGAGTTTGATACTGTCGCTACGGGTGAAGAAAAATCAAATTCATCTTGGTCATATTTTGTCGGCACTAATTACGAGCTAGAGGTCACCAAGAAAATTGATTTTACCTTTAATTATCGCTACCTAACTGCAAACAGTGATGCAGGTGGTGACTCTCAATATGCGATGGCTGCGTTTGAGTTTGAGATCACTGATGATATTGATTTTGATATGTCATTAGTATGGGACTATTTAGCTGACCCGATTGCCGATGAAAACGGTGTAGTACCAGAAAAAGAAGATTACAAAATGATTTTCGCGCTGGGTATCGATTTATAAACATCTCGATTATTCGATACAAAAACGCCGAGCTTAGCTCGGCGTTTTCATTTTAGTTAATAAATATCTTATAGCGATTTAACACCCATGTTATATAGGGTAAAGCCATAAATATCAGCGTATTGATCAATGATCTTACTTGTTGGTGTTCCTGCACCATGGCCTGCATTTGTTTCAATGCGAATAAGATACGGATTTTGTTTCGCACCTTTTTCTTGTAGCTCGGCTGCAAACTTAAATGAATGCGCAGGCACAACACGGTCATCATGATCCCCTGTTGTTACTAAGGTTGCAGGGTAGCTAACACCCTCTTTTACATTGTGAACTGGTGAATAGCCTTTTAAGTACTCGAACATTTCTTTACTTTGTTCACTCGTACCGTAGTCATACGCCCAACCAGCACCCGCTGTAAAGGTGTGGTAACGCAGCATATCTAAAACACCTACAGCAGGAAGCGCAACTTTAAATAGCTCAGGGCGCTGTGTCATAACCGCACCAACTAATAAGCCACCATTTGAGCCACCACGTACCGCTAGGTAATCAGGTGAGCTGTATTGTTTTTCGTTTAAGTACTCAGCCGCAGCAATAAAGTCATCAAATACATTTTGCTTCTTAAGCTGTGTACCATTTACATGCCATTCTTTACCGTATTCGCCACCACCACGAATATTAGCAACAGCATAGATACCACCGTGCTCAAGCCATGCCGCAATTGTAGGGCTGTAGCTTGGTGTTAGGCTCACGTTAAATCCACCATAACCATATAAAATAGTCGGATTTTTACCGTTAAGTTCGGTGCCCTTTTTGTACGAAATAATCATCGGAACTTTGGTGCCATCTTTTGATGTATAGAACACTTGTTCAGAGATGTATTCTTCGCTATTAAATTTAGCGCCCGACTTGCGGTACACATCAGACTTACCTGATTCAACATCGAACGAATAGGTATTGCCTGGTGTAGTGTAATTAGTAAATGAGTAATACAGCGTTTGTGCATCGTGCTTACCGCTAAAGCCATATGCAGTACCCACACCTGGCAGGCTGATGTCACGCACCAATTTACCTGATTTATCGTATTGTTTTACTTGTGAAATCGCATCAACCATATACTTAGCAAAGAAGTAGTCACCACCTTTTGAAAGGCTAAGCACATTGTCAGTTTCTGGGATTAAATCTTGCCAATTTTCAGGGCTTGGATCAGCGGCATCAACAGTCACTACACGTTTATTTGGCGCGTTTAAGTTAGTCACTAAATACAGTTTCGAGCCGTCATTATCAATAATTGAGGTATCTGAATCAGTGTTATCTAAAATAGTCACTAGCTCGCTGTCAGGCTTAGTTAAATCTTTGATAAACAGTTTATTACCTGAAGTTGAAGTACTTGCAGCAATTATTAAATAACGATTATCACGGGTTACATCAGCACCAATATAACGATGTTTCTGAGCCTCTGTGCCACCATAAACTAATTGGTCATCTGCTTGTGCCTTGCCTAACTTATGGTAGTAAACTTTATGTTGATCTGTTTTTGCAGACAGCTCACTACCCTTTGGCTTATCGTAGCTCGAATAATAGAATCCTTCATTGCCAAGCCAAGAGATACCGCTGAATTTTACATCGACTAATGCTTCTTCAATTGGTTGTTTAGTCGCTGTATCAATAATGATAATTTTACGCCAGTCACTGCCGCCTTCAGAGATTTGATAGGCCGCTAGCGTGCCGTCCTCTGTGAATGTTAAGCCCGACATTGAGGTTGTGCCGTCGCTGCTAAAAGTATTTGGATCTAAGAACACCTCAGCTTCTGAGTCGCCTTTTTTACGATAAACTACGTACTGATTTTGCAGACCATCGTTTTTATAAAAATAAGTGTACTCACCCTCTTTAAATGGCGCTGTGACTTTTTCATAGTTCATCAGCTTTTCAAGCGTAGTTTTCAGCTCATCGCGATAAGGAATATTTTTTAGATAAGAAAAGGTAACGTCATTTTCGGCTTTCACCCACTGAGCTGTTTCGTCGCTCATATCGTCTTCTAACCAACGATACGGATCGGCTACTTTCTCACCGAAATATTCATCAACAACATTGCCTTTTTTAGTTTCTGGATAATTCACAGCAGCTTTAACCTCTGCAGTTTTTACTGTTTGTTCTGTTTTTGTTGGGGTAGATTCACCGCAGCCCGCCAATGCAACAACAATTGCACATGCTAGTGTTTTCTTGATCATAATAAATTTACTTTTAGTTATTGTTAATAAAATGAAAGTAAAATTAAAGCATTAGAATGTCTAGTAATTTGCGGTTAAACACAGGAAGTGCTGTAAACCAATGTAAAAACAAAAAAGCCACGTAGTAACGTGGCTCTTCAAAGCATGTATTTGCTCAGCGATTATACTTTTGTTAACCAGCCATGAGTATCTGCTGATTTACCCCATTGAATATCATTCAATGCTTGGCGTAATTTAGCAACTTTCTCACCTGGTTCACCCGACCCCACTTTAAACTCTTGGTCGTTATGAATAAGTGTGCCAACCGAGGTAAGTACCGCAGCGGTACCTGATAACGCAGCTTCAGTACCTGGTTTAGCGGCTCTTTCTAGTAACTCAGACACAGTAAAGTTACGCTCAGATACTGTCATACCTAAATCTTTAGCAATCGTTAAAATACTATTACGCGTCACACCGTGTAAGAATGTGCTATCAAGTGCTTTTGTGATGATTTCATCACCATCAATTAGAATGAAGTTTGCAGCACCAGTTTCTTGTACATCACCACCAGGGCAGAATAAAATTTGGTCTGCTTGATGCTCTGAACGAGCTTCTAAGATTGGACCTAATGCACTTGCATAGTTACCACCACTTTTAACCATACCCATGTGTGGTGCACAGCGCATGCCGTCTTCTTCAAGTAATACACGTAATGCTGTAGCACCGCCTGAGAAATAATCACCTACTGGCGAAAGCAATACATAAAGCAAGGAACTCATTGACGGTGCAGCCGCTTTACCGATTGCCGCTTCTGTACCAATGTGAGTTGGGCGAATATACATTGAACCCGGCGGTGTTGGTGTTTCGTCTGCGTACTCTTTTACAATGTCTTTGATCATTTGCTCAAGCATGCTTTCGTCAAAGTCAGGTAAGTTTAGTAACTTAGAGCTTTGTTTCATACGAGCAATGTTAGCATCCATACGAAAGATATAGACCGAGCCATCTTCGTGACGAAATGCTTTTAATCCTTCAAAACAGGTGCTTGAGTAATGTAATACGTGAGCACCCGCATGTAATTCGATTTTATCAGATGGGACCAGCGCGCTTTCACTCCATGAGTTATCAGCAAAACGTGCTTGGATCATTTGTGGCATAAATACAGTACCAAATGCGGCCATTGTTGTTCTCTCTTGTTTGGACTACTTTTACCCCATTGTATGCTAATCCATCCCCGTTTAACCATAGCAAACTAGTGCCTTTTATCGATTAAAGTGATAATAATCCGACCATTTGGTACAAAAAATGCGCAACCTAAGCTGCGCATTGTTTACTGAGAATCATTCGCTAACAAATGACTATAAATTATCTGTAGTTCATTTTTGCTGTGAGGCGATTAAAAAAGCCCGGGAAAAAACGCTTGATAGTCGGTGCTAAACCACTTATTCCTTCACCAATAACAACTTCATCTTTCTCGGCTTCAATGGCTTTAATCATTTTTACAGCCGCTTTTGCCACATCCATACCGTTTTCGATTGATTCCTCTGGCTTATTTTGCGGTTTACCTTGGCCATCTAACGAATTATGCGCAATGGCTGTTTTAATTGAACCCGGGCAAATAGTCAGGCAATTCACATTCTTATCGGCCAATTCTGCTCTTAAGCAATCCATAAAGCCGACAACCGCATACTTAGAACCCGAATACCCAGTTCTGAACTTTGAACCGACTTTACCCGCTACACTGCTAATTGATACCACCATGCCCATACCTTGCTTCACCATCTGTGGTACGACCGCCTTAGTTAAAGCAATTAAACCAAAGTAATTTACTTCCATCAGTTGGCGATAAACCGTAAATTCGTTTTCTAAAAATAGACTACGCTGCGACACCCCACCGTTATTAATAAGCACATCAATGCGGCCAATTCGCTCAATCACTGCTGGCATATCTTCAAGCAAGGCTTCGGGCTTTGCCAAATCAAGAGCGACCACATGATGATTACCGCCGAGTCTTGTATTAAGAGCGTTGAGTTTTTCCTCATTGCGGGCAGACAGTACCAGCGTAGCCCCTTTTGCCGCCAATTGCTCACAAAGTGCCTCACCAATTCCAGAAGATGCCCCAGTAACCCAAACTGTTTTACCATTTAATTGCATGTGTGTTCCTTATTATTGTTGTTATGCTTTGTTAGGCCCAGCATGTTGTTCGATATGATCAGCAATATCTTTATAAAAGCCAAGCATAATCAAGAACTCTGCTAATACAAATAACGGCCCTATGACCAAACCAATTAAATCATCAACAAAGGCTGGCTTTTTACCTTCAAAATAGTGACCAATAAACTGAAACACCCAACCAACAACGAAACTGCCAATGCTCACAGCTAGCCATAACTCTGTTGAAAGCGACACCACAGGCTCAGCAGCTATGCTTAACAAACTTAAGCATACAGCCATAATTAACCCCATAGATAAGCTAAGCATTAAGTAATAAAGACAGGTGAGTGCAATCACCACGTTTGCTAAAGAGATAACGGCAGGCTCTGAGATAAGCGTGATGCGTTGCAATAAACAAATAATTGCAAACACAATTAATGGAATGCCAATAAAGTGAGTGTAAATATTGCGTTTAGAACGGTGATAGAGGGCGTAATTTGTCAGTTGTTGTTTTAATGTTTTCATTGTTTTTCCTGCCAAAACTGTGTTCAAAATTCAGATTAGCAGAAAATTCACCAACAAGAATGTCAACTAGCCGACATTTAAAGTTGCTAGCTTAATCTCACACATTAAACCAGCGCATCAATAACTTTGCCTTTTTCAGCTTCTGGTCGCATATCCATGCGTTCGCGACCTTTTTGATACTCTTCATCGAGCATCGCTTGCAGCTCATTCATTTTTTCTTGCAGTGCTTTAGTATCGGCACCTTGTTGTTGCATTTGTTCAGCAAGCTTCTCTATTTTCGCTTTTATTTCATCAACTTTCTCTTTATCAACCCCGAGCCGCTGATAAACCAAAGCTTCTTGAGCTTGTGCTAAAAAAGAGCTGGGCTCAGACTGCTTTTGTAAAAGTTGTTGTGCTGAAGATGCTGGCGTATGCATGGCTTTCACACCCTCAGTGCGAGCCGTTTGCGACAGCTTAGCATCAGTCGAAGCGTGATAAGGGTTATATTGATTATGAAATGTAATTACCACAAGTTGTCTTCCATTTAAGCTTGATTACAACCTTGTAGCAATTTTAGTTCCAAGCTAGCATTGAGATTGCAATTTATCGATATCAATAATTTCAATCGATTGATATTTAAGATTAATAATTGAATCAGCTTGCAGAGATTGTAATATTTGATTAATGGTTTGCCGTGTTAAATAGGTCATATCGGCAAGTTGTTGCTGGGTAAGCGGCAAACAGCTTTGGTGTGACGATTGATAAAGCATGCATAAACGCTTACTCACCTTTTGCTTTGCTGTAAGGAGTGCGTGATCTTCTAATGAGTCAAACAGGTTTCGCACTTTATTGGTAAGCAGCAGACCAAAATCATGCCAATAAGCAGGATGCTTTTGTAATAACTGAGTTAATGCCCGCTCAGGTACGTGTAAAAGTCGTACCGCAGTTTGAGCATACACATCGTGGGTCCGCTTACCACCATCAAACAGAGCAACTTCACCAAACCACATAGCACTGGTTACAAAACTGAGCACGGCTTCTTTGCCTTGGCTATTAACCCCAGAAACTCTAAGCACGCCATTAATAACACAATACAGACCGGTATTTTCATCACCACGCAAAAACAATGCATCACCCGCATTTAAGGTGATTAATTTAGCATTTTTTACTAGCTTGTCCCTAAATAATTGTGTGCGATTTTTAAACCATTTGTCTTGGTTAATTACCGAAAGGTCTTGTTCATTCAAGTGTTTATCCTTTACATTGTTGTAGTGTGCATACAAATAATAAAAGGATACGGGATGTTAAACAAACTACTTTCGACCAGCCTACTTCTCAGTGCTATTTCTACCCCTGCATTTGCGAGTGACATTAATACTGAACTTAAATCTGCCAATAAAAGTGTCAGCGAAAAAGTTATTAAATGGCGCCGTCATTTACACCAATACCCAGAGCTTAGTAACCGTGAGTTTGAAACAGCCAAATACGTGGCTAAGCATTTACGTTCGTTAGGCCTTGAGGTTCAAACAGGTGTGGCTCATACCGGTGTGGTTGCCAAACTTAAAGGGGGCAAAAAAGGTCCGCTTATTGCGCTACGTGCAGATATGGATGCACTACCTGTTAAAGAGCAAGTAGACTTACCTTTCGCGTCAACTCAAACAACAGAGTACAAAGGCAATACCGTTGGCGTAATGCATGCCTGTGGTCATGATAACCATGTGGCTATTTTAATGGCAGCAGCTGAGTCTTTAGTAAAAATTAAAGACCAGCTAGCGGGTGATATTCTGTTTGTCTTCCAACCTGCTGAAGAAGGTGCTCCTGATGGCGAAGAAGGTGGTGCTGAGCTGATGCTTAAAGAAGGCTTATTTAAAGAAAAGCCAGAAGCCGTATTTGGTTTACACGTAACCAGCTCACTTAATACCGGACAAATTGGTTTTCGTGAAGGGCCGCTAATGGCCAGCGCCGACAAATTTACAATCACAGTAAAAGGTCGCCAAACTCACGGCTCACGCCCTTGGAATGGGGTTGACCCAATAGTGGCGTCATCACAAATTATTATGGCAACACAAACCATTGCCTCACGCCAAGTTGATGTAACTAAAGCACCTTCTGTGGTTTCATTTGGTGCCATTAATGGCGGTGTGCGTAACAACATCATCCCTGATCAAGTTGAAATGGTTGGCACAATTCGTACTTTTGACCAAGAAATGCGTGCTGACATTAAAAAACGTTTAGCTAAAACCGCTGAGATGGTAGCTGAATCAGGTGGCGCAGAAGCCCATGTTCACATTGATCATGGTTACCCAGTAACAGTGAACGATGTTGAATTAACCAAGAAAATGACACCAACTCTTGCTAGTGTGGTTGGCAAAGAAAACCTGATCACAACGCCACTTATCACAGGTGCCGAAGACTTTAGTTACTACGCCTTAGAAACACCAGGTATGTTCTTTTTCTTAGGTGTTACACCAAAAGGTCAAGATGCGGTTACAGCACCAAGTAACCATTCACCACATTTTTTTGCAGACGAAAAAGCTTTACAGCTTGGCGTAAATGCAATGACGCAATTAGTGGTTGATTACCTAAAATAATAAAATTTTTCTTACCGGCGGGTGACATCACTACCCGCCCTATTTTCTTAGCTGTTAAGCATCAATAAAGTTCATTTTGCTAGGGTTAGATTACTATAAACAGGTAAGGAAGCCCCATGACATCAGAATACTTTCATTTTTTAAGCATTATCGGTGTAGCGTTTTTTGCTATTTCTGGCACCTTGCTGGGCCATGAAAAAAGTGTCGGTGGTTTTGGTGTGGTGGTTGTTGCCACAGTCACAGCTCTGGGTGGTGGCACACTTCGAGACATATTGCTCAACAAACCAGTATTTTGGATAGCACAACCAGATTATTTGTACGCAACTTACATAGCCATATTCGCCTCTATTTTATCTATTCGTCACTTACCCGATTTAAGTAACTACAGCATGTTGTTAGTTGATGCCGTAGGGATGGCGATTTTCAACATTATTGGTATCGAAAAGGCACTGATTGAAGGGGCTGATATGGTTGTGGCTATCACTATGGGCATGACCACAGGTATTTTTGGTGGCCTGATGCGTGATGTGATCTGCCGAGAAGTGCCTTTAGTAATGGGCGAAGAACTTTATTCAACCGCTTGCTTATCTGGCGGGTTAACTTACGCGGCTTTATTCACCCTTGAGGTGAGTTATATTTGGTGCATTCTTGGCGCATTTGCTGTGACGGTATGTTTAAGATTAGGCGCCATACACTTTGGCTGGCAACCTAATCTGTTTCGTAAAAGCAGCTTTAAGCGCCCTTAGCAAGTCATATAAATACAGCCATCGAGTGGCATGTCCGCTGGATACTGGGTTTGTATAAAACCCAGTTTTTCATAGGCTGTTTTAGCAAGGGTATTGTGGCTATACACAAACAACGACAAGCTAGCGCAGTTCAATTGCTGTTTGCCCTGCTCTCCTAGTAAATTTATCAACACTTTTGCAAGACCTTTACCACGTTCACTTGGCGCGATAACTAGCCGCCCTAAATGGCAACGACCTTCACGTAAATAGTATTGACCAAACCCTAACATCTGGCCTTCGTCATTAATCAACGCGAAGGAGCTCAGCGCATCTAGGTTTAAATCATTCTTAAAGCTTTGCGTATCAAATGGGTAATTAAAAAATGGCCCAGACCAAATACGCAGTTCAGCCTCGGAGTTAAACCAACCCATTAACTCGTTGAGTTGGTCACTCGTTACTTTAACTAGCCTCATGTTTTAACCTATCGTATAAACCCGATGCACGAGTAACAGATTTATTCATCGCCATGAGCAATACATTTTTATCGGCCACCAGCTCAAATGTGGTTTTCGCGCGGGTGATCCCCGTGTAAACCAATTGTCTGTTAATGCCCTGATTAGCCTGTTTTATTGGCGGTAAAATCATCGCTGTGTAAGCAAATTCAGAGCCTTGCGACTTATGAATTGTCATGGCATACACTTTGTCGTGAGCAGGTAAACGTGCGGGCGAAAAGGCACGAATATTTTCTTGTTCATCAACAAACATGGCTTTTAACTGACCTTGCTCATCGTGCATTAAAATACCTATGTCGCCATTAAACAGTTTTAGCTGGTAGTCGTTTTGGCTGATCATAATTGGCATACCCACGTAATGCCTTTGATATGGCGAGATTAAACCTTGTTGAGCCAGTGCTTTTTCAATACGCTGATTAAGGCTATTTACACCATAATCTCCCTCTCTGACTGCAGCTAACAACTGATAATGCGCAAATGCTTTATGCACACTGGCAACACTTGCCCCTTGCTGGATAAGCTGCAAATAATCGTGATATTGCAACGCCGCTTGTTGCACAAATTGCTCAATCGGTTTACTAATTACGCTGTAATTAAGTTTAAGGTCTTTAAAGCCACCTTGATTAATCGTTTGCTCAACGTAGCCTAGTAAGCCACTGTTATTGGTATTTACAGCTTGTGCTAATTGACCAATGCCGCTGCTGCCATCAAAACGATAACTTTGCTGTAAAAACGCAATACAATCGTTAAGTACAAAATGACTGCTCGCCGCGGGTATTTCGCTCTGATTATTAAAACAAACGCGATTAAGCTGCGCTGCTCTTTCACTGCTGTAATCAGGCATTTTGCCAAGCTCTAACCCTTGGCATAGGTCGCTGAGAATACTGCCCGTATCAACCGAGGCTAATTGGTCTTTATCACCCAGTAAAATAAGTCTTGCATGGCTCGGTAATGCCTCGATTAGTTTTGCCATAAGCGATAAATCTACCATCGATGCCTCATCAATGATCAGTACATCTAAATGCAGCGGATTACGCTTGTTATGGCGAAACTTATTGGTATGCGGAATAACGCCCAGTAAACGGTGAATCGTTTGCGCGCTGTCAGGAATAAGTGGGGCGATATTATCAGGGATCATACTAAGCTTTTGCTTTGCCCCTAAAATCGACTCGGTTAAACGCGCTGCCGCTTTACCTGTCGGTGCAACCAGCTTAATTGTTAGCGGCGCACTAGCATACAAAGATTGTAATATGGCCAATAGCTTAGTTACAGTGGTGGTTTTACCTGTACCCGGGCCGCCAGTGATCACACTAAAGCCTTTTGTTGCAGCAATCGCACAGGCTACTTTTTGCCAGTTTAATGTTTTAATGGGATCGCTTGGGTTGGTTGTATGTTCACTGCTAGGAAAATACACCTCAAGTAATGACGTTAATGCGGCTTCATCAAGTGCGAGTTCTTTCGTTGCTAAATGATGTAAACGCGAGGCCAGTGTGGTTTCGTACTCTGCCAATCGGGCAAAATAAAGTTTATTCGCAAACAATAGCAGTGGTTTGTCGTCCCCTACACACTCAGCATTCATTAGTTTATTAACGGCTTCAGCAAGGCCAAATTCCATATCAAACGGGGTTAAAACATCAGGGGCTGCAATGCTGGCATCAGCTAGGCTTTGCTGTTTAATTTCAAACGGGTTTTGCCAGTTTATATTCACCAGCTCTAAACAACTGTGCTGACTTTGCTGCGCAGCCGCAAGCAATAAAATCAGGTAAAAAACCTCATTTTGCGCTGCATCGTTATTCTCTATCAGTGTTTGTGAACCGGCTACTGTTTCTGTGCCAGTCAATAGCTCTGCTAGTTTCACATCAACTAAGCGAATACGTTTTGCCTCAAGCAAATAACTCAGTAAAGGCTGCGTTTTAACCTCTGTAGCAGGCAACACTGAATCGCTTTGGGCATGTTGTGCTGGTTGTTCTGGTTGCTTATTCATTGGCTCGTTTGGCTCATGGTCATCAAAGCCGAATGTCATTTGACTCATAGCATGGCTCCTTGTGCGAATAAGCTATCAAGCTCAGTTATTTGCTGTTTTGTTAGCTGATTGAAATACACCCCTTGCCCTTCACTCATACCACGTAAGAAGGTGTAGTAAACACCGCCTAAATGCGTATCGCTATCGTAATCTTGAATACGTTGTTTTAATAAGCGGTGCAATGCCACGGTATATATCAAATACTGTAAATGATACTGATGACTGGTCATGGCTTGCTCTAGTTGCTCATGTTGGTAGTCAGCCGCACTATTGCCTAAAAAGTTCGATTTATAATCAAGAATAAAATACTTACCCTGCCAGCAAAATATTAAATCGATAAAGCCTTTCAGTAAGCCTTGCACCTCACTAAAATCAAGCTGCCCGGGTAAATTGAAATGTTTAACTAAAACTTGGTTAAGCTTATCGCTTGAGAGCGATAACAGCGGTAAATTAAATTCCATTTCGACCAAACAGGTATCAGGCTCAAGTACTGATAAACTAAGCCCTTTATCGTTTAATGGGCAATTCAGTGCAGCAAGGATCCACTGCTCGGTCATTTCCTGCCAGCTATCGTCAATATGGTATTTTTCGAATAACGTTTTGATCACTTTATCAAGGGCGTGGTCGTCTTGCTCCATGGCTGGACGCTTTAACGCATAAGGGTCGGTAAAGTCTAATTGCTCAAATATTTCATGCAAACAACTACCTGGCTTTGCGCCTTTAGGGAAGCTGTAAGGTGTTAAAGCATTGGCATTTTGGGCTAAAAACTCATCTTTTTCGTGGTCTTCATCACTGCGGCCAAGCTCTATTTGATCAGTATGCTTTTTCAGCGTTAAGCTACTAAAGCTGGTTGAGCGCCAATCACGCTGAATGTCTGCTTTAACAGTATTAACTTGATAGGCTTGCTCACTGTCTGCACCAGCAAATGTTAACTTTTCAAGTTCACCTGCTTGGCTAAACGCCTCATAGTGCATGTGCGCAGAGCCTTCACAAAATTGTTGTAACAACGCGCGCCATTCATCGCCCGATTTAATCTCTAACCCTGCAAATAATACGTGGCCAATGCTGGTACTTTGAATACCTGGGCGAGCGCTACGACCTTGGGCAATGTTATACATCCCCACAGAACAAAAATGCACGGCACGTGTCAATGCCACATAAAGTAATCGTAAATCTTCAGCTAAGCGCTCTTGCTCTGCTTTTTGCATTGCGTCGTCACTTTTAGCAAGGTCATAAATAAGCTTACCGTCTTTATGGTAAAGGGCTTCTTTGCTTTCACGGTAGCCACAGGCAAACGGCATGAATACAATCGGGTACTCTAAGCCTTTTGAGGCGTGCATAGTGACAATTTTCACCAAATTTGCATCGCTTTCTAGGCGTACTTGCACCGCTTCGCCATCTTGTTGACTAACTTTTTGTGCAAACCAACGCAGCAATCGATGGGTGCCCTCAAGCTCAATTTGCTTTTGCTGTAAGATTTCACCTAAATGACGGAAATCGGTGAGCCAGCGTTCAACGTTGTAGCCTAAGCCTTGCCAACGTGCTGCGAGCTGATTATGGCTTAATAAACGCTCGAGCATCGCCATTGCGCCTTGTTTATGCCAAATGTGGGCAAGCTGAGCAAAAAAGTTTAGATGTTCTTGCCATGCACTTTCGTTTTCGTGAAGCTCATAAATACGGTTGTAGCTTAAACAAAACAATGGCCCTGCTAGTACACCACGCAGTAATGACTCATCATACTGTCCATGCAATGCCGTTAAAAAGTTCAGTAAATGATGACTAAGCTCTTGGTTAAACACACTATCACGGGACAAATACACGCTGGCAATGGCGGCTTCTGCCAGTGCTGTTTTCATAAGCTGTGCTTCGTTTCGGTCACGCACTAACACACAGATATCGGCGGCAGTAAGTGGTTTTCCTGCAATAGTTGCATGGCCTGCATTAGCTTGCTTTAGTAGCTCAGTAATTTTTTTCGTATACTGCAAAGCCAATGCTTGTTGAGCCACCCCTTTGCTGGTTGCCTTGTTGTTCGCTTCGGCGTACTCATCAACAAAAACCGAAAATTCAAACGCACTTGGCATTTCACCGTTTATTAAAAACGCTTTGTCTTGCTGTTTACCTTTGGCATTAACCTTTTGAAATGGGATCGCATCGTTGTAAATAAAGCTATTGTCATTTTTAGCAAATAAACGGTTTACACTATCAACAACCCCTTCACTTGAGCGATAGTTGGTATCTAGAGTGTATTGCTTATCATCTGAAACGGCTTGTTTTGCGCCAATATAAGTAAAAATATCTGCACCACGGAAACCATAAATAGCCTGTTTTGGGTCGCCTATCATGGCAAGGGTGGTGTTTTTAATGCCATAAATGCGGCTAAAAATACCATATTGGATTGGGTCGGTATCTTGGAATTCGTCAATCATGGCAACTGGAAACAAGGCGGCAATTTTTTCACTTAATGCTTGGCCTTGCTCACTTAAAAGTGCCTGATGCAAGTTACTTAATAAGTCATCAGGGGTGATCACGCCTTGTTCTTGCTTACGTTTAACTAATGCATTTGCCACCCATTTAGCAGCATATTGCACTATCGCAATATTCAACCCGTTATTGATAAGGCTACTAAGTTGCGCCATTTCATCAAACCGAGCCAGCATTTCATGACTAAGCAAGCTGCCGTTTTTCTTATAATTTGCAGGGTCGCTTAAATTTTCTGTGCTCCACACTTCAAACGAGTATTTACTGGTACCAAATACAAAAAATAGCTCATCATTGTTTATATACTCTTCAAGCGCAGCAAGGCTGTTTTTTCGACCTGGAGTTTTTGAGCCACTTAAATCAGATGCTTTTACGGCATTAATAAACTCAGTCTCACGGCACGCCGCTTTAAATGCCGGTACTTTTGCCACAAAGTTGTCGCGCGCTTGCCATATTTCGTCAAGGTCATACTCAGGGGTAATTGTTGCCCCTTGTTTATTGAGTAAACTCACCACCTGTGAATACAGTGATGCAGGCACTGGGAAAATATCGGTAATTGCTTGGGTGCGCTCTTTTGATTGTGGGTAAACAAAGGCACGCCAAAAGTCATTAAGGGTTTCTTGAATGAGCTCACGCTCATCTAAAATAAACTCTAAGTTAAACGCCACGCCGGATTCAAAGGCATGTTGTTTCAGCATTCGCTGACAAAAGCCATGAATAGTGAATATAGCGGCTTCATCCATCGACTTTGCCGCAGCGTCTAGCAAATCAAATGCGGCGTGTTTGTCAGTTACCTCGTTAATTATTTGCTCAATCAGCTCATCATCAGGCTTTTTACCAAGCAGAGCATCTCTGGCATTGATTATACGCGCCCTTACACGGTCTTTAATTTCTTGAGTTGCGGCCTCAGTAAAGGTCACCACCAGTATTTGCTCAACACTCAGCGGCGTATTTAATTGTTCATCTTCACCGGTCGCTTTTTGTAAGCCCAACAAATACCGTAAATACAAACCTGTGATGGTGTAGGTTTTACCTGTACCGGCACTGGCTTCAATAAGGCTTTGCCCACACAGCGCCATACTCATTGGATTAAGCGTTTGCATGATCTGCCTCCTGTGCTAATTCAACAATTGGCGATAACAGCAGCTCGCTCCATTTTATAAACTCTTCTTCACAGTCTTTAAGGCTCTTTATGGTTAAACGAATATACGGGTTTTCACCTTCACCTATGCCTATGTATTGCGGTGCGAACTTATTATTTGCTTTAACCATGTCTTTGTCTGTTTTTATGTACTCGTAACCACTGACCGGGAAAAACGCTACAGGGCGAGTTAAAAGCGTTTCATAAAGCGAAAACCAATCATTTAAATAGCTACGGGCATCGTCTTCTGACAAGGGTGAAAAACTAATTTGCTTGTCTAAACCAAGAATAAGGGTTTCAACAGGCTGGCCCATTATTTGAGCTGCTAAATGATGCACAAAGCCGCGAATAACATCTTTTGCTTTAATACTGGCGGTGCGATAAAACACCTGTTTTTGACCATAAATATGATTTAACCAACCTTCTAAAGTGGTGTTGGCAATTTTAATATTTACTTCAACGGGTAATGCTTCATCACCTTGAATATGCGCTTTTACTTGCCCTGCAAGCGCATCAACTCGGTGCTGCATACTTTCAAACACAAGATCGCCGACATGGGCTTGAGGTAATTCACCGCGCTGCATTATTTGCGCTTTGTTAAGCGGTAGCTCTTGAATGCTCGCTTCGAGAATTTCGTCAAGGTAAAAGTAGCGGCGTAATGCATCTAAACTAAATGGCTCTTCATCTTTAGCGATATCGTTAAATTGCGGTAAGCGTAAACCCAAACTTTGCTGATAAAAGCTCTCGTGCGGCTGGCAAATACTGCGAATAAACTGAGTTAACTCAACACTACTTTCTGGCTTAACACTAAGAGCTTGCTGTGGCTCAGGGTTAACAGCTTGAGTTGGCATCCACACAGGGTTATAGCTGTGTAATTGTGTGGCTAACGGTTTGTTTGCTTTTTGCTCGTCATCCGTTTTCTCTGTTAGATAATAAGCCGAGTTAAATGGCTGTAAGTGCTGATAATTAATCAGCGCCTCTGGTAGCTTTAAGTGAGTGTCTTGATCAGCAAACTCAAAACTACGGGCTATGTATTCCAGCAGCTCGCTCACTAAAGTTGAGGGCATTCTTGGTTGGTTATCAAAACAAGAACGGCCAATATAACTGATGTATAAATTCTCACGGGCACTTAAAATCGCTTCTAAAAACAGGTAACGGTCGTCGAGCTTACGAGAGCGGTCGCCTTTTTGGCGTTTTGAGAAAGGCACTAAGTCAAAACCAATTGGCTGAACTGTACGCGGATAATCCGCATCATTTAAACCTAGCATGCACACCACTTTAAATGGCACTGCACGCATTGGCATCAGCGTACAAAAGTTAACTTGCCCCACTAAAAAGCGCTGTCCTACGCCTTTTTCTTGAATACCTTGTTTTACAAGGTAACTAACAATGCGCTGCGAAACAGCTTGTTGGTAATCGCCATTGTCATAATGCTTAATCAGTGTATCGAGCACTTTTTGCAGCACTAATAAATCCCAGCTTTGTTCGCCTTCATCGCTGTACACATCGTTTAATAATTCTTTTAGAATTTCTGCTTTTTCGTTAAGTGGTGCATCAGCTTGCAGCTTGGCTTTATAACGGGCCAGTACATCAATAAATTCAATGAGTTTATTTAAGGTATTTAATGCCATGCCCTCAACTTCATCGGCACTGTAAATTCCCGAAAACGGCAATTGTTCATCACGTTGTGCAACGCCAAGTAACAAGCGGTTTAGGCCATGTTGCCAAGTGTTTAAATCTATTGCGGGTAAGCCAAAACTGTCTTTGTGGGCGGCATCTAAGCCCCATTTAACGCCAACGCGTTCAAGCCAAAAACCAATTTGCTCATATTCATGGGCTTCGAGGTTAAACTTCTCGGCAATTTGTGTGACTTGCAGTAAATCAAGAATGTCAGACACACCAAAGCGTGAGTAAGGTAAATCGGTTAAACTAGCAAACGAGCTAAGTACTGGTTTTTCTTGCTCTATCGCTAAATCGGCTAACGCATAAGGAATAAAACGTCGCCCTTCGGCACCACCAAACACCGCCTCAATATACGGGCTGTATGTGCCAACATCCGGCATCATTACAATAATATCTTTCGGTGTTAGCTCTTTATTTTCATTGAATAAATTGAGTAAGTAATCATGTAATCGTTCTACTTCACGAAGTGGCGTGTGACAATCACTCAGCACAATACTGGTGTCATTAGCCTGAATCGGCAATTTGCCTTCGTCATTAATAAACCATTCTTTATCAGGCGTTAATGACTCACCCTTGAAGGCTAATTGGTAAATTTCAGACTGTATTTGCGATAACAAGCTTTGATCAAACTCGTTATCGAATCCGTCAAGCCACTGCGCATCTAGTTGCAGTAACTGCTCAAAATAGTCTCGGCCTAATTTACCCCATGACGAGAGTAACGGGTTACCAATAAAAAAGTACTCGTGATCAGGGTTTTTAGCGCTGTCTTGAAGCGCTTGCAACTGCGGGCGTTTAGCATATTTAGCAGCAATCTTGGCTGCTGTTTTTTCATCGAGTGTGTCGCCCCAGTAATGTTCACTTGGGTTAAAGAAAAACAAAAACACCTGCGTTTTTTTCGCAATGGCCTGAAATACTTCAAGCTGGCTGCTCGCAATTGCAGAAATACCAAATAAACTAATACGCTCAGGTAATTGGCTTGCGTCCATTTTTTCAAGGGCTGCAAGGAGTTTGTCTTGCATGTTGGCACGGTGATATTGGCTTTGCCCAAGTTCTTTACTGTGCGCCACCAGCTTACGCCAGAGATCTGGCTGCCATGGCGCAATGCCCACATCAACATCATCAAGCTCATCGATGCCCTGCTCCCAAGTGGCAATCCAATTGGGGCGATACATTAAATATTGGTCATAAACGTCAGCAATTTTCTCGCACAAGGCAAAGGTTTTTTGCCCTTCGCTATCACCATCTAAATAGGTTTTCAGCGGTAAGTACAGCGGCTCATCAATGCAGTTTGGTAAAATAGCAAACAGCTTCCAAGCAAGGTTAGCTTTGTTATACGGTGATTCACTAGGTACATCAGGCAATAATTGTTGATAAAGCTGCCATATAAAACTCGAAGGCAGTGGAAAATCAACCTGAGCGGCAATCCCTAAGTGTTCACTTAAACCTATTTTTAGCCACTGCGACATGCCCGGTGACTGCACAAGCACAATTTCTTTTTTAAAGGGACTCGTTAATGGATTAACTTTAAGAAGAGCGTGAAACCGCGCTTGCAGTGCTTCCATGCGATTTGATTGAATTATATTCAGCACTTTACACTGTCCTTGCTTGAAACTAACTAATTGACACAGTGTAAGATATTTTAATTAGATGGGATAGAGAGAAATACCCGCAAACAAGGCTTATAACATGTTTACGGGCATGAACTGCGGGCATATGTTAAGGATATGCACAGCAGGCAATATTTACTGGTATGGGCTTATCGTAGATAACGCGAACTCGGTGTGCATTATCTCATCACCCTTGATACCTTTAAGCGCAATACGAATGGTAGGGTCTGCTTTTTGCCAATCGATTGTTAAATCGCCGTAGTTAACCTCATGAGTGTAATCACCCACACGGTGTTTATTAGGGCTAACATCTTTCCACTTTTCTGTAAGCCCAGAGCTGGTCATTTCGTAAAGTGGATAATCTAGGTTTTGTTGATACTTAGACAGCTCACCCCAGTGAGTATCACCACTGACAATAATCACACCATTTACTTTATGCTTTTTAATAAGCGCAAATAAACGCTCACGATCAGCCGGATAATTAGCCCATGACTCCCAGCCCGTAAAATCAGCTAATAGCTGCAAGCTTGAGGCAATGATTTTTATCTTTTCATCTGACTTAAGCTCTTGTTCGAGCCATTGCCATTGGCTTTCGCCAAGCATAGAGGCGTTTTTATCGGTTGTTGGACTATAAGGCCCTTGTTTTGCAGGTTTTCGCTCAAGTTGATAGGTCATCGCTGATACGTGATTCAACGGTGCACGATTAAAACGCAGATCAGGCATGATGACTTTTACTGTTTGCTCACCTTCACCGTACGTGTACGAAGTGTAAATACCATCTTCACGAGTTCTGCGAGCAGAATCCGCTGGCTCTTGCCAAAAGTCGAGCATGATTTTTCGTGATTGCTGTTTTTTTGGGTATTCGCTGCCAGCGTCATTTTCGCCATAATCATGGTCATCCCACATGGCTATTATAGGTGTATTTGCACGTAATGTTTTAAAGCCCGGCTTTTGCCCTAAACGTTGATATTTATCGGCAAGTACCGACATATCTTCGGTATCTCCATAAATGTTATCGCCAAGGAACATAAATAAATCGGCTTGCTCTTTGTTGATAGCATCAAAAATGGGAATAGCTTTGTCTTGATGACCACATGAGCCAAACAAAATTTTACTCGGTGCGGCAATCGCACTCGCACAACTAACCAGCATTAGTCCAGATAAGGCGCTTCTAAAAAAACTAAGCGTTAAACTCATTTTAAAATCTCCTTAATCGGCGCTGCCATCTTCGGGTTAACTTGCTGGCTGTTGATGCCTAAAACGCTCAACACAGTTGCAGCCACTTGCGCTTGTTTAAGCTCATTTTTGGTCTTTATTAAGCCCTTTGCTTTTATATCTGGGCCTATCGCCGCTAACCAAATATGCTCAGAGCCAACAATGCCGTTTGGAAAACGTTTCTTACCTTGCTCTGAACGAGCTAAAGCACGCTTAGAACTATGATGCTGCCAATCATCAGCATGACTGCCACGGCCATGATCGGTGGTAATGATCATTGTAGTGTTGTCTTTATAGCCCGGTGTTTGTTGAATTGTTTGCCAAAGGTCACGAATAAACGCATCACTTTGTTTAGCCGATTTTAAATAGGCATCGTATTTACCGTTATGAGCAAAGTCATCGGTTTCACCCAAGCTAATAACAAGTAAACGCGGCTGTTTATTTAATAGATATTGTTTGGCAAATCGGTAGGTAAAGCTGTCGAGGCGAACATTGTGCCAAGGACTTGGGATCTCGCTTTGCATTTGGTTTAGCAGAGTCACTTCCTCTGACTTCACAGCATCAAAAGCTTCAAAGCCAGCATTAACAAACACTCCACTGCGCTCACGATTTACAATATAGGGAAACACATCCCAGCTACCAAAAAGCGCGGTTTTACCTTTAAACTCTGGCTGAGAATTTAAACTCTCTAAAATGGTTTTATTCGGGTTAGGCACTTTATCGTTACTATCGATATTTTCATCTACCATGCCGGTTAAAATTTCACTGTATCCTGGGTATGAGAAATACCACGGGTTGCTTACCGACATCAATGAGCCTTGAGTTCTATCGCCAATCAAAACGCCTTGCTTTGCCAATGTCTCGCTAAAAAATGGCATTAACGCTTGAGTACGCTGTGCTTGGTCATCTCGCCAAAAAAGCGCCTTTAGCTCATCTGTATCTGCAACAAAATCAGTGTTATAGATTAGGTTTTTATCTGCACCAGAGAACACTTCTTGCCAGCGAAGGCCGTCAAGGGTCACGAGCACTACATTGTCGGCAGCTTTACTGTTTAAGCTTAATAGTGATGCTGCTACCACCGCCGTGGCTAAAATTAATTTTTTCATATTTCACCTGCAAAAAAGCCCATCAACGATGGGCTATTTAAACGTTAGCTTATTACTTAAAACTGCGCTGTAAGTGTTAAAGCTGCGGTACGTGGTGCACCAATAAAGTAGGTAGAGCCATTACCTGTGCCACCTGCGAGATATGATTTATCAAACAGGTTATTCACCACAAATGCAAGGTCGATTGATTTAAACACGCCTGAATCAAGACTGGTGTTATAACCAATGTTTAAATCAACCAAGGTGTAACCATCAACCTCATTACGCGAACGGGTTTGCTCATCAGTCCATGCCCCTAAACGCTCACCTGTGTATTTAGCCGATAAACCAAAGCGGAAATCACCGCTGTAGTAGTCTGCCGATACCACAAATAAATCTTGTGCTGAGTCAATCACTTCATCACCCGCTTTAAAACTGGCTGATGCATCTTCAAGTAACTCACCCTCGCTGTTGTAAGCACTTGGATCGTTCGATTGATACTCAGAGTTATTGTAGGTATACGATGTGTAAAGATTCCATTTGTCAGTCAGCATATAGCTTGCTGAAAGCTCCACACCCGTTGACTCAATACCACCAACGTTGATGTAAGAACCGTTCGTGCCAATGGTGTAATCAATACCATCGGTATCACTACCTGGAGCAATAAAGGTAATGCGGTTATCAAACTCAATGCTGTAAGCTGTTGCCGTTAGGCTTAAGCGGTCATCGCTGTAACGCACACCTAGGTCGATGTTTTCCGCTGTTTCTGGTTCAATTTCGGTCAGTGTTGATGAATCACGTTCAAGTACACCATCTTTAATTGCCGCAAAATTTTCGCTGTAGCTGGTGAATAGTTCTGTGCTTGCAGATAGCTGATAAAGCACACCACCGCTGAATAGTACGTCTGAATCACTGTCGATTTTATCTGAGTATTCATCTTCAAAATGGTTATAACGCTGCAGCTCAACAAGGTACTGTTTAGCACCTAAATTAAGTGTGAATTCGCCTAAACTAATTGAGTCTTGTACGTACCACTTGAATGTATCTGTTTCGAAGGTGTTTTTGTACTGTGTCCAATACGGCGTATGGTCAAAGTGATGATAAATACGGGCATCAATAACTTTATGCCAGTCACGTGACTCATCACGGTCTGTTTGTTCAAACCAAAAACCGGCTTCTATGTCATGGTTGCCAAGGGTTACTTGATACTCACCAGTCATACCTAAGCGGTCTTTTTTATAGTGAGTATGACGATACGACATAACTGGAATAGCATCATCTGGGTAACAGGCTGGGTTTAAGCCAGGGCCTGAAGACCATGGCCACTCTAAACTTGCCGTACAACCTGCAGCAGGTGCAAGTGGGTTACCGTCGCTATCTGTAAAGCCGTAGCTGCCAGCGTTTTCGCCGCCAATTGTTGTTGGGTTACCATCGCCATCAACCGGTGACGTTAAATAAGGCGGGATCCAATCGCCACGACCCGAGTTTTTATGATAGTAAGGCGACAAGCTTAAGTTTGAAGTGGCACCTAATGCGTAATCAAACTTTACATACGCAAGAGTATTTTCACGCAGTGTACCCCAGCCCTCAGCAAACATTTGATCAAAATGCGGCACGCCAGTCCAATTCCAAGTTAAACGATCCCAATCAGGGTTTTGTTCAAACTCGCTAATACTGATGCTGTTATAGTTAATTTCGTGAACATCATCATACGAAACACGACCTGTTACAGTTAAGTCACTAAAGTCTGATACAAACTTCGCTTCGATGTGTTGGTTGTCTTTACCACCATTGCTACCATCACCAACCCAGCGACTAGTGTCTGTTTGTGAATAACTAATATAGGCTTGCGTATTATCAAACACAGTGCCTGTTTCGTGCTTCACAAAGTAGCGGCTAGCGTTATGATCGCCCGTTGTATAAGCAAACGTAGTGCTTTGCTCGGTACTTGGTTGTGCACTCACAAAATTGAAAGTACCGCCTAATGCTTCGAGTGATGCAGAGGCAATATCAGACGTACCTTGCCCTACTTCAACCGTTGCTAAGTTTTCGCTGTCTAAGTAACGGTTTGCTTTTGCACCGCCACCATAGTTAGAACCACCATTAGGAATACCATCAATCGTCATACCTAATTGCTGTTGATTACCATCAATACTAAAGCCACGCATAGTAATGGTGGTTGACCAATCGTCACCACCAAACGCATCACCTTCGTTGATGCTAATACCCGGTAGGTTATCAATTACGGCTAACACGCTTGATACTGAACTTTGTTGCTCAAGCATGGCAGGTTCAATAACGTTATTTGCATAACTGGTTGGCTTTGCAACAACGGTAATTTCTTCAATTTCGTTATTCGTGTTTGCATTTGCCGATGTTGCTAAAAGCGTTGCGACTACAAGGCTTAGCTTTGTTTTTTTAGTTACTGTGCTCATTGTTTTTCCAAGGTTACGTATTTAAAAGCGGGCACAGTATGCAGAGCGCGTATGACATTTAGGGTCAAAATTTTTGACACAACAATTAAACAATTAATGCATTTTCATGGCAGATTTAAGACTTAACTGTTTAATAAATAAGAAAGTATTAGAAAAAACGCCCAGTTAAATTAACTAGGCGCTTGTTGGTTGAACAATATTATTAGGTTTACTTAAATCAATTCAGCCAGCATTTCGTCGCTGTATGGTGTTAACGCTTCACCATTTTTAACTTTACTTATGTAATCTGGGTTCGCAATGAATGGGCGACCAATCGCAATTAAGTCAAATTGGTTATTATCGATAGCTTGATTAGCTGTCTCAAAGCTATAGCTGCCTACCCCGACTAAGGTACCTTTGTATGCACCGCGCATATATTCAGACGCCGACTTATCACCTAAGCTTGCAAAGCGCATGCTGTCATCAAAAATACCAACATGTAAGTACGCAAGGTTACGCGTTTCAAGCGCTGTTAATAGATAATCAAATACCGCTTTATCACCGTCACTTTCAGTCATATTAAAATACGCGCCTGGCGATAAACGTAATGCAGTTTTATTTGCACCAATTGCTGCCACTACTGCATCAACGACTTCAAGAGCAAAACGCGACATGTTTTCTGGTGTTTGACCGTATTGATCTTCACGTTGGTTGGCAGCAAAGTGTAAAAATTGATCAATTAAGTAACCATTCGCACCATGAATTTCTACCCCGTCAAAACCCGCTTCAATTGCGTTTTCCGCCGCTTTTGCGTAGTCAGCAATTAAACCTTGAATGTCTTCAATGGTTGCCGCTTTTGGAGTAACGTAAGTTAATTCACGCATTCTTGGTACCGAACCTTCAATACCAATTGCTGATGGTGCCAGTACATCACCACCAAAAAAGTGAGGATGAGCAACACGACCAACATGCCAAAGCTGAGCAAACATTTTGCCGCCTTTAGCATGCACAGCATCGGTCACTTTCTTCCAACCTTGAATTTGTTCACTAGTAAATAAACCCGGCGTATTTGGATAACCTTGGGCATCTGGGCGGATAATCGTTGCTTCGCTAATAATTAAGCCCGCATCAGCACGGCGTGCATAATAATCAACCATTGCTTGTGTAGGTACTAGGTTATCGTCGCTCATACAGCGCGTAAGTGGTGCCATTAATACTCGGTTTTGCAGCTCAATGCTGTCGTTTAATTTAAACGGAGAAAGTAAATCGGTTGTCATGGTTTTATCCTTATCTTGAACATACATTCAAGATAAGGGCGAAACATACACACTTCAAGGTTTATTTTGAATAATCGTTCAAGATTACGTAAACTTCGTTTATACAAATTCGCTTAATTAAGTGGTCTATTTTGAGGCAAGAAAACTTCGTTGATAACAAGGCAAAAATTTCGTTATTTAGTTGTGCTCGGCAATTGCTCCTGCATTGCTCTACCTTCTGCATCCATGCAGTCGTAAATCAGAAATTTTTAACGCGGGTAGCGACAGGTTTAATCCCTCAAAATGACTAAGTATTATTGCGGATTGGTATTATATACCGTGAGGAGCTTTAATGAGAACTGCTGAATTTGATACTGAATTTGTACTTCGCCAAGCCATGCATGCCTTTATGCAATATGGCTATGCGAAGACCAGTATGCAAAAATTAAAAGAAGTAACTCACCTTCACCCGGGTTCTATTTACGCGGCTTATGGCAACAAAAAAGGCTTGTTTTTAGCCGCCACCGAGCAATATCAAAAAGATAGAAACCAACAATTTACTGCCCTTTTTAATGACCAACAATCAATTTTATCGACCCTCAAACATTACTTAACTGTAATTGTTGATGAGTGTATTGAAGGTGAAGTAGCTAAAGTGTGCTTACTTACAAAGAGTATTTCTGAGGTTGAAGGCAACGACCCTCAGATTTGCACTGTACTGCGTGGTAACTTAAACGCTTATGAGCATGCCCTCGCTGAGCAGCTTCAAAAAGCGCTAGATAACAACGAATTTTCAAGTAGCAAGTCAGCGCAACAGTTGGCGCGCTTTTTAGTCATGGGCATATACGGTATTCGTACCTATGCGCTGACAAATCAAGACCCTAAATCTCTGCAACAACTTGCTGACGATCTATTTGCCGCATTAGTAAATTAATTTAGCTATTAACTTTACTTGTCATATTAATTTATCACCTTATGATTAAGGTGTAGCTGTGTATAACTAAAAGAGTGAGCCTGTCATGAATAATGCAACTGCTAAACGTGTTGAAACTGAATTTGATGCTGTACTCGCCTTAGGCGCTAAGAAACGACTCGCTTATATGTTTGAAACGGTTCAAGAGTTTAAACAAGTGTGGATCCTCAATGATGAACATGGCTGCGTCATGCTCTCTAACGAAGACGACGACTGCGTGCCTGTATGGCCTAGCCGCGAATTTGCCCAAAGCTGGGCAACCGGTGAATGGCAAGACTGCACACCAAAAGCCATCCCTGTAAAAGACTGGTTAAGTCGCTGGACACCGGGCCTTGAGCAAGATGACTTACTCATTGCTGTATTCCCAACAGACCAAGACGACGGCACAATTTTATTCCCCGATGAGTTTGACTCACAACTGAGAATGCCAAAAAGACGATTTTAAATGTAAGGGAGCCAAGCGCTCCCTTTTTTATGCGATTTGTTGTAACCGCAGTGCCGAAATATCTTTTATCGGTGGCTTACCAAAAAAGCGTGTGTACTCGCGGCTAAACTGGGATGGACTCTCGTAACCCACTTTTAAAGCCGCAGAGCCCACATCAATTCGCTCATTCAGCATTAATTGCCTTGCCGCCTGCAACCGTAAGTTTTTTACGTATTGCAATGGGCTCATCTTTACCACATCACGAAAATGTAGCCTGAATGTCGACGGGCTCATGTGCGCATCACGGGCTAAATCATCAATTGAAAAATGACTCGTGTAGTTTTCTTTTAACCAACATAAGGTTTTGGCGATTTTTTGATGGGCAGAGCCAGACATCACAATTTGCCTTAAATAAGGGCTGTGCGGACTATTTAACAAGCGCAATATGATTTCTTTTTTAATAAGTGGCGCAAGGTTAGCTTTTAATTGAGGCTCTTTGTCGAGTTCTAAAAGCCTAAGTAAAGCGTCAAGCAAGCCATTGTCAGTATCAACCACCGACATAGCTTGGTGTTTAGGGAACTTGTCTTGCCCAGCAAAA
Organism: Pseudoalteromonas sp. XI10; assembly: GCF_001469895.1. Lineage (GTDB taxonomy): Bacteria > Pseudomonadota > Gammaproteobacteria > Enterobacterales > Alteromonadaceae > Pseudoalteromonas. The sequence continues at coordinate 3,005 of NZ_LOPY01000038.1, read as the reverse complement.
TCCATTTCAGCAACAATATGGCTGATTTCATGGGCATCTAAACGTAAATAAATGCCGTAAAATGGCTGCTCTTTACTAGCACGCGTTATTTGTGAAGCTACGGGCACATCGACTGAGGTCACCAATGATTGGCCGTCTGTATAATCATAACTATGTTCACCCAACACAACTCGCTTTGCACCTTGCAAGCTAATACCCAGCCCTAACTCATACACGCAGGCCATCGGTAATGAAACTTCGCTTCGTCTGAACACCAATAACTCAGGAATCGCCGTTTCAAAATTACCGTCTGCAATCGCTATCGCTTTAACCGCTTTTATTAATGCCTGACGCATTTAGATTACCTCTAAGAAATACTCAATTAAGTGTATCACCGTAATTTGAGGTTAGGACCATTTTAGGTAACAGTTCGTTATTTTAGGCAAAAATTAAATCATTTATGGCAAGCAGAAACTGTCATCATCAACCATAATGTATTTTCAATTTTTCGATTGCATGCTCTTTGCAATCAGCCAATGCTACAAAACCTCAATACATTCAATATCTAAAATCAAAAGAGAAATTATGAACCATAACAACACGGATTTATTTGTGTTTGTCGCGATCGCTGCTTTGGTCACCGTTCATGACAAGCCTTTGTTAAAACGAGCATGTCAGCACGCATTGAATGATGGCGTTTCAATGCAAGAGTTGTGTGATATTTTACCGCATATTAGTGTGTATTCTGGGGTGCCAAAAGCATTGCTAGCACTAGAGATTTTAAACTCACTTGATGATATTCAAGGTTCAAATACGTTGCTTATTAAACGGACAGAGCAGCAACTAAAAACCGCGCTCACATTTGGCCAACTACCTTTTGGCATAGAGCAGCAAAACAACAAGGTATTTGAGCTTGCCTCTTTAGGCGCTTTATTTGCGCTAGACGATGCCAGCAGCTTAGTTAGCGAGCAACTTAAACGCTGTGTATTACTAGGTTATAGCCGTGAACAACTTGAATTATTAGTAATAGAACTTGCTAGGAAAGTCAGTAGCCACATAGCAATGCGCGCTAAATGTAATCTTGAAAAGCACTTTGCGATGGTAGGGTAAATTTAAGAAATGGCGGTGACGGAGAGATTCGAACTCTCGATACGTTGCCGTATACACACTTTCCAGGCGTGCTCCTTCAGCCACTCGGACACGTCACCTAAGGCGCTTAGAGTAAAGCGCGGCGTTATAGTATGAAAACAACCCTACAGACGCAAGGGCTTTTTAAAATAGTGCAGTTAAGTGATTAGTAATCAAACAAAAAAGGCAAGGTGAACACCTTGCCTTTTGTATATAGACAATTTGTTCTTAACGTTGAAGCGTTGCTGAGAAATCTAACATACGGTTAAGCGACTTTAATGCGCCTTCGCGTAAGTCCATATCAACAAACACTTCTTTACCTTCTGGGTCTGTCAGTGCTTCTTCAATCGCTTTTAAGCCATTCATTGCCATCCACGGGCAATGTGCGCAGCTTTTACATGTTGCGCCTTCACCCGCTGTTGGGGCTTCAAAGAATTCTTTCTCTGGGCATAACTGCTGCATTTTGTAGAAAATGCCACGGTCAGTCGCAACAATGAACTTTTTGTTGTCCATTGTTTGCGCTGCTTTGATTAGTTGGCTTGTTGAACCAACCGCATCAGCTAAGGCTACAATCTCCGCAGGAGACTCTGGGTGAACCAATACAGCCGCATCTGGGTGTAAGGCTTTCATATCCTTAAGTGCTTTGGTTTTAAACTCGTCATGAACGATACAGGCGCCATTCCACATGATCATGTCTGCACCTGTGTTCTTTTGAATGTAAGAACCTAAGTGTTTATCTGGACCCCAAATGATTTTTTCACCTTGCTCATCAAGGTGCTCAACGATTTCTAGGGCACATGAAGAAGTAACAATCCAATCTGCACGCGCTTTAACAGCTGTTGATGTATTTGCATACACGACTACCTTGCGATCAGGGTGCTGATCACAAAACGCTGAGAATTCTTCAATTGGGCAACCTACGTCTAATGAACACGTTGCAGCAAGCGTTGGCATAACAACTGTTTTATTTGGCGTTAGGATTTTTGCTGTTTCGCCCATAAAGCGAACACCGGCTACCACAATTACATCTGCGTCGTGCTTAGCGCCAAAACGCGCCATTTCTAGCGAGTCAGCAACACAACCGCCTGTTTCTTCAGCTAGTGCTTGAATTTCAGGATCAGTGTAATAATGGGCAACAAGAACTGCGTTCTTGTCTTTTAATAATTGTTTGATACGTGCCTTATACTCAGCTTGCTCGTCTTTTGATAACGGAGCTGGCTTTGGAGGGAAGATATAATCTTCAGGCATAATTTGTTCAGCTAGACTCATTTCTCGACCACTTAGTCCACAGTGCATTCATGGCGCGAATTATACGAGAATCTTAAGCTAAAGAACAGTATTGCTGTGAGCTGTTAAGATAAATAAAGGATAACTTAGAAAGAAAAGATAAATCAGGAATGGTGGGTCATGATGGACTCGAACCATCGACCAATGGATTAAAAGTCCACTGCTCTACCAACTGAGCTAATGACCCGCTCTAGATATTGAATTGCGTAAATCCGCCGATGTGACCATTCAAAAAGAATGGTGGGTCATGATGGACTCGAACCATCGACCAATGGATTAAAAGTCCACTGCTCTACCAACTGAGCTAATGACCCGCTCTGTTACTTATAAAAAGCTGCGTAAATCCGCCGATGTGACCACTCAAAAAGAATGGTGGGTCATGATGGACTCGAACCATCGACCAATGGATTAAAAGTCCACTGCTCTACCAACTGAGCTAATGACCCGCTCTGGATGTTGAATTGCGTAAATCCGCCGATGTGACCATTCAAAAAGAATGGTGGGTCATGATGGACTCGAACCATCGACCAATGGATTAAAAGTCCACTGCTCTACCAACTGAGCTAATGACCCGCTCTGGTGCTTATAAAAGCTGCGTAAATCCGCCGATA
>NZ_LOPY01000037.1 GCF_001469895.1 Pseudoalteromonas sp. XI10 | reverse complement strand
AAAAAGAATGGTGGGTCATGATGGACTCGAACCATCGACCAATGGATTAAAAGTCCACTGCTCTACCAACTGAGCTAATGACCCGCTCGTTGCTTATTAAAAGCTGCGTAAATCCGCCGATATGACCATTCAAAAGAATGGTGGGTCATGATGGACTCGAACCATCGACCAATGGATTAAAAGTCCACTGCTCTACCAACTGAGCTAATGACCCGCTCAACTGCTTATATTAAGCATTACGTAAATCCGCCGATTTAAGATTACCACTCTAATAGAATGGTGGGTCATGATGGACTCGAACCATCGACCAATGGATTAAAAGTCCACTGCTCTACCAACTGAGCTAATGACCCGCTCTTTTTGCCGCATTTTGGCTGTTGTTACCAATCGCCTGCTGCGGGCGCTTATAATACTTATTTAAATGCTGAGTGCAACAGAAAATATCTCTTTTTTTAAGTTTTTATGTCTAGTTGCCTAATTTTAGACCGCTTATGTCAAAAAGCAGTCTAATCAGGTCAAATCTACATTTGCGACAGACGTTCTGTGGCTAATTTTGCAGCGGTAGTACTTGGGTACTGATTAATTAAATCATTAAAAGTTTTAAGGGCTTGCTCGCCTAAACCTTGATCCGCTAATAAGGTTCCTAACTTTAACATCGCATCTGGGCGCTTATTAGAATTAGGGTATTCATTCACAACTACTTTAAAGTGCTCAGTTGCACCAGCTTGATCGTTTTGAATTGTTAACAGCTGACCTAACCAATAATGCGCATTAGATACATACACTGAATTAGGGTAAGTAGTTAAGAATGTTTGGAACTCAGGAATTGCTTGCTCATAACGTTTATCTTTCATGATTAACGCCACAGCACGGTCATAGGCTTCGTTTTCAGATAGGTCTGAACTGATTGCCTGTGATGCACCCACATCCGTATAAGTGTTAGTAGGTTGAGTTTGTGTTGCAGCAGGCTGGCTATAAGCTTGGCTTACACGGTTCTCAATCTCTTGATAAAGCTCACGCTGACGTTGTAATACTTTTTCAAGCTTATAGCTTTGCTCTTCAGTAATACCACGTACTTGGCTCACTTCGTCTTGTAAAATATTAAGCTGCTGCTGAAGCTCAGCTTGCAATAAATTACGTGACTTCATCATGTTTTCTAAAGCGACTAAACGCTTCTCAATGCTCGATTGCGAGCTTGCAGCTTCTGAAACAGGAGCGGGAGCAGCCCATAACTGGGTGCTCCCGCTTAAGATCATTGCTGCCAAAATAATTTTCGGCTTCATAATGACTCTTTATTAGTAAACTAATACTGCGCGACGGTTCTTCGCGAACGCTTCTTCAGTGCGAGACTTAACCATTGGCTTCTCTTCACCATAGCTCACTACTGACATTTGGCTAGCAGAAACACCTAAACTTTGTAGGTATTTTTCTACTGCTTGACCACGGTGCTCACCTAGTGCGATGTTGTACTCAGGCGTACCGCGCTCATCTGCGTGACCTTCGATTAGTACTTTAACTGAAGGGTTTTGTACTAAGAACTCAGCGTGTGCTTGTAAAAGCTCAGCATATTTGCTTTGGATTTTTGCGTTATCAAAACCAAAGTAAATGATTTGCTCTTGACGTAACGCTTCGTACTTTTCACGAAGTGCTTCTTCAGCTTGTTGCTCTGGAGTAAGCGTTGCAACTTCAACAGTATCAGTGTTGTTTGATTGCTCAACCATACCTTGGTTAGATTGGTTTGCAGCACCTTCGTCAACACCTGAAGAAGAGCTACACGCCGCTAATGTCATCACTGGCACAGCAATTAGCAGGCCTTTTAAAGTTTTATTAAGTTGCATTTAATTGATTCCTATATTGAGTAAACCAGTAAAATTACTGTAAATAAGGCGACCAAGCTGGTGCCTTTACTTGTCCGTTTAGCACAGGTAAGCGTGCTTTAAAGCGACCGTCCATAGAAACTAACGCCAACACCTGTTTATTATTATGAAGCGTGCTGTAGATAATCATCGAGCCGTTTGGAGCGATACTCGGTGATTCATCTAAGCGAGTTCTAGTTAATACTTGAAACGCGCCTGTAGCTAGCTCTTTCTTAGCAAGATGGTATTGACCGTTGGTACGGTTCACCATCACTAATTCTTTTCCGTCTGGAGAAACCGAACCTGCTAGGTTCATATCTCCGTCAAACGTCATGCGTTTTGACCTACCAGTTTGCAAATTTAACTTATAAATCTGAGCATTACCACCCCTTTCAGACGTAAACACAATATCTTGCCCATTAGGGAACCAAGATGGTTCAGTATCTATACTACGGTGGTTTGTAAGACGTCTTTCTTTGCGAGTTGCAAGGTCTAAAACATATACTTCTGTTGCACCATTTCGGTCTTTAGAAAGTACTAATAATAACTTTTTACCATCAGGCGAGAACTGCGGTGCACCATTAATACCAGGATGGCTTGTGATCAGCTCACGTTTACCTGTGTATAAATCTTGAATGTAAATTTGGCTTTGACGATTCTCAAATGTTACGTACGCAAGCTTAGTACCGTCAGGTGACCACGCTGGTGACATTAATGGCTCTTTAGAGCGAAGTAACACTTGCTCATTAAAACCATCGTAATCAGCAACTACAAGCTGGTATGGCTTAGGTTCTTCTTCGCGAACTATCACATAAGCAATCTTCGTTAAGAATGCACCTTTTTCACCGGTTAGCGCTTCGTAAACTACATCACTAATGCGGTGCGCGTAACGGCGAAAACCTGTTTCAGCAATTACACTTTCACGTGCGTCTAAAATGTGATCTTGGCTTTTAACTAATCGGCCATTGCTCATCATTTGCGTTTCGCCACCGGTAATTTGACCACGAATAACATCAATAAGCTCATACTTAACTAAGTAACGGCCATTTGTTTGCTGCTCTACTTGGCCTACAAGAACCGCTTCAACGCCTTTATTAACCCAAGCGCCGTAATCAACGTCGGTGTCAGTAGCTGGAAGCTGCGGCATTGTGTTCACATCAATTGGCTTAAACTTACCACTACGCATTAAGTCAGCTGCAATCACTGAGCTTAATTTTTCAGGGATAGTTCCTACACCATTGTACTGGAAAGGTACAATCGCAATTGGACGTGCACCGTCAATACCATCGGTGATCACAATTTCTAGTGCAGCACTGGCAATGCCATGAAAGCCCAGTAATACAATAAAACATGCTGTTTTTATCTGGTTAAACATATCATTCCTTTAAAATTGAGGCGCTATTGTTAAATTAATATTTTTAAGTTGCTCAAATACTTCACGATCTTTTGATACTGGCAATGTGTCTGCCATACGCACCGCACGCATTGCAGCTTCGCATACCAAGGTATCTCCGCCAAGTGATTTTACTTGAGTCACTAAGCCATTAAAACCAAGACGAATATTAAGACGACATTCTTTACCTTTCATCTTCTCATCTTTTAAGAAGTTTTGTTGAATGCGCGCCATAATTAACGCTTTATATTTTTCAACTTCGCCCACTACTTGTTGCTGGCGCACTTTATTACGTGCAGCCTGCTCAGCAGCTAATTGTTCTTGTAGCATTTGCTCTTGCAATGCTTGCTGGCGTTTACGCTCTGCTTCAGCTTCTTTGCGTTTACGTTCAGCTTCAGCTTCGGCAGCTTTACGCTTACGCTCTTCTTCCGCTTTCTTTAACGCCTCTTCTTCAGCTTTACGTTTTTCAGCTGCAGCTTTCGCTGCGGCTTCAGCTTCTTGCTTTTGCTTTTCAGCCTGTTGCGCTTTAGCTCGTTCTTTCTCTTGAATTTCACGTGCTTTCTTCGCTTGTGCTTCTGCTTCTGCTTTTTCCTTCTCTTTCGCGCGGCGTTGCTGCTCTAGCTTTTTAAGGCGTCTGTCTTCAGCTTCACGTTGCTTACGTGCATCATTTGCACGGCGCTCAAGGTCACGAATACGTTTTGCTTCGGCTCGTTTTTTTGCTTCTTCTTGCTTTTTAAGCTCGGCAATTTTCTGCTCAACCTTTTGCTGATCAACCGTTACTGCGGCAACGGCTTTTTCAGGCTCTGGTAAAGCAGGGTTCAGCGTTACTTCCATCACCTTAGGCGCTGGCATATGAAAATTAGCTGTTGCTACTAATAAACCTGCTATTGCAAGGTGCAAAAGAACCGATTTTACTACTGATGCACCCATACTAGCCTTTCGTCCCCTCGAATGATTCGGTCATAAGACCCACTGAAGGCACACCAGCATTTTTCAAAAAGTCCATAAGCAGCAGTACTTCTTGATAAGAAACACGGCCAGAACCTTTAATCATCACAGGTGTATCTGGATTTTTTTGTAGCTGAAGTTTAATTACCGCCGCAACATCCAGCGCTTCCATTGGTGCTTCTGGGTCAGTACCAATACTTACATAGTACTTACCTTCAGCATCAATTGAGGCAATGATAGGTGGTGTATCTTTAGTATCAACTAAATCCGATTCTTCCATTTTAGGCAAGTCCACTTTTACGCCATGGGTAATAAGTGGCGCAGTTGCCATAAATATAATTAGTAGTACCAACATTACATCAATGTAAGGTACTACGTTTATTTCACCTACAGGGCGACGTTTCTTACGCTGATACATTCGCTTTAGCCTCTATTTGCGCAGCTGCTTGGCGGTGTAAAATATTGGCGAATTCTTCCATGAAGTTAATGTAATTACCTTCAAGCTTTTCTACTTTATTAGCAAAACGGTTGTAAGCAATTACAGCAGGGATTGCAGCAAATAAGCCCATTGCAGTTGCAATCAGCGCTTCGGCGATACCTGGCGCTACCATTTGTAGCGTTGCTTGTTTAACTTCACCTAACGCGATGAATGCGTTCATAATACCCCATACCGTACCAAACAGACCGATGTAAGGACTAATTGAACCCACTGTTGCTAAAAACGATAAACTTGACTCAAGCTTTTCAACTTCGCGCGATAGCGCAACTCGCATTGAACGATGTGTGCCTTCCATTACGATGCCTGCACTTTGAAATGTATTTTTCTTATGACGTGCAAACTCTTTAAATCCTGCAACGAATAATGCTTCAACACCTGATGCACCACCAGGACGAGCAGATACTTCGTTATATAATTTACTTAAATCAATACCTGACCAAAACTTTTGCTCAAAACGCTTAGCGCCATTAAGTGCATCAGAAATCGCTTTTTTACGTTGAAAAATAATTGCCCATGACATTACCGACATACCGACTAATGCCAACATTACTAGCTGGACAAGTACACTGGCTTCTAGAATAAGATCTAAAAAGTTAAGCCCTGATCCCACGTTAAACTCCTAAAATAGATTTCTATGTAATTTGTTATATTTTTTACACTTGCATTTATTGACCACAATCATGGCCAAAAGTTACATCTAGTGTATCTAGTCAGTTATAAACTGACAACGCTCTTGCTGTGAATTAGCGGCAAATAACGGTAAAAAGCAATTTGCTTAGTTATTTTTTAGCCATATTAGGTTTTATCAACACATTTACGCATATTTTCACCTTAATAATAAGTCACTAGAATAGCTCTCAAAAGCAACCAAAACAGACAAAAACACGACGTTTATTCATAAATTACGCATAAACACCCAAAAGCACTTTTGCAAATCTACTACAGAATACTTAAACTAATCCTGAATAAAGATCACAAGAATTATAAAAACCATTTTATTCAGATGGTTAAAAACAAAATAGTTACAAAGTGAACAAAAAGAAAACAATTCAATTTTTAGCTCACATTAGTTTTTTTTATCTGAAAATAAAATTTTTCTAGTTTGAAGAAAAATCCATCATTGCGTATTATTTACCTATACCGAGCTAGCAACCTCATGAAAGTTTCTTTCATCAAGCTCCGTTTTTAGCAATATGAAGTTTCGTATTGCTCTAGGTTTACTTAAATCGGGATAAAACCTTATTCAAGTAGACCGTAGTTCCCTGGATTACTTCCTTCAACTTGTTGTTTGCCCGCATCCTTATGCGGGCTTTTTTTTGCCTACACAAACGCCAATGAGAATACCTACCGATAACTTAACAGCATGTGAATTACAGATGTTAAAATGAGACAACAACCCACTGGTTAGTGGTTAGTGGTTAGTGGTTAGTGGTTAGTGGTTAGTGGTTAGTGGTTAGTGGTTAGTGGTTAGTGGTTAGTGGTTAGTGGTTAGAACAAAGTAAAACTAATATCATCTATAGCAAGCTTTTTGTTTAATTACACAAATAAAACCACCCTCTCGGTCAACTGAAATCTAACTTCTGAAATCTAACTTCTGAAATCTAACTTCTGATATCTAACTTCTGATATCTAACTTCTAATGTCTAACTACAAAAAACCCCGCTTCGCGGGGTTTTAGTTATTTCTCTGGCGTTAGCCCAAAGTGTAAATAAGCAATATCTGAAACGAGTCGTCCGCGGGGGGTACGTTGAATAAAGCCTTGTTGAATTAAAAAAGGCTCTATTACATCTTCGATGGTTTCTTTTTCTTCGCCAATTGCAGCCGCTAGGTTATCAAGGCCAACTGGGCCGCCCATAAATTTTTCGATAATAGCTAGCAAGTATTTTCTATCCATGTAGTCAAAACCGCTTTTATCAACATCAATCATATCGAGGGCTTGTTCTGCAACTATGGCGTTCACTTTACCGTCTGATTTCACTTGGGTGTAATCACGAACGCGGCGTAATAAACGGTTTGCTATGCGCGGTGTACCTCGTGAACGCTTGGCGATTTCGGTAGCACCTTCATCACACATGGTTAAGTCTAAAAAGCTTGCTGAGCGGGCAACAATTTTCGATAAGTCTTCAACCGAATAAAACTCTAATCGCTGAACAATACCAAAACGGTCTCTAAGTGGTGAGGTGAGTGAGCCAGCACGAGTTGTTGCACCAATTAAAGTAAATGGCGGCAAATCAAGCTTGATTGAGCGTGCTGCGGGGCCCTCACCTATCATAATATCCAGCTGATAATCTTCCATTGCGGGATACAAAATCTCTTCGACTTGCGGGCTCAAGCGATGTATTTCGTCAATAAACAGTACGTCGCCTTCTTCAAGGTTCGTTAAAAGCGCAGCTAAATCGCCTGCTTTTTCGAGTACTGGCCCCGACGTTGTTTTAATATTAACGTTAAGCTCGTTGGCTACAATGTTTGCAAGTGTAGTTTTACCAAGACCCGGCGGACCAAATATTAATAAGTGATCCAGCGCTTCGCCACGATGGCGAGCGGCCTCGATAAAAATTTCCATTTGTTGCTTAACATGCGGCTGGCCTGTGTAATCGGTTAACAGCTTTGGTCGTATGGCACGATCAACACTGTCTTCGTTACTTTGTTCACTCGCATCTATTAAGCGATCTGCTTCAATCATGGTTTACTCACAACATTGATTTTAGAGCTTCTTTAATTAGAACCTCGGTCGTCATATCTGGTTTGTTCACTGTTTTAACCGCTTTTTGTGCTTGCGGTAGCTTATAGCCTAATGCCACAAGTGCTGATACTGCATCATCGGCAGCATTATTTGCCACTAGAGTATCATCACTTGATGGCTCAATGACGGCATTATCGCTAAATGGTGTAAATAAGTCATTACCCCAATCTTTGAGTCTGTCTTTCATTTCGAGCACTAAACGCTCAGCCGTTTTTTTACCAACACCCGGCAATTTTACCAGTGTTGTTGCATCTTCATTATTAACACAGCTTACAAATTGCTGCGCCGACATACCCGATAAAATAGCTAGACCAAGTTTTGGCCCAACACCATTGGCTTTTAAAAGCTCTCTAAATAAAGCGCGTTCGGTTTTGTTGTTAAAGCCAAATAATAGCTGGGCATCTTCACGTACCACAAAATGGGTATAAATAACCGCTTGCTCACCCACTGCTGGTAAATCATAAAAGCAGGTCATCGGCATTTGCACTTCGTAGCCTACACCACTTACTTCAATAAGAATTTCTGGCGGCTGTTTTTCTACTAGTAAGCCATTTAATCGACCAATCATATTACTTCCTTAATCGTCCTCTTACGGTTTTGCTCGCACTGCCCGCAAGTTTTATTAAATTTTGTTCTGAGTGTGCATGACAAATAGCAATTGCCAAGGCATCTGCGGCATCGGCTTGAGGGGTACCTGGCAGCTTTAAAATGTTTTTAACCATATGCTGAACTTGAGACTTATCGGCGCCGCCATTACCTACAACGGCCTGCTTAATTTGCCTAGCTGAATACTCATAAACTGGCAGCTCTGCCATTGAAGCGCCAACAATAGCAGCACCGCGTGCTTGACCGAGCTTAAGCGCTGAGTCTGGGTTGTGTGCCATAAACACTTTTTCGATAGCAAAACTGTCTGGTGAGAATTGCTCTACCAATTGACTGATCCCTTGGTAAATCATTTTTAAACGTACCGGAAAATCGTGATCGGCCAATTTAATGCAGCCACTACCTAAATAAGTGAACTTAGCACCTTGGTGAGCAATCACGCCGTACCCTGTTAATCGTGAACCAGGATCAATCCCTAAAATAATCGCCAACTAACTGAACCGTCTATTATCATTATTATCTGCGGTTAATAATGCCAGAGCACTGTATAAATTACCAGTAGCCAATTGCAATTCATAAAAAATGCCCGCAATTGCGAGCATTTTATAGTCAACCTTCAAGAGACTTTTACGCGAGCGAACGTAATAAGCCTTGGGTATTTTTTCGCATTGTGCGGGCTATCATCAAATAGCCCAAACATGCCACAAATAAGCCACCGACTGCTGGGCCAATTACCCAAATGTGAGGGTGGAACTTACCTGCTAAATCGAACATTTGTTTTTGTACTATTAACAGAGCGATGTCACTGACAATGGCAGCGACTAAACCTGCAGTAACGCCTAATAGTAAAAACTCATATAAGGTGGCATTTTTAATTAAACGCCCTTTAGCACCTAAAGTTCGCAAAATAACAATCTCTTGCATTCGCTCGCCTAAACTTGCTTGCACTTGTGAAATAAGTACTAAAGCGCCACAGGCAACCACAATCGCTAGTACAAACCCTATCGCTAACGATACTTGCTCTATGGTTGAGCGAATTTGTTTAATGAAACTCTCAACATCTATCACGTTAACCGTTGGGTATTGACGCATTAGCTCATTAAACTCACGTTTTTTCTCTGCTTTTACATTTACCGATGAAATATAAGTAGCCGGAAAACTCGCTAGCACATCAGGGCTTAAAATAATAAAGAAGTTAGGTTTAAGCGTGGTCCAATTAACCTTACGTACACTGGTAATTTTTGCATCAAACGACTGCGCACCGATTAAGAAAGTAAGCGTATCGCCAATTTGTACATCAAGGCGTTCAAGCATTGACTCTTCTACCGATGCCTCGGCTACTGAGTCTTCAGTAAACCATGTACCGTCGATAAGCTCGTTTTGATTAGGTAAGTCTTTACGCCAAGTTAGGTTTAACTCACGACCAATACCAGAGCGGGCTTCTTCGTCTTTCTTTTCGTTGTCTTCTTGCGATACTTCGCGGGCAACCAACTCACCATTAACGGCGTTTACACGGCCACGAACAACCGGATAGAAATCAGATGTTGGCATATCGTTTTGCGCTAAGAAGCTAGTAATAGGCTCTAACTCTTGCTCAGTAATGTTCACTAAAAATGAATTAGGTGCATTTTCAGGAAGCTGAGACTGCCAATCCGAAATCATGTCGTTCTTAAGTACAATTAAAAACAGTAATAGTTTGATAGCCAAAGCAAAGCTAATTAATTGTACCGCATTCACATTGGCACGCTTTTGAATTGACGCAATCGCCAATGACCAACTGTTGCCCGGACTCAAGCCAAGTTTACGACCACCACCAAAAATAACCTTTGATAAACCAAATAACACGGCAATTAAAAATGCCGTCGAAAGGAACAAAATTGCACTAATTTTGATGTTGTTACTAAATAACCACATCAGTAAAAACACAGTAAGCGCCGACATAGTAAGGTGCACTTTACTTACCAATAAACGGTCGCCTAAGTTACGGCGAAGTACACGCAGCGGCGGAATATCAAATAAATCGAGTAGCGGTTTAATTGAAAACATAACCGCACAAATCACACCCGTGCTAATCGCAATAATCCAAGGTTTTGCCGATGCGCTTGGTAGTGCTGTGCCCATGGTTTGTGCCAAATAATCGGTCGCAACCGCTTGTAAACCATAACCAATCAGTAAACCGACAATCACCGACATTGAACACACAAGGCTCAAATGTAATAAATAGATTTTACGGATCATCGCGCGGCTACCGCCAAGCGTTTTCATCATAGCAACTGGGTCGTACTGACGTTCACAATAACGTTTTGCCGATACCGCAATAGCAACAGCAGCTAAAATAATGCCTAGTAAACCAGCTAGCAATAAATAGCTTTCGGCACGATTTAAACTATTAGAAATAGGTGACTGGCGGTCTTTAACACCATACCAACGTTGGTTTTCTTTCATCTGTGGTTTTAACCACGCATAAAAGCTATCTAAGTTATCTTTGTCACCAGCATAAAGTTGGCGGTAAAACACACGGCTGCCCGGCTGAATTACCTCTGTAACAGCAATGTCTGCTTCATTAATTAAAATTCGTTGGCTGCTTGAAAACACATTAAACGGTGCATCTGGCTCTTCGGCTACAACATGACTAGCCGTAAACGTAGCAGCACCAAGCTCTACTTTATCGCCCACTTTAATGTTTAGCGCATAAAACACAGATTCACTTAACCACACTTCACCACGACTTGGGATATCAGAAGTTACTTGTGGTTGGTCAGTCAGGCTGGTTTTTACTTTTAACTCACCTTTTAACGGATAGGTATTTGATACCGCTTTAACCGAGCCAAGTTGCATTTCGTCACCGGCAAATAACATGGTATCGAAGTAGGTTATTTTAGCGGTGCGTAAGTTTTCTTGGTTGGCTTGTTCTAAAAACTCAGCAGGCAAAGCATGGTTACTAGCTAAAACGCGATCAGCGGCAATAAAAGCACTGCTTTTTTCTTCAATACTTTGACCAATTCGGTCGGTAACCATAGACAGTGTTAAAACAGTGAGAACAGCTAAGGCTATTGCTGCACTGATCACTGTTAATTCGCCACGCTTAAACTCACGTGAAAACAGTTTTAGTGCTAATTTAGCCCACATTCGCTTGCACTCCTTCGCTTTCTTTTACAGTTACTAACTGCCCTGCTTCTATGTGTAAAATTTGCTGACACTTTTGTGCAAGCTGCTCATCATGGGTTACTAAAATGAGTGTCGTGCCATGCTCTTTATTTAGTTCAAATAATAAAGACTCAATTAACTTACCGTTTTTGCTATCTAGGTTCGCTGACGGTTCATCGGCAAATAAGATTTTAGGTGTGCCAATAAATGCTCGCGCAATTGCTACCCGTTGCTGCTCACCGCCAGATAATTGCGACGGGTAATGACCCACGCGATGACTCAAACCTACTTTTTCAAGTAGCTCAAGTGCTTGTTGTTTAGCGTCTTTGCTACCCGCAAGTTCAGCAGGAAGCATTACGTTTTCAAGGGCTGTTAAGCTTTGTACAAGCATGAAAGACTGAAATACAAAACCTACTTTTTCAGCGCGAAGTGCTGCCCGTGCTTCTTCATCTAATTCGTGTAATGCGGCTCCGTCTAAATGGATGCTGCCCCCCGTTGATTGGTCAAGGCCTGCCAATAAACTTAATAAAGTAGACTTACCCGAACCAGAGGTGCCTACCACTGCAACTGAGTCGCCCGACTTGACATTAAAGCTGATGTCACTGAGGATGGTCAGGTCGCCCTCAACCGTGGTGACCGTTTTAGAAAGTCCTTTAACTTGAATGATGTTTAATTGAGAAAGCGCTGACATATGATGCATCCAATCCTACGTTTTATATTCGTTTTACTGTTAGTAATCAAACCACTTACGGCAGCAGCTGACAACACAATTTTAATTTTAGGTGACAGTTTAAGCGCCGCTTACGGTCTTAAACAAGAGCAAGGCTGGGTTAAATTGTTACAAGATAAGTACGATGAAAAAGACCAATCTGTATACTTAGTAAACGCCAGTATTAGCGGTGAAACCACAGGCGGTGCCCTAAGACGACTCGACGCGTTACTGAGCGAATTTGAACCCACTCATGTACTCATTGAGCTAGGCGGAAACGATGGTTTACGAGGTTTCCCTATTAAACGCCTACAAGCTAACCTACGTGATTTAATAACAAAAAGCCAACAAATCGGGGCGAAAACCGCCGTAATGGAAGTGCAAATTCCACCTAACTATGGCCCGCGTTATACCAAACTTTTCACCGATAGCTTTAAAACCATTGCCGATGAAACAGATTCTGAGCTCATGTCCTTTTTCATGCTTAGTATTGCAGGCCGTCCAGAACTTATGCAAAACGATAACCTACACCCTAATGCCGATGCCCAACCATTAATACGCGACTTTATGTACAAAACGATCAACGATTGGCTAGATTAACCTCTAGCCCATTGATTTAATACCGATTGCCTGAACAATTAACAGGCAATCGAACTGCGGAGATATTGATTTTTATAAAAAAAGCCGTACTATGGCTTGCAACGTCGGCATATAGCGCAGCTTGGTAGCGCACTGTCATGGGGTGTCAGGGGTCGCAGGTTCAAATCCTGCTATGCCGACCACTTTTCCTTATCCCTATCAAAAACTTACATGCTATTCTTAGTTTCTATAAAATCTAAAACGTTAATAACGTTGAAAAGCTATACACTAATTTACCATCAACAGCCTCATGATCTTTAGCTACAAATTGTGCCGTCCAACCTTTGTTATCACTTGATGCTAAACCTGATGAATGCAACTGACAAAAGAGTTGCTCTAAAAATAATGATTGGTAACTAATTAAGAGATCTTCCAACTCTGATTTACTTTTTGAAACTGGAATATTTATTTTTGCGTTGTAGATAGCGTTAATGGGTTTTGGTGTATAAGCATTGAATTTAGTTATAAATCAGGATTTTGATTGATAAATGGATCGAGTTCATCTTGCTCGGCTTGTTGCAAATGATAAACAAATGTTGAATCACAGCATTCTGTTGCAAAGGATCGCTCATAAGAGTCATTTACAAAGCGTGAAGAGAAAACAACACTTCTAGGTTTGTTAGTTTGACTTTGAATATCAAAATCATTGAGTTCTAGAATTCGATGAACTCTCCATATCCCTGAACCATAGCTTCTGACCCAATCTCCGACCTTAATATTATCGTCCATACTTTCCTTGATGCCTAACGTCTTGCATAAACGGCGCGAACGAACTTAATGCAATTGTTAGGAATTTGGTTATTCAACACTACGAACTATAAAATTTAATTCGTATTCTAGAAGCATGACTTTCGGTGTTTCGGAAGCAGCATATTTGAGTTTGTTTGTAGCTCTGCTGGCGATTACCACTCCAAAGACATCTTGTATTGAACTAGCAAGCTTAGAACGAACCCAACCCATATACCTGAGAACCTGACCCATAACTGCATCAGCACCTTTCCCAACTTTCAATTCAATAACATAAAAATTATTATCTGTTCCGATAGTTAGAATGTCGATTATTCCTGCCTCTGTACGATACTCAACACCGGGAATTCCTGCTTCATCCATGAATAAACTCAGGGTGGTGTTTAACCCACTTATTGATGATAAATTCTGTGCAAGATAATCTCGAAGATGCGCTTCCATCGCAAATTGACTGCCTTCGCCTTCAGGAGTTGATGCTGTTCCTTTTGATGGATCTTTTTCGTTGGGAAGACTTCCTTCGATATCAATTATTTCAGAAGTATCAGTTTCAGGTTCGGCAACCTGCGTTACAGTAAGCGTGCCTAGATTATTTTTGAATATTTCCCATACACCATGTTTAGCTGGATCGTAAAGCTCGAAATGTTTCCTTTCATTTAAAAATAATTTGTCATATTGGTTGTTGGTGTCAGTGCGCCTAGGTTGCTTACCACCACCATAATGAACCCTGGACGGAGAATTTACAGTTACCATTTTACTGTCGTAGGGAACATTTTTAGACCGTGTTTCGGGAAGAAAATTTTCAAGAAAATATTGCTTAATTTGTGGAGTGCTGGCACATCCACCCAAAGCTTCCACCGCTTCGATAACCAGCTGCCAGTTAGGGCGCTGCGGATCATGTTTCATTATTTATTCCTAACATGTTTATAGCGAGCAAATCGGGTGTTTTTCTACCGCAGTATCGCTCGCTTTTCTGAATGACTCATTTGTAACAAACTTCTTAACTAATTGCCAATACTACTAAAATGCAGGAGCTTTAGCTTTTGTCTCAGGACAAGAACGAGCTATTGGATCGTTTTCGTGGCTATGCAAGCTCTTTACTTTGATGAAATAAAAAAGCAATTGTGAACAGACGAAGGACGGCTCTATAAAAGAAAGGCCTTGGTAACACCCAGTTAGGGGCTGATTAATGTTTGGCTAAAATGCAAAGGTAGCGAAACCGAACCAAGCTTTAGCAGTCCTATTCTTAAACAGCTTGTTAGGTTTTCTTATACACATAGAACCTAAATATCATTGCTTGGGACAATGCAGTCAGCGCAAATAATACAGAATCCTGACTTTGAACAAAATACAACGATAAGCTTACTAGAATACTAACTACCATATAGATCTTGAAGGAAGCATTTGCATATTTACAAATTACCCAATGAACAGGAAAGCCGACACATAGCCACCCGACCAACGATACTAGTAAATAGACACCTAAAAAAAGTAAACTTGATACAAATAAGCCAGTAATATCACTAGCGGTTGTAGGTAGTGAACCCATAACCAAAGTTATTACGATTATTCCTAAGGCTACCCATGACAGGCTTTTGATAATTGCGCTATCCCAGTTTCCTAAGTTCACCACTCCTCCATTAAAACATAACGATAAGCTCTGCTGCGTCCTTGCTTGAGTGCCTAGTTATATGCCAATTACCACTCTATTTGGATTTTTGTGCCTACTTTAACCAAATCCATGAATTCATCCATTTCTGAATTTGTTAAAGCAATACAACCATTTGTCCAATTGAAATTTTGAGTAATTCCAGACAACCAACCCAACCAATTCCTTTGCCCATGCACCATGATAAAACCTCCAGCAGAAACACCTTTTCTTTTAGCATTATCTAAATCAGCTTTATTGGGATAATTGATGTGCATTGCTCGGTAAAAAGAAGAATCTTCTTTTTTATAGTCTAATATATAAACACCTTCGGGAGTTTTCTGATCACCTTCTTGTTCCTTGTGACCTTTGGGTGCACCACCAAAAGCAACACGATATTCTTTTATTACTTTACCATTATCCAGTAAATACATTTTATTTTCTGACTTATCAACTTTTACTAAGTTAACCTCAGCAAAAGTTGAAAATGATAGAATACTCAAAATTAACGCAAATAGTTTCATGGCATATAACGTTTTGCTAAGGGGCAATTAACTGTTGGCTAAACTTGCGCGAAGCGCTAAGCCAACTGTTAATTGTCCCAGTGAGTTTACGAACGAACTTGAGCAACTTGTTATGCATTCTCAGCTCCCAAGTAGTTCCCAATTTCGTCATCTGTTTTAAACAGCGATAAATAGGTATCTATAAACCACTCTTTAGCGCCATTGACCGCCAATACTTGTTCGCGTGTAACTTGGTAACAATCGAAAATATCATCATTACTAAATGGTGAATCCTCGCCATTTTGAATTGTGAAAACTCGACCTTTTTCATTTGTATAGATATGACAAGTGACTGCGCAATCTTCTTGATTGGTGTTTGGCCACTCACCTGTCATAAATGAAAGCCAAATATGGCGCTCGTTTTGATGCTCAAGCATAGCAAGACAAAAAGCAGTTTCACCTTCATCACTATATTTAAACATGCCACGGATAAATTTATTCTCGTGATCTCTTCCGCACTTACATTTGCAATAATATTCTTTGCGATTCTCAATCATTGACTTTTTCGCCATACTTCCGTGAATGCATAACGCCTTACTAATGGGCGCATAAATGCTTGGCTAAAATTAGCGACGAAGGAGTACAAGCCAAGCGTTTTGCTTCCATTTTGAGCGACTTGTTAAGGTGCAGTACCCACAACCGACAAACTGTCTATTCGTTTTTTAATTAATTGACCACAATTGTCAATTTCAGCTAAAAGTTTATCTTGGTTCTCTCGTTGTTTTTCCCAGTAATCTTTATCGTGAGGGTTTAACAACTCATAATCTATTGCCTCATGCCGACAAACCTTATTAATTACCTTTAGAGACTCATCAACTTCACTAGAATAAAATGGAGTATATTGATTTAGTAAAGTAACAAATTCATTATTTGCTTTAGCAAATTTCGTAAGACGGTCTAACTTCACCTCATCTTTGGTTTTATCAGCTGGAACTTGATCAAAGCGACTTTTAGTAACATGGACACCTTGATCAAGTAATGTCTTTAGTTTTAAATTTGATTTCTCAAGACTCTTTTTATATTTCTCTAGTTGGAGTTTACCAAAATATACAAACAATCCCGACAGGATTACTCCAACTCCACCTAAAGTGGTCAAGATATCGTTGAGGATCGGATTCATATGCACCTTAACAATTTTATAGTGCGCGCGTCGCTCATCTTTCTGCCGATGCTACGCGCAGGTATTAATAAATCTATTTTTAACAAATAACGTAATGCATCGCCAACTCTAATTTTTATTGGTAATAAAGATATTCAGAAAAAGAAATGCGCTAGTCGCACATCTTGGGCCATAAATGAGTTACCCCAAACTCCCGTTCAATTAATTATCTCTCTGTACTTCAAACTCCTTAAAAATACTATTTACATTCACTTTTGCGCCTAGCTTTGCAGCGATTAAAAAGAGGCCTGCTAGTTTCCTGTGAACGAACAAGGCATCTACGGGTGGTGCGTGCCAATGCTCTGAGGCGGTACTCATTTTTAGGCCGAGTTCTTTAATGCGTTTTGGTAAGTCGCTATTCGCAAAATCATATTCACCTTGGTGGCGCAGTGGTTCGCAAGCGAGAAGAAATATATCGACGACATTATCTATATACTCTTGAGCAAGCCCTTGTTGAAAATAGCCAATTTGTTGTGCAGCTGTTGCAACATCTGCCCTATCATTATTAATCGCACCAGATAATAACTGTAAGTAGCCATCACTAATATGCTGAGGTAGTTCGCGGGTGGCGCCAAAATCTAAAAGCACTAAGCGTTGATTGTCGATTTGATATTGATAATTAGCAAAGTTTGGATCTGTTTGAACTAGTTTAAAGCTAAATAATTCACGTATAAATAGGCTGAGTAACTGTTCAACCGCTTTATTACGTAGCGCTTGCTCTGTGTTTGCCAGTTCATCTAGCTCTTGACCTTCAACAAAACTCATTACTAGAACTTGAGAAGAACTAAGCGAATCTACCACAGTTGGAATAAGGTAATTGTCGTCACCCTTTAAACACTCGCTGTAGCGTTTTAAATAATTTGCTTCTAACTCGTAATCAGCTTCGTTAATAAGCTGTTGTTTTGCTTCATCGATAAGAGGCTGTATTTCTACCTCTTTGGGTAATAAGCCACTGAGCTTCAGAAGGTAAGCTAAATTATCAACATCACTAGCAATGCCTTTTGCAATACCTAGGTATTGCACTTTAACTGCTAACTTTTCGCCCGATTCTCGATAAGCGATATGCACTTGCCCTATTGATGCCGCAGCAAATGGTCTGAGTTCAAAATGCGATAATTGCTCTAGCCACGCATCACCCCAATGCTCTCGCATTACTTTAACAAGCTGCTTTTGTGGCATGGGCGTCGCTTCAGAGCGTAGCCTTGCTAAAATTGCAGATAGCTCAGGAGTAAGTAATTCGCCACTGTCCATGGATAACAGCTGCCCCAATTTCATTGCTGCGCCACGCAAATTTGCAAGCTGCTCAGCAAAGCGTTGAATATTTTTTGGCTGTAACAATAACTCTTGTCGTGATGTTTGCTTGCCCGTCGCCCATGCTTTTGTGCCTTCAAACAACATATTACCCGCGACTTTACCAGCTAAAGAACCAAGCCGAGCAGCGCGTGAAAACCGTGATGTTGGCACTGACTTTTGTTTATTACTCATATTGCTTCACACTATTAACTTAATGCTTTGAATACGTTGATTGTTCAGGTTTGGATCGACTTTAGCTCTTACTATCTACAACCTTTTCGTCCCAAAAGCAAAAAGCCGCACGGTTAGCTTATTTGCTTCCCGATGCGGCTATTTATTTAAAAACAACTTAATGAATCGCTTTATTGAGTGTTATTGCTTACCAGACATCAACTGTTCCATTAACTGACTAAAGTCGAAGCTAGCCGCTTTTTGTAATGGTGGATATTTTGATAGTGACTGAATATGCTCACCAAGCAAGTGTTGTACAGGCTCATTTAACCATTGTTTAGCTTGCACTATGTCTGAACGGTCAGTTAGGCCATCAAAGCTTTCAAACGGGTCCATACGTAAGTTATAGATAATCGGGAACTTTTGCTTTTCGTACTGAGCGTAATAGTTTTCGCTCGTTTCGAAATGAAGTTTCCACTGCTTGTAACGTACGGCTTTGATGCTCGATTCGTAATAATACAGAAAGCTATCACGCGCACTTTCGTCTGTTTTACCTAACCAATAATCTAAGTTGTTTACGCCATCAATCGGTTGCTTGTGCTCTTTAAGCGCTTTTTTCGCGATATTTGGTTCACCCGCAGCAGCTGCAAGCGTTGTGTAAATATCCATGTGCGATTGAATACCCGTTAGTATGGTATTTGCTGGCACTTTACCCGGCCAACGAACAATCATAGGAACGCGGACGCCGCCTTCGTATGTTGTCATTTTTTCACCACGGAACGGTGTTGTGCCACCATGTAATCGTGCGCTGTGTTCTGGGCCATTATCAGTAGAGTAAATCACAATGGTGTTATCTAGGGCACCCATATCTTCCAGGGTAGCCATTAACTCACCCACTTGTTGGTCATGCTCAATCAAGCCACTGCCGTATAAATCATGCTCAGTGGTGTAGTCTGCTGCTAGATAACGGCTTTCATCACTTAAACGCGTGTACATATGCATACGGCTTGGGTTAAACCATACAAAGAAAGGTTTATCAGCTTTTTGCGCTCGCTTAATAAAGTCTATGCTTGCGTCCATAAACTCTTTATCAACGGTTTTCATTCGCTCACGAGAAAGCTGGCCAGTATCTTTAATTTTTTGCTTACCTACTTTACCAAAGCGTGGATCAACTGTTTTGTCATCTACATTTGTGGCGTAAGTATGTAAAACACCTCGCGTACCATACTTTTTGAAAAATTCAGGATCTTTCGGGTAATCACGTTGTTCAAACTCTTCTTGAGTATTCAAATGGTATAAATTTCCGAAAAACTCATCAAAGCCATGAACTGTAGGTAGGTGCTCGTTGCGGTCACCTAAGTGGTTTTTACCAAATTGCCCTGTTGCATAACCCTGCTCTTTTAATACCTCAGCAAGGGTATAAGAGCCCGCTTTTAAACCAAGCTCGCCGCCTGGTCGGCCTACCGTTGTCATGCCACTACGAATTGGATATTGACCGGTAATAAGGGCTGCGCGCCCGGCTGTGCAAGACGGTTGCGCATAATGATCGGTAAACATTGTACCTTCATGGGCGAGCTTATCGATGTTTGGCGTTTTGTAACCCATGGTACCAAGCCCATAAGCACTTACGTTTTGCCAGCCAACATCGTCGGGGAATATGATCAGAATATTAGGTTTGTCTTTAGCAAAAGCGACAGAGCTTGCTAAATATAAAGCAGCGGATGCTACGGCGAGTAGTTTTTTCATAACAGCAGTCCTTCGTGTATTGTAAAAAATACTATGTCGTTTAGTGATAAAACGAATAGTACTTTTTTTAGTCTACTAAAACTGCTATGTACCGCAATTAATTATTAACTTTAAACACAAAAAAACCGTATTTGCTTTCACAAATACGGTTTTTAAACGCTATAAACTTAAATGTTATTTAATAACTTCTAAGCCACCCATGTAAGGGCGTAATACTTCTGGTACAACAATTGAGCCGTCTGCTTGTTGGTAGTTCTCTAAGATTGCTACCAGTGTACGACCAACCGCTAAACCTGAGCCATTTAATGTATGAAGTAGCTCTGGCTTTTTCTCGCCTTGACGACGGAAACGTGCTTGCATACGACGCGCTTGGAAATCAACCATGTTAGAACATGATGAGATTTCACGATAGGTGTTTTGTGCAGGTAACCATACTTCTAAATCGTAAGTTTTTGCTGCGCCAAAGCCCATATCACCCGTACATAAAATCACTTTACGGTATGTAAGTTCTAATGCTTGTAAGATTTGCTCAGCATGGCCTGTTAGCTCTTCTAGCGCTTGCATTGAATCTTCTGGTTTTACTAGTTGTACTAATTCAACTTTGTCGAATTGGTGCTGACGAATAAGACCACGTGTATCACGGCCATAGCTACCGGCTTCACTACGGAAACAAGGTGTGTGCGCTGTTAAACGAATTGGTAAGTCGCTTTCGTCGTAAATTTCGTCACGAGCACTGTTCGTAAGTGGTACTTCAGCAGTAGGAATTAAGCTAAAACCTGGTTGTTGCTGACCGTCGTCATCCACTAAACCTAATGTGTGGAATAAGTCACCAGCAAACTTAGGTAATTGGCTTGTGCCGTATAAGCTTGCGCTATTAACAAGGTAAGGCACATACATTTCTGTGTAGCCGTTTTTCTCTGTGTGCGTATCAAGCATGAACTGTGTAAGAGCACGGTGCATACGTGCAACTTGACCACGCATAACAGTAAAACGCGCGCCACTGATTTTAACGCCCATTTCAAAGTCTAGGCCATTTACGTCTTGACCAACATCAACGTGATCTTTTACTTCAAAGTCGTATGACTTAGGCGTACCCCAGGTTGAGATTTCAACGTTTTGATCTTCGTCTTCACCTACTGGTACAGACTCATCAGGTAAGTTTGGAATAGCAAGTGCAATTTGCTTAAGCTCTTCAAGTACTGCGTCTTGCTCAGCTTTAACGCTGTCTAGTTGGTCGCCAAGATTACTTACTGAATCAAGCAGCTGCTGTGCTTTTTCGTGCTCGCCTTTCGCTTTTGCTTGGCCGATAGCTTTGGAACTTGCATTACGCTCGCTTTGAAGTTCTTGCGTTTTTACTTGTAATGTTTTGCGTTTTTCTTCAAGTGCAGTTACCGCTGCAGTATCAAGTTCGTAACCGCGTGATGCTAAACGTGCAGCCGCTTGTTCGATATCTTGACGTAAATATTTAGAATCTAACATGTTCGATTTTTAACCTTTTTGCATTACCAGCTGAAGGCCCAGCCAAGCCATAAATATACACACCACCACGTTCAAGGTGATATTGAGGGCCATTTTAAAAAAGTGACCTTGTTGCAAGAGCAACAACGAATCCATTGAGAATGTTGAAAAGGTGGTCAATGCACCTAAAAAGCCAATACCAATTAAGGTTTTAGCGGGGCTAACAGCGATTATTTCTTTTTCAATCAAGCCGTATAAAATGCCCATTAACAATGAACCAAGAATATTAACTGTCAACGTGCCAAAAGGGAATCCCCTACCGAGCAGTTTTAGCATGGTTTCGCTAAGAAAATAGCGTAAACATGCCCCTGAAGCGCCACCCATTGCAATCATCATGTAAAGTTTCAAACTATTCATAACGTTTAATATCACTTTGCTCGTTGCGCTGGGTTAAATATTCCAGCTTTTGTTTTATTTTTTGTTCAAGCCCGCGGTCGGTTGGGAAGTAATACTGGCGATCATTAATTGCCTCAGGGAAATACTTTTCGCCTGCAGCAAATGCACCTTCCTCATTGTGTGCATACCGATATTCAGCGCCATAACCTAAGTCTTTCATTAAGCTAGTTGGTGCATTGCGTAAATGCTCTGGCACCGGATGGCTCGGCTCATTTTTAGCATCTTGCATAGCTTGATTAAATGCCATATAAACCGCGTTACTTTTCGGGGCACTGGCTAAATAAATGGTGGCTTGTGCAATAGCGCGCTCACCTTCACTTGGGCCAACACGTTGAAAAATATCCCACGCGTTGAGTGCCACTTCCATTGCTCGCGGGTCGGCATTGCCAATATCTTCTGTAGCAATCGCTAATAAGCGCCTTGCAACATAAAGTGGGTCTCCGCCCCCTGCTAAAATACGGCAGTACCAATATAAGGCGCCATCAGGTGAACTACCTCGCACTGACTTATGAAACGCTGAAATCAAGTCGTAAAACTCATCGCCGCCTTTATCGTATTTGGCTAAGTGAGTTGGCAGTACTTGGCTTAAAACATGTTGATCAACAAGGTATTTACCCTGCTGCTCCGTGGTTAAATCAACCGCTTGTTCTAACAGGTTAAGTACTTTACGTGCATCGCCATCACTTGCTTGGCAAAGCGCTTGCTTAGCGTTTTCGGCAATGTCTATGTGTTTTTGGCTGAGCTCTACGTCTTCACGTAAAGCACGCTCAATTACGTTAAATAAATCGGCTTGTTCAAGTGCTTTTAATACATATACACGGGCACGAGACAGTATCGCGTTATTAAGTGCAAATGATGGGTTTTCGGTGGTCGCGCCAACAAAAATAAAAGTACCGTCTTCGATATGCGGTAAAAATGCATCTTGCTGGGATTTATTAAAGCGATGCACTTCGTCTACGAATAATAAGGTGCGCTGCCCTCGCCCAGCAAGGTTTGCTTTTGCTTCGCTTACGGCCTCACGAATGTCTTTTACACCTGCTGTGACTGCCGACATTTGAATGAGGCTGGCATCGGCATGGTTTGCAATAATCTGCGCTAACGTGGTTTTACCAACGCCTGGCGGCCCCCACAAAATGAGGCTGTGGCATCGACCTGCAAGAATTGCTTGGTAAAGAGGTTTATCGGGGCTTAAAAGATGCTGCTGACCTATGTAGTCATTGAGTGTTTCGGGTCGCATGCGCGCCGCAAGTGGGCGCACATCAGGACCAAAATTAAATCCGAGATTACTCAAGCCTTAATCACCTTGGCTTTGGTCGTCAACTTCAACACCTTCAGGAATAGTAAATTCAAAGGTTTGAGTTGCAAGTGCTTCGTTTACTTTAGCATCTTTAAAGGTAAATAAAGACTGCTGACCAGAGGTATCTAGTACAGTCAGTGATGCTAGGCCTTGCTCTTGAGCGTTAAAGCTAATGTCTAGTTGCTCAACTTGGCTCTCAACGCCTTTGTTTGGTGTTACGCTAAAACCTGCATCGGTTGCCACAACTTGGTATTTTGCCCACTGCTCTGGATCTTTTGAGGTCAACAATACAAACGGTGTTGAATCAATCAAGCTGTGGGTATTCATAATCGTTACTTGCTCAGCAAAGCTGTCGAAGTAATACGTTTTGTCGCCATTAGATACAAATAAAGTATCGTCTGGGCTTTGCTGTTGCCAGCGGATCATCATAGGTTGCTGAAGAGCAATATTCCCCTCACCTTGCATGATAGCTTCGCCTTGCGAATCGGTAACTTGCTGTGAAAACTCTGCTTTAAAACTTTTAATCGCAGCCAGTTGTTGTTGCAACGCTTCGCTGTCGTCTGCAAAACTTTGACCGCTTAATAAACAACCCATAATTAGGGCTAGGTATTTAATTTTTTTCATTAATTTGCTCCACCATTTGGCACTAAGACTTCGCGGGCACCGTTATGTCCTGGTGCGCTAACAATGCCTGATGTTTCCATTTGTTCAACTAAGCGAGCTGCGCGGTTATAACCTACACGAAGCTTACGCTGTACACTCGATACCGACACTTTGCCGGTTTCAATTACAAATGATACTGCTTCATCGTAAAGCGGATCTGACTCTTCATCACCGTCTTCACTGGTTTCTCCTGGTAGTAAAATTTCTTCTGTGGCATCGCCACTTAAAATTTCATCAATGTAATTTGGTTTGCCACGTTTTTTCCAATCGTCTACAACCGCATGAACTTCGTGGTCATCAACAAACGCGCCATGCACACGCACTGGTACACTGGTACCCGGCGGTAAGTAAAGCATGTCACCCATACCAAGTAAGTTTTCAGCACCTTGCTGATCTAAAATGGTACGCGAGTCAATTTTACTTGAAACTTGGAACGCCATTCGTGTTGGAATATTCGCTTTAATCAAACCTGTAATTACGTCAACCGATGGGCGCTGTGTTGCTAACACTAAGTGAATACCAGCAGCACGGGCTTTTTGCGCGATACGTGCAATCAGCTCTTCCACTTTTTTACCCACGATCATCATCATGTCGGCAAATTCGTCAATGACCACCACAATACTTGGCAGTTTATCAAGCTCTTCAGGGCCATCGGCCATGCCGTCGGTGTCTTTAAACAGTGGATCTAGAATCGGTTGGCCCGCTTCTTTGGCATCCAACACTTTTTGATTGTAACCTTTTAAGTTACGCACCCCAAGTGCCGACATTAGCTTATAACGACGTTCCATTTCGCCTACACACCAACGCAATGCATTGGCTGCTTCTTTCATGTCGGTAACAACTTCACATAATAAATGTGGGATGCCTTCGTACACAGAAAGTTCAAGCATTTTCGGGTCGATCATGATCATACGAACATCATCTGGGCCCGATTTGTACAGTAAGCTTAATATCATTACATTAACGCCCACTGACTTACCTGAACCTGTAGTACCCGCAACAAGTAAATGTGGCATTTTGCCAAGGTCAGCACATACTGGCTCGCCAGCAATGTCTTTACCTAACACCATAGTCAGTGGTGATGGGTTTGATTCAAACTTAGGCGCGTTAATAACTTCGCTTAAACGCACGATTTCACGGTGTTTGTTAGGCAGCTCTAAACCTACATAAGTTTTACCCGGAATAACTTCTACAACACGTACGCTTACAGCAGACAGTGAACGTGCTAAATCTTTCGCTAAGCCAGTGATTTTAGCTACTTTAATACCCGGCGCTAAATCAAGCTCAAAACGCGTTACAACCGGACCTGGGTATACACCCACAACCGCAGCTTGAATGTTAAAATCAAGTAATTTGGTTTCAACTAAACGCGAGATTCCATCAAGCTCTTCTTGAGATAATGGGTTTTTCGCTTTATCTGGGCGGTCTAATAAATCAAGTGATGGTAAAGGGTTTGTAGGCGGCTGCTCTTCAAGCAGTGCTTCAAACTTTTCTTTTGCCGTTGGCGGTGGCTCATATGCAGGTTTTGGTTTAGGCATAGGGCGCGCAGGCGAAACAACCGTTGTGACAGGTTTTTCTGGCTCAACGACTGGGCTCTGATCAAGCGCATTCAGTGCCGAAACGGTATCGAATGATTCATCATCAAGGGCACTAAAACCAATTTCTTGGTCAAGAATATCATCAAGTTCGTCAAAGCCTTTAAAGTCATCATCGGCTTTTTCTGCAGGCTTTTGCTTAGGCTTAGTAGGCTTTGGTTCTTCTTCATCTGCATCATTAAAGCTAATAGCTGGCTCGTTTTCTGGTTCTACAAAGTTAGCGTCTGGCTCTGTAGTGGCAATATCTTTAACAGCTTCTTTTTCACGATGTAGCCACGCAGAAAATTGCTCACGTAAAAAGTAAAATGCTTTCATTACCCACTTGCCGACAAAATCGACGAATTGCACCCACGAAATACCGGTTAATAGGGTTAAGCCTGCAAAGAAAAAGCACAGTAATAAAATTGAGGTGCCGGTAAAATTAAAGGTTGGCATCATTGCTGTAGCAATAACATCCCCCACTACCCCACCAGATGAAAAGTTATAAATATCATCAAAATTAATGCTGCTGATAGCGGTCGCTGAAGTAATAAACAGCGCAAAGCCAATAACACGTAAGGCAAGCGTGGTGTAATCAAGCTGGAAAATACGGTGTGGCTGTTTAAATAATAAATAACCGAACAATTGAATAGCAACAGGCACTAAATAAGCAAGCCAGCCAAAAGTGAGTAATAGGATATCAGCAACCCAAGCTCCCGCTGTGCCGGTAATATTCTTAACATTAACAAATTCACCGGTTTGCGACCATGAAGGGTCCGCAGGATCAAAACTGATTAATGCACATAAAATAAATACTGCAGCAAAGGTGCTGATGATTAGCCCCGTTTCTAACAGTCTTTGAACACCATTTAGGCGCATAGCTCCCTATTCCTTATTATTCTTTACTGATCGATTAGCAGTGAAATACCTTAGCAGGAAATGCCGTTTGATGCACTTTATCTTAGCCTTGATGGACTGATAATGAACAAGTTTTTGTTACTCAATATGTATTTTAACAGTTTAGGCAATATATGGGCGAATAATGACCCCTTCTTCACCTTTTACTTCTTCCATTACCACATAAGTTCGGCTTTCACTGACATTTGGTAGTTTTAGTAGAATATCACCCAGTACATTACGATATTCCGACATATCATTTACACGTGTTTTTAATAAAAAGTCGAAATTACCCGATACTAGATGACACTCGATTATTTCGTCGTGCTTTTTAACTGCAGCGTTAAACTCTTCGAAAACATCTGGTGAGGTTTTAGTGATGGTTACTTCTACATAAACCGACAAACCTTGGCCAAGTTTAGCAGGATCCACTACTGCTTTATATCCGAGTATATAACCCTCTCTTTCGAGCTTTTTTACCCGTTCCAAACAAGGGGTGGCACTTAGCCCTACACGCCTTGCCAGCTCTACGTTAGAGATCCGACCATCGAGCTGTAATTCCATTAAAATTTTACGGTCTATTCTGTCGAGTAATTGATGCATAAGCCAAACCAGAGTTTTGCACTGTTTAAAATGTATTTTTAGATTATATCACTAGATTACCACTTAAAAAAGGTGAGACACACTGGCTGGTCATGAATATAATAGTCAAAAATTTTATCCCGTTCTATTAAGGCGAAAAACTATGATTATTGGTGTACCTAAAGAAATCAAAAACCATGAATACCGTGTAGGTATGGTTCCTGCGAGTGTTCGTGAACTAGTAAACCATGGCCACCAAGTGTTTGTTGAAACTGATGCTGGTATGGGCATTGGCTTCACTAACGAAGATTATGTTACAGCTGGTGCTGAAATTTTACCTACAGCAGCAGACGTTTTTGCTAAAGCTGAAATGATCGTTAAAGTAAAAGAGCCACAAGCAGTTGAGCGTGCAATGTTACGCGAAGACCAAATTCTATTTACTTACCTTCACTTAGCACCGGATCTTCCACAAACTGAAGACCTAGTTAAAAGTGGCGCAGTGTGTATCGCTTACGAAACAGTAACTGATTCACGTGGCGGTTTACCTCTTCTTGCTCCTATGAGTGAAGTTGCTGGTCGTATGTCTATCCAAGCTGGTGCACAAGCGCTTGAAAAATCAAACCACGGCCGTGGTATGTTACTTGGTGGTGTACCAGGTGTTGAGCCAGCTAAAGTTGTTGTTATCGGCGGCGGCATGGTTGGTCGTAGCGCAGCGCAAATGGCTGTTGGCCTAGGTGCTGATGTTGTTGTTCTTGACCGTAACATCGACGTACTACGTGCATTAGACGCACAGTTCGGTAATAAAGTTAAAGCTATCTACTCTACTGCTGACGCACTAGAAAAACACGTATTAGAAGCTGACCTTGTGATCGGTGGCGTACTAATCCCAGGTGCAGCAGCGCCTAAACTAGTAACAGCTGAGCACATCAAAGCAATGAAGCCTGGTTCGGCAATCGTTGACGTTGCAATCGACCAAGGTGGTTGTATCGCAACTTCTAAAGCGACAACTCACGCTGATCCTACTTACATCGTTGATGACGTTGTTCACTACTGTGTTGCTAACATGCCAGGTGCTGTTCCACGTACTTCTACGTTTGCACTTAACAACGCAACATTACCGTTCATCATCAACCTTGCTAACAAAGGCTATAAGAAAGCGCTTCTTGACGATGCAAACTTCTTAAAAGGCTTAAACGTGATCAAAGGTAAAGTTACTTATAAAGAAGTGGCTGAAGCTTTCAACATGGAATATGTTGACCCACGTACAGCAGTTGAAAATGCTTAATTAGCATTGTGAAACAAAAAAAGCAGCGATATCGCTGCTTTTTTTATGCCTGTTTGCAAGTGAAGTGTTCTACTTGCAAACAAGTTTGAAAATAGTTTTTAACGACGCTTAGTTTGTTTAGCGCGTTGATTGTGCTTTTTAACCGCCTTACGGATTTGGTTAATTTTAGCACGCTTGTCTTTACGCTTTTCAGGAATAACCGACAGCTTAGTTTGCGTTTCGCGGCCTAGTTGTACTGTTTTACGTAAATAGTTAACCGTGTCTAAATCAAGCTCAGCCCAACCACCTTGTGGCAAGCGCTTATCAAGCTCTAACTTACCGTAACGAATACGGATAAGACGCGATACTTCAACATCTTGTGATTGCCATAAACGACGTACTTCGCGGTTACGACCTTCTGTTAAAGTCACATTGAACCAACGGTTGATACCTTCACCACCCATAGGTTTGATGTTTAAG
Source organism: Pseudoalteromonas sp. XI10 (assembly GCF_001469895.1). Classification (GTDB taxonomy): domain Bacteria; phylum Pseudomonadota; class Gammaproteobacteria; order Enterobacterales; family Alteromonadaceae; genus Pseudoalteromonas. The sequence goes on along the minus strand of NZ_LOPY01000037.1, from coordinate 95,656 downwards.
AATTTTGCAGGACCATCTTCAAGCTCAACACCTTTTGTTAAAGTGCGTAGCGTTTCGTTAGTCACTTCACCAAACACACGAGCTGAGTACTCACGCTCTACTTCGTAGCTTGGGTGCATTAAACGGTTAGCAAGTTCACCATCGTTAGTAAACAGCATTAAACCAGCGGTATTAATATCTAGTCGGCCAACTGCAATCCAACGTTCGCCATCAACACGTGGTAAACGGTCAAATACCGTACGACGTCCTTCAGGGTCTTTACGTGTACATAACTCGCCTTCTGGTTTGTTATACATAAGCACTCGACAAATACGGTCGGCTTTGTCTTCAATTTTTACTACGTGACCGTCAACTCGAATTACATCGGTTGCTTCAACACGGTCGCCTAAACGTGCCACTTTACCATTCACGCTCACACGGTTGGCATCGATGTATTTTTCCATTTCACGACGTGAACCCACGCCAGCACGGGCTAATACTTTTTGTAACTTTTCAGTTTCTACATTACTCATTCAGATAGTTCTCTCACAGAAGGATCGCTCAATAACTGGTTGATTTTACTCTCCTGAAGTTCAGGTAACGGCGGTAATTCATCTAAACCAGCTAATGAAAAATAATCTAAGAAAGCGGATGTTGTGGCATACAATGCTGGGCGCCCAGGCACCTCTTTATGGCCAACAACTCTAACCCACTCTCTTTCTAATAAGGTTTTAATTATTCCTGAGCCAACAGCAACCCCCCGTACTTGTTCAATTTCACCACGGGTAATAGGTTGTCTATAGGCAATCAAGGATAAAGTTTCTAGTAGTGCTCGTGAGTATTTAGGTGCGCGCTCTTGCCATAAGTTTGCCAGCCAAGGCGCTAAACTAGCGCAGGCTTGAAACCTGTAACCGCTGCCTACTGCAACAAGCTTAATGCCTCGGGTTTGATAATGCGTTTGAATTTGTTCAATTGCATTATTAATGCGCGGCATAGAAACGCTTAAATCAGCTAATACTGTCTCTTTTAAATGACGTTTAGACACAGGTTTTCCAGCAACAAAAATCGCGGCTTCTATGATTTCGACTAACTGTTCATCACTGATACGTTTTGTGGCCATCGCTACTAAAGGTCATTTTAAATCACTAACGCTCTATTATGACAGAAGTCGGCCAAGGTTGGAAAAATTATTGTAAAAAAGCCAGTGTAAAACACTGGCTTTGGGGGATATTTACGAATGAATATTGAAATTAGCTATTTTTAACCATTTCAAGGGCATCATCTTCGGCAACGTCGCTGCCATATTTGCTAATGTAATTAACAAACTCAGTGCGGCTTACACGCTTATCTTTGTTGCTATCCATATAGCCAAAGTGATTTGCGATATCGTCGTCATCGGCTTCTTCAATAGAAACATAACCATTTTTGTCGTTATCTAACGATTTAAAGTCATTTTCGATTGGGTCAAATTTAGCGATTTCAGCTTTAAATGCTGATTCAGATACCTCACTATCAGTTGCCACTTTGCCTGTATTTAGCTGCATGTATGCATTAAATTCAGTACGGCTGATTTGCTCATCCATATTGGTATCGATATTTGAAAAATGATCCCAAATAGCATCATCGTCAGCTTCTACCTTAGAGATATAACCGTCATTGTCGTTATCTAGGCTGCCAAAATCACTGTCGATTTTTGCTAAAGAGTTACTTGCAGAACATGCTGAAAGACTTAGTGCTGCTAAAATTGTTGATGCTAAAGTTAACTTGTTCATAAGACATTTCCTTGTAGTCGATTAGATTCACTTCGACTGTTACAAGTTGAATGCCAAAATGCCTTACTGGCTAAAATCAAGCACTTACAGCTCAGTTAAGTTGCGGTTAAGCCTATGATTTAGCAAGCTTTTCATGGAGCACTGTAATTTTTTCATAAAAAAAGCGCTCCGAAGAGCGCTTTTTACAAATAACAAAAATGCCGCTATTAGATAGCTGCGTTTTGGTAACGCTTAACGAAGTCTGTTACTGCTTCGCCATTACATTTTAACGTATTTAAGTTACCAATTTTTTCACGCACAGGTGTTAAACCTTTTTTAAGTGCAGTGATGCAAAGTTGAGTTTCTTTTTGCTCATTTTTAGCAAACACTTCAACAGCTGCTTTAGCTGCTTCTTGTGATTGTGCTTTTTTAGCAATTTCACGGATGTCAGTACCGTTACATAAAATGCTTTTTGAAAAACGTGACATTGAAATGCCATGCTTTGCTGCTTCTTTACGTGCAGCGGTAAACCCTTCGTTCGCACTTAAGCTACATAACTTTGATTCAATACGGTTATCAGCTGAAAAGTAGTGCGGGTTGCTTGCTAATGAGCCAAATGAGATACATGCAAGAGAAAGCATCACTAATTGTTTTTTCATGGTTTACCTTTAAATAGTACATAATATGAACGGATGGTTTGCGCGCATTATATAAACAAAAATCAGTAGATCAACTGAATTATTTATTTAATTTAATAATTAATAGTGAGTTAACAATGTTTTTAAATTAAGCAGCAATTGATCAACATTTACCCAATTTGATTTTCGTAATTAGCTCATGAATAAGCCCTAGTTTGATGATAGAATTGCGCTAAACACTGAAACAAAAATAATAGGTGCACCATGAAGGTAATCTCATTTAACATTAACGGCCTGCGCGCTCGTTTACACCAATTGCAAGCCGTAATTGATAAACATCAACCAGATATTATTGGCTTACAAGAAATCAAAGTACATGATGAGGCCTTCCCTCTCGAAGACGTGCAAAAAATGGGTTATCACGTTTATTTTCACGGTCAAAAAGCGCATTACGGCGTGGCGATGTTATGTAAACAAGAGCCAAAATCAGTTGTTAAAGGCTTTGCAACCGATACCGACGAATCACAACGTCGTATGATCAGTGTTACCGTGACACAAGATAATGGTCGTGACCTAACGGTGATGAATGGCTACTTCCCGCAAGGCGATAATATTGCCCACGAAACCAAATTCCCTTATAAGCGTCAATTCTATAAAGATTTAATGACTCACTTAGAAGATAACCACACGCCAGAGCAAGATGTTATCGTGATGGGCGACATTAATATTTCACCAACCGATCTCGACATTGGTATTGGTGAACCAAACCGTAAGCGCTGGTTAAAAACTGGTAAGTGTTCGTTCCAACCAGAAGAGCGTGAATGGTTAAGCACTTTATTAAACTGGGGCTTTAAAGATACCTTCCGTGAACTTTACCCAGAAAAAACCGAGCAATATTCGTGGTTTGATTACCGCTCAAAAGGTTTTGATGACAACCGTGGTCTACGTATTGATGTGATCTTAGCAACTCCAGCTCTTGCTGAGCGTTGTGTTGAGTCTGGTATCGATTACGAATTACGTGGTATCGAAAAACCATCTGATCATGCGCCAATATGGTCAACATTTAACGCATGATAGACACACTGCAATGGCAGCTCCCTTTGTGGAGCTGTGTGGCTCTAATACTTTGGCTCAGCTTTGATAAGCAAAGCGCATCACAATTATTGGCAACGCCAATAAGACAAGTGGGTGTGCTCGCATGTGCTTTAGTACTTGCGGTACTGTGGCGCATTAAAGCGGGGATATTGCCAGGCCTCGAATTGCATATTTTAGGGGTCACTGCAGTGACCCTAATTTTAGGTTGGCGACTGGCTATTTTTGCAAGCCTTCTTGCAAGTTTACTCTTGGTATTAGTCGCTCAGTTGCCAGTATCAATACTGCCAGTGCATTTATTGTTTACTGCTTTTTTACCAATTACGTTGAGCTATTTGTGTTTTGTGCTTTGCTATAGCTACCTGCCGAGACACTTTTTTATTTATATCTTTTTATGCGCGTTTTTAACCGCTGCTGTTATCGCCTGCATTAAAATACTTACCAGCGGTGTGTTTTATTACTTGCTTGGTGATTACAGTTTTATTGAGATTTCAGAAAACTATCTTATTCTGTGTGCCATAATTTGGTTTCCTGAAGCAATGCTCAATGGCATGGCTATTACCTTGATGATCACGTATCGCCCTCATTGGGTTAAAACCTTTTATGATAAGGACTATTTAGACTCATGAGTCTTCACTATCACTGCCCGCTTTGCAAACTTGAACTTACTCTAAACGACAAAACTTACCGTTGTGACAACAACCACAGTTTTGATATCGCCAAAGAGGGTTATGTCAATTTACTTCCCGTGCAAAATAAAAAGTCGAAACAACCGGGCGATAACCTTGAAATGGTGCAGGCTCGCCGCGCTTTTTTAAGTGCCGGGCACTATTTGTTTTTACAGCAAGCTTTAGCAGAGCTAGTGGCATCTCTCGAACCAAGTTCAGTGATTGATTTAGGCTGTGGTGAAGGCTTTTACACTCAAGCAATTGCAGCGCAGTCGAGTGCCGATGTATATGGTGTCGATATTTCTAAGCCCGCGGTAAAATACGCCGCTAAGCGTTACGAAAATGCACATTTTAGTGTCGCGTCGATTAGCCAAGCCCCTTTTGCAGATGCGCAGGCTGATGTGCTTGTTAGTGTATTTGCCCCTTTATTTGCACAAGAACTTGCTCGCCTTGCCAAACCGCAAGCTAGTTTAATTGTTGCAAGCCCTGGCCCTTGGCACCTTAAAGAGTTAAAAGCGTTTATTTATGCCGATGTAAAACCGCATACAGAGATAGAACCACCAGCAGGCTTCAGCAAAGAGTCGATAAACTTGTTAGAGCAACAGGTGCTGTTGTCGGTCGATGAGATTAAACATTTAATTATGATGACGCCGTTTGCGTGGAAGTTTCGCCCAGAACATTGGCAGCAGATAGAGCAACAAGGCCCACAAAAAGTAACGTTATCGTTTTATGTGAGCCAGTTTATTCGCGATTAGAAGTGTTCTTTAGTGAAGGCTTTATCCATTTTTTCGAACATATCTTTTAATAATTGAGCTAAATCGGTGTAGCGTGGTTTTTCAGTCGTTAATTGTGACTGATAACCATGCGCCTTCATTTTACTGTGCAGCTCGGTATACCAACTTAGCATTGCTGGCTCTAAACGGGTTTCTGCACGGCGGCCTAGCCACAACAAACCTTGCAGCGGTAGTGATAAAAAGAAAAGCGCGATAGTGATAGCTTGTGGAAAATAATCACTACCTAAGTAATTCACTTGCATAAAAACGGTCAGCATTGCCAATATTGGCATCACTGTAATTGCCAGATCAGTGGCCTTGATCACTCTAAATTCGGCAAACAATGGAGCGAGCTCTTGTCGCATCGGCCATTTTTTAGCGTACTGACGACCTGTTTGCACTTGTGACATGACACCTTTTTGCATCATCACTCCTAGGGTTTTCAACTTGTTTCACAACCGAGTGTAATACACTCCCGGATACAATCCCTGCAAAACCTGTCCTAGTTTTAATACCAAATTAATGGTTAGGAGACTAACGTTTAAAGTCTAAATGAGATAAAATGTTATCGGCTTAAGTCAACCAGACTTTAGTATAATTACAGCCTAGCTTTGTTAAGTGTAGCAACAAAATACTTATTTACTATACTGGCAAAGAATTCTAATTATCAAGCCTTAATATACACTGACTGATATCGTACTTTTAGGACCTAGCTATGTCGACGCCCCTTTGCTCACCACAACATGTTTTAGTACTGAACTGTGGTAGTTCAAGTTTAAAATTTGCCATTTTAGATGCCGCCACTTCTGACGAAGTTATTTCTGGTTTAGCTGAGCGCCTTGGCTCAGACACGCCTTCAATCAAATATAAATATAATGGTGAAAAACAACTTATTGAGCTTGCAAAGGGCCAAGCCCACGATGCAGCAATTGCTGAGCTTGTGAAGCTAGTTAATGAGCTAGGCCTAGCGGATAATTTAATTGCTGTGGGTCATCGTGTTGTGCACGGTGGTGAGCATTTCACTGAATCTGTGCTTATCGACGATGATGTACTTGCAGCTATCGAAAAAACAGCCGCACTAGCACCACTTCATAACCCAGCCAACTTATTAGGCATTCGTACTGCACAGCAAGCGTTCTCAGCGCTGCCACAAATTGCGGTATTTGATACGGCATTTCACCAAAGCATGCCAAATATTGCTTACTTATACGCCCTACCTTACTCGCTTTATAAAGAGCACGGCGTAAGACGTTATGGGTTCCATGGTACAAGCCATTATTATGTTGCTGGTGAAGCTGCAAAATTATTAGGTAAAGAGCGCGAGCAAACCAATGTGATCAGTGCACACTTAGGTAATGGTTGTTCAGTATGTGCGATTAAAGATGGTAAAAGTGTTGATACCAGTATGGGCCTTACACCGCTTGAAGGCTTAGTGATGGGTACCCGCAGTGGTAGCATCGACCCGGGTTTATTTACGTTTTTAACTCAGCAACTTAATTATTCAGTACAAGAAATTGATGACTTACTTAATAAGCAAAGTGGCTTACTAGGTATTAGTGAATTATCAAATGATTGTCGCACTATTGAAGAAGCCGCAGTTGAGGGCCACCCGCAAGCGAACCTTGCACTCGATATTTTTTGCTATCGCTTAGCAAAACAAATCGCCGCATTCTTAGTGCCTGTGCAGCGCCTTGATGCACTTATTTTCACCGGTGGTATTGGTGAAAACTCAGATATCATTCGTGACAAAGTAATCACTCAATTAGGCTTTTTAGGCCTTGAATGTGACGAAGCTGCAAACTTAGCGGCACGTTTTGGTAAAGAAGGCTTAATTTCAAAAGGCCAAGCGCATGCTAAAGCGTTTGTGATCCCGACTAACGAAGAATGGGTTATTGCTAACGATGCAGCCCGCATTGCAAAGGAGGGTTAAGTAAATGGCACGTAGAATTATGTTGATCCCTATTTCGACTGGGGTTGGTTTAACATCTGTTTCTGTTGGTTTAGTGCGTGCACTTGAGCAAAAAGCGCTTAAAGTGAACTTTTTCAAACCAATTGCGCAGCCGCGTTCTGGCGATACAGGTCCTGAAAAGTCGACGCAAATTGTTACCCATGGCTCGCCAATTAATCCACCGACACCATTTGAGCTTAGCTATGCAGAGCAAATGATTGGTGATGGTAAAGGCGACGATTTACTAGAAGAAATCGTAGAGCGCTTTGAAAGCACCATTAAAGAAGACGAAATTGCTATTATCGAAGGTATGGTGCCAACACGTCGTCAGCCTTATGCTGGCCGTGTAAACCGTGAAATCGCGCAAACACTCGGTGCTGATATTGTTTTTGTTTTAACACCTAGTAACGATAGCAACGACCAAATTGAAGACCGTTTAGAAATTGCTTCTGGCAACTATGGCGGTGTTAACCACCCTCGCGTGTTAGGCTGTATTTTCAATAAAGTTAATGCACCTCTAGATGACGAAGGTCGTGCTCGTGCAGACCTTGTTGAAGCCCATGAGCCTGAGCAACTTGAAAACGAATTAAACCGTTTAGCATCACTGCCTATTTTCAGAAAACACCCATTTAAGTTATTAGGTTCAATCCCGTGGGATTTCGACCTAGTGGCGCCACGTGTGCGTGATTTATGTGAATACCTAAAAGCCGAAGTTATTAATGAAGGCGACATGGCTCATCGTCGTTTACGTCGTGTTACTTTCTGTGCTCGTACTGTATCGAATATTTTAAGCCACTTTACGCCAGGTGCATTACTGGTAACTCCGGGCGATCGCTCTGATGTACTCGTTGCCGCTTGTTTATCAGCCATGAATGGTACCAAGCTTGGGGCTATTTTATTAACCGGTGGCTTTAAACCTGAAGATCGCATTATGAAATTGTGCGAACAAGCTATGAATACCGGCCTACCAATCCTGGCAACACAAGAAGATACATGGCGCACGTCTTTATTACTGCACAACTTCAATATGGAAGTACCGTGCGATGATGACCAACGTATCGATAAAGTAAAAGATCACAACGCTAGTAACATTGACTCTGACTGGTTAGACAGCCTTGCACAAAGTGTTGGTCGTACTCGTAAAATGTCTCCGCCAGCGTTTCGCTTCCTACTAACAGATAAGGCCCGTCAAGCGAAGAAAACGGTTGTTTTACCTGAAGGTAATGAGCCGCGCACGATTAAAGCCGCAGCAATTTGTGGCCAACGTGGCATTGCAAAAACAATCCTACTTGGTGACAAAGAAGAAATTTTACGTATTGCTGAGCAACAAGGTGTTGAGCTTAACGATAACGTAACTATTGTTGAGCCAAGTGATGTGATCAACGATTACGTTGCGCCTATGGTAGAAATTCGTAAAAACAAAGGCTTAACAGAGGTGGTTGCTCAAGAACAACTACTTGATAATGTTGTACTCGGCACCATGATGCTTGAACAAGGCAAAGTAGATGGCCTAGTGTCAGGTGCTGTTAACACTACAGCGAATACGATTCGACCACCGCTACAGTTAATTAAAACTGCACCGGGTTCATCGTTGGTATCGTCAGTGTTCTTTATGTTGTTACCTGATCAAGTTCTGGTATACGGTGACTGTGCTATCAACCCTGATCCAACGGCAGAGCAACTGGCCGATATCGCGATTCAATCAGCGGATTCAGCGGCTGCGTTTGGTATTGAACCGCGTGTTGCAATGATCAGCTACAGTACGGGTACCTCGGGTTCAGGTGCTGACGTAGAAAAAGTCCGTGAAGCCACTAAGCTTGCTCAGCAAAAGCGCCCTGATTTAGTGATTGATGGCCCGCTTCAGTATGATGCCGCTATTATGGAAAACGTAGCACTTAAGAAAGCACCAGACAGCCCGGTTGCAGGTAAAGCAACAGTGTTTGTATTCCCAGATTTAAATACGGGTAATACAACTTATAAAGCCGTACAACGTAGTGCCGATTTAATTAGTATTGGCCCAATGCTGCAAGGTATGCGTAAGCCGGTAAATGACTTGAGCCGTGGCGCATTAGTAGATGATATTGTTTACACCATTGCCCTTACAGCGATTCAAGCTAAGCAAGTTGAAAGCTTAGAAAATTAACCCTTCAAAATTTAGGCTAATTTATAAAACCTTTATAAATTAGCCTATTAGCGTCTTTATACGTACCTATTCCCATATTTATCCACAGATTCTGTGGACAACCTCAACAGCGATATTGAGTAAAACCTCAGCAATCAAAATTATTGCGCTTTATCTTAACTTTGTTTACCTATACTATAAATTCAAAGGCTTCAAAGATAGGATCGCAGATGTCAAAACAAACGTTACAACTTCATAGTGAAGAACTTACCATTCATAGTTTAGATGTCGATGCGACGATTGATCCTGCCTTACTCCAACAAGCTATTTTCTTTATTGCAAAAACGGCTGATGAGCTGTCTATTGTCTGCCCTAGCAGTTTCCAACTCGACAGTCTTGATCAAGAAACCGACTGGCAGGCACTTGAAGTAATTGGCCCACTTGGTTTTTCGTTAACGGGTATTATGGCGAATATTTCTGGCGTGCTAGCAAAAGCGTCGATTTCGATTTTTGCTTTATCAACCTACGATACAGATTATGTATTGGTGAAAAAGCAAAGTATGGCCAAAGCTATTACAGCCCTGAAAAAAGACGGTTACCATGTGCTAGGTGATGTTAAATAAGCTATGACTAACGAAGTTCAATACTTACCCGAACGCAGCCTCAGAAAAGCGCGCTGCATGGCCATTAAAAGCCCATTTACCGGGCGTGTAAAAAGCATTAGCGAGCACCCTGAGCCATTTTTTCGTTTTGCTACCCTTGGCCCTGGGATTAGTGTTGAACTAACTAGCCACAACATCATCGCGCCATTCGATGGCACCCTATTACAAGTTAAAAATGCCGGTAAAGAATACATTTTACAGGCAAAAAACGGTTTAAAAGTTTTATTAAACTTATCGTTTTCTTCGGTTGAAGAACATATCAACCACACCAATATTGCTAAATTAAACGGCAGTAAAATTAGCAAAGGTGAACGGTTAGCCTATTTTGATTTACGCGAGCTGAGCAGTCCTATGCTTGGCACACTGTGCGTTCTCAATAGCCAACACCTTGGACCCCTATATTATTCACTATCTCAGGTCACTGCTGGGGTAGACACATTACTCACTGTAACTAAAAAGTAGAATTTATGACTATCATGTACGGTATCAGCAATTGCGATACAATCAAAAAAGCCAAGAAATATTTAACTGATAACAATCAAGAATTTACTTTCCATGATTACCGTAAAAACGGCATTAGTGCTGAGCTAGTTAACGAATTTGCAGCGCATATTGATTGGCAAGATTTAGTTAATAAACGCGGCACAACTTATCGCCAATTATCTGATGAACAAAAGCAAAACCTAGATAAAGAGTCTGCATTAGCATTGCTGGTTGAGCAACCAGCGATGATCAAGCGCCCAGTGCTTGTGCATAACGGCCAATACCACTTAGGTTTTAAAGCAGCTCAATACGATGAGATTTTTGCCTAATGACTCACCCTGTTATTGAACTTGCTCAAGCGCTTATTCAGCGTGAATCAGTAACGCCTGAAGATGCTGGTTGCCAAGCGCTAATGAACGAACGCCTTGAAAAACTAGGCTTTAATATTGAATCACTGTTTTTCACTGATACCTTGAATACTTGGGCTCGTAAGGGAAATGCGTCACCGCATTTTTGTTTTGCAGGTCACACAGATGTTGTACCAACAGGTCCTGCAAAAAATTGGCAGCACCCGCCTTTTTCTGCACTGGTAAAAGACGGTATGTTACATGGCCGCGGCGCAGCCGATATGAAAGGTTCTTTAGCTGCCATGGTAGTTGCCACCGAGCGTTTTGTGGCTAAGCACCCAGATCATAAAGGGTCAATTTCGTTTTTAATTACTTCTGATGAAGAAGGCCCGTTTATCAACGGCACAACCCGTGTTATCGATACCCTCGAAGCACGAGGCGAAAAGATTGATTTATGCCTAGTTGGCGAACCATCTTCACGTGATGTACTTGGCGATGTAGTAAAAAATGGTCGTCGCGGTTCTTTAACTGGCTTTTTAACTGTGAAAGGTGTGCAAGGCCATGTTGCTTACCCGCATTTAGCGCAAAACCCAATTCATTTAGCTGCTCCTGCGTTAACTGAGCTGAGTCAAACCGAGTGGGATCAAGGTAACGAATTTTTCCCTGCAACGAGCTTTCAAGTTTCGAATATTAACGGCGGTACTGGTGCCGGTAATGTGATCCCTGGTGAGCTTGAAATTCAATTTAACTTTCGCTTTAGCACCGAAGTAACTCACCAAGAACTACAACAGCGAGTCGTAGAAATTGTTGAGAAACACAACCTGAATTACGAGCTAAATTGGATTGTTAATGGACTGCCGTTTTTAACCGATCATGGCCCGTTAGTTGATGCCACCGTGCACGCTATTAAGCAGGTGACTGGACGCGACACCGCGCTTGAAACCACCGGCGGTACTTCTGATGGTCGCTTTATCGCACAAACAGGTGCCAAGGTCATTGAGCTTGGTCCACGTAATGAAACCATTCATAAAGTAGATGAATGTGTTAGCACGGATGATTTAATTCAACTAGCTGATATTTACGAAGTCATTTTAGAGCAACTGCTTACATGAACCAAACCGAGCTTAAACAATGCGCCACGGGATTAAGTAGCTCACATTTAGTTGAGCTACAAAATCATCGCTTGCATCGTGATATTGTTAATGATTTTTTAGCTCTGCAGCAGGGAGCAAAAGAAGCAGGTATTGATCTAACAATTGCCTCTAGCTTTCGCGATTTTCATCGTCAAAGTGCTATTTGGAATGCTAAATTTCAGGGCCTTCGACCGGTTTACACCCTTGAGCAACAAACGGTAGATTTAGAAATCCTAAGTGATACTGAAAAGTGCCACGCTATTATGCTTTACTCAGCACTTCCGGGGGCAAGTAGGCACCACTTTGGTACCGACCTCGACATTTACGATACCCGCCCGATTGACGATGATTACCAGCTGCAATTAACGCCTGATGAGTATTCACCCACAGGGCCCTTTGCCAAGCTTGCTGCATGGCTTGACGATAACCTAGAAAAGTATGGTTTTTATCGCCCTTATCAAGAGTACAAAGGTGGGGTTGCCCCTGAGCCTTGGCATATCAGCCATATCGCTGTATCTGCTAAGATGATGGAGTATTTGTCAGTTGCAACATTACAGCAATCTATTGAACAAAGTGAGCTCAGCGGTAAACAAGCGATACTAGCTGAACTTAACACCCTGTATGAACGCTACGTGTTAAATATTAATACGCCCTAATTTTAGCCATTAAAAACACCAGTACAGCGCCAAGAATTAAGGCGCTGGCTACAACTAAACGCGCTGTTAATTGCTCATCTAAAACCACCACCCCAGCTAATGTGGCAAGCACAGGCACGGTTAGCTGCACCACCCCTGCTTGGCTACTTTTAAGCCTAGGTAATGCTATGTACCAAATGCTATAACCAAGCCCGGATGCAAGCGCTCCTGAAGCTATCGCCAAATAAACCCCACTCGCAGTAATACCTTGCCAATCAACTAAAGCTACAATGACTAAAATTGGCACAAGTATTAAACTTCTTAGAAAGTTAAAGCTGGTTGCTTGCAAAGGTGAGCTGCATGATTTTCCGCGAATACTGTAAACACCCCATGCCACGCCACTTAACGCCATAAGCATTGCTGGTATGAAAGAAGGCACGGTGGCTGAGGGCAGCATTAAGTAAATAAAACCCGCAAAAGCAACAAACAAAGCTCCCCACTGTACTTTGCTGAGTGGCTCTTTATTTAAAACACTATGACCTATCATGGTTAACTGCACTGCCGAAAATAAGATAAGTGCGCCTGTGCCTGTGTTTAAATCAACATAGGCAACTGAAAAGCACAGCGCGTAAACAAATAAACTAAGGGCACTGATATTGTTACCTTTATCGGTTAAAGGTTTAGCTGATTGTGATTTTGTTTGCTTTAGCTTTGTTTGCCATAAAAGTAAGCCAAGCAACATAAACGCCCCACTGGCTAAGCGAATAGCAGTAAAACTTAACGGATCAATATCACCACTTTGTAATGCCATTCGGCACAGCAAAGAGTTAGCTGCAAACGCACAAAGTGCAATCAAGGTATACAGTACTGTGCTCAACAAATGAGTTATCCTTTTGGTTTTAAAAAAGATAAGACCTAAAATTAGACAATTAACTTACGATTTTTTACATAATTTATCATAGAAGGTTAAGCCGCGTATGCTAATCTCAGTACATTGTTTAAAAGGAGTGTTCAGTGCATCGACGTTTATTTATTGGAGCTGCTTTACTGTTATCTGGTTGCAGTACCATAGGTATTACTGATCTATTCCAAGATTATGCGACGCAGCTAAGACCTGTGCGCCAAGCTGTTTCTCAAAATAACATAGCAAGTGCACAGCAGCTTTTGCCAAGTAACAGCCGAGGCCATAGTAACTATTTATTAAATCAGCTTGAAACGGCCCGTCTTGAGTTTTTGGCTAAACAAAATTCTCAGGCCAATGAGACCTTTGAAGCTGTTTATCAAAATATGGAAAAAAAACGTCAAGCAGCCAAAGTACAGCTGAGCGCAGGCCTTGAGCAAACAAATTCATTATTAACCAATGACTCAGTGATTGGTTATGAGCCAGCAGCCTATGAAATGACGATGCTGCATAGCTACAAAGCACTGAGTTATGTATTTGATAAACAACTTGAATCTGCATTAGTTGAAGTTAGGCGTGCTAATAAAGTGCAAGAAGATGCACTAAAAGACAACCAAGCTGTACTTGATGAACAAGCAGAAAAGGCCGCCGAAGGCTACCCAGATATAGCTGAGCTAATTGGTAATGTCAAAAATGGCTTTCAAAATGCCTTTACGTTTTATTTGTCTGGCCTACTTTATGAAGCGGATAAACAGTTTGATGATGCCTATATCGATTATAAAAAAGCACTCGAAATAAATAGCGAAAATAGCTACTTACAGCAAACAGTGTTACGCCTTGCCAAAAAACAAGGGTTTGATCAGGACTTTGAAGAATTTAGCAAACGCTTTGGCAAGCTAAAGCAGACTCAAGCAAACACGGGCCAAGTAATTGTAATTGCAGAGCAAGGTTTGATACCAGCAAGGCAAGAGTTTCATTTACGATTACCCATTTATACCTCCCGGGGTGATGCACGCTTTTACAGTATTGCCATGCCAGTTTATCGCGATGCGCCTTATGCGGGCAGTGATAAAACAGTGACATTCGATGGCGAAAATTTGCCACTGACGCCCATTGTTAGGCTTGAAGCGTTGGCAGCAAAAACTTTGAAAGATCAAAGTGCTGGCAGAATAACCCGCCAAGTTATGCGTTTGGTTGCGAAAGAAAAGATGCGCGCAGAATTGGCAAGAAGCGGCGGCGATGTCGGTAATATTTTAGCGAATATTTATAACATTGCATCAGAGCAGGCTGATACGCGAAGCTGGTCGACTTTACCTAGTCAACTGAGTATTGCGCAGCACGCGATGCCAGCAGGTCAGCACGCTTTAACCGTGCCAGGGCACGGCGAAATAGACTTTACGGTTAGTAAGCAAGGGTTAACCTTGATTTTTCTAACCTCTATAAATAACTACTACGACACACATGTCGTACAACTCTAGGAGCAATGATGAAATACTTAGTGCCACTATTAACCATTTTACTTGTTGCGGCTTGCTCCTCACGCCCTACCACTTCTGGCATTGGTGTTGAGCAGGCATCACAACAGTATAACCAACAACTGATTGTTAATAACCCTGAACTTGGCAAGAAATTAGCCATTACAGATGTAAAAACACGCCAAACAAATGGCTTAACAGATGTTGTTGTGACACTGGCAAGCCAGTACAAAAAGTCTCAATACTTACAGTATCAATTTACTTGGTATGACGCTGATGGCTTTGTTATTCGCGGCAACCACTCACCTTGGCAACCTATTACATTATTTGGATTTGCTAAGACCCAATTACCGGGCCTAGCCCCGACAGCAAATGCTGTCACCTTCTCGCTTGCAGTGCGTGAAGTGTCAACAGAAGCACAAGAATTTGAAGATTAAGGATACTACAATGAAATTACTTTCTGTTAAGTCGGCTGCGGCCGTTGCGATGACAAGCGCTTTGTTGCTGTCTGGTTGTGCTAACAAAGCCGTTGTTAGCTATGGTGATGCGCAAGCCGTAGAAACCACAGATATCAACTTTGGTTCAACGGATCTACAAAAAGTAGCAAGCCAAATGACAGACTCGTTACTTGCTTCACCTGTGGTTGGTACCATGACAGCAAATACCCGCCCTATCGTGTTTGTTGAACGTATTAAAAACAAAACGAGCGAGCATATTGATACTGAATCAATTACTGATTCAATCTCAACACAGTTATTACGCAGTGGTAAGTTCCGCTTTGTTGATATGACCCGCGTTGAAGCTGTGCGCGAGCAACTTAATTTCCAAAACGTTGACCCACTTGTAAACCCAAATACCGCTATTGCCTTTGGCCAGCAAGTTGGTGCGCAATACATGTTATACGGTAACTTATCGAGCATTGTTAAATCGAATGCTGACAAGGCTGATGTGTATTATAAATTCACTATGCGTTTAATGGATTTAAAAAGCGGCCTAGTTGAATGGGCTGATGAAACTGAAATCCGTAAAACACGTGAGAAATCAACTTTTGGCTGGTAGTCAGGAGGGTTTATGAAATACCTAGTAGCAATCCTAGCAAGCTGTTTATTACTGAGCTCGCCAAGTTATGCTGATTATCAGCGTAACAAAGCAGTACCAGTACAGCAGGTGTTGTTCGGCTCAGTACAATCAGTGCGAACCATTACCGAACAAGAGCTGGTCAGAGATAAAACCAACGGCTGGGAAACGTTTGGTGGTGCGCTAATTGGCGGTGTTATTGGTAATCAGTTTGGTGGCGGCAGTGGTCGTACTGTAGCAACCATTTTAGGTTCGATGATTGGTGGCTCTGTTGCTCACAACCGTCAACAAAAAAGTCGCGTTATACAATATCAGCTCGTTGAATTGATGATTAAAGTAGAAAGCGGCGAACAGTTTATGGTTGTACAAGATAAAGACAACCAAATGCTGTTTAACCAAGGTGATAAAGTACGTTTGGTCTACCTCACCGATAACACGGTGCGTGTTGATAAAGCTTATTAAAAAAGCGAGCCTCGGCTCGCTTTTTTTAGCTTTGTCGATAATCAGCGAAGAATCGCTGCATCTTACTCATGGCTTCTGTTAAATCATCTTTGTTTGGTAAAAATACCAATCTGAAATGATCAGGATCAGGCCAATTAAATGCGCGACCATGCACTAATAAGATTTTCTCAGCTTTGAGTAAATCTAAAATCATGCGCTCATCATCTTTAATGTTAAAGTGCGCCGTATCCACTTTCGCAAAAGCGTAAAGTGCCCCTTTAGGCTTTTTACAGCTAATACCATCAATGGCATTTAAACCACGCCATGCAATATCACGCTGAACGTACAGCCGACCACCAGGGTTTATCAAGTTATCGATTGACTGCACACCGCCTAAAGCTTGTTGAATAGCATATTGTGCAGGTACATTGGCACATAAACGCATTGATGCCAGCATATCAAGACCACGGCTTAAGTCGTCCATCATGCTAGTACGACCGCTTAACACCATCCAG
This sequence comes from Pseudoalteromonas sp. XI10, assembly GCF_001469895.1. Taxonomy (GTDB): domain Bacteria; phylum Pseudomonadota; class Gammaproteobacteria; order Enterobacterales; family Alteromonadaceae; genus Pseudoalteromonas. The sequence goes on along the minus strand of NZ_LOPY01000037.1, from coordinate 79,016 downwards.
CCCATACGCAAACCTGCAGCGCGGTACGTTTTGGCTAAGCCATTAAAGGTGATAATTGGCACATCATCACACAGTGCACCAATAGAGCTGTGGGTGACACCGTCGTACAAGATTTTCTCGTAAATTTCATCGCTCAATAACAACAGTTTGTGTTCACGAGCAATATTGATAAGCTCCATCAACAGATCATCGCTATACACCGCACCGGTTGGGTTATTTGGGTTAATAAGCACCAATGCTTTGGTCTTTGAGGTGATCTTCGATTTAATATCAGCAATATCAGGAAACCAATCTTGTTCTTCATCACAAAGATAATGCACAGGGTTACCCCCTGCTAACTTAACTGATGCTGTCCATAGCGGATAATCCGGTGCAGGAATAAGCACTTCATCGTCATTATCAAGTAATGCTTGTGTGGTCATTTGAATTAGTTCGCTGACCCCATTGCCGATATAAATATTATCGACATCAAGATTAAATAAACCGCGTTGCTGATAGTGTTGATAGACAGCCACACGGGCTGAGTAGAGGCCTTTAGAGTCACAGTAGCCTTGGGCTGAATATAAGTTACGGATGATATCTTTGTGCATATCTTCAGGCATATCGAAGCCAAAGGCAGCTGGGTTGCCAATGTTTAGCTTTAATACTTTTTGCCCTTCGTCTTCCATTTTTCGAGCTTGTGCAAGCACAGGCCCACGTATGTCATAACAGACACCGTCTAGTTTGTGACTCTTTTTGATTTGTGACATGGTTACCTCTACTAATTAGCCTTAAGACTACCCCAGTAAAGGGGTACCATGCCAGAGGATTTTTGCGGTTATAACTGAAATAAATTCAAGTTTTTAGCGAGTAGCGAACCAAGCTTGTAATTTTTCTACAGAACCTGAAACTTGTTCATCAAGGGTTTGTGATTTTTCTTGTGCAGTAGCTACATCACCTTGGTTTAGGGTGAGTTCAATTTCTTGCGCAAGCGATGATAAACTCGCGGCACCAAATTGAGCCGCATTTGATTTTAAGCTGTGTGCATGTCGTGCTGCAGCTTCGTTATCTGAACCAAGATTTGCAAGTACTTCAGAACCTAAACGCTGAAATTCACTACAACAAAAGGTCAAGGTGTCGGCAAATTGGTCACCTAAAAGTGATTCCATCCCTTCAAGTGCACTCTCATCAATTGTGATTGTCGTCATCTTTATCCCTTAATCAAAATCGTAATTATATAAATCGCAACTTTAGCCGTTCGTAGCTAAAAAGCAAACCTGCTTTGCGAGTTAAGCTCATGTATACTAGGCATAGTTTTGATTTACACCTGAGTTCGTATGGCTAGAGAATTGTGCTCACATTGTGGCTTTTCAGTTAAAACCTGTTTATGTGATTCAATAAGCATAATCAATAATAGACTAAAAATCATTATATTACGCCACCCAAGTGAGGAAAAAGTTACTAAAAACACCGCTAATTTACTGAATTTAGGCTTAGATAACTGCCAAATCATTGCAGGGGAGTCAGAGCAAGACTTTTTACAGCTTGAAACATTGCCAAAAGCAACAACAGCGGTACTCTATCCTGCTGATAATGCATTATGTTTAGATGAACACACTGCCACTACAGATGCTTTCAAACAGTCTTTAACTCATTTAATCGTGATTGATGGTACATGGAAAAAAGCCTACAAAATGCTGCAATTAACTCCTAGCCTTCAGGGGTTTCAGGCTGTGAGTTTTAAGCAAATACCACAAAACAAATACGTCATTCGTAAAGCACCACGCGCAGATAGTTTATCAACTTTAGAAGCAGTGGCTCATAGCCTTAAATTAATTGAAGGCCTTGATGTAACACCGCTATACAGATTATTAGCAGCACTGGTCGATAAGCAAACCCAACATATGCCAGATGATGTTAAGGCACGCTATTTATAATGCGTGTATCAAAACGGCTTAGTGCGGGTTTTCATCGTCAGGGACCAGATTATCGCTTTGATGATCAGGTCGATTTTGACGATATTCGCGATACCTTTGGTTTTCGTACCATGGTGGTTGGCAATTGGGTTAATAAGCAAGAGCGGCTATTAGCGGCGAATTTAATTTACGATGCCTTAGCTGACCTTGCGCAAATTTTGAGTTTACCCCCAACGGCAATTGGCCTTAGAGGTAAGCTTAATTTTGCCTTTGGTCATGGTGGGCAAAAAGGTGTGCAGGCTCATTACAATGCCCACAGCCAAACCCTTGCGCTTGCAAAAAATGCCGGCGGAGGCGCTCTCGCCCATGAATGGTTTCATGCGTTTGATCACCATATTTGTCAGCATTTATTTAAGAGCAGAAAGAGCATGCAATTTTGCTCAGCACTGTGGCTCGAACAGTCACCAGATTTAAGCCATCCACTTAATCAGCGCTTAAATGAGTTTTATCATCAGGTATTTTTAGACTCCTCTGGTGAAAACCCGAATGCGTTTGTGAAGCAATCTATCGCTTTTGATCAGCAAGTAAAGCAACTTTATATGAGTATGCCGGAAGAACTAGCAGCTCGCTGTTTTGAAAAGTGTATTGCCATGCACCCTGATATAAAAAATAGCTTTTTAGTGAGTGGGTTATCGACAGGTGGCTTAATTTACCCAGATGAGCAGCATACAATGCGCTGCTTTTCAGCACTGCTGAATTACTTTAATCAGTTAGGTTCGCTGTTGCATCAAGACTAATCTCAACTTTCTGAACCTCGCTTATCCAAGCTAAGTAATCATCTGCACAAAGTGGTTTAGAAAAATAATACCCTTGCCCAAACTGGCAACCATAACTTTGCAGCATTGCTAGGCTTTGCTCATCTTCAATCCCCTCAGCAACAACATGTGCACCCAAAGTAGTGGCAATATCACAGGTAGCCCGACAAATACTCTGATCGTTCACTGAAAACGGTAGATTTAACACAAATTGTTTATCTATTTTAACTTCATCAAAACCTAGCTGGCTCAGATAAGCAAGCGATGAGTAGCCGGTACCAAAATCATCAATCGCAAGCTTTAAGCCGATTAAGCGGTAGTCATCAAGTGTTGCTTTAATCTTTTTACTTTCTTCTAAAGTGGCTGATTCTGTAAGCTCCAACATCACAGATTCAGCCGCTACTTTTTGCTCATTTAAAATAGTAATTAACAGCACGGGTAAGTCTTTATTTAATAAATCTTTTGCTGAAATATTTATAGAAATAACGTGATCGGGTATCAGTTTGCAAAACTTCGCTTGCCACTCAATGCCTCTTTCAACAACCCATTCAGTTAACTGATTGATCACCCCGGCTGACTCTGCAATTGGAATAAACACATCAGGGCTTACTGCACCAAATACGGGATGCTGCCAACGCAACAATGCTTCACAGCCAACAACTTTGCCTGTTTTTAAGCAAATCTGTGGCTGAAAATGCAAGCTAAGTTGGTCTTCATCAATCGCTATTTTAAGCGCTGCAGCAATCGATAACCTTTGCTCAGACAGGCGTGCAGTTTCTGAATCAAACATGCGCCAACGCTCACCTTGTAAACGCTTTTCAGACATTGCTTGTATCGCACATTGGAAAATTTGTTTCGCGGTATTACCGTGCATTGGGTAATAAGCAACGCCAATATCAACACTGTCGACTAAATTAATATCTTCATGGGTGAGCCCTTCTTCAAACACACCATGGATCAAACATGCAAACTGCTCTATGTGACTTAGCTCAAGCTCCCCCATAATTAAACAGCCAAATGTGCTGTCATCAACATGTGCAAGCCATGCGCTTCTGCTTGCTTGAATTTCAAGCTTTAATGCATTCATACTCTGCAACTGAGTATTTAAGATACTTAATCTTTCATTGATACAAATATTGGCCTGTTCAAAGCCAAAGGTAGAACGGGCATTTGAAAGTACATGAGCCTTAAATAATAAAACTGAGAAGTGTTGTTTTTTCGAAACTTTTTTCACTATCTGCGCGAGCAAAAATTGCTTATTTGGCAGTTTAGTATCTGCATCATGCAGCATCGAATAATTAAATGCAGATATTTGCTGGCGATCTTTTAACAATAAGACAGAACATATCGCCAGTGATGTGAGAAGCAATATGGTGTTATGGATGTCATGATAACCAACCCCAAAGCCATTCCAAATAACTAAACTAAGCACTTGAACAACAATAGTTAAAAGCATAAAAATACGCAGGTGGGTTCGGCTATTTTTGAGCTCCATTAAACTAAAAAATAGAGCGCCAGCAAAACTCAAGAATCCAACGCAAGAAACAATAAATAACCACTGGCGATTGAACTGTGGTTGAATTGATGACAGTAAAGCTGCAATTAGCAAACACGCAATCATTGCTTGCCATGCTTTTTTAAAAATAGGTTTGTATGTATGAATGGCTAAAAAATGATATAAAAAGTAGCTCACAAAACACAGTGCAAATTCATTAACAGGCCATTTTGCTTCCCAATCTAAGCCATCAATTAGATAGTTGATTAAACCGTTATCTATGAGAAATCCAACCGTAACAAGCAAGAAGTAGGCACTTAACACCATATATTTAGGTCGCTGCGATACAAAAAAATATACTGCGCACACGAACATACATAAAATTAGCACACCCAAAATAGCACCATAACCTAAAATAGTTTGGTGTAAATTGGCTTCAAATATTTTCGCAGCCACCACCCCAACTTCTATCGTCAGCGCCCTATCATGCACAAAGTTAACTAAAGCCCAGCGATGTCCTTGGCTATGCTCAATCAACCAATGAGGACGAACGTTCGATAAACTTTCTAGTGAAGCGATTCGTTGATTATTAGTAGCCTGAAAGTTTTCATCTAAAAGATAAAACTTAGCCCAGCTTAAATTGGGTTCGCCAAGAAAAACAACATAGTTTTTATTGTCAGGTAGTTGGTATAAATCAATGACTAACCAGTGGGACGTTTTAGCTGTAAGACGGACTGAGCTTGTTTCAAGCGCATTTAGTTTTTCTGCGTTTTGTAACGATACTTCAAGAGATTGGCTAAGTTTGGCAAGTGGTTGTTCTGAATCAAGCAACCAAACAGATAAGTCATCATCAGCAGCAAAAACACTGGTGCAGTGTATCAATACACAACACAATATTATGAGCAGCTTTGTGATAATCCAATTAACTTGCTTGCCAACAATGTGCATTTTAGCTCCGTGCTTTTAACACCAGCTAAAAGTATGGGAGGAATACGCTTAAATTGCCAATTATGCAGGCTTTAATTAGGTAAAAAGTTCAGTAACAAAATGTTATGTGGCCCGAAAGCCACATAAACTGGAGTTATTTATTGTCATCACTAATACGGCTCGCTACTGCCGAATTTTGATCTTTATATTTTGCGTCTTTACGAACGTTGTATGGGTTTTCAGCAGGACTTGTCATGGTTTCAAAACTCATAGCACCAATTTTCATCATTGGGCGTAGCGCCAGTGGCAATTTGCCTGAGTTATAAAACTCTAACACGATATTACCCGACCAGCCTGGATCAATACGATGTGCTGTTACATGAACCATCAAACCAAGACGTGCTAACGATGAACGACCATCTAACCAACCAACAATATCTGCTGGTAATGTGACTTTTTCATGGGTGATAGCCAGTGCCAATTCACCTGGATGGAGGAAAAATGCTTCTTCTTCAGCAAGCACAATTTCATCACTCATAATTGATTCCATCGCCTTGTTAAGCTGATCTTTTGGACCACTTAAGTCAACATAGGCTGCGGTATGATCTTGGAAAACTCGAAACTTGTTGCCCAAACGCAAGTCTACCGTCACACCTGAAATCATTTCTTTACTCGGTGTTGGCTCAATAACAATGCGGCCTTCGTCAATATACTGCTGAATATGGGTATCTGATAATCTCATTTATTATTCTACCTAATACAACTTAAACATATGATTTTAAGTTGAAAAAACACGCTAAGCTCTAATTGAAACACAATAAAAGTCGAGTGTGTATCAGTAAAGCCAAATGGGGTGGATATAGTGTGGCATATATTACACAAATCATCAGCGTGTTGCGCGAATTATTCTCAACAAAATAAGATAAGCCATCTCAGGTAATAAGATCAGTGTTTTCTGATATATCAAAAGTACTGGGTTTTGTTTTAATTACGCGATAACAAGGAGAATGAGGATAAGTTGTTATGGATTACGTTATTTTATCCGTAATAACATTGCCAGCATGCGTTGTAGCAATTTTAATAGCCAAACACTATGCTAAAAAGCACGATTTATGGCATGGCTTTCTCGTTTTTGTCGGTTCACTTCTATTAACTAGCTGGTCGGTAGTGGGCTTAGTCGCTAACGAAACTTTCTTTTTCCCGCTACCTTCATTACTCACTATTGCCTTTTACTTCTACTGTTTTGGTGAAACCGATATTGTGTTCATGCCTAATTTATTAATTAATCCTGGTATTGCTATTTTTTGCTATTTTTTTAGCTACTTACTTTATCGCAAGAAGCCTCTTTAAAAACGTCTTAATTATCAGATTTAAAATAAAAAAAGCCGCTCATTGAGCGGCTTTTGTTCCATCGGGATCACATATTAAAAGCTATAACGGGCACCAATTGTGTAACGAGGTCCGTATTGACGAGCAAATAAGAACTGCTCTTCGTAACGACCGTAGCCACGCTCAGTTTCGTTATTAAGGTTTATACCTTCAAAGAAAACAGTCATGTTTTCGTTGATGTCGTAGTTAACACTTAAGTCCCATTGACCGTAGGTATCGCCAAACTGTGGCGGAGCATCAGATGAACCTTGCGCTTGACCAACACCAATTAAGTAAGAGTCACGCCATGCGTAAGTCACTTTCACAGATAAACCATCTTTATCGTAAAAAGCTTGGAAGTTAGCTGAGTCACTTAAGCCTGATAAAGGAGCTTGTTGAGTCAAACTTGCTACATCAAATTCAACATCACCATCAACAAACGTAGCATTAACCCCTAAACCAAAGCCGCTTTCACCAAATAAGTGTTGAACAGCAAGTTCAAAGCCATCAACTGATTTACTATCAGTATTTTGTGGCTGAGAAATATTCCATACCATCAGTGGATCTGAACTCGTTGGCTCAATGGCACCATCTGCATTACCATAACCTAATGCCAGCATTTCATTGAATACTGCGTCACTCGTAGCCTGCTCGCCACGTGCTTCTACAGATGCAACAGCTTCAAGGTAACGAGGACCATTTAAGATATCGTATAAACCATCAATCGTTGTTTCAGTGATTTGCGTTTGAATAAAGTTATCTACGTCTTTTTTGAAGTAACCAACCGACGCGTAGCTACCTTCACCGTAGTAGTACTCAAGTGATAAATCGAGGTTAGTTGATTCAAATGGCAACAGATTAGTATTGCCTTGGCTACCTGTACGCGAACCTGGTTTCGGGCTACCCGTCAAGCTTCGGCCACCAGCCAAATTACCCAGCGGCGCACGTGCCATGGTTTTACCCCATGAAACACGACCAACTAGCTCGTCTGTAATTTCAACTTTTACGTCGATATTTGGTAACCAGATATCATAATTACCTTCTTCTTGGTAAAAGTTATCTGTACCGCCAGTTTCATACTGCATGATCCACTCAGATGCACTCACCCAGTTAACTTGACTTTCAACACGTTGACGAACCGTACTGGTCACATCAGTTTCTTCATAACGAAGACCTGCGTTGATTTGAACAAAGTAATCAGATAATTCAAATTCCCATAAGCTATTCACATAGAAGCTTTGTGTCTTCTCTTCTACGTAGCTTTCACTGTCGATACCATCAAAGAATGGGTCAATTGAATATTGATTGTCGCCTAATAAATCTTCGTTTAAATAAGCAAGCTGACGAGCTAATGCTTCTTCAAAGCTGTAGGTGTAATAATAATTTGGCTCAAGGGCACTACCACCACCGGCAAACTGATCTAGCATGTCGCCAGTATCATTATAAGTGAACATGCCATCAGGGAAGATTTCGGTGAATGATGGATTAAAACCAGGGCCGCCACGTAAGCCACTCCAAGCAGTAAAACCACCCATGGTTTGCTTAGTATTGGCAGCACCGAATTTCACTTTAACAAGTGGAATTTCAAAGCTTTCATTGAACCAAGTTGCATGAAGCTGAGCTTGCTCAACATTAGACTCACCCGGAGAGTAAATAAACTGACTGAAGTTCGAATCTATTTCACTTGGATCAAGTACAGTAGTGCCATTGTTCCAATTAACATAGGCATGCGGAACTTCACCAGTGCGATAATCATATACTTTGCTCTGTAACTGATCTGAGCCAAGAATGATTTGACCATCAGAACCTAAGCCATCATCTGCGCCGTTATCTGTTTCGTTTTTCGAATCATGATAATCTAACTCAACTTCCCACTGGTCATTGATTTGCCATTCTAGGTTTAAACCAATTGAACGTGCTTTAACTTCTGTAGTGGCACGGCTTGCTGTAAATGAACCATCATTACCACTTATATCGGCATAAAGCGCTGTACCATTTTCATCAAGCTCATAACTATTGATGTTACTGCCAAACTCATTCCAAATACCCCAACCTGCAGTTTCAACACCGGTGATTGCACGACTTGCTGTGTAATCAACCGTTGCAGTAAAGCTTTCAATTGGCGAGTACTGCAAAGTTACTTGGCCATTAGTACGCTCACGTTCAACATCAGCAATACTGTAGTTCATGTCTTTCGGGAAGAAATGATTACCGACACGATTGCCTTCGCTATCTACTTCACGTGGGTCAATGTAGTCACCTTCATCAAGGGTTGGTAAGTCAACATTGGCCTGCCAACCTTGAATATTGGCACTTTGCTGTTGAAAATCACGTTCTTGATGAGAGAATGATGCCGCAAAACCAAATGTATCATCAGCATAGGTATTGCTGTACATCGCTGAAAACTCTGGCGTTACATCATCACCTTTTTCATTTGACGAGTCATGAATAGCTTTAATAGACGAGCTAAACTTTTCGCCTGGGCTATTTAGTGGGCGAGTTGTAATAATATTTACAGTAGCACCTAGACCACCACTTGGTACATCAGCTTGACCTGATTTTGCAACTTCAAGTGCACTTACACCATCAGCGGCAATATTCTCAAGGGCGTATGAACGCGTATAACCCGTGCCTGGCATTTGACGGCCATTCAGCATTACTAGGTTAAACTCAGGGCCAAAACCACGTACCGTAATTTCGCTACCTTCGCCGTTTGAACGGCTCACTGATACACCGGTAATACGCTGTAATGATTCAGCTAAGTTAGTATCTGGGAATTTACCCATCTCTTCTGCTGAAATCGCATCAACAACACCAGTTGCATCACGTTTCATATCCATGGCGCGGATCATACTGCCACGAATACCTTTAATTTCGATAACTTCAATATCGTTATCAGCTTTCTCTTGCTCATCCTGTGCATAAGCAGACATAGTGCCTAGCCCTGCGGTTAAAATCATCGCAACTGACGCTGCAAGAGGTGTTTTAATAAATTTTGTGCTTTTCATGATATACCTGCTTTTGCAATATGTTGTCATGGATACTGGGTGCTGTAATCAGCACCCATCACTTGTTGCCAATGTTAATTACGGGTTTGCAATAACTGCATTATCAATACGGTAAACCGCACCTTCACCCATCCCCCATGACGGGAACACCATAACAACGTCGATTGCACTAATATCAAGACCTGCACTTAGTAAGTCAGCAAGTGTATAAGTATACGTTTGCCACTCACCAACCACAGGCTCGACACCTTCTTGGCTTGCACTTAACGCAAGCTCCACAGCTTGACCTGCATCGTTTGATTCAATTTTGAATAACCACTGAGCATCTTGGTTGCTGGCGTTTGAAACAATCTTCATTTCAAAACGAACCACACCTTCAGATAATAAGTGCGATGCATCAAAACTCACGCCATCATCAGCTAAAAAGCCCATTACCGTAGCGGTAGAACCAATTTGAAATTCTGCCACAGAGCCATGAGTTTCATCGTCAGTTTCGACTGTTGGCGTGCTGCCAGCACAACAATCCCAAATGCTCCACTGATCAGCCACGTTTTCGGCAAACAGCGTCAGCTCTGATGCTGCCGATTCTTGCTCTGGTGCATAAATGCGAGCATTGTCGACACGGTAAACTGCACCTTCACCTTGACCCCATGCAGGGAAAATCATGATTACATCAATAGCACTTACATCTAAACCTGCATTTAATAAAGTACTGATTGGGAATGTGTATGTTTGCCATTCACCAGCAACAGGGTCAACACCTTCTGAGCTTGTGTTAAGGTTAACTTCTACTGCTGTTGCACCTTCATTAGACTCAACTTTTAATAGCCAAGGCGCATCTGGTGTTGATGATAAAGAAGTGATCTTCATCTCAAACTGCAGCATGCCGTCATCAACCAATGCTGATGCATCAAATTGAGAACCACTACCACCAGATGAAGTACGGTTAATAAAGCCCATTACCGTAGGAGTTGCACCAATAGAGAACTCTGCAGTAACACCATGTTCTTCGTCGTCGACTACTTCAACAGGTGTTGAACCACCACAACAATCCCATAGCGGCCAATCTAGATTAGTTTCATCAGTGAATAAAGTTAATGAAGGTAATGTTGTTGTGCCGCCATTGGTAATTTCAACATTATCAACACGGTAAACAGCACCCTCACCTTGACCCCATGCAGGGAAAATCATGATTACATCAATTAGCGATACATTTAAACCTGCGTCAGCTAATGTTTGCAGTGGGAAGGTATAAGTTTGCCATTCACCAGCAACTGGGCTAACACCTTCAGTGCTATCACTTAGGTTAAGCTCAACGGCTGTCGCGCCTTCGTCACTTTCGATTTTAAATAACCAAGGTGCATCTGGTGTGGCAGGCAGCGAAGTCACTTGCATATCAAACGTTACATAGCCGTCTTCTAGCATTGCACTAGCATCATAAGGAGAGGCTTCACCATTTTCATCGGTAATAAAGGCATCACGGCTAATAAAGCCATTTACTGTAGGCTCTGCACCCACACTAAATTCAACTACATTACCACGGTCTGCATCTTCAACTAACCCTGGCGTTGTGCCACCACAACAGTCCCATGCAGGCCAGTTAGGGTTAAAGCTGCTATCAAAGATAGTAAGTGGTGTGACTGTGCCATCACTTGGTGGTGTTGGAGCTGGTGCTGCACCTTGCACAAGTGCATCTTCTAAATTGTCATAACCTGGGCGAACTGTTTCACAACCTTTACCTGTGTCAGGGTCTTGCGCACATTCATAAACACGAACATAGTCAACTTCAAATGCCTGACCATTTTCGAATGCACTAGCATCAATACCGGTTGCATTAACGTTTTCCGGCCAATCACCGCCAACTGCGAAGTTAAGAATTAAATAAAACTCTTGGTCATAAGGAGATTCATCCCAAAACGTTTTTAACTCACCAGTTGTTTGGTCAAAGTACTCTGTATACCAACCTTTATGTTTTAGGGCCAGTGCTTCACCGTCAGCATTGTAAAGTAACTCTGATTTACGCTGTGTCGCGTATAGGTAGTCATCAACGTACCAGCGAATCTCACCCTCTTGCCACTCGATAGCATAAGTGTGAAAGTCATCAGCAGGGTTTGACCCTTGGTCAAATGCATAAGCCTTACCACTGCTATCATTATTTGGCCACTCTTTACCATAGTGAAGCGTGCCGTAAATATTTGACTCGACACCATCTTCGGTTGGAACTTTTAAGTTAACCGACTCAACAATGTCAATTTCACCAGAGCGAGGCCAGCCACCGTAAACTTCATCGGTTGGCATCATCCAGAACGCAGGCCAAGAACCTTGCCCACTCGGTAGCTTTGCACGTACTTCAAAACGACCATATTTAAAATCAGCTTTATAGCGAGTATTGATACGTGCAGACGTATAAGGTTTTGCTGCACCCTCTTCTGCAGGTAATGCAACAATATTTAGAATACCGTCTGCAACAAAAGCGTTTTCTTCACTGTCGGTATAACATTGTTTTTCGTTATTACCGCCACCCGCACAGTCTATTTCGAAATTCCATTTGTTGTCATCAATGGCATCGCCGTCAAAGTTATCTTCCCAAACCATCACCCAATCTGAAACTGGTTCAGTTGGATCAACAGTATCTATTTTTGTATCTGTGGCAGAGCCACCGCAGCCAGCTAAAGTCGCTACAGAAAGCGCCATTGCTAGTTGTGTTAAGTGTGTTTTGAATTTGTTCATTGCATTGAACCCTAACATTATGTGTTTGTTAGTACTCAACTGATATATATAGAGTATAGTTTTAATCAGTCAATTGTAAGCGCTTACATTAGAGGTCAAATAAAAAGCCCTTTCAATGTAAGCGCTTTCATTAGAGTATGACACGGTTACTAAAACGTCAATAAAATATTAACATTTACTGCGAAATTGTTTTTAGTCTAAGTGATTCACAAGGCAAGTCATGAACAAAAAAAGTGAGGAAGTACCCTTACAGCAAGACAAATCACTAATAACAACTTTATTAATTAAAAAGTCTCGCTGTAAAAATATTTGCTGCGATCAGTCTTCGGTAATGATGATTTCGACTGAACTTGACTGCGATTGCTGATAATACAAGCTACTAGCAAGCACACGTGCTGCAGTTTTGTATGTTTCGCTTATTTGAGCCGCGTTGTCTTTGGCTATTAAATTGCCCTGCTCTGAGCTTTCGCGAATTTCAATAGCCAGCGGAATATTAGCAAGCACCGGTACACCATGACGATGAGCTAACGTCACAGCACCATCTTTACCAAACACATGATTGGGCTCACCACAATGCCCACACAAGAAATAACTCATGTTTTCAATTAAACCAAGCACAGGGACGTTCACTTTATTGAACATAGCAATACCCTTTTGCGCATCTGCTAAGGCCAAATCTTGAGGCGTGGTAATGATCACCGCACCACTGGCTGGCACTTTTTGGCTCATGGTTAATTGAATGTCACCGGTGCCTGGAGGCATATCAACAATTAGGTAATCAAGCTCTCCCCAAGCGGTTTCGTTCATTAATTGATTAAGTGCACCTGATGCCATTGGCCCGCGCCAAACAGTTGCATCATCGCTAGGTACTAAAAAGCCGATCGATTGCGCTTTGAGGTTATGCGCTTCAAAAGGAAGTAAGTTTTTATCATCGGCTGTTTTCGGCTCAGCCCCTTGCAAACCTAAAAGCAATGGAATAGACGGACCATAAATATCGGCATCGAGAATACCAACTTTGGCACCCTCTTGCTCTAAAGCTGAGGCAAGATTCACCGCGGTGGTTGACTTTCCAACGCCGCCCTTACCTGACGCAACGAGCACAATATGTTTAATTTGCTTAAAACTATATGTACTAGGTAATTTAACTTTAGCGCTAATTGACACAGGCACTGATAGTTTATCAGCGACAAATTTTTCAATCTCGTTGATTTCGCCACAGCCAGCGAAAGGTAGGCTAAGTTTTACCTGCCAGCTTTTATCGCTGTTTTGATTAAGCTCTTCGAGCCAGTCTTGCTCAATGCCAATGGCAAATGCGCTACTACGGTAGGCGGCTAAGGCAGCAATGATAGGTGCTTTTTCAGCCGATTTACTTGAGAATAGTTTTGACAGTCCAAACATAGCAATAAATTAGCGTTTCTTTGATGAAAAGTGCTGCGGAATTATGTAACATTCAAGGCATTAAAACCAGACAATTAGATAATATCATTGCTTTAGGTTGTATATAAGCAACCCACAATGAATTAAATAATGATATTCGAGCATATTTGCATCGAACTAATCTCAATTCGGAATGATTATGGCACAGCGAAAGATCCTGATTACTAGCGCATTACCTTATGCCAATGGCCCGACTCACTTAGGTCATTTACTAGAATATATCCAAACTGATATTTGGGCGCGTTTCCAAAAACAACAAGGTCATGAAACCTACTACGTTTGCGCGGATGATGCTCACGGCACACCAATTATGCTTAATGCGCAAAAGCAAGGGATCACGCCAGAAGAGATGGTTAAAAACGTCAGTGTTGAACGTCAACGTGACTTTGCTGATTTCAATATTGAGTTTGATAACTATCACAGCACGCACAGTGAAGAAAACCGCCATTTCAGCGAGCTAATCTATAACCGTTTAAATGAAGCGGGTCACATTAAAAAGCACACTATTTCTCAACTTTTCGACCCAGAGAAAGGTATCTTCTTACCAGATCGCTTTGTAACAGGTACTTGCCCAACGTGTAAGTCTGAAGATCAAAACGGTGACAGCTGTGATTCTTGTGGTGCAACTTACAGCCCAACTGAGCTTATCAACCCACGCTCTGTAATGTCGGGTGCTGAGCCAATCTTAAAAGATTCTGAGCATTACTTCTTCGACCTACCTGCTTTTGAAGACATGCTTAAAGAGTGGTTACACTCAGGTACGATTCAACAAGAAATGGCGAACAAGCTTGATGAATGGTTTGCAGATGGCCTACAGCAGTGGGATATCAGCCGTGACGCACCTTACTTTGGTTTTGAAATCCCAGGTGCACCGGGTAAATACTTCTACGTTTGGTTAGACGCACCTATTGGCTACATGGCGAGCTTTAAAAACCTGTGTGATAAAAAAGGGATTGATTTTGATGCATTCTGGAGCGAAGACTCAGATGCAGAGCTTTACCACTTCATTGGTAAAGACATCATATATTTCCACAGTCTATTCTGGCCGGCAATGTTAGATGGTGCAAAATTCAGAAAGCCAACAAACGTATTTGCCCATGGTTTTGTGACTGTGAATGGCGCTAAGATGTCTAAATCAAAAGGTACCTTTGTTAAGGCGCGTACTTACCTTGATAACCTAGATCCTGAATATCTTCGTTATTACTACGCGGCAAAATTAAACAACGGTATCACTGACCTTGATTTAAACCTTGAAGACTTTGCACTACGTGTTAACTCTGACTTAGTAGGTAAAGTAGTTAATATCGCAAGCCGTTGTGCAAGTTTCATCACCAAGAAGTTTGACGGTAAGCTTAGCGACACCGTAATGGACGAAGCACTATTAGGTGAGTTCCAAGCAGCTTCTGCAAGCATCGCAAATCACTATGAAAACCGTGATTACAGCCGTGCAATTCGTGAAATCATGGCACTTGCTGATAAGGCAAACCAATTTATCGACGCTAAAGCGCCTTGGGTATTGATTAAAGACGAAACAAAACAACAAGAAACACACGATGTTTGTTCACTTGGCTTAAATATGTTCCGTGTACTTATCACTTACTTAAAACCTGTTCTTCCAGGTATGGCTGCAAACGTTGAAGCTTTCTTAAACGACGATTTAACATGGCAAGGCGCGCAAACTGCGCTTGTTGGTCACGCAATTAATAAGTTCAAACCGCTAATGCAGCGTGTTGAAATGGATAAAGTAAATAAAATGATTGAAGAATCAAAAGAAAGCCTAGTTGCTGAAAAAGACAAGATTGATCCAAACAGCCCACTAGCAAAAGAGCCAATCAGCCCAGAAATCGAATTTGATGATTTTGCGAAAGTTGATTTACGTGTAGCAAAAATTGCTAAAGCAGAACACGTTGAAGGCGCAGATAAGTTATTAAAACTAACTTTAGATTTAGGTGGCGAAACGCGCCAAGTATTCGCAGGCATTAAATCTGCGTATGCACCAGAAGACATTGAAGGCAAGCTAACGGTAATGGTAGCGAACCTTAAGCCTCGTAAGATGCGTTTCGGTATGTCTGAAGGCATGGTATTAGCTGCAGGTCCTGGCGGTAAAGAAATTTATATTCTTAATCCAGATGAAGGCTCAGAGCCTGGCATGCGTGTAATGTAATTACAAAATTGCTAGTTAATATAAAAAACCGTTGTGTTCCAGACACAACGGTTTTTTTGTATTTAATGAATGCTTTAGATTAATGTCGTTAGCTTAAGAGCTGGGGCATGCAGGATATTCAGTCAGTACTTGAGTAATTATTTGCCCAAACTGCTGGTGTTGTTGTTCGGTAATCGCAAAAGCAGCATTGTAAGCTAGGGTATCTGCAAGCTCACCTGTTATAACTTCATAAAAAGTCATCGCGGTCAGTAAGTGCCCTGCATCTGAAGCATGATTTCCATCTGCACTGTAAAAATTAAGCTCCGGTAATGCGGCGATTGCTTTGTCCCAAACTAAGCCGATTGGTGCAACACAGCTTGCCTCTTTTTCGCTTATCGACAAATGCAATTGATAGACAAGCTCCCCTTCTTTGCTATCACCCCTTTGCGGATGCTCAGGAAACAAAATAGGTGTAATTTCCAGCTCTTTTGCACTGGCAATTAATCGCTCAGCCTCACTTGTTGAATAATTCACAGAGCCAGACTGAGAATACTTTTGACCTTGAAAAATAGCATGGCTCCAATTGGCTTGCTGTAGCTTTTCAACATTGCCTGATGCGTTAACGATCTCATCTAAAAAGCGACCACTGACGGTAAGAGTTGAAACTTGAGCGTTGGTTAACTCACTGGAAATAAGCTGTTCAAGCAAATCCCCTAATCTAGCGCTATGGCTATTGCCATAAATAATAATATGATAGTCAGCACTGCCACTGTTATCGACAAGCTCAACACCTGTATCCGGTGTTGAGCTGTTAGTGTCATCAACTTTTGTAGATTCGTTTTTTGAGCTCGAACCACATGCAACCAGACTGATCGAAAAGACGAGTAAAAAATAACATCGAATTAATCTCGCAAACTTATCATTTATCATACTTTACCTTTTGGCTTATTATTTTTATGTCGTTAATATTGAAACATAAAACTCTAAATTGCCAATTTTTGTACGATTTTTTCTAGGGTGCTAAGTACAAATCATGTAAAACTCGCTCTTTTCGAGGTAAGTAATAATCATCATAATCAAGTGACACTATGACTCTTTTAGCTTTGCCTAATAACTCACTGCGAGGCACTAAACCAATCACTCGTGAGTCTGCACTATTATCACGGTTATCGCCCATCGCTAGATACATATCTTTGGGAATAACGACAGGGGCAAAATGCTGCATCACCGAGGGCGTTTTTGATACCTGAATAGCGTGCTGAACACCGGCAAGATTTTCAATGAGTGTTTGCTGCTCTTGCTCATCATCAGTTAATGCGTAATCAAGCGCTTTACCGTTAACGATCAATTTATTATCGACTAAAGTCACTGTATCGCCCGGCACGCCAATAACACGCTTTATTAAGCGATTATTTGCAGCCTTAGAGTCAAATACAATGATATCACCGGCTTTTGGCTCATCTGTGCGCATTAGCGAAATATGACTAAATGGCACACGCAGATCATAAGCCATTTTATCCGTTAAAATACGGTCCCCTTCCACAATAGTCGGGTTCATTGAACCTGTTGGCACTTCATACCAATCAGCCACCGCACTTCTAAAAACACTCATCAAGCAGATAAATAAAATCAATGAGCGATTATTTTTCCATACCTTCAAAAGCCAGTTCATATTCGTTCCTTATTTGTTGTTTGTTTTAATAGGAGTCTGTGCAGTAGGAATTAGTTCTTAACTAAATGTAACGAAATACGTCAATGATAAAAATACCATACATGATGTTAAAAATATTTGACACAACAACCAATGAGTAGTTTACTTAACACCAAGTCAAATATTTTTTACATAGGGTGGAAGAAAATGAGCTACAAAGAAATGACAATTTGGGGCACTTTGGTGGTAACCATAGGCCTTTTAAGCTATTACCTGTTAGGCATTAGTTCGCTACAAGCTGCGGGTGATCTTAGCCAAGATACTATGGTGTCTTATTTGTATAAGGTTGTCGTGGTTGCGGTGATCTTAGAGATCATTATGCAATCTGTGCTTGCTGGTATTAAACATAAAGAAGCAGACTTAGGGGATGATGAGCGTGATAAGCTCATTGAGCTAAAAAGCACCAAACTTGGTCACTGGTTCTGCTCTGCAACTATCTTAATATGTGTATTTTTAGCGACGCAAATTGAGCGCGTATCTGAACGCATGCTGTTACCTGAGGTCTCTGATCTATACAATATTATGCACTTTCTTATTATTGGTTTTTTAGCCAGTGAAATTATTACTATTGCCAGCAAAGCATATTTATATCGAAGAGACAGCTAGATGACAAAACAGCTCAGTAATACTATTCGGGAACTTCGATTTCATCACAATGAAATGACTCAGCAAGCATTGGCAGAGGCTGTTGGGGTTTCAAGACAAACCATAGTAGCGATTGAAAAAGGTAAGTATTCTCCGTCGCTCGAAGTGGCTTTTAAGATTGCTCAACTGTTTGATAAGAAACTAGACGACGTGTTTTCGTATCAGTAATAAACAAAAAGGTTAGCCAAATAGCTAACCTTTATTAAATTCGTATTATTTAATTTTATGACTGCTGATTTTTGAACTGCGCTTTGGCTTGCTCAACTTCATCATCACTGATACCCACTGATTCAGCCGCTTCTTTAATAAGGTGTGGCTGCGTCATCACTAATGCCATCAATTGTTGAAGCTTTTCTGGTGGGATACCTAACTGTTGGACCAGACCCATTGCCATCATTGGGTTTTCCATAAACGCTTGAAACAGCTCACGCACTTTCTCGTCACTTACATTGTGCTCTTTGAGCATTGCAATAATAGGGTTCATATTAACCTTTACTTTTAACTACTAATAAAACCAATAATATGGGCAAATTGATGTTATTCAACTAACATCACCACTTTTCCCGAGTTTTCGTTGTTATCTAATATACGGTGAGCCTCATTCGCTTCTTGCCAATTTAAGGTTTTATAGATATTGCAATCGAACAGCCCGTTGGCCAAGTCATCATAAAAGCGCGAAATAAACTGCTCTTTTAAATCACGTTTAAATTCAATTGAACGATTACGCAAAGTTGATGCGTGAAATGATATGCGCTTACTAAGCAGCCTTGCAAAGTCAACCTCAGCAAAGCGAGCATCTAAAAAGGCTAACATCACAATTTGGCAATCCATTGCTGCAACGGCAGCATTTTTATTTAAATAGCTTCCTGAGACAGGATCAACAATGGTATTAGCCTGTAAATTATTGGCTTTGAAGTACTCTACAAAATCAGTGGTTTTATAATTAATGGTGTGGTCCGCACCAAGCTGTTTGGCATGCTCACACTTTTCATCACTACCTGCAGTGATCACCACTTGAGCGCCTGCGCGTTTTGCCATTTGAATTGCCGCCCCTCCGACACCACTAGCTCCCGCATGGATCAGTGCCGTTTGCCCCGCTTTGAGCTGACCAAATTGAAATAAGGCAGAGAAAGCCGTTAAGTATACTTCACTGATAGCAGCGCCTTGGGCCATTGTCATTTCATCTGGTAACAGCATTACTTGCGCAGCATCAACGGCAACATACTCACTGTAAGCACCGCCCGCACACAAGGCAAAAACGCGTTTATTAAGCCAATCTCCCGATACTGCACTACCTTGCTCAACAATGGTACCGGCGCATTCTAACCCTAGAATTTCACTGTCACCTTTTGGGGCTGGGTATTTACCTTGTCGCTGTAAACAATCTGCCCGATTAACGCCGATTGCTGCAACAGCAATAAGAACTTCGTTATCTTTTAGGGCAGGTTTATCTGTTTGCGCAAAATGTAACTGTGAGTCTTCGTGCTTAATATAACGCATATCACCTTCTATTTAATTCGTTGCCAGATCTCAGCTTCGACTAATTTGCCATTTTCATACAAGGTGTGGTGCCACAAGTCACCTTCTATTTTGTAATCAAATGCCATGGTCTTACCAAGTAGTGAAGGTACATTACCATAGGAAAAAGTTTCGATAAATTGCTGGTCTTGCAAAACATATTTGCCGCCACCTGCATAATGAAAGTTGCCTTGCTTTTGGGTGATATAGCTAAAATGACTGGGTGTAATCAGTTTAACAGAGGTTATTTCTGGCGCTTTTGCCGTCACATAGCCGTCATTGGTTGCATATTTGCCTTCAACAAATTGCCAGCTACCTAATAACGGATTGGCGCTTACCATAGACGAAATAAATAAACTCGATAATAACAGTGTGTTTTTCATAGTGCGTTCCTTAGCAATTTTTTCAATAGCATACGCTAACACTATGTTCCTATTAAACTGTTATAGGTTGAGATTTTTTCATTTGAGCTCTTATCGACGAAAAGCGCCAGGACTGCTTATAAGGATAAACATCAAGCAATTGCCCATCGTTTATCGCAGCTTGTAATTGCTGCCACATCGTGGCAGTGAAAATATCTTGATGTGCAGCATTGAAATGCTCAAACGCTCGCTTATTAGCGCTAAAAAATACTTTAAACTGGCTCGGAAATACGTCGTTTTCGGCGATATCAAAGTAGCTTTCGCTGCTTAGCTCATCTAATGAGTCATCGGTTTTTGGCAGCTCTCTAAATTGACACTCTGTCATCGGACAAATTTCATCATAGTCGTAGAACACCACTCTTCCCCAGCGAGTTACACCAAAGTTTTTCATCAGCATATCACCGGGGAAAATATTAGCCCCCGCAAGCTCTTTTATCGCTTTACCGTAATCAACCATTACTTGCTGCAGTTTTCGCTCATCACAGTCGTTGATATACAAATTAAGCGGCGTCATTTTGCGCTCTACATAAACATGGCGCAAAATAAGTGCATTACCCGAGATCACTAAGCTATCGCCAATTTGCTGCTGCATTATTTGTATAAGCTCATCACTAAATCGGCTTAAATCAAACGCTAAATAACGAAATTCGTGGGTATCAACTAGCCGTCCTACTCGGTCGGCTTGTTTAACAAAGTCGTACTTAGCCATTACTTGTTGTTTGGTGGCCGTTTTTGGCGCACTAAATTTATCCTTTATTACCTTGTACACATAATCTGAGCCTGGGGTGGTAAATACCAGCATCACCATGCCCGGCGTACCCGGCGCAAGTGTGTATTTATCGTCAACGGGGCTATTACGGGTGGTATCAACTTTATAACGATAAAACTCGGTTTTCGCGTGTTTGATAAAGCCTATGGCATTAAACAGCTCAAAACGTTGCTTATGAGGCATTAAAACACTGAGGTAATCTACGTAACGGGCGGGTTGGTCAGTGTCGACCATAAAATAAGTACGCGCAAAGCCAAACAACAAGCTGAGTTGATCAGCTCCCATCATCACAGCATCAATGTGAAGACCTTTTTCACTGTTTAATAGCGCAATAGCAAATGGCATGTTATCGCCATTTTTAGCAATACAGCGGCCTATGATGTAGCACGCTTTATTTCTGAAAAACAATGAATTAGCGTATTCAATATAACCGTCGTTGAGTGCAAGCAGCTCATAAACTTGTGGGCACTGTTGTTTCGCTCCAGCAATCAAAGTGCGCTGTAACATGGCCACATCATCAGCAAAGTTAGCGTATTGTGAGCGAAACACATGGCGCTTGATCAAGCTACTAATCGCACTTTCAAAGCCATTTTGCAGGGAAATACGGCTTACTAGTGAATCAAAGGGTCTTGGCCCCAGTTGATAACGTGCTTTTAGTACAAACAAGTGCACATTGCGGATTTTTCGTGAGTCCCAAATTGCACCGAAGGTTGAGTTAAAAAACGTATGAGCAATGGGCTGGTTTTCGTGGCTTTGCACCATTTCTGCGTATATTTGTTTGGCTAATAGCCAAAGCGCTGGGTCGTCTACTTCGCTATAAGCAATAATTTTTACCGCTTGGCTTACTTTTTTTACTTGCCCTTCGTAAACTTGTAATCGCGACTTCATAGCCCCTTGAACTTGATGCCACTGGCGCTGTTCAAAACGACTTTGTGCACCGAGGGTAATATTTAAAAACTCTGCAAACATAGCCTCAAAGCCAGCATACACCGCACGGGCAAGCTTAGTCGCTACGACCTGATTTAATTGTTCGCGGTGTGATTTAACAACCAAATGTGAACTCTGCTGTGGCATTATTTTTATCGCTTATGCTGATTATTTTAGTCGCCTTGTTTACACACAATAGCAAGCGCGCTTTAATTTAGGTAATTAATAAAGATAATAAATAAGATTGATCAAATGAATATTAGGCACGTCGACCTCAACCTATTAGTGTATTTAAATGTCCTCATTGATGAACAAAGTGTGTCTAAAGCCGCTAATAAACTAGCTTTGACTCAACCTGCAATGAGTAATGCCCTAAAGCGTTTACGAGATTTGTTTGATGATCCATTATTAGTGAGAGCCGCTGGCACAATGACGCCAACGGCAAAAGCGCTCAGCCTTAAACCTGAAATAGAATCACTGTTAAAAATGGCTGAGGAAATTACTCAGCCAAGTGAGGTATTCGACCCGAGCACAGCCAATATTACGTTTCGGATCATGGCAAACGACTACCTTGAATCAACCCTTATTGCGCCGTTTATCACCCAGCAGCTAGCAAAAAACCCGGGGCTTAATTTTGATATTTTGAGCCCAAGCGATGTTAACCTTCAAGATATGGAAAAAGGCACCATCGACCTTGCCATTAATCGCTTTAACGGTCTGCCCCGGTCATTTCACCAAGCCAGTGTGTGGCGCGACAATTACTGCTGCTTAACACACCCAGACAACCCTTACTTACAACAGCAAAACCTTGAAGGCTACCTTGCTCAAGAACACATTTGGGTGAATCGGGCTGGTTGGGGCGTAGAAGCGGCAGTAACAAATAAATCAGGAAGCCAAAAACTAGGCTGGGTCGATGAGGCATTATGGCAACTAGAACAAACCCGCAACATTCGCGTATTCACTCGCCATTACATGGTGGCGAGCCTACTTTGCCAATCACCTCAACTCATAGCCACATTACCCCGTCGCCAAGCCATGTTACTCGCAAAACACACTGATTTGGTAATCAGTCCAGTGCCATTTCAAATAGTTCCTATTGAAATAAAAATGTTATGGAGCCCTTTGCTACATCACGCAAACCCGCATCAGTGGCTGCGTAGAGAGCTACTTGCATTTGCCAGCACCGTGGCTGATCGTTAAAAACTGCATAATATTGATAAAATCAATATCAGTTATTGAAAACAACAATTTCATTAATAATGAGTGAAGGGCTAGAGTGAAGTTAAGCACATAAACAAAGAGAAAATGATTATGGAAACTTCAGCGCAATTCACTCAACAGGACGGCCTTTACATCAATGGTCAATTACACTCATTCATCGAGCAGCAGCTTTGTAAAAAAAGCAATTTAGCCTGCGATGAGATTTACCAAACACTGGCAACAATGGTTGATGAGTTTGGTTGCCAATGCCGTAAAACCAAACATCAAGATGATGATGTTTTACAAGCAGAGACACTGTTAAAAGCGTATAGCACAGTACGTACTCACCCACATTGTCATGTTGATGCACAAACAACAACTGCAGTGTTAGATGAATACTGCTGCCAAGTACCAGCTATTTTAGTGGTTGCGTTAATGGATACATTAACAGGCATGACAAGCAACGAACCAGGTGCAGAGCACATTTACCAACGTGCAGCACAGTTAACAGGTAAACCATGTGTCTACGCAGTTAAAAGCGCCAATGCCGCTTAATATGGTTCATTATTTGAGTTACTTATTCGCGCGATGATGCTTGTTGCAAAATCACTGCAACTAAGCATCGTCGCATCGGCTACTAGGTTAGCCAAATCAAACGTCATTTCATTTGCGCTAAGCGTCTGCGCTAGGGCTTTTTCTATTTTATTCGCCGCTTCGTGCCAGCCCATAAAACGTAGCATCATAACCGCACTTAAAATACTGCTTGTTGGATTTGCACTGTCTTCCCCGGCAATGCGATTAAATGTGCCATGAGTCGGTTCAAAAAAGGCCACTTCATTATTTAAGTTTGCCGCAGGCATAATACCTACCCCACCAACTTGTGCGGTTAGCATATCAGCTAAGTAATCACCGTTTTGATTGGTTGTTACCACTACATCAAATTGCTCTGGGGTGAGCAGAGCTTGTTGTAGCATATTATCGGCAATGACTTCCTTGATAATTAAATCATCTTGCTCGTCACGTTTGATCACTAACCAACGACCATTTTCATGCGCTATAGCGTTAAACTCTTGCTCAGCTAGGGCAAATGCCCAACGTTTAAAGGCGCCATCGGTAAATTTAAGTACATTGCCTTTGTGCACCACCGTCAGTGATTCACTGTGCTCTTTGAGGGCAAAGTTTAGGGCGTAACGCATTAGTCGCTCTGCTGCCTCTTTCGAGCTATTTTTTATGCCAATGCCGCATTGGTTATCAAAGCGAAGTCGGGTGACACCCATTTCTTGACACAGAAAATCAAGCATACGCTCGTTATCGATACTGCCAGCCTGCCACTCAATGCCTGAGTAAACGTCTTCAGAGCTGTCGCGTATTACTGTGATTTGAGTTTTTTCAGGCTCTTTTAAGGGGGATGGTAAATGCGGATAACTGCGAATGGGCCGCATGTTAACAAATAAATCCATCTCATGACGAAGAGCCACATTTAAAGAGCGAAAACCACCGCCAAGGGGGGTTGTTAGCGGCCCTTTTATGGCAATTTTATACTGCCTAACCGCATGCAGGGTTTCTTGCGGGAACCAGTCGCCATCGTAAAGCGCAGCTGCTTTTTCGCCATTGAACACTTCCATCCAATGTATTTGTTTATCGCCTTGATAAGCCTGATTCACTGCAGCATCAACAATATCTCGCATCACCGGGCTGATATCTTGACCAACACCATCGCCTTCAATGTAAGCAATAACCGGGTTATCAGGAATATGCCATTGACCCTTACTATCGATAGTAATTTGCGCGCCATTCGAGGGTACTGAAATGTGTTGATACTGCATCATGCCTTCCCAGCAAGGTGTTTTAATAATATTAATATCAAGAAATAGCTAATTTGTCTGTGCTTACAAAGAAATAGCCGCTATTCAAGCAATCAATGCGTTACCTTGGTTATCTCGTCTTGCATGGCACAAAATAAGGAGGCAATAAGCTGCGTATCGAGCGTGACGGTATCTTTTTTAAGCGCAGCATCAACGGCAACCGCTTTAACATAAAGCGTTTCACATTCGAACATGTTCGCAGCGCCTTTAAGCATATGAACGTTTCTGCTTAAGCCATCAATGTCCATATTTTTGTATTGCTCGCGCATTTCTCTATATTGTTCTTCAAGACCTTTTATGTAGTCATCTTTAAGCGCCTGAAATTCTTTTTCAGGTAACTTGATATCGGCTAACTCATCGCAATCTAAGTAACTGGCAATTTTATGGCTAAACGCGTTTCTATCAATTGGTTTGGCGATTAAATCATTGAAGCCTTGCTTCATATAACGGGCAATTTCATGCTTCATCGTATTCGCTGTCAGTGCAATGATTGGCGCACTCACTCCCGTTGCTTGCATCATTTTTAATGCTTCTTGACCGTCCATAATCGGCATTTGAATATCGAGTAAAATAAGATCAAAGCTATCTTCGAGGGTTGCTTGCACTGCGTCTTTACCATTTTCAACGGTGGTCACAGTCAGCCCCATACGCTCTAATATTCGCGCAATTAAACGTCGGTTGTCTGGGTGGTCTTCGGCAAGTAATACCCTGCCCTTTAAGTTCTCTGGTGCATCAAGCTTACTAAACGGTGAGGTTTCAACAAGCTTCACTTCGCTCATGTCATTGAGCCAACGAGTGTTGTCTGTGGTGTACACCGACATAGTTAGAATAAATTCACTGCCAGAACCGACATTACTTTTAACACTGATATCCCCATCCAATTTCTGCGCAAGGCTCTTTGAAATATTAAGGCCAAGACCCGTGCCACCATATTGCCTAGAAATACTTGAATCCGCTTGATAAAAGGCACTAAACAAGGCTTGTTGCTCTTTATCTGTCATGCCAATACCGGTGTCTTTTACGCTTATCGACAACTTATTGTTATAACAGCTTACCGTTAAAGTGATACGCCCCACTTGAGTGAACTTAAGGGCATTGGTTGTTAAGTTTAATAAGATTTGCCTTAAACGACTCGGATCAGTAATTAGGTAGTCTGGCAACGGGAACTGATAGTCAACACTGAACTTTAAGCCCTTATCACGGATTTGCTTGCCAATAAGTGACTCAATATTGGCAATCGTGGCAAACAAGTCTGTTTCGACTAAATCTATTTCTAGCTTGTTGGCTTCAATCTTCGACATATCGAGTATATCGTTTATTAATCCAAGAACATGGCGGCTATTTTGCAAAATAACCCCAATGCCATGGTTGCGCTCATGAGGCTTAATATCGCCGAGCATAATGCCATCTGCATAGCCAATGATTGATGTCATTGGGGTACGAATTTCATGACTGATATTCGCTAAAAAGCGGCTTTTAGCTTCATTCGCATCGCGAAGCTCAGAGGCAAGCTCTTCAAGCTCCAAGGTTCTTAAATGTACTTTTTCTTCTAGGTTTTTATTGAGCTCTACGTTGTCATCGTGAAGCAGCCTAAACTTATCGGCCACAGCAAACGCCAGCAACATGGCGTCCATGGCTGTGCCTATCAACCCCAATAAATATAAATTAATGGAAGTAGCAGGCAGCAAGCCTAAATTAGTTAAATTACCCACCATATTTGGTAGCATCATGGCAATGTAAGCCAGCACAAAATAGCGTGCAGGCTTAAAGCCAATGAGCATACAGCGAATACCTATGTATAAGCCTAAACATAAAGCAACACCCGTTACTAACGTTGACCAATAAAAACCAAAGCTTGGCCATAAAATACAAAACGGAATACCTAAAGTGGCGATCACACCCACCGTCAGTGATAATTGCGCCAGTTTCGGAAATGTTTCTTTGAGTTTAAGTAAGTTGTTGTAAAACAGAATATTGGTTAATGGTGTGAGGGCAAAGCCGAGCCAGTGAAGATGGGGATTATAGTAACCAAAAAGCTGATCAGAAATATGGAAAAAATGGCTCCAAGCAAACACCCAGGATGCAGTAAATAATGCGTAATACAGGTGTGTAACATCACGGGAAACCAAGTAAATTAATAAATTATATAAACCAAGTGCAATGCCCACCCCAAAGCACAGCATCATGATCACATTTTCGATGGTTATGTTCTGAAAATAATCTTGATATGGCGTTAACACCAGCTTTGCGGGAGTATAAAAGTAGTCACTCTCAAAATAAGTGATTAGCGTGTAGCGCTTACCTTTTTCAAGAGATAAGCGATTACCATAGTGAAAAGCAAATTGGTTAGGCTCGACCCCGCCGGTTACAAAGTGCTGTATCGGGGCTGTTGGATCAGTTATATCGTAAATGCGGCTTTCTATTTTCGAAACCAGGGTGTTATACGGGTAGAGCACTAAATCTTCGATATCACTTAGATTTTCAATTTCAACAATTAACCAATAGCTACCGCCGACAGAGCTTATTCTAGATTGTGGTTTTTTGCTGTCTCGCCAAGCATCAATCGCAGCCACAGATTGCGGAAACATATTATCATTTGCTGTAAACACTTCACCGACATCATGAAGGTTTTGATAAGCTACAGCATCAGTGTAGACAAACGTATCTTGTGCATTAGCCGAAACACTTAATAAAACCACAAACAGCAGAGTGCTAAAATACAGCTTTAACCGCATTCACAAAACCCCTGTACCATCGTGGAGTTGGCAACGACTAGAATTGCATTGAAACATCAAAGCCATAGCGACGCCCTTCCCCTTTAAAGTCTTCAAGCATGCCTAAGAACGAGCTTAAATCGAACTTTAACTGACTGTATTCAGTATCAAATAAATTTTTGCCCCATAAAGTAAATGACCAATTATCAACATCATATTTTAGATGCGCATTAACAATGCTAAAGCCATCTTGGCGGGCATAAGGGTTCATGTTCTGATCGAAATAAAACTCAGACTGATAATCATAAATAATGTTGGCCGATAACGGATACGACGCCAAGCTGGTATCGTATTTTAATCCCGCAGATACATTCCATTTAGAGGTAAATGGCAGTTGGTTATCGGTAATACTGTTGCCAAGTGGGTCAACGTATTCTTCAAACTCAGCATGAGGGATATAGCCAACTGAAAGTAGCATGGCTAATTGTTTAGTTGCTTGGTAATTAATTTCAGTTTCAAGGCCATAAACAGTTGAATCAGCTACATTTTCAAGTAACTGCACAGGTGGCATTTGCGGTGTTTCTGACGCTTGATTCATAAACACCTGCTGGTCGTTGTAGTCATAGTAAAACGCCGCCCAATTCATTCTAAGTTGCTTGCCAGGCCAGAACGACTTTAAGCCAACTTCATGGGCATTTAAGCGCTCTTTACCGTAGTTTGCTAAGATTGCTTGCTCTTCAGATGACAAAAAGCCGCCGTTGTAGCCACCACTTTTACTACCATTAGCAAAACGATAATAAAGATTGCTTGCATCTGAATAGCGGTAATTAACGGCAAATTGACCAGTAAAGCCATTGTCTGATTGCTCATCGGTAACGCGATAAAATGGTACAAGCACTCCGTCTAAGTCATTCACATCAACCACCGCATTTAACTTGGCGATTGAGTCATATTCAAGTGACTCATAGTCATATCTAAGACCGGCTGTGATCATCCACCTATCTGCGACAGGCACTTCAATTTGGCTAAATACAGCCAAATTTTGCATCTTGATTTCGTTATCGTAAATAAAGGTCGCGGTTAAGTTTGTAGGTAAAATGCCACGTAAATCGCGCAAAATATCATTTAGATTATCTTGCTCAATTGTCTCATCGGCAAAATAAACACCACTGGTGAGTGTGTAATCAGCAAATTCGTTTAATAACCTGAATTCTTGGCTGAATAATTGGGTATCTAACCCTAATACTCCTTCGCACAAACGAGCTGGCGAGCCATCGCAGTTAAAAGCGTGGCTTCTTTCTAAATCGTTAAAGCTCGAAAGTGAGGTAAATGTACTTTGCTCGTTAAAATGCCAATTCAGTTCGGCGATAAAACCGTAGCCATCAGATTTATGAGGTGAGTCGTTATTGACGCTCACAGCAAAGAAGTCATCACTGCCATCATTAAAACCAAAGTTATCAAAACAGCGTGTTGAGCCCGCATCTGCTGGTGAACACAGCTCACCCGTTAAAGGGTTCGCGACAATACCAATACTACCAACTGGCTGGGCAATACCATCCCAATCTTCAATATGCGCTTGCAGGTAAAGATCAACATCATCCCACTCGGACAAAAAAGACACACGGGCATTTTTTTGCTCCATGCCTGCTGTTGGTGAGTCTGCAAAAGTATTTTTTGTTGAATATTCGTAGTCTTGATAGTTAACAGCAATACGCATTGCGCTAGAATCTGAGAGTTGCTGGTTCCACATACCATCGACGCTGGTGGCGTTGTTATTGGCAGCACCTAATGTTAGCGAGCCATAGCTATCAAACTCAGGGCGATTTGAGCGTATAAGTATTGCACCACCGGTAGAATTACGACCAAACAAGGTACCCTGCGGGCCGCGTAAAATATCGAGCTGCTCAATATCGTACAAGTTAACAATTTGATTATTGGCAGACCCCACCGCAACGCCATCAATATACATGGCAACAGGTGAGGTATTCGCCGTATTATAATCAAGTAACCCCACCCCACGGATACTCACAGCCGGAGGCGTCCCTTCTGCGGCGTTTTGGGTGATTTTAACGTTTGGCGCAAACAAACCAATTTCAGTTGAATCTTTAAAATGCTGAGCTTTTAAAATTTCGCCATTCACTTGGCTTACAGCCACACTAACGTCTTCAATTGCTTGCGGACGCTTTTGTGCATAAACGCTAATAACTTCCATGTCTTTTTCAGTCTCAGCTCCTTGTGCAACAGCGCTTGCCATTACACATGCCGCCAAGCTTGAGCTCGACAACATCATAAACTTTGGATCTTTAAGAAAAGGACGCTTCATTGGCTTTTAGACCTTAAAAGAGGGAAACTTGTTAAATTGTTGTAATTTAGTGGTAAGTATAGACCAAACAATAGATTAAAGTCGCATATAAATCATGAAAATTCATGACTTATACGCATACTTATTTACAACTATGCTCACACTAACCTTTTTCGAATGCATGCTCTCCGCTGATTTCGTTTGGCCAACCACATAGTGCCCGTGCTGTTTGCATACCGGCCATGACAGCAGCCTCAACGCAGCCCGCATTAACCCCTGTTTTTATCCAGTCACCAGTAATGCGCAAATTAACAAACTGACTGCCATCTGTAGCCAAGCGGTATTTACTCGAATCAACCACAGATAGGACATAGCGCTCACTGGGATCGACATTAACGCGCCAATATTGCTGCTCTAGTACAGGTAAAATGCTATGCGGATCACTGTAAAAAACCTGCCAATCAAACTTGTTATCAGTATAGGCTTCAGGCCAAAGTGGCCGCATATCTGAGCTAAACAAATTATGCATATTCAATTTTACTTCGGCTTTCATTTGCTCTGGGAATTGATGTGCACTGGCAGGAGGGTAGTTTTCGCAGCTAAACGCACTGCAAAAATAGGCAACATTAATTGGTGAGTTGTCACTTGGCCAATCTTCTTTATCGAGCAAGTTGCCCATTGCGGCCCAAGTATCAAACGGCTCGACAAAGCCACTTAAAATAGGCCCTTCATGAGCAGCGTTAGTTTGTGTAAAGCCAAGTTGTGCGTCGGTTTTATTCAACCATACTTGGCAAGCCTGAGTCGCCACACTTTGCACTTTTGTTGCTTGTTGAGAAAGCGCGTAATCTACAGCTAAAAGTTCAGAGGCTACATGTTCAAGTGAGGCAACCGAGACACCTAAAATCAGTGTATCAAAATCAATACCATGGCGAAGCGTCACTGTTGGCAATGGGGTGCTAAAGTGTTCTTGATACACCTCTGGCCAATTACTCCAAAATGACTCTAAATTGATTTGATATTCTTGCAATAAGTGCGCTTGTTCTGGGCTGATTTGCTCATACAGGGGTTCACTTGGCCAGCATGGCAGCTGTTTTACATCAATGAGCGGTTGATAATCTTGGCCAACTAAACTCACCTGTTTGCAAAGCTCAATCTCACTTACCTGCGGCTCACCTTGGGCTGTTTGCCCAGCAGATAAGTTAGTTAACTGATGGAAAAACTTAAACTTAACGCCGCGCTGCTTTAAAAGTTCATAAATTGGTCCGAAAATGACATCGCCCATGCCTGCTTGCATTTTCCACATTACGCCGCCTTTATAGCAAAGCCCTATACGTAACATAGCAAGGGCGGCAACGCCGGCTTCAACATTGGGTTTACTAAAGTCACCTTTAGGGTAAGCAAACACCAAATCATAAAAGCCACGTACTGGCGCTGAATCGACACTGTAAGTTTTATTCGCACCATTTTTTTCGAGCCATTGACGAAAATCGTAGCAATTAATGACACCAAAACCGTCGCGGTATACTTTGTCTTTAATCAGTCCTGTAAGCATTGCAATCGCAAGATCGGCACAAATATAAAGTCTGCGCAGCTCTGGGTTGTCATCTAGTAGATCAATAACTTGGTCTTTAAACCAGCGTTTTAACTTTCTGACGATATACCAAATAACCAGCCGATCGGCCTGTTTATCTGTATGGGTGGCCTGCTTTTCGGTGAACTGCAGCAAATGAGTTATCAATGTTCGTGGGTTTGAAGCAATTTCTGCCGCACCTGCTTCAATATCATCAATAAACTGCTTTGCGCCATTTAAATGGGTATCAATGTCTGCTTTGATCTCTTGATACATATGTTTGAGTAACGATTGATCCCGTGATTTTTTAGTCACTAAAGTGGTTTTAGCATCTTGCTGCTGACAAACATGCTCAATGCCTTCGGTCCATTTTTTTAGCCATGCTAATGTCATGGTGACAAAGTCCCACACTGTTATATCCAGGCTGCCATCAGCGGGGTTGCCTTCTACGGTAGGAAAATCAATTGGCCAAGTTTGCCATTCGTTATCAATAAACTCTTGTAAGGCAATAAAACTGTGTGGTTTAAATGCCTGCTGCCAAGTAGCCAATGAACAACTAGCAGGTCGGTTGAGTGAGTTATACACCCCTTCTAAGGTGCGAAAGCTATTTACATAGGCGCCAAACCAAACATGTAAACCATGCTCTTCGATTCGCTGTCCAAAATGGGCGTTTCGGCCACTCGCCCCTTTACCGCCAAGGCGCCAACCCTGTTGATAAACGGTAATTTCGCGCTGGCTTTGCCAATTAGCTTGCTCGGTTAAATACACTGCCGCAGTCATCGCTGCAACACCGCCACCGACAATGGTGATTTTTTCTTTTTCCATGGTTACCCCTGTGCTGGTAACAGTTGTGTTGCGCCAAGCTGGTCAAAGTCCATATTGACGTAAAAAGGTAAATGAACCGCTTGTTTGCCAAGTGCAATGCCAAACATGTCATTTAGAGGAAAGCTCGCAAGAGCTTTTACATCCAAGCTAAAATCATTGTGTAAAAGTTTTAATTGATGAATTTTTTTGATTAGCGATGGTGAGTGAACCACGCTTTGATAAACGGCTTTATCTCCTTGGCCATCGGGAAATTGTTTAAACAAAATCTGATCCATCTGTGGATGAATAAACCCGTCTAATAATTGTTTAAGAAGCGATAAATCAATGCCATTAATTTGTGCATCAAACAAATCTGTAACGTGTTTAGAAAATTGCGATAAGTTATCGAGTAAGTTTTCCTTGGTACTTGCCTGTGTTTGCTCAATGGTTAATAGCTCATGCATCGCTAATTTAGAATCTGGGTTAAACACATCAAAACATTCTAAAGAAATACTAAAGGCGCCAGCATCACTCACAGCAGTTGGCATTTGGTATTCACAGAGGTATTTGTTATAGCCCCAAGCTTCTCGGCCATTAATTAAGGCATAAATGTTATTAACACTAATAAATGCCGGATACCAATATAAATGGCTAATATCACCATCTTGCATTTTTGCTACCGGCAGCCAAATAATAATATCGGTTTCTTGCATCCAGCCATGCTCTGAAAACGGTGGCGTTAATGAAGAAATTTTTTCGATATCAGTGAAGGTAAGTAAACAAGTACTCCCTAACACATTAAACGAGGTTGATTCGGTTGCTAGCAGGTTTAAAGTTGCATCAACATACTGCTGCATTTTTTGCTCGCAGCCAGACACAAAAAAACCATACATTTGCGCGTTGATCATTCGACAAGGTGGTTTAGCAACCGGGTTAGATAAGAAGTGGCTGTAATTTGTTTGGTCCGTCATAGTCATTACTTATATTGTTGTTTAGTAATGACTATAGACCAGTTTTTTAATCGTTGGGGACAAGTTCTGAGTTACAACACTCTTTTAATAGCTGTTCGGTAAATTGCTGATAACCGAGCTGATTAAAATTCTCAGATAGCGGGTTCATAAACCCATGACCATAGTCGGCTATTTCACAGCTAACCTTGGCTTTACTTTTTAATGAAGCAATCACTGGCTTAATATCAAAATGCTCTTCACTGTGAGGAAAAATAAATCGACAAGGAACGTTAGCCTCAAGCTCAAGGTTATGTCTAACTTGTGATGGATAAAAGGCAATGATTTTTTTAATGAACGAATTTTTTAATTCTGCTTGGGCACGCCACACGGCGGCAGCGCCTGCACTAAATGCAATAATCGTGGTTGGCTGACGAATAGTAGCCATTTTTAAATGCACAAGCTCAAAATAACTGTCATGGCCGCATTGAGTCATAAAATGTTGATATTGAAACTGCTCATTTATGGGGAGCTGAATTTCCCCCATGTAAGGGTCACAAAGACTCACTTTACCGCGAAGCTGCTGAGCAAGCAGCGATAAATGCGCTGTTTTACCGAATATATCTGATACCAAAAGGTAATTCATAAGCATACTTCTTATTGTTATTTTGTGCCTAATCAGAATACGCCTGTTTCTGTTAAACATCCAGAGATTATTTTTGATGTTTAAAAAATAAACCTTGCGCTTAATTGATTCTTACAGTACTCTGATTGTCTGGTTTTTAGAAACCACGCGGTTAACCCCTTACGTTGATCCAGTAATTCCCGCATATTCGTATAAATACTTGCAGCTTGTTCGCTAAATGACATTTTGATGAATTTTCAAATCATCACCAAACTGTCACAAACTTAGTCGACACTGTTAGCAAGACAACAAATGTCGGTCTGTATTTTTTAAATGCCTATTAAAGCTCTACAGACACAGACAAAAGAAAAAGTGAGTTTTATTATGTCATATAAATACAACGGATCTTTGATCCAGATCGCACATCCAGTGCAATCAATCTCGGTAAATAAACAGCGTGTAATTTTTAGTGACACGCAGGGCTTAAAAAATGCCATCTTCCAAAAGGCTAGTGATGCACGCCAATTTGTGAAGTGGTTAAAAGCCAACTAAACCCTACCGATAAACGCCAGCCAACAAGCTGGCGTTTTAGTTTTCACCACCAGCCAGCATAAGCCTATATTCCTGCTACACTTATATTTTAGTTCCTAAATAGGTAGTAACTATGCGTAGTGTGTGGTCTATTTTACTATTACTTTTTTGCTTGCCAGCTTATGCAAATAAGCAACCTAAAGCCATTGAGTGGATCATGGTTGATTTTGCCCCCTACTACATCATGCATGACAAATATGAAGGCACAGGTCGTGATGAAAGTGTGATCAAATTATTAGAAAAAGCACTGCCCGAGGTTTCATTTAAACGCACTTTGTTGCCAGCCAGTCGTGCTGTGCATGAACTATCAAACCCACAAAATAATTACTGTATGCTGTCGTTATATCAAAGCGAGCACCGCAAACAGCATATTCAGTTTACTGAACATTCATCAACTGTAGGTTTGTCGCCGTCTATTGCAATACGTAAAGAGTTAGCAACAAAACTTAAGCTAGACTCAACAAAACCTGTGTCACTAAAATCATTATTAGCCGAAAACCTTGCTTTAGGGGTCTCTATGAGTCGCTCTTTTGGAGAAAATATCGACAAAGTGATTAACGAAAGTCATGACGCTAATATTATCTCACGTCCCGGCAGAGACACCCTCGCAAGTCTAACTTATATGCTACAAAAAAAGCGTATTGATATATTACTTGGCTACCCTAGCGAACATTATTACTTGGCTCATTCCATGGGCTTTGAAGATGACTTAACTCAACTATCACTTACTGAAGCACCAGCGTTAAGCATTGGCTATATAGGCTGCACTAAAAACAAACAAGGTGAAGTAACGGTAAAATTATTAGATGAAGCTCTTGAGAAAATCGCTCATACAGATGCATTTCATGATGTGTTAGTTCGCTGGCTACCGGATAATTTGCAGCCCATTTTAGAAAAGAGATTAAAAGATAGAAACGAAAGTGCCGCTCATTAAGCGGCACTTTTAATTTACCAATCCACATAGTTATGCGAATTGGCGGTCGTATTAACGGTGCTTACTTACGTACACCTTCAATGAATAAACCAATATCAACATGCGTTGAAGCCGGACCAAGATTGTAGTCAATACCATAGTCAGTTAATTTAAGACTTGTTTCGCCTTCAAAACCAACACGGTAACCGCCCCACGGATCTTTACCTTCACCAATTTTGTCAATTTCAAAAGTAATGGTTTTAGTTACACCATTTAAGGTAAATTCACCAGTAACATCTGCTTCATCACCGTCTTCATCAAACTTGATTGAGGTACTTTTAAATGTTGCAGTTGGGTATTTATCAACATTTAAGAAGTCTTTACCGCGTAAGTGCTTGTCACGCTCAGCATGGTTTGAGTCAATGCTTTTAGTATCAATCGTTACATTGATTTTAGATGCATTAGGCGCTTTATCGTCATAGCTAAAATCACCTGAGAAAGTATTAAAACGACCATGTAACCAGCTGTAGCCTAAGTGTTTAATTTTAAAAGTAACAAATGCGTGGGCACCGTCTGTATCAATAACGTAGTCAGCTGCATTTGCGTTTGCTGTTGAGAAAAGTGCAGCACTTAGTGCTGTGCCTAATAGTAATTTTTTCATATTAATCATCCTTCAATGGTTTGATCATTCTAATTAAGGTTTTATCTTTATCGATAAAATGATGTTTTAGTGCCCCTAAAGCATGTAAAACAACCACAGCTATTAGCCCATACGCGGCATAAAAGTGAATTTTACCTGCAATATCTTCTTGGTTCGCGACCGACTCTGGTAATGCCGGTACAGCAAATAAATTAAATACTTCAATTGCACGGCCATCAGCCGTAGAGATTAAATAGCCAGATGTCACAATGACGATTAAAGCTAAATAAATTAGTTTGTGGACTGAGTGTGCAACTCGATTCATTGCTTTTGAACTGCTTGCAACAGGCTCAGGTTGGGTTCCTAAAAGGCGCCAACCAAAACGAAACAACAATAATGCTGCTAAGGTAATACCTACGCTTTTATGTAAGTCCATAGAGCCTTTATACCAAGCGTCGTAATAGGTTAGTTCAACCATATACACGCCTAAGCCAAACAAACCAAACACCCCAAGTGCCATTAACCAGTGCAATAGGATGGCAACCCAGCCATAACTTGACTTTGAATTCTTTAACATACTCATTTCCCATGAGAATTACGAAACTAAGTACAGCTTAGCTTAGGATTTATATAATGAAAATAGCGTAAAACGAACAGCTTCTGTGCGTATACGCACATCTTAGGGGAAAGGGGAAAGGAGAAAGTTGTAAGGGGAAAGGGGAAAAGAAAAAGACAGAAGGTGCTAGGTGCTAGGTGCTAGCAGGTGATGGAGAGCTTATTACCGCAACATTAAAATTGTATCTTCAGTAAAAACGAATGTAGTTCCGCTAAGCTGGGCTGGTGGCTGAATTTGGCTGATTAGATACTTTTCTGCGAATTAAATTTGCTACTGGCTTTTCAAAAAATTGATATGAAATTGCTGCTGCAATGACACTCAGCAGCAGAGATAGCAAGAGTTTTAGCTCAATTGACACGTCTAATTGGTTCACTTTTGCGATTATTGGCATGTGAAGCAAGTAAAGCGAGTACGATATCTTACCGATAAAATCACCAAATCGATTAGCAAGCAATATATTATTGTCTGGGACGAGGAATACAACACAAAAGAAAACAGAGCTCATTACAAGCAGAACTTCATAACTCAACCACATTCTTACCTTATCAGCAGTGTTTATGGGAGAAAATGCTGGGTACAGCAAAGGAATAAAACCAAGCGTTAATACAAACCAATGTTTTCGCAAGTAATATGGAATAGTTAATGAACGATAGTTCATGCCCAACATAACCCCGACAAAAAAGAAGGGTAATGTCCTCAATACACTAAACAGACTGTATGGAACACCATTTATATCACCATAAATACGTGGATAATTTGTAAAGAACAACAATAGCATTACAGCTAAAATTGAAAGATAAATATACCCTGTTCTATTTTTCGACATTGCCCAAAAAAGTGTAAATATAAAATAAAAGTGTATTTCTGGCGGTATTGACCACAGTACACTTTCGCCATAAATAAACAGTAAATGGGCTATTAAGGTCTCGGTATCAGGAATGTTATAAAGAACAGAACTACCATTATTCGATAACAAGTAAGAGGCAAGAACAACCACTAAATACAGAGGAATAACTCTAGCAAAGCGAGCAGAAAAATAGCGGACAATATTATCTTTGTTAAAGCCTTTTTCTATATATAGATAAGACATCAAAAAGCCACTAAGAAGAAAGAAAAGCATCACCCCATAAGCCCCTGAGCCCCCTCCTAACACTCCACCAAGCCAATTAGTTATGTCGCTAAAATGAGTGAAAAAGACAATGAGCGCAGCTAAAGCTCGCAGTGAGTTCAGTTTTCTAATTTCCAAAATACGTCCTTGGATGAATGTGAGGCTTATTTCAACAAGCCCTTACTAGCGTTTAATCGAGCTTTGAATATCTCGTGAAATTGAATAGCTATAAAATTTAACTCAGCCAATTTCAAAAGAAGTCACACCGAAAATACGGTTTAATGGCAAGCTCGGACATTCGCCGGTATACATTCTGGCGGTTTCGAACGACACCTGCATGTTGTACTTCTGTGCTAAAGCAACAGCAGCTTGGTTGATTTCTGGCGTATCAAGGAAAATAGCTTCAGATGCACTCACTTTAGATTTTAAAGCGAGGAACAAAGATTCAGCTAATTCTGGTGAGTCGGCAAATAAAGGGCCAATTTTAAAGCCATTCTGGCATTTGCGAATTACCCCGTACCCTGCCAATTCCCCATTGCTCATTACGCCCAAAGCGTCGCTCTGGGGTTGGTTTAACCATGCTTTAGTAAAGTTTGCTCTATTTACTGGGAAAAAAGCCTGTTCGTATGCGTCAATAATTTCGAATGGCACGGCATTAAGATCAACAATATCTGAATTTTGTGGTGAACTACCACCACCTACTCCTGCAAAACGGATATTGCGATAGGCCAGATTAAAACCAGACTTTTTATAGTTTTCTTGCTGTTCCACCACACCATCAAGGCCAATATTCAACCCTTTAAGGCGCTTTAACGCAGCATTCCAAATTTGTATTCCGTAACCTTTACCACGGTAATCAGGTTTAACAATGTAAAAGCCGATAAAGCCAAATGCATCGTGATAATTAATGGCAGAAATTGTAGCGATAGGCTCATCGCCAAGAAAACCAACAAGAAATCCTTCAGGATCAGCTGCAAAGTAACACTCTGCATCATTAAGGCCTGGATTCCAACCTTCTGCTGCCGCCCAATCAATCATGAGTTCGACTTCCTTTTTGGTCATGGTTTTGATTGTAAAGTGTTTACTCTGCATCTGGTTTCCTTAAAAATTTGAATATGGCTGAAACTTAAAGCTATTTGTAAATGATGCTACTTAGAGCATGCCTATTTTTACAAGTGCATACCTAAATATAGACGGCTAACTAATTGGAGCACACTAAAGTTAGCCGCTATAAGAAACTATAAAAGATGCTATTACAATTATATTTTACTTGCTGTTATTTCAATCTTATACACTTCAACACCCTCAGTCCCAACCTCAATCGTTGCAGGTTCATTAAGGTTTACCATTAACTTAGGTTCTTGAAATTTATTGTAAGAGCCATTTTCAAATTTATAGAGTGCTGATGTTAGTGTCACAGTTTGCTCGTTCAACGTAGGGGTTACATCAAATTTAAGAATATCATCTGCAGTCACTGTTTGAGTTTTGTCTTCTTCAGTTTTAACAGCGTGCGTTTTTACAAGTTGATTATTCAAATAAAGGTTAAGGTCTAATTGCAAGCTTTCTGCAGCTGAGGCTCCAAATGCCGCGAGAGATAACAGTACCATTCCTAACTTTTTCATTATATTTTCCTTAATAGTAGGCTTACCCCAAAATGGGGAAAGCCAACTTATCAGGTACTGAGGCCTGGTGCAATTGTTTAACACTCTGTAAGTTAAGTGTTTTTATTCGCATATGAAGCAAACTTTCGTGACTCTCTACTTCTTAACTGGTGATGACTCAAAGATCTCGTAATGTCGCTCAACACAAGTGGTTACTTTACCCCATAAAGAGTTTTTAACTCTTTGCTGATGATATTCAAATGCCGATTTGTCTATAAATTCTTCATATACATCAAAGCGAAGTGGGATTTCTGTATGTTCAGTAACACTGAAAGTAATGCAACCAGGCTCTTCTAGGGTAAGACGCCTATGAGTCACCAACTGAGATTTAACGTTCTCTAAGTCAGACTCAGGAACTAAAATAAACCCTTTCAACGTTACTTTTGACATAAATATCCTTATAGAATGAGTCGGAACATAACGACAAGAACTGAGTAATCGCAAATTGCTGGCGTCCTGATATATTTATCAGGCCCTCAACTAGTAATGACGCAGTTCTAATAATTGATCTACTGCCTTTAAAACTTACCGCTTAAAGCTTAAAACTATTAACTTTCAGCTATTCGCCTTCTTCCACCAAACCAACATAAATCTGGCTATTGGCATCTACCTGAAAGCAGCTGATCAGGTTTTCTTTCACCAGCTCTAACATTGCGATAAAGCTAACGACAACACCACTTCTGCCCTCTTCTACCGTAAAAAGAGTACTAAAAGGCAACTGTGATTGAGCTTCTGAGAGTTTATCTAAGATTAAGCTCATGCGTTCACGGGTCGATAAGGCTTCTGCGGTAATATGATGGTGTTCAAATGTTTTAGCTCGGGCCATAACGTCGCTTAGCGCAACTAACAAGTCTTTCATGTCAACGTCAGGTAACAGTACCTCACGCTCACTCAATTCTGGTACCAGCGCTTCGGCAATAAAAATATCGCGGCCTTCGCGAGGGATCTCATCAAGATTTTCGGCGGCTTTTTTAAATTGTTCGTATTCTTGTAAACGTCTTACAAGCTCAGCTCGTGGATCTTCTTCCTCTTCAAGCTCTTCATGTTTTGGTAGTAATAATCGTGATTTAATTTGTGCTAATAACGCCGCCATCACAAGGTATTCACCAGCCAGTTCAAGCTGAAACTCGCTCATCATTTCAACATAACTAACGTATTGCTCTGTGATACTAAAAATAGAGAGCTCTAATACATCGAGTTTATGTTTTTTGATTAAATACAAAAGTAAATCGAGAGGACCTTCAAAGGTTTCTAAAATGATCTCTAATGCATCGGGTGGAATGTATAAGTCTTCAGGTTTATCAACCACCGCTTTGCCATGCAAAAAAGCCAGTGGCAGCTTTTGCTGTACTGGCTCTTGTAAATTATCTGGGGCGTCAAGCTCTGGGCTAGTCAATTAAGTCTCTACTCAAATGGTTTAGTATCACCACAACCCACACGTAAGATTTCGATATCATCATCCGACAAGTCAATTACTGTGGTTGCCTGTTCAGGAAGATAACCACCATGAATAATTAAATCAACTTGCTTTTCAATTCGATCGCGAATTTCATCAGGATCAGCCTCGGTATATTGCTCACCCGGTAAAATTAAAGAACACGACATTAACGGCTCACCTAATTCAGCCAATAAAGCACAGGTGATTGGGTGTTCGATAACACGAATACCAATGGTTTTTTTCTTTTCGTTTAATAAACGCTTTGGTACTTCTTTAGTGCCTTTAAAGATGAACGTATAAGGTCCAGGAGTGTTATTTTTAATCAATCTGAATAACTGATTATCAACGCGAGCATAAGTAGATAGCTCTGATAAGTCACGGCAGACTAAAGTAAAGTTATGGTGTTTTTCAATACCACGAATACGCTCGATGCGCTCTTTTGCTTGCTTATTACCAATGTTACAGCCAAGTGCATAACCCGAATCGGTTGGGTATACGATAACACCGCCCTGCTTGATAATATCAACCGCTTGGCTGATTAAGCGTGGTTGCGGATTATCTGGATGAATATGAAAAAACTGACTCATTACACGCTCCTATTGCCCTTCCCATGCTTGCCAAACCCCTTGGCAATCTTTTGGTAAGTATAAATTTTTACCTAACTCCAACCAACTGGTCGGAAAATGAAAATCTGACCCTTGTGACGCAAGTAAGCCATATTCACGACTCAGTTCACCTAAAAACTGGCGCTCACTGGGTGCTTGCTGTGGTTGTGCAACTTCCATCGCATCGCCACCTGCGTCTTTAAACTCAATAATTAACTTACGTAGCCACTTGTTAGACATTTGATAACGCCCAGGATGAGCAAGAACGGCAACCCCACCGGCTTGGTGAATGGCAGCAATTGCGGTTTGCATATCACACCAACTACTTGGTACATATCCTGTTTTTCCTCGCCCTAAGTACTTTTTAAATACCCCCGGGAAGTTTTTAGCTACACCACGTTCAATCAGTGCACGGGCAAAATGCGCCCGTGTGATCTGTGCGTTTTCGGCAAATGTTTTTGCTTGGTCGTAAATGCCTTCAAAACCATTTTTAGCAAGTCTACGACCTATCTCTAAAGCACGCTCTTCACGCTTGGCTTGCTGTGCCTGTAACAATGACAACAGTGCGTCATTTTCATCATCAACATTTAAACCAACAATATGAATTTCAAAGCTTTCCCATTTTGTTGATACTTCAACGCCAGCAATTAATTTAAGCGGTAAATTATCATCTGCAATGACTTGGCGAGCTGGTTTTATCGCATTTAATGTGTCGTGATCGGTAATTGCAAATACATCTATGTTTTTCTCAACCGCGCGGTGTAACAATTGCTCGACTGATAGCTGACCATCTGAGTATGTGGTGTGGCTATGTAAATCGTATTTTATCAAAGGGAAAGACTGCTTTACGTAAGTTCTTGAATCAATGATGTGAGTATAACAAAAATTTAGTGCCAGGGCGTGATTATCTTTTTAGGTTAGGCATATATACCCACATAAATGGGTAATTACGAGAGGTAAATGCCCAACACGTATTAATATGTAAATTAATGCTTGACAGTATCGGCTTAGGTACGCTTTACTGTATGCACTTTCAGACACGTTAAATAAGAAATAACAATGAACAAAACAATTCAAATCACAATTTGGTGGTGGCACTCGTAACTAGCGGGTGACGAATTGTCGTGTCTAACGATTTCAAAACCCGCTCATGTAGCGGGTTTTTTTATATCTAAATTTTAAGGTTTTATAATGAATTACATAGCAACTCTTACACATCATTGGTGGTGGCGCCTGGCTTAGCGGGACGGTAAGGGTCTATCTAATTTATAGGCATCTTTATACGAACCCCGCCAAGCATAGCTTCGCGGGGTTTTGTTTTTTAAAGAGTTTTTGGGAATGAGGGAGAATGAGGTTTGATTTTTAGTCATATAACAACGACACCGGGTGAAGTAACCAGTATCACTCAAGTGCGCGACTACATCAGTAGCCCACTTGCGTTATACAGTTTACTCGATAAGCCTAATTCACTGCTGTTAGAGTCTGCTGAAATTGATTCTAAAGACAGTGTAAAAAGTCTAATTTTGGTTGACTCAGCGCTACGTATTGTTTGCCAAGGCAAACAGGTCACACTCACTGCACAGTCAAATAACGGCAAACAATTACTGCCTTATTTACAAACTCACGTGCAAAACTGCTCTGCTGAGCTTGTAGAAGACACATTAACGTTAACCTACAACGAGGTAGCAAGCGACATTGATGAAGCCAGTAAATTAGTAGCAGATAACGCATTTAGCGCGCTACGTAGCTGTATTAATAGTATTAAAAGCACCACAGATAACCCATTTTCTGTGTTCTTAGGCGGTGTATTTGCCTATGATATGGTTGCTAATTTCGAAACTCTTTCTGATGTGCCTGACGGCGAAAACAGCTGCCCAGATTATGTTTTCTACCTCGCCGAAACATTAGTTGTCATCGACCATCAAGCAAAAACAACCGAGCTAATTGGCAATGTATTTAACGGCCCTGAAGTCCATGCTAATTGCTTTGAGGTTGGTCAACAGTTAGAGCGTTTAAATGCCGTATGTGACAATGCACAAAGCTACCAAGGGCAAAAGCAAACAGGCTCAAACCCAATTTCTGTTGATGTTAGCGACGAGCAATACTGCGAACATGTCATCAAGTTAAAAAACAACATCGTTGATGGCGATATTTTCCAAGTTGTTCCATCACGTACTTTTTCTCTCGCCTGCCCTGACTCACTTCATGCTTACAGCCAACTAAAACAACAAAACCCAAGCCCATATATGTTTTACATGCGCGATGAAGACTTTGTGTTATTCGGCGCATCACCCGAGTCAGCCCTCAAGTATTGCGCAGAGAGTAAACAAGTTGAGGTATACCCAATTGCCGGCACTCGCCCTCGTGGCAAGTTTGCTAACGGGCAAATTAATCCAGACCTAGACAGCCGCATTGAGCTTGAACTTCGTAACGACCAAAAAGAACGTGCCGAGCACCTTATGTTAGTTGATTTAGCGCGAAATGATGTAGCCCGTATTAGCGTACCAGGCACTCGTCACGCTAAAGAGTTATTAAAAGTAGACCGCTACTCACAAGTGATGCATTTAGTTTCACGCGTGGTGGGTACTTTAAAACCTGAACTCGATGCGCTGCATGCTTACCAAGCTTGTATGAACATGGGCACCTTAGTGGGTGCACCTAAAGTACGCGCTGCTGAGTTAGTTCGTCAAACCGAACAAAAACGCCGCGGCAGCTATGGCGGTGCAGTGGGTTATTTAACGGGCGATGGCGCCATGGATAGCTGTATTGTTATTCGCTCTGCCTTTGTTAAAAACGGCACGGCTTACGTACAAGCAGGTGCAGGTGTGGTGTTTGATTCAGATCCACAATCAGAAGCCAATGAAACCCGTGCTAAAGCACAAGCTGTGATCACTGCGATTCAATCGACTTACGAGGCACAATAATGACGACAACATCAGCCTATAAAATCTACTTTTTAGATAACTTTGATTCATTTAGTTATAACTTAGTCGATGAACTTTCTATGTTAGGGTGCCAGTTAGTGGTATACCGTAATAACATCAGTGCACAAAGCATCTTTGACAAAATGTGCCAAGAAACCGTACCTGTGTTATTGGTACTTTCACCTGGCCCCGGCGCACCATCTGATGCGGGTT
Source organism: Pseudoalteromonas sp. XI10 (assembly GCF_001469895.1). Taxonomy (GTDB): domain Bacteria; phylum Pseudomonadota; class Gammaproteobacteria; order Enterobacterales; family Alteromonadaceae; genus Pseudoalteromonas. The sequence goes on along the minus strand of NZ_LOPY01000037.1, from coordinate 34,470 downwards.
GTTTAATGGAACTCATTGAACTGTGTAAAGGCCGCTTCCCTATGCTCGGCATCTGTTTAGGGCAGCAAGCACTAACACAAAGCTACGGTGGGGTTATTGGTCATGCAGGTGAAACAGTGCATGGCAAGTCATCAATTATTGAGTTGACTGAGCACCCAGTATTTGCAGGTATGGGCGATAAAATGCCGGTTGCTCGTTATCATTCATTAATGGCAACCAAAGTCCCTGATGACGTTGAAGTAATTGCTTGTTATGAAAATATTCCGATGGCAATTTACCATCAACAAGATAATGCCCTTGGCTATCAGTTTCATCCTGAGTCAATTTTAACGCCGAATGGCGCATTGCTATTACAGCAAAGCATTGAATTTTTAACCGCACGCGTGCAGTAGAGGAATAACATGGAAGCAACAACTCAAACCCAGTTAAACCAATTATTAGCAAAGCAAGATTTATCGTTTTCGCAAGCAACTGAATTGTTTGACGCCATCATGAATGGCAAGCTTAATGATATTGAATTAACTGCAGCACTTATCGCCCTAAAACTAAAAGGCGAAACAAGTGATGAAATCGCCGGTGCTGCGGCATCAATGCGCGCCAATGCAGTGCCATTTCAAACCAGCAAAACCTTGCTTGCCGATAGCTGTGGTACCGGTGGCGATGGCTCAAACACAATTAATATTAGTACCACGGCTGCTATTGTTGCCGCCGCTGCGGGCATCAACATGGTCAAACATGGTAATCGCAGTGTGTCGAGTAATTCGGGCTCTGCGGATTTACTTAAAGCCTTGGGTATCAATATTGATATGAGCCCTGAGCAAGCTGCCCATTGTTTAGAAAATACTGGCTTTACATTTTTATTTGCGCCGCATTATCACAGTGGTGTACGCCATGCGATGGGTGTGCGTACGGCCCTTAAAAGCCGCACAATTTTTAATATTTTAGGGCCACTGGCCAACCCTGCTGCCCCTGAGGTGCAATTGCTTGGTGTTTATGACCCATCGCTGTGTTTACCAATGGCCGAAACCTTAAAAACCCTTGGCACAAAACGCGCTATGGTGGTTCACGGTGCAGGCACTGACGAAATTGCCTTACACGGGACAACCAAAGTAGTTGAACTTAATAACGGTGAACTGAGCGAATACACGCTAACAGCGAGCGATTTTGGTCTTGGAAACTATTCACTTGAACAACTAGCAGGCCAAGGCCCAGAATATAACGCAAAAGCAAGCTTAGCGATTTTACAAGGTCAAGGTGAAATGGCGCATAACGCAGCCATTATAGCCAACGTTGCCGCTCTTCTTTATTTAACCGATAAAGCAAGTGATTTAAAAGCAGCCGCAGATCAAGTAAGCGAATTATTAGCATCAGGCAAAGCGATGGACACATTGAACGCAATTATTGAGGTAAGTCATGGCTAACGTGTTAGACAAAATTGTTGCCGACAAACGTATTGAATTAGAACAAAGAAAAGCACAGCGCCCGCTTGAGTCATTCATTAGCGAGGTTGTGCCAACCAAGCGAGACTTTGAAGGCGCATTAGCAGCAACCGGTACGCAGTTTATTTTAGAATGTAAAAAGGCCTCACCGTCAAAAGGACTTATTCGCGAACCATTCAATTTAGAGGAAATTACATCGGTTTATAAAAAGTACGCTACCTGTATGAGCGTACTAACTGATGAAAAATATTTCCAAGGCAGCTATGAGTACCTTGAGTATGTGCGCAGCCAAGTTGAACAGCCGCTTATTTGTAAAGACTTCTTTATTGATGAGTACCAAGTTTATTTAGCACGCTTATCTGGTGGTGATGCCATTTTATTAATGCTCTCTGTCCTTGATGACGAGCAATATTTAGCGCTTCACAAAGTGGCTGACTCTTTAAACATGTCGGTGCTCACTGAAGTTAGCAATGAGCAAGAAGTTAGCCGTGCTCTTGCACTTAATGCCAGCCTTATCGGTATTAATAACCGCGACCTTCGTGATTTAAGTACTGACCTTGCAGCAACAGAGCGTTTACGTCAGCTTATCCCAAATGACAAAGTGGTGATTTCAGAGTCGGGCATTTATACCCATAAAGATGTAAAACGCCTTGCGCCATTGTGTGATGGCTTTTTAATTGGCAGCTCATTGATGGCTGAGCGCGACTTAGAAGCCGCATGTCGTAAAGTGATTTTAGGTGAGAACAAAGTGTGCGGTTTAACCCGTTCACAAGATGCGATGGCAGCCTACGCCAGTGGTGCTGTTTATGGTGGCTTAATTTTTTATCCTAAGTCACCGCGCTATGTCGATATCGACTGTGCCAAGCAAGTTACGCAAAGTGCCCCACTCGCGTATGTAGGTGTGTTTGTCAATGCACCTCTTGAACAAGTGATCGATTATGCGCAAAGCTTAAAATTAGCGGCCGTGCAATTACATGGCGATGAGAATAGCGAGTATATTCAAAGTCTCAGAAAGCAATTACCGCTTGGCTGTGAAATTTGGAAAGCCCAAGCAGTTAAAGGCGAATTACCTAAACCGCTTGAAGGGGTTGATCGCCATTTATACGACACTTACAGCAAAAGCCAAAAAGGCGGCACAGGCGAAGCATTTGATTGGTCTGTGCTAGAGACGGCAACCGTGCCGTTTATGTTAGCCGGTGGTTTGAATCCAGAGAATATTCATGCAGCGCTTTATCGCGGTGCTAACGGCCTTGACCTAAATTCTGGCGTTGAAGCGTCAGCGGGTAAAAAGTGCCAAACAAAATTACAAAATGCGTTTTCGCATATCAGAAATTATTGAGGTTAGAATGCAAAATCCAGCTTATTTCGGTGAATTCGGTGGTATGTTTGTACCACAGCTGCTTGTGCCAGCACTCAAGCAACTAGAAGCAGAGTTTAATAAATCACAAAACGATCCAGCTTTTCAGGCTGAGTTTGAAAAACTATTAAATGAATACGCAGGTCGCCCTACACCATTAACACTGACACGTAACTTAGTTAAAAACCCTAAGGTAAAACTGTATTTAAAGCGTGAAGATTTACTCCATGGTGGTGCGCACAAAACCAACCAAGTACTTGGTCAAGCACTCCTTACCAAACGCATGGGTAAAAAAGAAGTTATTGCAGAAACAGGTGCCGGCCAACACGGTGTTGCAACGGCCCTTGCCTGTGCCCTACTTGGCTTAAAATGCCGTATTTACATGGGTGCAAAAGACGTAGAACGTCAACAACCAAATGTATTTCGTATGAAACTAATGGGCGCAGAGGTTATTCCTGTCACAGCGGGCTCTGGCACCTTAAAAGATGCCGTAAATGAAGCTCTGCGTGACTGGTCAGCAAATTATAAAGACGCTCACTATTTACTAGGCACTGCAGCAGGCCCTCACCCATTCCCAACCATGGTACGTGAGTTCCAAAAAATGATTGGTGAAGAAGCAAAACAACAAGTACTCAAAGCTGAAGGTCGATTACCAGATGCTGTGCTTGCTTGTGTGGGCGGTGGCTCTAACGCCATTGGTATGTTCACAGACTTTATTGATGAACCAAGCGTAAAACTAATTGGTGTAGAGCCTGCTGGTAAGGGCTTAGACACCCACCAGCATGGTGCCACCTTATGTAAAGGCACAAAAGGCATCTTACACGGTACCTATACCTACATTATGCAAGATGATGATGGTCAAATTGAAGAGTCTTACTCTGTATCAGCAGGTCTTGATTACCCTGCTGTTGGCCCACAGCATGCTCACTTGCATGAAACTGGCCGTGCTGAGTACGTTGGAATTAGCGATACTGAAGCGCTTGAAGCATTCCAACTACTGGCTAAAAACGAAGGGATCATTCCAGCGCTTGAATCAAGCCATGCCCTAGCATATGCCCTTAAATATGCCGAGCAACAAACCGAAGACACTATTTTAGTGGTTAACCTAAGCGGCCGAGGCGATAAAGATTTGGCTCACGTACACAGTGTTTTATCAGAAGGAGGCGCACTATGAGCCAGACTAACCGTTACGGACAACTGTTCGCCACATTAAATGAAACCAACCAAGGTGCTTTTGTACCCTTTGTCACTATTGGCGATCCTAATAAAGCACTGAGCGTAGAAATCATCAAAAGCTTAATTGATGGCGGCGCCGATGCCCTTGAGCTAGGTATTCCTTTTTCAGATCCGATTGCAGATGGCCCGGTGATCCAAGCGGCCAACATTCGTGCACTTGATGAAAACATCAATACCCAAGATTGCTTTGATATCATTAAGCAAGTGCGCCAGTACAATGCCAATATTCCAATTGGCCTATTATTGTATTCAAACCTAGTGTTTAAGCGTGGCATCGAAAAATTTTATCAAGATGCTAAAGAGGCCGGTGTAGATTCAATTTTAGTGGCTGACGTGCCGCTACATGAGTCAAAGCTATTTCGCCAAACAGCGATGAAAAATGGCATCGATCCAATTTTTATTGCTACACCGAATGCTGATGATGACACTTTACGAGAGTGTGCATCATATGGTCGTGGTTACACATACCTTCTTTCGCGCGCAGGTGTAACAGGCACAGAAACCAAGGCACAAATGCCAGCAGATTCATTAGTTAAAAAACTAAAAGATTACCATGCTGCACCGGCATTACTTGGTTTTGGTGTATCAACACCAGAAGATGTTAAGTCAGCACTCGATTCAGGAGCTGCTGGTGCGATTTCAGGCTCTGCGGTTGTTAAAATCATCGAGGCAAACCTTGATGATCAAGCAGCAATGCTAACTGGTTTAAAAGAGTTTGTAGCCAGTATGAAAGCAGCTACAAAGTAAGTTTGTTTTATTACTTAAAAAAGGGCCATAAAGGCCCTTTTTTGTGCTTACAATTTATGGTTAATGATGGCGGTGCACACCCTCTTTAATCTCTTCGATAAACTTACGATTAAAGGCTTCCAGGTCGGCTGGGCTTCGGCTTGTGACTATACCCTCATCAACACATACTTCTTGATCAACCCAATTAGCTCCTGCATTGATCAAATCTGTTTTGATACTTGGGTATGAGGTTACTTTGCGTTCCCGTAGTTTGTTAATTTCGGCTAATAACCATGGACCGTGGCAAATCGCGGCGATAGGTTTGTTTTTACCGGCACTGAAAAAACCATCAACAAAGGCTTTTGCTTCGCTATCTTGACGTAACGTATCTGGGTTGAATAAACCACCAGGCAAAAGTAACGCGTCATACTCTGCAGAGTCAGCTTCGCTGACTACACGGTCAACACTGACTCGCTCACCCCATTGGTTTTCATCCCATGCTGTGATATCGCCACGCTCAAGTGACACAACTTCGACAAGTGCACCAGCTTCTAATAATGCGCTTCGTGGTGACAATAGCTCGCTTTGCTCAAAACCATTGGTTGCAAGAATGGCAATCTTTTTACCATTAAGTTGGCTATTTAAATTTGACATGTTATCTCCTTATTTAGGTAAACCTAAACGATTAACAGCAGACAACATGCCAAACTTAATAGATTGAAAATATTGAATAAATTCTCAGGTGTTCTATTTATGCTCTGTAAATACTACACCCGCTTTGCAAATCCTGCTTATAAACCGTCTTTGAGTGCTTTAGCAGGTTTAAAAACTGGCTTGTTAGCGCCTTCTATTTCAATTTCTTCACCGGTTTGTGGGTTGCGCCCTTTGCGTGCTGGGTAATAACTCAGAGCAAACGTACCAAAGCCATTAATTTGCACTTGGTCGCCCTCAGAAAGAGACTTTTCGATAGCATTTAACATGCTGGTTAAGGCAGCTTGTGTGTCTTTTTTTGTTAATTCACTGTGGGCAGCCATTTGCGATACTAACGCGGCTTTATTCATAAAAAGTGCTCCAAAATACGCCGCTCAATCATCTGAGGTTAAGCGGAAAAAGATAAGGTAAAACAACCTAAACGCAGGTTTAGGCCAGATTGGCTCGGGAGGCTAAGCTTTCAGGGCTGCTAAGTCAACCTTGTATCTTGCACGATAACTTGATACAACCCAGTATCTTTTTAAATTAGAGCATTTATAAATTTATGCATGCGATCATTGAATACATCCCGCTGATTTTATTTTTTGCGGTTTTCAAGTTAGTTGATATTTATTGGGCAACAGCCTTGCTGATGCTAACCACCTTAATTCAAGTTGCTTACTGTTATTTTAAAGATGGTAAAGTGCCAACCCGTCACTGGGTGTTTTTTGCCATAGCTGTGGTGTTGGGCACCCTCACCTTAGTGTTCCACGATGAGCAGTTTGTTAAATGGAAAGCCACCATTGTATATGCCATTTTCAGTGTTACTTTGTTAGTAAGCCGCTATGTACTTGGCAAAAACCTAGTGAAAAAAGCACTTAGCTCGATTTTAGAAAATGCCTCTGAGAGTAAACAAGAAATCAACGTACCTGAAGCGCTCTGGAATAAGCTTAACCTGTTTTGGGTTGCAGTGACTGCTGGTATCTCGGCGCTGAATATCTACATTGCTTATAACTTCTCGCTCGACTTTTGGGTTAACTTTAAAGTGTTTGGCTTAATGGGCATTACTTTTGTTTGCGTGTTAGCAACGATCATCACCCTATTCAAATACTTACCTGAAGATGACGAAGAGAAAGATCCAAAGCAATCTTAATGTCATAAATCTGTCGTCTTAGCTTGTTAGCGTAAACAAAAAACACGCTGAGACGACATTGAACGCTAACCAATACCGCTGGCTTGAATTTACCCTCATATTTGTTTCTTTGCCGCTATTAGGCTTCTTTCTTCGTGCCTACCTCGCTAACTGGCTTATTCCTGCCCTTATTATTTTAATGGCCGTGTGCGGCATGTTGCTTTTATCTGATCCCCATTTTAAACGCTTTCGTTTAACAAGCCTTGGGCAATTTAGTGCGGTAAAACGTCGCTTATTTAGTTTCTTCTTTTTAGGGGCGCTATTCTCTGGAATGTTTTACGGCATCATGAATCAAGAAAACTGGTTTTCACTGCCACGAAACTCATTTAACGATTGGCTAATGTTGTTATTGCTCTACCCCATTTTATCGGTGATGCCGCAAGAGCTTATTTTTAGAACCTATTTTTTCCATCGCTACAAACGCATTATGCCAAGTAAAACAGTGCGTATTATTGTCAGCGCATCAGTGTTTGCGTTGGCTCACATTATCTATGCAAATGTATTGGCAGTACTGTTGGCATTTTTAGGGGGGCTGCTTTTTTCTTATACGTATGCGCAAAGCCGCTCGACCTTCGTGTGTGTAATTGAACACAGCTTATGGGGACTTTGGATGTTTACCCTAGGCTTGGGTGATGTGCTTGATGCCGGGGCCTTTTAAAATAATAAAAGTAGGCATAAAAAAGCCGCGCAAAGTGCGCGGCTAAGTATTGAACTGGTTTTTAAAATCCGAAAATACTAAATGCAAAAAACTTAGTCGCCACCGTATTTACAAAGATTAGTAATAAAATGGCAGGGATAAACGTTGATAGCGAGAAGTTCACATACTTCTCTGTGAAGCTGCCAATATAGCCGTCACAGCCTTGGCTTAGCTCTGCCGATAAGTTCGCTTTTTTCCAACGATACATAACGAATAAACACACCATTAAACCATTAAGCGGTAAAATCGTGTCGTAAAACACATCATAAACGATATCAAATAAGCTCTTATCGCCACCGCCATAGCTAACAAACTTTGTAAGCGAGTCAACCATACCAAATGACATGGTACACAGCACAGTCAATACACCTGTAGATAAAGTTAAGATAGCCAGTGCTTTTTTACGGCTGATACCTTTGCGGTCACTTAATGTTGCTGTTGGCACTTCTACAATTGATACAAGTGACGTAATTGCAGCAAAAAAGACAAGTAAGAAGAATACAAACGCAACAATTGATGCACCCACGTAACCAATATCAGCTTGTAACGCTAATAAAATTTTTGGTAGGTATACAAAAATCATCGATACTGACGAGTCAGATAAAGTACTTGGGTCAGTATCTGGGTTAAAACTGAAAATAGCTGGAAGCACCATTAGACCAGCAATAAATGCCACCATCGAGTCAGTAACTGCAACCATTTTTGCACTACCAACAATGTCATCTTTCTTAGAAATATAAGATGCATAGGTCATTAAGATACCCATACCCAGTGACAACGAGAAAAACGCTTGAGCTAATGCACCATTTAATACGCTGGCATCCATTTTTGAAAAGTCAGGCACAACATAGTACTTAACACCTGCCATTGCGTTATCAAGAGTTAGTACGTATACAACCAATGCAGTGAGTAGTACAAATAAAGCTGGCATCATAAACTTAGCCGCTTTTTCAATACCTTCTTTAACACCACCCACTAAAATCAAGTTAACGATGATGGCAACCACGGCCATGTAACCAAACACGGTGTAGCTATTGATAAAAGTGCCAAAGTTATCTGGCTGGGCCAAGGCATCTAGATTACCAAAAGCGGTTTGCGATAAATAACCGAAAATCCATACTGTGATCACCATATAAAAAACAGCAATCATAAATGGCGTTAATACGGCTAAAAAGCCAGCAAAGTTCCATTTTGGATCATTGCCCGCTAAAAATTTGTATGAACCAAGTGGATCTTTTTGCGCTTTACGACCCATGGCCATTTCAGCCATCATCACTGGCAAACAGATGAAAATGACAAACAATGCATAGACTAAAAGGAAAGCACCACCGCCGTTTTTTGTAGCTGAAACCGGAAAACCTACTAAGTTTCCGATACCTACAGCAGAACCGGCTGCCGCTAAAATAAAACCGAGGCGGGAGCTAAAATGCTCGCGTTTTTCGCTCATTTAAAAACCTTATTATTATTTTCTCAACCCAGCGACTCTACCAGTGTTACACCGCGTATTTCAAGCTTTATAAGTTAAAGTTATATGGGGTTGTGTAAAGATTATTACGCGAATAATCTCTCGTCTATTGCTTAGAATATGCTACTATTTTTTAAAAATAACATTGAGAACACACCATGCTGTATATGATTTATTCAACTGATGTTGAAAATAGTTTAGAAGCTCGCAAATCTGCACGCCCTGCTCACTTAGCACGCCTTCAAGAGTTAGACGATCAAAATCGTTTATTTACGGCAGGCCCATTACCAGCCATTGATAGTGAAGACCCAGCTGAAGCTGGTTTTACTGGTTCATTAGTGGTTGCTGAATTTGAGTCATTAGAAGCAGCACGCGAATGGGCTGCAAACGATCCGTATATTGCTGCGGGTGTTTACGACAACTCAGTAGTAAAACCATATAAAAAAGTATTTGGTTAACCTCTGAACTTAACTGAATCAATAATTCAGTGTTTGTTCACGGCTTATTAACTAAGATTTGGCTATTGAATTACAGAATTTAACGTAATTACTTGAATTTTAGTTAATTGGTTAATTAAACTAAATGGGTCTGGTTTAGGAGTTCCCCGTCATGCGCATATTATTAGCCTTCAGTTTTAGTCTTTTATTTGCATTATCAAGCTTTCATGCTGATGCCAATAAGAAACAAGCCCAACAGGTGACTAAAAAGCAGGCTGTGACGATCGCCAAAAAATCTGAAGACGGCCGAACCCTAAAAATCACAGAGCAAGATAAAGTATTTACCGTAAGAATTTTAAAAACGAACGGCCACGTGGTTGATGTCCATGTGAACAAAAAGACTGGCGAAGTGAAAAAGGATTAAGAATGCGAATTTTAGTTATTGAAGATGATTTACACTTAGCAGATAACCTTCGTAATGCCCTAGAAAAAGAGCGTTACAGCGTTGACCTTTGTCACGATGGTGAAGCTGGTTTATTCCATATTACCGAATACCCGCTAGATATGGCGGTAGTCGATTTAGGCTTACCGAAAGTAGATGGTATTGAATTAATTACCAAAGCACGTGCACAAGGTATTACTATTCCTATTTTGATTTTAACGGCACGTGACCGTTGGCAAGATAAAGTAGAAGGCTTAGATGCTGGTGCAGATGACTACCTAACTAAACCTTTCCACGTTGAAGAGCTAATTGCCCGCTGTAATGCACTTATCCGCCGCAGCGCAGGTAAAGCAAACCCAGAAATGACAGCTGGCCCTATTAAAATTCATACTCGCTCACAGCAAGTATGGGTAAACGATAAAGAACTTAGCTTAACAGCATACGAATACAAAGTTTTAGAGTACCTAATGGTTAATCCACAAAAGGTAATTTCTAAATCTGAACTAACAGAACACATTTACGACCAAGACTTCGACCTTGACTCAAACGTTATTGAAGTTTTCGTATTGCGTTTACGTAAGAAGCTTGACCCTGATGGTACCCTTAACCCAGTTGAAACATTACGCGGCCGTGGTTATAGGCTTAAAAGTCAGTGGTAGCATCGCAAATACCGCTTAAAGTAAGGCAAGGATTTATCCTTGTCTTTGTTTTATTAGTCGCCCTACCAATTCTGTTTTTCTCAATTGGTAAGGCTTACTACGCCTCGTTGGTCGAAGCGACCGAAAAAACCCTCGAAGCTCACTTATATTCATTAATCTCTGAAGTTGATTTCACTGAACGCGGCATCGTTATGCCAAGTACTATCTTAACACCAGAGCTAAACCGACTAAACTCAGATACCTATGCAATGGTTTATCGCGGTGACTTGCCGGTTTGGTACTCTGAATCGGCGACCAATATCAACTTTATTCCTGATAACTTTGAAGCCCCCGCAGGCTCTGCTGACTTTCGCCGTGTTGAATACAACAATACTGTTTACTGGCAATTAACGCTTACTGTTATTTTAGAAAACATTGACCAATCAGAGCATGCACGTTTTATTCTATTAAAGCGCAATGATGCCCTACTGAGGCTGATGGATGGCTTTAAGCAAACACTAGTAAATTGGATGTATGTCATGGGTGTGGCCATTGCTGCGCTAATGGCAATTGGTTTTGTTTGGAGCGCAAGGCCACTGCAACGACTCGATAAAGAAATTAAAGCCATTGAGTCGGGTGATAACCAACAAATTAAAGGTCTTTACCCAGTTGAACTACAAACCATTAAAGCCGATTTAAACTTATTGCTTGAATCGCAGCAGCGCCAAAAAGAGCGTTATCGCGCGTCATTAAGCGACCTTGCTCATGCATTAAAAACACCTTTGGCAGTGCTTAAATCAAGCCCATTGGCCAATGATGCGGATGCACAAGAGCAGCTAGACCGTATTAATGTGATGATCGAACACCAGTTAAAGCGCGCTGCAACAGGTGCTTCTGACACTTGGAAGAAACAAACTCATATCAAGCCTGTTATTGATTCAATCCTAAGCGCGATGAGCAAGGTTTATCGTGACAAAGATATTATTTTTACCTCAGAGGTCAGCGAAAAAGACTATTTCTTAGGTGATAAAACAGATTTGATGGAACTACTTGGTAATTTAATCGATAATGCCTGTAAAGCTTGCCGTTCACAGGTCGATATAAAGGTTAAGCAGAACAAAAAGTTAACGCTCAGTATAAGTGATGATGGCCCAGGTGTTCCTGAGCACAAGCGTGAATCATTACTAACTCGCGGTACCAGACTCGATACCTACGAAAGCGGCCATGGTGTCGGCATGGCTATCGTGTCGGATTTAGTCAACTCTTATAATGGCACATTAACCATTAAAGATGCAGAGAAACTAGCCGGTGCTGAGTTTATATTAGAGTTTAATTACCATGATAAAAAATAAAACATCAATACTCGTTAAGGGTTTCTTTTTAGCTTTAATTGCAAGCCCATCGCAGGCTCAAGCAGAGCAAACGTGTGAGCTTGCAAGCAACAATACCGATGACTCAAAACGCTATATTCAATGTCTTGATCAAGTTATCGCCGATATTCAGCGTGACCAAAAGATGTGGATTAATAAGCTCACTATGGATCTTGAGAAAATCAAAGAAGATACCGGTAACAGCCAATTGCTACCGATTTTTAATCGCAGCATCAAGAACCAAGAACGTTATTTAGAGGACAGCTGTCGTTGGCGTTATTTACAAAAAATGCCAAATGGTACAAAAGCCGCTATTGCCTATAAGCAATGTGAAATTGAGATCCTAAAAAACCATGTGCAGGTTTTACAGCAACCTCTAAAGTAATAATACCAATCCGCAGTAACACTGAATCATTTTGAAAGATAAAAAGGCGCTTAAGCGCCTTTTTTAATCTTCAAGTTTTAGCTCTTCGCCATTGCCAAGCAAGGTAGCAAGCCATCGCCCTTCTTGACTAGTCTCTAAGGCTATTTTAACTATCATGGTTAATGGAACTGATAACAGCATACCCACGGTCCCCATCAGCCATCCCCAAAAAATCAAGGATAAAAACACCACCAGCGTCGATAAACCCAGCCCTTTACCCATAAAACGTGGCTCGACGATATTACCCATTACTGTATTTATAACTAAATAGCCACCAGCAATAAACCCTGCAACCAGTGGGCCTTGGGTTATCAAAGCAAGTAACACAGGAGGCACAGCGGCAATGATAGAGCCAATATTAGGAATGTAGTTAAGCATAAAGGCCACTACAGCCCAAAGTATAAAATAATCAACATCAAGAGCCCAAAGCATAAAGCCTGCAAGCATACCTGTGCCTAAGCTAACCAGCGTTTTAATAGCCAGATAAGAATTAATTGAATCTAAGAATCGGTCAACCTGCTGCATTTTCATTTCAGGATCGTCCAGTGCTAAATGCACTTTTTTACTCAGCATAGGTCCTTCAAACAACATGAACACTACGGTTAGGATGATCAAAAACAGGTTCGCCATCACGCCACCTAGGCCTGTGAGCATGTTGGTTGCAACATCAATCATTTTACCCGGATCAAATAAAGAAATAATCTGTTCTTTATCAATCAGGATGTTATAACTCGCTGCAACATTAACCACCCAGACAAACTCTTCTTTTAGTTGTGCTTTGTACTCAGGCAGCTTTTCAGAGAAATCGGTCATCGATTGCCCAACCAACCCGGCAAGGCTTATCCCTACACCAACAATCATCAACATCACAAACACAACAGCAATCCCTTTAGGGATACCGTATTTGGCAAAGAAACGAATTAAGGGATTACAAATAATGGCAATAAAGGCTGCCAACACAAATGGGATAACAATCACACTTGCAGCTTTAATACCCGCTAAAACAACGACTAAAGCAGCAAATATCACTAAACTTTTATTTACACCAGTCAGGCTCGACAAAATAAAATCCTTGTTAGTTTTTTTATCAGTGTAAGTGAAATACGCCGCAAAAGAAATCACAAAGCAGCTGGCACAATTAATGCTCATTATACGTGCATAATTTGAACAATTTATGATACATATAAGTAAGCGTGCTTTAAAAGGAGCTTTATATGGCACATTTATCCGAACAAGAACTCTCTTTTTTCAACCGTTTATTCGAGGCTGAACGGACTGATAGCGATCCAACCGACACAAAAATGTCTGTTAGGCTTAATTTGCCTGATAAATTAAACGGCTTACTTACCAATGCCAAACTGACACTACTTGCTGAAGTAGGAATTTACCAGTTGTGGTTTCCGCTTGAATTTACCAAGGACGAGAATGGCCAGCTGATCCCTGTACTTAGCGCACCAGAAGTAATAGATACCAAAGGTATTGAACGCAGCTGGCGTACGCCTGATCTCGAAATACACACAGAACAATTTCAAATATTGTCTTTATCAAGCACAGGCGTGTTACTCAAGCCAAAGCGTCAATCACCAGATCTTAATAAAGAGATACTGTTGGCATTTAATTTACCTAGTGAAGAACACGTTATCCTTAGCGTAAAGCCTATACGAACGACCAGCAAAGGAATTGCCGGAAAGATAGTGAAAGTGTGTCAGGGTGAAGATGCACTGCGTAAGTACTTATTTGAGACCCATAAGCACCATCATGCAAAGCTGTACGAGCAAGGTAACTTTACTACTGAGCTTATCTAGTTGCAGCAGCTTAACAGCTTAGATAAGCTTGGCGTTTTGCAGCAAGTCACAACAAGGTATTTTATGAGTTACCCTATTGGAACCCCAGGTAAGCCGTGGAACGAAGAAGATAAGAAAGCATGGTTTGAATTACAGTCAGTAAAGCGTAGCTATTTAGATGATGTTGTATCGCAACTAGACTCTTTATCAAGCGATTTCAATATTGAGCAATATGGCGCATTAAGTTACGACAGCGACAAATACCCACTTTACATTTTAAAGAGCAAGCAATGGCAAGCTGATAAACCTGTAGTGCTGGTTACCGGTGGTGTTCATGGTTATGAAACAAGTGGCGTGCATGGTGCTTTAGCATTTGCTAAGAGAAGTGCCAAAGACTATTTTGCTGATTTTAATATTTTAGTGGCTCCGTGTATCAGCCCATGGGGTTATGAAACGATTAACCGCTGGAATCCAAATGCCACGGATCCAAATCGCTCTTTCTATGCAGATAGCCCAGCTGAAGAGTCAGCAGCAATTATGCGATATTTAGCCGACAACGCTATTGCACCTTATGTGCATATTGACTTACATGAGACGACTGACACTGATAATAGTGAGTTTCGCCCTGCGCTAGCAGCACGTGATGCAACGACCCACGATAACTGGAACATCCCAGACGGCTTTTATCTTGTTGCTGATAGCGAGCGCCCGCATGATGCATTTCAAACAGCGATTATAAAATCAGTTGAAAAAGTAACCCACATCGCACCAAGTGATGAGAATAACCAGTTGATTGGTGTGCCACAAACTCAATTTGGTGTAATTAATTACCAAGCGAAAAAACTGGGGTTATGTATGGGCTTAACCGATGCAGAATATGTCACAACAACAGAGGTTTACCCTGATAGCCCACAGGCCGATGACGAAATTTGTATTGATGCACAAGTAGCCTCAATTACCGGTGCTTTGAACTATATTGTTAACGAATAGTTAGTTATATTTTAAATCTGAGGTGAATGATTTATTCACCTCAAACCTAAATAGTTAGATAAAATACAAATATATACAAATTTAATGAAAAAGTTATGTTTTTTGAAATTTGTATACTAAATAACTAGACACATACATAGAATTGTATAAAATTCGCGCTCTTTTTAATTCAAAAGGGAAGCAAATTGGAATTTAAGAATCACTATGGCAGTGTCAGTATCATCACCGATGGTCAAATTATTATTGGACAATTTTCTGGTAATATTAACGCACGTTTAGTCAATGACTTTGCAGTCGATTTAAAAAAGCATATTTCTGCTTTAGCTGGAAAGCCGTGGGCATATATTAGTCATTCTACCCAATTACTTGCTACCACCCCTGATGCAGAACGTGGTTTCACGCATTTATTTCGTGCCCTGCAAGGCACTAACTGTATAGCCACTGCTTATATGTTTAGCTCGTCTATTGTGCTTAATCAGATGAAACGCATCATTGCACAAGCGCAATCGCCGATTCAAATAATGGACTGTTTATTTGATGATTTAGACAGCGCTAAGGCTTATGTGCTGAAGCAGCTCGAATTTGCAGAAATGGCTTGTTAAAAACAAGCCATTGTCGTTTCTAGAGCCGTGATTGAGGTTAATCTCGATAAAACTTAGTTTCTTTAGTTATTGAGATATCAGCATCTTCTAATGCTTGAATATGAAAACTGATAGGCGTTACTTTCGATTTCAGTTCGTAGCCATCAGCAACCACAGTGACAGGCACACGTTTCATCTGACCTGCCTCAACAGTTATCGTTTCAGGCACCTGCAAGCTTGCTTCTTCGATACCACTGATACCGATTGAATAGCTTAAGCTATGCTGTGTTTTGTTGATAATTGATAAGGTATATGGGTTTTCTACTAAGCCTTCAAAATTAACACGGTACAGGGCATTACGGTCACGAATGACAGAAGCCTCAATAGGTGTACGCATTGCCATCCACACAACCATGCCAACGACAAACAGCGCTGTTAAACCACCATAGCCAAGCAGTTTTAGTCTAAATGGATTGGTCGTTTTGCCTTCCATTTGTTTTTCAGAGGCGTACTTGATAAGGCCTTTTTGATAGTTGAATTTTTCCATAGTGCTATCGCACGCATCAATACATAAGCCACAGTTTATGCATTCATACTGCAAGCCATTACGAATATCGATACCGGCTGGGCATACTTCAACACATAAGTTACAGTCTACGCAGTCACCTAAGCCTAACTCTTTAGGATCGGCTTTACGCTTACGCGCACCACGAGACTCCCCTCGCGCTTGATCGTAGGTAACAACTAACGTGTCTTTATCAAACATTACTGATTGAAAACGTGAATAAGGGCATGCGACAGTACACATTTTTTCACGTAAGAATCCCGCATTGCCATAGGTACAAAAAGCGAACAGGAATACCCAAAAGCTGACGATCCCAGACATTTCTAAGGTAAATAAGCTCATGTATAGAGACTTAGCAGGGATGAAATAAGCCATAAATGACATAGATGTAAGCAAAGAGATCACCAGCCAAGCTGCATGCTTAGTGATTTTCTTTTGCCATTTACTCACTGACCAATCAGCTTTATCAAGTTTAATACGCTGATTACGGTTACCTTCCACTTTATGTTCGACCCAAGTAAACATCAGCATCCAAATTGTTTGCGGGCAAGTGTAACCACACCAGACACGACCTAACCAGTTAGTGACGAAAAACAAAGCAAACGCCCCTGTCATAAATAACATGGCTAAGATCATAAAATCTTGTGGTAATAGCGTTAAGCCAAATAAAGTAAATTTTTGGCTTGCTACGTCGAGTAATACAGCTTGACGGCCATCATAGGGGATCCACGGAATGGCAATGAACGTCAGCATTAGCACCCAGCCTAAATAACGGCGGATACGTTGGAAATACCCCTTTTGCTCACGAATATAAATTGGCCCTTCTTGATTGTAGGGCTTGATGATTAAGTCTTGCTCTTTAATATCAAATTTCATTTTGCTACTTACTTATGTGTCGGTAATAACCTGATAGAGCAACAATCAGGCCAACATAAATTTTAAATAAGTCATTGATATTAAATGATTAAATTTATATTTAAACGTTCAAAAGCACGATATATCGCGAACACTCGCGATATATCACGAATTAGCGCTTTATCGCTAGCTTTTTCATCTTTGATCTAAGGGTACTTTCTGGCAGGCCCAGCAAGGTTGCAGCACCATTTTCACCTGATATTTGCCCGTTACAGCGTTTTAACACCTCACAAATATGCTGCTTTTGTACAGCATCAAGAGAAACCACCTGCTCATTTGATTGCTCGTTACTCAAAGGTGCAGACAGCTGTAATACAGCTTGCTTAGACAGAATAGCTTCACGTTCTAGAATATTTTGTAGCTCACGAATATTACCAGGCCAATCGTAATTAGCTAACTTCGTGAGTGTTGCTTTGCTAAGCCCTTTTAACTGTTTACCTAAGCGCTTGTTCAGCTGCGTAATAATATTTGCTGCGAGTAGTGGAATATCTTCCTTGCGTTCACGAAGCGCAGGCACACGAATAGGAAAGACATTTAGGCGATAATACAAGTCCATTCGAAAACTGCCCTGATCAACCATTTGCCACAAGTTACGATTTGTTGCAGCCAACACTCGGATATCGACTTTTAAAGTTTGACTACCACCGACACGCTCAAACTCTTGCTCTTGTAGTACCCGCAGTAATTTACTTTGCGCCTCTAATGGCAGCTCTGCCACTTCATCTAAAAATAAAGTGCCTTTATCAGCCAGTTCAAAACGCCCTTTTCTGCGTTCATTAGCGCCGGTAAACGCCCCTTTCTCATGACCAAATAACTCAGACTCAATTAAGTTAGCGGAAAACGCCGCGCAGTTTACTTTTATGAAAGGTTGCTCAGCACGGTTGCTCAAACGATGAAGGTTTCGAGCCACTAGCTCTTTACCCGTGCCGTTTTCACCTAAAATCAAAACCGTACTATTGGTTTGGCTTACCAAGGTAATTTGCTCGAGCATACTTTGAAATGAATGACTTTGCCCAACTAAACCAGAGTCTTGCCAATCTTCATTTAACTCTGAAATCAGGTAAGCATTTTCAGCTTGTAGCTGCTCAGATAAGTGCTGAACTTGTGCTAAGGCATCACGCAACGCCACTTCTGTTTGCTGTTGTTTGGATACATCGCGAAAAATCGCGACTGCCCCAATCAAGGCACCATTTTTATAAACTGGCGTTGAAGTATACTCAACAGCAAAATAGCTTCCATCTTTACGCCAGAATACTTCATCGTTTACATGACGGTGTTTGCCATCGAACATAGTGCAATATATTTGGCATTCATCCGCCGGGTATGGTGAGCCATCTTTACGAGTATGGTGATGATATTGGTGTATTTTTTTACCAAGGAGTTCGTCTGCTTTCCAGCCCGTCATGCGCTCCGCAGCAGGGTTTACAAAAACTGCATTACCCGATAAATCGAAGCCATAAATACCTTCACCTACGGCATTTAGCAGTAATGTGGGGTCGTTTAAAAATTCCTTGATCATAGTCATCACTCAATTCGCGAAATATCACGAGCAATTATGGCAAGGTTGAACATACTTAACAAGCAATTACAAAAAAAGCGGCTAGAAGCCGCTTTAAAATATCAAATAGCTTTACAGTGTGGGCACTAAAATAATTTCACCCTGAGATACTTTCATATCTAATGGCAATTTACTCAATAGTGCGACTTTAGGGTCATTCATATTTAGCTTGTAGACAGGGTTAACCGCTAAAAAGCCGTTAATCACTTGCATTGCTTGATCATCTAATAAGTTTAAGCTGCCCTTGAAACCCGCGGTGTCGATTGTTGTATCAACCAGTTTTACATTACGTAAAAAGACCGCTTTTTTCTCGCTGTCATAAAATGGGCTGCCTTCAATTTGTAGTTTTAAGCGTACTGGATACTTAAGCGCAAACGCTTTGATAACAGCACTAGAATCGGCCCCTAAAACCACCACATCACGCTTATCTGGGCCAACATTGACACTCAGGTCGTTTACCGCAAAATCAACTGGTAAGCCCATCAGCTTAATCTGTTCACTTAGTTTTGGTAATTGATTAGCAAGGGCTGCTTCAATTTCAGAATTGGTAAACGAGTAAACAGACATCCCTTGTTCTGTACTTTTACATGCCCCTAAAAATAAACAGGTAAGTAGTAATAAAATTCTCATTGTATTCCTCAAAAACACACGGAAAAAAACCGCTTAAAAAAGCGGTTTTATTCGTTAAATTGCAAATATTGCTTTAAGCCTTGCTAGTGTGTCAGCTGAAACTGAACCCTCACTGACTGCAAGTAATTGCTTTAAGTAATAATAAACATCTGCGTGCTCGCCACGGTGTTTATCATCTAACATCGCAACTTGCTCTGTCATACGTAACTGACTATCAGCCGATTCAACGCCTGCTAGAATTTCGATACGCGTTAACAGCTGCGCAGCGTTTAGATTAGTTGTTAATGAAGCTTGGAACTGCGAAGGCAGTTCACTGTGGCTCTCAAGAGCTGCAAATAAAGCAGTTAACTTAGACTGCTCTGCTTGCTTGCTGATCAGCGCTGTTTTTGCGCTAATCGCGGTCTCTAACTGAGTCACGCGTGCCGATAATGCTTTTGAGTACTCAAGCTCTGCAAGCTTCACTGTTAAATCTTTAAGCTGTGCAAGGTGCACCACAGTCTCAAGTGCAGACTCAAGCTCACTTAATTGCTCTGCGGCAACTTCGTCATTTTGTTGCTGAACTTGCTTTTGCTGTTCAAACTCGGCACTGCGCTTAGCGAAGGTGTCGTCATTAACTCGTCTGAATTGCTGCCATAAAGTGTTTTCAGCTTTCATTCCAGCAAAGCCAATAGTCTGCCATGTTTGTTGAAGTGCTTTTAGCTCCTGGCACGCAGCAGCTAAATCATCGCTTTGCGATAACTGTGTTGCTTGCTCAACAAGTGCAGCTTTTTGCTCAGCATTTGCTTTATGAAATGCAGCAAGTTGACCTTGAACTTGTGATTGCGCAGCTTTAAATTGTGTTTGTAGTTCACGGTATGTTTTAGGATCGACGTTACCTGCAGAACGCCACGCTTTTGCGGTACGGTTGAACTTGCTTTCAAACTGCTTCCAATCAAACTCATCAGAAGAGGTATCAAGCTCTGTTAACTGCTGCATTTGCGAGATTATTTCAACGCGCTGTGCTTTAGCTTGTTCACGTTGCTGCTCCTGCTCTGCAAAATACTCACGACACGGCGCAAACAGTAATTCAATTTGTTGATCGAATAACTCGCCTTGTTGCTTTTCTGCATCAGTATCTAAACGCCCTAACTCATTCCAACGACGACGTAACTGTTTAACTTGCTCTGCGCGTTGTTTAGGGTCAGTGCACTCGGTTGCAACAAGTTCATTTACTTCAACAAGTAATGCATCACGCTTTGGCGCTGATGCGTATTTTTGCCAATCTTTTGCTTCTTCTAATTGCGCTTCTAAATCAGCTTTCAAGCTATTTAATGGCTGCTTATAATAGTCTGTAAGTGTTGCGTATAGCTCTTCAAAACCTTTAAACACACCAAAGGCAACATTAAAGCGACCTTGGTCAATTAAGCGTTTTACATCACGAGCTTTACGCTTCGCTGTTTGCTGATTTTTCTCAAACTTATTGGTCAGCGGTGCCATCGCTTGCTGCCAGCGGTTTACTGTTTCAGCTAAATTGGCTTTAAAGCGACCTTGTAAACGACTAGGAATACTAGCCAGCTTTTTGCGCGCTAATTTTTGCTGTTGCTCAAACTGCTGTTTTAGCCCGTCAAACTCGCTTTCGTCTTCAGTTGTCGCAACTGAGTTTAATTGATCAAATGCCTCTTTAAACTCAGCAATAGCACTAACCAGTTGCGGTAACTGCTCAACTTGGTTAAATAAATTTGTTAAATGTTGTTTTACATCACGCACAGTTTTGTTATCAGCTAAGTCCGACTCTGCTAACGCATCTTTTGCCTCTGCAACTTTTGCCTCGAGCCAATCTTGCTGAATTTGCTCTGGCGTTTCTAAGCCTAATTGCAATGCATTTTCAATTTCTTCGCCAATTGCTTCAAGGCTTGCCAGTGCTAATACCTGACGTTGTTGTTCAGCTAACGCTTGCTGCGCGGCTTCATGCTCTTTACTTAAACCTGCAATATGAGACTCAAGCTTTTGCGTAATCGCTGAATACTTCTTATCTAACGTGCTTACTTGCTCATCGCTCAGCCATTTTAGTTCGATAGCTTGCCACTGCTGTAATAACTCAGCATGTTGCATCGACACTAACTGAAAGTCATTTTTATCACGAAGCGCATTAAGCTTTGCTAAAACCACACGTGTATCAGCTTCTACTTTGGCAGGCATTTCTATCGCTAAGCGTTCATTGTCAAGATGAGTCACCAGTTGTGTGTGTGCCTCACCTTTTGCATGCTTTAATAATGATTTAGCAAGTTGATGATTAATCACAAGGTCAACAAGTTGCAATTGCAGCTCTTCACGGCCTTCTTTAAAAGCTTTATCAATTAGGCTTGGGTTTGCTAAACGCTTTAATAACTTAACGCGAACTTGAAGTTCTTTTTCTGCAAAGGCGAGTTTCTCAAGAGTTTTGACAGGTGCATAACGCTCAATAAACTCATTTTTGATATTTGCATCTAGCTGGCTATCGGTATTTAAAACCGCTTGGTTTATATGCTGTTCTGCAACGTCTTTAAGTGCTTGGTCTTGCTTGTATGCTTGCCACCATAAAACAATATCGTTCACTTTGTTTAATGCTTTTTTGCGGATCTCAGCAGAGCTGTCTTCAAGGGCAATGCTATTTAAGATGCTAAGGTCACGCTCTGTATCAAGACGTTCAACCGCAGCTAAACGCACTTGGTTTTTAGGATGCTTCCACTTTGGAGTAAACAGGTGTTTAAAGATCATTTTCACTAAACCTAGCTATTTCATTTTCTGATGCGAATTCTTTTTGCAATTGAGCTTTGCTCTTTTGCACCATTTCACCATTTGCGCCAATGGTAAACTGCTCATTGCTTTGCGAAACTTTAGCTTGATAAAGCATCACGAGTTGAACGGTTTGTTGTTTTTGTTCTTCAGACAAAGGTGTGCCGTCAGGCCACTTACCCGTTGAGGCACCATACTGAAGACGTTCAAATACTTCTGGGGTGATATTTTTAACGATGTGATCAATATTCATGTTACTTTTTCTTTTTTAAAACAACTAAATAGATGCGGCTTACAAGATACCACACAAAACCTACTGCCATTGCCGATGTATAGGCATACCACTCAAGAGACTTTG
The DNA here is from genome assembly GCF_001469895.1 of Pseudoalteromonas sp. XI10. GTDB lineage: Bacteria > Pseudomonadota > Gammaproteobacteria > Enterobacterales > Alteromonadaceae > Pseudoalteromonas. The sequence continues at coordinate 12,222 of NZ_LOPY01000037.1, read as the reverse complement.
CTTCGGGGTGCATAAAGTAATAACAGAAAAAGCCCCCTAAAAATAAAATCAGTGCGAGGAAAGACTGATTCATAAACTTTTGTTGTCTACGAATGCGCGTTTCTTTTTGCATTTGCTGCAATTGCTCATTGCTTAGATCGGTGACTTGGCATTCACAATGCGGGCATTGCTTATGTTTGTCAGATATTGATTTTGCACACTGCGGGCAACTAATAATCGCCATATCTTTCTCCATACTACGCATAAAAAAGGCGCCTTTAGGCGCCCTTTATTGTACTTGTTTTATGAGTCGATGTCTTATTTGAATTTCATTCATTTGTGAAGATTCGAAAACCTGCACAACTAAATTCACTACAAAAACTCAAAAACCTGATTTATTGTTTCTGTTTCGCCTTTTCAGCTAGACGCTTTTCCCAGAAAGTCGCATTTTTAATGCCTAATTTAACTGGATCAAAAGTGATTTCGCCACCGGCTTTCTTTTGATCTTCGTAATCACGTAAGCAGTTAAGAGCAGGTTTTGCGACAAAGAAAATAGCCAAAATACCAACAATGTTGATCCAGGCCATTAAGCCTACGCCAATATCACCAATATTCCAGATATAACCAGAGCTGTTTACCATGCCGTAAGCCACCATAAACATGATAACTAGCTTAACAATAACCAGTGGAATATTGCCTTTAAAATAACGGTTTAAGTAAGCAACGTTCGTTTCAGCAATATAGTAATAAGCAAGAATTGTGGTAAATGCAAAGAAGAATAAAGCAATACCAACGAATGCTTCACCAAAGCCACCAAATACGCTAAATAATGCCATTTGTGTGAAAGCAGCAGAGCCTACTTCTGTTGCAGCATCAACGTTTTGCACAATGAATTGACCTGCAGGTAACTCACCCACAATGTTGTATTGTTTAGTGATTAGAATCATTAACGCCGTTGCTGTACAAACAAAAATGGTATCAACATAAACAGAAAATGCTTGCACTAAACCTTGTTGAGCTGGGTGATCAACTTCAGCAGCTGATGCTGCATGTGGACCCGTACCTTGACCTGCTTCGTTTGAGTAAATACCACGTTTAACACCCCAACCAATAGCAGCACCAAAGCCTGCTTGCGCGGTGAATGCATCAGATAAGATCATTGAGAAGATACCTGGCACTTTATCTAGGTTTAAGAACACCACGATTAAAGCTAACACGATGTAACCTAGTGCCATAAATGGCACCACGATTTGTGTGAAGTTTGCGATACGTTTAATGCCACCAAAGATGATAAATGCAAGCACAATTAAGATGATTGCAAGAGCAACAAGCTTAAAGCTACCTACTTCACCAAAGCTGGTGCTAACCAATGTGCCTTCACCAAAAACTTGTGTGAATGCATTACCTACCGCATTCGCTTGAACGCCCGGAAGGAACACACCACAAGCAATAATCGCCGATACTGCAAATAATACGGCTAACCACTTTTGCTGTAAGCAGCGGTCGAAGTAAAATGCTGGACCACCGCGATATTGACCATCTTCTTCTGATTTATAAATCTGACCAAGAGTTGACTCGGCATACGCAGTACTTGCGCCAAGGAACGCAACTATCCACATCCAAAAAATCGCCCCTGGACCACCAAAGCCGATTGCTGCAGCAACCCCGGCAATATTACCGACACCTACACGGCCTGATAACGATACAGCAAGTGCTTGGAATGAAGAAATACCCGTATCTGAATTATTAGAGCTAAGCAATAATTTACACATTTCTTTAAAATGTCTAACTTGTGCGAATCGGGTTAAAACGGAATAAAACAGACCTGCACCTAGACATAAATAAATGAGTGCACTACTCCAAATTATGTCATTAACGGCGCTTACTAAAGCTTCCATGGATATCCTCTATGATTATATTTTTTATTGTTAGTTACGATACTCAGCGTGAGCTTGTGAGAATGCGCGACACGATGACTGTGAGAAATAAAAATGAGATTTTGTTACTTCACAGCTGAACATATTGAATATTAACTTAAACCCACTAAGTTTGTTAACAGTTAATTTTCAATATGCTAAATGTACCTACCTCGTTAACATTTGATGCATCCTGCTCTACACCGTCATTTTTCAGTCAACAGATACAATTACGGGCATCAGTTTTGCTGATGCCCGTAAGGTTCGTTATCTTAATTTATCAACCACGTTAACGATAGCCGCTAACGTATCTTGACCAAATTGATACGAGCGACGATCTGACCAGCCGTAATCTGGGTCTGGTAAATCATCGTTATCTTTAAATGGCATCTCTACCGTGTAAGCTAATGCATTAAATTCATGCGCGACAGCAGAAGAACCGACAGTTAGGTTAGCCTGGCCCGGCTCATCTTTTGGATAACCATGTTCGTCTTGGAACTCAGGCGTCACAGTTAAAAGCGCAGCTTTAAAACTATCTTCTAACTCTTTTAAGCGATCATCGTAGCCTGGGATACCTTCACTACCCGCAACAAAGTTATAAGGAATTGCTTCGTCACCATGAATATCTAAGTGCATATCAAGGCCCGTCTCACGCATTTTGTTAAGCACTAAGAAAACTTCAGGGCTATTTTCCATGCTCGGTGTTTGCCATTCACGGTTCAAGTTAACGCCTTTAGCGTTAGTACGTAGGTGACCACGCACACTGCCATCTGGATTCATATTTGGCACGATGTAGAATACTGCTTTAGATAGTAACGCAGCTGCATGTGGGTCTTCATCATCAAGTAACTTATGAAGTAAACCTTCAACATACCACTCAGCCATAGTTTCGCCTGGGTGCTGGCGCGCCGTGATCCAGATTTTTTTCTTCTCACTGCTAGGAATACCCACACGTAAAACACTCATGTCACGGCCATCAAGGGTTTCGCCTAATGTTTCTAATTCACAAGCATGCTGGCTTTGTGCCCATGCTAGTAAATCTAGATGGCGGTCATAGCTGTATGGCGCAAAGTAAGCAAAGTACATGCTGCTACACTCAGGCTCTACTTCAAATGATAGTGTGCCGTTTGCGTACTCAGATGGTACACGGAACCAAGTTTGACGGTCGTATGATGCAACCGCATGATAACCTTCCCAGCCATCAGGGTATGCTGAGTTCTCTAGGTTATTAATGTGTAATTTATGGTTTTGAAACGCAGTTGTTTCAAGACGAAAGTGAAACCACTGGAAAAAATCAGACTGATTGTCTTTATTGATTTCTAATTGAATATTCAGTGGATCAACGGCTTCAATAACCTTGATATTACCACTGTCAAAATTGCTGGTGATTTTCATTCTATAAACCTATTGGTTAAAAATAATTCTTAGCTATTCGCTTGTTAGTTAAGAATTAAGTCAACGCTCTGTAGTTAGAACGTTTTGTTAGTAATATGGTGTAGACCCTTAACAGCCTACCACATGCTGAAAATTTGCAAAAACTTTCACGACTAAAAAAGCCAGCATAATGCTGGCTTCTAGATTCTTTATAACTTAGGTATTAGCGAGGTAAGCTTGGGAAAGTTACTTCAGCCATATCACGCATACAACGTACTACCTGACAGCTATAACCAAATTCATTATCGTACCAAACGTAAAGTACAACGCGGTTGTCATCTACGATTGTCGCTTGTGAATCAACAACACCTGCGTAACGGCTACCTACTAAGTCAGTCGATACGATTTCTGTAGACGCTGTGTAATCGATTTGATCACGAAGGTCTGAATGAAGTGCTGTTTCACGTAAGAACGCATTTAGTTCTTCAACAGTTGTACCTTTTTCAAGATTTAAGTTCAAGATAGCCATTGATACGTTTGGTGTAGGAACACGGATAGCGTTACCAGTTAGTTTACCTTCAAGCTCAGGTAAAGCTTTAGAAACCGCTTTTGCAGCACCTGTTGAAGTGATAACCATGTTAAGTGCAGCAGCACGGCCACGACGCTCAGCTTTGTGGTAGTTATCAATTAAGTTTTGGTCATTTGTGTACGAGTGAACTGTTTCAACGTGACCATTCTTGATACCAAACTTATCGTTAAGTGCTTTTAACGTAGGGGTAATAGCATTGGTTGTACAGCTTGCTGCACAGACAATCTTATCTTCAGATTTGATATCTTGGTTGTTTACACCGTATACGATGTTTTTGATGTTGCCTTTAGCTGGTGCAGTTAATAATACTTTTGCTGCGCCTTTTGCTTCTAAGTGCTGACCAAGACCTGCTTCGTCTTTCCAGATACCAGTGTTATCAACAACAAGTGCATTCTCGATGCCGTAAGCTGTGTAATCAACTTCGCTAGGAGAGTTAGCATAGATAACTTGAATGTAGCTACCGTTAGCTTTAATCGCATTGCGCTCTTTATCAATTGTGATTGAGCCATTGAATGGACCGTGGATAGAGTCACGGCGAAGTAAGCTTGCACGCTTTTCTAAGTCGCCGTCCTTACCGCCACGTACAACGATTGCGCGTAAACGTAGGTCTGCATAAGGGCCTGACTTTTCGATTAATAGACGTGCTAATAAACGACCGATACGACCGAAACCGTATAACACAACATCACGTGGCTCTTTGCGCTCTGAGTTTGCGATTTCTGCTAATTCGTCAGTTAAGTATTCTTCAACTGAGCGACCTTTCGCAGCATCGTTAAATAAATAACCATACGCTAGTTTACCAATATCGATACGTGCTGAGTTTAAATCCATTTTGCTAATTGCTTCTAAGAAAGGGAAGCTTTCACGTAAACGTAATTTTGTACCTTCAAACTGAGCAACTGTTTTGTGCGCTTTGATGATATCGATTGTACTGGCATTAACGAGAGGACGGCCATATACAGCGATTTCGATACCACGATTACGGTAAAGTCTACCAATGATAGGTTGCATACTTTCTGCGTAATCTTGACGTTCTTGCCAGCTGCTTGTGTATTCTAACTCGTGAGATGAGGTCATTTTTTTTACCTAATTAAACAATTTTGAACGGATAGCCTTAAAAAATGTGTTGTGATTTGAGAGCAACACATCTCAGGCAGGGGTATTCTAATTTAAACTCGAACGATTCTCCACTGTTACAGAACAAATCATTGCGCTAGAATAAAGTAGTACAAATTAAGTAGAGGTTAAGGAATGTTATTAAGAGCAAGCGTGTTGCTTGGTTTATTGGCATTAGCAGGCTGTGAAGATCCGCTTACACTAGCGAAAGTGTGCGACGAAACACCTGGCTTCTGCAGTGATTTAAATAAAGATAGTCACTGTAAAGAGCAACGTGCCGAGGTCATCATTCAACGTTATGTTGAATATAAGTCACCAACAGACGAAAACAAATACCAATTATTAAAGGATTTTGAGAAATACGATCAATGTGTGTCGCTTGCCGCCAAGATTGAGCATATAAAACTAAAAGAAAAAACCACGTCTCGTGTTGAGGGTCATTTAACAAGCATCAAAGAAATGACACGAATTTTTCAAGATACCAAAAACACTGACCACCCAGGCTTGCTGTATTACCATTGGTCACGTAATAACGACCAGTCTGCGTTAACTAAGTTACTCGCCCTTGAAGAAAAACAAGATAAACGGGTGACTGAAGATGCCGAAATGCAGTTTTTCTTAGCAAGCTATTACGTAAAGTTTGATGATGAAAAAACCATTGATCTGCTTTACAAAACGCTAGAGCTAAATAAAGCTGGTGAAACTCCCAACCCTGAGATCTACCCTACTCTTGTGAGCTTATTTTACAAACATGAAAAGTATAAGCATGCCTACACCTTTGCACGTGTAGCACAATTGTCAGGGTATGAAGATGTCGATATTTTACCTATCGAGCATCAACTCGCTGCCGCAGGCAAAAGCCTAGACAGCTTAGATGATTTAGCACAAAAAACTTACGACAGTATCCAAGAAGGAAGCTTCGTATCACCACGCGGGTTTTGATAATTCCAACTCGCTAATGTGCAGTACTCAGACAAATAAAAAAGGCAGCTGACGCTGCCTTTTCTTATTTTGCTTTGCTTGTGCCAACTTCTACACGAGTTTTTAGCTTCTGACCTGGTCTAAAAGTCACAACTCGGCGCGCCGAAATAGGAATATCTTCACCTGTTTTCGGATTGCGGCCTGGACGTTCTTTCTTATCTCGAAGATCAAAGTTACCAAATCCAGAGAGCTTAACCTGCTCGCCTTTTTCTAGCGCTGAGCGGATTTCTTCAAAAAACGCTTCAACTAAATCTTTGGCATCTTTTTTATTGATCCCGAGTTTTTCAAATAGGTGTTCAGCTATGTCGGCTTTAGTAAGCGCCATATCTAGTCCCTCAACGATGCGTTAAATTGTTCGGCCAGTGCGGCCACCACATTATCAACTACTTGATTGATATCTTTCTCTTCGAGCGTTCTATCAACCGCTTGCAGTGTTAGAGCAATCGCCAAACTCTTATAATTTGGCTCAATACCTTTGCCCTTATACACATCGAATAAGTTTAGGTCAACCAATTGATTTCCGCCAACTTTTTCTATGACATTTAAAATATCGCCAGATTTTACGTGATCTTCCACTAAAATCGCGATATCACGGCGGTTTGACGGGAATTTCGACACTGCCACAGCTTCTGGTAATTTTCTTTTTTCTAGTGCAGACATTTCGATTTCAAACACAAATGCTGTGTTGTTGATATCTAGTGACTTTTGCACTTGTGGGTGCACTGCACCAAAGAAACCTACTTTTTTACCATCAACATAAATAACGGCTGATTGGCCTGGGTGTAAGCCATCAGACTGCTCTGCTTTTATCTCAAAACGTGATGAATCGTTACTAATTGCTAAAAGTGCTTCAACATCACCTTTTAAGTCATAGAAATCAACACTACGCTTTTCTTGAACCCAATGTTCACCGTGTGCAAGACCAGAGATTACACCACCAATGACAGCAACTTGGTTTACACCGTTTTCAGCATTTTCGTCACGTAAGAATTTTAAGCCGTGCTCAAATAAACGTACACGTGGTTGCTGACGGTTTTGGTTATAAACTAGAGACGCTAAAAGACCCGGCATTAAGCTCACGCGCATTGCTGACATTTCAACCGAAATTGGGTGTGGCAATACAAGCGCATCACTTTGCGGGTGTAAAATTGCTTGAGCTTTTGGATCAACAAAGCTGTACGTAATTGCTTCTTGGTAACCACGAGTTACAAGTGTATTGCGGAATTTAGTTACCGCAACATGAGACTCGTCATGGTTAGTCATTTTTAATTTAGCGGTTGGTGAAACGTTAGGAATACTGTTATAGCCGTAAACACGCGCAACTTCTTCAATTAAATCTTCTTCAATACGAATATCAAAGCGATAGCTAGGTACGTCAGCACTCCATACACCATCAACAATTTTCACGTCTAAACCTAAACGCGTTAGGATGTCAGTTACTTTTGCATCATCAATGTGGTGGCCAATTACACGGTCTAAACGCTCACGACGTAAACGCACTTCTGTTACTTTTGGTAACTTGTCAGTTGCGACTGCTTCAACAACTGGGCCAGCTTCACCGCCAACAATCTCAAGAAGTAATGCTGTCGCACGTTCCATTGCATCTTTTTGCAGTGCAAAATCGACACCACGCTCGTAACGGTGTGACGCATCAGTGTGCAAACCGTAGCTACGTGCTTGACCAGCAATAGCGACAGGGTTAAAGAACGCACTTTCTAATAAGATGTCTGATGTTGCTTCAGTTACACCAGACTTTTCACCACCAAAAATACCTGCAATAGCAAGCGCTTTGTTGTGATCAGCAATTACAAGCGTAGATTCGTTTAGTTTAGCTGTGTTGCCATCTAACAGGACTAGCTCTTCACCCGCGTTTGCGCTACGTACTTTAATACCACCTTCAATCGCGTTTAGATCAAATGCGTGCATTGGGTGACCTAGCTCTAATAACACGTAGTTTGTTACATCAACAACAGGGTCAATTGAGCGAATACCACTGCGACGAAGCTTTTCTACCATCCAAAGTGGTGTTTCTGCATCAAGGTTAATACCTTTAATTACACGACCTAAATAACGAGGACACGCTTCATCATTCACAAGCTCAATCGATACTTTGTCATCAATCGTTGCAGCAACTGGTGCGATTTCAAGTGTGTTTACATCAACACTGTTAAGTACGCCTACTTCACGCGCTAGGCCTTTGATACCTAAACAATCACCACGGTTAGGTGTTAAGTCAACATCAATAATGTTGTCGTCTAGACTTAAGTACTCACGTAAATCAGTACCAATTGGTGCATCACTTGGTAATTCCATGATGCCATCACCTTCTTCGCTGATACCTAATTCAACGAATGCGCACAGCATACCGTGTGAAGGTTGGCCACGAAGTTTGGCTTTTTTAATTTTGAAGTCGCCAGGTAATACAGCGCCAACTGTCGCAACAGCCACTTTTATGCCTTGACGGCAGTTAGGTGCACCACACACGATATCAAGTAGCTCATCACCACCTACGTTTACTTTAGTTACACGTAACTTATCAGCATCAGGGTGTTGACCACACTCAACCACTTCACCAACAACAACGCCAGAGAATTCTGCTGCTGCAGGCTCAACACCGTCAACTTCAAGACCAGCCATTGATAACTGTTCCGAAAGAGCCTGTGTGTCGATTGCTGGGTTAACCCACTCTCTTAACCACTTTTCACTAAATTTCATTTTATATCTTCACTCTTAACGGAACTGGTTTAGGAATTTTAAATCGTTTTCGAAAAATGCACGTAAGTCGTTTACGCCGTAACGCAACATAGTCAAGCGCTCTACACCCATACCGAATGCGAAGCCTGTGTATTTTTCTGGATCAATACCCACTGATTTAAGAACGTTAGGGTGAACCATGCCACAGCCTAATACCTCTAACCACTTGCCGTTTTTACCCATAACATCAACCTCAGCTGATGGTTCAGTAAATGGGAAGTAAGAAGGACGGAAACGAATTTCCATATCTTCTTCAAAGAAGTTACGTAAGAAGTCGTGCAGAATACCTTTTAACTCAGTGAAGCTTACATCTGTATCAACCATTAAGCCTTCCACTTGGTGGAACATTGGCGTGTGTGTTTGGTCATAATCGTTACGATAAACACGACCTGGTGAAATGATACGTAGTGGTGGCTGCTCAGTTTCCATAGTACGGATTTGTACACCACTCGTTTGTGTACGTAACACAAGCTTAGGGTTGAAATAGAAAGTATCGTGATCAGCTCGCGCTGGGTGGTGCTCAGGAATATTTAGCGCATCGAAGTTATGAAAATCATCTTCAACTTCAGGACCTGATTTAACCGCAAAACCTAACTCACCAAAAAAGCTTTCAATACGTTCAATAGTACGAGTTACTGGGTGTAAGCCACCTGTTGGCATAACACGACCCGGTAAAGTTACGTCGATCGTTTCTGCAGCTAGTTTCTCTTCAAGAGCCTTACTTGCTAGTAACTCACGCTTTTCGTTAATGGCTGTTTGTACTTCTTGTTTTGCTTGGTTAATCACTTGACCCGCTTCTTTACGCTCTTCAGGGGCAATTTTGCCTAGCGTTTTAAGTAAGCTGGTGATTTCACCTTTTTTACCAAGGTAATTAACCCTGATATCTTCTAGTTGCGCGATTTCATTCGCACTGGCAACTGCCTCAAGTGCTTGCGCTAAAATATTTTCTAAGTTCATTGAGTACCTGGTCTTTCACAGAAGGATTTTTGTAATAGCTAATGATAACTGAAAGCAAGGACTAGATTCTAGCCCTACTAAAGCTTTAACGTTGATTTTATAAAAGGAATTGTTAATTTTCTTTGTGCAGCCATTGAGGCATGGTCAAGTTTGTCTAAAACGTCTAATAATGCACGCATATCGCGGCTTAATCGCGTTAATAAAAAGCGCGCACATTCATCAGTTAGTTCAAGGCCGCGCATATGAGCACGGCGTACGAGGGCTTCCGCTTTATCATCATCGCTCATTGAGCGAATTTGTAATGTTGTGCCCCACTTCAAACGCGATACTAAATCAGGAAGATTGATATGCAACATGTCAGGTAATAAATCAGCTGTGACCACCAGGTATTTACCTGGCTCATTAAAGCGATTAAAAAAGTTAAATAATCCTTTCTCCCATGCATCGTTGCCTGCCACTAAGTGCACATCATCGATACACAACACATCAAGATTTTCCAGACCTTCAAGCACAACAGGACCATAATCAATCACTTCACGCATTGAAAGTAACATGGTTGATAAACCGCGCTCTTGGGCATGAATACAGGTCGCGTACAATAGGTGCGATTTACCTGAATCACCTAAACCGCATAAGTAGGTATATTGAAATTTATTACTGAGCTTTGTGAACGCATCTTTAAGGTGGCTCACTTCAAGAGAGTTTTCGCCACCAAAATAAGAAGTAAATGTTTCATCATCAGGCAAAGTAACTGGCAATGCCATTTGCATTGGTTCTAGCACTGCGATTAAAGCCCCTGCCACTGATATTCAAGCTCATCTTTATTGACCACTTGATAAAAATCGCGCGGGTCCTGATACGCTTTAAAGGCACTATCAAGTTCTAACGCTTTTCTAAAATCATTCATGCTGCCAGTGTGATTAACTATAAATTGTACGGTATCAGGCGTACGTACAGATATCACAGCGCGAGTAACAACACTTAAGCTCTCTAAACGGCGTTTAGCAAATTCAATATCAACAAAGTTATTGATACCTTTAAGGTAGAAAGTTGCTGTGGCAAGTTGGCCAATCATTGTTGGATCAATGGCATATTCTGCAGCTAAGCCACCTGCTAAACTGTCAATCATATCTGCAACAATTTGCTGCTTATCACCCATCAAACGATTGGTATCGAATAATTCCGCATTAGTAAAACGCCAATCAAGGATCCAGGTTTCTGAATCAGCTTGTTGATACATTCTTGCAGTAATACTGCGCTCTGCACTATAACGACTCGATGCACGCTCTACGGGTTCAGAGAAATTACCCCACACTTCTGGTATACCAACAATAGCGCGGTCTTGTAAATCAAGTAATGGCACAACCACAGGTAAACCACGACGACCTGCTTTATCGTATATAAGCTGTTCAAGCTGCGGATAAGACTCTTGGGTAACCAGTTCACGGCGCCAATTATCTTCAATGCCTAACCAGATAGCCACTAAAGGTCGACGCGTGCCCCACAATGGCAAGCCAAGATCTTTGATTAATGCATTAATCTTATTTGCTTCAAACTTAACAACCAGATTTAAACTACCATCTGCTTTTTCGTCATATTCGAATTTCAGCATGTAATCTGAAATGTCGCGAGTGCGCTGTTTAGCAACAGGGTTTTGATCTGCGCTTGTATCACCACTGACTTTCACCAGCACATTTAGCAGTGCTTCACGACTTGCTGCCAAACGAGCATCACGTGATTTGTCTGCAACTTTAAGAGTATCTTGATATAAATTAGTCACCTCAACAGCGAAAGTTGAAGCACTCGAAAAAAATAATAATAAACAAATAAGTAATCTAGACACAGGCCATTAGTTCTTGCTTTTAAACTGATTTGATCCTAAATCAAAGCCATAAACAAAGCAAAGTTAATTTAATGAACGGTAGCTGAGCAAGTTCGTGAGTTACGAGCTGGGAGTTAGCGAGGGGAAAGTTAGAAAGGGGAAAGATACGAGTTAGAAAGAGTAAAGTTTGAGGGTCTGGCGTAGGTTGGGTAGAGCGGAGTGAAACCCAACACATCACAGAGCTATCAGCTTTCAGCCGTCAGCGTTCAGCCGCCCGGTGTGGGTGTTTGGTGCTGCGTCTACCTCTGCAGGAGGTTCTAGGCTCTAGGCTCTAGGCTCTAGGCTCTAGGCTCTAGGCTCTAGGCTCTAGGCTCTAGGCTCTAGGCTCTAGGCAAAGTGTACTTGTAGGTATGGCTTTAGCCATGAATGTGTTTGTTAAGGTCTGAATTCGGCACTGAAGTGCCTCCTACGGGTATTCTTGCTGAGGGACTCTCTGTACTAAACAATCCCACAGTTCAACTTACATCTGAGATACGCATCACGTAGGAATGGCTTTAGCCATGAATGTGGTTGTTATGGTCTAGATTCGGCACTGGAGTGCCTCCTACGGGGGTCGTTGCTGAGGGAGTCTCTGTACTAAACAACACCACAGTTCAGCTGACGTCTGACGGCTGAAAGCTGACAGCTAAAACGCAAAAAAGCCCGACTCTTTCGAATCGGGCTTTCTCTTATTT
>NZ_LOPY01000036.1 GCF_001469895.1 Pseudoalteromonas sp. XI10 | reverse complement strand
AGGTGATCCAGCCCCAGGTTCCCCTAGGGCTACCTTGTTACGACTTCACCCCAGTCATGAATCACTCCGTGGTGAACGTCCTCCCGAAAGTTAGACTATCCACTTCTGGAGCAACCCACTCCCATGGTGTGACGGGCGGTGTGTACAAGGCCCGGGAACGTATTCACCGCGTCATTCTGATACGCGATTACTAGCGATTCCGACTTCATGGAGTCGAGTTGCAGACTCCAATCCGGACTACGACGCACTTTAAGTGATTCGCTTACCCTCG
>NZ_LOPY01000035.1 GCF_001469895.1 Pseudoalteromonas sp. XI10 | reverse complement strand
AACCCCTGTTACCGCCGTGAAAGGGCGGTGTCCTAGGCCTCTAGACGATGGGGACACAAAATGTGTCACTAGGACAACTGAATAGTTAGACTCGATTCAGACGAGCTTTTAATAACACAACACTTTTAGTAAGTGGCGTCCCCAAGAGATTCGTACTCTTGATAACGTCGTGCATAGATTGCGCGGTGTTCACCGCCCCACTACACATAACCTACTTAAATAAGTGGCGTCCCCAAGGGGATTCGAACCCCTGTTACCGCCGTGAAAGGGCGGTGTCCTAGGCCTCTAGACGATGGGGACACATAATGTGTCACTAGGACATTAAATGATAGTTTGACTCATATCGGAGTTAAGGTTACTAAAATAACATGTAAGTACTCGAGACCAACATATTTATTTTCTTGGCAATTGCTCACTTACTTTTAGTAAGTGGCGTCCCCAAGGGGATTCGAACCCCTGTTACCGCCGTGAAAGGGCGGTGTCCTAGGCCTCTAGACGATGGGGAC
>NZ_LOPY01000034.1 GCF_001469895.1 Pseudoalteromonas sp. XI10 | reverse complement strand
GGTATCTACTTTAGTATTCTCATCATTATTTGATGAATTAACTTCTGGCGAAGTTAACAGCTGTCACTAACAAAGACCCGTTTGGGTTGTATGGTTAAGTGACTAAGCGTACACGGTGGATGCCTTGGCAGTTGGAGGCGATGAAGGACGTATTAACTTGCGATAAGCCTAGTCAAGCTAGTAAAAAGCGCTTGAGACTAGGATTTCCGAATGGGGAAACCCACCTGCTTGCAGGTATCTTGCACTGAATACATAGGTGTAAGAGGCGAACGCGGAGAACTGAAACATCTAAGTACCCGTAGGAACAGAAATCAACCGAGATTCCGGAAGTAGCGGCGAGCGAAACCGGACCAGCCCTTAAGCTTATTATGTGTTAGTGGAACATTCTGGAAAGTTTGACGATACAGGGTGATAGTCCCGTACACGAAAATGCATCTTAAGTGAAATCGAGTAGGTCGGAGCACGTGAAACTTTGACTGAATATAGGTGGACCATCATCTAAGGCTAAATACTCCCAACTGACCGATAGTGAACCAGTACCGTGAGGGAAAGGCGAAAAGAACCCCTGTGAGGGGAGTGAAATAGAACCTGAAACCGTGTACGTACAAGCAGTAGGAGCCCTTCGAGGGTGACTGCGTACCTTTTGTATAATGGGTCAGCGACTTATATTTTGTAGCGAGGTTAACCGATTAGGGTAGCCGTAGGGAAACCGAGTCTTAACTGGGCGTATAGTTGCAAGGTATAGACCCGAAACCCGGTGATCTAGCCATGGGCAGGTTGAAGGTTGAGTAACATCAACTGGAGGACCGAACCCACTAACGTTGAAAAGTTAGGGGATGACCTGTGGCTAGGAGTGAAAGGCTAATCAAACCGGGAGATAGCTGGTTCTCCCCGAAATCTATTTAGGTAGAGCCTCGGACGAATACTTACGGGGGTAGAGCACTGTTAAGGCTAGGGGGTCATCCCGACTTACCAACCCTTTGCAAACTCCGAATACCGTAAAGTACTATCCGGGAGACACACGGCGGGTGCTAACGTCCGTCGTGAAGAGGGAAACAACCCAGACCGCCAGCTAAGGTCCCAAAGTCATAGTTAAGTGGGAAACGATGTGGAAAGGCCCAGACAGCCAGGAGGTTGGCTTAGAAGCAGCCATCCTTTAAAGAAAGCGTAATAGCTCACTGGTCGAGTCGGTCTGCGCGGAAGATGTAACGGGGCTAAACTATGCACCGAAGCTGCGGATTCAAAATTTATTTTGAGTGGTAGGGGAGCGTTCTGTAAGCCGTTGAAGGTGAACCGGGAGGTTTGCTGGAGGTATCAGAAGTGCGAATGCTGACATGAGTAACGATAATGCGGGTGAAAAACCCGCACGCCGGAAGACCAAGGGTTCCTATCCCATGTTAATCAGGGTAGGGTAAGTCGACCCCTAAGGCGAGGCCGAAAGGCGTAGTCGATGGGAAACGGGTTAATATTCCCGTACTTGGTATAATTGCGATGGGGGGACGGAGCAGGCTAAACAAGCATGGCGTTGGTTGTCCATGTGAAAGTGAGTAGGTTG
>NZ_LOPY01000033.1 GCF_001469895.1 Pseudoalteromonas sp. XI10 | reverse complement strand
TGGCATATTTTTTACTTTTGAAAACTCTTTATAGATACGAATATCTATAAGAATTTTAATATCAGCTTTCCAAATTTTTAAAGAGCAAGAGAATAAACTTCTCAAAATTAAACACACTCTATTCTCAAGCAGTTTATTACCTGATTAAGAATGTTTATTTTTAAGGAGTAAAAGTGGTGGAGCTAAGCAGGATCGAACTGCTGACCTCCTGCGTGCAAGGCAGGCGCTCTCCCAGCTGAGCTATAGCCCCACATATGCTGGTACTTA
>NZ_LOPY01000032.1 GCF_001469895.1 Pseudoalteromonas sp. XI10 | reverse complement strand
CACCTATCAACACAAAATCATCACTTTGAGAGTGCTCTAATACAACCTTATCAGTATTAACGCAGTAAAACTTAGTTTGCGGGTTTTGAACCTCATTAAAAATGGTATTAACAGTGTTACAACCGCAGCCACCAATACCAAATACGCCAATAGACAAGCCATCTAAATTCTCAACTAACTCAAACATCATTGCTCCTCATTTTTTAAAGAGCATAACAACAAGGTGCGTCAATTTTTGACGCACCTAAAAGTCACAAGTTATAAGTGTTTGAAGCCTCATTTAGTTTTTTAATGATTCTGCTGCGTACAGCTTGAGGCTCTATTACCTCAAGCCAATGTGATGCTCTAAATAATTCACTTGTTAATTGCTCTGTGTCCTTCACATTGAATGTAAGCAGTGATGTTTGAGCATCTAACTTTTTCTGCTCTATTAACTCACCAAATTG
>NZ_LOPY01000031.1 GCF_001469895.1 Pseudoalteromonas sp. XI10 | reverse complement strand
TATCATCGGCGCTGTTTCGTTTCACTACTGAGTTCGGCATGGGGTCAGGTGGGTCCAAAACGCTATTGTCACCAAGCAAATTTGGTTTAATTCGCTCTTTTGAGCAAATTAATAAATCTGGAAATCTGATATTTTCTTACAGCTTAAAGCTTATGGCTTACAGCTTCGTAAAATCTACTTTAGTGTCTTAACTTCTGTCTGTTACGCTGTCATAAAACGCGTTTGGCGTTGTATGGTTAAGCCTCACGGGTAATTAGTACA
>NZ_LOPY01000030.1 GCF_001469895.1 Pseudoalteromonas sp. XI10 | reverse complement strand
ACCACGGAGTGATTCATGACTGGGGTGAAGTCGTAACAAGGTAGCCCTAGGGGAACCTGGGGCTGGATCACCTCCTTATACGATTTAGGACTTATTTGTTCGTAGTGTCCACACAGATGATTGTTAGTTAGCTAAACCGCTTTGGTTTAACTAACTAATATGCTCTTTAAAAATTTGGAAAGCTGATATTAAAATTCTTATAGATATTCGTATCTATAAAGAGTTTTCAAAAGTAAAAATATG
>NZ_LOPY01000028.1 GCF_001469895.1 Pseudoalteromonas sp. XI10 | reverse complement strand
CCTTGGAGATCTGATAGAACGCCTCCAGCAGTTGTTTGCTTGAGTTAAAAAGAGCACATCCTTGCTAACATTTACTTTCTTACGCTCAACTCAAAAATCAGGTTTTCATTTCCTTCTCTAAGGTAAGCAATTTTTACAACTCGCCCCTCTTGGATTGTATCTGAATCATGCTTTCTATTCGCAAAAAAGGTGTTTTCTGTTCCGTAATCATTGTACTTAAAGCGTACTCCATCAACAGTAAAAGCCTCTTCTCTACTATTTCTTTCAACAATTTGAATATCTTCAATAGCTCCTTCAACTGTAGAATAATTTCCAGAATCTATGCCATTAGATTTTAATACTAGGCCATAAAATGACAGTGACTGCATTACAAAAAAGCCAAATACAAATAAGAAGCCAAACCAGAAGTTAACTTTCTTTTCAAACTGTAGTTTATTTTCGTACCAGTATTTTATCTTCGGGCAGCACAATATTAGTAGAACAGAACAAACAAGTGTTAAGTAAAAACCAATTTTGGTTCCCATAAAATCGGACTGAAAATAAAGTTCATACATTAACTAAATCTCCTATGGCTAATCTATGGGCCGAAGTTGCCGTATGAACCATGCTAGTTTCTTTTCCCCGAGCCAATATCGAACGAACACAAAGTGGGTTCAGGTCTTTCATATTGACCTCAACTAAAGACTGAACTGAAGTGGGTATTATAATTTAGAAGGAAAAATTTAGCTTGGCCTCTTTGGGTAGATAAAAGCTACTTACCATTATTCTTTATTTTTAAAGCTTAAATCATTATGACAAAAAGCATCTATTAAACCATCACTATCCGCTTTGTTTATTTTTGCTTCTTTAGGGAGCTCTATATACAAATAATCATAGTTATATTTACCTTCATCAGTCATTCGATTAAGTTTATATCCAATCATGAATTTATCACCTCCACTGTAATCTAAAACTGATATGTTACAATGAGTTGTGTAGTTAATCGAAAATACTAATGAAGCTTTAGCATCTTCGAATTCATCATAGCTCCCAAATAGAGGCACTGAGAAACTATCTATCACTCCAGTGTATTCATCAAAAGCTTTTTGTTTATCTAAAAATGAATCTACTTCAGAATTGACAATATTGATAAACTTTTCTAGTGAAGGTTTAATATCATCGAATTCAATACTTGTGTTTCTATTCTTAAAGAAAGTCATATCCTCAGCAGTGTAACCATATACTAGGCATTTGTTTGCTGTAAAAAAATCACCTCCGATTCGGCCTAACAGATAAGAGTCTTCACAATATTCTGATATAGGCTGTAACGCCATGCAAATGCCGCTTTGGAATAAAAGGATAAAAATTAAATACCTCATATTATCTCCACCATTTAACTTGAGTCTCTACGATTAGCTCAGAAAAAAGCTATTACGTTGTTTGGTATAGTGCTTAACCATAATCCGCGAAAGAGAAAACAAGAACCTACACACATGGGGTCAGGTCTTGCTTTTTGCCACTACCATACTTCATGCTTGAATTGTGCAGCTTGAAATAATCACCCAACTCTTTTCTTTGCTCGACAATTACCGCTAACTTACGCCTTGATGTTGCTTTAGATTTTCCAAATTGGAGTAACATTTTATCGATTTAAATCCATTCTAGAGCTTGTGCTTGCCCATCATAAAATGCCCAGCACGTTGAGAACTTCTATTAAACCATTGCTTATAAACAACATTGGACTAGCTTAAAGGCAAGAAGAAAGACCCTATTAATTCTTTTCTTTTATCATCTTGAAAATTCAACAAGCTTCCATTTCTTTTTATAAGGATAATAAAGTTGTACACCATTTTCAAAGATTAAAACTATAGAATTATTCGCAGAAAAAAACTCTTCAATACCAAATAAACCATGTATTGATTGGAAACTATTAAGTAACTCATCTTTATAAAGCTCTTCTTTATCTCTAGGCCGTGATTTTATAGCCTGGAGATGAGTCAAGGCTTTTTCTATTGAAAGCTCAGATACTAACTTAGATTCACCGAACACTTTAGTCCCCGAACAATTTCTATACAACTTTGATAGACCGGTATATGAAACCTCATTACAGTTATTAATTTCTTTTAACTCATTTTCGCTTGCACACAACTGTGCACTAATACTGATTAACATTAGTCCAACAAAAAGCTTCATTATACTATCTCCGACCATAATGAGAATTAATTAGTAAATACCTTTCATCTGAAAAGGTATGCTCAAACTATTCAGGTTTCGACCAAAAGCTCATTTGAATAGATTGGATATTCCACATTGCTGATATATTAAGCACACATGGGGTCAGGTCTTGCTTTGCACCACTACCTGACTCAAGTTTGAATAGTGTAATTAAAATAATCATCCAATTCTTTTCCTTGCTCGACAATTACCGCGCACTTTAGCCTTGCTATCACTTTAGATTTGTCAAATTGAAGTAACACTTTCTCGATTTAAATCCATTCTGGAGTTTGTGCTTGCCCATCGTAAAATGCCCTACACGTTGAGAACTTCTATTAAACCATTGCTTATAAACAACATTGGACTAGCTAAAAGGCAAAAAGAAAGACCTGACCATTTTAGTGACACTTTTTAGATGCTACGCTAGTAACGCTTTTTCATCAAAGCCTTGCTCATGTAATTTGACTACAAGCTGTTCAAGCAGGTCATCTTTTTCAGGGACTACAGGCTGCGTTAATAGTAAAGAAGTAACATTGCCAAAACCAGGGTGCTCAAAATCAGGGTTC
>NZ_LOPY01000027.1 GCF_001469895.1 Pseudoalteromonas sp. XI10 | reverse complement strand
GTGCTCTTAGCGTTAGCAGCATAAGTGCAGCATAAGGTGTAAATTGCCAGTTCATATTATCGAACTCAAAAAACATCTTACTCGGTGGTGATGCAACCTGAGTGACTTGATCGTCACATAACTGGTTTAGATAAGAGGTAACTTTTGTTAAGTCTGTACTATCCCAGTTATCTATAATAGATTGGTAAGCAAAATCATCTACGATCGGTTTTAGGTTATTGTCACCTTTGGCCCTATCAAACAGCAAGATAATAAAATCACCAATATGACTTTTTGATCTATTCACCCAGTGCTTCATGTAACCTGCTTGAAATAAGGTATAAATTTGGCGAGCATATTCATTATTATTCAATATCACTGCAATACTTAGCTGAAATACCGATGTTGGTGATACCAACCTTAAAGGTTCACGACTAAAGCGATATCTAAAGCGCTTGAACTTATAGCTTTGTATTGTAAGCATGTAATATCCATAACTTAAACATATATTTAATTTACCTAAATCTAGTAAATTATCATCTACAAAACTAGCTTGTGCATCCATCTCATAATAATCACATGGAATTAACAGTTCCGTATTTAATACCTCCCAGTTAAAAAATGGTAATTTTTCATTTATAGGAACACCGTTTTTCGTTTCTCCTTGCTCAATATAAAAATTAAGCTCTTTTGTATTATTTATATAAACCTTTCTATACTTTTCAGGATTTTTTATCGCCAGCTTACGCTTTCGTAAAAATTTTTCTAATATTTTGTCCATTATTTACCTGCTGGAGTCATTGAAATTGTAGCAGTGTCAGCAAGCATCTAGGGGTCAGGTCTTGCTTTTTGCAACAATCTTACTAACACGCGAATAGTGTAATTGAAAATAATCACCCAACTCTTTTCTTTGCTCGACAATTACAGCTAACTTACGCCTTGATGTTGCTTTAGATTTGCCAAATTGGAGTAACACTTTGCCGGTTTAAATCCATTCTGTAACTTGTACTTTCCCATCGTAAAACGCCCAGCATGTTGAGAACTTCTATTAAACCATTGCTTATATATGACATTCGACTAGCTAAAAGGCAAAAAGAAAGATCTGACCCTATTGGTTTTTATATAACCCCCTAATCGGTACAGTCATCGCCCGGCACATTTGAGAAGTAAATATAGGGTAACGTTATTGCAATACCCTTTACCTTTATTTAGATAAGGCAAAAAAATTGACCATCTTCATTTATTATCGACAATTACAATACTCTCTATTTTCAAATACACTAATATAGGGCCTTTCCTTCCCGCATTCTCGTATTGAAAATCAATTCGTTGCTCTTTATTAATTAACCTCAATGCTTGCTCACAGTCAACATTCCACAACTTCGAAGTAAATTTAACTGGAGCATCAAACTTGGAACTTACAACTTGGAGATTCAAAACGTTACTTGACCTCCAAATATCACCACATGATATTGTGGTGACAACTCCACTGGCATAAGAGTAATTTCTACTTTCTCCACAAGAGATAAGAAAACAGTTTATGAAAAAAAATGTAACTACTCTAATCAATTGCCTAACGCCTCTTTATAAGCAGAGTTCACACTATAAGTTGATAGATATGAATTTGTAACACTTGAAGCCTTAATTGTTTGGTTGACACTAATAGCTCTGAACATATTAGATGTAGCTCCTGCCCCAGTTAATACCCCTGGAATATTTACTCCTATGGCAGCAGCTTGCTTTGATGTTTCCGCATTAACCCCACCCCCCCATGAGGACATTTTCAGCTCCTCGTTGGGCAGGATCAAGCCCTGTTGTTTGTTCCAAAATATCACTAGCACCTACTACTCCTGCGGAAGCAGCTAAAACACATCCCGCGCCTACAGCAAATGCGCAAGTACCCACCCCAGAAACAGCGTTAGCGGCTGTTCTTGCAGGGTCTTTTGCCAAAGAGTTCATTGTCTTTCCAGCAGAAGTACCAACATCATTCGCTATACCTTCTATTGAACTACCCAATTGTTCAGAACCATCTAAAATACTTTTAAACCATTTTATTAAAGGGGCGTCAGGGGACTGAAATTTTGGATTTCCCTCAGCATTATACCACCATTGCATTGCTGAGGTGACAGCACCATTGGCAAACTTTCCACCAGTAAGTTTAGACACTGTGCCACCCACAACCCCTGCAATTGCTGTTCTTCTCACTGCATCAGCATATGTGCCTGTTTTAGGGTTCATAAATCCCTTCATACTGGCTGTGACTAAGGAGCTCACAAATCCATGCCCAAACTTTCCTCCTTGAAGAACAGCCGATACCCCACCTACCATTGCATGAGATGCAACATTTTGAACAGCAGTCCACTCCCAGCAGCAAAATCAAAGTTCGCTCCAAACCATGGGGTCAGGTCTTGCTTTTTGCCACAATCTTACTTACACGCGAATAATGTAATTGAAAATAATCATCCAACTCTTTTCTTTACTCAACAAATAGCGCGCACTTTAGCCTTGCTATCACTTTAGATTTGTCAAATTGAAGTAACACTTTGTCGGTTTAAATCCATTCTGGAGCTTGTGCTTGCCCCATTAGTAGCACCGACATAAATTGCACAGTCTGCTGTTAGCAAATGCGAAGTTCTACTGGGATTAACAGCGCATTTGATAGCTTTTTATTGAGAAAGAAGGCCGAGGCGCCAATACTGTTTATTTACTTAAACTTTCATTTATCACCTTAAGCATATCTGAACTTATTGGTAAAAAAATTCTTTCATTACCTTTAAAGCTGATTTCAAGAGTTTCTTCAGGGTTTACTTTACTCTCTACACAGAAATCTCTGTTTTGACTAACGGTTTTAATAGTGCTCCAAGGTATAATATATACATGGAAATAAGGAATAGTCATCGGGTAAAACGCAATACCTTTTTCTACTATTTGAGTCTTATAAATACGTGTAAAGTGGTCAATATAACCATAACCATGAAACCAATTCCCTTTCAAAATACCAAAGTCTTTCACCTCATTCGAAAAGAATAAACTATAGGTATCAATAGCAAAATCCCTTTTCTTTAGCCTTACAATACTTCTTTTAACAGCAAGGCTTACAGGACCAAAGAAATTCCAATAAGAAAATATGTACAACAAAAGAGCACCACTAATTGAATATACATAACTTCCTGTAAAATAATAAATAATAGCACCAATGGTCATACCTATAACTATAAGGGCTCGTTTTGACATTATGATATAGAATACTAACTTTATAAAATTCATATAAGAACCATGGGGGTCAAGTCTTTCTTTTTGCAACTACCATACTTCATGCTTGAATTGTGCAGCTTGAAATAATCATCCAATTCTTTTCCTTACTCGACAATTACCGCTAACTTTCGGCTTGATGTTGCTTTAGATTTTCCAAATTGAACGAACACTTTGCCGATTTCAAGCCATTTTGGAGTTTGTGCTTGCCCATCGTAAAATGCCCTACACGTTGAGAACTTCTCTTAAACCATTGCTTATAAACAACATTGGACTAGCTAAAAGGCAAAAAGAAAGACCTGACCCTATTGGTTTTAAAATAACCTTCAAATTTGTTTAGACTGTTCATTTCAGCAAAGGAAGTTACACAAAATCAGAAAGTGCTAAATTAACCCATTGCAACTATTTTTCTAGATTAAAAGTCTATTGAGGCCCCTTAGTGATCATGATCTCCATAAACAAGTATTCTATCTGAATCCATAGGTTTATAGAATCCAACACTTTTTGACTGGGACTTGAAGATTTCCACCGTAACATCTAACTCTTCTAGTGATTTTACCCAAGTAAAACTGTCACTAAAACAAGAGGAAAACTCATATTCGAAAGATACATTTAAAGGGTAGCCTCCAAACTCCAATATGACACTTTCCTTAAAAGGCTCAGGACCGCTCACTTTATGTTCTTTGATATAAGAAACGTTTGGGTCTTTAGATTTCCAGTCCATTAGACACTTTCTTTCATAAGGATTAGCTAGAATAAAAACCCCATTCTCATCATGGTTATAACCATAAGCTATATAAATTAATACAAAATTTAGGATTATCGATATCAAAAAAATTATACTTCGCATATGACTCCTTTATTCCCAAAACCACCCAATACCCGAAAGTGAGACTTGCTACCAATCACTGTTTGTGACTCGTAGTTAATTTCAGTAGAATAATCAATTAAATTATCGTTGATTAAGGTTCCATCTTTAAAAAATCTCAAACTCATACTAATACAAATCTTCACTATATTGAGCTTGGTTTGTTGTGGTCACATCCACAGTCCCCAAGCAATTGCTTGGATTATTACACGCCCATACGTTGCATTGGTTTGAATTTTCCCAACACCTTTCTAATAGCTGCAGTGATAAAACTATGTTCAAATTTGCCCACCTTGGAGATCTGATAGAACGCCTCCAGCAGTTGTTTGCTTGAGTTAAAAAGAGCACATCCTTGCTAACATTTACTTTCTTACGCTCAACTCAAAAATCAGGTTTTCATTTCCTTCTCTAAGGTAAGCAATTTTAACAACTCGCCCCTCTTGGATTGTATCTGAATCATGCTTTCTATTCGCAAAAAAGGAGTTTTCTGTTCCGTAATCATTGTACTTAAAGCGTACTCCATCAACAGTAAAAGCCTCTTCTCTACTATTTCTTTCAACAATTTGAATATCTTCAATAGCTCCTTCAACTGTAGAATAATTTCCAGAATCTATGCCATTAGATTTTAATACTAGGCCATAAAATGACAGTGACTGCATTACAAAAAAGCCAAATACAAATAAGAAGCCAAACCAGAAGTTAACTTTCTTTTCAAACTGTAGTTTATTTTCGTACCAGTATTTTATCTTCGGGCAGCACAATATTAGTAGAACAGAACAAACAAGTGTTAAGTAAAAACCAATTTTGGTTCCCATAAAATCGGACTGAAAATAAAGTTCATACATTAACTAAATCTCCTATGGCTAATCTATGGGCCGAAGTTGCCGTATGAACCATGCTAGTTTCTTTTCCCCGAGCCAATATCGAACGAACACAAAATGGGTTCAGGTCTTTCATATTGACCTCAACTAAAGACTGAACTGAAGTGGGTATTATAATTTAGAAGGAAAAATGTAGCTTGGCCTCTTTGGATAGATAAAAGCTACTTACCATTATTCTTTATTTTTAAAGCTTAAATCATTATGACAAAAAGCATCTATTAAACCATCACTATCCGCTTTATTTATTTTTGCTTCTTTAGGGAGCACTATATACAAATAATCATAGTTATATTTACCTTCATCAGTCATTCGATTAAGTTTATATCCAATCATGAATTTATCACCTCCACTGTAATCTAAAACTGATATGTTACAATGAGTTGTGTAGTTAATCGAAAATACTAATGAAGCTTTAGCATCTTCGAATTCATCATAGCTCGAAAATAGAGGCACTGAGAAACTATCTATCACTCCAGTGTCTTCATCAAAAGCTTTTTGTTTATCGAAAAATGAATCTCCTTCAGAATTGACAATATTGATAAACTTTTCTAT
>NZ_LOPY01000026.1 GCF_001469895.1 Pseudoalteromonas sp. XI10 | reverse complement strand
ATATCATCGAATTCAATACTTGTGTTTCTATTCTTAAAGAAAGTCATATCCTCAGCAGTGTAACCATATACTAGGCATTTGTTTGCTGCAAAAATATCACCTCCGATTCGGCCTAACAGATAAGAGTCTTCACAATATTCAGATATAGGCTGCAACGCCATGCAAATGCCGCTTTGGAATAAAAGGATAAAAATTAAATACCTCATATTATCTCCACCATTTAACTTGAGTCTCTACGATTAGCTCAGAAAAAAGCTATTACGTTGTTTGGCATAGTGCTTAACCATAATCCACGAAAGAGAAAACAAGAACCGACTCCTAGCTCTGTTGAACTCCATTCAATTTTATTAAAAAAACCATAATGAAAAACATTACTACAATTGCTATAGATGAGTATTTAATGGCTTTACAAGCCCACACTTTGTCTTCCCGATAGGATTCAACTTTGAACAGCTTAAAACCATGATAAACTGCACCTGTTCCGCCGTAGTAGTTTATGAAAAGCTCTTTTTTTGTGAATTTTGGAGCTAAGATAAACAAAACTATTACAAACAAAAATAAAACAGCCGAAAGTACCATCAAAATAATAAGAAAATAATCTATCATTTCACCAGTTCACATTTATCAGTAACTTACTATACCAATAAAAAGCAAGTTATGCTCCAACCAAACTTAAACAAAATCTGGTGTTTTTTAGTTGATAGTAAAGTACTGCATTTGCTATTTTACTCCTAATACTAAATATGTAATCGAGGACACATGGAAGCGCCTACTTTTAAATTAACCCGTGAAAACTTTAGCTCAATCTTTTTTCAGACTTTCATAAAAACGAAAGTGCAACCTGAAATACTATCTTGAGATGCGCAGTCCCTTTACCTAAAGCACAGAAATTCAAAGCAAAATTAATCACTGGTACTATATTCATCATTGCTTGCCACCTTGTTTGGAAAACACAATCCGCTGCAGGTGCAATTGCCGCTGTGATCATTACATATCTCAGTTACTTTTTAGTTCAAATGTTTATTGCCAATAAGCGTTACTTCATCCATGAATCCCCGTTGTGCGAAATTAAAATAAACCAAGAACAGGTTTACCTGCCTGCACTTTTATTCGATGACAGAAAACCACGAACAATTAAAAGAGAAGATTTACTTAATGTTGAAGCCATATGGAATTTTACACGCACCAAAAGCGGCTACGATATTAACGATCCACAACCTAGGCGTGCCTATCTATTTTCTGTTATTTTTAAAACTCGCTATGGTGATTCAATTCCTTTAAATGACTGGAGCTTAGAGCATCCTGAACTTTTCAAGACACTCGTTGAGTATGATTACCCAGTCACTATGATCAGAACAGCCAAACGCGGGTCACCAATAACAGTTCACATAAAATGGTTCTTCCTATTTACCTTTATATGTACTCTCATCTACTCACTTACAAAGTATGTGATTTAGCGGACTTATAAATATTCAATTGGCAAAGTAACTGCGAACAAGCGCTTTGCCTTAAACTTACGCTTTATTGTTAAACAGCATACCAGAGTGATTACTAGAAGTAGGAGCAAACAATGAGTTTATCATCGTAGAAACATTACTTTTTACGGCAAGCTGGACTGCATTTATTTCTTCATCAAGTTGTTTATTAAGCTCTAGTAACTCACTTTCTCGTTGTTCTGGAGCTAGGTCTTTATTGCTTTT
This sequence comes from Pseudoalteromonas sp. XI10, assembly GCF_001469895.1. Lineage (GTDB taxonomy): Bacteria > Pseudomonadota > Gammaproteobacteria > Enterobacterales > Alteromonadaceae > Pseudoalteromonas. The sequence goes on along the minus strand of NZ_LOPY01000026.1, from coordinate 176,098 downwards.
TAAACTATTAATCTTATTTTGTAACTCCTTTATTTTTACTACTAGCTCTTGCTGTGTTTGCGATGTCTTTGATTGAGCTTCTGCTTGTGGATCAGAATCAACGCCCGCTTCTTGTTGTTTAGAGCCTTGAAGGTTTGTTGCTTTTTCACTTTCTGGGTTTAGCTCATTTTTATTTTGCTGATCTAATAATGGCTCTTTTAGGAATGAGGATGTGTACGAAGTTAGCTGCATAGTTTTCCTATCGTTAATTTTTTGACGTTTAGCTATAAACCTTTTGAAAACAAAATAGATGCACAATCCGTACCCATTTACCACCCAAAACTTTTTATGTTGCTAAGCATGTATGTTTCTTTAAAGTTAGCGATATTAAACTTTAACTATTAATCCCCTCTTTCAACAAACCAATACTAAAGAACCAGTTTTTAACTTTTAAATAACCTTTTGTGATCTCTTTTTAAACACCTGCCGTAAGCCTTATTGAAATGGACACGTCGTAACGTCCGAACATACAAAGATATAAGGAAGAACGATGAAATACATACTCCTGGCTAGCAGCTTACTTTTTCTCACCGCGTGTAGCGATGATGATGACAATAATACCGAAGTTGTTACCCCTCCCCCAGTTCAAGAATTCACTCCAAGTAAAACTTATTCTGTAACTTTAAGTGGCAAACAAGAAGTGCCAATGAATGACTCAATGCAAACAGCGACTGCAACGGTAGAGCTTGACGAAAGTTTAATGCAATTTAGTGCAACACTTGATGCAAGCTCAGTCGAAGGCTTTAGTGCAGCACACATACACGACGGCGATTTAGGCGCTAATGGTGATGTTGCTTTTGCATTTGAAGCCACTACCGATGGTATGTATGAAGTCGCAATTACCGACCTTGATGAAAGCTTGATCGCTGATTTAATGGATGGCGATTGGTACATTAACCTTCATACCGAACAGTATGCAAACGGCGAACTCCGTGCGCAAATTGTGCCTGATACAACGAGTATCATCACGTTTGTTTTAAATGGCGATCAGCAAGTGCCTATGAACGACAGTGACGCAATGGGTTATGGCTATGCATCTTATGATAGCGCCACGACAGAATTACGACTTCGTGCGGTGACTATGGGTGTTGATGACGCTACAGCAGCTCACATCCATACAGGAAAATTAGGCTCAAATGGTGATGTATTCGTGACTTTAGAACAAGACGACGAAGTCATGACTGACTGGGTTGTACCAGAAGGCACCATGATCGACAGCGACACTCTGGCGGTACTTTTAGACGGCGGTCACTATGTTAATGTTCATACGCCTGAATTTGCCGGTGGCGAAATTCGCGGCCAAATCTTAACAGACAACTATGCAGTTGCGACCTTTGACTTAAGTGGTAATCAAGAAGTTCCTATGGTCAGCACCATGGCTGATGGTGATGGTTATGCCCTTGTTGATACAACAGACTACAGTGTAGAGCTAACTGTTGTCACGTCAGGCTTAGACGATGCAAGTGCTGCGCACATTCATACAGGCCGTATCGGTACTAATGGCGATGTATTAGTAGCTCTTGAACAATCAATGGACGACAGTAATGTCTGGATGACACCAAGCAACACGCAAATCAACGCGGATATTTTTGCAGTGCTGGCTTCTGGCGGTCACTATGTCAATGTTCATACACCTGCTAATGCTGGCGGCGAGCTTCGCGGGCAAATCCTAACCAGCAACTATGGCTTTACGAGTTTTAAACTAAGCGGTGAGCAAGAAGTTCCTGCAGTCGAAACTGATGCAAGCGGTGAAGGCTATGCATTAATTAACATGGATAACTATGCTTTAGAGCTATTAGTAAACACAATGGGTGTTGATGATGCAACAGGTGCACACATTCACACTGGCCGAATTGGCACGAATGGCGACGTACTCGTTGCACTTGAGCAGTCAACAACTGACGCAGGCATGTGGATGACACCAGCAAATACCATGATCAACGCTGAGATCTTTGAGGTACTTGCATCAGGTGGTCATTACGTTAACGTGCATACGCCTGCTAACACGGGTGGCGAAATTAGAGGTCAAATCCTGACAGATAACTATCAGCTCGTAACCTTCCCACTTAGTGGTATGCAAGAAGTTCCTGCGGTTGATACGATGGCATCAGGTAGTGGTTATGCATTAGTTAACATGGATAACTACCATTTAGAATTAAGAGCGTTAACCGAAGGTGTGAGTGATGCTACTGCTGCCCACATTCATACTGGTCGAATAGGCACCAATGGCGACGTTCTTGCCGCGTTAGAGCAGTCAAGCGACAACGTGAACCTATGGCAAACACCAGAAAACACCATGATTAACGCAGATATTTTTGCAGTACTCGCATCAGGTGGTCACTACGTTAATGTGCATACTCCAGCTAACCCAGGTGGTGAACTACGCGGTCAAATCCTTACCGATAACTATGTGTTTGTAACCTTCCCGCTTTCTGGTGAACAAGAAGTACCCGCGGTTACAACGGATGCATCTGGTGATGGTTATGCGCTAGTGAATACCAATGATTATAGTGTTGAACTGCAAGTACTTACATCGGGTGTAAGCGATGCAAGTGCAGCCCACATTCATACCGGCGTAGCAGGTGAAAATGGCCCTGTGTTAGCTCCCCTTGTACAAGACAGTGATGATATGAATCGCTGGATGAGCAGCACAAGCTTAATGATAAATGCCGATATCTTTTCAGTTTTAGCTTCAGGCGGTCATTATGTAAACATTCATACGCCTGCAAATCCAAGCGGTGAGATACGAGGCCAAATCCAATAATTTTATAGAATCAGAGGCCAATATACTTGGCCTCTTTTACTTACCTTTCTAGCTCAATTAATTTCACAATAACATCCCTCGGCGTCTGAATTAATAAATTGGCTATTAAAACCCGCTCGTAGGTTTGCAATTACTAACTCAACAAAGCCATTCTGACTAGAACAGGCGAGTCCTTTTGATAATGGCCCTGCATACACAAGCTGTTGATTTTCTGAAACAAGTATTGCGGCAGGTTGAGCGGGTAATATTGCAGCAACCGCAGATGTTGGTTTAAGTTTTATTACTTTAATACCTTGCTCTGCTGCATAGCTGCTAAGGCTTGTTATATGCGGTTGTGAACGCTCTGAGCATACGCAGGTATTTTCATCAATAATGTACAAGGTATCTGCATTAGTGATGCCAAGCTCCATACTTTGTTGAAAAGCAGGTAACCAATTTGCTGTGGCTAGCTTTTTATCTGGATCAAAGGTGCTTGCTTGTTGAGAATAAGCAAACACCAAGGCTAATGCTACAGAGGCAACCCAAAGTAGAGTTGCCATTATCAGCCATTTGCTATTTGAATTTAGCAATACCTTGCTCCAGTACATCGATACTTACATCAATTAACTGTACGCGATCGGTGAGTTTTTCAATCATCAAGTTGTCGTTGGCTTGGTTAGCAATTAAGGCCTGTGAATTATCGGCAATAGCACGCGTATTGCCCGCTTGATTTTGCACTACATGTGCAACCGATTGTGAGCTGCTTGCAGCAACATTCACCTGCTCTGTCATCTCGGTAATTTGCAGTTTCATCTGCGAACTAATTGCTGATAACTGCTCTATAAGCGCAACACTACCCTGCATCGACTTAGTTGATGAGGCGCTATTTTGCATCAAACTTTCAAGCGTATTGGTTATTTTATCCGTCGTGTTTTTACTACGCGTTGCTAAGTTTCTGACTTCATCAGCCACTACCGCAAAGCCGCGGCCTTGTTCACCAGCACGTGCAGCTTCAATTGCAGCGTTAAGCGCAAGTAAATTCGTTTGCTCAGCAATTGACGAAATCTCATTAAGCAATTCAGAGATATGCGAACATGCACTTACAAGTTGGCTAATGTTTTGATCTGCTTCTTGAAGGTTATTAGCAAGCTCAGCCGTTTTGCTATCGGTATTCGCCACTTCATTTAATGCCTCTGTGGCACTTAAATGGAGCTGCTCAAACTGTGTTTGTAGTTCATTACTTTCTTGTTCAACATGGGCAAAGCCTTCGGCGACTCGTTCACCTGACTGCGCGATATCCGTCGATAGCTGCTCACGATGAAGTGCTTGCTCATGCAATTCGTCGTGTACTTCAAGTAATTGTTTAGACTGATTTTTTAAAACACTACTTTGGCTTTGAACATCACCTATCACACTCGATACGAAACCCAGTAAACGGTTAAAACCCGCTACAACTTCACTGTGGCTATCATCCGCTCTTAAACTAATATTAATGCTGTTTTCGTCGGCCATTATCTGCTCTGTCGTTGTGCTTAACGATAAGCCAGAACTACGTTCACGATGTAGGGTTTTAGCAATATAGCCGGCTACAATTGCTTCAACAATGGCATACACGGCATGAATAAGTACGGTGCTAAAATACAGTCTGTCTGGGTCAAAAACGTATAAACCGACTTCGTTTATCTGTAAAAAGTAAAAGCTCAAATGGTGAACGGCCACAAAAGCAAGTGCAGTAATAAACACGCGCCATTCAACAAACATGATCAACACGGCCATCAAAATAAATATTTCAAAGTGAACTTCAATGAGACCGTAGCTTTGCTGGATGTGTAAAAACGAAAACATCATGCAACCGGCAGCCACAACATGGGCTGTTAACTTGCTCGTTGGATATTGATGGAGCATCCAAAGCGGTAAAGATAGCAATAATAAACCCGTTACCAAACCGGTAATAAGGGTCGAATAGATAAAACCTAAAATTAAAGATTCAACAAACAATAAAAGGAATAAATAAGTAAAAAGGCGGCGCACACTCGTCATAGATAAAGCCTTAATTATTAAATAATTTACAAAAATACAACTAATCGAGCCAATACGGTTTGATGCGCATCATGGTTCACTTTATTAATTGCAATAATGCTCTAAATTGATCGGTCCCTGCTTTTTCTAGCCATTGAAATATCACACTTTCTGTACAGCTAATAATAGCACCTGCTGCCAATAGCTGCTTAATTGCTAACTCTTTGTGTTTTTCGTTGCGTGATGCAATGGCATCTTCCACTACAAACACCTGATAACCATTGGCAATTAAGTCTAAACAAGTTTGCAGTACACACACATGCGACTCTGTACCCGTTACCACTATTTGCTTACGGTTAAAGCCAGCCAATAAGTTGTTAAATTGAACCTCTTGGCATGCGCTAAAATGTATTTTGTGATAGCAGTTAGTGCCAGTTATAAAAGGTAAGAGCTGTTCACTACTTTTACCTAACTTGGTTGGGTTTTGTTCGGTAAATAAATAGGGAATATCTAAAGCTTTAGCTGCTTTTATTAACTTTTCGGTCTGATTAACAGCTAAGCCAAAGTCGTTAATTACCGGTTCAAGCCCTGCCTGAAGGTCAATAATCAATAACAATGCATTACTTTTTTGGCTTATAAATGAATGGCGCATCACGTTCTCAAATTGCTGATAATTGAACTAGTTATAGCATAGGTTTCAGTTTCAGCAACAAGTAGACCTTATTACTATTTTTTCTTTTCAGAACCATTAATTACGGTCATAATTGTGCTATATTTTGTTAAAAATTATGCGCAAATAATAATTTAGGGTTAATCAGTCAGTGCCTAAACTTTTTCTTTTGATTTTCAGTTTGCTGTTCTTCACGCTTTCCTCTTCGGCGTTGGCACAAAACTATGCTTTGCAAATGCAGCGTATTTCGACCGATGAAGGACTTACGCAAGGCAGTGTAACTAAAATCGTGCAAGATGATTTAGGCTTTATCTGGATTGGTACTTACCAAGGCTTAAATAGGTATGATGGTTATCAGGTAGCGCCTTTTGCTGGAGAGTACATGCTCGATCAGCGACAAATTACCACAATGCATAAAACTGACGACGGAAACATTTTCGTCAGCACTGAGTTTTCAGGTGCTTTTCTAATAGACCCAAAAACACTAAAAGTCGAAAAAATCTATTCTGGCAAACTAGACCCTGAAGATGTTTTCTTTTCGCCTATTTTAGCAATCACTGAAGACGATTACTTTTTTTACTTCGCTATTGCTCAGCACGTTTATTCATACAACAAGCAATCAAAAAAGTTTTTGCATGAGTTTTCTATCAATAAAGAAGAGCACATTGTGCGAGCACTCACCCTGCACGACAACTTTTTATATATCGGCACATCAAATGGGCTTTTCTCAAAAAACCTTGCAGATGATCATATCTCGCATATTCCGCTAACCGATAAATCTCAGGTCACCGAAGATAATAAAAACGTAAAATTTTTAAGGGTCGATGCGCAACTGGGCTTATTTGTTGGCACTGTAGAGGGCATGTTTGATATCCCTTTTAACGCTAACCGTTTATTGGCATTTGATAAGGTAAGGCTGTTAATCCCTAACTTAAATATTTGGGACTATTCTGTTAACTCATTTGGTGAATATATCGTCACAGAAAAAGGATTGTTCGAATTTAATCGCCAAACCATGTCGGTTGAGTTCATCTTAAACTTTGAACAAAGTAAGTTTTTGATGTCTGACAATTCAATTCAAGATGTAATGATTGATAAAACAGGATTGCTGTGGCTTGCATCTCGCTCTCAAGGCGTTTTTACTTGGTCAACACTCGCAAGACGTTTTAAACATATTGAATTAAAAAATAACCAAGCTCGCTTCAATAATAATGTCTGGTCGGTATTACAAGATCAAAATGATACCGTTTGGATAGGTACAGATAATGGCCTAATGAAGTACAACCAACTTACTAAAAATATTACACCATATTTAGTTAGTAACGATGAAAAAGCCTTTCATGGTGAGCATGGTATTTATGGTATTACTGAAGCTAACATTGATGACAGCAACCGTTATCTGTGGCTAATGAAATACATAGGTCTTGCCTTGTTTGATAAACAAAAAGGTGAACTAGTGCCTATAAAAGGCAATGCTGAGGCCATGCACCTTATAAATTACGGCCCTAACTGGGGCTTTCGTGCTATGGGCAATGATCAATTTGCATTTTTAGATGACCAAAATTTTTATAAGTACAATGGTAAAACTGGCGAACTTTCAAAAATTAAAGGACTAAAAGAACAAGTTGACCTAGTTAATGCCCATGCTTTTTTAAAGCCACTGCCAGACCACCCCGACGAATACGTACTGAGTATGTCTGGCAAGTTATACCGCTACAATGAGCAGACTCAAAAGTTAACACTGATATACCAAACAGAAAACTATAACCCTTTAGCGTTCACCACAATTGATGACTGGGTGATGGATTATAACAATACCCTTTGGCTTGGTTCAGCTGACGAAGGGCTTATTGGCATAGATGCTAAAACTTACGAAGTTAAACACCGTATTAATATACAGTCGGGCTTAAAAGCTAAATCTGTTTTTGCATTGCAAATAGATCGTTTTGGTTTTTTATGGTTAGGGACTCAAAATGGCCTTTACCGCCTTGACTTAAGCTCCTTAGAACTTGACCGATACTTTATTCGCGATGGTTTAGCCGTTAATGAATTTAACATTGATGCCGACACCACCTTACATAACGGGCAACTAGCATTTGGTAGTACCCGAGGCGTACTTTTACTTTCACCAGAGGACTTTTTATCGTCGCCTGTAGAGGCAGGTAACATAAATACCGAAATTACCAATGTAACTTTGCTTTCGCGAGAGCTTAACTATCATCCATATAAATATGTGAATACGCCTCTGCAGATCACTTATGATGATATGGGCTTAGCAGTCACCTTTTCTAATTTTGATACCATCAATAAAGATAAAACATCGTACCGAGTGACCCTTGATGGGCCAACCTCACTGCAATACGACAAGCTAACAACCAATGAGGTCTTTTTCACTAAGTTACCGCCTGGTGATTATGTGTTATCAGTGTCGTCGTCAACCGAGTTAAGCGATGCAATATCAGCGTCTAGACAGCTAAGGTTCAACGTTGCACATGCACCTTGGTCATCCCCTGCTGCAAAAGCAAGTTATGTCATTATTGTTTTAGCTGTTTTGTTTTTCCTATTTTGGCAATACCGTGCTCGTCAGCAAATGATCGGCCGTGCGCATGCAGAAGCTGTAAAATCACAACAACAAACCGAACTCGCTTTAAGTAGTACTAAAAGTGGTGTTTGGGAGATTAACCTAGCAGAACAATTTTTAAGAACGACTCGCTTTTCTGCTGAACTGGGCTATGCCGAATATAAAGATGGTATAAGCCTCAACAAGTTTGTGGGCTTAGTGCACCCGCACGATCGCAATAATGTAACTAGCCAGTGGCAACTATTTTGTAAGCAAACAAATAATGAGCAATGGAACACTACTTACCGTTTAAAACATAAAAATGGCAGCTGGCTTTGGTACGAAGACATTGGCCGTATTGTTGCAACCGATGAAAACAACCGTCCATTAAAAATAACCGGTATTTATACCAATATTACAGAGCAACGCGCTAATGCCCAGCAAGCCAGTGTGCTCGGCGAAGCATTTGGGCAAATAAACGACTGGTTGCTAATTTTAGACAATCAACTCAAACCATTTTCTGCTAATGCTAGTTTTGGTGAAGCATTCGCCACGCCAAACAATGTTGCAGAACTTACTAGTCGCGACTTTATTGCAGCCATAGGCCGTGCAAAATACCTTGAATATATAGACGTATTAAAAACACTTAAACCAAAGCAAAATTGGAAAACAGAGGCTGTCATTCGTACTTTAAAAAGCCCTGCACACCCGGTTCATATTAGTGTCACGGCTGTAGCCAAGGAAAGCCAAACAATTAGTCATTATGTAATTGTAATTTCAGACTTAACAGAGCAAAAACGCGCTGAAGACGATTTGCGCTATTTAGCAAATTATGACCCGTTAACGGGCTTGCCTAACCGCTCTTTAATGTATACAAAAATTAGCAACTGTATAAATAACGCCAAAAAATACAATAAACTAGCTGCATTATTATTTATTGATTTAGATAAATTTAAACCAGTAAATGATTCATTCGGGCACGCTGTCGGCGACCAATTACTTTGCGATATCACGCAAAGAGTAAGTCTAATGTTACCTGAAAACGCCGTAATAGGCCGTCAAAGTGGCGATGAGTTTTTGGTTCTTATTAAAGATTTACACTCACCGCAAACACTCAGTGATCTCGTTAAAAAGCTCACTGAAGAACTGGCAAGCAAGGTTATAATTGACGACTTTTCAATCAACATTTCAGCGAGTGTTGGTGTCGCTCTTTACCCATTTGATGCGAAAACAGCAGATGATTTAATTAAAAATTCAGATATAGCCATGATGCATGCTAAGCAATCTGGCCGTAACAATTTTAAATATTTCACAGAGCAGATGAATAACCAGCTGACCAAAAAGCTGTTACTTGAAAATGCCTTGAAAGATGCGTTTAAAGACGATGAGTTATTTAATAACTATCAGCCTATTGTTAATGCTAAAACTAAAAAAATTAACGGCGTTGAGCTTTTAATGCGCTGGAAGAACGAGCAAGGTTTTGTATCACCTGCCGAATTCATTCCTATTGCTGAAGAGATAGGTCTAATCGATGCGCTGACTGAGCAAGCCCTTGATAGAGCGCTAACAGAGCTGCTACCTATGCTGCGTGCTAACCCACAGTTTTATTTATCATTAAACCTGTCACCAACGCATATTTTAAAATCGAACTTAACTGAACGCTTATTACTTATTTTGAATAATCACATGGTTAAGCCTGTACAGCTGCGACTTGAGATTACAGAAAACACACTATTAGAAGATAAAGAGAAAGCTTCTAAGCAGCTGCAAAAACTTAAAAATGCCGGCTTCAAACTATTACTTGATGACTTTGGCACAGGTTACTCGTCACTAACTTACCTAAGTCAATTCCCGATTGATGTGATCAAAATTGACCAAAGCTTCGTGAGAAACATTGGCCAAGATAAAAGTAATGAGTCAATAATAAAAACCATCCATGCGTTGTCATCAAACTTAGGCTTATATTGTATTGCTGAAGGAGTTGAGACAGGAGAGCAAATCAGCTTCTTAACAGAGATGGGCTGCGAAGATTTACAAGGGTACTACTTCGCAAAACCCATGTTGGCCGATGATCTAATTGCAGAAAGTACGATTCAGGGAATTATTGATCGACTAAACGCGCTTTAAACCATTTATTTAAGCAGCGATAAAGCTCATCTTTATTGATTGGCTTCGAGATAAAGTCATCCATACCCGCTACAAGGCAACGCTTTTGATCCTCTTCAAAGGCGTTCGCCGTAATAGCAATAATGATAGCTTCGCCATACAGCGCAGGGTTCTGCTTTATTTCTTGTGTACATTGATAACCATCCATGTGTGGCATTTGGCAGTCCATCAATATAATATCTGCCGCAAAGCTTTTAAGCTGCTCAAGCGCCTGTAAGCCATCGTTTGCCTTTTTGATAGTACACTGGGTGTCTTGCATCATTTTTTGCAGCACGATTTGATTGACAGGGTTATCCTCAACAATTAATACATTTATGCCACTAAGTGTTGGCTTGTCTGTACTTTGTTCTACCGTTGCTTCTGCGTCGCTCACAGTCACAGGCACAATAATAGTAAATTCACTCCCCTCACCTTCTTGGCTCACCAAAGAAAGCCCTCCATCCATCAGCTCAATAATACGTTTACTAATGGTGAGTCCAAGACCCGTACCACCATATTTACGAGTAGTTGATATATCGGCTTGAGTGAACTCAGTAAACAATTTAGTTTGTTGATTTGCAGAAATACCTATACCTGTATCGCGAATTTTTATTACTAGTGCACTATTTGCCATTTGGCATTGCATGTTTATTTCGCCTGACTCAGTAAATTTACCCGCGTTACTCAAAATATTATTGATTACTTGGCTAAACCTCAGTGGATCTAGACGGATATACTCAGGTATGTCCTTTGCTATGCTTAAGTTAAATTCGACACCCGTTTTCACACTGGTATTGCTAAATACTTTTGCTAATTGTTGTAGTAAGGCCTTAATATCTACAGCGCGGTTTTCTAATTTAAGTGCCCCCGCTTCAATTTTCGAAAAATCTAAAATATCATTTAAAATCAACAGCAGGTTATTGGCACTTTGGTGGATCATCGCCAGCTCATCGCGCTCAGTTTCGGGAAGTTTAGGATTTTCTAATAGCAGTTGAGTCATGCCTAAAATACCATTAAGCGGGGTACGGATTTCATGGCTCATATTCGCTAAAAATTGCGACTTAGTACGGTTGGCTTGGTTCGCTACGCGCACTGCTTCGACTAGCTCATTTGTTTTATCATTAACTTGTTGCTCGAGCTGAGCATTAAAATCAGTCAGTTTGTTATTTAACACTTCGTTTTCGTGATTCGCTTGATGCAAGCGATTAAAATTAAGCGCCAGCTTATTTGCTAAACTCGAAAACTGCGACTGCAAACGACTCACTTCTAGCCAAGTTTGTGGTAAGTCGGTATCGGTGATTGCACGCTCAGGTTCAAATTTGTCTATTTGTTCAGCTAGCTTTTCAATTGGAGCGATTAACCAGCGACTTAATTGCGTGATAAACACACTGGTTAATAAAATAATAAACAATATCATCACCAAAGACTGACCCCATGCACTCACCGCAACATTGTTGGCATGTTTGCGATTGAGCATGGTCATTACAATCCAGTTATGCTCTGTTGAGCGAGCTTCTCTGGCGTAAAACTGCTGTTCGTTCTCAGCATCAAACATTTTGAAGCGTGCTTCGTCTGCAAACGAATCTATTTCTTCATCTGTTAATTGTTGTAACTCTTTAAAGTCATCTAATGTGCTAAATACCACTTTGTTGCTGGCATCTAAAATCAACAACTCGCCCTGGTGACTAAATAGACTGGGCCTGAGGCCTGCAAAATAATCAAACATCAGTGAGCCTTCAACGACGCCAGTAAAAGTATCTTCAATATAAATCGGTGCTGATACTGCAACTATTGGTAAAGAGCCAAAACCACGACCTTTAAATATTGTAGAGATATAACCAAGCTCATTATTAGGTGCATTTATAAAGTAATCTCTATCTGCCACATTGGCGCGAATGTTTGACTGCTGCAAACTAATCGCTAACGATTGTGGATAAAAGTGGGTGACATCAGCAAAGGCATCAGCAATTATCTGTGTTCTAAAATCAGGGTATAGGTTTGCCATATTCTCAAGGGCAATTTGACGAGGGACACCGTTGGCAATGCTTCTGGCAGTGAGTACCACCCCTTTTTTATGATGATCGAGGTGAGCATCAATGGTGCGTGCGATTTCTTTGGCTTTTTCTTTTAACTGCGCATTTATCTCATACTCAATGCGCGCATAATGGTTATTGGTTAGTACTACAGAGGTTAATATGACTACCAGCACAACCAGTAAAGTAACAACATAGTTAAGTATTTTATAGAGCGAAGAATAATGTTTATGCCACGAATAGCGACTAAAGAAAAAGCTCAGTAAATCAATAACAGATAAGTAAATTGCAGCATTTAAACAGTACTTAGCAAGTGCAATAGCAATCGTTAGAATTGGTAAACCTAAAAAGAAATGGCCAAAACTCCAAAGTAATGGCAAACCTATCATCAGCCAAAACAGCATACCTCTAAAAAAAACTGGTCGCGATTTTGATAAACAGAAAAGCTGTAAGCAGATGAGCTCTAAAGCAAATACAATGGAAGGCCAGGCATGCCCCCACCTGTAAAAAATAAACCCTGTACTTATAATAAAAGTGATAATTGCAAACCGCCAACCAAGTAGCAGCAAGCTTAAGATCACAAAAAACTGGCCAAGAAGAAACTCTGAGCTGTCTAAAAACCAAATAGGGAGCAGATTAACAACTCCTGCAACACAACCAAATAGTACTGCAGCTAAAAAGTTGAAATATGAAGGCTTATTTTGAAGCAAAAAAGGTACCCTAACTTCATAGTGATACCTTTAAGTTAAAAGAAAATTAAATATTTTGCCACTTTAATTAACATGTTGGCATTCATGACTTTCTATTTGCAGCACACTTTTTCCAATTTTAAAGCGTGACAGCAGTAGTTGTTCGACCTTTAAGCGACACGCTTCATCATGCTTTTCAACGGTACAATGCTGCTTTAAAACAACATGCGCGCCTACAATAATATCTTTGTCTTGGCGCATTACCGTTACATTGTGAACATTCTCTACATGCTCAACAGAGGCAATGCTTTGTTCAATATCAGCTACATTCGGCAGCTTATTTCTGTTCTCAAGTAAACCTTGAATACAACGAATGATCACTTTAACCCCAGTAAACAAGACAAAGGTAGCAATCAACATACTCGAAATAATATCGATTTCTGCCCAGCCAGTTAGGTGGATTAAAATACCAGCAAAGAAGGTTGAAACCGTTGAAATTAAATCAAAAAACGAGTGTAAAAACACTGCATAAACGTTAATACTGGCTTTGCGCCCTTTGTATAACACCCAAGCTGCAGCACCATGAAACAAAAAACCAATAGCTGAAATGACCGACATCAGATAGCTATTAATTTGTAAATCATGGCCATCGCTATGATGAAAGTAACGCTCACCACCCTCATAAAGGATAATCAAGCTAATACTTAAATATAAGATGCCATTGATCAAGCCACCAGTAAGCTCTGCGCGCTGGTAGCCATCATTAAAGTTTTTCGCGAAATATATCGCCATGCTTGAGGCAATAAGCGCGATGAATAAAGAACTGTTATGAACAAACAAATGCCCAGCATCAGCAAGTACAGCAAGCGAATTCGAATAATAGGCGCCAATAACCTGTATCACCATAAACGAGCACGTTATGGCTAAGGCAATCAACAAGCGGCGTCGAGATGCTTGGTGTGTTGTAATATCTGTCATGAAGAAGTGAAATACCTATCAGCTGGAAATGCGGTAATGATATAAAGTCTCAATTGTAATACGCAGCGCACTTAAACGCACTAAAAACTTAGTTAATAGTCCCTTTTTGAAAGTTTTTTGCACGATGTGTTACTAATAAGAAAGGAATTAGCAGCAAACAAGTAAACTGAAACTCTCACTTGTAAGCTAAAAAGCAGTAAAGCGTTAACAATACATGTTGTTAACGCTTTTTACTCGAAGCAGATTTAAAAAGCAGGCAATTAAACTTTAAACTGACTGACTAAATCTTTAAGGTGCTGAGCACGTGATAATAAGCTTTGCGTACCACGCTGCTGTTGTTCAGCGTTATCATGTATTTGCATTGCACTGTCTGAAATATCATGAGCCGACTGATTGATATGCTCAACCACCGTGCCCTGCTCTTCGGTTGCTGCTGCAACTTGGTGATTGCCTTGGCTGATAATCTCAAACTTCTGCTGAATAGACTGAAGTGCAGACACTGCAACGTGCGTAAGTTCTGTGACCTTTTGACTACTTTGCGTACCTTCGGCAATTGCTTCTTGTGATTGCAATGATGAGCTTTGTAAGCGCGAAATCTGCTCTCTAATTTCAGAGGTCGATGTTTGCGTACGCTGTGCAAGTGAGCGTACTTCATCAGCAACCACCGCAAAGCCACGCCCTTGTTCACCCGCTCTTGCCGCCTCAATTGCTGCATTGAGTGCCAATAAGTTAGTTTGCTCTGAAATTGCATTGATCACTTCAACAACCGAGTTGATCTCAGCGGCTTGATTAGCAAACTCACCGATACTTTTATCAACCGTGATCAAAATGTCATTCAGTTCATTCATGGTTTGCGCTGTAGCAGCCATACTTTGATTGGTTTGCACGGTTTCTCGTACTGCTTCTTCCGTGTCGCTTGCTGTACGATGAGCAATATCAGACACCTCGTTAATTGTTTGCCCCATTTCTGTAATAGCTGTGGCAACTTGATCGGTTTGCGCGCGCTGATCTTCGGTAGCAACAAAGGTTTTGTTGGCAAAGTTCGCAAGATCGTCAATCCCCTCTCGCATCGCTTGCTCGGTGACACTGATTTCATCTACCAGCTCAGCTACTTTACCAATAATAGCATTAAAGCCCTTAGCTAGATGACCCAGCTCATTATCAACACTGTCATCTAAACGTTTTGTTAAGTCACCGCCGTGGCCTGCCATACCAAGTAGCTCGTCACCAACACTGCGTATTTTCTTACTCAGCCAATTCGCAAAATAAAGCGTTAGCACTAAAAATATACCAGCAAGCACGACACTTACGATAATCGACATCCAAACTACTGTATTAATCGCGCTTGATATCTCTTGCTTGGGCTGAACCGCGACAAGAGTAAGGCCAGTTCCTTCAATTGGCATAACCCCAGCGTAAACATCTTCACCTGTGAGCTCGACTTGCGATAGAGTAAAGCCAGTATGTTTACTACTCAAAAAGCTTTGTAATGCGCTTAATGAAGCGACGCTTGTGACTTGTTTACCAATATAAGCATCATTTGCGTGTGCAATAATTCGCTTGCTGTCATCAATTAAAAATAAATACCCTTGCTCGCCAATTTTACGCGACGTGACAATGCTAGAAATATCTGAAATATCATAACCAAGCCCTGCCACACCGAGGCGTTGTCCTGCAATTTCAACTAGCGTGTTAACGTATAAAGTGAGGTGTCCGCCCTGCTCACTTACATCTAAAGCGAGCGCTTGGCGTTTATCTGAGCTAATAAAGTCAAAAAACCAACTGTCTCTTGGCTCACTTTGTGAAATTGATTTGAAAAAGCCGTCTTGCGTGTAATAACTCATTGAGTTTTTGCTTACCCAAAACACCGATGAAGCACCGCTTTTTCTTTGTAAGTCAGCAAAGTACGCCATGACACGTTGATGAATTGGCGAGTTTTTCTCACCTTCGCTCATCCACGTATGCAGAATTTGGTTTTCAGCTAACGACTGTGACACAGAGATCGGGTAACGCATTTGAGCGTCAATTTCGGCAGCCACTTTACCCACAGCGTCAGGCAATAATTGCTCTTCTGTTTGATGGTAATAAAGCCGAGAAAATTGGCTGGTATTGATTAAGGCGCTAACCACAGTGACAACAAACAATGCAATTAACACAAAACTAATAAAAATAGTGCGCAGCGATAGATTTCGCATTCAGCAAACCTCATACTTAGTGGTGGAGTTTTGGTTTTAGATCATCCTTGCGTCCTATCAATAATTTTAGGTAACAAGTCTGTGTTAAGCAATTGCTATTTAAGCTTTTACTGTTGTTTTTGTATGAATAATTATCAAACTCAAACAGAATAGGAACAAACGCCAATCTGTACCTTTTTACTAGTTAAAATACTAGATACAAACACCTCACTGAATAAAATCGTGCTTATTATGACCCTGCTTTTATTGCCATTTTTTGTTTGTAGGATTTTGGCGACATGCCATACCAGCGATGAAATGCATGATGAAATGCACTAATTTCAGAGTAGCCACATAAAAAGGCTATCTCAGTAACTGAAAGATCTGTTTCGTTTAACAACGAAACACTTTTTTGCTGTCTTAAACTTGCTAATTCTTTACTAAAACTTGTGCCCTCTTTTGCAAGACGGCGCTGCAGCGTTTTTTCACTCATATTAAGTGCTTTTGCCATTGCTTTACTGGTGGTTTGGCCTTGAATTAAATGCTCTTCAAGTAAAATTCTCAGTACCTGCGTCACATTCGTTTGCGTCACTAGTTTCATCTGACTTGATAACACAGGTTCACTGTCGGTATTTTCGCTAAAAAAAAGGCTGTGGGTCGTTGCGCCGTATTCAATTTTGCAATTAAAGTGCGCATTAATCTCACTGTGTGGCTCTTTACGTTGCAAGCAAATTCGCGTTGGGTGCCAATCTTTTCCCTTTACAGTGCGCGCTATTTTCACACAAAACGCCATAGGCGCTTCGTAGCTTAGCAGTGACATATCCCGCTCACCATCACTAAAGTTAAAGCGAAGTTCATACTCACTACCGTGATCGATCAAAGATACATTATGTGTATCGCCCATCAATTTTTGATACCGCAATATCAGCCGAAAAGCACTCAATAACTGTGTTGACTGAATAATCGCCATGCCTACCACCGGAATAGCGCGTACATTCATGTTACTGCCAACATAAAGACCTAAGTGGGTGTTTGGTAACATGGCTTGCGCTTGCTTCCAAAGCATACTGACACTGGCTTGTGGGTATCGGGCTGTTTGGCTACTTAATTCTGCTAAAGAAATATTTGCCGCTGCAAACAACTCAGTAATTGGTAAGCCCTGCCATTTAAACGACTCAGCCATAGCACGTAGCCACCAGCTTGATAAGGTTCTCATGAGCGTCCTAAATAAACAATTCAATGACCTATATTATCAAGTAAATAAAAGAATAAAAGCCTATTGTTAACCTGTAATTAACAACGGAGACAACAATATGGGCACTGTAGCAAGTAAACGCGAGTTCGCGAACTTTAAAGAGTTTTACCCCTATTACTTACAAGAACACAAAAATAAAGTCTGTCGACGCTTACATTTCATTGGCAGTTGGATTGTTTTGGCTATTTTGTTTGCCGCTATTTATCAGCAGCAATATAGCTTGCTAATTTTATGCCCAGTTGTGGGCTATGGCTTTGCTTGGGTTGGTCATTTCTTTTTTGAAAAAAATCGCCCCGCTACTTTTACACACCCTTTTTATAGCTTTATTGGTGATTGGGTCATGTTTAAAGACATTATTATTCGCAAAGTACCATTTTAGGAAAACACCATGACCATGAAACACACAGTATCAGATCAAGAATGGCAAGCCCGTGTTGAGCTCGCTGCCGCGTATCGCCTAGTTGCTTTATATGGCTGGGATGATTTAATTTTTACCCATATTTCAATGCGCGTTCCCGGCACAGACAACAAATTTTTGATAAACCCGTATGGCATGATGTTTCACGAAATTACCGCATCAAGTCTTATCAAAGTAGATCAACGATGTAATAAGCTGCATGACAGTGAATACCCAGTTAATCCTGCGGGGTTTAATATTCATAGCTGTATTCATATGGCGCGTGATGATGCCCATTGCGTTATTCACACCCACTCACTCAATGGCACGGCAGTGTCTGCCAACAAAGACGGCTTATTGCCTATCTCTCAGCAAGCTGTTGTTGTGCACTCAGGTTTGGGTTATCACGACTACGAGGGCATTGCCCTTAATCCTGCAGAGCAAGACCGTTTAGTGAATGACCTAGGTTCTAATAACTTCCTAATGCTACGTAATCATGGCCTATTAACAGTAGGTAAAACGGTCGCTGATGCATTTTTGTTTATGTATGTTTTTGAAGCTGCATGCGCTGTACAAACTCGTACTTCACAAAATACTGAGCAACTCGTACAAGTACCTAGCGCGATTATTGAGGGTATCAAAGGGCAAACTGAAGTTGCTACTAAGGGACTGGGTGGCGCAATTGCTTGGCCTGCCTTACTGCGCTTACTCGACAATAAAAGTCCGGGTTACGATCAATAAGGATATACCATGCAAATTGATATCATGACTAAAATAGTGCTGCCTTTAGCACTATTTATCATCATGTTTGGCATGGGGTTAGGGCTTAAAAAGCAAGACTTTGAGGCATTATTTATTAGCCCCAAAGCACTTTCAATAGGCTTAAGCTGCCAACTACTGTTATTGCCAAGCGTTGCGTTTTTATTAGCAATGAGTTTTACCCTATCCCCAGAGCTCGCTATTGGCCTGATTTTAGTGGCTTGCTGCCCGGGTGGTGTGACTTCAAACCTTTATACCTATTTATTCAAAGGGGATGTTGCGCTGTCAATAAGTCTAACAACGCTAGCAACATTTATCTCACCGTTTACCTTGCCACTGATTATGCATTTTGCCATGCATACATTGAGTGTGCCGGGCCACGAATTCGCTTTGCCCGTGATTAAAACCATAGTGCAAATGCTGATGATAACGGTACTTCCTGTTTGCTTAGGAATGGTATTTAATCACTTTAAACCCCATTTTAGCTTGAAAATAGAACCCTTTATACGTCGTTTTTCGAGTGTATTCTTAATTGTGATAGTGCTTAGCATTATTCATAAAAATGCTGACCAAATGCTGAGCTTTTTTGCGACCAGTGGCATTGCAACGCTGACATTAAACCTCAGCACGCTGTTACTAGGGTTGTTTTTTGCAAAAATATCGGGCTTAGATCACAAGCAACAAATGAGCATTGCGGTTGAAGTTGGGCTACAAAATGGCACCCTTGCCATTTTAATTGCGAGTACCTTAATCAATAATGCCGCCATGGCAATTCCAGGTGCAACCTATAGCTTATCAATGTTTGTAACGGGTTATATTTTTTGTCGCTTATTTAGCGCGCATCATACAAAACACCTTGCCATTCTCAACAAAGCATAAAAGCCAAAGTGATGACTAAAAACAAGGAAGTTTTTAATCACACAAAAAGTAATAAAAAACAGTTAAAATTTGAGATAACCAAATGAGTCTAAAACACACTTAATAACAAAGTTCATCACCCATCCTAACTATTAATTTTTTATTTATTTTTCATAACTATACCTAAATCATTAGTTATATTTTTTGCTCTGTGGTCAGTCTTGTTTAATAAGATATTTTCGTTCACTATCAACTTATGGCTTGTTATATAGGGACATATTGTGGCCGAACTTAATAACTCTAAATTGCCCGTTCATGTTGCTGAATTAAAGTTTGCACTTGATAACGTACCCGCATACGTTTACATAAAAAATGAGCTCGGGCATTACGTTTATGCTAATAAGCTTACCTTGGGTTTATTTGCTTGCTCTGAGCAAGAATTACATCATAGAAGTGATGTGGACTTTTTCCCGGTTCCTGACGTAAAAAAGCTAGCCAAAATAGACAAGCGGGTGCTCAGCGGTGAGCGGACCCGTGAAGAAGTTGAGCTTACCTTTCCCGACGGACACCAATATATTTTCTGGGAAGTGAAAACCCCTATTATTTGCGACACAGAGCCTAACAAAGTCATCGGCATTTTAGGTATTGCAACAGACATTACCGAACGAAAACACCTTGAAGAACAACTCCTCTACGCTGCCTCCACCGACCCGCTAACTGAACTTTTAAACCGCCGCTATTTTTATATTCGCTTATCGCTTGCGTTACAAATGAGCAAGCGCGACCAAAACTATGGTGCCGTAATATTTATCGACCTTAATAAGTTTAAAAAATTAAACGATCAATATGGCCACAATACCGGCGACGCTTATCTTGTTGAGATTGCTGAAAGAATGAAAACCGTTGTGCGCGAAAAAGACTGTTTAGCCCGCATTGGTGGCGATGAGTTTGTTGTATTACTTGAAGGGCTAGGCCGAAATGAGCAAACAGCCAAACAAAATGCCTATCGCGTTGCCGATAAACTGCAAACAGCCATCGAAGTTGAGTTTATTCACCAAGATCTTAACTATAAGGGCTCAGCCAGTGTTGGCGTCACCATGTTTTTAGGTACACAAAAAACAGCCGATGAAATTGTGGCGCAAGCTGATCAACACATGTATTTGATAAAACATGCACTGAATTATTAATACAATGCATAAAGAATAAAACTGTACTTAAATAGGTAACGATTACAAATCAATAGCGTGCTTTGCTTTGTGGTGGTAATCTGAGCAGTGAAAAATAATATTAATTGTATTAAGGAAAGTACATGGACCCCGTTTCTAGCATTTTAGACCTGTTGTTAAATGTAGAAGTCTTTCTTCTAATTTTTGTTTTAGTGCTACTAAAAAGTAGCGTTAAATTTGTGCCGCAAAATCGTGCCTGGTTAATCGAGCGTTTTGGTAAGTACCATTCGACCAAAGAAGCCGGCTTAAACTTTATTGTGCCATTTATCGACCGTATTGCCGCTGACCGCAGCTTAAAAGAACAAGCGCAAGATGTGCCTTCGCAGTCTGCTATCACCAAAGATAATATCTCGCTTATCGTCGATGGTGTGCTGTATTTCCGCGTGCTTGACCCGTATAAAGCTACGTATGGTGTTGATGACTATGTATTTGCAGTTACTCAGCTATCGCAAACAACGATGCGTTCTGAACTTGGTAAAATGGAACTAGATAAAACCTTTGAAGAGCGCGACATGTTAAACACCAACATAGTTACCGCGATTAACCAAGCATCTGAGCCTTGGGGTATTCAGGTTCTACGTTACGAAATTAAAGATATTGTGCCACCTAATTCTGTAATGGAAGCCATGGAAGCACAAATGAAAGCTGAGCGTGTAAAACGTGCGCAAATTTTAGAGTCTGAAGGTGACCGTCAGTCTGCCATCAACGTGGCTGAAGGTAAAAAGCAAGCCCAAGTCCTTGCTGCCGAAGCTGAAAAAGCCGAGCAAATTTTACGCGCTGAAGGTGAAGCGAAAGCGATTATCGCCGTTGCTGAAGCACAAGCAGATGCACTACGTAAAGTAGGTGAAGCCGCTGACACCGAACAAGGCCAAAAAGCAATTCAACTCGACCTAGCCACTAAAGCCATTGCCGCTAAAGAAGCCATTGCTCGTGAGTCATCTGTGGTATTACTTCCTGAAAGTGGTACTGACGCAAGCTCGCTTGTAGCTCAAGGTATGTCTATTATTAACTCTTTGAATAAAAAGCAACAAAGTTAGGTGGGCTGATGGCATTTTTAGATACCCATTTAGCCGAAGCTCTGATGATTATAGGTGTTATCGCGCTAATTGTTGAAGTTGCTGTACTGGGTATGAGTACCTATGTATTACTGTTTTTAGGCTTATCTTTATTTGCCAGTGGCTTACTAATGAATATAGGTCTACTTGATACGAGTTACACTACCGCGCTTTGGAGCAATATCGTGTTTACTCTTGGTTTTGCTCTCGTGCTTTGGAAACCTCTCAAACGCATGCAGGATAAAACCGATACTAAGCCGATACATAGCGATTTTGCTGAGCTTACCTTTGTCGTTAATGCCAATGTTGATGATAAAGGGTTAACCACACATCAGTATTCGGGTATTACATGGCAATTAAAAAGTCAGTCTCCCATTGCTGCTGGTAGCACAGTAAAAGTAACCGACAAACAAGTTGGCGTACTTTGGGTAGAGGCAGTATAACTCAGCAAGAATCAAACCTTATTTAGAGTCAAAACTCTATTTAGTTTTGTAACCGTGTTTGCTATGGTTAGAAGCACTCACGGTTACAAGCAAGGTTGCGAAAATGAACAATAACAAGGCTCTCGTTGTAGAAGGTGGTGCAATGCGTGGCATTTTTGCCACTGGCGTTCTGGATGCTTTTATTCAAGCTAATTACCAACCTTTTAATCAATGCTATGGTGTTTCTGCCGGAGCCACTAACATTGCCGCTTATTTGTGCGCCCAATACAAACGTAACCATGCAGTGATCACCGATTACTCTTGCCGACCAGAGTTCATCGATTTTATTCGCTTTATTAAAGGTGGCCACCTGTTTGATTTAGACTGGCTGTGGCAAGAAACCATCCGTGATATTCGTCTAGATCTCGACACCTTCGAAAAACAAGCCAGTGAATTTTATATAGTCACAACCAATATACAAACTGGACAGGCAGAATACTTAAAAGCAAATGCGGTTC
The DNA here is from genome assembly GCF_001469895.1 of Pseudoalteromonas sp. XI10. Classification (GTDB taxonomy): domain Bacteria; phylum Pseudomonadota; class Gammaproteobacteria; order Enterobacterales; family Alteromonadaceae; genus Pseudoalteromonas. Next base: position 153,558 of record NZ_LOPY01000026.1, on the reverse strand, counting down.
ATCTTGAAGAGCAATTAAAAGCCTCATGTGCGCTGCCGATTGCTTATCGAGAATTTCCTGTTATCGACAATTTACACCTCACTGATGGCGGCGTGGCAGATTCTATTCCTATTCGTAAAGCATACGAGATGGGTAATAAAGAAATCACCGTTATTTTATCTCAGCCTCTTGGCTATAAGAAAAAGCCTTCAAAAGCGCCTTGGTTCGTTAAACGCCTTTATAAAAACACCCCTGCATTAGCAGAAGCCACCTTAAGACGCGCAGAAAATTACAATCAAAGCATTGATTTTATTACCAACCCACCAAGCGATTGTAAAATTAATATTATTGCACCGCCACCCAACTTTGCAGTTGGTCGAACAACCAAATCATTTGAAAAACTCAGTGCGGGCTATGAAATGGGTTTAAATGCGGGCTCAAATTTTTTAACTCAAGTTGCTTAAGCTAACGCTTTAAAAACAGGAACAATTTTTAAGCGTTTTCGATGTCATTGGCTATACTTTAAAGAGTTATGTTAGCCAAGGATTGACCATGAAACTCCCCCTACCTTTTATTATTGCCTGCAGGGTTTTAATACTCTCTACTCTGTGTTTATTTTCATTTTTTAGCCAAGCTATTGAATGGCCTCAACAAGTGCAAACATCACAAGGCACACTCATTGTTTACCAGCCACAACCCGAGAAACTAAACGGTAATACTTTAACAGCCCGTGCAGCAATGTCATTTTCGGTTTCAGGTAGTGACGCTGTGTTTGGCGTATTTTGGTTTAGAGCTAAATTAGATACTGATCGCGAAAACGATACCGTCACCGTTCGCAATATGACTGTCACCGATGTACGCTGGCCTGAGTCAAAAGATGCAAGCGAACAAAAATTTACTGCTGTCGTTAATGAAGCAATAAAAACCAGTCAATTCGAAACCTCGCTTTCACAACTCACCGCCAGCCTTGAAAGTGCAGAAGCAGCAGAACAAAGTTTAACGCAGTTAAAAACCGACCCTCCAACGATTATTTTCAAAGAGCAACTGTCGGTATTATTGAGTTTTGATGGTGAACCTAAGTTTAGTAAAATTGAAAACAGCCAATATGAGCGCGCTTTAAACACCGCCATGACAGTGATTAAAGATAGCAAAAGCAAACTATGTTATCTCACCGATGGGCAATTTTGGTATCAGGCAAAACAAGCCAAAGGGCCTTATGACTATACTCAGTCGCCACCGGCTGAACTTGTAAAAATGCTTCCTAAAGATACCGAAAGCTCAGATCTAAGTGCGCCACCAGCCATTGTTGTTACAACTAAACCCACCGAACTTATTGCAACTGATGGCGCAGCTAAATGGAAAAGCTTAACAGGTGGCGAGCTCATGTATGTGTTTAACACTGAAACCCCGTGGCTACGTGAAATGCAAACGAATAACATGTACGTCTTGTTATCTGGACGCTGGTATCGCGCAAAACAACAAACAGGCCCATGGACCTTTGTACGTGGCGACGAACTACCAGAAAGCTTTGCCAATATTCCACCTGAATCAGATTTAGGGGGTCTCAGAGTTTCAGTTGCTGGCACTGAAGAAGCTGATGAAGCTGTATTAGATGCAAAAGTGCCGCAAACAGCGGCTATTAGCCGTAAAGATACGAGTTTAACTGTGTATTATGATGGCAAACCTAAATTTGAACGGATCCCGGGCACGCAGGTTTCTTATGCCATTAATACCGATGCACAAGTGCTGCAAATTAAAGGCAAATATTATGCAGTCGATAATGCAGTGTGGTTTAAGGCAGACTCCGCACAAGGCCCTTGGCTTGTTGCTGATAGCATTCCAAAAGATGACATCGCAAAAATTCCTCCAAGTTCCCCCGTTTACAACGTCACTTATGTCGAGATATACGAGTCAACTCCTGAAGTGGTGTATGTTGGTTATTACCCAGGTTACATGTGGTCATACCCTTATTATGGCGTGCCAGTGTATGGTACAGGTTGGTACTACCCACCATACTGGGGCGGTGGCTACTACTACCCTCGCCCACCAACTTGGGGTTTTAATATTGGCTATAACAACTGGACGGGTTGGTCGTTTGGCTTAAGTTGGAGCAATGGTTTTTTAAATCTAGGTATGAATTGGAATGTTGGATGGCCAACCCATTATCGACCTTATCATTGCTGTAATGGCTGGTATGGCGGTGGTTACCGCGGCCCAGTTATTATTAATAATGGCAATATCAATATTGGTAACAAAATTAATGTCGGTCATAAACCTGGCCACCATAATAAGCAACCAAGGCATAATATTTATAAACGCGATCAGAGTAAGTCTCGTCTCGCTTCAAAGCAGCAAGTGAAACGCGATTTAAAAACAGCCATCAGCCAACGCGATAAAGCAAACAACGTGTTTGCGGATCAAAAAGGTAACGTGCTCAAGCGTGATGCCGATAAATGGCAACAACGTGTTGAAGGTAAATGGCAAACATTACCTACCGATAAACAGCAACAAATCAAAGATCGAGCACAAAATATTGACCGCCAACAAGTGCAAAATAAATTGCAAAGCATAGATAAAAGTAAAGCGAAGCAAACATTACAGCAACGCCAGCACACTCAAAATAGGCAACAAAATCGTATGCAGCAATTAAATAGGGCAAATAGAGCACGTCAGCAAGGTATGCAGCGCCAACAAATGCGCCGTAATACACAAAGACAAATGCCTCGGCAAATGCCTAATCGCGGCCATTGATGTAAAAACAGGAACAAAACAAAGCCAGTGTAAATATTGGCTTTGTTATCTTAACCAAAGGTAACGCCCTCTGTGGCTACCTTTAAGTCGTAATAGATATGTATCTCAAGAAAAAGCCAGCAAAACAATTGCAAAAACTTGCTTAAAACCATTTCTCTATTAGCTTTAATACTAAGTCCTTACAAAAATTTGCACGCTCATGTTAAATAACTACACCGTTCGTACGCGATTAGCCGTCTTGGCTTTGTTACCGGTTACAGTTTTTGTGATCACCTCTATTTTTACAATGTCTATTATGTCGAACATGGTAAAAGGCATCGACAGTTTGTATGACGATAGAGTCATCCCCCTTGAGCAGATAAAAACAGTATCGGACAATTACGCGGTTAGTATTGTTGATCTATTCCATAAATACCGCGCTGAACAAATTTCAAAAACTGACTTTCTAGCCGCCGTTGAAAATGCAAAAAATGTTGCTGATAGCAAATGGAAAAGCTACTTAGGGACCAAGCTAACCACAGAAGAGCAGCGCTTAGTTAATATCGTGGAAAAGAATCTCGCTGTAGTAGAAAGCGAACTAAGCACGTTTTTAACCCAAGTTAAAAGTAACCAGCTTAAAGCAGTACCTAACGAGGTGTTCGTAAAAAGTCTTTACGATGTGTTTGACCCACTCAGTGAAAGCTATCAAGGGCTAATAAGCTTACAAATCAATGAGGCTAACAAGTTTAAAAACGCCGCAGATAAAGATTTTGCTCAGGTTAGTATTGCAATGACTGCCTCGATTACAATATTGATTATACTGCTGTTGGCAATTGCCTTTATTATATACCGCTCTATTCATAACCCATTGTTATCGCTTAGTGAAACGATAGGCTCTATCTCAGAAAATGCCGACTTACGTCTGCGTGCAACAACCCATGGTAATGACGAAATAGCCCAAGCAGCACATCACTTTAATGCCATGATGGAGCGCATTCATGCCTTAGTAAATGATGTAACCAGTGCAACACTCACCCTTTCATCTGCAGCTGAGCAAATGAACTCAATTAGCGACCAAGTTGCAAGCACAGCCACAGAGCAAGAACATCAATCAGCAATGATTGCTACTGCCATAACGCAAATGAGTAGTGCTATTGAGCAAGTTGCTGCAAATGCATTATCAACATCAGAAAAAGCCACTCACACTGATAAAACAGCCAAGCTGGGTCAGCAGTCTGTGCAAGAAAATATCGATTCAATAAACCGTCTTTCACATATCGTTAACGCGAATACAAAATTAATCAATGAGTTAAATACACAGTCAACCGATATCAATCAAGTGGTAATGATGATCCAAGGTGTTGCAGAACAAACCAATTTACTCGCTTTAAATGCTGCTATTGAAGCGGCACGCGCAGGTGAATCGGGTCGCGGTTTCGCAGTAGTAGCCGATGAAGTAAGGCAGCTTGCGCACAACACGCAAAAAGCTACGGCCAGTATTAACGAAATGATCAGTAAACTACAAACAATGGCGCAGCAAGCAGTGACCGCCATGGGTAATGCTGACGAAAGTGCTAAACAAAGTGTTGAATACGCAGAACGCTCATCACAATTACTGACTGAAATTACTCAAGAAATGGCACTTATCGCCGATATGAACAACCAAGTATCCACCGCAACCGATGAGCAAACCACTGTTGCTAACGAACTTAGTTGTAATATTAATGAATTTAGTAGTAGCATTTCATTGGTTAGCGAAAGCTCGCAACAAAATGCACAAGCCAGCCAAGAACTGGCCTCATTGGCTTCGCGTTTACAACAGCAGGTACATGTTTTCAAAGTATAATCGTATAAACCTGCGCTCAAAAAAGGACTTAAATTAATGAACAGGGCAATAATAATCTTGCTAATGACGTTTGCTCTGTTGAGTCTACAAGCCTTTTGCCATGAACAAATTGTTATACAGCTTGCAAAGCCAAATTATACCGATGCGGTAAAAAACCAATATATTCACGATATTCTCGACCAAAGCTTTGCCGCAATGGATGTGGATGTAGTGCTGCTATACAATGTTAAACCAATGAATAATAAACGTATTATAGAGCAGCTGAGTCATAATAAAACGATTACCTTAGCATGGCTTTCTTTACCTCACGAGCAAGTTGATTCATTAGTCAGAACGACTATTCCTCTCTACAAGGGCTTACATGGCCAGCGCTTACTAATTATTCGTCATGAAGACCAAGAAAAGTTTAGCAACATCGAAACCCTTGCTGAATTAACTCCCTTGGTTGGCCTGCAACAACAAAGTTGGTCCGATTATACCGTACTGAAAAACAATGGTTTAACGGTCAATGGCGAGCTTGATTACCCAGGGATGGTAAAAGCCCTTGAAACAGGACTCGGTGATTACTTTCCACGCTCAGTACTGGCAATTGGCACCGAACTGAATAGACTAAAACAGTTCAATTTTGTCATTGCGCCAAACATTATGTTGCAATACCCCAGCGACTATTACTTTTACTTAAGCAAAGAGAATCAACATATTAGAAATATACTAGAACAAGGTATGCAAAAACTGCAGCAATCAGGTGAACTTGAGAAGCTCTATTTGCAATACTTTGGTGATGTTGAAAAACAATTTTATTTAAAGCAACGTCACATCATAACGCTAAAAAATAAGGAGTAAGCATGCTAAAAGCGCTGCTAATTATCATTATGACATTGGCGATTTTTGCTGCGGGTTTTATAGCTGGAGTGTACAGTTTACCTATTTTAACTGAACAACCAGCACCCGATATTGCTATTTTAAAGCAGCACCAAGGTCGATCGCAGTTTAGTGCAACGTTTAAGCCCGACCTCAAAGGCTCAGATCGATTGCATTATGGTGATGGCAAGGTGTATCTAACGAATGATGCTATTTCTATGCAGGGCACGTTATCACCTGGACCTGACTATCAACTTTATCTATCGCGAAACTTTATTGATAACGAAGCCGATTTTTTAGCACAAAAAGGCACAATGCAGCGTGTTGCAGGAGTGCGTTCGTTCAATGGTTTTAAATTAGTTGTACCACAAGGTATCGATGTCAGTGATTACAATACAGTAGTTATTTGGTGTGAAAGTTTTGAGGAATTTATAACCGCAGCACAGTATCAGTAGCTGGATTAATAAAAACAAAGCCGCCTTTGGAGAGGGCGGCTTTAAAGCGGCAGCTATGGGTGTGAGCTGCCTAATCAAGAGTCATTAAGCTGCATCTTCTGTGCTTTGAGTCTCATCGCTGTGGCGAATTAAGTAATCAAATGCACCTAAGCTTGCCGTTGCACCACTGCCCATGGCAATAATGATTTGCTTAAACGGCGTTGTTGTTGCATCACCTGCAGCGTAAACACCCGGTAATGATGTTGCACCTTTGCTATCAATTTCGATTTCGCCAAAGCGAGTCAGTGATAACGCTGAATCTTTTAACCACTCAGTGTTTGGCACCAAGCCGATTTGCACAAAGATACCTGCAAGCTCAAGTGATTTTTCATCGCCAGAGATGCGGTCAATGTAGCTTAAGCCTGTTACTCGTTTACCATCACCAACAACTTCAGTCGTTTGCGCGTTTTTGATAATAGTAATGTTGTTTAAGCTATTTGCTTTACGAATAAGTACTTCATCAGCACGTAAGGTATCAGCAAACTCCAGCACGGTGACATGCTCAACAATGTTTGCAAGGTCAATTGCAGCTTCAATACCTGAGTTACCACCGCCGATTACTGCTACCGCTTTGCCTTTAAATAACGGACCATCACAGTGAGGACAGTAAGCAACGCCATGACCGCGATACTCTTTCTCCCCTGGCACATTCATTTCACGCCAGCGTGCACCGGTTGCTAATACCACTGATTTAGCATTTAAAACCGCGCCATTTTCTAGCGTAATTTGATAATTATCTTGCTTAGTAAGCGATGCCGCACGTTGGTTTTGCATAACATCAACGTCGTATTCTTTTACGTGCTCTTCAAGTTGTGCAACCAATTTAGGACCTTCGGTCGCTTTAACTGATATAAAGTTTTCAATTGCTAATGTGTCTGAAACCTGACCACCAAAACGCTCTGCAACCACACCCGTATTTAAGCCTTTACGTGCTGAATAAATTGCCGCAGAAGCGCCTGCTGGGCCACCACCAACAACAAGTACATCGAATAACTCTTTATCGTTCAGTGCTTCGGCTTGGCGTGCAGCCGCTTTGGTATCTACTTTATTTAGAATGTCGGTCAAGTTTACAGCGCCTTGACTGAATAACTCACCGTTTAAGTACACAGCCGGTACTGCTAACACATTACGCTCGTTCACTTCGTCTTGGAACAAGGCGCCATCAATCATCGTAGCCGTAATATTTTCATTGTGTGCCGCCATCAAGTTAAGTGCTTGCACTACTTGCGGACATGTTTGACAACTTAATGAGATATACACTTCAAAGTTAAGCGGCCCAGGCAATGATTTAATTTGTTCAATTTCAGTCTCTGTTGCCTTGCTTGGATGACCGCCTGTATGCAGTAGAGCAAGGATCAAACTGGTGAATTCGTGGCCCATAGGCACACCCGCAAATGTGATTTGCGTATTGTTAATAGGTGAAGATACCACCATAGACGGACGACGTACGTCTTGGTTAGGGTTATCTCGCACCGAGAATTTGTCGCTTAACGAAGCTAAATCGTTTGCTAAGTTTTTAAGTTCTGTTGATTTATTGCTGTCATCCAAGGCGATAAGCAGCTCAACAGGGCTGGTAATAGAAGCAAAGTGGCTTGTTAATTGGTTTTTGATATTCGTATCTAACATGGCTTAGCCCTTGAGTTCAGAATAAATAATCTAGAAAAATTTTAAATATAACTGCCCACCACCCGCTAATGTGCTTAATGTGAGTTGTGATGGGCAATTAAGGTTGCATTGAGATAGCAAAGCAAAGCTTTGCTATCGTTTAATGCAGTGGCAAATTAGATTTTGCCAACTAGGTCTAGTGAAGGAGCAAGTGTCTCTTCACCTGGCTGCCATGATGCAGGACATACTTCACCATCGTGGTTAGCAATGTACTGTGCAGCTTGTACTTTACGTACTAACTCTTTCGCACTACGGCCGATACCTAAGTCGTGAGTTTCGATTACTTTGATTTCGCCTTCAGGGTTCATTACGAATGTACCACGAAGAGCAAGACCTTCGTCTTCAATCATCACACCGAAGTTACGAGTAATACGACCTGTAGGGTCACCAATCATTGGGAATTTGATTTTACCAATTGTGTCAGACGTATCGTGCCATGCTTTGTGAGTGAAGTGTGTGTCAGTAGATACTGAGTAAACTTCAACACCCATTTCTTGAAGTTGCTCGTAGTAATCAGCAACATCACCTAGCTCTGTAGGACATACGAAAGTGAAATCTGCTGGGTAGAAGAAGAAGATTGACCACTTACCTAGCACGTCTTTTTCTGTTAGTTCTACAAAGTCACCGTTGTGGTAAGCTGTTGCATTGAATGGTTGTAGTTTTGTGTTAATTAATGAAGTGCTCATAGTATTCCTCATTGATGTATTTAAAAATGTTTAATTAACGCAGCCTTGCGTCTGCTTGATTAATACAATAGAGGTATGAGCGATTAAAATAAAATTGATTGTTTAGATTAAATTGATTTGTTTTTTAGATTGAAGTGCACAGAATAGCAAAAACTATAAAGCCCTCAATCACTTATGTAACAAAGGGCTTTCACTTCAGGGAATAAAATTACTTACTAAAACCGTATAAACTCTTTGGTTTAATGTAGTTAGGCTCAATTCCTTGCTCTTTTGCGGCTGCTAACATCACTTGCTCAATCCAACCTGCATCCATAATGTTCATATAGTTACCATCTGGGTCAAAGTTAATGTTAGACCCCATAACAACCATAAAGGTATCGGTCACTTCAGTGTTGTCTGCTGGTACTTGAAATTGATGAATCGAACCGCCTGGCTCAAACAAATAGCTACCAGCCACTTGTAAATCGTCTGGGTATTCTGTGTAGTGCCAGCTGCCCGCCAAGGTATATAAATGTACAACACCAGTATGAAAGTGCTTTGGCAAAACCGTACCCGGCTCAAATAAAACACGTAATACCCATACCCCATTTTCAGAATCGAGCATGAGTGGATAAATGTGCACGCCCGGTAAAGCGTTTTTAATTAGCTTTTCATCATTAGTATGAATAGTCAGTAAGAAATTTTGATGATTAATAATATCTGGTAATGCCATATGTGTGCCCTCTTTTCACTTGCTTCAATAAGTTAACTAGTTATCTTTAATTTGCTGTGGCGGTATCTGTGCGTGGCTCTTCTTTACATAGCCCTTGTTCATACGCCCACTGCAATGCATGTTGCATACCTTGCTGTAAGGTAAATTCTGGTTTATAGCCAAAAATGCTTTGCGCCTTTTCATTACTGTACGCTGCACTTTTACGACTTAGCATGCGCATGGTCGACGGATTGATATCTGTGGTTTTACCAACAAGGTGATAACACCACTCAATGAACCCTGTTAGCTTTAACGCCAAAGCCAAATTCACTACTGTGACGTGCTTTTTCCCTTGTGCCTGTGCCAAGTAATTAAAATAAACTTGATTAGTCACTTGCTCAGGGCCTGATAGATTAAAAATTTCACCGCTTGCATCGTCACTCATGGCACTTTGGTAAATACCTTTGACTAAATCATCAATATAAACAGGCCCAAACATGCCCTCTGGTACCATAAACATGCCTTTGCCGATTTCTTGTAATGGGTAAGCTATCCATGGCCTTGAGCCGGGCCCATAGACATCGCCCGGGCGAATTATTGTGACATTGAGTTTTTTACTGGCGTGATAGCTTAGCGATAAATGCTCGCTCATCATTTTCGAATCGTTATAGGCTCTGCCATCAGGGAACAAAGGCGCATCTTCTTTAATATCAGTTTGCCAATCACTGCCATAGACAGCCGTCGACGAAATTTGAATAAAGCGCTTTACTGTGTTTACAACCACCGCTGCATCCAGTAAGTTTTTCGTCCAACCCACATTCGCCTGCCATGTTTGCTTATAGCTAAACGCATTTGAAACAATAGCCGCTGTATGAATAACTAAATCGCAGTCATTCATTAATGAGCGCCAACTCGCTGGCTCATTCAAATTACCTGCAACAATGTTAAATTCTTCACAGGGTGTTAAATCAACGCCGCATACATCGACTCCATGCGCCTTAAAGTAGCGCGCAAGTGTGCGGCCAATAAAGCCATTACCACCACTAATAAAAACTTTTGAGTAGTTCATTGTGTGTTCCTCTAAGCACGTTACAGCCTTAATTGCAGCTAGCAGGCCAAATGGTTAATACATTGTTAAACTTTAATGACCTGTATTACTTTACTTTTCACGCAATTTTTTTTACTTTTTACGCCAACGCACTAAAAAAGAGCACACTATGCCCCGTTTAACACAAGCACCTGATCTTATTAGAGTATCTGCTCTACACGGCTATATTGAACTGATCGAAAGTAAATTGGTGAACCCTGACGCACTATTATCGCGCGTTGGTTTAGACAGAAAACAATTACAAGATGCCAATAACTTTGTGCAGTATCAGCAACTCATTCAGCTATTAGAGCTCACGGCGAAAGAATTAAACCTGCCTTATTTCGGGCTAGAGTTAGGCCGTTGGCAAAGCTTGAATATTTTAGGGTCTGTTGGTTATTTGATGGGCAATTGCGACACCCTTGAAATGGCGCTAAAAAATTTAACTAAGTACTATCATGTTCATCAAAATAGCGCTGACTTACTCCTTGAAGTAGACCAAGACTATGTAAAGCTATCTTTTTTAGTTCGCACTAGCCTAAAGGTGAGTGTTTATCATGGTGCCGACTTAGCCTTAAGCGTTGGGGTCAATTTATTAAAGCAGTTAACCGATGATCAAATAAAGTTGTCTCGTTTGGAGCTTCCCCATAGCTGTGATGACAACCAAAGTGTTTATCGCCAAGCGCTAGGGCAAATTCCAGTATTTAACTGTGCGCACACAGCAATTGTATTTGAAAGAAAATACCTAAAGCTCCCTATTAAGAACTCAGATAAGCAATTGTTTTCTATACTTAGCCAGCAGCTTGGACAGCCAGCAGACACAAAACGCGAAAATATTGCAGATCATGTTGAAGTACTGATCAAACAATACTTACTGCACGAAGAATTTGGCGTAAACCTAATAGCCGAAAAGCTATCAATGAGTGCTCGAAGCTTGCAGCGTCACTTAACAAAGCATGACACAACGTTTCGTGAATTAGTTGATGATGTACGCTGTAATCTGGCACATCAATATTTAACTGAATCTAGCCTCAGTTTATCGAACATTTCGGATATCCTAAGCTTTTCTAATTACAGCGAATTTACTCGCGCATTTAAGCGCTGGTATGGCATCCCACCAAAAGATTATCGTAAGACACACTCGAGTTAATGGCGTAAAAAGTTAAAAACGGGTCGTTTAAAGCTAAGTTTTCTGTTAACAATTTATATATATTGACTAGCTAGTTTCGCTAATTAGTGGTCATGCAATGTTAAGAAGAGTGTTTATTACCGGTGCCAACAGTGGCATTGGGTTCGAATTGGCAAAGCAATATATTAGCCGTGGTGACGATGTCGCTTTATTTGACGTACATTTCAACGAACAAACAAAACAATCGTTAAGTGAGCTTGCTGATGATTACCAATACATTGAGTATTTTGCTACGCATATCTGCGATAATGAAGCGCTGCAAACTCAAGTAAATAATGCAATCGCAGCGATAGGCAAACCAGATTTAGCCATTTTTAGCTGCAGTACCAATGAGCAACTAAGTAAAGAAAATAGTATTGCTTGTCAGTACTTTGCAACACTAATAACGCCACAATTAAGCATGAACGGCCACCTAGCAATTACATCCCCCCTTATTGATGCAACTAAATTTACGCCAGAGCCAAACGCTTTGATTTTAGCCAAAAAGCTACGCAAGAAATTTAAGCCAAATAACATAAAAATCAGCTTAATTTGCGCAAGCAAAACATCTAAAGCCATAACAAACCCAGCCAATACTGCAAAACACATTTTGCGCAGCTTGGATAAACAAAAATTAATGGTGATCCTAGGCTTACAATCTAAACTAACCTATATCATGAGTCGTTACTTACCGAATTGGATAATGGGTTCTGTGATGGATCGCCTCATAAAACAACAATTAATAAGAACAACACGCTAAGGAATCCCCATGAACACACATGATAACCTAACGCAATTAATAGAGCATACGTGTCAAACTTATGCTGACCTTCCTGCCTATAACAGTACGGGTAAAACACTCAGCTATGCCCAAGTTGAACAACAGTCTCGCTACTTGGCACAGTGGTTTCAACAACAAAGTGGTCTTGTTGCTGGAGACAGAATAGCCATTCAACTACCTAATATTGTTGATTACCCTATTGTTACCTATGCAGCAATTCGTGCAGGTTTAATCATAGTCAATACCAACCCGCTTTATACTGCTCGTGAAATGCAACACCAGTTTAATGATGCAGATGTGAAAGCCATTGTTATTCTTGATGCTCTTACCGATAAATTAGCAACGGTTATCAATGATACGTCGATCAAAACAGTTATTGTTGCAGCGGCTGTTGCTGAGCCAACATTGCAAGAGGGTCAATTTTCGTTAAACGAACTCATCCGCCAAGGTGAAAGACTCGCCCCTCTTGATGCTCATCAAGCAAGTAGTGACGATATTGCTGTTTTACAATACACCGGCGGTACCACAGGGGTTGCCAAAGCTGCGATGCTTAGTCATGGCAACATTTTAGCCAATGCCGAGCAAATGAATGAGCGCTTTGACGATATTTTAAAGCCCGGTCAAGAAACGGGTATTTGCCCGCTCCCGCTTTATCATATTTACGCCTTTACAGTGAATATGGTTGGCCTATTTGCCATGGGGCAATTTAACGTACTGATCCCAAATCCTCGTGATTTAGATGCGTTAGTAAAACAAATCGAACCATTTGAAATTAATTACTTTTCAGGTATTAACACCTTATTTATTGGCTTGTGTATGCACCCAGGGTTTAAAGCACTGAATTTTTCAAACCTAAAAATGACCGTTTCAGGGGGCGCAGCTTTAACACATGCTGCAGCTGATGCCTGGATGAACACCACAGGTTGTACAATCACAGAAGGCTATGGCTTATCAGAAACCTCGCCTGTTGCAACCTTAAACGACTTTAAAAAAGAAGAAATTGGTAGTATTGGCCGCCCACTCTCAAACACGACTGTGGAAATTTGGGATGAAAACGACGAGCCTGTTGCTGACGGTGAGTCTGGCGAAATTGTTGTTAAAGGCCCGCAGGTGATGATGGGTTATTGGCAGCGCCAAGATGAAACCGACAAATGTATGAAGCGAGGTTTTTTCAAAACCGGTGATGTGGGTCTAAAACTACCAAGTGGTAATTACAAAATTGTAGACCGTTTAAAAGACATGATTATTGTTTCTGGCTTTAACGTGTACCCTAACGAAGTTGAAAACGTACTTTGTCAGCACCCAGCTATCTGTGAAGCAGCCGTTATTGGTGCAAAAGATGAAAAAACCGGTGAGCGTGTCTGTGCCTACATTACTTTAAAAGAGCAGATTGATGAGCAACAGGTGAGTGACTATTGCCGCGAAAACTTAAGTGCTTACAAAGTGCCTAAATCAATCATTTTTATGGAACAATTGCCTAAATCGACGGTTGGCAAAATTCTACGTCGAGAATTACGCCAATAATAAAGCGATCGTTTTAGCCGCCTAACTGGTATAAAATAGTTATTAAATAAAGCATACCGTTAGGTATGCTTTTTAATTTAAGCGGTTTAAAGGTCATTATGGAAAAGTTTATTAATCACATTCAACTTGGTTACTTAGGTTTACTACCATTTTTAGGCTGCGTAGGTTGGCCACTTATTGCAGGAAGTAATGCCGTCAATTTAGACTTTTTCACTTTTTATAGCATCGCTATTTTAGCCTTTATGGCTGGCAATTTATGGCATGCAGGTCAGCAAACGCATGCTGATGCTATTAAAGCGATTATTCCTATCTTACCGATTGGCTTTTTAAGCTTTTTACCAGCAACTTGGACTCTAATCTGGCTCGCAGCAAGTTTTTGGTTAGTGCTGTTATTTGAAAAAAGCGCACCGCAGTGGCAAACCTATCACGTTGATTATCAAAAAATGCGTTTTGTTTTAACGTCTGTGGTGTTTGTATGCCACATATTTGTAATTGGCATGAGTATCTATCCTGAGTAGCCCTTTTCTTGCGTTTGCGGTAACATCCGCGGCTCAGTTTTTTAAGGACTTGCTATGATAGATCAACTGCGTGCTAAACTAGACCACCTTGGCGAAAATTACGTAGAAAAAAACGTTCACTTTAAAATAAAAGTGATCCCGTTTTTTTGTGCGATTCACATTAAAAAAGATCATAAAAACCAAGGCAATTTAAAGCTATATTCAAATCAGTTGATTGAAATATTTTTAGCTACCATGTTCTTGTTATTCGGCTTAATGCTTTTTGACACAGACGCGGGGTTTACCCATGGTCCTATTCATATCGTTATTGCCGTATTGATTAGTTTTAACTTAATCTTTAAGCAAATAGCCATTGAAGGGCTTAAAACTCGCTTAGCCCTTTGCCCTGAAATCGCGCAAGAAACAACGCCAGAACAAGGCAAATAGCAACATGTTTTTAGACCCTAGTTGGCGCATATTAACGGTTGGCGATGGTGATTTATCATTTTCGCACTCTATTGCTCGTTATATAAAACCTGCCAAGCTTGTTGCTTCAACTTATGATGATGCAAACATCATAGAACAAAAATATGCCGACAATGCCCTTAGCGCCTTGCAACAACTTAACATTGAAACACTCACCGAGTTTGATGTAACAAATCCTGACTCGTGGCAGCGCTTAGATGGCGCTTGTTTCGATGTGGTTATTTTTCAATTTCCACTTATACCAGCGTTTAAAGGTGAAGCTGCATTTAAAGCAAATACCCAACAAGGTGGTATGAATGTTTTAAACCGTGCTTTGTTGCATCGCTACCTAGACTACGCAAGCCAGTTCGCATTAGATAAAAACGGCCCGATGCTCTGCTTCATCACCTCTAAAGATGTAAAACCTTACCGCGAATGGAATATTGAAGGCAGCTTAAATCAAGGGCTGACTTGCCAATATCTTGGCCAAATGCCATTCGATATTAACTTATTCCCAGGCTATAAAATTCGCAATGTTGATCGCGATAAACACGTTAAAGACACCAGTGGCATTACCTATGTATTTAGCGAAAAAACTGACAATAGCATTACTGAAAAGCTGACTTTACCCGCTTATTTAGGTGATAAACACTGTGCATTATGCCGAGTAGGCCCTTATATGGCACAAGAAGATGAAGACAAACATTTGTTAAGCAAAAAACATAAACAAATGGAAAAGTTTGAACAGGATTGGCAAGCATGGCTTGCACAAAACAGCGAGGAGTAACCATGAACTTTGTGATTGTAGGTACCAATTTTATAAGCGATACACTACTGAGTGCAGCTAAACAAATTGAAGAATTCTCCTTATACGGTGTGTGCTCTCGAGAGCAGCAAACAGGCGAGGCTTTCCTTGCAAAGCACGACGCTATAGACGCAAAAGTGTTTACCAATATTGAGCAAGTATGCCAAGACCCATTAGTCGATGCTGTATACATTGCTGCACCAAATAGCTTACACAAAGACTATGCTGTAATGTGTTTAAAAGCCGGTAAACATGTTTTAGGTGAAAAGCCTTCGGCTGCTAACAGTAAAGAACTAGAGGCTATCATTCAGGCGGCAAAAACACATCAACGCTTATACATGGAAGCGATGATGACCACCCATTTACCAAACTTCGCACGCTTAAAAAATGCCATCGAAAAAATTGGCACACCCCGCAAATATATTGGTCAATATAGTCAGTACTCATCACGTTACGATAAATATAAAAATGGCGAGCGGCCAAATACTTTCTTGCCAGAATTTGCTAACGGTGCATTAGTCGATTTAGGTATCTATCCGCTGTATATTTTACTCGCATTATGGGGCGCGCCTCAGAGTGTAAAAGCAAGCGGCGTGTTACTTGAAACCGGCGTTGATGGAGCTGGCGATGTATTATTAAATTACGCTGATAAGCAAGCGGTGATCAGCTATTCTAAAATCTCGCAAGGCGATAATTTTACTGAGATCCAAGGTGAAAAAGGTCGTATTCGTATCGAAGCAGTCTCTTTATTAAAGCGTATGCAATTTATCGATAACGATGGCACGGTTGAAGAACTCTCTGAGCCATTTGATGAACACTTTATGCGCCATGAAGTAAGCCACTTTATTCAAGCGGCCAATGCCGGACAAATTGAGTCTTCAGTAAATACCCATACACTATCAAAACAAGTTATGGTGGTGCTTGATGAGGCGCGAAGCCAACTTGGCGTTGTGTACCCCGCAGACCAATAAATGTATTATTCAAGGGCAGTTGACACTGCCCTTGTCATTTTAAGCCCCCTTAATTACAAGCTTAAATAATGACCTCTAATTAGCTTACTCGTAATTTTTATTGAAATTAGATTTTTGTACTATGGTTAATAATATTTACTTTTAATGAGAAGGGTAATATTTTGACTATTCGCTTTTTACTCAGAGCTGTGTTCGCAGCAACCATTGCCCTTGCTGCAGGCCTACTCCTCATTATTTTGTTTTTGCAATCAGGCCAAGATGAAAGTATGGAGTCGGCCCAACAGCGTTATGAACTAAGTCATCTTGCTAAGTTTTCATCTTCAAACTCGATTCACCTTACAGAACTTGCTCGTCAACATGTTGTAACCTTAGATCCTCGCTATGAAACTGAATACCACCAGCTTGTTGATCAAATTCAAGGAAAAGCAGCTTGGCTAAATGGAGAAAAGAAAAGTTATGAACAGCGTTTAAGAGCGTTTAATGTGGCTGCTGATGATTTAGCTCTCTTGAAAAAATCCAACGACTTATCACTCAAATTAGTTGAAACAGAAGAAAAAGCATTTGGCTTAGTCAGTGATTTACTTGGCCGTGATACAAATAACTTAACCGTAAGTGAGCATAAAAGGTGGGTACAAGCTATCGAACTTTTAACCAATGATGCTTACATGGCCGAAGTTGAGAAAATTCAGCAACCCGTGAAAGCATTTTTAAGTTCCATCGAGGAAAAAAGTGCTGCAGAAGTTAAAAGCAATCACGACCGTGTTGTCACCCTAAGTTTAATTAGCACAGCTTTAGTCCTGACTATTATTGCTACCTTGATATTGTGTTACTGGCAATTAGAGAAAAAAGTGATTAAAGCAACTCATGCCTTAATTGATGAAGCTAAGCGTATCTCTGAAGGGGATCTATCTCGCTATATTAACCACAAAGCTGATGACGAAATAGGCCAGCTTGCGAGCAGCTTTAATATCATGGTTGATAAGCTGTCTCAGCTTCTTAAAGAAATACATGATCAATCAGAGCAAGCGCAAGTGGCTGCAAAAAGCCTCGACGAAATTTCACAGCAAGCTAAAACGCTAAATGATATTCAAAGCCAAGCGATTGAGGTGATTTCAAGCTCAGTCTATGAAAACTCAACGGCCGTTAAAGAAGTCTCTCAAAACTGTGCAGAAGCGGCAAGCAGTGCCACCGCAGCTAATCAGAAAACCCAAGAAGGTCTACAGGTTGTACAACAAGGAGTTAGCTCTGTTGAATCAGTGGCCGATACACTCACCAAATCACTAACAGACCTTAACCAACTCGAGTCCTCTGTAAATGAAGTCACGGTTATTTTAAGTGTTATCAGTAATATAGCCGAACAAACTAATTTATTGGCACTGAATGCCGCAATCGAAGCTGCGAGAGCAGGTGAACAAGGCCGAGGTTTTGCCGTTGTTGCTGATGAGGTAAGAACTTTGGCTAGTCGAACGCAAAGCTCTACTCTTGAGATCCAAGATAAAATTGACTCATTACAATCTGCAACCAATGCTGTGACGCAGAGGATACGCTCTAGCGATAATCAAATTAAAGAGGCAGTGATAAACTCAGAAAAAGTGGGCCATATGCTCGATGAAATTAGCGTACAAGCAAAAGCCATTTCTGATGCAAACATGACCATAGCTTCTGCATCTGAGCAGCAATCTCAAGTGACAGAAGAAATCGCCCAGCGCTTAAACGAAGTACAAGATACCAGTCGAAAGTCGCAGCAACAAACGCAAAGCATTTCGGACTCATCGAGTAAGCTGGCTAACTTGGCGAATAATTTAAACGGGCAAATTAATCGCTTTAAATTAAGCTAGTCGCTGATCCAGCTCAGCGACTAGCGATTAGTTTAAAATCGGTAAGTTACAGATGCACCGATAGTTTGCGGGTTAACCACAGCCACGTAGCCTTGTGGGTAACGACCACTGACAGGTTCTTGTGAGGTGTATGCTTCTTCATCTAAGGCATTGTTGATGAAGGCACTTATCAACCATTGTTCAGTATCATAAGTCATCGATAAACGCGTAATAGTGTAATCACCCGCAACACGCTCTTCTGTGTTTGTTAAGTCGCCATAAAACTCATCAACATAATTGGCACTTAAATTCACTTTTAGACTATCGGTAAACCAATGCGACAGACCTAAACTCGCCGTTAACTCCGGTGCAGAATTTAAATCATTGCCAACGGCATCAGGAAAGGCTGATGATTCATCAATTTTAGTTTTCAATAAACCGAAACCGCCATGTAACTGCCACTGATCGCCCAACATGCTGTAGGCTTCAACTTCTAAACCATAGCTATGAGCATCTTCAATATTAGTGATTTTACGTGCTGAGCTAAGCGCTTGATAACCGTTGAAGTTATTGTAAAACACATTAGCACTAATATTCATATCGCCATTATTTAAAACGCTGCGCGAACCAATTTCATAGGTATTAACGGTTTCTTCATCGTAGTAGTAATAATCTTCAGCGGTAAAATCGAGTGCGCCACCACCCGCGTTGTAGCCACGACGCGCACTGGCAAATAACGTCGTTTCGTCACTAATATCATATTGAATCGCGAGCTTTGGTAAACGTAGTGTGTGTGAATTATCAAGTTGCTCAACGAGCATATCACCACGAAATGCCATATTGAAATTACGTAATTGTTCTTCACGCTCAATACGCAGGCCCGCTGTTAATGTTAATTCGCGGCTTAGGTTAAAGCTTGTTTCACCATAAACTGCGGTCGATTTACTGCTATCGTCGCCGTAATAGTTTGTTGCTCCCACACTTTCAAAGTCTTGGTCGCGGTCAAAATAAGCAAGGCCAATAAAGCCTGAGTAAAAATCATTGCTTAAACCAAAGTTAAGCTTGGAATCTACTGTGATATTACTCTCATCCATTGATACATCAGATTCTGCGCTTTCAAGTGGCTCGTATGCTTCAAAGCCCCATTTGTAATCCATGTAAGCAACTAAAACATCTAACGATAAATCATCGTTAATCTTGTAATCAACATTTACTTGCGTGGTATCAGATTCAGTATCCATAATACGTTGATATAGTGGCTCATAATCAAATGGCTCATCCGCTAAAAAGTATTTACGACCCGAATTTCCTTCTTCACTGTAAGTTGAATAAGTTAGCTGTACAGCAAGATCTTCGCTTGGTGTGTAAAGTAATTTAGCGCGTGTGCTGCTGGTATTTAACTTGTTTAATTCACGATCAGTTGGATTTGTTTCGTATACCGGTGGATTTGAAAACGTTTCGCCATCAACATACTGAGTCGATAAACGAAATGCTAATACATCTTCAACTAACGCCCCTGATACCACTGCGGCAGTATCTAGGTAACTATCTTGGTTGCGATAACCGACACGCACTGCCCCTTCAAATTCTTGAGTTGGTGCTTTGGTTGTCATGTAGACAGCCCCCGCAATACTGTTACGACCATTGCTGGTTGATTGCGGCCCTCGGTAAACTTCAATTTGTTCTACATCCCACAGACCCGTATCACCGGTTAAATCGGCTACAAATGGTTGGCTAACACCATCAATCAAGGTTGAAACACGAGCCTTAGAGCCACCACTAAATGAGTTGAAACCCGTTGCACCACCATTACCTGACACACCTCGCATATCTGGTACAGAGCCCGTTAACACAACGACGTTCGCCATTTCTGACAGCGCTTCAGATATCGAAGCAAGTTGACCGTTTTCTAGTAAAGACTTATCAACAACCGCCACTGACGACATGGTCTCTTTAAGTGACTTCTCTGTTTTTTCTCCTGTAACAACAATAGTATCCATTGATTTTCGACTGCTTTGGTCGTCATCAGCCCATGCTGAGCCCTGTGCAACAAGTAATGATGCAAGCATAACTTTGGTGAGTGAATTAAGTTTAAATGCAGTAGCCAATGTCCTTTCCCCGTAAGAGATTATTAGAATTAAACAAATTAAGTTTGATAAAAAAGCGCTAGGAAATTAACACAAGCTTAATGATATTGCAATTGAGTTTAGTTATCATTTACAATGACATTTAACATCAACTACAACTATAATCTTATGCTCATTTTTACCGTTACCCTGCTGGTCGTTTTCGCTGTCAGTATTTTCTACTGCACCAGAAAGCAGCAGCGATTCTTAACAAAACCAATTAAAAAACAATGGCGATTACTTTCAATTACGTTAACCGTTTGCGCACTAATTCTTGCCTTTCAACAGTTATCAACCACGGCAGCCGTGTTCTTCATCATCTTTAGCATCATGCTAATGTTGATGCTGATCCCTTTTACTAGCCTGCTGCAAAGAAAAGGATAATTCATGACAAGCTCATCTAAACGCCAGCCGACTTGGTTAGGAAAAACCCTAGCAGGTACATTTTTAGGGCTGGCACTCTCATTTATATTCGTTGCTTTTTTTGCTTGGTATGGCCCAGGAGGCATTGATGCTCGCGATAAAGTGCAATTTAACATGTGGATGATCACGCCTGTTTGGCTAACCATTTTTAGTTTTAGTTATTTGTTCAACTCAGCAAAGCAAGCGTGGCTTGTCCTTGGCAGCTTAACTGTGCTGCTTTATGGCGTGTTTTTTATGCTAAGGAGTGCATCATGAAAGTAAGATCGGATATTCTTCGCACCTATCAAGGTGTACACACATGGACAGGCATCATTGCAGGTTTAGTACTGTTTATTGGTTTTTATGCGGGCAGTTTGACCATGTTCAAACACGAAATACAGCAGTGGGCAGCACCTATACAAGCTCCTAAAATCACCAGCTCTAATTATGACTACCAAACACTGGTAGATACTGCGATTAATGAGCGAGGCGAGCAACTCGCCAAAGGCTTTAACCTCGATTTACATACCCAAGATGCACCTCTTTCGTGGTATATCAAAGGCAATGCCCGAGGCATGGAGCTTGATAAACAACTTAACTTCGCCCACCTAAATGCTGATGGCACATTAAACGTCAGCGCACAAACCGAAAACGAACTTGCCGATTTAGTTGATTATTTACACCGTACAGCAGGCTTTATTGGTGAAATTGGCCATGACCAATCTGGTGTTTATATTCTTGGCATTGCCTGTATTTTGTACTTTTTAGCTTTGGTCTCTGGGGTGATTATTTTACTGCCGACATTAGTTAAAACCTTTTTTGCACTACGTAAAGAAAAAGGGCCTAGTCGATTTTGGCTCGATAGCCATAACCTTATCGGTATCGCCAGTTTACCTTTTCATTTAGTCATTGCATTTACTGTGGTGGTGTTTGCGTTTCATGATTTTATTTATGGTGGTTTAGCGCAATTTTATGATGGTAAGCCATTGTTTCAGCGCCCTACACCTGCAGCGCAAAGTTTTCATATTGAAAACTTACCACGTGTTGATGAGCAAGTACTTGCAGCGAAAAACTATGCCCCCGGCTATGAGCCAATCCACATTCGCTATAGTAATTTAAACTCGGCATCACCTTCTGCGGTGTTTATGATGAGTAACAATAATGCGGTAGTTCGCGGACCAGATACCGATTACTTATTTATGAACCCGTACACGCTAGAAGTGGTTAACTCAAGCTACCCGCAAGGCGAAGATGCAGTGTGGGGTAACATGGTTGCCAGTATTTTCTCACTCCATTTTGGCACCTATGGTGGAGATTGGGGTCGTTGGGGTTATTTCATTATGGGGTTACTTGGCGCCTTTTTATTCTATTCGGGTAATCTATTGTGGATAGACAAACGCTTCAAAAAAGATCCTAATAAACGCAGTACCTTGTTTATGGCTAGGCTCACCATTGGCGTTTGTTTAGGGTCAATGATAGCCGTCGCTTTTACACTCGTTGCTGCCAAATGGCTACCTACTATTGTGAGCAACACAAACTACGCCACCCTATACAGTTATTACGCAGCTTTTTTTGCTTTTGTAATATATAGCTTCTTAAAGCCTGTACAAAAGGCAACCACTGCTGGCTTTTACATGCTAGCGAGCCTGTGTACGTTAATGGTGTTATCTACACTTTTAAAACTTGCCTCAAGTGACGTTAACACTCTCTTTTACTCAAGTTATATGGTCGACATTGTCGCTGCTATATTTGCTGCTATTTTCTTTAAAATGGCCAAACGCCAGCATCAAAAACAGGCCACGCAAACCATCATGCCAGCCTTTGAACAAGCAAGTCGAGTTTAAGCATTCTGAGTATGGGTATCAAAGCGATTTGATACCCATAATTTTGCTTTATCGAAAATCTGAGCCCGTTTAACGAAAAACATTTCTTCTCCAATAAAACATCAGTAGAATCGCCGCAAACTTGAGCTATTAACTTTCATAAGGACAGTGATGCAGCGCACCATTCCACCGTTTTTTATTGCTGTTATTTGCGTGCTTCTCGCAATGGTTACCATTCAATCTGGAGCCTCTGTTGCAAAGCAATTATTCCCTTTAATTGGCCCTGAAGGTACCACAGCACTTCGCTTAGGTTTTTCAGCTGCTATTTTGTGCCTTGTGTTTAAACCTTGGCGCGCATTTCCACCTTTGGGGCAACGCATGCCAATCATCGTTTATGGCTTAAGTTTAGGTGGCATGAACATTCTATTCTATTACGCCATTGAGCGTATTCCTTTAGGTATTGGTGTTGCGCTAGAGTTTACTGGCCCCCTTGCGGTTGCTCTTCTTTCGTCACGTAAAAAACGCGACCTATTTTGGGTAGCCTGCGCCATTGCTGGCATTATTTTATTACTCCCAGATATGAAAGGCGAAGACAGCCTTGACCCTGTAGGTGTTATTTTAGCCCTTGCGGCGGGAGCCTGTTGGGCGTTTTATATATTGTTTGGCAAAAAAACCGGAAACCAAGGCTCAGGCGGAATGACCGTTGCTATGGGTATGAGCGTCGCCGCGATTGTACTTGTGCCTTATGGTGCTGCTTCTCAAGGAGTTGCACTATTGAGTTGGGAAGTTTTACCGCTCGGTATTTTAGTGGCAGTCATGTCAAGTGCACTGCCCTATACCTTAGAAATGGTGGCACTACGCAATATGCCAGCGCAAGGCTTTAGCATCATGATGAGCCTAGAGCCGGCGATTGCAGCATTGGCTGGCTTTATAATCCTAGGTGAATTTTTAAGCTTGTGGCAATGGCTAGCTATTTTATTAGTGATTACCGCCTCAGTTGGCAGCTCGATGTCAACCCAACAAAACGACAAATAAACTCTCCACCTATCTTTATTTAAGGGCGCATGATGCGCCTTTTTCATTTTATTTAATCCACAAGTTTAAATTTATCTTACAAGCTATTTAAAATTGTTAATAATAAAACTTATTTGTATAATACAAACAATTCTCATTACTGTACAAATAACGGAACCAGAATGCTTATCGTAAGAAAAACAAAGATAGCTGCAGCCATAGCGAGCTTTTTAACCCTCTCATTATGTGCGCAAACAGCTTTAGCTGATGACGCTAACATTGAAAAAATTGTTGTTAAAGGGCAAAAAATAGACCGAACTTTACAAGAAACACCAGCGAGTGTTGCCGTGATAACGAGTCAAACAGTAGAACGTGAAAACTTAAATGACTTTTACGATGTATTGGCGCGAACACCTAATACATCAGGCACCGATGGTGCTGGGTTTAATATTCGTGGAATCGATGCATTTAATGTCACTGGCGGCGGCTCTGGAGGACTGGCTAGTGTTTATATTGATGGCGCCCCTGTTCCATATCGAATGATGCAACAGGGCGGCTTCTCAACATGGGATATTAGCCAAGTCGAGATATTACGAGGTCCGCAATCAACTTTACAAGGACGTAATTCTTTAGCAGGCGCAGTGGTAATGAAAACCCGTGATGCTATGCATGAGTTTGATTTTAAAGGCCGCTTAGGGGTTGGCGAATATGGAACACAAGAGGCCGCTGTTGCTTTTGGTGGCAGCTTAATTGAAGACGAGTTAGCATTTCGTGTTAGCGGTGAAAAACGCGACTTTGATGGCTACAATACCAATGTTGCAACAGGCAAAGAGTCTGACTTTGATAACAACGAATTTTATCGTGCGAAGCTGCGTTATACACCTTCTGCATTACCTGAATTGGAAGCACAATTTAGTTTTATGCACAGCGAAAATGACAAAGGTATCGACTGGGTTATGGTTGAAAGTGGTCATCAAGACTACCCTATTAATGATATCTACAAAGACAGGTACGTATACTTAGATTCGCCGACTTATGAATGGACAGATACTGACTTATACATTTTAAACTTTGATTACGATCTAAATGATCAATGGTCATTTGCTTCTATCACTACTTACTCTGACGCTGCCTATGGGTATGAGTGGGATGGTGATGCGAGTATGAATCCACCTAAATCGACTCTAACAGATGTAAGAAAAGACGAAACAAAAACACAAGAGCTACGATTTACTTATGATGGCGATAAACTTTCGGGTTTGATTGGCTTCTATTATTCAGATCTTGATGTTTTTGATAGTAGTGGTGGTGAGCGAGGCATTACATTTGCAGATTTAGGTGTGCGTTCATTATTAACTGCACCGGCTGAATTCGGTGGTCTAGGTTTACCTGCAGCATTAGCTGATCAAGTACTGCAATTTTATGCCGCAGCAGATCCTGTTTTTATTGGCCAAAACTCTGATTACATTCAAAGAGTAAAAACTAAAGCGTTGTTTGCTGATTTTACTTATGAAGTTAACGACAACTGGGATATATTTGCCGGACTTCGTTACGACAAAGAAGAGCAAGCCAACGGTACAATTGCAGACATCCATATCACAGAGCAAACTCAAGCTGTACTGCCAAACCCAGAAGATTTCGCAACCAACCCTATGCTTGCCCAATTGGTAGCTGGTATTAACCAGCAGCTTTTTGCAATGGCAGATGGCGCATCAGGGGATGAACCTGTAGAGAATGCTGATTTTGACTCATGGCTACCAAAGCTGGGCGCAACATACCGCTTCAATCAAGATGTTTCTACAAGCTTCACAGTACAAAAAGGCTATCGCTCAGGCGGTGTCGGTACCAATGTAGCAAAAGCAACACCATTTACTTTTGATCCTGAGTATACATGGAATTATGAGCTTGCATTTCGCTCAGTCTGGTTAAATGAAAAGTTAGTAGTCAACGCCAATATTTTCTACCTTGATTGGACCGACCAACAAATTGCGGTTTATCTATCTGGTAATCAATACGATAGAGAAACTCGCAATGTCGGTAAATCACACGTTCAAGGCTTTGAAACAGAAATTAGTTATGAACTTACAAATAACCTTAGCCTTTATGGCGGGTTAGGTTATTCAAAAACCAAAATTGATGAGTTTGTTACTGATGTCAATGGCTCAGACGAAGATTACCAAGGCCGTCCTTTCGCTGGGGCACCAGAGTGGACTGCACTTGTTGGCTTAGATTACTTTAACGAGCAAGGTTTCGTTGCAAATATCAATGCAAGCTATACAGGAAGCTCACAACGCTTGTCTATTCCCAAAGAAACAAGTGACAGCATTTTTATTGATCCACGAAATGAAGCCTACTGGTTAGTAAATACGCGAGTTGGTTATCAATGGGATAATTATGGCGTTTATGCACTAATCGAGAATCTACTTGATGAACAATACGTTGCTCTTGAACCAGCTGGTTTTAACAATCAAACATTAAGCTCACCAAGAACCGCTAGTATTCGTTTCGAAGTAAGTTTTTAATAAAATACGGCGGCTAAGGCCGCCTTTTTGAGGGGCATAAAAATGACTAAAAACCACACCTTCTCTGCAACTAAGCGGCGCCATTTTATGGCTTGTTTACTTGCCTTGCTGACTGCGATTGTGATGATTCCAGGGATGACAACATACCTTCCATTTGCTATTGAAGAACAAATTCTTATTCCAATAATGTTGTTTCCTTTAATTTGGACAGCCTTGTTTATATATGCCTATATGGCTGAAAAAGCGTGGCACCCTTTTGCATTGATGTTATTTATCTTGATAAGTCATGGTTGTCTGAGCTACTTAGCATTGACTGGGGGGCAGTCATGAAATCAATCAGCTTGAAGAAACTTTTCTTAATGCATAGCTGGGTCGGTATAGTGACTGCCATCTTGCTGTTTATTGTTTGCTTCACTGGTGCGTTAGCAGTGTTAAGCCGCCCAGAACTAAAGATTTGGGCAAATCCAGAGCTACATCAACTCAGTACACTTCCAAGCGAAAAAATCACTGAAATAATTAATAAATACCATAAAACTGTGCCAAAAGAGTTTGGCGAAAATATTCATGTGTATTTACCAACGGGGCACAATACACATTTACTAACCGTATTGTTTGAATCACACCATGGGGATGAAAACTACAGTGAAGCGGCTGCTTATGCTTATCAGTTTGATCCGCGTAGTTATCAATTAGTGAATGAATATTATGGGGCAACGAGTTACTTTTACGAACACAGAAAAACAGATGCCCCATCATTTATCGGGCATTTTCATGCAGACCTACATTTAGGTAGACCTATAGGCTTAATTTTAACCGGATTCTTAGGGTTAACATTGCTTGTTTCTACAGTGACTGGTTTATTTATACATCGACAATTATTTAAAGAGCTATTCACATTTAGGCGCAAAAAACCGCTTGATGTCATTATTAACGATGGCCATAAAATTATGGGGATTTGGGGCAGCTTATTCCATGCAGTCATTGGTTTTACAGGTGCTTTTTTAGGGCTTGCTACCGTTATTTTGCTACCCGCAGCGGCATTTGTTAGCTTTGGC
This sequence comes from Pseudoalteromonas sp. XI10, assembly GCF_001469895.1. GTDB lineage: Bacteria > Pseudomonadota > Gammaproteobacteria > Enterobacterales > Alteromonadaceae > Pseudoalteromonas. The sequence goes on along the minus strand of NZ_LOPY01000026.1, from coordinate 126,549 downwards.
GGCGATCAAGAGAAATTGATTGAAAAGTTCACAGCCATTCCAGAACCCATTATCAGCGAACAATTTCAAGCCACAGATATAAATGCTATTTTGCTAGATGCACAAGTACGCTACCCAAAAGCAAAGATAATTGATCTCACTATAATGGCGCATAATGATGCAAATGCAGAAGTCTACATGAGACTAATTGGTGGTGAGCAAGTGGCTTCACAATTGTTGAAGTACCATGGCTCTGGTGAATTTGTAAAATCAATGAGCAGTTTTGGCGATATACCTGGAGCATCAATCAAATTACTAGAGTTATTGTTTCCGCTTCATTTTGGTAATTTTGCAGGCTTGTTTGTTAAATTGGTTTGGGTATTGCTAGGGCTGAGCACTGCATTGTTACCGCTCTCAGGTATGATGATGTGGCTTGCCAAACGCAGCCGGGGCAATAACCCCACACTCAGTCAACAAGCGTATAAGCGCTGGAACAGAGTTATTATTGGTACTTGCGGTGGCCTTGTATTAGCTTGTGCTATTTTATTCCCTGCTCAAATACTATTAAATAACCTTGTCGATAGTATCTTGCATAACAAGGTATTTGCTCCATTATTCTTTTATAGCTGGTTAGTATGGTCTTTATTGGCTCTATTACCATTGAACTATCAGCGCTTTTTACAAATCACGCTTATAGTCATTGGTGTAGCATGTTCGGCCATCTTACCTCTTAATCTAATACTTTCATCAAGTCACGCTTTTAGCGCAGCTAACCTGTTAGTGAGTGTCGTTGATATGAGCTTTTTTGTAATCGGCGTTACCGTGTTATATGGCGCTTTTTGTAAAGTGAATATTCAAGATATCTCTAAAACGAAAAAGTTAAAGCAGGAGTTAACAGTATGAATTTACTTCTCCTTATTGCCGCAATAATATTACTTTTAGGTAGTAATTTACTGATTAGAAGCACAATAAGAACCTATAACCTCTTATCACCGTGCTTACTAATTATTGCAACAATATTACTAACTCTCATTTATGGTTTAGTTGCAGGTGTTTTCATTGCTATTGCGAGTTTCCTCCTGACAGGCTTATTAACTGCACTGTGCCTTGGAAAAGCAAACTGAGTTGAGAAGTACTACCACTGGATTTTTTAGTCGCCATCATGTCTAGCATATACGCTAGACATGATGGCGCTTCGCAATATACCCGAACAAGACTTTAGCATCATGATGAGCCTAGAGCCCGCGATTACAGCATTGGCTTGCTATCTTATTAGTTATAATCACATCGGTTGGCAGCTCGATGTCGAGTAATTTAGAAGATCAGAAAAGTCAGAAAAACAGCTAAATTAACATTTTAAATGCTTTTTTTAATACTTAAAGACTAAATTTTAGACTCAAAAACAGCTTTTATCGGCATTCGTAAAGTGAGGGTTCTCACTATAATGCTCACTATTAATACAAAGTGGTCTTATCTCTTTGTGTCGGAATAAACCTAATAGTGGGATTTACTTATGTCGATAAAAACTAACTTGTTACTTTCAAGCCTTGCGGTTGCAAGCACATTAGCTGCATCAAATGTTGTAGCAGCTAGCTGTCAGGGCGAAATCTTAGCAATGAACTCGGGCCGTGGTGAAACCGGTGTTGTATTTAGCCTTGACGAGCAAAACAAGTCGGCTACGGCACATTCAATCGCTCAGTTTAGCTCTGCAGCAATTGCCTATGATGCTTCAACAAATCGTACTTATTATGCTTCTTCACCTATTCCGCTAGAGTACAAAGTTGATGTTAGTCACCTTGATGTTAGTGATGAGGAGTATTCTCACCTACCTATTCGTGCCGATAAATTCAAATATAGTCGCTTAGCCTATTTAGATCATGCAACAGGTGAACATGTTGTGGTTGGTACAACTAAATCTGTAATTGGTATGACCTATGATGCAAGCTCTGATTCACTACTTGCAGTTAGTTTTACCAAGCTTTATAGCATTGATAAAAACACTGGCGAAGCAACTGTTCTTGCAGATTTTAGCGACATTGATGGCTTAAGCCGCGCTGATTTAGTCGTTAAAAATGGCGAGCTTTTGCTAATAACCACAACCTCAGTTTACAGTATTGACCGCACAAACTTTGCGGCTACCGAGCTTTCAAAACATGAGCTAATCGCGGTAGGTGGTGCGACAGTTAATAACAATGGCGACCTTGTGATCAGCCGCTCTGTCATCAATGACCATGGCGATAAAAACGAATCTAAGCTATACCGTTTAGATCCGTACTCAGGCGAAACCTGCCTTGTAGCAACACTACCAGTTCGCATTAACGACTTAACGACCAATACGCAAAATGCTGTAGCATGTGATGTAGAGCCTAGCTGCTCATTACCAAGTGAATTAATCCCTTACTATTCAGAAGCAGTGATTAAACAGCTAGATAGCAACTGGAAAAGTTATGACTTTGGTGATCAAGAATTTACCGCACCAGCTGTATTTACATCTGCGCCAACATTTAATGGTAAACACGGTGGTACAAACCGTTTAACTGACGTATCACCAGTGGGATATTCTGTATCTTTCCAAGAGTGGCAATATCTGCAAGATGGTAAAGGTCACCCTGGAACTGAGTCGTTTGACTTTTTAACGATGGATGAAGGTCGCTACACAATGAGCGATGGCACTATCGTTGAAATTGGCAGCTTTATTTTAAACGATACTAAAGCTTATAAAGCGGTAGAATTTAGCGAAGCATTTACAGCAAAACCACATATATTCTTGCAAACACAAACTTTTAATGGCCCTCATACAGTTTATACGCGCGTTGCAGGCTTAAATAATGCAGGTTTTAGTGCCGCATTTTTTGAACAAGATACTTTAAATGAAGGCCACCGTAATGAACGTGTTGCTTACTTTGCGATTCTTCCTGGCTCAGGTACGACAGGTACTCTTGAGACTCGCGCAGGTAACAAACAATATAGCTTGTATCAAGCCGGTATTAACCATGAGGGAGCTCAAATTGGTGAGCACTTCTATTTCTTACAAGAAGATCAATCTTTAGATTCTGAAGTGGTTCATGCCAAAGAACAGGTACAAGTAATGGATATAGAGGAAGTGAGCCTTGCTCAATCTATTACAACCAGAGGTCCAGATAACTTTAGTATCCGCAGAAAATAAATACTCCTAAATCTAGGCGCCTCAGGGCGCCTTTTTCTTGCCCAATTAGTAAACTGCCTTTTCATATAGACAAAACTCTTCGACATAATTTGTTACACTTATTTGTATTAACATATCACTTTTGCGATGAATGGTGATGATAACTATTATCAGTTGTGATAACTTACCCGCCGATTGTTTCCTTATTAAAAACAATAACCCTATAAAAATTTGCTAAATAACACGCGGAGATAAAAATGAAATTCACTCAGTTGCCTATTGCAACCGCTATTCTTTGTGCACTTTACCCTCAAATCAGTTTTGCAGAGCAAACGACTGACGTAGAGGCCAATCTCGAAAAAATCGAAATTGTGGGTATTCGACAAAACCGTATTAGTGAAGGAGCGACAGGTTTAGCGCTAGAAATTGATGAAACTCCGCAATCAATCAGTGTGATCTCTGCTGAGCAACTAAAGAATTATTCCGCTTTTAACATTAATGATGCTTTACGCTTAGCACCTGGTATCAATGTTGAAGAATGGGAAACTAACCGTACCAACTACACATCACGTGGTTTTGAAATTAAGAATACACAAATCGATGGCGTTGGCTTACCGAATGACTGGGGTATCGTTACCGGCGCAATGGAAGCATACGGCTACGAAAAAATTGAAGTTATTCGTGGTGCCAATGGCTTACTCACTGGTGTAGGTAATGCATCAGGCACGCTTAACTATGTGCGCAAGCGCCCTAAAAACGAAAACGGCGGTGAAATCGGTGTCTCTGTTGGTTCATGGGATTTTAAACGTTTACAAGCTGACTATTCTCTTTTACTAACCGAATCAGGTAGTTGGGCTGCTCGTTTTGTGGCTGCTGCAGAAGATAAAGAGTCATACCTAGATGGCCTTGAGAACAACCGCGAGTTTTTCTCTGCAGTGGTAGATGGTCAGCTTACAAATAACTCAACGGTTACTATTGGTTATTCATATCAAGATGCAGATACCGATGGCAATACCTGGGGCGGCCTTGTTTATAACTACACAGATGGCACTCAAGCTAAATGGGATGTCAGCGACACAACCACTCAAGAGTGGACAATGTGGGACACCATTAACACCTCAGCGTTTGTTGAATACAACTATGTTTTTGCAAACGCGTGGCAACTTCAAGCGAGCTACAACTTTCGCGGTTTTGAAGAGCAAGATAAACTTTTTTATGCATATGGCACTATTGATAAAGATACTAACCTTGGTCTAAGTGGTTCTCCTGGTCGTTATGATAGTGAAATCGATGCTGATTTATTTGAAATCAAAGCATTTGGTGCCTTTGAGTTGTTTGGTAAAGAACACCAAGCAAGCTTTGGGGTAAGCCATGCAAAAAGTGATGATGTGATGTATCAGCACCCGTTTGATTTTGCAAATACACCAGCGGCCGGACCAACTCCTGCATTTCCGTACGATTTAGATGCGATCCCTGAACCTGATTGGTTAACGCCGGTTCTGTATTCAGATATTGAACAAAAGCTAACCCGTTACTTTGGCTCTGCTCAGTTAAATATTACGGATAAATTATTTACCGTGGTTGGTTTTAACGCTATTGAATTTGAACGCTCAGGTATGAATGCCGGTGCATCTATCGATAATGATGAGAGCGAGACAAGCCCATATGTTGGTTTTACCTATAAGTTAAACGACGATTTAAACTTATATGCTAGTTACTCAGATATTTATCAGCCGCAAGAGCAAGCTGATTACAACGGCCAATACTTAGCACCTACCAAAGGCACTAACTTTGAAACCGGTGTTAAGGCTTCTTGGTTTGATGATGCCCTAATGACAACATTTGCCTACTTTACTGCTGAGCAAGATAACTTTGCGCAATATGCGGGCCTCACTGAAGATGGTATTTATTACTATGAAGGTGTGTCTATTGAGTCAGAAGGCTATGAATTTGAAGTCACAGGTAAAATCACCAACGCTATGAATATCGTCGCATCTTATACGCATATTGATGTAACAGATGAAAATGGTGCCGACACTAATAAGTGGGCACCTCGCGATGTTGTCGGTGTAACAGTAGATTATGCGTTAACAGATGCAGTGGTTGTTGGTTTAAATGGCCGTTGGCAATCTAAAATCGAAAGCACTGATTACAATGTTAAGCAAGGTAGTTACGCGCTGCTAAACGCCTTCGCGCGTTGGAATATTAATGACCAAGTTGCAGTACAAGCAAACGTTAATAACATTACTGATGAGCAGTACATCAATAGCTTACAAACTGTGGGTTATTATGGCGCGCCAACAAACGGTAGCCTCACCCTGACTTATAAGTTCTAAACGCTGCTTAGAAAAAGTGTCGCTCTTATGGGCGACACACATCTATTAATTAGGGCAATTACCTAATTCATAATACCCAGCACTAGTTTGCGCTAAGGTACTGGTATAAAAAGTGTTATAAAGACCTAGGTTATCACCTGAGCCCACCGCATATGCGTAAGAACCATTCGTGGTTGCGCGATTTGCTTGCACATGCGCATAGTTGCTTGAAGTAGTTTCGCTGCATTGGTAATCACCATTCGGTGTTGAGTCACACGCATCACCCACACCATCTGCATCACTATCAAGCTGATCACTATTGGCCACCAGCGGGCAGTTGTCTAAGCTATCACTGACACCATCGCTGTCAGAGTCACTCGTTTCACCATCAGGAGTGCTGTCACACACATTACCAATCCCGTCATTATCGTTATCGGCTTGATCAGCATTCGCTACATTCGGGCAATTATCTGCGCCGTCGAGCACACTGTCGTTGTCTGCGTCATTAGTCGGTTCAGTGGTGGTTTTGCATGCTTGTAATGGCCCTGCACAACTTGAATCATCATCAGCAATCCACTGACATTGATTTGTGCCCGCTGAATACTCGCGCATTGTAAAGGCAGCGGTTCCAAACGCTAAATAACAGGCAGAATAACCTTCGCCCCAGCTAATATGGCCTTCGTTGATATGAAGATTGTAATCGCCTGTCACGCCAGCATCGATGACAAAACTAATGATATCTGTTGATGTCAGCGCAGTATCATCTGTTGCGGTGATCACTGCGTTATTATTGCCACCAGCTAGATTGCATTGCTCAGCAAAATACTCAAGGCCATTCACTGTAGCTGTCACATCACCATTGCTAAAACTGACCACGACAGTACTTAAGTTTTGATTATCATCAACTACCGTGCCTGTCACTCTAGCGCACTGCCCGTTTACACTAGCCGCAGTGTCACTCAGTAGTGGTGCTGTAGCCGCAGGCTCTGGCCCAACACGTACCGTAAGATTAGCTTCATCACCTTGTTTCGCTTCATTATCTGTGGCACTGACACGCACTTCATAAAGACCATCGCTGAGTGCATTTGTCACCCCACTAAAGGTATTATTCGCATCGACTTGCACATTGAGTGACTCAATTAAGCTTGCCGCGCCTCCGGCTAGGCTATACACGTTAATATCAACATTGGTTACACTGCCTTCTGGGTCAATTGCACTCCCTGAAATGGTGAGCTGGTTATTACTGTCTGTGGCAGTTAAATTACTAATTTCAGGGCCAACATTACGATCAACTCGTTTATTATTAGCAGCAAAGTAGTCACCGAGATAGGTTGCAAAATTAATACTGTTTGCTGCCACATAATCGCCAGACGCACCTTGCCCGCCCGACCATGAGTGATCCAAATTATTAAACCACAGCATAGCAACCCGATTGTCTTGCCAAAGTGACTGCTCAGCGGTACGTGTTGCATCATCACTTATTGTCGTCGTGCCTGAAAGTTGATTAACCCCATAAAGGGCAGCAAAACCATCTGCGTTTTGTTGGTTATAACAGGTATTGACTGTGGTATCGGCAGTGCCGTGACCAATTGCCGCTATTTGTGTGGCAAAATGATCTTTATAACTGCCAGCATAGCTTTCACAGCGGGATACAAAGGTGTTTTCAGACACTGTTTCACAGGTCGAAATCGCCCCACTTGAACTTGTGCCGATGGTTGGCCCAGCACTTGGTGCAACCCCGGCAAATATATCAGGCGCCACACAAGCCGTTTGTGCAGCCATTGCGGCTCCAGATGATAAGCCTGCAATATACACTTGTTTAGGGTCAATATTACGCGCTGCATCACCACTTAGTGTATTGGCTAAATTAATCAGATTTTTATAATCGCCAGAGCTGCGATTGATTGCTCCTTGCCAATATGACCAGCAGCTGTAGCCCGCTTTATTCATAGCATCAGGAACGGCTATTACCATGCCATGGGCTTCGGCTGCATCTTCGAGATTCGCAGTTAAGTAGTTATTAATGGGTTGTACGCAGCCATGCAGTACCAGCATCAAAGAATGGCCATTGCCTATGCTTGATTGCGAATCAGGAGTGTAAATATGAACATTATTAAAACCGCCAATGCTGACATTTTGCTGCCAACTCCCTGCAAAACTTGGCTGTGAGAAAATAGCAGCACAGAGCACTGCGAGCGGAGTAAACGACGCTGATTTTCGTTTACATAATTGTGTTACTTTTTGCATATATCGCCTTTATAGTCGTTATCATTGTTGTCTGTCAGTTGATGACTAACTCAATGTAGTAGAACTATTTAAAAAGCGACCTATAACTATAGTGCTACACCTATAAGAAACCTTAACCCCAAATAACCACTTTTTTATTAATGCACTTTAGTGGATTAAAACAAAAAAGCGCTGCAGGTTTCTGCAGCGCTTTTACTAAAACGAGTAACTCTTTGTAAATTAGTATATCGTTAGCTTGATATTGTTTATTCCTCTTTCTGCCACAGGTCGACCTTGTGGACCAAGGTGATGTGCAGCATGGAACTTAGACCCTATTGCACTAATTCTGTGTAAGAAGCTAATTTCTTCATCATATTTAAGTGCTAATGTATTATCAGGGCGCTCACCATCATCAGGCTGCATAACTCGCGCATATAGATCCGGAGTTGCAGTAGAGAAAGTGATTTCACTTTGCTGAGAGCTTAATGTAAGCCACTGAATATCCGAGAAGTACCCTTTAAACTCTGGTAATTCCCAGCGCTCGCCAGCAACGCCTTCATTATAATCATTTTCCCAAACAGAGTAGTTTACGCCCTCTAAGCGATTAGCCCATACACGGTAAGGGCCATCACCTAACCAACGTTTATGCTCAATTGCTTTTTTCGGATAATTAAAACCAACGCCATGAAGGATGTATTCACCGTCAAGCCAGTAATCAACATCCATTGATAAATGACCTTCTGGGTGAACAGTCCAAGTTAGCTTTGTAATGCCTGCTGGCGGGTTCATCACTTCAATCACTAAATCATTAGCAATAATTTCAGACTTTAATTCTGTCGGTTTTTTATCTTGTTGCGCTTCTTTCTCAGCATTTGGATCATGAGTTAGCCATGAACCAATACCATTATAAACCCCTTTATTTAGTGAGTTATCAGAACGAAGTAGCTTAGGACCATTTGTCAGCGCCGCAGTTTGACCTTGCTTACGGTATGACTTTAATAGACCTGTTGTTGCATCAAAAATAATTGTTCTATCAGCAGCCTTAACTGTTAACTCAGATTCGTTTTGACTAACAATTTGAGCTGGTTTAGTCGCTGATGCCTGATTTTCAAATTGCTCTTGAGTTAATTTTGCAAGTTTAGCTGCACTTTGGATAGGCCAAGCATCTGTCCAAATTGAATTCTGCTGCTGGTCAAAAAATTCAACCTCTAACCAACCATTTTGCTGCCAATTGTCAGGTAAGTTCAATTGTACTGTTCCTGTCGAGTCTGGCTTAATTGCAGGTAGTGTGGCTTTATTGCTCGCCACAAGCTGCTTTTTATCAGAAAACGCAGTCACTGGCTGATATAGACGCCATTCGAGCGACATAGTTGATAGATCAACAAAGTCATACAGGTTTTTAACTTGCAACTGACCGTCAAAAGAACCGGCAAGTAACTGGCCATTCTTTAAGTTTTCAACTTGGATTGGTGACCAAATCTCTTTAATTGTAAAAAAGCTCGCTTCTTTTTCACCATAAGGTCCAACAATACCATCTGGCGCATGGTTAAAGTCGGTATCAACACGACCATTTTGATCTGTACGCTCAACACCTTCATCAGCAAACACCCATAGGAAACCACCGGCACCAACAGGAGTTGACATCATGAAGTCCCAAAAATCTCTCAAACCTGCACCATGGCCACCATCATACAAGCCATGTAAGAACTCGGTTGGGAAAAATACTTCATTACGGGCTTTTTTAGCTACCAGTTCCGAGTAAGTTGGGTAATGATCAGTATCGATATTACGGAACAACTCCCAAGGATGAAGAATTGGACGGTTTTGAATGTCATAAAGGTGATAATCATCATCAACATCAGTATTAAAACCGCCTTCATTACCGTTCGCCCAGAATAAAATACTTGGGTGTGCTTGGTCGCGTTTAACAAGCTGTGCAACTAGGCGTCTTGCTGATGGCGTATCAATAACTGGCTTTTGCCATGTGCCTAACTCATTAATAACATAAATACCAAGACGATCTGCCGCTTCTAAAAAGTGCACATCGGGTGGGTAATGCGACATTCTAACAGCATTCATGTTCATGCTTTTCATCGTCTTAATGTCATCGATGCTGGCTTGTTTAGTCATAGTACGTCCAGTTGCTGGACGGAAGCTGTGACGGTTAACCCCTTTAAGGATAATTTTTTCGCCATTTAAATATAAGCCGTCATGTGGGCGTAATTCAAAAGTTCTAAAGCCGAAGGTTTTATCGAAACTATGTATAGTTTTAGAGCCTTCTTTTAAATCGATACGCACTTGATATAAATTAGGCGTCTCGGCGCTCCAAAGCTCAGGAGAGTCAACATTAGTGGCTAAGTGCACTTCGTTACCATTAAGTGTGGCGTTAAACGTTTCACTTACAGGGTTGCCATCTAAATCTAAAATTTGTGCTTCAACTACAGAAGCATTTGATTTATCAAGTCCTTCGAGATAAACATCCATTTTAAATTCACCAGATGCTTTTGCATCTAATGAAACCCAATCAATATGAGATTGTGGCAAAGATTGCAAAAAGACTTGACGATAGATACCACCGAACACCCAATAGTCTGCTGCGCGTTCTGCTGCTTCAATACTTTTGTTAGCCGAAACTTTATCTACCACAACCTTTAGCTCATTAGCTTCACCACTTTTTAAAAATGGCGTTATGTCATAGCTGAATCGATAAAAACCACCTTGGTGGGTTGGCCCCACTTGTTGTTGGTTCACAAACACAGTGGCATCTGTCATCACACCATCAAAAACAATTTCAATTTTGCGACCAGACCAATCAGCAGGTAGGGTAAAATCACGACGATATATACCTTGCTCGCTATGTTTATCTGGGATGTAGCCATAATCATAGTTACCAAAGCCTTGTTGCTCCCAGTTAGAAGGAACATCTATTTTGCTCCACTCACCACAATTTTGCCCTTCACTACAGTAAAAGTCCCATTTCACTGCATCATCACTGCCGGTACCACTTAACATCATGATGTCTGTTTTTGCGTCATCATCAAGCTGAGTGTCAACGCTTTGTTGGCTATTACAGGCTATAACCAAGAAGCTCAAGCAAGCGATAAACGCATTTCTTAATATACTGGTTTCAAACCATGCAGGCTTGCTTATTAACCTTAGCTTTTTTTCAAGCCGGCCAAAATAATCCTTCCTCATATGTGTTCCTCTAACTGTTGAAATTATAATGTTTTTAGAAAATTTTAAGTCTACACAAGCTTATATTACCACTAATTATATACATATCATAATACAATTGCCACCGGTAGCATTTTGAATCCCACTCTCCTTGCGTGCTTGTTTTGCTAATCATATCTAAAGCCAAAAAACGACTTAAAACTCTGATTTTAGTTAATAAATTAATAAATACGTCATTTACTACCTAGCTTGCACCAAAAAGAAATTAAGCCTTGCACAACAACTGAGCACTCTCTTTCTGACGTAAGAAATAATACGAATAGCTAAGTAACTACACACTTAAGCTCTTTATTTGAAAATTCACCTAAAAAATAAACCATTGATAATAAAAAACTTATTCAAATAACAAGCAAAAATAAGTAACAAATCATTAAAAAGAATATAATAATACTTAAACAACTAAATTTTCTGTGTTATAAAATTTAGGAGCGTGGTTAGGGGGATGAAGACAACACAACAAGCCTGGCATGCTTACTTGCGGTGCAACTATTTGGCTAAAAATGCCACCGGTGGCAAAATTGCAGGGAAAATACACTTAATAAAAAAACACACGATATCAGCACCTTGTCGAACATTAGAAGTTTTTCTAATGATGCTGATTTAACACTGAATCAAATAACTTCTGTTATTGATTCGCATTAAAATAATTTTGGAGGTTATTTTAAATGTTTAAGAAAACGACATTAGCCAGCACAATTTGTATGGCCCTTTTTGGGCAATGTGTTTATGCAGCAGATGAGGCTACAGAGCAAACACAAAACGCTCAAGCAAATGACAACAATGATTCCCTTGAAATAATTGAAGTTGTTGGGATCCGAAGCAGCTTAAATAAAGCCGTTAATATCAAGCGCCAATCAATTCAGGTTGTTGATGCGATTGTTGCCGAAGATATTGGTAAGTTTCCTGATAATAACCTTGTTGAGGCGCTGCAACGTGTAACGGGTGTACAGGTAACAGACCGCGCATCGGGTGAAGTAAATACTGTTACAATCCGTGGCTTAACCGATGTTACAACAACAATTAATGGCCGCGAAATGTTCACCGCAGCAGGGCGTCAACTTGCTGTTGCAGATATACCTGCGGCACTACTTGAAAGTGTAGAGGTATACAAAACACGAAATGCCAGCCAATTAGCGAGCGGTATTGCGGGTCAACTTAATGTTCGCACCCAACGCCCATTTAATTTTGAAGGCTCAAAGGTTGTGGTCAATGCCCGTGGCGTTTATCAAGACCAATCTGAAGAAACCGATCCTATCGTAAGTGTGCTTGCCAGCAATCGTTGGGAGTCATCAGTTGGTGATGTAGGCGCATTAATTAACCTTTCATTTGCTAGCACCAGCTACCGAGATGAAAATAGTGCGCCAGGTGGTTTCGTGCCATTTAGAGCTGATAACTTAAATCGCATTTACCCATGGCCAACTGGCCTTGAACACGGTATGGACAGAACGCCAGGGGCAACCATGTATGACCCTGCAACTGACAGTGAGGTTGAATACTATCTAAGTCGTGACGCACTAAATCAGTCAGATCTAACTGGTAAACGTGAACGCCCAGCAGTAAACCTGTCATTTCAATGGGCACCAAATGACACATCAGAGTATATTTTCGAAGCATTTTACAATGGCTACCGCAACGAAAGTAATAACCACCTTCTATTCTCATACGCAGATTCTTCACGTGTAGAAACCGTGACTCAACCTGTCTTGTTTGAAGGCACAAATGTCATCAAATCACGTGCTTGGGGTGACTCAGGTGCATTTACCAGTGGCGACTTTTCTAAGAGCCAAACTGATAGCTACATGTTTGCATTAGGTGGTAAATGGGCGCTATCTGAAGATGCAACACTAAAATCTGAGTTGGTCTATCAAACAAGTAAATATGAACGTGAGTTTGTTGCTATGCAGGCAAATACTCGTTTTCCATTTGTCATGGCAGACTTTAACCATGAAGACGGTATCATGGCATGGACTGTTTACGATGAAGAGTTTGGTACTCCACTTGATTTAACCGATCCGAGCTTATGGACCACCAGTACCATGTTCGACAACGGCGGTGAGGATAATGGTGATGGCTTAACATTCACACTTGACCTCGACTTCTATGTTGACTGGGGTATCTTTACGAAAGCGAAAGCAGGTGTTCGTTATGATAAACGTACAGCTGATAGCAGCAGTCGTGATTCTAATCGATTTAACCCTATTCCATTAGCATCTCTTGGCTCAGATGCGCACTACGTAAATAGTGATTTCTTTGATGGGAAAAGTGATTTGCCGAGATCATGGGTTGCCTTTAATGCAAAAAATTTATGGCAAAACCGTGCAGAGTATCGTGATACGTTTAATTTCTACGATAGCGCAGATGGCGAGCGTCGAATGACGCTACAAAAGAACTTCGATATCGACCAAACATCATGGGCTGCGTATGTGCAAAGCCAATTTGAAACACAACTTTTTGGTAATCGATTAGACGGTGATATTGGTCTTCGCTATACCTACGCAGGCGCTGACATGGACTTTTACCACTGGGATGGAGAAGTTGGTGGCATAGTACAAAGTACTGGCCGAAATAGTAGCGCAAAATTTTTGCCTAACTTAACGCTACGCTATCATTTAAGTGATGATTTAATTACTCGTTTTGCTTATACGCAAACCTTACGCCGTCCAGAGTTTGGCCAATTAAATAGCTTTATCAATTTACGTCCAGACACTACAAACGTTGGCTACGGTAACGCAAGCGGTGGTAATCAAAGCCTACGCCCAGTTGAATCTACGAACTATGACTTCTCACTAGAATACTACTTCAATGAAGGTAGCTCAGCGTATGCGACCTACTTCTACAGAGATATTGAAGGATTTGTTTTTGATTCATTACGCCAAGCTCAATTTCCAAACCCAGAAACAGGTGAGATGGAAGACTATATACTTTCTCAGCCTGGCAACACATCTAATGGTGTTCTTAAAGGCGTTGAAGTTGGCTTAGTTTACTTCCCAGAATCTGTTCCACAGTGGTTAGATGGCATTGGTCTTCAAGCTAGTGGTACCTTCTTAGATTCGGATCAAGATATTCCAATCTTCAGCAACGAAGGTGAGTTAACAGGATACACAAACAGAAGCGTATTTGGTGTATCAGATACCTCATATAGTGGTGTGTTAATTTATGAGCGAGAAAATTTCAGCACTCGCCTCTCTTACGTTTGGCGTGACTCATTCTTAAATCGCTATGGCTCAGGTCGTTTCGCGCATCCACGAGGTGTTTATCGTCGACCAGAACAAAGTTTAGACTTCCAAGTAAGTTACGATGTCACTGAAGACTTGGTTGTGACATTTGATGCAACAAACCTAACAGATGAGGTTTATCGTCAATACTACGAACTACCAACTGTTCTAAACGACTCAGCCTCTATTTATAGCCGTACATTCGGCTTAGGGTTCCGCTATAGCTTCTAACTAAATTTAGCAAAACCAAGGACGGTTTATTTGATTTCCCCATCAAGTTAGAAATAAAGCACTGTACCCTCAGGGTCGGTGCTTTTTTCATTTCAAATACGCTAAAATTATCTACGCGCAACAACATTGCCACCGGTGGCAATGTTTGCTAAAGTTGTTTGCATAAATAACAGTCTTAGGCCATTAAAAAACAACTAACGTGCCTAAGTTACTCACTGCTAATTAAGTTTAGTCATTACATATTTAAATTTTGCCACCGCTGGCAACGCAAGATTTTGAGGAACCTTATGTCAATTAAATCACAGCCGCTTTCACTTCACCCTGATAGGCTATTTTCGAGTGACCCGGCAATTGTTAGTGTTGCCCGAGAGCTTTATGAAGAAATTAAAGATCTTCCAATAGTCAGCCCACATGGCCATACAGACCCAAAGTGGTTTAATAAAAACCCTAACTTTGGTAACGCCACTGAACTATTTATAAAACCAGATCACTATGTATTTAGAATGCTTTACAGCCAAGGTATTGAATTAACTGAGCTTGGTATTCCTGAGCATGGTATCGATGGCGATTTAACACGATCAAAAAATGCAGATCCAAAAAAAGCTTGGCAGATTTTTGCAGATAACTATTACCTTTTTGCAGGTACTCCAAGTGGCTATTGGTTAGATGCCGTTTTTTGTGATGTATTTGGTTTTAAAGAAAACCTTAACTCTGAAAACGCACAACAATACTACGATAAAATCACCGCTGAACTTGCAACAGATGCTTATAAACCACAAGCATTAATGGATCGCTTTAATATAGAGCTCATAGCAACAACTGAAGGTGCATTAGATTCACTTGAACATCATAAAGAGATGGCTGAAACGGCCATGGCCAAACGAGTTATAACCACATTTAGGCCTGATGATGTTGTCGATGCGAGCCGAGAAGACTTTACTGACAATCTCGCTAAGCTAGCTGAGTTAACAGACCAAGATACCAGTACTTGGCAAGGTTATTTAGAAGCGATCCGAATTCGTCGCGCTTACTTTAAAAAAGAAGGTCGAGCAACTGCAACCGACCATGGTCACCCAAGTGCGATTACAGCTGATCTATCACTATCTGAATGTGAAGCATTATTTAAAAAATGCCGCACAGGTAACGCTACAGAACAAGAGCAAGAGCTATTTCGTGGCCAAATGCTAACGGAGCTGGCAGGTATGAGTATTGAAGATGGCCTTGTGATGCAAATTCATCCTGGCGCACATCGTAATCATAACCAGCCAATTTTCAATCAATTTGGTCGTGATAAAGGCGCAGATATTCCAAGTCAAACCGAGTATGTTAATGCGCTTAAGCCACTTTTAAGTAAATATGGTAATCATCCAAAGTTAAAAATTATTTTATTTACCTTAGATGAAACGACATACAGTCGTGAGTTGGCACCGCTTGCTGGTCACTACCCTAGTTTAAAACTAGGTCCGGCATGGTGGTTCCATGATAGCCCTTCAGGCATGTTACGTTTTCGTCAGCAAACAACTGAAACCGCTGGCTTCTATAATACGGTCGGTTTTAATGATGACACGCGAGCTTTTCTATCGATTCCAGCAAGGCATGATGTAGCACGTCGAGTTGATTGCCGCTACTTAGCAGAGCTTGTTACAAATCATCAAATAACGATTGAAACAGCCCACGAGCTTGCTTATCAACTGACTTACGGGTTGGTTAAAAAAGCGTATAACTTATAAAAATCTAGCACGGCATTATTGACATAATGTCGTGCTTACTCAGGAACTCGAGATGTTGATTCGCGTGTCACTAGGTGCGGCGTTACTGTTTTTGGCATAGGTAGTTTGTCTTGATTGCTACGAGAGCGATTAATCAACTTTTGTACGGCTAAGCATGCCATATTAAATACGGGTCGGCGTATTGTTGTCAGCGATGGAATGATCCGAGATGCGAGAATATTGTCATCGAACCCCGCCACCGATAACTGTTCTGGCACTTTAATACCTTGGTTGTTAGCCACACGAAGCACTGCTGCGGCCATCTCATCATTATTAGCAACGATTGCTGTTGGCCTAGGTTGTTTGTTTAACAACTCTCTGGCGCACTCTAAACCACTGTCGTAACTATTCTTGCCTTCAACAATATATTCTGAGGGTAAATTTACATCATAAACCTGCAATTCAGCTAAGAAGCCAGCTAAACGTTCTATTGATGAACGATAATTTTGTGGGCCAGAAATAAAGCCAATATCCTGATGGCCTAATTCAACTAAATGATCTGCCATATCACGCATTGCTGCACGTTCGTCAGATACAACGATATTATCAGCGTCATCCAAATCAACTGATGCAAGCCTTACGTAAGGGCAATCAATATCTCTTAAAGCCGCAGCGAGCTCTTTGTTTTCTGATACCGGAGGCAAGATAATGACGCCATCTAATTTTGAACGAGCAATAAAGCGTAAGCAGTCATCAACAAAATCTTCACGTTTTGCAGAGCCTGGATGTACCACTAGCTCGTAACCTAATTCAGCACAGACACTCAGTGCTCCTCGTTGCACTTCATCAATATAGAGTGCATCAGGGTTATCATAAATTAGTCCTAACAAATACGAACGGCTTGAGGCTAACCCCCTGGCTTGCTTATCTGGCGAGAAGCCTGTTTGCTTTATTATCTCAAGCACTTTTTCACGTGTTGCTTCACCTACTGCGGGTGAGCTATTTATTACACGCGAAACGGTACGTTTTGATACCCCCGATAAGCGGGCAATATCATTAATTGTCACTGACATAGAAGATTCCGAAATAACTAACTTAGCTATAGTAGCACCAAGCTTTTATCCATAAAAGCTGTTAACTGTAGCAAAGCAATTGTTTTTATTAATCAATCAACCCTAGTAAGCGAGGTAAAAACTCACTTATGGCAGGTAAATAGGTCACCAACATAAGCACCATAAACATCACGCAATATAAAGGCAGCATTGGCCTAATGATTTTATGAAGCGAAGTTTTTGCTACTGCGCAGCTGACAAACAGTACACTGCCAACCGGCGGCGATACCAAACCAATTGATAAATTAAGCACTATCATTACCCCAAATTGCACCGGGGACATGCCAAACTGTGCTGCAACAGGCAAAAAAATCGGAGTAAATATAAGCACAGCAGGTGTCATATCAATAAAGGCACCCACTAATATTAAAATGAGATTGATTAATAACAAAATTAGTAATGGGTTATCACTTAAGGTTAAGAAAAATTGACTCACCATTTGCGGAATGTGTGAATATGATAAAACCCACGACATCGCACTAGAAGCGGCAATAATGAGCATCACGATTGCCGTTGTCTCACAGGCTTTTAGCAGTAGTTTAGGTAACTCATCTAGCGATAATTCTTTATACACAAAAACAGCTAAAACCAATGCATATAATACAGCGACAGCCCCGGCTTCTGTGGCTGTGAATACACCTCCTATGATACCGCCAATAACGATTATTATGAGTAGCAAACTAGGGATGGCTGCAATCACTTTTTCTAAAACCAAAGCAAGTGGTAAACGTGCTGCTACAGGGTAGTTGTTTTTTAAAGAATAGATGGCACAAACCAACATCAGTGTTAATCCCAGTAAAATACCTGGTAAATACCCAGCAACAAACAATGCCGCGATCGACACACCACCACTTGCTATAGCATAAATAATTAAGATGTTACTTGGCGGTATTAGCATACCCGTTGTTGCTGCGCTGGCCGTGACCGCAGCGGCGAAGTTTTCACTGTAACCGTGCTTTTTCATTTCTGGCACCATAAAGCTGCCTATCGCCGATGTGGCCGCCACTGCAGAACCAGAAATTGCGCCAAACATCATACACGACATCACATTGACCAGCGCTAATCCGCCCGGTAAAAAGCCGACCATAGCCATAGCAGATTCAATTAAACGCCTAGCAATGCCCCCCTGCCCCATGATCAGACCCGATAGAATAAAAAAAGGAATGGCAAGTAGTGCAAAGCTGTCTATTCCCCCTATCATTTGCTGCGCAATGGTCGTTGCCGCTGGGGTAAAATCCATGTGCAAAACCAGTGCTAACAACGTCGACAGAGCAATACTAATCGAGATCGGTACATTGATTAGCAGCAGTGTGAAAAAACAAACAAGCAACAAGATGGCTGTCATTTCCATTATTCTTGCTCCTGTGTTTGTCTAAAAAAATAAATGATATTTTCAATACAATTAAATGTGATGAGTACGCCGCTAATTGGCAAAGCAGCGTAAATAAACCCCATATTGATCCCCAGTGCTGCTGAACGTTGATCTAATGCAAAGCTTAAGTTCATTAACATACCGCCTCCATAAACTAATAGGCTGAGCGCGGTAATCAGTACTGAAAACTCAATTAAAAATGAACACTTACGACGTATCGTTGGAATCATCTTTTGATAGAAAAGATCTAGCCCTAAGTGTGCTCGGGTACGATAGGCATACGAAGCACCTAAAACGCCAATCCACATAAGTAAAAAGCGAGCAAGTTCTTCAGTGTAAGAATTAGGAGATCGCAAAATAAAGCGTGAGAACACCTGCCAACTAACGACTGCAACAATGGCAAACATCGCAACAATTAATACCCATTCAATGAGCTGATTTATTTTCGCGTTAAACTCTTTCATAACGCCTCCTGCATCGCTTTTATTGCCGCAATTTGTGCGGCGATAGGCGTGCCTTTGAATGAGGCATGAAAAGGGGCTACTTTCTCTTGAAACACTTGTTTATCTGGGTAAATAACCTCAACACCCGCATCAACAACGGCCTGCAATGCCTGATCAGATGCTGATTGCCACAAACTACGTTGATAGGTAACAGAGTCTTGCATTGCTAACTTCAGCCAGTGTTGCTGCTGAGTCGTTAATTGCTGCCAAACCTTTTGACTAGCAACTACGATGTCAGGCACAAAAGTGTGTTCATCTAGGGTGTAGTATTTCGCAATTTCATAATGACGAGATAGGTAATAGCTAGGTGGGTTATTTTCTGCACCATCGACAACACCTTGTTGCAGGGCAGAATAAAGTTCACCCCACGCAATGGGAGTGGCAGCGCCACCTAAAGACTGCACAGTAGCAATAGCCATTGGGCTAGTTACAACTCTAATTTTGCTACCAATTAAGTCATCGGGCGTTCTAATAGCAGCATCTGTTGTGTAAAAACTGCGACTACCCGCATCATAATAGCCAAGCCCTTTAAGGCGAGCTACAGCTAGGTCATCAAGCAATTTTTGCCCAAGCTGACTATTAAGTACTTTCCAAAAGTGCTCACTATCGTTAAATAAATAAGGCACCCCAAATACTTTCATTTGAGGCACAAAGCCTTCAAGTGGGCTTGACGATACTTTTGTCATCGACAAACTACCGATTTGTAATAACTCTATTAACTCTCTTTCCGTGCCTAATTGTGCTGCGGGATAAATCACAATTTCCATTTGATTATCAGAGTAATAAGCTAAACGTTCTGCCATATACTCCATGGCTTGATGGGTGACATGGCGAGTATCTAATGTATGCGCCATTGTTAAGCGAATAACCTTGTTGTCGTCACTGCAAGCACTGATAAAAAGTAAACAGCAGCAGAGAAATAGCGTGCTCAGAAGATTTTTATGCATTGTTGTGTCTTCTTTGTGTGTTCAGTTGTGTGTTCATGTTGTCTTATATAATCCTTTATATTTCATTAAGGTACACGGCTATCCAAGCTATGACCTGCGTATCCATTTAAAAAATTTTGTGAGTTTTAAATGGAAAGCTATAAACAAACGTTAATTGTATTACTTATTTGTTAAAGGCCAGTTTTGACTACCGGTAGCAAATTGTCAAATCTTATTTGCCACCGGTGGCAAAATTAACTACTATGTTCTGCAATACACTGTAACAATGCTAAGAGCGGGCACAAAAATGCAAACTTTAAATCGTAAAAACTTTAATAAAAACAAATATCCAACGAGTATAATGCAGTTTGGAGAAGGCAATTTTTTACGTGCATTTGTCGATTGGCAAATAGATAAGCTTAACGAACAAACCGGTTTAAATGCCGGTGTTGCTATCATCAGACCCATCGACTACGACTCGCTGCCGCTTCTTAATACACAGGATGGCTTATATACCTGTATTATTCGTGGTATCAATGAGCAAAACAAAGCTGTTTCTGAGCAGCGTATTATCAGTTGCGTTAACGAAGAAATCCCGGTTTACAAAGAGTTTGATAACTATTTAAAGCTTGCCGAGAACAGCGACCTAAAAGTCATTTTTTCGAATACGACAGAAGCCGGCATTGAATACATTCCCGAGGACAAGTTATCTGATACACCTGCAAAGGCATTTCCTGCAAAACTAACGCAATGGTTATTTCACCGCTTCAAGCACTTTAATGGTGCAAGCAGCAGTGGCATGATCATAATTCCTTGCGAACTTATTGATTATAATGGCGAAAAGCTTAAAGAGATTGTATTGCAGTACAGTCAGTTATGGGATTTACCAAGCGAGTTTGTGAACTGGCTTAACGAGCACAATCATTTTTGTTCATCTCTCGTTGACCGTATTGTGACGGGTTTTCCGCGCGATGAACATCAAGCATTACAGCAACAATGCGGTTATTACGACAACTTCATGGTAACAGCAGAGTACTTTCATTTATTTGTAATACAAGGGCCACAGCATTTAGCTGATGTATTACACCTTGAAGGAAGTGACTTAAATATTAAGGTTGTTGACGATATTGCGCCTTATAAGCAACGAAAAGTGGCTATTTTGAACGGTGCACATACTGCTATGGTTCCACTTGCCTATATGGCAAATATTGATTCGGTTGGCGAGGCTCTCGCTTCACCTCTGCTTGAAAAATACGTTACTAAACTTGTATTTGATGAAATCATCCCGACTCTATCCTTGCCTAAAGAAGAGTTACAGATTTTCGCTAATGACGTATTAAACCGCTTTAGAAACCCTTACATATGTCACCTACTGATGTCTATTTCATTAAATAGCATGACTAAATTCAAAACACGCTTGTTACCTCAATTAGAACAATATATTAGCGACAACGAAACTGTACCACCACTCATTGCAACAGCTTTAGCTGGGCAAATATTGTTTTATCGTGGCGAGCGAAATGGCGACAAAATTGAATTAGCCGACAGTCCAGAGTGGTTGGCTTTATTCAACGAGCAATGGCAACAACATCAGCAAGGATCAATAACAACCAATGAGCTAGTAAGCTCAGTGTTAGCTGCAAAGTGGCATTGGGATAAAGACTTAAATGAAATTGCAGGCCTTACAGATAAAGTAACTGAACAACTAAGCCTAATGCTATCAAGCTCAGTTGAACAAACGCTTATTAACTTATTGGAGTCATAAGCATGAGCAGACTATTACGACTTCACAATACTGATGATGTAGCCATTGCCTTACAGCCAATTAATGCAAATGAAAGAATCGAATTTGAAGGCTTTTCTTTTACAACGTTAGAAGACATAGATAAGGGTCATAAAGTTGCGCTTAAGCCGATTGCTAAGGGTGAGCGAGTCATTAAATATGGCGCCCCAATTGGTTTTGCACTTGAAGATATTAACCCTGGCGCATGGGTACACACACATTGCATCAAAACAACTTTGCATGATGAATTAACATACCAATATCAGCCAGAGTTTGTTGCACAAGCCCCTGAGGAGCCATCACCGGAGGTTAATATTTACCGTCGTGCCAATGGTGAGATTGGTATTCGTAACGAGATATGGTTGATCCCAACCGTTGGCTGCATGAATGGCATGATCAAACAAATGAAAGATGAGTTTTTACGTAACCATGCTGATCTTGAAATTGATGGCGTACACATATTCCCTCATCAATTTGGCTGCTCTCAATTAGGCGATGATTTAGAAACCACAAAAGTTTTATTGCAAGATATGGCCTTACACCCTAATGCCGGTGGCGCGTTAATCGTTGGTCTAGGTTGCGAAAATAACCAATTAGCAGCTTTTAAAGCGGGTTTAGGTGAAATAGACGAATCACGAATTAAGTTTTTAATTTCACAGCACTCTGATGATGAAGTTGAAGATGGCGTAGCTCTGCTAGAAGAAATCTACAACGTCGTTAAACACGATAAGCGAGAAACCGGCAAGCTCAGTGAAGTAAAGTTTGGCCTTGAATGTGGAGGCAGTGATGGCCTATCAGGGATCACAGCTAACCCCATGCTTGGCTACTTCTCTGATTACTTAATTGCTCAAGGGGGCACGACAGTCCTTACGGAAGTCCCCGAGATGTTTGGTGCAGAGACATTACTCATGTCTCGCTGTAAAGATGAAGAAACCTTTAATCAACTTGTCAGCATGGTTAATAACTTTAAAGGCTATTACAAAGCACACAATCAGCCTATTTACGAAAACCCTTCTCCTGGCAATAAAAAAGGCGGAATTAGTACATTAGAAGATAAGTCGTTGGGTTGTACACAAAAGGCTGGCACAAGCAAAGTACAGGCTGTACTTGAGTATGGTGAACGCTTAAGTGTCGCTGGTCTAAATTTACTTAATGCACCAGGTAATGATCCCATTGCCACCAGCGCACTTGCCGCTGCAGGCTGTCATATCGTGTTATTCACAACCGGTCGAGGTACGCCATATGGGGGCTTTGTGCCGACTTTAAAAATTGCTACTAACTCAGAGCTGGCAAATAAGAAAACGCGCTGGATAGACTTTGATGCTGGTGTGCTAGTCAGCGGTAAAAGCATGCCTGAAGTGCATCAGGAATTTGTCGATTTATTAGTTGAGATAGTAAACGGTAAGCAAACATGTAACGAAGTTAATGATATTCGTGAAGTCGCCATTTGGAAAAAAGGAGTCACTCTGTAATGCAGGCTAAAAAAGTCGCCATTATTGGAGAGTGTATGGTGGAATTGTCTGGCGAGCTGTTCACAGCCATGCAACAAAACTTTGGTGGTGACACCATGAATACCGCAATTTACCTAAAGAAATTAGCGGGCGAAAAAATCGATGTCTGTTATGTAACTGCCATGGGTGAAGATGCATTAAGCCAAGCTATGATCGCTCGTTGGCAGGACTATCAAGTAAATTGCGACTTTGTTCTTAAAGATAAGCAAAGACATGCTGGCCTTTATATGATTCATACAGACCAACATGGCGAGCGTTCTTTTCAATATTGGCGCAATAATTCTGCAGCAAAGCACCTTGTTCAGCAGCCCAAATTTTATAATATCATCAATAAATTAACTGAGTTTGATGCTGTTTATTTATCAGGCATTAGCTTGGCGATTTTGCCCCCAGATGATTGCTATGCATTACTTAACGAGCTGACAAACTTAAAGCGCGCAGGTGTAAAAATTATTTATGATAGCAATCACAGGCCTTCGTTATGGCATTCGATGCAATACTGTCAGGATATTAATAAGCGGATGGCGCAATTAGCCGACCTGGCTTTGGTAACGTTTGATGATGAAGCACTGATTTGGAGTTGCAAAGATATTTCAGCTTGTAGAGAGTGGCTTCATCAATTAGGCGTTAAAGAACTTGTAATTAAAGATGGTGAAAATGGATGCCAATACAGTACGTTAGAGCAACAAAATGCAACGCATTATCCTACCAATAAAATTAATAAAGTCATTGATACAACAGCGGCAGGAGATGCATTTAATGCTGGTTTTTTATCGGCTTGGCTGCAGGATCAGGCTATTGAAAAATGCGCAAAACAAGGAAATTATATTGCAGGGCAAGTCATTCAGCACTACGGCGCTATCGTTGAGATAACACCCTAAGTTTTACTAAAATAAGGTTTAACCACCAATTAACTTAGTGGTTAAACCTGCAAATACGAATAACTTAATAATTATTTAAAAGTTAAAGCCTAGAGAAACCCAATAACGGCGACCATCTTCAACATATCCGTATTCATCTTCAGTGATTTCTTTATCAAACAGATTATAAACACCAAATCCTAACTTAATGCTGCGGCTTAAATCGTAGTTACCACCAATATCAGCCAAGGTGTAATCTGGGGCAATTAAGCTGTCTTGCGACGGGCCTGTTGTCGGCTGGCTTTCTTCGCCGCGGTAATGAACACGCAGCCACGTACCTAGCTTATCAACCGGGCGCCAATTAACTGAAGTTTGTAAAATATGCTTAGGTAATTGGTTAAGTGGGCTGCCTTTGTATTCACCGGTTTTTTGCTCAGAATCGGTGTAGGTGTAGTTGGCACTTACATCAAGCTCACTGGTAATGTCGTAAGATACTGATAACTCAAAGCCTTGCGTAACGGCTTCATCCACATTGACATAGGTCGTTGGCATCGAACCAAACTGGTTTGGTCCATCGGTGCACTGGGTGAGTGGGCACGAAATACGGGTAATTTTATCT
This sequence comes from Pseudoalteromonas sp. XI10, assembly GCF_001469895.1. Lineage (GTDB taxonomy): Bacteria > Pseudomonadota > Gammaproteobacteria > Enterobacterales > Alteromonadaceae > Pseudoalteromonas. The sequence continues at coordinate 101,809 of NZ_LOPY01000026.1, read as the reverse complement.
TCAAACTCGTTGTAAAATACGGTGCTTGAAAGCGATAAATCACGGCTGGCATCATAGTAGATACCCATTTCGTAGTTTACTGATTTTTCAGGGCTTAAATCTGGATTACCATAAATATTACCACCTCGGCTCACTTGCCCCCAAGCTGCGGTAGATTGACGAATATTCGGCGCTCTAAAGCCTGTTGAGATGCCGCCTTTCACCGTCAGCGACTTAGTTGCTGTATACACACCATATAAACGCGGGCTGAAATGGCCTGAAAAATTACCATCATGGTCATAACGAAGGCCGGTAGTGAGTTTAAACTGCTTGGTTGCAGCCCACTCATCTTCTGCAAATACTGACCACTGCTCGTTCTCAACATGCGTTAAGTCACTAATGCGGTTACTGGTGTAATCGTCTAGCTCTTCTTTTAAATATGACGCACCAAATGCAGCATTATGATTGGTAAATGGTAAAGTCCAGCTTGTTTGCGCATCGGTATTTTCGACGTACATTTCACGAGAGGTATTATCGAATTTGTCATACTTTAAGTAACTGCGTGATGAGCCAAAATCATAAAAACCATTATGACTTAGTGAGTAGCTTTCTTGGTCATACTCTGTGGTTGATGACTCTGGGCAACCACGTCGGCCACAACTTTCACCTTCAGCTAAAGGAGCAACTGTTTTACCTAATGTTTCATCGAGTTTTTGTTTTGCAGAGCCTACTTCAAGCATAATTTCATGGCTATCAGAGGGGGTTAAGATAAACTTAGCTTTGATATTGCTTTGCTCTTTACCACGAAAACCTGCTTCAAAATCGTCTTCGTCACGCTTTGAAAACTGACCAGATAACTGCATACCTAATAACTCAGGAATTAAACCACCCGCAGTGAAGAAGCTGCCTTGGTTGATATTACCCGAGTCACTTGATTCTTGAATTGTGCTGTCTAAGCGTAATTCACCGTACCATTTTTCAGGTGTTTTACGGGTAATAATATTGATAACACCACCGATTGCATCTGAGCCATATAGTGAAGACATAGGACCGCGAATAACTTCAATACGCTCAATTGCTGAAATAGGTGGAGTCCATGCCCCCTCTACACCTGGGCCATCACTGTTTGGACGAGTTTCACGAGAGGTTTGACGCTGGCCATCAATTAAAATCAAAGTATATTGACTTGCCATCCCGCGAAGGCTGATATCTTTTCTGTCGCCACCACCTGTGACAACCACACCAGGAACGTCGGTCATTGCATCGGTTAGATCTCGGTAAAAACGTTTTTCAAGCTGCTCACGGTCGATAACACTAATACTGGCTGGCGCCTCTTTAAGCATTTGCTCGTAACCGGAAGCCGATACAACTATTACTTCCATGTCTTGTTTTTTGTCATCAGCGTATGCAAAATGGGAAAGACCTGCTAACACAGCAGCGGTGAGTGGTAAAACAGAAGAAACAACCCTCGTCATAATAATACTCCGTGACTTTTTGTTTATAAATGATAATAATTAGCGTTTGCATACTAATGAGAAGTCCCGATTTTCACAATTTACGATTTCTTAAAACTGAATTAAGAAGGCCTGAACCATGAATTCCAAGCTGATAAAAACATTGCGTGTATTTTCTCGTACTGTTGAAACAGGCAACATGAGCAGTGCAGCTGCAGAGTTATCGATGACCACATCGGCTGTCAGCCAACACATTAAGCAATTAGAACAAGAAATCGGATTGAGCCTATTTAACCGCAGCCCGCGCGAACTGACTTTAACCGAAGCGGGCCACCTGTATTATCAAAGCTGTTTAAAAATACTGGCACTGGCGGATCAGGCCAGTACGCAATTGCAACAATTACAAAATAAGCCCAGTGGCGAGCTCAAATTAGTTGCGCCAGTGGGTTTTGGCGGCGGCCTATTAAGCGAGCCATTAGATCGCTTAATTAACGAGTTTGATGATTTACGTATTCAGTTAATTTTGACTGATGAGCCAATTGATATGATCAAATGCGGCGCTGACCTAGCGATTGCGATTGGCCCATTAACTGACTCAAACCTCGTTGCTCGTAAATTAGCAACTTGGCCGTTAAAGCTATGTGCTCATAAAGACCATGCAATTAGCAAACTCGATAAAGCCAATTGGGAAGACCTTGGCAACTTTGCCCGTATCGCCCACAGCAACGCCGACAGTAATGCATTTAACCCGTCAACGCTGGCAAGCAAGCCGTTACCGAAAGCAAAGATCACCGTAAATAATATGCAAAGCTTAATTAAATTAGTGTGTGATGGTGTTGGCTATGGCGTGCTACCAGAGCCTGAAGTCAGGCATTTACTAAAATCGAAAGAGCTGGTTGAAATAGCACCCGAGTGGGCAATGCCAAATTACACTGTTTATGCCGTAACACCAGCCAGAGACAGCTTAGCGGCAAAAACAAAAACTGCCATTGATACATTAAAACTGTGCTTTAACCATGTTTCTAAGCAAGTTGAATTAGTTGATTAAGACGCTACAAGGATAATACCCATTTGCCGTATTCGGATGGGTATTATCCAAATTAGTATTAACCTAGCGCCAGCCAAACGCCCACGCACATCATTAGCGCGCCAGCAATACGATTTAACCACTTCACATTATCGCCTTTATCCAAAAACAGCCTTAAGCTTTTACCGCCTGTTGCGTAAATCAACATACAGATAAATTCGCTCAGCATGATAATGCTCACTAATACCGCAAGCTGAGGAGCAACCGCTAAATCAACATTAATAAACGGAGGGAGTAAAGAAATCATAAATGCCCACCCTTTTGGGTTTGCAATGGCAGTAATATAACCCTGCGAAAACAATTGCCCACGACCAATTTGCTGCTGTGTATCATCGTTAGGTTTAAAGCTGGTTTTAGCGCGCCACATATTAACCCCTAGGTAAATTAAGTACGCACCACCTAAGTATTTTAAAAAGGCAAATAACTCAGGGTAATTAAGCATAATACTGGCAACCCCTATCACCGCAGCAATGGCTACCGTAGCAACGCCTAACACCTCGCCGACCATCATCCACAGCGTACGTCTGACGCCTACACTCATCCCTAACGTCATAGCGAGCGTCATACACATACCAGGTGTAATAGAAACAAAGAAAAAGGTCGGAATAAAAACCGCGAGTACTGCTAAATCGAGCATAAATGCAATCACATGTTTATTGCTTAAAAAGAGAAAGCGATTAAATCACATTCACTTAAATAAGCAAACAAACACGCGATTGCTAACAGAGTTATAAACACACATTTGAGAGTATAGTTTACGCTAGCCCTTAAGAGGCTTTATTATAAGCGAGTGCTCAATACAAAAATCCCCGCTATAAGGCGGGGATTTTTAATATTTTACTAATTACTGAGTGACACCTTCAGCGGCAACTGGCTCTGCGGGTTTTTCGTCACTTAATAAGTATTTATCTAACCACTGCTCTTGCTCCCAAAGTACATGCAGCAAGCTCTTACGAGCGCGATAGCCATGTGCCTCATAAGGTAACATCACTAAGCGGGCTTCCTTACCTAGGCCTTTTAATGCAGCGTACATACGCTCACTTTGCATTGGGAAGGTACCCGAGTTAGGATCTTCTTGACCGTGGATCATCAGCATAGGCTCATTGATTTTTTCAGCGTGGAAAAACGGTGACATTGCCGAGTACACATCTTGCGCTTGCCAAAAGTCACGTTCTTCACCTTGGAAACCAAATGGCGTTAGGGTGCGGTTGTAAGCACCACTGCGGGCAATACCGGTTTTAAATAAATCGCTGTGCGCTAATAAATTCGCCACCATAAAGGCACCATAAGAGTGACCTGCAATGGCAATGTTATCTTTATCGGCCACACCTTTTTCAACAAGTACATCTACCGCAGCCTTAGCACTTGCCACCAGCTGCTCACGGAATAAATCGTTTGGCTCTTTACCATCAACACCCACAATTGGCATTTTCGGGTCGTCAAATACAGCAATACCTTTTGCAAGATAAGGCATCGGCCCCCAATAACCGATATAGGTAAATTCATACGGCGATTCACGCACTTGTGATGCAACGGCTTTATCTTTATATTCAAGCGGATAAGCCCACATTAAAACCGGTAACGGGCCTTGAGTTGAATCATAACCCGGAGGTAAATAAAGCGTACCACTAAGCTCAACACCATCATCACGCTTGTATCGAATTAGCTCTTTAGTCACCCCTTTAAACTCTGGATAAGGGTGCTCAAAAGTCGTAAGTTGAGTCAGTGTTTTATCGTCGAGGTCGCGAATAAAGAAGTTAGGTTGCTCAGTTTTAGATTCGCGAATCGTAATTAAACGCTCGCCTTCATCATCAAGCATGGCACGCACACGCTCATAGTATGGCGCTTCTGATTGCCAAACGCGTGTTGTGGTATTAGTTTTTACATCATAACGGTCTAAAAACGGAATATTGCCCTTTTCAGATGCACCCTTACCGCGTAAGAAAAGATAACGCCCGCCAACAACTTTTAATACATCAGCGCCTAAATCATTTTTTTCATAAATTGGGTAACCTGGGTTTTTGTAGGCATCGTTATAGCTGCGCTCAGAAAATAACACGCGATTTTTATCTGCATTACGCGGTTGAATAACAAATGTGCGAACTTGTCGGTCGCTAAAGCGCCATTCAGATAACAAAGCAACATTACCGTTGCCCCAAGTAATTGAATCAAAACGGCGTTCAACTTTAGCAAATAACTTAGGATCACGTTTAAATGGTGCTCTTAGGCTATAAAGGTAATCGTGATATGGCACGTCGGTTTTCATATCACCGCCGTCTTGTGCTTCTGCCCAAATTACTTCAGCGCCTTGATCTGCTCGCCATTGAAATTCGCGGCGACCAGTACGCACACTGTCATAACCTTGTGGAATGTTATCTGCTAAAGGCTGCTTCGCAAGCTCTGCAAGCGTATAGCCACGCATTCCCCAAATTTGCCAAGTTGCAGCAAATCGGCTGTAAGGCACTTGATAAGAAAAAGGCTCATCAATCATGCCAACCAAAATATTGGTTGAATCAGGTGAGACCGAAAACGATTTAATTAAGCCCGGTTGACCAATTGGTTGGCCTTGACCACTAAGCGGAATATAAGTCAGCTGGCTTTGCGCAAAAAACTTAAATTGTGCTTCATCATATGGGCTAGTTAGTAAGTTTTGATAAGTACGCGCAGGCGCTTTTTCACCACTACTTTGCTGAATAACTGGCACAATCTGCGAGCTGTCGTTGCTGATACGTGCTTTACCAATATTGACCGCTGCATTAGCTACAATGGCGCTGCTATCTGGCAACCAAGTATAAGGCGTGCGCGTTAACACTGAATTGAGAGGTGTATCACTTAACTGGCGGGCTTGCTTAGTACTTACATTATACACCCATAAGTTAGCACTCGATGCTTGTTCAACCACAAACGCCAAGTATTGACTATCGCTTGACCAACTTGGTGAGCGTAAAATGCCATTTGGCAAACCTGATACAACAATTTCAGAACCGGTTTCGACATGCTTAAGCACTAAAGATGTAAACTTATTACGCACTCGTGAGCGCGAAAAATTAGCAGGATTAAGCTTAATACCCGCAAGTTTCAACTCTTCTTTGGCTAAGTCTTGTAAGGTATCGATGCGTTTTCTATCAAATAACGCCAGCCACTGGCCATCATTCGATAAATAACTATTCGGTGCAAGCTTAGCGTCAACCACAGCAGCCAGTGCGGGCGATGGCGTTTGATAACCTTGATTAGCAAAACTGGGTGTGCAAACAGCTGCGCCAATAACTAGCGCAAAAAGCAGTTTAAATGCTTTCATGTTCGTTCCTTTTTCGTTTTTATTTTCGATTCTGTAAACAAGTAGAACATGTTTGCAGCATTTCATAAAGAGTTTCGACCCTTTTGGCAGCCAATCAGTGACTTAAACAGCTAAATTACGCTAAAATAAAAGCACTCTATTCGCCACTTTTTGCTAATAAAAATGAAAAAATCGACAGGCAAAGTCACAATTTGGGATGTAGCTGAACAAGCACAAGTTTCAAAATCAACCGTGTCTTTGGTCCTTACCAACAGTGATAAGGTCAGTAAAAAAAGTAAAGAAAAAGTACTGGCTGCCATTGATAAGCTTGGCTATGTGTATAACCGCGATGCTGCAGCACTTCGTAGCAAGCGCTCAAACCTAGTCGCGTTGGTTATAAATGACTTAACCAACCCGTATTCAGCTCAGCTTGCTGTTGGTCTCGAAAAACACATCTTTGAGCTTGGCATGCTGCCAATGCTGGTGAATATTGCGGAGTGTGTCGAAAGGCAAACTCAAGTGGTGAAAACCCTAAAAGAATACAACGTATCGGCGTTTATTATGTGTCCGGCACCGGGGACTGAGCAACAGTGGCAAGATGATTTAATAAATAGTGGTTTTCCGGTTATTAATATCATGCGTGAAATTCCGTTTTCAGCTGCGCCGTGTATTTTGCCTGATAACAAAAAAGGCACACACATTTCGACCAGCCATATTTTATCGCAAGGCATAGAAGAAGTAGCATTTTTAGGCGGCACCGCAGAAATATCTGATTACCATGAGCGCTTAAGTGGCTTTTTAGCTGCGCTTGAGCAATTTAATATTACTGACGAAAAACTGGTTATTCAGGCGCCGACAAACCGCCAAGGAGGCCGAGAAGCCTTTAATACCCTTATAAAACAAGCGCCAAATACCAAAGCAATTGTCTGTTTTAATGATGTGATTGCTTATGGCGCGATTGAAGCTATGCGCCAACACGGCCTAGAGCCTGGTAAAGACATTAAAGTTATTGGCTTTGATGACCTAGAAGATTCGCGCTTAATGTTGCCTTCCCTTTCAACCATCGCCATTAATGCCGATGAAATCGGTAAACGCACCTGTCAGGTGCTAAAAGAACTATTAGATAAATCAACACCGCCAGTTCGCACCTTGGTGGATGTTAACTTAAAAATACGAGATTCAAGTCAATGAAAAAAGTGTTAGTGATCGGCTATGTATGGCCTGAGCCTAATTCGTCGGCAGCCGGCACCCACATGATGTCACTCCTGCGCGCCTTTCGTGCAGAAAACTGGCAAGTCGAATTTGCAAGCCCTGCGCAAAAAACCGAACACATGGTGGATCTCAGCGAAGATGGCATTACTACACAAGTAATTGCATTAAACTGCTCTAGTTTTGACGAGTACGTACAAGCGTATAACCCTGATATTGTGATGTTTGACCGCTTTATGATGGAAGAACAGTTTGGTTGGCGAGTCGACAAATACTGCCCTAACGCACTTAAAATTCTCGATACCGAAGATTTACAGTGTCTAAGAAATGCCCGTCACGACGCTCATAAAGCAGGTAGAGAGTTCAGCCATAGTGATTTACACAGCGATATTGCCAAGCGAGAAATCGCCGCTATTTTACGCTCAGACATCAGCTTAATTATCTCGCATTACGAGATGCAGCTACTCAATGACGTTTTCAAAGTAGATAACGCCCTACTTCACCACCTACCATTTTTGGTCGATTTGCAGCATATCCCCACCAGCACGAAAACATTTGCTGAGCGCAAACACTTTATGACCATTGGTAATTTTCGTCATGCGCCAAACTGGGATGCAGTGTTGTACTTACAACAGATTTGGCCGCTGATCCGCAAACAATTACCCGATGCCGAACTCCACATTTATGGCTCTTACCCACCACCAAAGGCAACAGCGCTTAACAACCCAAAAACCGGCTTCTTAATCAAAGGCTGGGCTGATGATGCTTATCAAGTAATGGAAGATGCCCGAGTATGTTTATCGCCACTGCGTTTTGGGGCTGGTATTAAGGGTAAGTTACTCGAAGCGATGATCATGCAAACGCCGAGCGTAACAACTCCTATTGGCAGTGAAGGCATGCATCAAGATGAGCCTTGGTCAGGCGCAATCTGTGAAGATGCACAGCAATTTGCTGATGCAGCAGTGGCGCTTTATCAAGATGAAGCGTTATTTACTCAGGCACAGCAAAATGGCCAGCAGTTATTGCAAAAATATTATGATAAATCAAAACTTCAGTCGCAGTTAATCGCTAAAATCACCGCCATTAGTGAGTCATTAGCGCAGCATAGACAGCAAAATTTTACCGGCCAAATGCTCAAACATCACACCATGCGTTCGACCCAATACATGGCGCAGTGGATTGAAGCTAAAAATAAGTAATTTTGCCGTAAATAACACTAGACATAGCGGCTTTTGTCGCTAAAATCGCGCTGGTCAATTTAAGCGATATAGTCTAGCTATTAGACTATATCTTATTGAATTTTGGTCTATCCTTAACTGAACAATTTAACCTTTGGTTCAAAACGCCTTTGAAAACCGCAACGTTTACTGAAAAACGAAAATTTATCGTGAAGCTTGGCAAAATGCTTCATAAATACGGTACACCTGCATACCGACTAGAAGCGCACTTAATGGAAGTTGCGACTTACCTCGGTTTGAAATCATCTTTTGTTATGTCACCAACATCAGTGACATTTGTGATCTGGACAGATGGCCATGAAGAAGAGTACACCCATGTTGCGCGTGTTGATCCGGGCGATCATGACTTAGGTTCGCTGGCAGATACCGATGACTTAGTAAACAAAATGCTTAATGGCGAGCTGACACTACAAGAAGTCGATCAACAGCTCGATATTATTTACACCATGCCAAACCCATATAATAAATTTATGACTGGCGTTGCGTTTGCGACTTCGGGTGGTGCATTTGCCATGTTAATGGGTACTAGCTGGAATGATGTATTTTGGTCAGCACTTATTACCTTAGTGGTGTATTTATTTGTACTTTGGTCAACACGCTCTAAACGTGTTGCCCATATGCTTGAACCATTAGTAGCCATTGTATCGGCGATTATAGCCTGTGCTATTAGTGTCTATATTGATGCCCAAATTAACATACGACTGGTGGTACTTTCTGCCATCATTGTATTTATTCCCGGCTTAGCATTAGCCCTAGGTTTAGCAGAGTTAGCAGCAAGACATTTAGTATCTGGTACCGCTCGGGTGATGGACTCATTCATGCTGCTGTTTAAGCTCTATTTTGGTGCTTTTATTGGTATCGGCATTGGTTTTGCTATTTTTGGCCAAAGCGACTTTGTGCAACCCGAGCCTTTACCTAAATGGACGGCTTGGCTAGCTATATTCATGCTATGTAGCAGCCTAATCGTGATTTTTAGAACCAAGCTAAAGCATGCTGTTTGGTCTATTGCATCTGGCTTTATAGCGTATGGGACAAGTATTGGTTCAGCCATGTACCTAGACTACACATTAGGCACATTTGTAGGCGCATTAGCCGTGGGCGTTTTTAGCAACTTATTCAATCGCGTTGTTAATGCGCCAGCCTCCATTGTAGCTATGCAAGGCTTGATCGTATTGGTACCAGGTAGTAAAACCTATATTGGCTTAAACTCACTAATTGAAGGCCAAGATTTCGTTTATGCAGACCATATTGGCCAACAAACCTTTTTGATTTTCATGTCATTAGTGGCGGGGCTTATCTTTGCTAACGTCGCGCTGCCACCGAAGAAAAGTTTATAACTTACTAAGCCCGAATTTCTCGGGCTTTTTTACACCCTCGTTTTAATAAGCCGACTTTGCTTATCAGCAACAAACTGATATAACTCTAAGTGCATGTGGTAAAAATAAAAAGGATTTATTCAGTGATAAGATTGGCTTGGCTGTTATGCAGCTTTTTCGCATTCAATGCGTTTGCAGAACCCCAGTGTATTAACTGTCATCAAAGCCAAGTTGAGGACTGGCAAACATCCCATCATTTTCATGCTATGGAAAAAGCCACTCCCACTACAGTGCTTGGTAATTTCAATGAGCAAACCCTTGACTACCAAGGCCAGCAAGCGCGCTTTTATCAACAAGACCAACAACTTTTTATAAGCATGCCAAACCTTGATGGCAAGCTAACTGACTACCCGGTTTTATACACATTTGGCTATGAGCCATTGCAGCAATACATGTTTGATATGGGCAAAGGCCACATTCAGCTGTTTCCATTTGCATGGGACTCGCGCAGTAAAGCACAAGGCGGCCAGCGCTGGTTTGTACTGCACCCTGAGCAGAAAAAACACGACCTATTTCACTGGTCGCAAAAAGGCCAAAACTGGAATCACATGTGTGCCGATTGCCACTCAACTGATTTCAAAAAGCAATTTGACCTTAAAACGAATAGCTTTGATTCGAGTTATTCAAGCATTAACGTGAGCTGTAAAGCGTGTCATGGCGATCCAAAAGCTCATTTAAAATGGGCTGATGGCGATAGCAGTATTGCCGATAAGGGCTTTACCCATAATATTAAAAAGCAAACTCCGCTTTTTACCCAAAAAGCCGATGGCAGTATGCAAAGCGTGCAGCCACTAGTAAAAAGCGAGCAAGTGCAAGTGTGTGCAACCTGTCATGCTCGCCGCTCACAACTTGATGACCGCAAAGACCCACATAGTTTTTTACAAAGCTTTCAAGGCTCATTACTCACTCCTGAGCTTTATCATGTTGATGGTCAAGTGTGGGATGAAGACTATGTATGGGGTTCATTTTTACAAAGTAAAATGTTCAATGCGGGGGTTACCTGTAGTAACTGTCACAACCCTCATTCGGGTAAATTAAAGCTACCGGGCAATCAAACCTGTACGCAATGTCATAGCCAAGAGGTGTTCGATACGCCGAAACATCACGGTCATAAAGTGGCAAGTGAAGGTAGCCAATGTGTTGATTGTCATATGCCTGCCACCACCTATATGCAAGTTGATGCAAGGCGCGACCACAGCTTTCGGGTACCACGCCCAGACTTAACATTAAAAACCAATGCCCCAAATGCTTGTAATAGCTGCCATGAAGATAAGACGCCGCAGTGGGCGGTTGCCAAAATAAAAGACTGGCATCCAAATTCAAAACACCTTGGCACTGCGCATTTTTCTGAGGCGTTTTATGCCGCCGATAACCGTTTACCTAATGCCTCAACCATGCTGACCAAAATCGTGCAAGATAAAGGCTTTCCTGACATTATTCGCGCTTCAGCATTAAGCCGTTTAGCCGCAAGCCCTGATAACAACGCTGTCGTTGCGATTGCTCGCTCAGTAAAAGACAGCGAGCCATTAAAACGCCAAGCAGCCATTGAAGCGGCTATGCCATTTGATATCAATCAGCGCTGGCGTTTATTAAACCCGCTTTTAGATGATGAGCATTTACCAATCAGAGCAGAAGCTGCAAGAGCACTTGCAGGTATGTTAACTCAGCCGTTCCCTACGGGTCTTAATGAGCAAGACAGCAAACGCTTAAATGCAGCCCTTGATGAGTACAAAAGCATTCAACAGTACCAAGCCGAGCGTGGCTATTCCCATACCAATTTAGGTAATCTGGCACTCACACTACAAAAGCCATCGCAAGCTAAAGCACATTATCTACAAGCAATCAGTGTTGAGCCTATTTTTGCTCCTGCTTATGTCAATTTAGCTGATTTATACCGAAATCAAGGCGATGAAAAAGCAGCACAAGCTATCTTAAAACAAGGCTTAAACGTTAACGCAGAAAGCGGCGATATTCATTATGCCCTGGCTATGAGCCTTATTCGCACAAAACAAAAAGACACCGCCCTTACTCATTTACAAAAAGCAGCGCAGTTTGCGCAAGAGAATGCCAACTATCAGTTTACCTACGCGCTACTATTACAAGATTTAGGCAATATGCCAGCTGCAATATCAGCCCTTGAGCGTGCTTTTAATCTAACACCCAATAACCCAGATATCAGCTACAGTTTAGCGCAGTGGTATGTGGCAGAAGAGAACTACAGCCAAGCACTGTTTTATGCCAGAAACCTAGCCCGCTTGGTACCGGGTAACCAGCAAATTGAGCAGTTTGTGAAACAGCTCGAAATGATGAATAGCATTAATCATTAAGCATTAAAAAAGGGCCAAGTAGGCCCTTTTCAACTTAACTTATGGTTAATAATTAATGACCATAGTTTAGTGATTTTGCTTTTTCGATTGCTTCATTCACATTAAGAGACGCTGACTCTTGACGCGGTGGGAACTCTACAAAAGATTGTACATGTTCGTTTAACTTAGCAATGATTGGCTGTAACAACCAACTCTTACGCATGATTTGGTGGAAACCTGTTACTCCATCATAGTGCTCTAATGGATCTTTACGTAAGTTAAATAGTTTAGGCATGCTGTGAGTTACCATGTCTTCGTAATATAAACCATTTGGTTTAGTTGCAAAGTGCATTTTCCATGGGCCAAAACGAACTGCTGTAAGCTGAGACTCATAGTAATAGAAGAAATAATTACGTGCAGACTTATCCGCCTTACCTGTCCAATAAGCTAGGTTGTTTTCACCATCAATATAAACTTTGTCTGACTTTTTAAGTTTTTCTCGTAAGTTCTTTTCACCTAGCGCAGCAGCAACAGTTGGGAAGACATCTTCATGTGAAGAAATACCATTTAGCTTTAAGCCTTTAGGTATTTTGTTTGGCCAACGAACTAAGAAAGGCACACGCACGCCCCCTTCCCAAGTTGTCATCTTTTCACCGCGGAACTCAGTTGTACCCGCATCAGGCCAGCTTGATTGCTCAGGGCCATTATCACTGGTGTAAATAACTATGGTGTTATCGGCAATTTTAAGCTCATCAAGTTTGTCAAGCAGCTTGCCAACATGGCCATCATGTTCAATCAGGCCACTCCCAAATACGTCTTCTTCCGAACTAATGCCCGTAGCTAAATGACGACTTTCTGGTTTTAAGTGAGTGTACACATGCATACGGCTAGACGCATGCCAAATAAAGAATGGCTTTTTCGCTTTAACTGCTCGTTCCATAAAGTTAAGTGAGCGCTCTAACACTTCTTCGTCAAAGGTTTCCATACGTTTACGAGTAAGTGGGCCCGTATCAATGATTTTGCCATTGGCGTAAGATTCGATAACACCACGTGGACCAAACTTTTTCACAAACTCAGGATCTTTTGGGTAATCCGCTTGTTCTGGCTCTTCAGATACATTGAGGTGATACAAGTTACCGTAAAATTCATCAAAGCCATGCTTTGTTGGTAAGTGCTCATCTAAGTCACCTAGGTGGTTTTTACCATATTGCGCAGTCATATAACCGCGATCTTTTAAAAATTCAGCTAGCGTAGGGTCGGCTTCTTTTATGCCAAGTGGGTTACCTGGTTGGCCCACTGTTGTTAAGCCTGTTCGAATTGGTAATTGCCCCATTAAAAACGCAGCACGACCAGCTGTACAGCTAGGTTGAGCATAGTGGTCTGTAAACAATGCACCTTCGTTAGCAATGCGATCAATATTAGGGGTTGGGTAGGTCATACCGTGCGAATATGCACTGAGTGAGATTGGCGCAACGTCATCAACCATAATGGCTAATACGTTTGGTTTATCTGCAGCAAGGCTTACCGTTGAAACTAAGCCACAAATAGCCGCCGCTATTAGTTTTTTCATAAATCATCCCTTTTCATTAATATTACTTTTAACTCCAGAAGAGCAAATTCAAGTATAGATTAAAAAACAATCCAGTCTAGTCTCTAAAAGCGGCAAAAACGATTTAAATCAAATTTCCACAAAAATCACACAATTGTATTAAGCCACTGAAAAACAATAGCAAAACAATACTTAAGTGCTTTTTGATAGCCTCGTTTTATTTACTGAGGCTTGTTCGCTTTTTGTGCTCGCCTTAGTCACTATTTTTATGCTATTTTTATTTTAGAAAGGAATAAATTGTTGCCTCTTTAGAGGCTGACTTCGAATATTTATTAAGCCAAAAGTATCTAAATTCAACTTAAATAAACTAAACCAAGCATTTATTATTCAACCTTTTGTGTAAGGAAAACACATGACTTCTCTTCGATTCCCCTCTTTACTAGCACTTATGATTGCAGCTTCAAGCCATGCGGCTGAGCAAAAAGAAGTACAGGACATGTCAGACCCTCTGGCTGTTTATACACAAGCCGGAGTTGGTGTAACAAACAAAGGACTCAACTTTAAAGTTGGCCAAGCATACGATACAGGTATAGCAACAACTGCTGGCATGAATGTTTTTGAAGTAAAAGGAATATATGGCGATGCGCTGGGCTGGGAAAGCGATAGCAAAACGACAGATTCAATTGACTCTTTTCGCTTTCGTAATTTCTCAGTTGACCTAACCACAATGGGCGCAACGCAGATTGATGCTAACTATAACCTAAATGCCAACCTTGTCGCTGACGAAAGTATGGATGTTTCGTATAGCTACATTAAAGCTCTGAAACCTATGGGGCGTTTTACCTTTTACCCGTTAGCTGGTGTGGGTGCATCGCTCGGTGAAAATACCCTAGAAGATGACGGCACTCGTGACAGCGGTTATTCCATTATGGGTGCTTATGGTTTAGTCGGTATGTACGCAAAAATAACCATTAACGATAAAATTTGGCTTAACTACAATCCATTTTGGCTAACAACTATCGGCGGTAGCGATAACTATAAAGACCACTACTACGGTCTAAACCAAAGCCATATTTTGACTCATGAATTTGCAGCAAGTTACCAAATTAACCCGCGTATGAATCTACGCTATTTCGCAAACTGGAATGAAAACGTTGATTTTATGGATGGCGATCATCGTCTCGAATTTAATTATCAGCTATAAAATTTGAAGTAACAAGAAACAACAAGGTAAGGGATTAAGTGAAAAAAGTTGTACTAATAAATATGCTTACAGCAAGTTTGCTAAGCACACAAAGCTTCGCATCAAGTTACGATGAATATGCAATAAAACCTGCAGAGCAGCAATTAAGTAATCAACAACAAAAAGTTGATGAACCGATTTCATTTTTACCCATACCGACTTTTATTACAGAGCCAGCTGTAGGACCGGGGCTTGGTGTTGTTGGCCTTTTTTTTCATGACAACGAAAAGAAGGCCAAAAAGAAGAAAAAAGAAGGCTCTACCCTGCCACAAAGCATTAGTTTAGTGGGCCTAATGGGCACTAAAAATGGTACCAAAGGCGGAGCTGTTGGCCACATTACCTTTTGGGATGAAGACCGAATTCGCTATCAAGGGATTGTTGGCTGGGCGAGTATAAACCTTGATTTTTATACCTTCGACGAGATCAAGCTACTCACACCATTATCGTTGAATATTGAAGGCCCAGCGGTGTTTCAAAACCTTAAGTTACGCTATGACGACAGTAACTTCTTTTACGGCTTTAAACAGATTTATCGAAAAGTAGAAATAAGCTTAGCCGAAAACCCTATCGAAGATTTTCTGCTCGAAAACGATATTATCAAAGACCACCTTTCACTTGATGTAAATACGTCAGGTATTGGTCCATTAATAGAATACGATAGCCGAGATAACCCACTTAACCCTGAGCGAGGCTTTAACTATAAGGCCGAATATTTATATTATGATGAGGCAATTGGCAGTAAGGTTGATTACACGAGCTTAAAGCTTACCGCCTTAAATTACTGGCGTTATACCGATAAATTCAACTTTGCACTGCGCATGCAGTATGACTCAGTTAACAACCGTGGTGAAAAACGCTTACCGGTTTATATTCCGCCAAGTATTAGCCTTCGCGGTGTGTCTGCAACTCGCTATCAAGGCCTTGATGTATTTGTTACCGAAGCAGAAGCGAGCTATAAAATCACTCACAAAATAAAGCTCAATGTGTTTACTGGTATGGGCTGGGCAGCCGATAACTTTTCTGACTTATCGAAAGCTGAAACCATAGATACTGTGGGCGCAGGCTTTCGCTATTTAATTGATGAACATTACGGTATTAGTATCGGCTTAGATGTAGCCCATGGGCCTGAGCAGAATGCAATTTACATTCAGGCGGGTTCTACTTGGTAAGATTATAATACTTTTTTAATAGCTCACCTTGATTTGTTCCCATTTTATTCTAGTGTTAAGAGTGCCGATAACTTTATAAGGATAATCATGAATAATATAGCAAAATTTGGTTTTGCTGTATTGACACTAGTTTTTGTATCGCAGTTAAGTGCTAATACGGCCTCAAAACCGGCCACAGAATATACTAAACAAGCTAATGCTAACGTATTAAAAAACCTGCCTTTTAATGACACCCAAGATTTCAAAGATGCACAAAGAGGCTTTATAACAAAGCCCGACACCTTAACTATAAAATCAGATGATGGCACTGTAGTTTGGGATCTAGAGCAGTATAAAAAATTTGTACAACTTGATAAATCTGCACCAGATACTGTTAACCCAAGTCTATGGCGAAACTCACAACTCTTGATGCAGTATGGTTTATTTGAAGTAACCAAAAACATTTACCAAGTACGAGGATACGACCTTTCAAATATCACTTTTGTTAAAGGTAAAAAGGGCTGGATCATTTTTGATCCGCTTATCTCCCCAGAAACAGCTAAAGCAGCACTTGATCTAATTAATCAAGAATTAGGAAAAAGACCTGTAACAGGCATCGTCTATAGTCATAGTCACATAGACCACTATGGTGGAGCACCAGGGCTTGTAACTCGGGAGGATGTGGCACAAGGTAAGGTTGAGATTCTTGCACCAGAGCATTTTACAGAACATGCTGTGTCTGAGAACGTAATTGCAGGTAACGCAATGGGTCGTAGAGCTGTATTTATGTATGGCGCATTATTGCCAAGAGATCCCAGAGGTGGCCTAAGTGGTGGTTTAGGGATGACCACATCAACAGGGCTTGCAGGCTTGCTATTACCTACCAAAGAAATTAGTAAAACAGGTGAGGTTGTTACTGTTGATGGTGTGAAAATGGAATTCCAAATGACGCCCGGAACTGAAGCACCAGCCGAAATGAATACATGGTTTCCTCAATGGAACGCTTTATGGATGGCTGAAAATACCACAAATACGATGCATAACATTTTAACACTACGGGGGGCTCAAGTTCGTGATGCTCTGAAGTGGTCAAGTTTTTTAAATGAAACTATTGAACGTTATGGTGATAAAGTAACTGTTAAATTTCAATCACACCATTGGCCTTTATGGGATAATGAAAGGATCCTGCCTTACTTCAAGAAACAACGAGATATATACAAGTTCACACATGATCAATCCGTACGATTAATGAATCAAGGTTACAATGGTGAGGAAATTTCTGAGATGATCACATTACCTCCAGAGCTTGAAAACAACTGGGCTACTCGAGGTTACTACGGCACACTACGCCATAATAGTCGAGCTGTTTATCAGCGCTACATGGGCTGGTATAACGGCAATCCATCTGATCTCAACAATCTTCCTCAAGAAGCTGTTGCTCAAAAATACATGGAGTTTATGGGCGGAGAGCAAGCTGTTCTCAAAAAAGCTCAAAAGTCATTTGATAAAGGTGATTACCGCTGGGTTGCAGAAGTTATGAAGCATGCAGTATTCGCTAACCCAAGTAGCAAAGCATCTAAAGAGTTACTTGCTGATGCTCTCGAACAATTAGGTTATCAAGCAGAGTCAGGGCCATGGCGTTCAGTCTATTTACAAGGAGCGTACGAACTTAGAAATGGAGTGCCAAGTACTGGAGGCACACAAACAGCAACTCCTGATACAATTCGTGCGATGACTCCAGATATGCTATTTGATTATCTAGCCGTAAGACTTATTGCTGATAAAGCGGCTGGTAAAGTATTAAGTATCAATATTGACTTTACTGATATTGATAAACATTACACTATTACAGTAGAAAATGCTGTTTTAAACTATACGACTAAACAAGCAGAGTCAGCAGATGTCACACTCACGCTCTCTATGAAAACGATGAATAGCATTCAGTTAAAAGAGATAAGTTATGATGATGCTTTAAGTTCTGGTCAATTAGAAATATCTGGCGACAAGAAAGTTTTAGATGATTTTCTTGGCATGCTCGACAATTTTAATTTCTGGTTCAATATCGTTACCCCCTAGCAAATGTAATCTAAAAGGCACGTGCAAGTGCCTTTTATAATGAAATATCATTAGAGTAAAATCAAAACCAAACCTAAAGATTGAATTAATTTATTTCACTGCTATTATCAATAGTCAATAAATATTCAGGGATTGAACGGATGCATAAAAAAGTATCAACCAACCATTATCCATTCAAAGATTTTAAACCCCATGGTCTCGTAGAGTTTTATCAACGTGAGCATGTGCTTTTAACTACTGCTACTGGGCCTTTCAACGAAGAGATCATTGACGCGCACTCTTTTATGCAAAAAGATTACATCAACAAACTCAGCGCTGATTATGGTCAATGGTTTGAACTGGTTGAGTTTGAAAACTCATGCATGGCAACCCCCGGGGCACTTGAAAAACTAATGGTGTATTTTGTTGAGCTTCGACGTAAAGGTATTGCGCCAGCCAAAACAGCTTTAGTCATAAAAGAAGGGCTTGAAGGCGGTAGCTTGCTTAGCGATACCTACTGCAATTTGTATAAACGAGCTGGCATGGTAATGAGTGTATTTAAGTCAAAAACAGCGGCTCTAAACTGGTTAGCAGAAGAGCCTGCTACAGAATTAGCTTGTTAATATACAATTTAATTTAAAAAGTGTTGTTCTTCTTCACGCCAGGTCAACACTTCAACTCCCTCCCTCAGGGGTCTACCAAACGCTTTGCTAAAGATACTGCTTAATTACAACTCGGCTATCATTTTAACAAGCGCTTGTGTGGTCCATTCAAGTTCATTAAATTTAATATCAGGTTGATAGTAAAAGCCTTTTTCTCTGGGTCTATTTACATAGACCTTTATCGGCAGAATCACTTTAGCAAAGCCTGAAGGTAAGGTTTCGAGCCTCACTTCCATGTAGGTAGAGTCTGTACTACTTGGTGCGCCAACTAATTGTGTGTTTGCAAAAAGCTTAAAACTATCCAGCGCATCTAAACAAGCGCTGGCACATTGCCCTGGCACAATCACATAAACTGGTGTAGTAAACTGACTAGCGTTTTTTGGCATTGCTTGTTGCTTTGCTGAGACTATCTCGACATAAAAATGTTCACCCTTCTCATAAGCCGCTTGCATACTTTCGTGGGTTGTATTTAACCATTGATACCAAGGGCTAGCTTTATCATAGCTTGCGACTACATCGCCAAAATAGTCAGTATTACCTTTAGAAGTTCGCCACCACACTTGGGTATTTTTGTGCAACTCATAGCGACCATATTTAAACTGTTCACTGCCCCAAAGTGCTGAGGCTATTTGTTCACTCCACATTGATGAGCCACCTTGATTATGGCGAAGATCAAGCACCACAGCTTTAGCTTGCATTAACTTACTATGTTGCTGTTCAATGGCGCTCAGCATTGTTTGATAATCTGCTTGCTGCTGCTCATTGGGTGCATAAGTTGGCATGCTGATCCAAGCAATATCCTCTAAAGGCCAATTGAGCTCAATTGGTAACTTATCGCCGTTGTAAGCATTTTTAAGTTTATCTTTGACACTATCAGGCCTAATACGCCAGTTTAACTTTAAGCTGTAAGTAGAGCCGTCGGCTTTTTCAAACGTACAGCTTTCAAGTGGCGACAAGAACGGGTTTCCATCATCAACCGTTAGTCGCCAGCCATGGTTCCACCAACTACCGGGTTGTTCTACTTCGCCGTAATAGCGAAAAACACGCTCAACTAGCAAAGTATTAATTGCTGTATTATCACAGCTTACGAGCTTATCGCCTTTGGCAACCGTATCTAATTCACTGTAATACACTTTCAACGCATCACCCCGCCAAACTGTTGAAAAGCCCGGCCAACTTCTTTGTGGCTTTAGTTCTCTAGGTAGGGTATCAACCGCTCCAGCATGACCATCTTGTAGAACAGTTCTAAAACGTGCAATAGCCGCAGCAAAACCTTGTGAACTATGCGCTTTTACAGCCAGCTTTAAGCCTTCTTGCTTTGCTTTTTCGAGCTGTTTTGCAAAACCTGGGTTACGTACATCATGCATCCCTGGGTGATTGATAACCGACAACTGATAAGCCGCATCAACATCTTTTATAGCAAGTTCAGACCAATTAATTTCAGAGTGAGTGACTGTACTGCCCTCATCGGCGCGAGATAAGTTCACACCAAAAGGGCTAAAGTTTAGAGCTATAAAGATGACTGATGAGTAAAGCGTCAAGCGTTTCATAAAAATCCATTTTAAATAGTTATTATGTTTAAAAAACACCCTATTTAATCACTAAGGCATTGTTGTGGCAATAAAAAACAATTCACATGCTAATAGATTAAAAAAATTCATCTATCAGGTTTATTTTAATCGTTTGTCGGTTTAGAAGGATTACTCTAAAGTTAACCCATCAGCGCTTTTAAGCTAAACAGCTTCACACCATTGAGAGTGTTTGCGCTAACCGAATTGTTGTCACAAAAAGTCTAGCTTGTGTGTTCTCTGGGCTTTTTATATACCAAGTTACTGCACACGCGGTAACTCAACCAAATTGTTGTCAAAAGCTTAGCTTGTGTGTTCTCTAAGCTTTTTTATTCCGAGTCATTGCACTTGCGGTGACTCAACCAAATTGTTGTCAAAAGCTTAGTTTGTGTGTTCTCTAAGCTTTTTTATTCCGAGTTACTGCACACGCGGTAACTCAACCAAATTGTTGTCAAAAGCTTAGTTTGTGTGTTCTCTAAGCTTTTTTATTCCGAGTTACTGTACACGCGGTAACTCAACCAAATTGTTGTCAAAAGCTTAGTTTGTGTGTTCTCTGAGCTTTTTTATTCCGAGTTACTGCACTTGCGGTGACTCAACCAAATTGTTGTCAAAAGCTTAGTTTGTGTGTTCTCTGAGCTTTTTTATTCCAAGTCACTGCACTTGCGGTGACTCAACCAAATTGTTGTCGAAAAGCCTGGCTTGTGTGTTCGCCGGGCTTTTTTATGCCCGTTAAAAAATAAAAACGCCACTAGATGTGGCGTTTGGGTAGTTTCGACAACAATAAGAAATTGCTTTTAAAAGAAGCCCAGTGGATTCTCACTGTAACTTACTAATAGGTTTTTAGTTTGTTGGTAATGATCAAGGGCGAGTTTATGTGTTTCGCGGCCTATACCTGACTTTTTATAGCCGCCAAACGCAGCGTGTGCTGGGTACATATGGTAGCAGTTAGTCCAAACACGGCCCGCTTCAATCTTACGACCAAAGTGATAAGCACGGTTCATGTTTCGACTCCACACACCAGCACCTAAACCAAATTCTGAGCTATTAGCAAGGGCTAATGCTTCGTCTTCATCTTTAAAAGTCGACATTGAAATTACCGGCCCAAAAATCTCTTCTTGGAACACGCGCATGTCGTTAGTGCCTTTTAATAGTGTTGGTTGAATGTAGTAACCGCCGTTAAACTCATCAGACAGTTGCTCCACTTCGCCGCCAGCGAGGACTTCGGCCCCTTCTTTTTTACCAATTTCGATGTAGCTTAGAATCTTATCAAACTGAGCTTGTGATGCTTGAGCACCCACCATGGTTTCAGTATCAAGTGGGTTACCCCGTTTAATTTGTAAAGTTCGGGCAAGAACACGCTCAATAAATTGCTCGTAAATATCTTCTTGAATAAATAAACGCGATGGACACGTACACACTTCACCTTGGTTAAAGTACGCAAGTACGGCTCCTTCAATCGCTTTACTCAAAAATTCATCGTCTTTTTCCATTACATCGTTGAAGAAGATATTTGGTGATTTACCACCTAGCTCGACCGTCGAAGGAATAATATTATCAGCAGCACATTTTAAGATATGTGAACCCACTGGCGTTGAACCAGTAAAGGCAATCTTCGCGATTCGAGTACTGGTTGCCAGCGCTTCGCCCGCTTCTTTACCATAGCCATTTACCACATTTAGAACACCTGCAGGCAATAAGTCACCAATCACTTCAAGCAGCACTAATATAGACGTAGGCGTTTGTTCAGCCGGTTTTAAAACAATACAGTTACCCGCAGCTAGGGCTGGTGCAAGTTTCCACGCAGCCATCAACAATGGAAAGTTCCAAGGAATAATTTGCCCTACTACACCTAGTGGCTCATGAAAATGATAGGCCACCGTGGTTTCGTCTATCTCACCGATTGAGCCTTCTTGCGCGCGCACACAACCTGCGAAATAACGAAAATGATCAGCCGCTAAAGGCACATCTGCCGCAAGTGTTTCACGAATTGCTTTACCGTTATCCCAGGTTTCGGCCACTGCCAGCATTTCTAAGTTTTGTTCAATACGATCGGCAATTTTTAATAAGATATTGCTACGCTCGGTGACCGACGTTGTTCCCCATGCCGCTTTCGCATCGTGGGCTTTATCAAGTGCCAGTTCGATATCTTCTTTTGATGAACGAGGTACTTTACAAAACACCTTACCGTTTACTGGGCTAATGTTTTCAAAGTATTCTCCCTTTACAGGGGCAACCCACTGGCCACCAATATAATTCTCATACTGCGCTTTAAAGTTAACTTTTGCGCCTTCACTACCTGGATTTGCATAAATCATAATGTGTTCTCTCTTCAAATTGTTGTGTTTTATTTAGCATTGACTAAATTATGCGGTAGGTTATTGTTTAATGAACCGCTAACAATTGAAGTTAGCTCAGTTACTGAAAACACACTTGATTCCTAGTCCAGACTTTTTGACTATTTGTCCAGAATTTAGGAAGACTGCGAGGCAACAATGAACACATCAGTTAGTAACAGAAGTTTAGATAAAAAACGACAAAGTATTGATGTGCTTATTGAAAATAAAGTCAGTTTTGCGGGCGAACATGCCGAATTAAGTATTTACGACACCTATTTAGATGCCCAAAAAGTGGCGTTACATTCCACTGAATTATTATTTTGTGGCATGATCAGCGGTAAAAAAATCATGCATGTTGCCGACAGTGATTATCATGAAGAGTTTTTACCAAACCAGTCATTTGTACTTGCCCCAGAGCAAGGGGTGCTAATCGACTTTCCAAATGCATCTCTCAATCAGCCAACAACCTGTTTAGCGATTGAAATCAGTACCGATAAAATAAGCCAAGTAGTTGATGCTCTTAATTTTAACCAACAAATTACCCAGGATGACTTTTTCCAATATCAAGCCAAGTTAGTGCACGCCCAGCATAATCCGCAGACTCAACAACTGCTTGAGCGAATGATCACCCTATTTAGTGAAAATGAACAACACCGCGATTACTTAATTGATTTATCACTCAATGAACTCATAACCCGTCTGTTACAGCAGCAAAGCCGAGATTTAATGATAGCAAGTTGTAAGCAAGGCAAGCTCGCAACCCCATTAAGCCATGTAGTAAGTTATATAGAACAGCATCTTGCTGAGAATATTGATATCGATGTGTTATGTAAGATAGCCTGTATGAGCCGCAGTAAATTTTATCAGCAATTTAAGTTAGCCTTTGGTGTTACGCCCGCTCTTTGGCAACAACAATTACGCTTACAAAAAGCGTATAAACTGCTCGAAAAAGGCGAGGCGATTAGCCAAGTTTGTTACCAATTAGGCTTTAATAACCCAAGCCATTTTAGCCGTGTGTTTAAACAAGCCTTTGGCGCAACACCTAAAAGTATCGCTAACCATTAAGTTCTGGATTGCGATGAGAATAAACACGATAGGTCAAGGCAAGTAAAATACAAATAGCACTTGGCACATAAAGCGCAGCAAAGCTCATTTTTGCAAATAACCATGCCCCTGCTAAGCCGCCAAAAATAAACCCTAAAATGATTAGGCCAAACAGTTTAGCCTTACGTTTATCAAGCGCCTCGCCACGTAAAACGCGACCAAACATAATACCTAAATCAGTGAAGATCCCCGTTACATGGGTGGTACGAACAATTGCACCACTGTAAGTTGTTGCTAAGGCGTTTTGTAAACCACATGCCGCAGAGGCTAAAAAGTGCCCGTAACCCGAGCCATTAAACAATAACCAAAGTGCGCCCAGTAAAAGCCCTGCTTCAATCAATAATGCCGTGTCGTAATGACGACCGAGTTTAAGTGCTGAACTATGCAGCAAGAACCCAGCAATACCAGACCCAACTAAAAATGACAGTAATACACCTAATAAATGTAAAGCATCAAGGCTATTGCCATGCATAAAATCTGCGCCAAGCAAGGTTGCAGTTCCTGATAAATGGGATACCGCTTGATGCTCAAAGCTAAGTAAACCAACCGCATTCACACACCCAGCCACCAGCGCCAAAATAAATGCGCCAATCTCAACCCATTTTGGTAACTTAGAAATCACTCACTATTCGCCTTTTTCTCATACTCGTACTCATTCTTTTATGGTACGCCTATTTTTATGACTAAAAACACTTTTTTTCGACTCTTTATATGGTAATTTACCATTAAGTAAATCGATTAAGAACCTACAATGACAAAGCCAAAAACTTGGACGCTAAAAAGTATTGCCAAAGAGTTAGGCGTTTCAAATGCCACCGTATCAAATGCCTTTAATCGTCCTGATCAATTATCGAAAGCACGCCGCGAAGAAATTTTGGCGGCCTGTAAAAAGCTCGGCTATTTTGGCCCAAACAAGGCGGCGCAATCATTACGCCGAGGCACCTTTAATATTGTTGCTTTAGTATTGCCAGACAGCGTTGAATATATGGTATCAGATCCGGTTGCTAGCAGCTTTATGCGCGGTGTATCGGCGGTACTCGAAAAAAATGGCATTAATCTTTTATTATTTTCAGGTAACAACGATAACCTAAATAGCGTAGTCGATTTTGTTGATGGCTTTATTTGTTATGGTCGCCCTCGTAATAAACAACTTGTAGAACAGTTAAAACAGGTTGCCAAGCATGTTGTAACGGTTGATTTTAACATCGGTCGCGATGCCTCAGTAAACGTAAATAACCAACAAGCCAGTTTCGATATTGCCAAGCATGCACTACAAAAAAATGATGATCGGGTTGCTATTTTAGGCCTGCGCTTACTCGATAACGACGTATTATGCCGAGTATACGAACATAATGAGTTTGAAGCAGGTCAGTCGATTGCTCATCAACGACTGCGTGGCTATCACCAAGCAATCAGCGACGCTGGCATCACCTTGGGTGATGATAGAACATGGAATATTCCAGAAAGCAGTGAGCGCTATGCAAGCATTGCCGCCAAAGAAGCGCTTAGCAGCACACCAAGACCAAACGTGTTGTTGTGTATGAGTGATTTAATCGCCCTTGCCGCCATGCGCGAAGCATTAAAAATGGGCTTATCGATTCCTGAAGATGTCAGAATTGTTGGTTTTGATGGCATAGATGAAGGTCAACGATTTGTGCCAAAACTCACAACTGTCCATCAAAATAGCGAAGAAAAAGGCCGCATTGCTGCGACCTTGTTTCTATCGAAAGAGCAGCAAACAGCCGAAATCGACTATCAACTGCAATTGGGTCAAAGTAGTTAAGCTAAAAAGTCAGCCAAATTAACAATGCTTTGTTCGCCGTCTCGGTGATCAACAATAATCACTTCACGGCTAGCAAAGTCAACTTTTAACTCGATTGAGCTGGTATCATCATGCCAGCTTAAACGACACACACTGCCTTCACCTTTTGCAATAAACTCACCGTTAAATGCTGGATGCTCATTACGTAATTGAATCAGCTTAATCAACCCTTTCACCACAGGTTTAGCAAGCGCAGTATCAATGTCTTGCGCATTTAAATAAGGGCGATTGATATCACGACCTACATTGGTGCGAGCCAATAATTCCATATCGTTTTCACAAGCGAACAGGCCACCATAATAAACTTGTGGAATACCTGGCGCGAAGAACTGAATTGCACGCGCTAATAAGTAATCAAAGTCATCTGCGCCCAAGGCATTGTAGTATGTGCAGTTAACTTGATATAAATCGACATTACTTGCTGCTGCACCAGTTGCCAAGCGGCTTTGCCCTTCACTCTTTTCATGAATGGTTTCAACCAAGTTATCAATTTCTGCTGCGTTTAATAAACCCGGCTTATCACCCATAGGGCCTGCGTCAATGATGCCAATGCCATCATGGGTATCAAGTACCGTTAAACAGTTTCGCGGCGAAATGGTTAGCCAATTCAGTAAAGCTTGCGCGTCATTGCTAAACAAGCTGTGTAAAATAAGTGGAGGTAAAGCAAAGTCATAAACCATATTTACACGCTTTGCGACTTCAACCTGAGTTTGGAAATGGCTGTGGATCTCGGCAATGGTTTCCATACCTGCTTCATTTGCTTGCGCTGAAAGTTTATTTAAATACTCAAAAGTTTCATCCAACATAAAGCAATTTGTGCCAGCTTCTTTAATCGCATAGCCTGCTGCATCTAAACGAATAATGTTGACATTATTATCAGCAAATTTGCCAAGCACCGTATTTAAATACTCGATACCCGCCGTTGATTTCACATTAATATCAATTTGGTTATCGGTAAATGTGGTCCAAAAATCATAGGTTTGGCCATCACCACACGCAATAGGTGTAAAGCAGCTACCCGGACGCGGACGGTAAATCGCTTGTTGCTCAGCCTCAGACATGCCATTTGGGAATACATCGTCTTTAGTTAAAAATAAATCCCAAAATTCAGATTGCTTGCCTTTAGCAAGTACATCTTTAAATTGGAAAGATTGTGCTGAAACATGGTTAACAATTAAGTCAGCCATAAGGTCATAGTTTGCACCAAGCACTTTAATATCGTCCCAGCTACCAAGGCGCGAGTCTACTTCACTATGATCAATAGGATCAAAGCCAGCATCACTGCCATCAATCGGATTATAAAATGGCAACAAATGTACACCTGCAAACACATTGTTAAGTGGGCCATTTAATAAATTACTTAATTCATCAATACCTTGACCAGTAATACGGTCTGCGTAGGTGATTAATTGCACTTTATTGTTGATCATAATTGTTAATACCAAGTTGAAACTTAATCGATTAAGATATATCTTTAACCACGACAGCAAATTATTCAAGCAGTTTTTATAGTTTTTATACACTAATATACATAGTAAAGGCGCAGACCTTTCGGTGGGGATACAACAATGAATAGAACACACGATCCTTTGCAAACCATTAGATGGCTGACATACATGATGTTTTTTATGTTTGCGATGACCTCTGATGCGGTTGGTATGATCATTCCTGAGCTTATCGAAGAATTTAATTTAAGCATGACCCAAGCCAGTGCTTTCCATTATGCACCTATGGCACTTATTGCTTTTAGTGGCCTGTTTCTAGGTTTTTTGGCCGACAGTTTTGGTCGCAAACAAACCATTATGCTGGGGCTCGGCATATTCACCATTTGTTGTTTTCTGTTCGCCGTTAGCAGTAGTTTTAGCATATTTGTAGTGTTACTTAGCTGTATTGGTCTTGCTATTGGGTTATTTAAAACCGGTGCTTTGGCGCTGTTAGGTGATATTTCTAAAAACAATTTAGAGCACACAAAAACCATGAATTTGGTCGAAGGCTTTTTTGGTGTTGGCGCCATTGTAGGCCCTGCCCTTGTCAGCTTTTTAATCACCCAACAGGTAAGCTGGACCTACCTTTACGTTATCGCTGGGGTTTTATGTTTAATTTTAACCTTAATTGCTTGGCGTGCAGATTACCCAAAACCTAAAAAGCTTGAAGAGCACGCCAAACCGGCCTCTCTTGCAACCACCATGAGTATGATGAAAAACCCTTATGCACTGGGCTTTTCGTTGGCGATTGCCCTTTATGTTGCAACCGAAGTGGCTATTTATGTATGGATGCCTACTCTACTTGGCGATTACAGCGGCCCATGGCAATTACTGGCAACTTATGCACTGACTTTATTTTTCATATTACGCGCTGCTGGGCGTTTCTTAGCGGTGTGGCTGTTAAATCACTTCAGCTGGCAAGCGGCGATGCTGTATTTAAGCTTAGGAATTGCACTGTGTTATCTTGGTTTAATCTTCGGTGGTGTTGACTGGGCTGTATTCTTACTCCCTTTATCTGGGCTATTCATGTCGATGATCTACCCAACTTTAAACTCAAAAGGTATTTCTTGCTTTGCGGTGCAACAGCACGGTGCAGTTGCTGGGGTTATTTTGTTTTTTACTGCCTTTTCTGCGGCAGCAGGCCCATTATTAATGGGTGTGATAAGTGACTATTTTGGCCACATTCGTTACGGCTTTTATCTCGCAACAGGTTTCGCATGTATACTGTTTTTAGCCATGCTATATAACTACTTACGAAACCCTGCTGAGCAAGCTTTAGCGCAGCACAGCGCATTAAGCCACTAAATAAAAATCGTTAAAAATCAATTATCGAACATAAATTGTGCAAGTTTTTCGCTAAAAAGACTTGCACTGTGTAAAATTATTGTTATCTTTACTTAATCGATTAAGATAACAATTTAGACAACAAACCATCTGGGATTGAGACGAGGCACATTATGACAACACACAAACATGCCCTTTATACATTAAGCGCGCTTGCACTAGCAGTAAGCCAAAACTTACACGCAGAAGAGCAAGCACAACCTGAGGCTAAAAAAAGCGGCCTTGAAACTATCGTTGTAACCGGTGTACCACGCCGTACAACCATCATGGCATCAAGCTCATCGGTTAGCAGTGTGACATTAGCTGAAATTGAAGTATCAACACCTCGTTCTACTGCAGAAGCATTTAGAACAATCCCGGGTGTTCGTTCAGAATCAACTGGTGGTGAAGGTAACGCAAATATCGCAGTACGTGGTTTACCGGTTGCATCGGGCGGTGCTAAATTCTTGCAACTACAAGAAGATGGCTTACCAGTTATGCAGTTTGGCGATATTGCCTTTGGTAACGCAGACATTTTCATGCGCTTAGATTCAACAGTGCAAAGTGTTGAATCAATCCGTGGTGGCTCAGCATCAACAGCAGCAAGTGATGCCCCAGGTGGTATCATCAACTTTATTTCAAAAACGGGTGAGAACGAATCAGGCAGTGTATCGACCACTGTAGGCCTTGATTATGATTCAATTCGTACAGACTTTGAGTATGGTACGTATTTAAACGACAGTGTGCGCTATCACATTGGTGGCTTCGTTCGCCAAGGTGAAGGCCCACGTGAAACCGGTTATACATCAAATAAAGGTGGCCAAATTAAGGCAAACCTAACTAAAGAATTTGATGCTGGTTATGTTCGCGTTTACTTTAAACACCTCGATGATAAGAGCGTAGGTTACCTACCTATGCCTATGTACTCAGATGGCGATTCAATCCCAGGTTTCGATGCGCAATCAGATACGCCCCATTCAGCGCTTTTCACACAAACTCTGCGTTTAAATGGTGATAACCAAATCAGCACAGGCGATATGACCGACGGTATGAACCCAGTTGTTACCTCAGTGGGTTTTGAAGCTGCATTTGATTTAGAAAACGACTGGCGTATCGAAAACCGCTTTAGAACATCATCAGTAAGCGGTAACTTCATTTCTCTTATTCCGGCTGAAGTTGCAAGCGCAAGCTCTATTGCTTCTAGTATTGCTGGTGATGATGCATCGCTTGTTTATGCTAATGGTGGTTCAGCAGGCGAAGCCTATGGCGATGACGATTTAGCAATGCGTATTCATACATTCGATGTAACGCTAAACGACATGGGTTCAATTGTTAATGACCTTAAGCTGACTAAGTCGTTCTCTGATGAAACTAGCGTTACGTTTGGTTACTTTGCATCAAGCCAATCGATTGATATGTCGTGGCTTTGGAACTCATATGTTATGGAGCTAAAAGGCGACAACGCTGCATTACTTGACGTTTACGCTGCAAATGGCGACAGCTACTCAGATAATGGCTTGTACGCTTATGGTACACCTTACTGGGGTAACTGCTGTCAACGTAACTACGACACAGAATACGAAACTCGCGCACCTTACATTAACTTAGCCACTAAGTTTGGCGATTTAAGCATTGATGCAAGTGCTCGCTATGATTCAGGTGAAGCGCGCGGTAACTACGCAGGTGCCGTAACATCAACAATTGATATGAATGGCGACGGTACTATCTCAATTCCTGAGCAAAGTGTTGTTGGTATTGATAACGCGAACCCAAGCATTGTTAACTATGACTGGCACTATAGCTCATACTCAATTGGCGCAAACTACCAAATTGATCCAAGCTTTGCGACATTTGCCCGTTTAAGTAAAGGCGGACGCGCAAATGCAGACCGCTTACTATTCGGTAAAGTAGAAGCTGATGGTTCGGTTGCCGAAGCCGATGCAATTGATGAAGTAAACCAATACGAAATCGGTGTGAAAAAACGTTTTGATTCGCTATCAGTATTTGCAACTGCATTCTACGCAGAGACTGAAGAGCAAAACTTCGAAGCAACATCACAAAAATTCTTTGACCGCGAGTACGAAGCAAAAGGTATTGAGGTTGAATCAACCTACTACGTAGGTGATTGGGATTTCCGTGGTAACTTTACTTGGACGGACGCAGAAATTGCTAAAGATGCGTTATCGCCAGAGTTAGTCGGTAATACACCACGTCGTCAAGCTGACCTTATTTACTCACTAATGGCAACTTACAACTTTGATAAAGGTGCTGCTGGTCTAAGCTTTATTGGTACAACAGATGCTTACGCACAAGACAGTAACGACCTTGAGTTTGATGGCTATACACAAGTGAATGGTTTTGTAAGTTACAATCTGTCTGAAAACTTAAGTCTATCGCTTAACGTGAACAACCTGTTCGACACCGTAGGTATCACAGAAGCAGAAGAAGGCTCAGTACCAGATAACGACATTATCCGCGCCCGTACTATTAACGGCCGTACAACGTCGCTTACTTTAAAATACTCTTTTTATTAATTACTCTCCTCCCTCGTTTTAGCCCAGTTTTTACTGGGCTTTTTCGGCTTTAATAGTCAGCTTTTTCTACTACACTTAATCAAATAGTCGTAATTCCCCTCTTTCTAATAAAAAACACTGATAATAAGTTAATACTTTGATCTATAATCAGGGTTGGTATAAGTATTAACCATATGAATTAGGAACATACATGTTTGTCTCTAGCAAAAGCCACTCTTTACTCCAAGATCAATACAACGCGCTATTAGCTGAAGTTGAGGCACTTAAAGCCGACAATCACGTATTACGTGACGAAAACGAACGCTTAGAAGCAAAATTACATCAGCAAGCTGATGACGCAGACCAACTGTTCCTTGCTAACTTATTGAATAGTTCGATTGAATGTATCACGCAAATTGAGGGCGTACGCCAAACTGTACTCGACTCATACCTTGTTATCGAAGAAGAAAGCCAAGTTACTTTACAAATAAGCCAACTACTAAACGACTCAAATAACGCTCTGCAACATATTGTCAGTGAAATGGCGAGTATGGCAGGTAAAATGGGTAGCATGACCAGTAACATTACGGGTCTGTCTGATATGGCCGATAGCATCAACACCTTTGTATCAACCATTTCTAAAATTTCTGATCAAACCAACTTACTTGCGCTAAATGCCGCAATCGAAGCTGCCCGTGCTGGTGAGGCTGGTCGTGGGTTTAGCGTTGTTGCCGACGAAGTTCGTACACTTGCAACCAACACCAATAAATCAGCCCAAGAAGTATCTGATCTAGTCAAAGAGATCATCAATAAAACTGGCGAAACGGTGACCTCGGTTGAAGATATCCAGCAAAATAACACTCAGCTTTCAACCAGTTTTGATACGCTAAACAATGACTATGGTTCAATCATGAATCACTGTAGCTCAATGAAAGAAACCATTATTAATGCAGCCACACGCTCATTTGTGCAAACCGTAAAACTAGATCATATTGTTTGGAAAGGTGAAGTTTACTCAGTTGCCAATGGCACAAGTAATAAGTCGATTGATGACTTTTCAGATCACACCATGTGCCGATTAGGTAAATGGTATAATTCAGAGCAATCAAATGGCTTCAAACAACACAATGCTTATCGTCAATTAGAAGAGCCACATCGTGAAGTTCATCGCAATGGCGTTGAAGCGTTAGTCATGCTGCAAACTGGCAATAAAGACGCAGCTATTAATCACATTAATAAGATGGAAGCAGCCAGTGAACGAGTCATGCATTTACTGGATCAAATCGCCAATGGCTAATGATTAGTTACTCATAATCAAAAAACCGAGCTTAATGCTCGGTTTTTTATCTATTTAAGCTAGTTATTCAACTAAGCCTTCTTGCAGTACTGGCATAACAGCTCCTTGCTGCTCTTGGCGCTTTAAATAGCTAAACAACATTAAGCTGCCAAGGGCTAAACTTGCAGCTAGCATAGAGCCAAGCGTTGCAAACCTAAAACTATAAAACTGTGCAACAACCCCCGTTGCCCCTGCCCCGCACATAACACCAAGTTTAATGGCGTTCGTGTAAAACGCAGAGGTAAACCCTATTCGCTCGGGGAGCTGATCTTGTAATACGGTTAAGCCAATGCCCGCAAAAATACCGTAAAACAGGCCGTTTAAAACTTGCAACGCGATTAAGTGCCATACTTGGCTGGCAAAAAACACCCCTAAATAAAATACAATGGCACAACAAAATGCCACTGCAAGCATCGCAACTTTATTGTATTTTTTAGCAAGCTTTGCCCCATACAGCATGATAGGAATTTCTAATAGTGCCACTACACCCATAAACAGCCCGGGCGTATGTTCAGCAAATCCTAGTTCAGTAATGCTATAAAGCGGCAGTGCCGATGAATACATAATATTACCCGTTGAACCAAGCATAATAGCTAAACCCAACAACCAAAATGATAAACTCGCTGCGGCTGCAGGCTCTGAGCCATTTTGCGATTTTTGAGCGCTGTAGTCAGGAATAAACTTAAATGCAAAGATAAGTGCAACCAAGGCACACACCGCAGCAAAGTAAAACGAGCGGCTAAACTCGCCTCCAGCGGCTAACAAATAACCAAGCGGCGGGCCGCCGACCCAAGCAAAGGAAATAGCTGCACGTAAACGGGAATTAAAACTGGTAATGTCGATGTTCTGTTGACGCCCCGCCCATTGTCTTGCCACGGTCATCATTTGCGGAATTGCCGCATTGCCCATCGCAAGAAACAACACGCCTGCGAGCAATACTTGCCAAAATGCAGTGGCATTCGCAAAGGTCACTAACGCACACACCATACCTGATACAGCCACCATAAATAACTTTCGCGCACTGGTGCCTTTATCTGCCATGCCACCTAACCACTGACTAATAACTAACCCAGTAATGGTGACCGCCACCATATAAACACCTAAATACACGGGCGGTGTTTGCAGCCCTTCGACAATGAATAAGCTCATCAATGGGTTAACAAATGCCCCCATTAACCCGGTTAGCATACTTAGAAGAATAAAAATTACACCATGCTGTTTCAGCAATGCTTTCACTCACAACCCCACATTAATACGACACGTGAACAGATATTTAAAGGGCGCAAATTATACACAGTTTTAGCGAAAACTTCATTTTGTAATACAAATTAAATTAAGCCCACCATCGATAGTTAAAACCTATCTATATGATAGAAACAATCAGTTTTACCAAACTAAAACACCTTCATATAATGGCTGCAACAAAACGCCAATGCCTTGGTGACTTATGAAGAGGTTTATTATGAAATTTAATCGCACACTGACTTTAAGCGCACTTGCTCTTGCAATCAGCCTTCCTGCATCCGCTGCTACACTTACCAAAGACAATGGTGCAGCTGTAGGTGATAACCAAAACTCTATTACAGCTGGCCCGCGTGGCAGCGTTTTACTTGAAGACGTTCATCTAATTCAAAAACTGCAACGCTTTGCTCGCGAACGTATTCCTGAGCGTGTTGTTCATGCTCGTGGTACAGGTGCACATGGTGTGTTTGTTGCAAGTAAAAACCTTGAAGACCTAACCATTGCTGCGCCGTTTGCACAAGCAGGCAAAGAAACAGAGGTATTCGTTCGTTTTTCATCGGTTATTCACGGTAAAGGTAGCCCTGAAACTCTACGTGACCCACGCGGTTTTGCTACAAAGTTTTATACAGTTCAAGGTAACTGGGACTTAGTGGGTAATAACTTACCTGTGTTCTTTATTCGTGATGCGATTAAGTTTCCAGATATGGTGCATTCATTAAAACCATCTCCGGTTGATAACATTCAAGATCCAAATCGCTTTTTTGATTTTTTCTCACATGAACCAGGTTCAACGCATATGCTGACATGGGTTTATAGTGACCATGGAACACCAGCAAGCCTGCGTAAAATGGATGGCTTTGGAGTGCATTCTTATAAAATGATCAACAAAGACGGTGACGTAAAATACGTAAAATTTCACTGGCTTAGCCAGCAAGGCATTGAAAACTTAAATGCTAAGCAAGTTGCTGAAGTTCAAGGTAAAGATTTTCAGCATTTAACCCGTGATCTGTACCAAGAAATCAATAACGGTAATTTCCCGAAATGGGATTTATATATCAAAGTATTAGACCCTTCTGAACTGGATGACTTTGATTACAACCCGTTAGATGCAACAAAAGTGTGGTTAGGTGTTAAAGAGACCAAAGTGGGTACCATGACACTCAACCGTATGCCAGGCAACTTCTTCCAAGCAACAGAACAAGTCGCTATGGCCCCTGCGAATATCATTCCGGGTATTGAACCATCAGAAGATCGTTTGTTACAAGGCCGTGTATTTTCATATGCCGACACCCAAATGTATCGTTTAGGTGCAAACCACCAGCATTTGCCAATTAACCGCGCCAAGGTAGAAGTGGTTAATTACAACCAAGACGGTGCGATGAACTTTGGTCATACCACCAGCAATGTGAACTATCAGCCAAGCCATGAAAACGTGCAAGAAGACCCAATTGCTCGTAAGGCGCAAACTAAGCTGGCTGGCTATGTACAACAAGCAGCCATCAAAAAGCAGCAAAACTTTGCTCAAGCTGGCGTGTTATATCAAAGCTTTTCTAAACAACAGCGCACAAACCTGATCAACAACTTAGCGGGTGATTTAGGGAAGGTAAAAGATAGCAAGGTAAAGCACATTATGCTCAGCCACTTTTACAAAGCAGACACCGAATACGGCATGCGCTTAACCAAAGCCGTCGGCGGTAACCTAGCGACCGTGAAAAAACTAGCAAGCTCACTTTAATTCACTCTCCCAACCTTGATGAGGAAGGCACGTCCTTCCTCTTTTTTTAGGAGTTAACTATGCGAATTTTTACTTTTCTACTGCTGAGCCTTTTATTAACATGCAACCCAGTTAATGCTGATCAGCAAACAGACTCACAGACGCAATATCAAACCTTACTTGCCTATTATTTTGCTGCTGCGCGAACCGCAGAGAACGACATCATTGAACAATTTGTTGAGGCCGGATTACCAATCAACAGTGTTAATGAAAAAGGCTATACCGCGCTGATGATTGCCACTTATCATGGCCACAAACAAACGGTAAACCAACTATTAGCATTAGGCGCCAATGCTTGCCTTGAAGATAAACGCGGCAATACCGCTTTGATGGCCGCTATTTTTAGAGGTGAATTTAGCATCGCTAAAACATTAATGAAGCAAGACTGCGACACAGAGCATGCGAATAAAGCAGGGCAAACCGCCGAAGCATTTGCAGCACAATTTGGTCAACAGCATGTACTCGCTTTACTTACGCAATATAAGAAGGCAAAACAATAAAAAAAGCCCAGTGGGGAAACTGGGCTTTGAGCAGTGAAACAATGTTAGTCGAAGGACACTGTCACTGGGTTAGAACAAACAGTATCAGATACACAAACTTGATATTCATAGCTTGGTAACTCAGCTTTACGCTCTACATCGCGATAGAAACCACGATCAGCTACTGTTTCAAGTAGTTCACCATTACGGTAGATGCTTACTTGATCAGCCACAGTTTGCCAGCTTAAATCAACACGCATAGTACCTAAACGTGTTTTGTTAGCACGTTTAACCGATAGCTCAATTTCAACATCAGATACCACAACCGTTTGCGTGAACGTATCTGTTTGACCTTCGCTATCTGTCGCAGTTAGCGTCACTTCATAGCTGCCTGCTTGTGCGTAAGTATGCATAGGATCAGCATCTGTAGATGATGCACCGTCACCAAAATCCCACGCCCAAGCAACAATATCGTCATTGCTATCTGTGCTGGTATTAGTGAAAGTGACATCTAAACCTGATGTTTCAAATGCAAAGCCAGCTTGTGGAGGCTGCGGGCTCACTTCACCAATAGCGCTAAACGTCAGTGACCAGCTGTTTAAAGTACCGGTATCAGCAGACAGTACGTCTTTGACATTAAGTACCCAATCACCTGTCGCAACTTCGCCATTAAAGTTAGCCAGCGAGTAGCTTTGTACTAGATCATCAGCACCACCGCCAGATTGGCTGTGAAGTGTTGCAGTTGTTCCTTGCGGCGACGTTAATGTGACGATTAAATCACCAATGTAAGTATGAGTAATATCAATACTTGCATCCGTTGAGAACACAGTAAGTTCATCAGCTACCGTAATCACCGAATCAATACCCGTGTCATTGTTATCTGGAATAGACACTGGTGTTTCATTTGAGAAAGTAAAGTCATTTAAGCCAACAGGGTTAACAAACAATGACGCACTGCTTTGTTTAGCTAACTCACCTGATGTTGCATCAACAACAAAACTATAACTGCCCCATGCTGTTGCTTCTTGTGTTGGCACCGTTAGTGTAACTACATCTCCAGGTACAGCTTCTGTTTGCGATAATGTTGCGCCCGCTAAATCAGCTTGAAGTTCTAGGCTAACGACACCATCCCACTGGGCGATTGAACCAATTTCAAAGGTATATGTTGCAGTTTCACCAGCAGTAATTTGCTGTGAACTTGGCGACACCGAGATTTTGAAGCTTGGAGTCGGATCTGCTTGCTCAAGTGCTTGATTCACATTTAAGCGATTGCCAGACACTGTTTTGCCTTGCAGCGCTTCATTTTGGTCGCCGCTATTCATTAGCAACTCTTTAAGTTCAAGCGCTGATAAATCAGGGTTGATCGAAAGCACTAATGCAGCTGCACCAGCAACATGCGGTGTTGCCATTGATGTACCAGAATAGCTAGCGTAACCATTGCCCGGTACCGTTGATAAAATTGCACTACCTGGTGCGCCTAAATCAACACTTGTTAAACCCCATTGTGAAAAGCTCGACATGTTATCTCTGTTGTCAGTACTGGCAACTGATAATACGCTGTCATGCTCGTAGTTAGACGGATAATGAGGGTTTTGATCGTTATCAACCGCATCGTTACCCGCTGCTGCTACAAATAGAATATCGGCTTGTTCACTTGCCGTAATAGCATCTGCCAGTGCTTGGCTAAAGCCACCGCCACCCCAGCTGTTATTTAAAACACGTACATTTACGCCTTGGTTTTTAAGATCAACCATGTAATCGATACACTTAATTGCATCAGAAGTTGAACCTGTACCATCTGCACTTAAGAACTTACAGCCCGCAATTGATACCTCATGGTTCACACCAACAACACCGGTGCCATTGTTACCTGACGCACCTATTGTGCCCGATACGTGAGTACCATGGCCTTGGTCATCCATTGGATCACCTGAGTCGGTAATCGCATTAATACCGTGCACGTCATCGATGTAACCATTACCGTCATTATCGATACCATCACCCGGAATTTCGCCTGGGTTGATCCATGCGTTATCAGCTAAATCTTCGTGGCTGTAATCAACACCGGTATCAATTACACCAACAACAACTTCGCGGCTACCGGTTGAGATTGACCATGCTTCAACTGCATCAATGTCAGCATCGGCGACACCACCTGTTTGACCTTCGTTGTGTAAACCCCACAGCGACGAAAAATCAGGATCATTAGGTACACTGGCAATCGATACACGGTAGTCAGGCTCTACATATTCAATAGCAGCGTGGTTTTGTAGGCGTTTGATAGCTTCTTTGCTGCTCATACCTGAAACTTTAAATTTAGCTAAACGGCCAGACAAAATGGCTGAATAGTTATCATCAACACCATCTTTGTTGATGTCGCTGATGGTGGCTTTAACTAAGCTACGAGCATGGGCACGCATTGCAGCAGAGGTGCCTTTTTTATACATAACAAGTACTGAGTCTTCACTTGCACCAACGACAGTTGTTTTTGCTGGTGTGCTGATTTGTGCAGCACCTAAACATGGTAATAAGGCTAGGCTTAATACAGATAATTTAGTTTTCATATTTACTATCCATAATTTGTTGAACTGATCGAATCACTATGATCCGACCACCAAAGCTCATTACTTCTGAATGATGAATATCACGTGGCATATTTCATAAATGGCAAATTGCAGATAACAGGCAAGAAAAAAAGTGACACTTACTTTAAATCCATACTTTTTTGCTGATTGAATCAATAAAAATACGTCCAATTCACACTTTTTTGTGAAAAAAGCACCCTCAATGATCCATTAATATTTCTCCAACTTTTTTACTGCTTTTAAATCAAACCCCATACTAAAACCTAAACAAACACACATAACCAATTGAAAAAAAATAATTTATAAAAACCACAAAAACTGATGATTTTATATTATTCCAAATCTGTCTAAAGTAATTTTCTTGTTATTTGTATGGCCTCATAGTCGCAAATAACAACGTTGCTTCATTCACTTCTGATTGTTAGCTAACAGTTGAATATCACAGAAATTAATCCGGCAAGGCATGCTGGTACATGGTTCTAAAAGCGAAAATAATAATTTTAGAGCTTTGATTAATAATAATTTAAAGGAAATAATCATGAAGTTAAGAAAGTCTCTACTTACCTGTGCAATTACTATTGCGTTAGGTTCAAGCTTTGCAGCAAGTGCAAACACAGATGATAAAACACAATCTAGCACTGAGCTTGCAAGCCAAGTTTCAACACTGGGTGTATCAAACTCAATTACCCTAGATCAAGTATCGGTTACCGGTGTTGGTAACGATGCGGTTATTGCTCAGCAAGGTACAGGTCATCGTGCAGAAACTGTCAGTGTAGGTGATGGCAACATGGTTGAAGTAAGCCAAGCACAAACATCTAACTTATCTCTTATCTACAACACAGGTGACGATAATACTGTTTCGCACAGCCAAAACGGCACCATGAATGGCGCATTATCTGAAACCGTTGGTGTTGGCAATGCTGTTCGCGTTGAGCAAGAAGGTGCAGGATTCTTTGGTGTTAACAACGAAGCTATCAACGTCATGGTTGGTGAT
The DNA here is from genome assembly GCF_001469895.1 of Pseudoalteromonas sp. XI10. Classification (GTDB taxonomy): domain Bacteria; phylum Pseudomonadota; class Gammaproteobacteria; order Enterobacterales; family Alteromonadaceae; genus Pseudoalteromonas. The sequence goes on along the minus strand of NZ_LOPY01000026.1, from coordinate 62,666 downwards.
GAAAATAGCGCAACTGTAACGCAAGGTGATGGTGGCCATTGGTTCTACAACTTTGATTTACAGGGTAACAGCAACACAATCAGCGCAGAGCAAAGCGGCTTACTAAATGAAGCAACGTTCAATGTAATTAGAGGTGATGACAACAGCATCGAAGTAATGCAAGAGGGTGTTTTCAATGCGTTTACCTCTGATGAAGTAATTGGCAACGGCAATGAAATTACTATTGACCAAACAGGTTTCTTCAACAACGCTGAGCTTACTTCGCTGCATGGTGATTATAACGAAGTTGAGTTTGAGCAAGATGGTGACTCTAACAGCGCATTAGTTGCAGAAATCACAGGCAATGACAACGAGGTTAAGTCTGATCAAGAAGGCAACAGCAACAGCTTTGAGTCAGGCGTGATTGTTGGTGATGGCAATACATTACTGGTCAATCAAAAGCATGACAGCAATACCGCTGGCTTAGATGCTATTGGCAACGACAACGAACTCACTGCTTTCCAAAATGGTAACGGTAATGATGTGTACTTAGGTGCTATTGGCGATAGCAATGAGTTTGTTGCTAACCAAATTGGTGACGCAAACAGTGCTCACGTTGCTAACTTCAATGGTAGCGACAACAACGTTGATATTGCTCAAGGCGGCAATGAAAACACTGTACTAGTCCAGTCTTCATACCCAGACGACTCACTCTCTTCAAACGATAATGACATTTCAGTTAATCAGCTGGGTGACCTTAACGAAGCGGCATTAACATTCGCAAGCGTGCTTGATAGCAACAACAACCAAGTTGCTTTCACACAAGTTGGTGAACTCAATGCCATCGACCTGATTATGGAAGGTAGCAACAACTCTGTTGATATTAGCCAAACAGGCTCAGAAAACTTTGTAGCAGGTATCGGCGAAGGTGCATTCTTGCTAGGTGGTGAGGGTAACTCACTGGTCGTTGTACAAGACGGCAACGCAAACCTTGTTGAAGGCTCAATGATTGGCTCTAACAGCACAGTTGTTATCACTCAACTAGGTGATGGCAATACCGCAACTGTAACCCAAGAATAATCGCTTAAGAGGGAGCCTTGCTCCCTCATTCCATTATGAAAATAAAAAACTTACTACGCATATGTTGCATCGTGCTTGCAGCTCAAAGTACGGCTAGTTATGGCGAAGACCTCGAAATCGATGGCTTAGTACTCGATAGAAGTATTAGCCGATTTGGCCATCAATTTTATTTTGAGTTTGCCAACCTATGGCGCGATTTACCTTCAACAGCAGGCTTTAATATCGAAATAAAAGAAACGGTATTACCCCGAGCGGGGACTCGACTTGTCTTAAAAATGAATAACCAAATAGTGTACGTCACCTATCTAGGACGTCGCTTAGAGCCATTAGATGAACGTGTAAAACAAGCCATGTATAGCGTGATGGATGCCATGGCACGCAGTCAAATGCAGCAATCAACACCCGATATGGCAAAAAATGGATGGTAAAATGAAATACTTAACAACACTAATAATAATCCTCTGCCCTCTTTCTAGTTGGGCAACCGAACTCGTTTATACCCCAATTAACCCAAGCTTTGGTGGCAGCCCATTAAATGCCAGCATGCTACTTAATAAAGCGCAATCACAAAACAAGCACAAAGCGCCGGTTATCGAACAAACCTACGGGGAAAAATTTCAAGATTCGTTAGAGCGTACCTACTTAAATAGAATGGTACGAGAAATCACAGATATGGCATTTGGTGACGAAATCGACGACAGCATCTTTAATGGTGACTCGACCTTTATGACGGGTGATTATGAAATTCAAATTATCACCAGTACCAGTGACACAATCACCGTTAGAATTACCAACACCTCTGATGGCACAGTGACAGTAATTGAAGTACCGAGGTTTGGATAATGAAGACACTCACATTAGCAGCAATGGTATTACTTCTGTCAGGTTGTTCATCAATGGGCAATTTAATCCCGCCGACCAAACAACTAGCAGACTCTCTTGAGCCAACCGAAACATTCCAGGCTTTGCAGGCCCTTCCTCAACCAATGGGAAGCATTCCTGTGTCAGTATACTCATTTCGTGACCAAACTGGTCAATACAAACCACAGGCAAATGTAAGCTCATTTTCTACCGCAGTAACACAAGGCGCTAACTCTATTTTAGTGCAAGCATTGCATGAATCAGATTGGTTTATTCCGGTAGAACGCGAAGGTCTACAAAATATCTTAACTGAGCGTAAAATTATTCGCGCTGCGCAAGCCGAAAACGATAAGCTACCTGAATTACCACCGCTCACAACAGCAAAAATAATCTTAGAAGGCGGTATTATTAGTTACGACACAAATATCAAAACCGGCGGGATTGGTATGGAATACTTCGGGATTGGCGCATCAGAGTTATATCGTGAAGATGCAATCTCAATTTACTTACGCGCTGTCGATGTTCGTACAGGCCAAGTTTTGTTATCCGTTGCGACAAGCAAAAAAGTACTCAGCCAAGAAATGCGCGCAGGCTTCTTTCGCTATGTGAGCTACAAACGTCTTGCAGAAGCAGAAGCCGGATTCACCGACAATGAGCCTATGAGTATTTGCGTCACGCAAGCAATTGAAAAAGCGCTTAGCGACCTTGTATTAAAAGGTATTAACAAAGGCATTTGGTCTGCAAAAGCAGTCTAATTGAATAAGTGTGGCGCTGAACACCACAGCGCCCAATTTGAACTTTCTGCTAAATTACCCATCGAAATAAATACTTATAGCATTCAGTCAATTAAGTTTTATTTATGAAATGGATTACTTTCTCCAAATGCGCTTATTCTCTTATTGTTTTAGCCGCACTGATTACCCTAGTCATCACCATTGATAATTTTGACAGTTCAAAAAGTCTGCCAATTGGTTTTGTTTTATGGGGTATTTCGCCCTATTTATTAATGGCGTGGATGGTTGAACACAGTAAAACAAGAGTGACACAAATCGCCTCGCTTATTGTCACTATCATGTGTGTCTTATTTGGTACTGTGACCATAGGTTCAATCTATTTTTCTCATGATGCACAATCAGCACTGGTGTTTCTTTTTGCGCCATTATGGCAATGGCTGGGATTATTAATACTTTGTATTCCACTGTATTTCATGAATAAGCTCACATCTAAATCGAACTGAGTATCGAATAATGGAAGCTAAACGGAAACACGATTTTGAAGGATACTTGCTCGAAGCTGGATTTTTAAGCATCGAGCGAATGTTAAACCAGCTTTAATAGCAAACACTACCACTGGGATTAAACTGGCTATAGTTTGTCACTGTGTATTTTGTAAAGACAAACTCACTGCCATGTAATTTTGTGCCCAATTAGCCAGCTCCACGCGGTTACGCGATGCCGTTTTCTTGAATGCACTGTACAGATGGGTTTTAACTGTATGATCGCTGATATTTAAACGCTCTGCGATATCTCGATTACTCGCACCTTGGGCAAGTAAGTGAATCACTGATTTTTCTCGTTTAGTCAGTAAGCTGAGGTCAATATCTGTATTTACCGAATCGTTACTAGCATTGAATTGGCTGCGAGACATTGCAGATAGCATATGGTTAAAGGTAGTAGAAATACTTTTACGGCTAAAAAACAGCTCGCCATTGATCACTCTGACCAGCCCTGCAAAAATATCTTCAGGTGATTGATCTGCAAAAAACACCCCTTTAATGCCATTTAAAAGTAAGTTTTTTTCGCAAATTGCATTAGCGTCCGCATTAAAAATAACCACTAAATGTTGCTTAGCAAGTTGCACTAACTCTGCAGGTAGTAAGTCTTTCCAATGTGCGTCAGTGCTATCAATCAAATAAAGGTTAAACTCTTCGCGCATAGACTCTTGAGGCAAGCTTGCATCAACTTTCACGCGCATAAAAAACGCATCGAGTATTTTAATTAAATATTGATAATTTTGACTGCGGTTTTGTAACCTTGGCTGTGTTTTTAGAAATACAGAAGTTGGTTGAATCATCTCATTTCTTCCTTGAAACATTTTATTCACAATACCTAATTTAGATACATGATTCAACCGTTCATAAGCCTTTATTTTGGCAATTTACAACATTGCTAACCCATTTGGATGGCCAGACTCCAAAGTTAACAAAGTGTAAACACCCAATACTCACATCTCCCCTTTTACAGCGAGTCATCAAGTAGTTTGTAAAAACGTGAAGTTACACCGTTCGTCCAACCGAATCCTTGTTGTACTGTGTATTCGCCACCACCTGCACGGCTAACTAATTCACACACATTGTACTTTTCAAGGAGGCACTTATCTTCTGCAAAACGCATTTCGATCATACTCAGCCAGTTTTTTATGATCGCCTGTGCCTCGCTGACAAAGCCATACTCTGTTAAACCTTTTACAGCGAACCATTGTAGCGGCGCCCAACCGTTAGGACTATCCCATTGTTGTGATGTGCTACACAATGTTGTCACTAGACCACCAGGTTTTAAAAACTCACTCATCAGTTTTTGCTTCACTTGTTGAGCTTGTTGTACAGATGCAGCACCTACAAACAAAGGAACAGCCATTGCCATCGAATCGACACTACTTTGCTGATTGAGTCTAATGTTGTAATCACGATAAACACCCGCCTCAGAATTCCAACAATAGGTATTAATTGCATCTAAGCGCAGTGTAGCCAGCTCAGCAATCGACTGGCTCTTTTGTTCTTCACCAAGTAACCGATAAAAACGAGATAACGTATGCTCTAAGTTATACAGTAAGCTATTCAAATCAACCGGTATGATATTGGTTGTTTCAATGCTTTTTAAGTCATTATGATCGCAAAGCCAACGGCTACTAAAATCCCAGCCAGACTCGCATGCCGCACGAATATGTTGAAAATAACTTTGCTGCTGCTCAGTTGTTAGCCCTTCAGCGTCATGTAAATCTTCTTTTAATGACTCTGGACGAGGTGTTGCCGCACTATCCCAATAGCGGTTTAAAATAGCCTTATTAGACATTTTTACAACACGCCTAATAGCAGGCGTTTCACTGCTAAGGTCGTTACAGCCTTGCATCCAAAATTGATACTCAGCTTCAAGTGCTTTTACCGCGTTTGCTAGCCAAGTTAAGTCAGCTACATGTTTATATTTAGCATCCCATAGCAACGCTAACATTAACGCCAAAACAGGTGGTTGCGAGCGAGAGCTATAATAAACTCGGTTACCATTTGGAATACAGCCATTACGTTCTTGTAGGTCTATAAAGTTATTAACCATGGCTTCAATGGTGGCTAGGTCGCCAATATCTTCTAGACCCAAGGCTGTAAAATAACTATCCCAATAATAAATTTCTTGAAAACGACCACCCGGCACAATGTAGTCAAACTGCAAGGGCATTAGTGAGCTTGCTAAATCAGTATCTGCATTGCGATGCAAATGCGGCCATAAATCAAGAATATACTGTTTAACCGAAGTGGTATCTAATTTCGCTGTCGGAATAGTCTGATCAGCAAACAAAAAGTTCGACATAACAAATTCTCGCAGCTCATCACCTTTTAAAGGACCTACAAGTTGATACAACTCACAAGCGCTTTGCCAAGATAAATTTGGCACTGCATCGGCAAACATTTTTGAATCAGCAAACACTTCTGCTAGCTGTACGTCTTTAAATAATTGGCTATTAACGAAGTTCATGACAATCCCTTATTCTGCGCTTGAAGCCGCTTGATACTGTGGTTTTAGGGTAATTTTCTTAAAGATTGAAACGGTGATTAATAGCAAGGCTATTGGCACTAATGTGAGATAAAATGCATGCTGACCGCTAAATTTATCAAATACAAAGCCCGTAATAATTGAACCTGTTGTTCCACCTAATGCAGAGAAAACCACAATTAAACCTGTCATAGCAGCGTGCTTGTGCTTCGCTAATGAACTCAGCATGACAGAGTTAAGTAACGGGTAAATCGGTGCCATAAAAAAGCCAATCAACGGCAGCATGTATGCTGCAAAAGGCACATCAAATACACTTTTAACTTGGCTACCATCTACATCGTGAGTCAAAGGCAACACCAATAATACGAGCACACCCATAGCGACCAAGCAGCCCATTAATAAACTAAACCAACTAATAAACCTAAGTACTTGCCCTGCTACCAAACGACCAAGCGCTAACGCAGCTGCAAACAAACTAGCAAGTTGTATACTGACATCAACAGGCAATTTTAAAACTTGGTTATTAAAGGTCGGCAGCCAAGTGCCCACGCCTTGCTCAATTAGTACATACATAAATGCACTAACAACAAAAATAAGCACAAGGGGTTGGTAAGTCAGCTTTAACATGTCAATAAAATCATGAAGCTGAGATTGCTGATTAGTTTTTAGTTCTGGCGATTTTATTGGTGCTGCGATCACAGAAACAAACGCCACTGCCACAATCGCTGCTAGTAAGTAATATACATTCAACCAGTGACTACTTTGCGGATTGTCAGCGTCTATAAATAACGCAAAAATCCAATAACCCGACAGCACACCTAGCATAAACACCCCTTCAATGGTGTTTAATAACGCTGAATGTTTATTAGCATTATCAGTCACTTGACCAATAACAGAGTAAACAGAGATTTTCATAACAGCAAAACTGCAACCAATTGCGGCAAAGAGCGCTTTTAATACCCAAAAGTCGGCAATGCTCGGAACAACCAAACACATTGCTGCTACCAGTAATAAAGCACCGAGCATAGCAATTTTATAGCCTATGCGAGGGATAAATGACGCCACTAAAAATGACACAATGGCAATACTAAGATCCTTAAATCCTTCAAGAACAGACGCCTGAGTTTTGCTTACATCTAAGCTATTGATTGCTTGTAAAATAACAGTGCCCACACTATTGAGCATAATAGCAAAGACAAAATAGCTGCATGCCAGCGCGATAGTTATTCTTATAGGATTCATTCACTTCAACCTATGATTATTTTTATTCAGTCTAGTTTAGCGCAAAACAAAATGCAAACGTTTGCATTTGAAATTACACATATTGCTAACATTCAATAGGCTTAGCGCTGGCTCGACTGCCTATTTACTAGTTCTATTTCAACAACTTGAGATTCTACCGACTGCCCTGCTAACTGGGCTAACAACTTTTCAACAAGAATAACTGAAGCGCGTTGAGTATTTTGTTTAATACTCGACAAAGAAGGGTGACTGATATCTGCCATGGCAATATCATCAAAGCCCACGAGGGCAACGTCATTTGGAATACTAATGTAACGCTCTTTCAGGGCTTTCATCGCACCAAAAGCCACCATGTCACTACATGCCATAATGCCATCAAAGCACAGCCCTTTTTCTACCAACAATTGGTTAATTCCTTTATAAGCAGCACTACTAGTAATATCGATAGAAACCACGTGAGGAGTGGCTTTGGCTTCATTAATAGCATCTAAATAACCACGGTGGCGTTCACTAATTTCAGCGTGCCCAGGGTCACCTAAAAACAATATGTTTTTAGCTCCATTTGCCAATAAGTGCTCAGTCGCTAGGCGACCACCTAAATAATTATCGCTGCCAACAATTGGGTAACTGCTGGGTGTTTTTGGATCTCCCCACACAACTAAAGGAACACCAGCACTCGCTGCAGCTTCAATATTTGCTTGGCTTTTACCTTGGCCGACCACAATAATGCCATCGGCGCGGCGGCTATTAATAAAGTAATTTGCCCAATCATCGCTGGCCATAAACGAATTAGAAAGTAATAACTCTAAGCCAAATTTATTTAGCGCTAAATTTATTTCACCAACAATTTTAAGTAAGAAAGGGTCGTTAATAGACTGTTCTGTATCACCATCGAGGTTAATAATAACCGCAACAACATTGGTTTTTTGGGTGCGAAGGCGGCTAGCAGCCGTGTTTAAACTAAAGTTATGTTTTTTTGCCAACTGTTGAAGCTTGTCGCGAGTTTCCTGCTTTATCAATGGGTTATCATTGAGCGCACGAGATACTGTCGACGTAGAAACACCGGCTAATTTAGCAAGATCAGCTAACTTTAATTTTCTATCATTCATGATACTGAAACACTGCTTTCCTTTAAAACATATGCTGGCAATATACCACCATTTTGACCAAATCGCTGCGCCAAAGAGCATAATATTTTTTCAGTAAGCAAAACATACCAACTCACCCTGTGTGTAAAAAAGGACAAAAAGTTGAAAAAACAAATTGCAAACGTTTGCATAAATCTTTATGGTTTATTAAAGCAAGGTGTTAACAATTGCAAAATATTCGCTAATACATTGCTTTCAACAACATAAAAAATGGGAACACACAATGACAACTACATACACACGCAGTGCGCTAGCCTCTGCAATTTTGCTAGCTTTGAGTGGCCAAACAGTTATGGCCGAAGAGCAAACTGAACAACCAGCTAAAGAAAAAGTAGAACGTATTATTGTATCGGGTACACCAGCAGGTATTGGCGTACGTAAAATTGATGCTGGCTATGCAGTAACCAATATCGATGCAGATCAAATCGTTAAACTATCGCCAAAAAGTACAGCTGATTTATTCAAAGCCGTGCCGGGTGTGTGGGTAGAAAGCTCGGGTGGTGAGTCTGGCGCGAACGTATTTGTACGTGGTTTCCCTGGTGGTGGTGATGCACCATTTTTAACATTAAGCCTTGAAGGTTCGCCAATTTACCCTGCGCCTACTTTGTCATTTTTAGAAAACTCGTCGTTATTCCGTTTAGATGAAACAATTGAAACGATGGAAGCATTACGCGGTGGTCCAAACCCTGTTGTATCAAATGGCCAACCAGGTTTAACAACTAACTTCCGCCTTAAACGTGGTAGTGAAGATACTGAAGGTGTATTCAAATACACAACCTCAGATTATGACCTTCAACGCATTGACGCTATGGTTAGTGGTGAGATTTCTGATGACTTATTCTTCATGGTGGGTGGTTATGTTAAAAGCTCTCCAGGTATTCGGGATGCTGGATTCACATCAGAAAAAGGCAGCCAGTTCACAATTAATATCACTAAAGAATTAGAAAACGGCACCATTAACTTATACACCCGTCAAACAGACGACCATGGTGCTTGGTACTTACCAACACCACTAAATGTTGACGGTGTTGATGCAAGCTACACGCAGCTGGGTACTTTAAATCGCAAAGCGACTATCTACACAGGCCCAAATAATGACGAGCAACAAATCGACTTAGGTGAAGGCCGTGGTTGGAAAGGTCATGTTTCTGGCGGTAGCATCAAACTTGAATTCGATAACGGTTGGAGCTTCACAGATCGCTTCAACATCACCAAAGGTGATGCAAACACGTACGGCTTAGTACCGGCAGGCTCTGCAACAACCGTTGGTGCAGTGGCTGATAACGGTGAAACAGCAACAGGTGCAGTAACTGGCACAGAATACGATGCAGACACAGCGGTTCAACAACTTGGCCGTTGGGTGGTATTAAAAGAAATTAGCGCATTCACTAATGATTTAGCATTCGCTAAAAAGCTTGAAAACTTATCACTGGCCTTTGGTTATTACACAGCAAGCACATCAGCAAATGACTGGTGGAGCTTAGGTAACACAGCGTATCACGTGCTTGAAGCGGGCGGCGAAATGCTAGACGGCATCGAGTGTAATGCAAGTGTTGATGGTTGTGACTTCAACTACGACATCAACTCTACAGGTGATGCACGTACCAATGCCTTTTACACAACGGCTCAATATAAATTCAACGATGACTTTACACTTGATGCCGGTGTTCGCTTTGAAAACCACGAAGTGGAATACTCAGTCGATGAAGACCTTGACGGTGTGATCACTAAGTCTGTTCAATATGACGAAAGCAAAACATCTTGGACAACAGGTATTAACTACTCAATTTCCGATGACATGGGTGTATTTGCTCGCGTAAACCGCGGTTACAAAATGCCTTACTTCGACGACTTCCGTGACAACTTTACTGCATACGAAGGTGGCGAAAAGTTAATTAAAGAAGTAACACAAGCCGAGTTTGGTTATAAACTATTAACTGATAGCACCGACTTCTATGCAACATTCTTCACTAACGAAGTAAAAGGTGACACCTTTGTTCGTCGCCCAGGAGTACCAGCTGAAATCTTAACAAACGAAGCATACGGTATTGAGCTTGATTATAACTACAACCACGAATCTGGTTTCTCAGTTAACTTAAACTCAACACTTCAAGAAACAGAAATCACAGAAAGCCCAACTAACGAAGGCAACGAAAGTCAGCGTCAGCCAAAATGGCAAGTACGTGTAACACCAAGCTATGACTTTGAAGTAAGCGACATGTATGCAACCTTATACGGCACAATCTCAGCGGTTGATGATCGTTGGGGCGACAACGAAAACACGGTTGTGTTAGAAGGTTACGAAAAAGTAGACATTGGTTTAATTGTTGAGCCTATGGAAGGTATTAAAGTGCAGCTAGCAGTTGATAACTTAACTGACGAGCAAGGTATCACCGAAGGTGACCCTCGTAATGCTGATGCACCGAATGGTCGTTACATTATGCCTCGTACTACACGCTTAAGCATTAGCTACGAGTTTTAAGCGATTCTCCCAAACCCCTTGATTGAAAGAATCAATACCTAAGCCACAGTGTTTTATAACCTGTGGCTTTTTTGTTTTTCTATTATGCGCTGCAGGTGCTGCGCTATAGACTTATGCGATTCAAGGGTAAAATGCACACCTTCTTGCTGGCAAGGCGTAGCGATTGCTGTGATATCCAAAAACAGAGTTTGCTGTTTCACACACACTTCAGAAAAAGCCTCAACTAGCTCGCTAGACTTTGCAGCCGCTCCAGCATAAATATATTGATACGCGCCAACCTCATACACCGCTGGCGGGCTTAGTATCATTATTTTGGGCAATAAGCGGTGCAGATAGTAGTTTTTTATATCTAAAATAAGTGCTTCGAGGGCATTGGCAACATCAGCAGGCGACAGTGCAAAACGGCGCTTTAAATCATTCGTGCCGAGCTGAATAACAATCACATCTAAATGATAAGCCGCTAAGTAGGGCTCTAAGTATTTAATGCCCAGTTTATCACCACTAAAAGGTGGGTCGTTCACCAGTGTACGATTAGGCTGGCCGGCTTCAATAACTTGGTAGCCGGCACCTAGTTTAATCCCAAGTAAACTAGGCCAACGCTCATCGGCAGCAAAGCGTTTACCATCGACAGGCGAAATACCATAAGTGTTTGAATCACCAAAACATAAGATATTCATTAGAATGGATTCAGTGTGTAACCTTGCTGCTGCAACTGTGCATGCGCCGTCATTGCTGATAATGCCATTTGCACACCAGGAATAAGCTGTTGCTGTTTTACCTTCATGTGCGTTGCAGACTGCCCGCACACATACACAACGGTATTATGTGCCAACAATTGTGAGATCAATTGCTGATTTTTATTGTCACTGTCAAAGCGCTGTTTATAAAAACTGTTTTCCAGTACATCAACACTTGCGCCACCATGCACAACTAAAGCAAGTTGAATGTTCTCAGGCTTCACACCATGGGCTATATGCATATTAATGAACCGTGCTAATGAGTTCATTTTGTTATTCTGCGCCCCTTTTTCTGCCGCATCAGCTACATCAAACGCCACTTTGAAAACCGTTTGATCAGAGATTTCTGCATGGTTTGGCACATCATAATAAAAACCAAAACCTTTGATAGCAGGCTCAGCTTGCTCTGCATGACTAAATGAAGATAATAAGGCTAAAGATAAACCTAACAGTGTTGATTTCATAAAAGTTCCTGCTGTTTTTTACTCTAGCCTACCTTGTTTAAACGCGTTTAACTAGCATCAATATGTTGGTGCGCTTTAAAGGTCATGCCTAAGTAATTAAAGGTGTTTTTAAACATCTCGATAAACGCGTTAGGTGCGTGAGCAGATCCTGCATTTGAGAGCAATGAAAACTGCTTTTCACGCAATGTTCTCAGTTTTGGCCTGAGTGTTTCATCATCCATGTAATCAGTGATCCGGTCTAAAAATGCTTTAAACTGCGGTGTGGTGTTATACCAATACACAGGCGATGCAAGCACCCAGTGTTGATAATTTAACAGCGCTTCAAATACCGCATAAAAGTCATCATTTTTATATTGTTTATCGTAGCAATAAGGCGAGATAACATAGTCATCTAGACATACTACATCGCCGCCATATTGCGCTTTATAATCATTAACTTGTAAACTCGTATTACCTTGTTTTCGAGCACTTGAATAAATAATTACCGTATTTGTTATTGGTTTTTGTTGCATGACTATCACTCCTTTTTTATGATGTGCGCAGCGTAAAACCTCAAGCTAACTTTAGGTCAACACCTTGGAGCAAATTATGGCTGGATCAGAAAAGAAACTTATTGATGCAAACCTAGCGGTTGGCTTTGTGGCAAAACGCAGTGGCGTAAAAGTTTCAACCTTGCATTTTTATGAGTCTAAAGGGCTTATTCGCAGCTGGCGTAATAACGGTAACCAGCGACGCTATAAACCCGATGTATTGCGCCGAATTGCCGTAATAAAAGCTGCGCAAACCATGGGCATAACTCTTGAAGACATTAAACAAACGTTAAGCACCCTACCCGAGCAACGCACACCCACTAAACAAGATTGGGCAGCTCTTTCAAAAGTCTGGCAAACGCAATTAGATGAACGAATTCAATACATGCAACGTTTGCGCGAGCGTGTTAACGGTTGCATTGGCTGTGGCTGTTTATCAATGGCCAAATGCCCTATCTACAACAAAGACGATTATTTAGGTGAAGAGCACAGCGGCGCTGTGTTGTTAGAAAGAGATTAATACACGACTGTTTGTTTTCTTAAATTAACTGCAAATAATACAGTGACGACAGTGCACTGCAATTAACAATAATTGTTAGCCAAAGTACGGCAATAAAACTGCGTTTTTTAGATTTGTGTCTTAACCATTGCTGTGCAATTAATGAACCTGGCCAGCCACCGATTAACCCCAAAATATGCAGTGTACGCTCAGGTACTCTTATCACATGCTCGCCATGTTGCATCGCTAAACGTTTATCCCAGCCATATACCAAAAAGCTTATTAAGCTCGCTACGCTGTAAGTGCCTGCAATAAAGTAGGTAATATTAAGTTGCCACGATACCAGCCATAGCAGCGCTAAAAACAACAATGAAAATGTAATTAATGTTTTCTTAATCAACGAATTATCACCTATACTCTGCAACACAAATTAATTTTATCGGGGCGCTATTATGGCATACCTAAAATCACTTTTACTATCAATCTGCCTGTGTTCGCTTTCTGTTATGGCAGCAGAGCAACAACTTGATGACAAGCTAAAAGTGTTTGAACCTTACTTAGGCACGTGGCAGTCAGACTTTAATGTCGCAGCAGGTAAACCTGCGGTGCAAGATGTGAGTACCTGGCAACGTGCACTCAATGGCACGGCTATTAAAACCATTCACTCTATCAATGAAGGTGAATATGGTGGTGAGTCGATGATTTTTTGGGACAATAAAAAGCAGTCTTTGGTGTTTTATTACTTCACTACAGCTGGGTTTTACACCCAAGGCACTATGAATGTACTTAGCCCTACTCAGTTTGTTGCTTATGAAAATGTAACGGGTAATAAAGATGGGATCACTAAGGTAAAATCAACAAGCGAGTTTAAAGACAACAGCTTTGTGGTGTCGACCTCTTATCTTAAAAAAGGCCAGTGGACAAAACCCGATACCCGAACTTACACCCGCAGCGAAAAAACAGTTAAGTTTAAATAAAAGCTTTGAAAAAGGGTAAGGCGCTTATCACCTTACCCCCATATATCAATGCCTAAAGTCAGCCATTAATGCCGGAATACCTGGCAGCATCCCTACTATTGCCATCACGCTTGTTAAAATAACAAACATTATAAATGGGATGATCCAACGGCTCATTGGAGACAGCTCAGAGCTTCGCTCTTTACAACCAATTAAGCCCAGATTGTCGAGCAACATAGTTAATGACCAGCCAAATGCAGGATTCACTAAAGTCGATGAAAACACCACAATTGCAGCCGATTGCGTGGTTTTACCTTCACGGGTCATTTCCATGCCAGCTTCTAGAAGTGGGATAAACACACCAACTATCAAAGCTACACATAGCACGGGTTGCCAAATGGCTAAATCCATTGGGTAACCCCAAATACTGGCAATAATACAAAATAATGCCGTTAATACCGCACCTGCCGGAATTGGGCGTTTAGCGATGGCTGCTGGCACGATGTAGGTTCCCCATGAAGAGGTAAAGTTAGAGCCGCCTAACAAAGAACCAAACGTTTGGCGGATTGAAGCACTGAACATGGTATCGTCAATATTCATTTGTACTTTTTCTGTGCGTTCTGGGTAACTAATTTTTTGGAACACTTGATGCCCTAAAAAGTCAGGTGACCACATAGCAACCGCAAGCACCGCGAATGGCAATACCACTACAAAGCTCTCTAGGGTTGGTAAACCCAGCATCCAACCAGTGTTTTCACCCCACCAATACATTGGGTTCATATTTGGTAAACCCGGTGCTGTTTTAAACTCAAATGGCGCTCCCAGTAAAAAGGCGATTAAACCGCCAAGTAAACAGCTTAATGGCACGGCTAACCAACGTTTCTTGTAATGCTCAAGTAATGCATACAACACAATTGTCGATAAGATCACAATGAAAGCAATATGGGTCATATCAATACCCTCAGCCCATGCAAACAGCTTTTTAACCTGCGAAATCGTGCCAATAAAACCAAGGTAGAGCAGTAAACCGCCACACACGCCTCGGCTGGTTAACCCCGCCAGTAAACTTCCGCCTTTACTAAGTGCCAGTAACAGACCAAACGCCCCTATCAGTAAACCGAAGGCCATTGGGTGGCCACCCGCAGCAACCACAATCGGGATCAAAGGAATAAGCGGCCCATGCGTACCCGCTAAGTTTGCTGTTGGTAGAAAGAAGCCCGAAAATAATAAAATGAAGATTGATACAATTAACAGCTCATAGCGCACGTTTTCTAGAATAAAGCCTTCACCTAAGCCTAGTGGCGCTGCAAACGTTGCAGCAATTGCCCCCACCATGACCACTTTGCCTATGGTCCCTGCCATAGCAGGGATAGAGTCTTCTAATTCAAACCGATAATCACGAAATGGTAAGTTAGGACGCCAGCGCTTAGGCTGCATAATTTGTAATTCGTGTTCAAGGTATTCGTCACGACTCGAAAATTCACTACTTGGTTTATGAAGTGCTTGATAGCTTTGCTGGTCGGTATGAGTATCCGATCCTTGTTCAGCAGGCGTTTTTGATGCTGATTGCTGCCTCGTATTCATGAGTTCTCCTACTGCCTATCTTGAAAAATTGTGTGAGTTTTTATTATGCAGTTAGGGTAAAGCAGCCAGATACAAAACACGATTAGGCAAAAGGTCGGGTATGAATTTATAAAATAGGTGTTTTTAATAAGTTGAGAGCATCAAAAACAAATTTAACTTATTGATATTTATATTTTTATTTGTGGTCAATGCAATTAAAGACTAAGCATTGGGCTATTTTTCGAGCACATTAACTATTAGTCTAATAAATTGTATGAATAGCAAACAATAAGATAAAAACTACTTTTAGATTAATCGAATTTGCCTATTCCCCAACTACTAATATACTAATTTATTAGTAGTTTAATTAATGCTAACTCGCCGATCGGTGGCTTTCTTACATAAGCACATAAAGGGATGTATGAACACACAGCTCAAGCCTTGGCAATTTAATATCATTGTTTGCTCTGTTTATCTACTGTTTGGCTTGTTTACTATGCAAGTGTTAAAAACACTGGCGGTATGGCCACCAGCAGGAGTCGCATTAGCAGGCTTGATGTTATTTGGTCGTAAAGCCTGGTTGGGCGTTGCATTAGGCACCTGTTTAGTTGTGCTTTGTTACTTTTATCTAAGCGGCTTGAATCCATTCACTTTTAAACACATAGCAATAAATGCCGCGACAACCACAGGTAATACTCTCGCTGCTTTAACTGCATTTTGGCTAATTAACCGAAAACTTAAACAACACACGCTGCTGACAAGCGTCACCAGTTTAGCTAGAGTGTTTATTGTTGCTTGCATAGCGATTGGCGTGATTTCTGCGTTTTTCGGTGTGGGCATATACTCACTAGTTGGTATCGAGTGGTTTAATGGCTTGTATGTAGGCATATTAAATTGGAGTATTAGCAATGCCTTAGCGGCAATTGTGTTTACCCCTGCCCTTTACTTTTTATGGCGAAATTGGCCGCACCCGGTCACGCCTAGTGAATTTTCTAAACTTCTGTTGCTTACTTTGACCGTGGTTTTGTTGTGTTATTTTATTTTTGGCCCCGCATACACAGCTATGACATTACCATTTTTGCAACCTGCATTACTGTTGTTTCCGCTACTTTATGCAGCTACGCGGTTATCACCAACTGCAACCAGCTGCATGAATATGCTGGTGTTTTTTGCAGCTTGGGTCGGAAGTAATCAAGGCTGGGGGTATTTTTATTATCATCATCCTAAAACAGCAGAAGTGACCATGCAGTTTTTCTTTTTATTTACTCTTTCAGCGGTATTACTTATTCAAGCTGTGTTTATTCAGCGCAAGAAAGAACAACAAAAGCTGACCACCATGCTCGAACAAAAGGTAGAAGAAAGAACCTATGAGCTAGAACGTGCTAAGCATGAAGCATTAGCCTTATCTGTGACAGATCATTTAACACAACTTTATAATCGCCGTGGTTTCTTCGAAAAGGTTAATCAGCAGTTTGCAAAATATCATAACGCGCAAGGTACCTGCTCCTTGTTACTGTTAGACTTAGACCAATTTAAAGCTATAAACGACAAATATGGCCACGCTACTGGCGATGAAGTAATACGAACCACCGCACATAAACTCACCCAACATAGCAGAGCATCAGATATTGCGGGGCGCATTGGTGGTGAAGAATTTGTCTTATTTTTACCTATGGCAAATAACCACACAGCCTTTGCTATCGCAGAAAAGATCAGAGCCGATATCGAACAGCAAGACATCATCGCCGACAACAAACACGTTAAATTCACCGTGAGTATTGGCGTAAGCACCTTACAAGCAAGCGATCTGCACATAGAATCGATGTTAAAACGCGCCGATAAAGCATTGTATCAAGCCAAAAATCGAGGACGTAACCAGGCGCAGTGTAGTTAGAATGAGTTACGAGTTGCTAGTTACGAGAGTAAAGTTACGAGAAGCGAGATGGCGAGGTACGAGATGCGAGGTGCGAGAGACGAGGTGCGAGAGACGAGGTGCGAGAGTAAAGATACGAGGTGCGAGAATCGAGGTGCGAGCATGTAGCAGCGATTTTACATCGCGTATCTCTCTTCCCCCAAAAATGACGTGGCATAAAGCCGCTGCTACCTGTAGGCTTGGCGCGCGAAACAAGTTTCACGCCTACGTCCAAGGGTTTAACTTTTGTGTGGTGGTTAATTATTCATGGCTAAAATCATTCCTACGAGATGCGGGATGCGGGATGCGGGATGCGGGATGCGGGATGCGGGATGCGAGCATGAGCCTAAGATTCCTTGCACTATACGACTAGTAATTAATTAACGGCTCTGTTAAAAATACACTGACTATGGAAGAAAACGAGCTATTAGCCCGTTAAGTTTAATGGAATTACTATCCTTGTGAGGTTCAAATGGAAATTGAAGTAACAAGACCAAAACAATATCATGATAAAATTAGAGATTACACTTTATGGGCCGACTCTAAAAAAATCGGCAAAATCAAACCCAACTCTTTAGCCAACTACACAATACCTGATGACGCTGAATTTATCTGGTTCTCCATAGATTGGTGCTCTAGCCCTAAACTTTCTGTCAAAGATATTCAATCAAATAAAGTAACTGTTTCGAACACTATGAGCAGGAACTTACTATCGGGTCTATTTTTACCCATTTATTACGTTACTTTTGGTAAAAATAAATATCTAACAATTACGAGCGATGTATAACTACCCTTAATCGATTTCAGATTCGATTACTTCATCGCATAACGATATTTTTACCCTTTATCGCGGCATAAAGCCGCTGCTACCTGTAGGCTTGGCGCGCGAAACAAGATATTAGATACGAGATGCGAGGCACGAGGAACGAGGAACGAGATGCGAGGCACGAGTCTGTAGCAGCGATTTTACATCGCGTTTTTCTCGCACCTAGCGCCTTAAAACTACTTCGTCTTCAACTTATTCAACTCATCATCTTGTTGTGCAACGAGTGCATTGAGGGTTTGGCTACCATCTCCGGCTTGGGTAGATAGCTCAGCTAGTTGCGATGCCGCATCTGAAATTAACGTCAGGTTGCGGTTTATCTCTTCTGTGACTGAGCTTTGCTCTTCTGCAGCCGTTGCAATGTGGGTAATTTGCTGCGTGATTTCGTCCACTTTGACGACAACTTCGTGTAATGCATCAAATGCAACGGAGGTTTCATCTACCGCGGTTTGTGCACGCACAACACCTTGCTCAATTACTTTAGATGCATTACCTACTTCTAGCTGTAAGCTGTCGATTAGGCCGCTGATGTCATCGGTTGATGAACGTGTTTTTGAAGCAAGTGCCCTTACTTCATCAGCCACCACCGCAAAGCCACGGCCTTGTTCACCGGCCCTTGCCGCTTCAATTGCTGCATTCAGTGCAAGTAAGTTTGTTTGCTCTGCAATTGTTCTGATCACATCTAAAATTTGTGTAATGTCGTTACTACGTGCCGCAACTTTTTCAACCGCTTGATTGGCCTCTTTGATTTCATCCGACATGGTTTTAACTTGGGTAACCGCAGACGACAAGCTCGATTCACTACTCACAACAAGGCTGTTTATTTCATCAGCTTGTTGCGCTGACTGCTCTGAGGCTCTTGCTACTTCGAGGGCTGTTGCGCTCATTTCATTCATGGCGGTCACAACACTCTCAATTTCTTGGAACTGCGCTTGAACGTTGTGCTTAGTATCAACAGCAACACTGGTCGCTAAGTGAGCCTGCTCTTTGGTTTGCGTTGATACATTTTTAAGCTCACCAATTAAATCTCGTAATTTAGCAAGAAACGCATTAAAGCCAGTTGCCAGTGCGATTAGCTCAGCGTGGGTATCAACATGCAAGGTTTGAGTTAAGTCACCTTCAGCACTGGCAAGGTTATCAACGCGCTGTTGAATTTGCTGTAGTGGTGCCACAATGGTGCGGATCACTAAGGTCATGATAACAAAGGCTGCACCAGCAATAATAATACCTGTAACCAAGATTAAGCCGCCTAGTGTATTGGCATTTTCACTCATGCTATTTGCCAGTGCATGCGGCCCTTCAAGGGCAAGCTCAGCGGGTACTTCGATCAATAAGTTCCACTGTGTTTTTGCAAGCTTTATGCTAATTGGGTAGTTAACTAAATACTCATCACCAACTTTAAATACACCACTTTGTTTTTTCGCTTTTACGTAATTGTCTAAAATGCTTTTAGTCACCGCCTCTTTTAACGGTCTGCCTAGCTTATCTTTGTAATGGCTACTACCAACCACTAAATCGAGTGAACTTAGCAAGGTGACGCGTGCTTTACCGTTGTACAGCTCTTTTGAGAGCTTTTCGGTCATGCTTTGAAATACAGGCAATGTTAAATCAACCCCAGCAACACCTATAAATTCGTTATCACGAAGAATGGGCACAGTTAGAGAGGTCATCATTTCAGAGTAACCTGGGGTGATTTCGTATAGGTAGGGCTCCATAATACAAGGCACTTTGGTGTCTTTTACACACAAGTACCACTCAGCTTCCCGCTGGCCAAATTCATTGAGCGTATCAACATATTTTTCAGCTACATCGTCAACCACTTGTTGCTCAATTGCACCATCTCGGTTGCGCGTAAAATAGATTTCTAGTGTGCCAACACCTGCTACAGAATGATCATACCCGCTAATAAAATTAGCATCACGGCCATCAAACGCATTTGCTTCAAATTGCGAGTAGATAGATGAAAGAATATCATTTTTTTGTAATAGAGAGCGATTCAACTCAACCACAGCATCGCGGGTTAAGGTAGCTGCCGCATCATTGTCACCTAAGATAGCGGCAAATGAATAAGGCACTCGGTACGCTTCGTTAATAAACCCAGCAACTTGTTCACCATATGCGGCGGCATTTGAAGCGAGCTTATCCTCCACCTCTGCAACAATCAGCTTTTCTGATTGCTCAGCTAGCTGCTGGTTGCTGCTTGACAGCTGCCACCATAAAACACTTGATAAAACAAACACAGTAATAAAAATACTGCCTACCGTAAGCCATAATAACTTTTTCGCTAATGCTAACTGCCGCATCGACATTTCCTGTTTTTATTGTAGGTTTACTAATAGTTTAGACCATTTGCATGACTACACAGGGACAATTAGAAAAAAAGTATGAAGTTTTACTGTGATTGAGCCGCTTTGTTAAGTTAGCCCAAGTTTTGCTGCCATTCGGTGGGTGACATACCAAACCATAACTTAAAGCGACGACTAAAAATCGACAGCTCCGCATAGCCTAAACGCAGTGCTAAGTCGGTAATATTGATATGCTTTTGTTGTAATAGCCGCATTGCCTCTGACTTTCGTACTTCGTCCAACAATTGCCGATAAGTGGTGTTATGCTCAGTTAATATTCGCTGCAGCTTTTTGGGGTGTAGCCCTACACTTTTCGCTGTATTTTCTTTATTACACTCACCGGTTGCTAACAACATTTTCATCGCACTTTCTATTTGCAGCATTTCATCGGGGAGTTTATTAAGGCGTTGCAGCTCAAGTTGATCAGCTATTAAGGTATCTAAAATGGCATCATTGAGCTGGGGTTTATAGGATAAAAATGCGCTTGAAAAGTAAATCGCATCTACATCACTGTTAAACTCAACCTCGCAATTAAGCACTTTATTAAATAATGGCCGCTGTTTCACCGCGACAGATTGCCTTAAACACACTTTATCTGCACGCCATTTCGGGCCAACTAATTCTTTTAATATTTTATTGACCAAACACACTGCCAACTGTGATTTTTGCTCAAACTCGTGTTTTTCGTCAGATAGTCTGACAAAACGTACCTCACAACTTGTTTGCCCAAGCAGTGCAAGGTTTAGCACAATGCCTTCGGCATGCAGGTATATGTATTTTTGGGCAACATTAAGGGCATCAAGAATCGTAGGTTGGCGCGACATGTAAGCACCAATCAAGCCTACCGTACTCATACTTTGTGATGCGCCAAGCTTTAAGCCAAAACATGGCTCGTCACAGGCTTGGGCAGCAAGTTCAAGTAACTCAAGGTAATGAGCGTAAACAACAAAGCTGTCTGGGTCGCGTAATTGTGCGGGTAAAATACCTGCTTTCTCCAACAAAGTAATTGGATTTACGCCATATTGCCTCACTAAATTCTCAAACCCAGCTAAACTAGAAGAGCGAATTAAACTTTCCACGCAGTGTGCCTTTTGTCCTAAAGAGTCATTTCAGTGTCCTAAAAAGTCAAATCAACTGCAAGTGATTTATTTATGCTAGAACAAACTCTGACAAACAGAACATACAGATGAACATTGCAGCAAAACCGATAAACATAGACAGCATTTTAATGGCCGACTTAGTCGCGCAGCGCAGCCACGCTAAAGCTGAGGGTATTGAAAGCTACCAGCAAAGACGTGAGCACTTACTTGCGTTAAAAGCCATGCTCACTGAGAACCAAGCACGTATTATCGAGGCTATTAATCAAGACTATGGTAATCGCTCTCGCCATGAAACCTTACTTGCCGAAATCATTAATGCCTGTGCAGATATCAATAGCACTTTAAAGCACCTTAAAAAGTGGATGAAAGTGCAAAAGCGACATGTTGATCATCGTATGTATTTAGGGGCAAAAAACCGAGTTATTCCTCAGCCGCTTGGTGTTGTAGGGTTAATTGTGCCGTGGAATTTCCCGATAAATTTAGCCTTTAGTCAATTAGCCGCAGCATTTGCAGCAGGTAATAAGGCGATGGTTAAAATGTCTGAAAACTCTCGGCATTTAAGTGCGCTTTTAGGTGAGCTTGTAGGCCACTATTTCAAACCAGAAAAGCTGAAATTTTACTGTGAGACAGGTGAAGTAGGCATCGCCTTTTCAAAGCTTCCCTTTGATCATTTGATGTTCACAGGCTCAGGTGAAACCGGTAAAAAAGTGATGGCTGCAGCAGCGCAAAATCTAACGCCTGTAACCCTTGAGCTAGGTGGTAAATCTCCAGCTGTGATTGCTACTGATTACCCGATGCAAAAAGCTGTTGAGCGCATCATGTATGTAAAACAAATGAACGCGGGGCAAATTTGTACCAATGTTGATTATGTATTTGTGCATCAGTCTCAACTTGCGCTATTTATCGATACAGCCACACGCTGGGCGAAGAAACATGTGCCGGATATTCATAGCCAAGATTACACAGCCATTATTGATGACCGCGCATTTAAACGCCTTACAAACTGTATTGCTGAAGCCAAACAACTAGGCGCTGACGTTATTACGCTTAGCGACCAAGTGGCAGATGCCAACACGCGAAAACTGCCTCTGACATTAATTTTAAACAGCAATGACAGTATGAGCATTGATACCCGCGAGACATTTGGCCCTATTTTAATGGTAAAAACCTATCAAGACTCGCAGCAGGTCGTTGATTATATTGCAGGGCGAGATAGGCCTTTAGCGTTTTACCCGTTTAGCTACAACAAACAGCTTATTAACTTTTATATTGAGCAGGTGATGTCGGGTGGTGTAAGCGTTAACGATGCCCTGTTTCATGTCGGTCAGCACGACTTGCCTTTTGGTGGCGTAGGTGCCAGTGGTATGGGGCATTACCATGGCTATGAAGGCTTTTTAACCTTTTCAAAATTACGTCCGGTGTTTTATCAAGCCAAGTTTTCAAGTGTGAAATTTTTAATGCCGCCTTACGGCAGGTTTGCCGATAAGCTTTTAGCCTTTTTGAGTAAATTAAATTCATAATAATAAACACCAACAGGTGATAATAATGCAGCAACACACATTTGATTTTGACCAAATTATTATAGGCTCTGGATTTGGCGGCTCTGTGAGTGCGCTTCGCCTAAGCGAAAAAGGCAACCGAGTTTTAGTACTCGAAAAAGGCCTACGCCGGGACGATAAGGAGTTTCCAAAGACCAACCTAGATATCAAAAATTATATGTGGCAGCCAGAAATTGGCCTTAAAGGCTGCATTCAATTTTCGTTTACCAGCAAAGTCACTGTGCTGCATGGTGTGGGTGTTGGCGGTGGCTCACAAATTTATGCCAATGTGCACCTTATTCCTGATGATGAAGTATTTCAATCTCCAGCGTGGACACGAATAAAATCAGACTGGAAAGAAAGTCTAATGCCCTACTACGGCCTTGCACAGCGCATGTTAGGCAGTGCCAAAAATACCTATACCAATGTTGCCGATCACACTCTAAAAGACATTGCTGAGCAGATGGGTCAAGGTGACTCATTCAAAACCGTGAACACTGGGGTACTTTTTGCAAAACCCGGCGAAGCCTATAACAAAGAGCTACCCGATCCATACTTTAATGGCGATGGTCCAAGGCGAAATACCTGCCATTACTGTGGTAGCTGCATGATTGGTTGTCGCCATAATGCCAAAAACACCTTAATGAAAAACTATTTGTACTTTGCCGAACGCAATGGCGTAGAGATAAGACCCAGCTCTGAAGTAATCAAAATCACCCCGCTCAATGCAGATGGCAGCGCCGGATACAAAATTAAGATTAAAGATACCAGTCATCGCAATAGCCATATTTATACCTTAACAACTCGCGGCGTTGTGCTGAGCGCAGGGGTCATGGGCACCGTGCCTTTGCTTTTAAAAATGCGCGATAAAGACAAAACATTGCCCAATATTTCAGCTTGGCTTGGTCAGCAAATTCGCACTAATTCAGAAACCCTCACCACCGCGAATAACACCACCAAAAAAGTCGATGATGGCGTTGCGATCAGCTCATTTATTTCGGTCGATAAAGACACTAACATTGAAATTTGCCGCTTTAGAGAAGGCGCCGATGGCACATGGCTATATTTACCTTACGTTCCTATGGTGACTGGAAAAGGCCTCAAGCGCATTGCTAAGTTCTTAGTGAATACACTGCGCCATCCAATAAAAACAGCCAAAGTATTGCGGCCAAAAGGTAAAGCCCGCAGCTCGATTCTATTTTTGGTGATGCAAAAATCCGAGGCGTTTATTCACCTAGAATGGCGACGTAAATGGTATCGCTTATTTAAAAACGGCATTACTGCGGTGCAAAAAGACAATGACACGCCGCTTAGCGTTAGTTTTCCAAAAGCAGAAGAAGCAACCAAACTCTACGCCGAAAAACTCGGTGGCGTGCCGGGCTCAGCCTTATCTGAAGTGCTCTTTGGTGCCCCAATGACGGCGCATATAATGAGTGGAGTCGCCATGGGAACTGATGCCTCTAACGGCGTAGTTGATAGCTCTGGAGAAGTGTTCGGCTATCAAAACCTACGAGTTATTGACGGCTCAATCATACCGGGTAATTTAGGGGTAAACCCATCTTTAACCATTACCGCATTGTCGGAATATGCAATGAGCCAAGTGCCGGTATTCGATGCATCCCGAGCAAGCAAGATAAAACCAATAGAATTTAGTGAACCACGCGAAGGCCAAGTATCAGCGCTTACGGGTTCTGGTGATTTAGCAAAATCGATTGCTGAAAAACAAAAAAGCCGTGCATAAAGCACGGCCTATTTTGATAAATAGCGATTAGATCACTGATAATTCAACAGCAATGTTACCGCGCGTTGCGTTTGAGTATGGGCATACTTCGTGCGCTTTATTAACAAGTGCAAGAGCGGTGTCTTTATCAAGATCACCTACCGATACCGCAAGCTTAACAGCAATACCAAAACCACCTTCAATAGGACCAATAGATACTTCAGAGTTAATATGAGTATCTGCAGGTAATTTAATTTTTGCTTGGCCAGCCACTAACTTTAATGCACCGATAAAACAAGCCGCGTAACCTGCTGCAAATAATTGCTCAGGGTTTGTACCTTGACCATCATCACCACCTAACCCCTTAGGAGTTGATAGTGCCACATCTAAACGACCATCATCTGATTTTGCTGTGCCTTCACGGCCACCTGTTGCTGTTGCTTTTGCTGTGTATGCGACGCTTTGTAGTTCTTTCATGATTACTCTCCTAATTGAGTGACAATATATTTTGTATGCAAAATATATTAGATCAGCTTTTTCGGGATTGCAAATACTTTGTATGCAAATTAAAATACTCGTATTGAATTTTGAGGATCGAGTATGAAATACCCACAACTAAAATTAGATAACCAGCTATGCCATCGCTTATATATGGCATCGAATGGGATTGCCCGTGCGTATCGAGATTCTCTTAATCAATTAGATTTAACCTACCCGCAATACGTAGTGATGATGGCGCTGTGGGAAAAAGATCAGATCAGCATTGCTGAATTACTTGAAAAAACCGCCATTGATGGCGGTGCAATGACGCAAATTTTGAAAAAAATGAGCGATAAAGCATTGTTGTCGATCATCAAAGATAGCCAAGATAAACGCAAACGACTCGTGCAGCTCGAAGCCAAAGGCAAGGCGATGCAAGATCAAGCTGCCGATATCCCGTCGCAAATTCGTTGTCGCTTCCCAAGCATTAACGAACAACAAGCACTGCAACTGATCGAGTTACTCGATTTAGTAAATAGTGACCTTAATTAACAAAAATTATTTGAAAGTGAATTTGGATTACACCGCTTTTTAATAAAACTAGATGCGCTATAGTGTTCAAAACTCATCAATATGGACACTATCATGAAAGCATTTGGATACACTACAGCAACCCCAACGTTATCAGACTCATCACTACAAGCGATTGAATTACCTGATCCCGTTGCTACAGGTCACGACATTCTTGTCGCCGTAGAAGCAATTTCAGTTAACCCTGTTGATACTAAAATTCGCGCTAATGTGTCGCCAGACAGTGGCTACAAAGTTATTGGCTGGGATGCCGTGGGAACAGTTAAAGCTGTTGGCGATAAAGTATCGTTATTTAATGTCGGTGATCGTGTGTTTTATGCTGGCGACTTAACGCGCCAAGGCAGTAATGCTGAGCTGCAACTTGTTGATGAACGCATTGTCGGTCTTGCACCAACAAGCCTCAGTAATAGTGAAGCAGCCGCCCTGCCCTTAACCAGTATTACGGCATGGGAGTTATTGTTTGACCGCTTACAGATTGAAAAATCTCAAAACAATAAGCCAGCCTCTGTATTAGTGATAGGCGCCGCCGGTGGTGTAGGCTCAATTTTAGTGCAACTTGCCAAACAGCTTACCAATTTAACGGTTGTTGGTACCGCCGCACGAGAAGAAAGCGCCAACTGGCTTAAAGGTTTAGGTGTTGATCATGTGCTTGATCATAGCAAAAACCTTAACGAGCAACGTCTTGCGGCCGACCTGAGTGAATTTGATTACGTAGTGAGCTTAACGCACACCGACCAACATCTTGATAGCATTATGGAAGTGATCAAGCCACAAGGTAAATTGGCACTGATTGACGACCCTGCAAGCTTTGATATTTTAAAGTTAAAGCGTAAAAGTATTTCGTTGCATTGGGAGTTTATGTATACCCGCTCAATGTTCCAAACCGATGATATGATTGCCCAGCATCAGCTTCTTTCTGAGCTCTCGACCTTAGTTGATAGCGGCACAATCAAAACAACATTGGGTGAGCATTTAGGTAAGATAAACGTAGCAAACCTTATTAAAGCCCATGGGATTTTAGAATCTCATCAAGCTCGCGGAAAGCTTGTGTTGGAAGGGTTTGAGTAACGAGTTGCGAGGGGAAAGTTAGCGAGAGTAAAGTTTCGAGAAGCGAGGTGCGAGCATGTAGCAGCGATTTTACATCGCGTTTCATTCTCGTATCGCCCCTACCTCACCAATATAGCGGCATAAAGCCGCTGCTACCTGTGCGCGCGAAACAAGTTTCACGCCTACGTCCAAAGGTTTTACTTTTGTGTGGTGGTTAATTATTCATGACTAAAGTCATTCCTACGAGAAATAGATACGAGGTGCGAGCATGTAGCAGCGATTTCACATCGCGTACTTCCTCGATCATTAATAAAAACACGCATCATTAAAGTGCATTACTACGCTTGCCTTTCACTATTTTAGTGCCTGATTTTAGCGACGCCCTTACCGCAGAATATTAACCAATTGATTTTTAATGTATTTAATTTTAATAAAGGTTTGGCACAGATCTTCCAATAGTGAGTATGAACTGGCACTAACAAGGAGACTAACGTGACTAACTTCTTTCACACTCTTTATCTACTTTGGCGATTAGACATCAGCACATGGCATATGCATGAAGCAAACGATCCTCATAATGTTGCTGATTTGGAGCGTCGCTATGTTAAATAATGACCCCGCATTTATCGAAGCGCTTAAAAAAATTTCGGTTCATCAACTGACAATCACTGAAGCGTCTGAGCAGTACGACATTCCTAAGCGTGTGTTATACAAAGCCGCACGACAGCAACAAGTTAAACAGAACAAACAAAAAGCGTATTTAATTGCCACTCAGAAGCGCCTTCAAAAAAGTCTACGTAATGTAGAAATGGAGTTAGCTAGCTTCAGCTAAATAACTTCTGTATGGTTAAAATACACGCACAATAATGATGGATTAAGTATGCACGCAGTAGAAGTAAACTTTGATGGCTTAGTGGGGCCTACTCACAATTACGCGGGATTATCGTATGGCAATGTCGCTTCACTAAGTCACGCCTCTTCGCATTCAAACCCCAAAGAGGCCGTGCTACAAGGCCTTGAAAAAATGAGGGCAATGCACGAGTTAGGGCTAGAACAAGGTATTTTTGCACCCCATGCTCGCCCCGACATTAACGTGCTAAAGCGTTTAGGCTTTACAGGCAGCGATAGCCAAATTATAGAAAAAGCGTTTAAAGCCGACCCTGTTTTACTGCGAGCTTGTTACAGTGCATCGGCCATGTGGACAGCCAATGCTGGCACCATTTCGCCTTCTGTCGATACGATTGATGGCAAAGTGCACTTTACCGCAGCTAACTTAAATAACAAATTTCACCGCTCGCTAGAGCCCGTTACAACTACGGCTTTATTAAAAGCCATGTTTAACGATGAGCGTTACTTTAGCCATCATACGCACTTACCTGATCAAGGTTTTTTTGGTGATGAAGGCGCAGCAAATCATAATCGATTATGCGACAGCCATGCAGATGCAGGGCTTGAGATCTTTGTTTATGGTGCAAGTAGTTTTAATAGCGCCTTGCCAAAGCCCGTTAAATTTCCTGCAAGACAATCTCTTGAAGCTTCGCAAGCAATTGCCCGTTTACATCAGCTAAAGCCAGAAAATCAGTTATTTATTCAACAAAATCCTGATGTAATAGACCAAGGTGTTTTTCATAACGATGTAATCGCTGTAGCCAATGGCAATGTACTTTTATGCCACGAACAAGCGTTTTTGCATCAAGCTGATACGTTAAAACAAATTAAACAAGCTTATCTTGGCAACAAGCCACTCCATATTATTGAAGTGCCAACCAATAAAGTGAGCATTACAGATGCTGTTGGCAGCTATTTATTTAATAGCCAATTAATTACCTTAAGCGATGACAGCATGATGCTGGTTGCACCTAAAGAATGTCAGCGTAATCAAGCTGTTCACGATTACATTCAAGAAATGATTTTGGCAGATAATCCAGTTCAGCAAGTGCGCTTTTTTGACTTGCGCCAAAGCATGCAAAATGGCGGTGGGCCTGCTTGTTTACGCTTGCGTGTTGCGCTCAATACTGACGAACTAGCCGCGGTCAATCCGGGTGTACGATTCAGCGAAGAAAAATATAACCAATTAGTGAGCTGGGCGAATAAGCATTACCGTGACTCGTTAAGTAGCGACGACTTTGCCGATCCAATGCTTTTAACCGAAAGCTACCAGGCACTTGATGAGTTAACTAGCTTACTTAACTTAGGCTCTGTGTATCCATTTCAACAAGAATAAATAATGAAAATTAAAGCAGTACACTCTATTAAAGGTGTGTCTAAATCACTCAATAGTTTACTGATTGATAGCGTTGCCAGTGGCGCATCAATCGGCTTTATTGCCCCTTTATCATTACAGTCAGCACATGACTACTGGCAAGGGGTCGATGGAGATTTAGCAACGCCTTACCGTAGGCTTTATCTTGCCCTTGATGGTGATACGGTGATTGGCTCAGTGCAGCTTTCTTTGTGCGCTAAAGCCAATGGCACTCACCGCGGCGAGGTTGAAAAGCTCATGGTGCACAGCGAATATCAAGGTAAAGGAATTGCAAAACAATTGATGAATAGCCTAGAAACCGACGCCCGTATCTTAGGTATTCAATTATTAATTCTTGATACCCGCCAAGGTGACACTGCTTCATATTTGTATCGCAAACTCGATTATATTGAAGCTGGCACGATTCCTGGTTTTGCGAAAAGTTCATCCGGTGAATTTGACGCAACGGTGTATTTTTATAAGCAAGTCGCCTAGATCTGCTTTTATAGCCAATTGATATAATCATAAAGTCGACTAATAAAAATCTATAAACGTACTAAACTAGTACTGCGGATTTTTATTAGGAGCGATAAATGGCGCTATCAATACAGCAACGGGTACTCTTTCTAGCCCTACTTCCCCCCCTACTCATTGCAATTATGCTGACACTCTACAATTATGTGCAGTCAAAACACAGTGGTGCGCAAACCGTTGAAAGTTTTGCTACACAAATGGAAAACGACCGAAAAGCAGAAGTCAGTAACTATCAAAAAATTGCCATGAGTTCGATTGCTCATCTCATCGCACAAGATGATGGCTCTAATACTGAACAGCTGCAAAACCAAGCAAAAAGCATTTTGCGTAATTTGCGTTTTGATGATGCTGGCGATACAGGCTATGTATTCGTTTATGATGTAAAAGGTGTCAATATTGCCCATGGCGTTAACGCCTCACTTGAGGGTAAAAACCTATATGATTTTAAAGATCCTAATGGGGTTTATCTGATACGAGAGCTGATTGATGCCGCAAAAAAGGGCGGTGGCTATGTGCAATATTCTTGGAAAAATACCAATGGCAGTGTAAACCCTAAACTCGGTTTTGCCGCTTTGGTACCAAAATGGAACTGGGTGCTAGGAACCGGCTTTTGGATCAGTGGCCTTGAGCAACAAGTTGCAGTGACAGAGCAACGGGTTAATGAAGGTATCGATAATGCCTTTATAAACACCGTTATCGCTTCAATATTCGCAGTTGCAATTACCGCAGCGATTGCAGTAGTGGTATCGCGTAGTATTACTAGCCCTCTGCACACAACCGTACTAGCAATGAACGATATATCACAAGGTGATGGCGATTTAACCCAACGTTTAATGGTGAAACGAGACGATGAACTCGGCAAACTTGGCAGCTCGTTTAACCGTTTTGCCGATGACGTTGGTAAGATGGTTATTGATATTCGCCAATCATCACAATCGATGAATCAAGCATCGCACAAACTCAACGAGCTACTTGCCAATATGCACGCAGGTATTAATCGTCAACATGAAGAAAGTGAACAAGTTGCAACCGCAATAAACGAAATGTCGGCGGCGTCAATGGAAGTTGCCCGCAGCGCCCAAGAGGCCTCAACGGCTGCTGAACATGC
Organism: Pseudoalteromonas sp. XI10; assembly: GCF_001469895.1. GTDB lineage: Bacteria > Pseudomonadota > Gammaproteobacteria > Enterobacterales > Alteromonadaceae > Pseudoalteromonas. The sequence continues at coordinate 31,921 of NZ_LOPY01000026.1, read as the reverse complement.
CGATCATTTAGTTAAGCAAGCTAACAATCAATTGCTCATTGCCATAAAAGTGATTAATGGCCTTGCCAAACAAGTTGATGAAGGGGCTAATGCAGTTGATCAGCTTAATCAACAATCAAGTCAAATTGGTAGTGTGCTTGATGTGATCAGAAATATTGCCGAGCAAACAAATCTACTGGCACTGAACGCGGCTATTGAATCTGCCCGAGCTGGTGAAGCGGGTCGTGGCTTTGCGGTGGTGGCTGATGAAGTGCGAACTCTAGCAAAACGCACGCAAGATAGTACTCATGAAATAGAGGCAATGATTGAGCAAGTACAGCAAGGAACAACAACTGTAAACAGCATTATGCAATCAATTAAATCAGGCAGTGCAACCAGTGTTAATGAGGCGGGCGAAGTCGAAAAAGCGCTTAATGAAGTACTGCTTTCGGTTAACACTATCACATCACAAAATGCACAAATTGCCACAGCCGCTGAAGAGCAAACTTCAGTGTCTGAAGCGATTAATCAAAACATGACGACCATTGTCGATATTGCTAACAAAACCGCTAATGATACCGATGTAGCCACATCGTACATGCATGAACTAACAGACACAGCAACGCAGTTAGAACAAAATGTAAGTCGCTATAAAACGTAATATTTAATGCGATTGTTAGGCAGGCAAATGCGCCTGCTTAACAAAAATCATTGGTTTTTTGTAAGCTCTTTAACCAATCGAACAAGTCATTATCGTAGCGCTTAAGACGCTGTTGTTGTTTGTCATTAAGGCTATAAAAAGGCGCAATGCAGATATATTTTTCACCCATAATAAGTACTAACCGTAAACCAAAAAATGAGTAATGGTGAATAAACTGTACTTGTCTTGCATGCATATGGCAGCATTGCCCAAGTAAATTACGGTAATGCACACCATGGCGACACACCGTTAAATTGCGCTTTGAATTAAATACTAATAGCGCTAATAGTAATGAAACAGTGCACAGTAAAAAGCTAAAAAGTAAATTACTTACCTCTGATTTACTACTCATAAAGCCCATCAGTAAGAGCACATTAATTGCACTTAATAATGCCCAGCCCATAAGCTCAAAGCGCTTTTCCAAGTCAATAACCTTCATTTTCATTCCTAGGTTCTTATTTTTTGTCATGGTGTCAGCAAAATGTGGAAGAAAAATGGATTTACCTAAAAGCACGCTAAATTAGCATTTATTTTATTCTCACTTTCAGCTTGTTACATAAAAGGTACAAAGGTGTTAATCGAAACTTATCATTAGCAATTCAAGTTACATTAAGTTTTAGTTATTACACTCTTAGTAAATTTTTAGAACACAAAGGGAAGAAATGATGAACTTTAAAACTACATTACTTAGCAGCGCTGTTTTATTTGCACTTGTTGGTTGTGGCTCAGATGACGACAAGAACGACTCGGTTGATCCTCAGCCGCAAACTGCACAGTTCACGTTAGGTGTGTCTGATGCACCAGTGACAGGTTTAAAAGCTGTTAATGTTGTGTTTGATTCAATCACATTGAAAACCCAAGGTGGTGAAGAGTTCACTTTTGAGACCCGTGAAGATGATGATGAAACCATGCCTGAAATGGTTAACCTATTAGACTACACAGGTGATGATGTGTTTTCTTTATTAGAAGATGAAGAAGTAGCTGCGGGTGAATATCAATGGATCCGTGCAGATGTTATCAATGGTGACACAAACGATTTAACCATGACTTCGCATGTTGTTTACGAAGATGACAGCATTGCACCACTGGTTGTTAAACGTAAAGGCAACGATGGTATCGGTGAAATCCAACTTGATGGCTTTACCCTTAACCAAGCTGGTAACGAGTTTGTTATTGAATTTGACCTTAAAAAGTCACTAGTTGATCCACAAAATAGTGATGAGATCTTCTTAAAACCACGCGGTGTTCGCTTAGAAAACCTTGCTGAATCAGAAGATATCGAAGGCACTGTAAGCGATGTACTTATCGCTAACTGTGAAACAGATAATATCGATATCGCACTAGAAGATGGCTCATTTAGTCATGCTGTTTACCTATATAGCAGCGATGTTGAAATGCCAATGGATAACTATGAAGTTAACGAAGACGAAACACCATTAGATGCACCTCTTGCAACGGCGGATGTTGTTTTCGATAGCGAAGATAACCAATACGAATTTGAACTTGCTTTCATTCAACCTGGTGATTATCAACTTGCTTATACCTGTGCAGCACATATCGATGACGTTGAAACGCAAGACGAAGCATTTACGCTTTATCAAGTAAAACCAATTACAGTTACATCGGGTGAAGACTTAGACGTGTCTTTCACTGTTTCTGAATAATATTGGAATATTGGAATCAATACCCCATTAAAAAGCCCGCATTGCGGGCTTTTTGTTGTTTAAATGATAGTTTTAACTTGATGATTTATAGAGTTTAAACAGGCCTGTTTTATATGTGCCAATAGCAGCTTTTTAATCAAATAGCTTCTTCTTATTTCTTATAAGAATCTACCCAATCAGAAACTATAGATTTGGCATCTAAAAAGTTCACTGGCTTTTTTAACTTATTCATATTCTCTTTTGCTGTTTCAAAAGAAATTTTTTGAGATTTACAACGATTGAAGTATGTTTGGAGCTTTTGGTCATGCAGTTTTTTGGGTTGTTCAGACCCAGCTAAAACCCAATACACAATATGAACTAACGCATCATTGTGCTTGCCTTCTTGCCTAAGAATATTCGCCATATCTTCATGCACTTTGCTATCTAGAGCTAACGCTTGTTTTGCTGAAAATCCAGCTTGATTTGCATGCTTCATATATAAAAATTTTTGTTCTTGAAAAAGTCCCCAAGCCTCATCAAAATTCTTTAGTTTCATAGCTTTTTTTGCTTTCAGCCCCACTTGAGCAGCCACTCCAAGAAAGTCCTCTTGGATATTCCCATTACTTTCCTTCACCCCACTTTCTACACATTTGCCAGTGAACATATTACCGGAATACTTAGCTTCCTTCATTCCGCTACGAGATACTGGTTTATACTCATTCTCTATACTTTGTTTATTTCCATTTTTTTTCAGGGTCAAGCAAACTATAATTATCACTACAACAGATAAAACAAAAAAAGTAATCATATGAAGAAAAATATCCTTTTTATAACGTGCGACATCGATATTTGGTGTATTTGAGAAAAAACTATATTTAATGTTTTTTCAATAAAGCGAATGCTTTTATTAGAGTCTGAATTAATAGCATCTAAAACAAATCAATCATAATTTATACTTAATATTATCGTGACACTTTGTTATATAGCACTTTAACCCAGTATAGGCGAAAATCTATCTCTCGATTTCGTAGCTAAAAGAAAACCTATAAAAAATAAACAAAATATGAGCACGTTGCTAGCCCACAGCTCACCCGCAGTAACCAGCAAGATAACTGGCTAAATCTACTCACCTAGACTGTCAGGTTTACTCTGAGCTAAAACTTTTTACTTTAAAGTGTATCGTAACGAATAATCACTTCGGATATCTGATCCACAACTTTATCCGCACCGGTTTTAATGTCTTCCATGATCATGCTGACTTCTTCAACATTTTGCTGAGACTCGCCAGACAGAGCTTCGATTTCTTCGATAAGAGCCGTCATTTTTGCTGCGATTTCTTGCGTCTTTCCAATTAAGCCTGATATTTCACTGGTCGACACAGAAGTACGTTGCGATAAATTTCTTACTTCATCGGCAACCACAGCAAAACCGCGACCATGCTCCCCTGCTCTGGCAGCTTCAATCGCTGCATTTAAGGCTAGTAAGTTTGTTTGCTCTGCGATGCTATTAATGGTTGTTACAATTTCACCTATTTGTGATGACTGCTGCGCTAACACATCCGACAGTTCACGAGTTTGATGAACCTGCTCGCTCACTTTTTTTGATGACGCAACACTACTTAAAATTCGTTGCTGACCATTTGTCACGACTTGCGAGGTTTCTTCAGACGTGTGGCCTGCATTTTCTGCTGCATGTTTAACTTCTTCGGTGCTGTTAACTCTGGCAGTGACATCAGATGCAAACTTAATGATCTGCGTCACTTTACCCTGTTTATTAAAAATAGGGTTGTAGGTTGCTTCTAAATAAAGTGGGCTGCCATCACGCTTTTTACGAGAAAATTGCCCAGAGAAAATGCGCCCGTTTGCAAGCTCTTGCCAAAAGTTAGGGTTCTTTTGATAAAAGTCATCATAACAAAACAGTTTGTGATGTTGACCTTGAATTTCAGCAAGACTGTAACCTACAACATTTAAGAAAATATCATTTGCAGAAATAATATGACCATCCGGCGTAAAGCGGATCATCGCAGTGCTTTTATTAACGGCATCATAGATTGCCGACATTTCATCAAGTTTCTCGACTTCTTTAGTAATTTCTGAAGCGAACTTAATTGCACAGCGCACCTTGCCATCATCACCGCGAACAGGAAAATAGGTTGCACGCAGCCAAATATCTTCGCCGGCACCATTTATGCGCGAGAAAACCCCTGACTTTGCTTGGCCTCTAGCAATATCTTGCCAAAACGTTTGATACTCTTTTGAGCTGCTATATTCAGGCGCACAAAACTTACTATGATGCTGACCAATAATATCGCCAGCTTGCACTTTCATTGTTTTACAAAACAAATCATTGGCTTCGAGAACAGTTCCATCTGGTGTGAATTCGATATAAGCAATATTTTCTCTGATCCCAGCTAAATATTGCTGACTTTTATCAACATCATGCTGCAAGGCATCAATGAGTTGATCTTTATTTTTACTAAACCACATTGAAACACCAGTTATTAGGGTAGTTAAATATATATTAGCTCAGTAGCACAAGAAATAGAATTACAAAATGGTTCTTTTTTCTTAATGATTAACAGGTTAACTAACTGCCTATTCTAACACTCAAGCGCTTTCTTCTTAAACATTGAGCAAATATATAATATTATAAGCCTTACCCAAACAGCCTAGGCTTTGTTATGACCTCGCGTATTCTCAAATCGATTTTTTACTCATCTTTTCTATTAGGCTCTGCCGTATTTTTGCAAGGCTGCCAAGAACAACCTCAATCAGATCAAATCGCCGTCACTGGCGGGCTCATCCAAGGGCAAAATGAAGGGCGTTTTATTGCTTATAAAGGCATTCCGTATGCTGCACCTCCGGTAGGAGAGCTACGCTGGCGAGCACCAGAGCCCGTGCCCAAGTGGCAAGATGTAAAAGTACTTAACGATTACGCGCCTGACTGTATGCAAAAGCTGTTTGCAGCCGATGCAGCACCGCTTACAACAACTCCTTCGGAAGATTGCCTTTATTTAAATGTATTTAAACCCACTAAACACAGCGATACCCCTTACCCTGTTGTGGTATGGATACACGGTGGTGGCTTTGTAAATGGTGGCGCATCACCCGCTGTTTACTCAGGTGAAAGCTTTGCTAAACAAGGGGTTATTTTTGTTAGCTTTAATTATCGTCTAGGCCGATTTGGCTTTTTTGCGCACCCTGCTCTTAGTCGTTTTGAGAACGATGCGCTTGGCAACTACGCTTTAATGGATCAAATTGCGGCCCTTGAATGGGTTAAACAAAATATTGCTCAATTTGGTGGTGATGCTGCAAAAGTGACGCTCATGGGTGAATCTGCAGGAGGCGCATCGGTACATGCGATGATGCAAACCCCTGCTGCTAATGGCTTATTCCAACAAGCGATTATTATGTCAGCGGGCGGACGAGAGCTATTTAAGCAGTTGCCTCTAACTAGTGATGATGACACCGTGTTAAGCGCCGAAAAAATTGGCGAAAACTTTGCCAAGCAACACACCATTTTAGGCAGTGATGAAAATGCCCTTGCTGCACTACGTGAGTTATCTGCCGAAGAGGTGGTTGATAACCTAAATTTGAGCACATTAAACCGACAAAATGATGATGAACCTACGTACGTTGGCGGGCCAATTATAGATGGCACCATCATCAATTCGGCGACAGAAGCGCGCTTGAGTAAAGGCACATTTAGCCATGTTGCGACCATGGTTGGCACAACAGATATGGATTTAGGCTTTGCTAACTTTGCTTCTAAAGAGGCGTTATTCGCAAGTTTTGCTCCGCACAGTACACAAGCAAAAATGACTTACGATGCAAGTGGCGAAACGCCATTGCCTTTACTCAATTACCAAGTTGGGCAAGATGCGTTAATGCAAGAGCCTGCAAGGTTCGTTGCAAAACGTGTGACAGATATGGGGAACGATGCATTTTTATATCGTTTTGGTTATGTGGCGCAAACTTTAGATAAACCCGGTGCAGAGCACGCTAGCGAAATTCCGTACTTTTTTAATACTGTGGCAGCGAAATATGGGCATGTCACCACTGAGCAAGATAAGCAAGCTGCTAAAATAATGCACCGTTATGTGACGAATTTTATTAAATTAGGCACACCAAATGGCCCAGGTTTACCGACTTGGCAAGCATATAAAAATGATGAATCTTTTATACTGCAAATGAGTAAATCAGGGACTGCAGAGTTTTTACCGGATCCCTTACAAGCAAGGTTAAACATCACAGAAACAAAAGCTGAAAATTAATCAAATAAGGCGCTTAATATAAGCGCCTTATTTTTACCCTTGCTGCTGAACATACTCAAGTGCAGTCATTTTGTGATATGTCACATTAGGATGAAATACATGAGCAGGATCCGGGTCAACCACCTCAATTGGCGTGCCTTGACTGCGTGCAATATCGAGTGCCATTTGGGTAATATTGACGCTAAATGAGGTGCCGATAAAGACGATTTTATCAGCATCGAGCATGCGCTGTTGCGCCTCTGAAATTCGATAAAGTTCAGTGTAGTATTCGTCAAATAACAACACGTAAGGCTTGAACGATTCGTTAAGCTTAGGGCTTTCATTATCAATATTGAACACCTCAAGCAAGGAGTTGTGGAGGTTGTCTTCGTTGACATTATCCCACGGCGCGTTAAAAGCCATCACATCGTCACCTTGATGGTGAAACAGTGTCATTTGATCTAAGCGACCATGAATAGCAATAAAATCGGTGTTACCTGCTTTGCCATCAAGACCATCGATATTTTGCGTAATGAGATTTTTATCACTCAACCAATGATGCACTTCATTGGGACCGTGATGGCGATAGGTTGCAAAACGATGATAATACCAAGCTAAAAATTCGCGGGGATTATTTTCGTACATAGCACGCGTTGCCATTTCCATCGGCGTATAATTTTTGCTGCCAATGGTCCAATAACCATCTTCGCCACGAAAGGTCGGTATACCGCTAGCCGCACTCACACCCGCCCCAGTAATATAGAGTATATTCATAGAGATAACTTTACCTTGTAACCAAGTGCATCGGCTGTCACTTGTTGATTATTATCCATACCACCAAGACGATACAAACTTCCTTGGTACTCTAATAAACCTCGATGATCCATGCTCGCGGTATCGGCTTTTGGCATTACTTGCCACGTGTTTTTATCAACATCAAAGCGCCAAACATGATCACTCGCTGGCGCAGGTTTGCTATCGTACCCCATACCATTGTAGTTGTATGGGTTATCAGAGCCGCCCATCATATAAATGTCGCCATTAAAACTGGTTGCTGCCATACGGTAATGGGCAACACCTGTTGGGTGTGGCACGGTACGCCAATCTATCTTTAATGGGTTATCAGCATCAATTGTGCCTTTTAAACACTGTGCAACCGCAGCAAAAGAACGACGTTTATCGGCATTCGCCTGTGTTTTAACGCCATCACACACCAAAATAGTGTTTCCACTAATTGCCGCCGCTTGACCAAACACCGGTTGACCTAAAAATGGCGAAGCCTGTTGCCAAGTATCTGTATGCGTATCATACACTTGTACAAGGTTAACATTACCATCGTTATGCCAACCACTGACTAAATAGATATAACGCTGCTGGTACGAAAGCGCCACGCTATCATCCACCGGTACTGGCATATTGGCAAGTTGCGTATAGGAATTAGAGAGCACATCATAGCGATATACATCGGGTGTAGAGATTTCTTGATGATCGGCGCTAACGGTATACCCACCAAATACATAGGCATGCTTACCCACACCCACTGCGGTACTCGCCAAACGACCAGTAAGGGGCAATGTACTTGGCACAGCTTTAGCTGTTTGCCACGCCTTATCGCCCACTTTAAGGACCCACACTTTATTGTGAACATCGGTATGTGCTTTGCCTGAGCTCAAGCCCATAAAGCTTAGGAAGTAGGCTTGTTCATCAATAACAACTTTGGCAACAGCATTGTTCGCGACGGGTTCAGGTAAGGCAGGTATGGTTGCAAGTGCAATAGAAAATAACAGGCTCATAAATTAAATTGGTAACTTAACACATCGCTAAAGAATACCATTTTATGAGCCTGAAGAAAGACTCGCTATTAGTAAGCAATACTAATACGTTGATTTAAATGAGCTGCTGATTGTGCTTCATCAAGCATCGCTTTAGCATAATCAGTGACTGATATTTTGCTTTCGCCGTTTGCATCAGTAAAGAAGCTGTCGCCACCAACACGGTACGGGCCTTCTGACTCCCCTGGGTAGATTACCGCTGCGGGTGATACAAAGGTCCAAGCTGTATCTACTGTTGAGGCTCTAAACACATCAAGTGCCTCACCTTGAGCAATGGCTTCTGCTTTGTATTCAGTAGGAAAATCTGGGCTTGATACCAGTGTTACACCGGGTGCGACTTCTAAGCTACCTGCACCGCCCACCCATAGAATGCGTGTGTTAGTACCTGCAAGTGCGTTTAGTAATTGTTTTGCTGTATTTGCCACAATTTCATGGTTACCTAAAGCACGACCACCAATTGCAGCAATAACAACATCACTACCTGCAGCTGCAGTTGCGATATCGTCTTTAGTTAAATCAAATTCAGTCACAGTAACGTTATCTTGGGTTACTTTAGCTGCGTCTCTAACTAATGCATTTACTTGATGACCACGTGCGATTGCTTCTGAAGTAATGTGGCTGCCAATCCAACCTGTTGCGCCAATAACTGCTAATTTCATAAGGAATTCTCCGTTGTTTGTTTCAATGATTGCAGTTTACTTGTTCACTAATTGCTGATAAATACACTATATAGATACACATTGTTTCACTTGAAGATACCAATGGATAAACTCAATTCAATTACTAGCTTTGTCGAAGTTGCCCGTACCGGCAGCTTTACTCAGGCTGCGGAGCATTTAGGTCTAAGCCGATTACAAGTTTCTAGACATATTCAAGATATAGAAAAGTGGCTAAATTTAAGGTTGTTTCATCGCACAACACGCAAAGTAAGTTTGACCCTTCAAGGCGAAGAAGCCCTTAGCTATTGCCAGCAAATATTAAATCAAGTGTCTGATTTACAAAGCCGAGCACACAGCCATAACAACGAATTGGTAGGTACCATTCGAGTTGCCTCTCCGATTGGGCTTGGCCAACATAAACTGTTTGATGCCATTGAAGTGTTCACCAAGCGCCATCCTCAGACGCGCTTTGAACTGTTACTTTCTGATAGTTTATCGCAGCTGGTTGATGACCGCGTTGATATCGCTTTGCGTTACATCCACCAGCCCGATGAAGGTCTTATTGCCCGTAAGCTAATGTATATCGCAACCGCAGTATGTGCTTCTAACGATTATTTAGCTGCGAACCTACCAATTAATGAGCCCAGTGACTTAACTGCACATAATTGCCTTATTCACAACAAACACACTATTTGGCAATTTCAACACGACGACAACACACAAAAAGTCACGGTTAAGGGCAACATTGTTGCCAACGATATGGGCGTGCTTTTAAAAGCAGCAAAACAAGGAATGGGGATTGCTCACCTACCTTGCGATCTCGCCAATGACTATTTGGCATCAGGTGAGCTTGTAAAAGTACTGCCAGAGCACACTACTATGGGCTCTCACTTATGGGCGGTGTATTTATCGCGTAACTTCCAACAAAATGTGGTGAGAGCGTTCATCGACTTTTTAGCAGAGCACTGGCAACACGATATCTTATAATCTAAATCTGCTGCAAATACGTATAAGCTACAAAAAGGAGCCGTAATGCAGCACTTAGATCATGAAATATCACGCATCATAGAGATGGCGTGGGAAGACAGAACCCCGTTTGAAGCAATAAACCAACAGTTTGGTTTAAATGAAAAAAGCGTTATCGCGCTAATGCGTGAGCAATTAACAAGCTCGAGTTTTAAACTTTGGCGAAAACGCGCAGCGGGTAGGCAAACCAAACACTTAAAACTACGCCATCCAGATATATCCCGTGGTTATTGTAAAACCCAATATAAACATAGATAGTTTACTCGGCTTAAAACCTGGTATTACAAAGATTAGTGATTCAGTTGATTAGCAAATTGCCCTACTGCATCAACCACTTGCTGGGCACCGTGTTGTATGTCTTCCATCACTTGACCAGACTCATTTGATAAAGACACGCCTTGCTCAGCTTTCACCTTACCTTGCTCAATAACCTTTACCGTATTTTGCGTAAGTGACTGATTATTATTTACTACTTCAACAATTTCTTCGGTGGCTTTTGAGGTTCTTGAAGCAAGCTGTCTGACTTCATCAGCCACCACCGCAAAACCTCGACCTTGCTCACCGGCACGGGCAGCTTCAATTGCTGCGTTTAGCGCCAGCAAGTTCGTTTGCTCCGCAATACTACTAATACTTTGCACAATGGCTGCAATTTGTTGTGACTGTTTATCGAGGGCTGAAATCTCTTGGGCTGCTTGCTCCATCTGCTGGGCTAATTCATTCATCACCGTCATGGTGTTTTGTAACACCTCAGCCCCTTGTTGAGCGAGTCTATCAGTCTCTGTTGATGTGCCATACGCAATTTCGGCCGCTTGTGAAATTGCCTGTTCACGATTAACTTGCTCAGTGATCACAGTGGCAAACTTCATCACCTTGTAAAGCTCACCAAAATCATTTGAAATGGGGTTGTATGAAGCTTCAAGCCACACTTCATTGCCATGACGGTCAACACGTTTAAAGCGATCAACAACAAACTCACCACGTCTTAAGCGCTGCCAAAACTTCTCATACTCAACTGACTCAGCCAGTTCAGGTTCACAAAACATACTATGGTGCTTACCTAGTATCTCTTCTTTTTTATAACCCATGCTCTCTAAAAACGGTTCATTTGCGTTAATAACCTTACCCTCTAAGTCAAACTCAATAACCGCCATCGAGCGATAGATGGCATTTATAGTGTCGCGCTGTTCACGAGAAGTAGAAATGGCATCGGTAAGCACAGTGCCGTAAATAGCGAAGTAATTGAGCTCACCTTGCTCTGTGTGTACCGGGTGTGCAATCAAACGGAGCCACTCAAGCTTGCCGTCATAGCGAGTTATTTGTAAGTGCCCTACTCCATGCTGTTGATTTTCAATGGCGTTTTTTAAGTCTTTAAACTGGTCAGTATTTCGAGATTGTTCAGTAATAATATCTTGGAAGGGCGAGTCAATTAGCTGGTTGTGCGAGTAGCCTAATTCATCTAAAAAATTCTGGTTAATATAAGCCATTGTGCCATCTGCACGCAGCCTAAGCACTAACATCTCTTCATCAATACCAGAAGTGAGATCTTTTAGTGGATAAAGCTCAGCTTTTAACGCATCAATTTCAGCCTGTAAGGATTTACTAAACCACATAAAACGCCCTGATTTTTTATTAACGTGTTGTTGTTCATAAAATTGTAGAACAATTATCGCAGGGCGCTACTTTAAGATAAGCAAAAAGAATTAAGAAAAGTAATTTAACTAAGAAGCTTGGGAGGTCAATTTAACGTATTTCTCAGCCAACTCATCTAAAGTTTCACGATGATTTGGATCTGGCTTAATGCAATCAATAGGACACACACTAACACATGTAGGGTTATCGTAATGTCCAACACACTCCGTACATTTATTTGGGTCTATTTGATATATCTTCGCGCCCATATAAATAGCTTCATTCGGGCACTCCGGATCACACATATCACAGTTAATACATTTGTTATTGATGAGTAATGCCATTTAATGACCTCGAACATAAATCACTATAAAACAGATAGTTACATGAGTCGGTATGTAACACATATATTTTTCAAACAAGCTTAGTTTGAAAAATATTCGATAAATAATAACACAATTCGTAGCACACTCTGTTTATGAGCAGCCGTTACAAAAGCGGTCGCGCATTCTACTTTACCCCACTCTAAATTTTGTTGATCTAGATCAAACGACAGGCCTACAGGGCTTAATAAACCTGAGTTTTAGAGAAATGAAAAACACGAATAAACCCATAACAAAAGCCGAATACATCAAAGCAAAAGCAGTTTGGAAAGAGACGAAGGCACCTTTTTCAATGTTGTACATAAAAAAGTGTGTTACTGCGATTCAAATAATTTCAAATTTTGAGAGAAAAGTTGCTTTAAAACAAGGGATTAAAAATAAGCCCTTGGTTCGTTTGTCTAAATATGAGCAACAACACAATTTACGGCTCGTATTCACCCCAAAAGGTAAGGTCATCTTCTATTCTAATTTCCCGAAAAAGTTAGAGATCCGAAACGTAAAGCTAGGGGAGTTACCAGAACTCACCATTGCAAAAGCAAGAGAGCTTACGAAAACGATATTGGAGGGAAGAACGATATTCGCCGATTTAAACACTATTTTTAAAGAATATGAGCAGAACCTGACAAACCGACATTTACTCGCACCCACAAAGTTTGCAGCCGGTTCATTGAGAACATATAAGTGCAGAGTAAAAAAACTTAAGCAATACTTTAATCTGAAAACGAGATTTCAAAGTATTACGGCAGGGGATCTTGAGCGAATCATTGATAAAATTATTGCTAGCGAATCCAATAACCAAGCCATTGAGCTATTTGCTCAAATAAGGCGTATATGGAAGTTTGCCAAAAATAAGTTTAACAATGGCCGTAATCCTGCTGCTGACATTGATGATTATTATGTTTCGGATCGAGTTGATACTCCCCGCCCGTGCCAAGCCTACACTGACTTAGATTCAATTGCAGAGTTGTGGATCAACCTTGCAACTACGCCATGCATTCACCAGAAGAACGCAGCCAGGTTTATGATTTTAACGGGCTTGAGGCCTATCAACATTCCTCAAATGAAATGGTCATGGCTGAATAGCATTACCTTTCCGACCTTAATAACTTTTCCGTCATCCATCGTAGGTGTACGTGGTGAAATGAAAAACCAAAAAGAATACAGACTCCCACTAACAAAAATGATGCGTACTATTATCCTTGAACAAAGGGCATGGATGGAATCGGCACGACCTAATTGCAATCAAGAGTTCATTTTTCTGCAACCACGCGACCCTATGAAGCAATTTTCTAAACGCTCCCTCGATAAAATTATCAAAGACTATTCTCCATTTGATGCAGTAAAAGGTGATATCGAACAAATTGTAATGAAAGGCTCTGCGGGTGCATTTTGTACTATGTGTAGAAGCTTCTTTAAATCCAATACAAAAGAGCTGATGGTATCAAACGGCTACCACTTTAAGCATGCAGAAGACTTAACCCGTTTAGCACTTCATCATTTGAGAAAGTCTGATGATCCGAATGGGCTTAACTACGATAAATCTGAAGAGCTCTACGGCACTTCAACAAAACTTAAGTTCAATGTATTTAAGTTACACGAGGTCAGCATTTTAAAACGAGTCCATGAGTTTCAAAGCTTAGAGTTAAGGCCTACAGCATTTCAGGTAAACCAACAAAAAATAATCAAAGATAAGGAACATAAAAAAGCGCTAAGAGAGCGAATAAAAGCATCTCTTGTCCATAAAGGTGCATACATTCAATTCATAAATCAGCCTTTTGGTGATACAGGAAAATCAGTTAAAGAGTTAATTCTGACTAAAGATGGTAGAACTGTAATCGAAAGTTACCTTGATGATATTGCTGTTTAAGCTAAATACTCATCCGAAAAGTATACTGAAAGAGCATATAGAAACTAAATAATGACTTAGCGTAAAGCCGGGTCATTTTTCGTACAACACCAAAGATAATGAACACTTTTTGTTCAAAAATAATAAACAGCATTGGCAAAAATAAATTTAACGGTAGAACGAAGAAAAGTATTGAATTTTGATGAACTTACAAAGAATTTATAAAAAGTACACAAAAATCTTTAAAAAGTTTTATTTAAAAAAATTTAAAAAAATTTAAAAAAGTTTAGTACCCAAAACATACTAATACACCACCAAAAAGCTCAGATTTGATAATAAGCTTATAAACGACTTATCAGTAGCTTAAACAAAGCCATTTAATTTCACCACCAAAATGATCTTAGTAGTCATAGGCTTAAAGCCATAGCTGGCAAGGCTTCCCCCTCTTGCAGCAATCAAAAAACTCATTCAACATAATAAAAAAGCGACAACGTTAATTCATCCCAGATGAAGTAATAAAGACTTAATAAAATATGAAAAAAACTAAAAATAAGTTTAAGAAAAATAAAATAAGCAAAATATTAGATAAAATTAAAAACCTATCTAAGATAACAAGTGAAAATGAGTCTGAGAAGCAAAGTGAAAGTGAGTGTATTAGCAAGTCGAAATTTGACAGTTTTAAACCACCATATAGTGATAAAGATATTTTAATATTATCTGAATACGCTGTATCAATTAAATACCCGGAACAAGAACCAGGCCAACCCAAAAAAGATTATAGGAAATCTAAATATTGTAGCAAAAGCAAATTAAGGTTCATTTTTAACTTAAATGGAATCGTACAATTTTTTGCATACTATCCTGGCCATCGAAAGTTAAAAAGGCCTTTATTAGGTAACAATAAAACAATGACAGTCGCTGAAGCTGCAACTCTTAGCGCCATCATTTTTGATAATCAACTGTATGGTCAAACGCTTGGAGAAGTTGCTGAACTGTATATAGAAGAATTAAAACAAGAGCAAAAGAGTGATCGTCGTTTATTTTCAGATGGAACCATTAGAACGTATTCATGCTACCTTAGAAAATTTTCAACTATCATTGGTGTTGATAAAAGGTTTATTGATATTACAAGTGAAGATATTCAACTAGCGTTTACGAAATTAAAGCGTGATCTTACAAGGGAATATGTAGAAACCATTTTCCATCGCGTTAAAGATTTATTTAAGTTTTCAATAGACAGACTAAATTATAAGAACAACCCTTTTAATAATGTCAAAAGTTTATATTTATCTAAGAAAAGATGTGAAATAAGAAAGTATGAAGGCTACACAGATAATGAATCTACAGCAAAGCTATTAATCACCCTGGAACACAACGAAAATAGAAATTTAGTAAATGCTTTAAAGCTTTGTATTTTTGCCGCATTAAGACCTCAGTGCGCTTGCACATTAAAGAGCAGCTATTTAGATAATTTAGATGATCCTAAGGTTTTGATAATACCAGGTAGTACCACAACAGAAAGAGGGCCAACAAAAAACCAACAAGAACAGAAAATAATATTAACCAGTGAAATGATAAAAGCCATAAAAGATCAATTAGCATATTCAAAAAGAGTATATGGTGAGATAAAAGAGTACTTGTTTGTAAGCATACGAAATCCTGAAAATCATTTACCATACAATACGCTTAGGGAGTTCATGCAGAAAAATGCACCTAAGAATATGGATAAGGCAAACCCTTATAAAATTAACAAGAAAGGCTCTAAAGGTTCTTGCTTAACTATGTTTAGAAAACTTGCTAAAACAAATGTAATGGTTGCATTAACAAATGGTTATTCAACACTAACGGAAGCTGAAATTGACTCAAAAGAAATATTACACCACATAAGTAACTCTGAGAAAAAGCCATCAACAGAAGAAATAAATGAAGCTGAAGCAAATAGAATGCTGCATATTTTACATACAAATCATGACCGCTCCGGAAAGCATTACACTTCCGCTGAGGAGCAACACGGGACGTACTCAAAAGAATCAAACAATTTATTCATGATGCATGAAAATGCAATCCTTGAAGCTATGAATAAAATAAAGAAAAGTAATGAAGAATATCATACCATCTAAATCTGGCGCATTATCTAACTCGTTATTGGACAAAAACGTTTTAGGTCGTCGGCTATTAGATGAATTTCACATAAATATTTCTATGAGGCAACGCACTAATAACAGGCTAAAAATAGTGGGCTAAAATGGAGCGAAGCGAACAGCCCTTTGGTTTAGGCACTTGTTAGGTTCTTCTACTATTTTTCCCTATACTATTTGCTGGAGGTCGCAATAAATCAATTAGATAAGCCTCGATAGCCACAATTTCAAACCACGAATCTCTTGGGACTGGCAGAATACCGATTGTTTTAACCTCACCATACCACTTAGAGTTTTTAGCGAAGTGCTTACTCATGCGGTAACCGAGGATCTCAGCTTTACCAATATACTGAAGTTCTTCTTTATTATTAAAAAAGAAATACACACAAGGCTCATCAGTATAAGTACGTAGTAATCCTTTATCTGCCCAAAGCGAGGACCAATTGCTTTGAGTCACATAAGTTGATTGAAAGCATTCAACTAGGGAATCTATCCCTGGACGTTTAAATTTACTATCAAATTCAGCTATAGCTTCTTTTACAGATTCAACGTTCATTTTTGATTCCATGCTCCATGAACCTAACATTTTAGTATTTATGCAACACGCAGTTTGTGTTGCATAATCGATTGTTGGACTGAGCCTCTACCTGCTCGATGTGTAAAAGCTTGTGTTGTTTATGCTATGGCTTACTTATATAAAATAAGCTTTTTGGAGGCTCTCATTTTCCTAGCTAGTGTTAAGTTAGCTTAGATAATGTAAAGTAAGCTTCCCTGCATTTCTCAGCGCTTATTATGTATTCATTACACCTAAATTTGCCTTAATAAGCAATTATATTTTTACGCACACAGAGGCAGCTAGCCCGAGCAATTAAGCTTAGCTCGTGTTGGGGCAAACGCGAGTTATATTTATAACTCGTCGATGGACAAAAACGAGCTAGGTCGTCGGCTGTATTTGATGAATTTCGCATACAAACTTCTATGGCTAGCGCGACCATAACCCACAACCGACCATAGTGCTTTGGGCTAAACTGGCACTTGCGTCAAGCCCAAAAAGCTCAGCGGAAGGAGTCGGGTTGATGGCCCCGTTAGATGCTTCTATCTTTAAGACGAGACTCAAGGAACCCCCTTATTTTTCTCTCTCTTCATCTGACTCAATTAGATGACATAATCTTTCTAAGCTATCTTGGAGTCTACCCAAAGAATCAGATTCATTGTATGAATAATCAATAGGTGTTTTTAGATTGAAATCAGTATTTGCAGCAACACTACTGGTATGAAGTCTCTCTGAAGGTTCATAATATTTTATATTCGCTTCAAGAAATTCTAATCTTCTAGCCATGTAATCTACACAATCCTGAGATACCGCCAGTATATGTTCAGTTATTTCCTTGAAATCTGGAGGATATGCAAAGTCAATAAAGGATGAAAACACCTTGTGTTCACCTGATTCTTTTACATAAGAGTTAATTGCAAGTTCCAAAACAGCGATGTTGGAGAAAATTGCACTTGGTATCAAGTTCCCTTTCATCTCTAAATTAAAGAGAGATGGTTGCCATTGAATGCTCTTTTCAAGCAATTTAGCATCTAGATGGCCTACGCCCTTATTTCTAATATGTTTAATGAAATCGAGTTTTCTCCTCAACTGGGACATATTCGAGCTTTTAAAACCTAAAGCATTAAGGGAACGTTCTATTTGATTAAGATTATCTGTTAGGTTTGTCAATGTGATGACGAGAAATCTGAAATTCCTAAAGTAGCTCAATAAACTATCAGCATCATTTCGAACATCTATCATCATTTCTGTAGATGCAGTGATATCATCCAATGTGAGAAGCATTGTCAGATAAGCTTTCTTTGCGTCTATTTGTTCAGGACTAAACATTCAATATTTCCATAATCAATGGTGAATTGCTCTAGCATCTAACGCCCAAATCAGCTGCTCTGTAAGCGTCGGCTACCTTTGCTTGTTAAATGTTTTTTTCGCTATTTTTCTTAAATTTAAAGAACTTTTTGCTTGAGCTATCTTGCCGACTGTTTGTGATTCAACGGATTCATAATAACCAAGCCTTTCCGTTAACTTAACTAGCAACTCTCGAACTTTAGTTTGATCAAACAAATGATTCGGCTGTGTAAACTTATTATCTACAACGCCTGCGTATAAACTATTGTTTTTATGAGTATTTAATTGCGATGTACTCGTCAACCCGTTTTGAAAATCACGAAGATCTGAATCATCAGAACGAATTTCACTATTTAGATAGTTTTCTACATGCATGAAGTCTATTTTTTTTATATGACTAGATATCCTCTTGTTAAAAACTTTCCAGTCGATTGACTCACCATTGGCTACATCCATTGCTATGCCAACGAGCATCGGAAGCTTGGAAAGCTCTTCATTACAAATATGCGCTAATGTGTATGCACGAGCATAAAAACCATGGCTTTCAAGTAATAGGGCTTCTTTATACAAGCTCTGCGCATTTTGTAAAACACAAACTCTCGCATGTTCTAACTCTTCAATATTTAAATTTTTCACCGTGCTATCAACTCCATTTAACGTCGCAATAACGGGCGCTTACCAAACTGCCCAAAACTGCTTAATCATTTATATTCACAACACTTTGAAAAACTTCCGCATTGACAAAGCGTCCCTTTTTATAGCCTTGTTATATTTACACTTTTCCCAATGCGCAATTTACAGCTTCTTGTAAATGTGGCGGGTTTCTTTCTGGGTACCTTTCTCTGATTATTACTTCGATTGCATTTCTAAAAGCCTTGGACAAATGAATAATATCCGTGCCAACAGAATCAACATTTACAGGTTCAAACGTGTATCGAGCATGAGTAAAAAGATTCTTATAGCGTTCTAATTTCGACTCAATGTCAAGATTTGACAGCTTTTCTTTTAACGCTGCTTTATCATCGAGATCTATTTCTAAATACAGTTTAAGGAGATCATGTCCTTTTTTAACCTTTTTATACCCCTCATAGCCGTCAACTTTGTCTTGGATGACTAAGAAAGACTTTAAATAGATTTCAATCGATAGTGCTGCATTTATAGCGGCAACCCAGAGACAACCATCGGTTTTAGACAATACTACAGCCGCATCTTGATATTGGTTCGCTGAAGAAAAAACCCTTTTGTTAGGGACTTGTTTCATAACCTTCCTCTATAAATATAACAATTTAATATCGACCCAATGGGTCGTTTTCTTGACTATAGGAGAAATACGGAATCACTGTATATAAGCACAGTCAAATTTAGAACTAACTCAATGAGAACTCGTTCACCATTTTTAAACCATATCGTCGAATTTATGCTGACTAAGCAATATTCGCTCAGAACCGATGATACCCCGTTAAGCAAAATTTTCTAGCTTGTTTTGGGGCAAAGGCGAGTTATATGTATAACTCATCGATGGACAAAATTACGTTAGATTGTTTATTCGGTAACGCCAAGCTTAGTAGTGCAGCTCTACTGCGCTCTTGCTTGAGTGCCTTGTTGGAGTTTATAGTGTGAGGTAAGTCCAGCTTTTCATTATGAGTTTGTGCATCATCTTCCCAAATTAGCCTAACAACGTGCTTTCGTTTCGTTTGCATGTAAATAGCTGCAAGCTGCAATAAGCTCAACGGACTGATGTCTCTCAATGCTTTCCATTGGGAATTTATTTGTTCTTATAATCATGTTTCCGCCTTCTACATGAAGTAAAGGTTGTTTTAGCACTCTTTAATATTTGCCATTCAACGATTCAATCAAAACCACCTTTATCTCAATTACATTTTATGCAAATTACTAAATTTATTTGTGATTATATGAAAAAATACTTTTCACCTTGTTCCCACAATCTTCGGGGGCTTTAGCTGTTTTGAGTATAGAAATGTGTGTGAATTCTGCATGTTAATAAGTGTAATCAGTTGTAATCCTAAAGTCTGAATCTATACTGAATGCAAATATATTTGTCATTTATATGGATTGTTTATGAAAAAGCTATTGTTTGTACTGTTTTCTATAGTTTTGTCTGGAGTTGCGTTTGCTAATGAGGCCCCAGTAGTAACAGTGACTGATTTTGGTGAATCGAGTGATGGAGGTATCTACCTTCTTTTTAGGTTGGATGATGCTGAAGGTGAGAATATGGGGGTGGATGCCTATATATCAAAGCCGAATTCTACAACAAGCTTTGAGTTTGCGACTAAAAATGGCTTATCTAGTAGAGTGAATGGTGTTCATACTATCACTTGGGCTCAAGAAGACATTAGTTCTTATGTCGCTTCCGGTAACTCATATTCAGTCAGATTGAATGTGTTTGATGAGCAAAATAATGAGACAGTAGCCTATTCAGGACAGATTGCTTATACATATGAAGTGGATAATCAATCCCCTATTGTATCAATCAGTGATTTAACTGAAAATGAATCTGGTGATTTGGTGTTAACTTTTTCATTGGATGATCATGAAGGTGAAAATATGGGAGTGGATGCATATATTTCGAATGCAAACTCTACTTCCTCTTACCAGTTCGGAACTAAAACAGGATTGTCTAGCCGTCAAAACGGTAACCATACAATTACTTGGCCGCAGGAAGATATAGCGGCTTATGTCAGCTCTGGTAATAATTATACTGTGCGATTAAATGTATTTGATGAGCAGAATAATGAAACAGTCGCCTATTCTCAGTCTATTCGTTACTCTTTTGAGGTGTCAAATAGCCCCCCTTCAATTACAAATGTCGGTATCTATCAAGCTGATGATAACAGTCTTAATGTTCAATTTTATATTAGTGATGAAGAAAATGAGTTAATGGACATCGCTGGTTTTTATTCTTGGGAAGATCACCCAGGTAGTAAAAATGAGAATTCTGAGAAGAATTTGTATAGCAAAGGTGACGGCCAATACAGCTTTACTTGGTTATATGAAGAGAGTGATTTTTCAGGAGGATTCTCTTATACCTCTACTATTGAAGTCACTGATAGTGCGGGTAATAAAACTACATTCACAACCGAAGAAATCGATTTAAATTACAATCCACCAACGCCAGAGTATCCCATACTGAAGGACTACAGTTTTTCTCAAATTGAGTCTGGTAAGGTTGAGCTTGTAGTTGTATTTGAAGACCCTCAAGGTGATGGAGTTAACCTTGAAGCTGAATTGTTTATGTGGAGTCCTTATTGGCAGGCTCAAACCCGTAAGTCTTTTGAAAACCTTAATTCTGGAGAGCATCGTGTTGTTTGGAGTTATGATGAATTCTCAAGTTTTGCTGAAGATGGTCAGCCTTTGAATGTGAAATTTTCAATTGAAGATGAGTATGGAAATCATGAGTCTGATTATTCAATTACTGGTTTAACTTATAGGGTGGTAGACAACTCACCTGCCACTGTGGATATTCGTGAATTTGCAATGTCGGGTGATGGTGGTGTATATCTGACTGTTCAATCAGATGATCCAGAAAATGAACCACTTATTGTTCAAGCTACAATTTCAGAGGCGAATTCAAACACAAGTTTTCCTTCCGGTACTGATAAGCTCTTTACAGGTGTTCCAGATGAGCAATCAAAGTTCATAACTTGGAGTTATGATGAGGTTTCACCGTATTTAGAAGTTGGAAATCAATACTCGGCCAAGGTTGTGGTTACAGATTCTGCAGGTAACGAAACAATAAAAATAGCGCCCTTCATTTCTTATGATTTTGAGCCGTCCAATGATGCCCCAAGTGTTTCGTTTGGTGCTATAAATATCACTGAGGATGGTTCTGTCTCGGTTGTATTTACAGCTACCGACCCTGAAGGTGGGTTAATGGATGTGCTTGCTTTTACTTCAGAGCCTGATGATCCTTCAAGTTTTGACCCAGCGACTGCCAATCGTAAAAATGGTATTTCTAGTGGGAGTCATACTTTAACTTGGGATGCTGATAGCTTTGAAAATGGACGTGAATATGCAGTTCAGTTGAACGTTGTTGATGCAGAAGGTGTGCAAACTAAAGTAGTTTCTGGTGCGTTTCTTTATGCCTTTGAAAAAGAAAACTTACCGCCATCAATTACTATCCGTGAATTTGCAATGTCGGATGATGGTGGTTTATATCTGACTGTTCAGCCAGATGATCCTGAGGGTAATCCTTCAAATATTGAAGCTGTAATTTCTTTTGCAAATTCAACGTCTCAGTTTCAAGAATCTACATCTAAATCATATGTTAATAGCCCTGATAAAAGTTCAACTTTTGTTCTTTGGGCTAGAGAAGAACTTGCGGCCTATGTTGAAAAGGGTGAGGAGTATTCGGCTAAGGTTGTTGTTACAGATGATAGTGGGAATACATCAACGTCTATTACTGCATTAATTCCTTATACTTATGACCCTGTAAACAACAGTCCGTCTGTTACTATTACAGCGCTAGAATTAGCAGCTTCTGGTTCAGTATCTATCTCTTTCACAATAAATGATCCTGAAGATGAAAGTATGTCAGTGATGGCTTATGTGTCGGAGCCAAATGATAGGGCTACTTTCAATCTTGGTAGTAAAAAGGAGTTGTCTGGTAAAAGTGATGGTAATTTTACCCTTGAGTGGGGGCCGGAACAATTCGAATACAACAGCGCTTATGCGATACAATTGAATGTGTCTGATGACGAAGGTAATGTGACGACAGTTGTCTCCGATAGTATTGTGTTTGATTATCAAGCGAACCAGCCACCTTCAATTGATATTTTAGAGTTTGCTACCACTGATGACGGTGGTGTGTATCTGACAGTGAAGGTAAATGATCCAGAAGGACTGCCCTCCTCTATTAGTTCAAAAATTTCTTTTGGTGACTCAACGACTCAATTTCAATCTGGTACCCAGAAAGTATTTACAGACAGTGAGGATAATAAGTCAGTCTTTATTACTTGGACACCAGAAGAATTATCAACATTTGTAGAAAGCGGTAAGCGCTACTCTGCGATAGTTGAAGTTGTTGACTCTGCAAATAACGAAGCATCGAAAGTTACATCAACTATTCTTTATGACTTTGAGCCAGAAAATGAAAGGCCGACTATTGCTGTTACGTCACTCCGTACAGGGGTTGATGGTAGTGTCACTGTGTCATTTAATATATCAGACCCTGAAAGTGAGTTGATGGGTGTTGACGCTTATTACTCAGAGCCTGATGACATAGATACATTTGTTCCTGAGTCGAAGCTCCAATTGGTAAATAAAGAAAGTGGCGCATATCAACTTAGTTGGTCGGCATCTAACTTCCAAAATGGTCGGGAGTATAGGTTGTTATTAAATGTCTTCGATGAAAGTGATAATGAGACCGCGCTTTTTAGTAATTCATTTGAGTATGAGTATCAAGCTGAAAACGAGCCCCCTAGTTTAAGGTTGGTGTCATTTAGCGAAAATGCGGATGGTTCATTAGAGTTTGTTGCTGATGTGGGTGATGTTGATGATTCATCTGCTGAAGTTGTTGTTGATTTATATGAGCAAGGTAATTCTGATCCAATAAGCGCGGCGCGTAAAACCTTTGTGCACGAGATAGCCAGTAATAATTTGGCTGTTGCTTGGTCTAGAATTGAGTTGTTGCCTTATATTAATACAGGTTCTAGTTATAGAGTTTCAATACAGGTAACAGATGAATCGTCAAATACTGTGAGCGGCCAAACTGGGTGGCTGGAATATCAGTACGATGCTTCATCTGGCATGCCTACTTTGCTTGTTAACAGTTTTGATTTAATGGATGGTGACACATTATCGTTGTCATATTCTGTTGCAGGTATTGATTCTGCTGATTATGAGGTTTCCGCTTTAATTTCGAGTTCAGATGAAACAGTTGGATATATAGAAGCTAGTAAGAAGACTGTCTCAATCAGCGCTTCGGGTAACTACTCTATCAGGTGGGCTAGTGATGAATTGGCGGACTATCTTTCTGTAGGTGAAACCTACCATGCTAAATTAGTTTTAAGTGATGAAAATGGTGATATTGTCACTAAATTATCCAGTCCTGTAACGTTTGAATCGACTGATTTTTCTGTAGGTGAAGTCAAATTAGAAAAAACATCTGATGGCTTGCTTGTGAACTTTGAGATGAATAACCCTGAGCTGGAAATGCTTGAATTGGTTATTCAATTATCTGAATTGGGGCAAACAGGCAGTAATGGCGTATATATGGAGGCTTCAAGGCAGTCAGCTATGATAAGTGTTGGTGGCTTCTTGTCTGTTGATTATTCAAGAGATGAGTTGAGTGGCCTTTATTCCAAATCAGGCTTTATCAGTGCTCGTGTGTCACTAGTTGACTCCGATGGTAGAGTTGTGAATTCATACTCTAATTCAGTAGCGTTAGCTACAGGGTTGACCTTTGAAGTTGTAAACGAAAACATTTCTTTTGAGCCTGGTGCTTTGTCTAGTATAGATGTGAGGTTCTCCGAGCCTCTCATTGGTGACACTACTTTTAAAGTAGATGGCCTAAGTGTCTCTGTTAACAAGCTAAGTGATACTTTTTATAGTTATAGTTTTACTCAAGAAGATGCATGTAAGCTAACTGACACTATTGAGATGAGTGTAAATGATAGTTTTGGAAATCTAATATCATTACTTGCATATAACTTCACAAATGCCAATAAAAAGCCTGTCTTGGTAAATCCTTTCAATGAGGCGGTTATTACCAAGGATTTAAATTTTGCCCAGTATGTTGAGTCTGTTGTGGAGGTGGAAGATCCAAACAATAATCTTCTTCCATTGCAAATTACGCCGCCAGACCAATCTAAAGTTGGTGTTCATAGTACGTGGACTGTCGCAATTGAAGATACGTGTGGGGAGATTGAATTTTCCACTGGAAGTGTATTTATCGCAGATAGTAAAAATAGTTGGGATTTCACAGATGGTTCAGACGAAAATTTCGATGACGAATCTGATGTAGACATAGGTGTAAGTTCTACTAAGGAGTGGAACCTTAGGAATGTTGGCCCAAATGATTGGGTAGACTTTAAAGTTATGCAATGTAGTAATATTGCAGGTACTGATTGTGTTATGACGGATATTGAAGTTCCTTACACGTCAGTGTCTAATACTGCGCCAATTAAGTTTGAGTTCACCGCACCTGATCAAGAGGGTACATTTAGTTATTACTTTAAATTGGTTGATTCTGAAGGTAATGCCGTTAGTCACGTTGGTGGGCACCCTACTTTCTATCTCACTTTGAATGCGATTGATCGATTGAAAGGTGTTTGCAGTGTTTTGGGTCAGGACCATGCCTTATGTGTGACAGGTAGAACGATTGATGACTATTTAGAAATTTGTGAGGCTTCTTCAACTGCTTCAAGGAGTATCCCTATTGGTATTCCAGTTAATGTTACAGGATTCGGTTATAAGGTTTTAACTCAGCTATCTTCAAATGGCGAGTATTCACTCTCAGCTCAATATAGTGCATTTGATGAATCTGCAATAACACAGGCCATTAGAAATAGTGATTATTTGGACTACGTTGATCAGATGAGGGAAACGGTTCATTTTACCCCCTCTTTCTTGATTAATAACCCATCCGAGAAGGCGTTAACATTTTGCCAATGGGACTTAGAGGCCAAATTATTCAGTACCGTTGTTGAGCCGATGCGGGTTGATCAAATTCTTTATAAGTCTGGTCAGTTAAAACAATTGGATGCAGAGTTAGTAAACCAATCTAAACAAGATAGTGTTTGGTATAGCCACGTATCAACGGGTTCATTGGATGCGGTTTCTGACATCAATGAACAAATATCTGCAGTGCTGCAGGAAAGAACATCAGTGTTGTATGCGGTTAAGTTAAGTGTTTCAGATTTCTTTGTAAGGGACGCTGTTGAAATTGCAGAAATGATCAATTGTGAGAGTTCTGATGGGCAAATTATGGGTGTAGATGCATGTTTGCAGTCTAAGATTGATGCAATTGCTTATGATATCCAGCAAATTAATAGTTTACTTAGTGGTATGGACCACGGAAGTTTAAAGAGTCTTCAAAATGAACTGTTAGCCATGGTCCAAAACCTAGATGTAGAGGGGACATGGAAAGGTACCATTAGGCATGCAGATATTATGAGGCGATTCGACTTCAAGGGTGTTTTTGCACGTTATTATAACCTTGAAGGTACCGAAGTTATTAATTCTAATGAGTTTGCCTATTTAGTAGGCTTTCAAGGCACTATTCTTATAAATGAATATCTGGAATTGCTTTCCATGAAAAAGTTATTGGCACTTTTAAAGAAAAATGGTGCAAAGGCTATCGCAAAGAAAGCTGCTTTAAGTGTGTTCAAAATTGGCAAAATTGGTTCGCGATTATTGAAAGGTGGTATTGCTGCTGAAAAAATAAAAACAGATTCAATTAATGTAATTGAGCAAATCAAAGGAATGCGTGAGTTGCTTAATGAAATTGCTAATATGAAATTAGAGCCTGATTACCAGCCTGCAGCATCAGCATCATCCCCTTTGCAAGCTGAGTTTAACTCTGATGCAAGTAGCGCTTCCAATGTATTTAGTATCTGGCGACCTTGTTATGAAGATGCGAGTCTTCAAGTTAAGCATGATTGTTTTAAGCCTAATTTTTCTCCGAAATTAACTGACAGCAAGACAGTTAAGAAGGAGGCTATAAGATATATTAGTAGGCCGAAAATTAAATACATGTATGTAGAAAACCTTGACGACAAAGGTAGTCTAAGCTCATCTAAGTTAGCTAAAAACTTGTTTGGTGTTAAGGGGTACTTAACTGGGGAGTTGTGTCAAGTCCATCACATTATACCTAAAGAGCTTAGTACTGTTATTTCAGACCTCTCAATAGATGGGGGAGTCAATTACTTTTTAGATGAACCAAACAATGGTCTCCCTCTTCCGTCAAATAAATGTCTAAAAACCGCTGGATGTGTTTGTGATTTGGATGTCAACGTAAGACATCAAGGTAGTCATAGTTTCTACAATTTAATTGTTAAGGAAGCTATCATTGGCCTGGCTAGTGCGGATGTAATTAAAAATACACGAGATCTATTCAAGTTAAGAGAAACCCTAAGGTTGGCATTAACTAAAGGTCGAGCAGTTTTATCTTTAAATAAAAAAGAATCTGATGAAGCTAATGCGAAAGAAAAGCGTGTAGCTAAGCCTAAGAAGAATCAAATGCAACGTATAATGGTTGTTTTTGGTAAGTATGCACTATTGCATGGTAATGGCAATGCTGAATAGGGATATTGATATGAAAGCCAACAAAATTAAAATGCTTTTTTTAACGCTGTTTCTGGTAGGTTGTGGCGGTGGAGGTTCTGAAAGTAATGATGAGCAGCCAGTGACGATTGATCCTCCTCCAGTTCAGGAAGTTGAGCCATTGCTTGTTACTGTAGCAGTGCAAGGTGAAGGTTATGAGGCCGCTAGTCTCTCTGTTTTGACACTTGAAGGTGACGTTGTGTTGTCTGGGAGTAATAGCTTTAAATATGCAGAAGATGGCGCGTATGTTTTTGATATATACTCTCTTCAAGATAATTTAGAGGAAAGAGGTTTTAACCTCAATTCACCTATAATATTTGAAGCTTCCTACGGGGGGCAAACTTTTAAATCAATGACGGTAGGAAGTTACTTTACACTTTCGGGCAGCTATTTGCTTTTAAACAAGTATACCGATTTTTTTGTAAATTATGCTGAAGGTGAAGTGATTGAGTCCCATAACGATATTACTGAATTGGCAAATAACTTTTTTGTTGAGTTTGGTCACTCGGACTCAAACTTAGATGGGCTTCTAGATTATATAGATATTGGCTTATTTGATGTAGAGCGCGATCAAAGTGACCTGCTGGATTATATCGATGAGTACTATGCTTCTACTGCTGAAGTAGATATTGTCAGTTACGTCAGAGAAAATCTAAATCCGTCTGTTGGGGGTATACCATTTACTATCCAGTCGAATGGTAGTGAAGATCTGCAGATGTTGTTAAATGATGTGGGTGAAACTGACTTTTATTATTCTATCGAAGAGAGTTGTCCTTCAGAGCAATCAGTTACTGATTACACTCTATCTGCAGGTGAGAGTTTTACATTTAGTAGTGGTTGCGCAATCAGTTATTCATTTTGCTACGATGAAGAGGTGGAGAATTGCGGGCTGCGAAGTTACTTGTACAATGATTCTGGTCTTTTAAAAGCTGATTCTATCTCTTTAAGTTTTGATGGAAACCTGTCCGGTATTTCTAAATCTATTCTGCAAATTAGTGCCGCGCAGTTGAGGGATAACTCTGAATTCATGGGGCGCTTGGATAATATTACGCGTAATGAGACAATCGGAAGTTCATTGAAAAACTTCAGAGTTTGTAAGTTATTCGTAGAATTCGGATCGCATTGTGGAGTTTGATGTGAGCTAAAATTATGGGTATTGTAAATTTAGCCTCAGGTTTCGCTGAGGCTAAATTGTTAGTTTACTCAATACAAATCTTGTATCTAAAATAATTTTGAGCCTCTCGGAACAACCCCGTGCCCTTTCAAGGAAGGTGGAGTTAATACTTATTATTTGAAATCAGAAAATTGCCTTCAACTTCAATAAATGAACAAGCGAGACCTAAATTCCTTTGTAACGGTAGGAGCTGAGCCCCATAGCAAAGTACAAAATTATCCATCGTATTTTGTGCATCATGCCTCTGAATACCAGTATTTTTGGCGCAGGTGTTTTGTGTACTTTATAAATCGAGGACTTCTTTTACTTTCTAGAACTCTAGCCTGACTTTCAACAATACATATCTGTATACCAGATAGTCAGGAAGTGCACCACCAACTAGTTGTTTCACAAGCTGATAAAGTCAGTCAATTCATTCAAAAATTTAATCCTTCTATAGCATCTCCCAACTTTTAAAGAACTATATCTTAGATAAATCGTTTGATGCCTCAGTTAATTAAGTAATTATTGCATACTATTAACACTGACACTCAATATAAGTAGTAGAAAGTTTTTGAACTTAGAAGTTCAAAAAATCCCTAACAATAAACAGAATTAAGTTCTGATAATGTTATTTTCTGATTCATTATTACCTGGGAAACAATCTAAGCTAAAACTTAAATTTAAAAGCCCTGCCTTTGTATTAAGCGTTCATCCAATAACTATAAATTATCACCTAACAAACATACGTATTTGCACAGTACAAATGAGGAGAATCTGTGTGAAGACATTTTGTTTAGAGCTCGTACTTGGGTTAGTGCGAGTCGGTGTGAATAGTATTTATCTGTTTATTCCACTTGCGATATTTTTGTGGGTTCTTAATTACCCCAAAACTTCTAGACTAGCGTCTGATAACTTACTCGAAGGCTATGAGCACATTATTTTGGCATACATATGCGCTGACATTTTAAGTCTCATAGAATCAAAATTACGAGACAAATACCTTTAATTCTAAGCGCCCTGTGGGCGCTTTTTTAAATTCTGATATAACTACGATTTTACTCTCTTATAAACCGAAAAAGCGCCTTAAAGGCGCTTTGGTGGACAAACATAGGAGGTTAGTAAAACCTTAGTAACACATACTCAAGCATCTTTTTCATGCTGGGTGTGTGCTTTTCTGCATAGAGATAGTAGCCCGTTGCACCCATTACAAATTTGGTGCAAAACAGGCTCATTACGATTAACCAAACGAGATTATCTGTGCTCTTAAGCTGATAAAACGTAAATCCAACACCACTGAATAGAATCAGTGCGATAACAATCTCGATACGATTGCGATAGATAAATGAGTGTTTAAAACTCATCTATTCCACCGCAAGAAATATCAATCCCCCAATCAGTATCATCAAATACAGAGAAAGAATCACAGCTTGTTGTATCAGAAAAGTCACTGTTATCGGTGCCAAATACGTTGCCACCTATATCAACACAATTGCCATTATCAGCATCATTGATAGGTAAACCGGTTGCAGGATTAATCGATGTAGTCGTCATTTTTTAACCTCTTAGAGTGGGTGAGTTCTCTTTAAAAGTTAATGATTTTGTGATAAAAAACAAACTTGTTTGACTGCGAAGCTCAGCAACAAACAGTTTGGATTATCACTTTCTTCTTTTCTATTTATCTCACTATTCACAGACAATATTACTTTGTTTTGTTACGAAGTAGACTTACTTTTTCGTCTGAAAGACATCAAACCCAGCCTAATTCGGAACGAAATTAGGCAATAAAAAGCGTCTCAGAATGAGACCAATAAGTCGCGTAATGTGCCGTAGGCGAAGCCGAAGAAACATGGAGCAGCGCGAATGTACAGCTGGTCTGTACTCACCGCGATGATGTTTCGCCCTAGCGAAATTCGGTTGAAATTTGGTACAAATTGAAAAGCGAACCACCTTTGCGATAGAAAAGTAAGCGATATGATGAAGGCGGATAATGGGGCACCCATCGCCTGTTCATAAAGCGGCATTGTGGCGGTGAGTACAGAGCGTAGCTCGGTACATTCGCGCTATGGCTTAATACGCTAGAGCGGTAGCTCGTTGAGTCATCTCGTTGCGGAGCAACATCAGAGATGACGGGCGTTTTAAGCCATATGTTTGAACAACAACGTTGTGAAGACATCAGCTGAAAGCTGCCTGTTGTTGCGATAATCATCGCGACAACCCTACCGAGCATGCGTACAAAGCATCCCGGTAGGAAAACCGGCAAACAATCGCTAAACAGCGATAATTTGCAAGGTGGGTTGTTAGTTAAAGATTCAAACTAACAACCTAGGTCTTTAAACATGACAAGCATCCAAAACAACAAACCCAGTAACCAACTGCAGCTCGCCTACCCTCGCTATTTTGATATTGATATGCGCTACTATGACGGTGCAAACAATCATCAAAAGTTTAGCAATCGCCTGAGGCTCTCAACTCTCATTGCCATTCGATTTACTATCATCACACCAGGCCTTGTGAGTTGGCTTTATGCCATCTCACACCGATTAGCCTTGGAGCACTTAAATAGGCTCACCAACGATGGCTTTTTAAAGCTCGTTAAAACACATCGTAGCCCCGATGGGCGCGTCTATGTTCCAACCTACAGCGCCGCAAAGTACGCTGAAGAAATAATGAATATTGATGTGTACTTCAGAGCCAATACCAACCCCGCTTTACAATTTAACCACAACAACGTTATGCATAACCTAATTAACGCCTTTGTGATGCTAAGAGGCATTCACAATTATCATAATGATGGCACCTACGCCCCCATGTGGCAAAGCTTTATAACTGAACCCGAATTCAAACGCGCCAATACAAGCACAGAGACCCGAACAGTCGATGGCGCAGTTCGCTTATTAGATGGCTCAATTGCAGCCATGGAAGTCGAACACTCCTTCAAGAACAAAGCAGCACGGCAAGCCATTCTTTTAAAATACCTAGCCTCACTTAAAAATGGCGACTACGACAAAGTGTTTTTATTCTCCCAATCACTGCAAATTTTTGATGATATAAAGCGCCTGCACGAACAATTATTCGATGAAATGACAACACGATTCGATAAGAAAACTCGCCACCCTCTCCTATCACCTGAAGATGTCGAGCTACTTCAATCGTCGATTATCTATCGAACCAAGCTATGTGATGAAATAAGTGAAAGGTTTTATAGCATCTAGATTTTGCTTACTCATACCAGTGACAATAACAAGCGCTATATAAAAACTA
The DNA here is from genome assembly GCF_001469895.1 of Pseudoalteromonas sp. XI10. Classification (GTDB taxonomy): domain Bacteria; phylum Pseudomonadota; class Gammaproteobacteria; order Enterobacterales; family Alteromonadaceae; genus Pseudoalteromonas. The sequence goes on along the minus strand of NZ_LOPY01000026.1, from coordinate 235 downwards.
AAATTTTTTCGCAGAAATGGGCTATGAGGAAGGGTTCTAAATTGGACTTAACCGAGTAATGTTGGGAAAAATAAGTTTAGGAGCCCTTCATGAATATCAAAGTTGGCATCTTTTGGTTTGCTGAAAACACATTAGTCTTTAAAGCTCAAAGTGCTATCGACTTAAAGCCAGATCAACTTGGATTTATTGATAGCACGCTGCAACACCAAGTTGAGTGGGAAGATAATAGTATTTA
>NZ_LOPY01000025.1 GCF_001469895.1 Pseudoalteromonas sp. XI10 | reverse complement strand
CTAGACAACACTGACTACTACAACTTTCCCAGAGGTCGAGTTGTTTTTAATGTTGATCAAAATACCTCATACGTATATTTAGACAAAAGCTTGTTTAAAAAACATATAGTTAAAGAGATAAAAGCTAATTTTTCTTTACTAGATACAAATGTCAGGTTCTATACTGATCCTCATTACAATTGCTTTGGTAGTATTTAGAACAATTAAAATACTACCAAATAACTAAGCACAGATACGCAGAGCTAAATTGGTGGCAACCCTGTGAAACTACTTACCAGAGGGGGCTGGTGATTGACTACGTATAAAAGCCGGAATATCAAAAATATCACTTTGGCTAGATACAACAGCTTTAGCTTTTGTTGTTTGCTCTACTTTAGGTATTGTTTCATCTATGTTTTTGGCATGAATTAACTGACTTTTTGCACCTGTGGCTATGATGAGTATTTCAAAGTTATTTGCCAAACTCGTAATTTTAGAAGCACCACAAATAACCACTGCGTTAGGGCTAACTTGATGACGTACTGTATCCATTATGGTGTTGTAACTGCCTAATGAGATCTCATCAACACAATTGATTTGTACAATAACACCTGTACTTGTGCTCATATCAACACTGCTAACCAGAGGGTTACTCAGGGCTTGCGTAAGAGCCATTTGTAAATCGCTTTCATCTGCACACTTTCCAACCCCCAATACAGCATCGCCTTGGGCGTCCATTACTCTTTGAAAGTCACGCAGATCTACGTTAATTAATCCCTGATAACACAGCATATCAATGAGTGAGGTAATTAAAGAATGTAAAATTTGATTACTGTGCTTAAAGGCATCAAATAAGCCAATGTCATTGCCAAGCACCTCAATAAGTTGATCATTTGGTAAAGTGACAACAGCATTAGCGAACTGCTTTAATTCATCAAGCCCTTGCTCAGCTACTTTTCGCCTAAAATCCCCCTCACTGGTAAAGGGTAATGTTGCAATACAGATTACAGGCTTATTAAGATCTTTGGCTAACTTAGCTATGTATGGGCTAGCTCCTGTGCCAGTGCCACCTCCTAAGCCAGTTGCGCATAAGAGAATATCGCAACTTTTGATAAGCGTTAATAATTGCTCTTCACTTTCTTGTGCGGCGAGTAACCCTATTGCTGGGTCTGCGCCAGCGCCATAGCCGTTTGTAAGCTCAGCACCTATCAACACAAAATCATCACTTTGAGAGTGCTCTAATACAACCTTATCAGTATTAACGCAGTAAAACTTAGTTTGCGGGTTTTGAACCTCATTAAAAATGGTATTAACAGTGTTACAACCGCAGCCACCAATACCAAATACGCCAATAGACAAGCCATCTAAATTCTCAACTAACTCAAACATCATTGCTCCTCATTTTTTAAAGAGCATAACAACAAGGTGCGTCAATTTTTGACGCACCTAAAAGTCACAAGTTATAAGTGTTTGAAGCCTCATTTAGTTTTTTAATGATTCTGCTGCGTACAGCTTGAGGCTCTATTACCTCAAGCCAATGTGATGCTCTAAATAATTCACTTGTTAATTGCTCTGTGTCCTTCACATTGAATGTAAGCAGTGATGTTTGAGCATCTAACTTTTTCTGCTCTATTAACTCACCAAATTGTACAAACCCCTGATTCAATGAAGATTGAGACGGCACTTTGATAATCAACTTAATACTGTCCTGACGCTTTCCTTTATTAATCGCAGATCTTAATGAGCTTAACTGCTCTAAATTTGGTTCACGCCGTGTCTTTTGTAATACTTTCACATTACGAATACGATAAACTGGTATCTGATAGCACTTGTCATGCAGCGTCCCTACCATAAACTGCGCCATAAGAATTCCGTTGTCTTCTTCAAGACCATAGAAGCTAAGTTCAGTAAAAGCTAACCAGTGTGCCTGATCATATAAAACGCGATAAATCTCAGCACTAACTGAACGATTATGTTTTATTGCATGCTCGATTTGTTCAACAACCTTGCTGTCAAGGTTCACCTTAATCGAGCTATTATTTTCTAGGTTTAACCATTCAGGTTTGATGCCATTTAGTCGCTGTAATGCAATATCAGCTTTAGCATGAATTGTTTGTTTAATATCTACAGGGATATTCTGTGGCAGAAGCTGCTCAAGCAGTAAGTAATGCTGAGCAAGCTCAATACTGAGTAGCACTGAGCTTCCCCGCCAATCCTTACTAATAGACCATGCATAAGGTTTTGTTCGTGTATCTTTTTCAAGGCCAAAACAGCCTTGATCGTATAAAGATTGAAGATCACGCTGCAACATGCGTGTGGAGAGGTTAAAGCCACTACCAAAAAGCTTTTGTTTTAACTGAGTTATAGTGATAGAGCTTGGCTTAGAAGGCACAAGCTCTAGAATTCCTAAATGGCGCTGGGAGATCATCGTATAAAATTTAACTACCAACAACATAAGTTGTAGAGTTATAACTTGAGCAAGTTATTTTGAAGGTACCCGCCCCAACTATATGATTTAACACTTTTACATCTTGCTCTGCCGAAGTATCTTCTTTAGTAGCACGATGATAAAACGCCGAAAATGCTACAATTCCCTCTCCCCATGAAATCTCTCTAGTTGGGGCAACTATGGCATTGCAAAATGTCCTATGATATTTAAACAACTCATTTGCACCCAGGCCAACACTACAACTAGAAAAGCAAATACAAACACCTTTTAAATATGGCCAAGCTAGTTCATCAAACTCTTTCCATGATATAAAATCCCCATCAGTTAACTCAATTCCTTTATCACAACCATGCGCACTTATATGTACATAATTTATATTTACATTCTCGGCTAATTTTAATGCTTTTGCTAAATACTCTTTATTCACAACTTCAACATGTTTTGCTCTTACACGCTGCAGATTTAATACATCTTTCAATGTGGCAGCCTCATACCTATCATCAAAATGATCCAGCGCACCTCTAGATTCAATTATTAAGATTTCATTTTTTTTCATAAAAATAACCTAATTATTTTTCAGTGATTACCCCCTACCTTCACCTCTTAACTCCATTAACACAACTATATGTATACGTCTGAAATTTGTGTTGGGGTAGGATATCAATACTAATTTTCTTACTCTTTTATTTAACTACCATCATTGTTAATCAGAGTAATGCGTTTCTAATACATCTAGCATTCGCTTTTGATGAGCTTCAATTTCTCTCTGATCCCAACTGTTATTGCCTTTTTGAATAAACATGTCTCTTAGCTTTAACGAGTCGAAATGTTGCTTACGTTCAAAGTCAATTTGCTTTTTATCAACGTCTTGATTGCTATATGAAGAGTTTTCTCCAGGACTAAGTAACACAAGATTACCAAAGGCATTTAATGTTTCATCAGGTAGCTTACTCTTATACTCATCGTTTTGAGGATGAACATGCTCTACCGAATTTTTGGAGGTAATACGAAACTGTGTAAACTTATTTAATTCTTCAGTCTCTAGTTCATTTCGAGCACTATCAATTTTTTTCCAAAGCAGATACTCCAGCTTTTGAAACCAGTAATGCTCAAAACCAGTCCCCTTTGCTTCAGCAAAGTATTTTCTCTGCTCAGCCCACTTAGTCCTTTTGGGTTTTATTAAATTAGCTTGCTTGAAACTCGCTTCTTTTTGCGAGCATTTTGCTAACGACATCAGATTATCGATTATTTCAAGTTGCTTTAATGCTTTTTTGCCTTGCTTAAGACCTATCTCTTTTTTAACCAGTTTTGCAATAAACGGGGTTATCCAATATTGTGCGCTTCGCTCACCGGTAAAGTTACGAACACTTTGCAATAGTGCCAAGGCGTTAATTTCCTTGGGACCACGGTTTATATATTGTTTACCTTTAGATTGACTTGATGATTGAGAAGTTAATCCCAAATGAGCCTCTGGTGAGTCGTCTCGCTCTACCCACTTAACAATCCATGCATCGAATTGATAACGAACTTGCCACAGCATTTCAATGAACGACTTAACCGTTTCTTCATCTGATTCAATAAGCGGAGTAAAAATTTCTAGCAGTCGATCACTGTGCAACCTTGGCTCAATGTCAGACTCATTGTTTAACGCTAAATAAACACGGTAAGCATGAATTAAAAATAAAGGAAACTTGATAATTGAACGACAATAAGTGGTTTCAACATCTAAATCGTAAGTTTCAAATGCCTTCTGTTTTACGTTTTCTGGCGCTTTACCACTTGCCAGAACTTGGCTTAATTCATCAATACTAAAACCACTGTCATTACCACTGTATTCTTGCGATTCAGGATGATAAAAAATGTCATCATTAAACACAGCCAAATCTTGTGGCTCGATATTATTCCAGTCAACATCAGGAAAAACCTTACGCACGTTGCGTTCAAAGTAGTTTTCTAAATGCTCACAAGCAACCCACATAGCATCGTATTGAGCTTTATCACTTTTAATATGCTTAAACAGTTTTGCTTTTAAAATATCTGCTTGCTCTAGCTGAACACCTGCCGTATTCATGGTGGCAAACAAACGGTTCAAATCCATTTTTGCAGGTACAATATTGTTTACCCATTGCACATTGGTATAAAAATACCGTCCTAACTTTTCTGCTTTACTTTTATCATGTTTATCAAGGGCTTCTATGTGTTCGCTTAAAACCTTTAAAGCAACGCCAATTTGTTTAAGGTATTCGTTATTATTAATAACGTCTTGTGATGGCTTTTCATAACCTTTAAGTCCAGCAAGTCCACCTAACAACTGCTGCACCTGTTCACGAATAGCAAACTGCAGTCTTGGTATAGCATTGCCAGTTTCTGGTTTATAAATAGCTAATTCATTGAGGTCTGATTTAACCCCTGCGGCTTTAAAAGCAATAGCAATCAACATTAATGTAGTCGTGCGCTGCTGGCCATCAATTAACTCGTAAACTAAACCTTTCTTGCTTTCTAGTTTAGAAGAAAGTACTGTGCCAATAAAATAATGCTCATCTCCATTTTCATAAGCATTTTTAATATCAGTAAATAGTAATAATACGTCGTCATCAGACCAAACATAGGGGCGTTGATAACTTGGAATTGAAAACTGGTAGCCGCCATTAAAAACTTTTTCTAAGGTGAGTAATTCTGTTTGTACACGTAACATATTCAAAACTATTTATCTCCTAGTGAAGTTATGTGTTTGCTAAAAGTATCTGCAAACTCTTGAGCATATTCAGTTTTTGTAGCTTCACGCTCGACGTTTAAATTAAAAACTTCAATCACTTTATTGATAAAGTTTTGTTTAGTACTAGATTTTTGCTCTGTTGGGGACTTAACCGCATCTATTATGCCATCAGCATTTACGGTAAGTTTAAATTCATCTAAGAAGTAAAAACACTGCTCGATTGTATAGCTTTTCACGATCCAATCTAGCATAGGGGTTTCTTTTAAAAAGGCTGGAATAGATTTTTCCTTAACGGCAACTTGGTTGGATACTCGGCGAGAATAGACCACCCGAAATAACTTTTTCGCGGCTATGTCTAATTGCTCCTGCCCAAACTGACTAAGATAGAGTAACAGACTTGTATCAAATAACTGCTTTAAATAAGCACAGCCATCAAGTTTGCAAACAAAATCATGATAAAACTCGTCAAACGCAAAAAGCGTTTCATCATCATGGCTTTTGAATAAGTACTTCAGCCTTAATGACTGAAAGTACTCAAGGTAGCGTATCGTATTAGCACCGCTATTTAGTGGTTGCCTTAATTCGTAACCTACTTGTGGTTGCATTAACGTTTGAGCACCGTTGACTAAATAGGTTCTTGTAACTCGCCCAAAAGCAACATCGTCACCTGTTGCACTTGGGGAGAATTCATCAACAACGGCATCAACTAAAAGACGTTCTTGTTGATGCAACGGCATGGTTTTTCTTGTCGTGTCCTTTAAATCTTTTCGTAAGTTTAAGTATTCCCAGTACCGGCCACGTAACAGTAACTTTATGATAGGGTTAATATCATTCAAACTTTCCCATAACTCGGCATAATAGCGAGCTTTATTGGTCATATTTTTAGCTATTACATTTAAATGGTGCGCTTTGATAATATCAGGACCTTTTAAACGCACACCACCTGTATTTTGTGTTTCAAAGAAGCGATAAGCTTCGTCCTCACAGTTCGTTACAACTAAAGTAATATGAATAGATGAAAAATCAATTTTGTTAAGCTGTCTCTTTTTTTCTACTAGCCATCCCAAATTATGCTTAATTTGTTGCTGACTCTCAGGTGCCTTATAGCGAAGTGATAGGCCTTGAAACTCTTCTGTTAAATATGCAATTAATGCCATGGTCGTTAAACGCTGCTGACCATCAATCACATTTAATGTGCTTCCTTTCTGATGCAAAATAATACTACCTAAATAAAAAGGACAGCTTTCCCCATCAGAGAAGTTTCGTTCACCTCTTTGATAGTCCGTAAAATCTTGCAATAATCTTTGTATTTGTACTTCAGTCCAACGATAAGGTCGTTGATACTCAGGTATTGCTAACTCACCAGCAATTTCCGCTTTACTAGAACTAATAATACTTTTACCACTGAATAACTGCGTTAAAGTACAAGATGCGACTTCAACTGACATAAAACTCCTTATTAGCTTGACTAAGAAGTCTATCTTAGTCACGCAAATCCATTTATTTAATACAAAGACTTATAAAACACACTTCTGCAATGTAAAAATATTCAATCAATCCAACTATTAATAGCAATTAATTCAGAGATACTTGCGTGTTGAGGGTTATAAATCCATTCTTGATCAAATACTTCTCGAATCCGCTCACTTAAGTAACAATCACCAACAACCAAAGAGAAAAACTTATTCCCACATTGTTTTAATTCAGAAATTGAGTCTAATTGATTTTTTGGTAAGTTTCTCATGACAAAATCAGAAACAATTAGCAAATCAGCTTTGTTGTAAGTATTTTCAGTCATTAAATGCAAAGCATGAGAAATTGCAGGACCGACATCTGTACCACCATGGAACGACATAGATAAAAAATCTGTGAGTTTATCCAAGCTAAACCCTTTGGAAAGATCTAAAGTATTGATTGAATTTGAAAAGTTAATTATATAGCAGTCTCTATTCTTTGATTGTGCTTTTAGTGACATAACAAAGGCGACCGCTTTTGCAACAGTTTCAGGCGCACCTTGCATTGATCCACTAGTATCGATACATATAATAACAGGACCTTTTTGTTCATCTTCGTCTACAGCTAGAGCTTCATCAATTTCAAACTCTTCATCAACAAGTTGCTGACCAGACATTTCAAAACACATCAAGGATGATTCAACATACTTAAGATCAAATAAGATTGATGTTTCAATATCACTCAATAGTGCTAACTCTGAAGGGAGAGCGTGCTCAATATCTTTACTTAATTTAACACCTACAATTTCTTCTTTAGAGTTCGCATCTGTTACAACTGATTTTTGTATGAATGAATGCGTAACGGATTCAATTTTTTCGCTTTTTTCTGTTTGATTTAAACGCCCAAGCAAGTCTAAGAGCCTTTTAACTCCCTCATCATTAGATATCTGCTGCAACAAGCTTTTAACTCTTGATAAGTTATTTAGCTTTAAAGCTCCACTTGATAGATCAAGCAAAAAGCCTGGTTCGATACCTAAAGAACGAAGTAACCCAAGCATTTCATCAATGAGTTTTAGTTTTTCAATCAGGCCTTTTAAGAATTTTTTTCTTAATAGGGATATTTGCTCTAGTTCCCACTGCTCATACTGTAAGCTGAGTAACTTTTCCCACTCATTAGCCAATAAATTAACTGAAGTAACTAAATTACTTGTACTCACAACAGCATTAGCACTCAAAGCGACAGCATCATGCTTAATGCTCGCTAAGTCATTATCCCAAAAATTATTGTTATAATTAACGTTACTTTTAGAACACAAAACTTTGTATTGATTTAAAGCTAGTTCATATTGTTCTATAGTTAGGCTATCAAAATCTAGTGTTTTAAAAACATTCAGTTCATTTTGAGCTTCATAAAGAGGAAACTCTAAAATACAATGACGGTGGGACTTATTGGCCCAAGTTGTTAATCGCTCTTCAACTTGTAATGCTAAATTTGGAGCATACTTAAATACGCTTTGGTAATCATTATGTATATCAACGCGCATACTGTTCATATAGTCATCAACTTTACGCACTGCACAGCCCTTTTAAACGGTCACAATCTTTAATTCTTAATTTCAAATCACTTATTTGCTGATTTATACCATTTAGCGCAATGTTACACGATTGCTCAGACACAAATGGCGAGTACAAGTTAGCCATATATTCTGATTGTTTAGCCTCACATAACTCTAAAGTTATTCTCAAACTTTGTTTTAGTTCCTTAACTTCATTTTTTAAAGCGTCAATTAAACGACTATTTACGTTCTGTTTTTTTTGTCCTTTTGAGCATAAAATTTTAGGTGTGAAGTGAGCCTCAGAGTCATATCGCCCCTCTAGCCCTGTAATTTTAACATCGCAACTACCTTGACCATCAAATGTACACGTGTAATCCTTAAGCTCATTTCCGTTAGCATCTATAGGGTTAAAGGTGTCTTTACTTCTCATTTTATTAAAAGGTATATAGAAAGTCCGTGTTGTTGTTTTTGTTTCTCTTCTGTAGGTAAGGTTTTCTCGATAAGAAAATGTTTGCTTTGCTTGATAGTACTCTTTCCCATTAATATTATGTGTTTCGTACACATCTTTTTCATGAAAAATTTCATTTGTAATCTCTTTATCAAGCTGATCTTTCTTTCTATCAAGTTCAGCTAAGCTAAACTCTGAAGAAAAACCAGACTCTTCAATAGCAGTATTTACTATTCTTTCAACTTCTTCTCTGTTTGCTTCTGTTGTCCAAAGACAATAACGTAACAATAAAGTATCGCTATGATTGGTAACCTTACGGTTATTAAAAAATGCCGAGGCTTTAAGCAATTGGGCAGCTTTTTGCCAACGTCTGTCAGACACATAAACACCAAGCACTTCAAATTGTTCCAACAGCTCTTTTCTTATTAAATGAATAATTGTTAACGTATCTTGTGAAAGTTCAACGGTATCGATCTTTTTAAGCCAGCTAGCCCATTCATTATTCTTAATGACTACCTCATCAGCTACTTTAATTTCAGCGAGGGTTGGTTTGCTACAAATTAGGCTTTCAAAGTTTTCTTTTATCTCAATTGGTCCAACCATTAACCTGATAATAAAGCGATCGTATAAAGCATCTAAACCTTGGTTTTCTTCTGGTGTTTCGTTTGACGCTGCAATTAAGGCCTTTAAAGGGGTCTTTTCAAGCTCTTGCCCATTTTTAAAAATCCCCTCATTTATAAGCGTTAATAGACTATTTAATATTGCAGGACTCGATTTCCAAATTTCATCTAAAAACGCAAACTCTGCCTTCGGTAAATAATTTTCAGTTTTACGTATATATTGATCTTCTTTTAACGCTTTTATCGATACCGGCCCAAACACTTCTTCTGGAGTACTAAAACGGTTCATTAAATATTCAAAATAAGGCGAGTTATCAAATGCTTTAGCGATACGTCGCGATATTAAACTCTTAGCTGTGCCTGGTGGGCCATATAAAAATGTATTTTGCCCAGTTAGTGCTCCAAGTAATGCAACAGGGATTATCTCCTCACGCTCATGCATGCCAACAGAAATTTGATCAATTAATTTTTTTATTCTTATTTGTAAACTCATTATTTATTCCTTTAAATTTGTTCTAATGCTTTGTCTGTTGCTTGCGCAAGTGCTTTAAAAAAACGCACACACTTTTCTAGTTCATCTTTTTTGATTATTTGAGGCTTTGTAGTGTCAAATTGTACTCGATGCACTGCATCTCCCCTTTTATTAATCCATTTGTTGAGCTGTTCCCTCGCATCTTTTGGTAATACATTCGGCCACTTCCACTGCTCTGTAACATCTAGCCCAAAAAACTCTTCAAATAGTTTCTTAGTTTTATTTGAATTTGGGTTATGAAAAAACTTTAACCTTTCATGTAATTGCTTTTCAGCAAAACGACCGAATTGAGACCCTTTAATTAAAGCAAATTTGTCATCAAACCTTTCTGTTACAACATCTTCCACATAGGTTTCCCATGCAGTTAAGATCATTATCAGACTAGCTTTTTTCAATACATCATACGAACACAATTCAGGGTGATTATTTAAAGTTTCAAAGCATGTTAATAGCTGTTCTGCTTCAGATAGAGCTCTATTAAAGTTTTGTAATGAGAGAGTCATATTTTTCCTTAAACATCACTAACAACTGAGTGCTTGTTAGTTATTCCTTTTTTATAATATACAGAAGATTATCATTCTTTAATTCGCAAGCTTGCGAAATATTACTTGGTCTTAGACTGAAAACTTTGTAAAAAACAACGCGAAACTGGCTGTTATTTATTTTTAATGTAACTTGAGTTTGGTACCTCTTCAACCAATTACCTTAAGAATAAATGTATAAGTTTTAGTATCCTAAGTGTTACGTTCATAACTGAGTCAAGTCAGTACTAACATTCTGCAACACATCATTGTAGCCTTTTAGGACATTTTCTTTATGGATTAGATCTTGTCTGAGTTGTTCAACTTTTGTAACTAAATCCTTTGTTAAGCTAGGAACAAATTTATTTTTCTCAGTCGCTAACTTCTCTAATATTAAGCGAATACACCGTTTTAGTTCGTCACTAATATCACTTAGTAAAAGAGCAACAACTCTGGCTTGCTCTTTGCGCAATTGCTCTATTTCATCACCTTCAACTTGCTCAACAGTAAATTGTTGTCGTATTGTATTAATATGCGCATCGAGATCTAAACTAACTGCAGGGATCGTAATTCGTTCAACTGCATTGTTTAATGGCATTAAAACCATTTCGGGGTCAAAGTCATCATCCGTAAAATCAAACATCTCTCTAATTGATGCTTTTATATCCTGTTTAAATAAGCTTAATTGAATTGCATTTTCACTTACGTCATAAAGCGCTTTGCTTGTTTCTATAACAAATGACTCAAGCTTACTCACAGCATCATGAACACTTGCATAGGTGTAATTAACAGTGCGGTAATGAGTTGACGTAACTGTACGAGTTGAACCCCATGAGAATGGGTTGTACCATGATGAGTCACTCACTTCTCGGGAAGTTGTATAGCTTTCTTCCCGCGAGCCTGATTGCGACTGAACTTGTTTTACCTGTATTGAATCTTTGTTTATATCAGTTAGTAATCGCGTTAATACCTTTTCAGCTTGAATGCTATATTTTTCAAAAACACTATTAACTTTAACAGTGCCAGCCTCTATGCGTTTAACAGCAGCTTGTTGCTTTTTCGCTAAGCTTTCAACATCGCCTTCAAGTAAGTTTTTACGTTTATAAGTGACGTCATCTGCAATTTGAGTAAGTTTTTGTTTAACCTCACGTTTTGAGCCTATTAAAAGATTATTAAAACGATCTGCCAATATCTGTTCTTTTTTCGCCTTAACAGTATCTAACTTAGTTGTTACTTTTGTGAAGTTAGCAACTGCTGCAAACGTATTGGCATTAAATGTAAAATCATCAAACATACCGTTAAGAAGATTCAACGTATGCAACTCTTCTTCATTTAATGATTGCTCTGGCTTTATGGCTAAATCGTAACAGCGAGATGAAATAAATATAGGCGGCAAAGCTTTTTGTAAAGTGCTCATTAAATGGCTTTGGTTGTTATCGTCTTCAGTACTTTGATGGGCTGCAAATTCATTACATACCTTATCGACATTACTCTTTGCCTGATTATTTAGTTTAGCTGTAATGGCCGGTAACGCCTGTTGAATAGATGGGTAATTATGGTACTCATCCAATAAGGCTCCATCAAACAGTGAACCTATTAGTACAATATCTTCAATACCTTTATTTGGAATATTTTGCGCCAACAAGCTCATATCTGATTGGTCTAAAAATTGGCCGCTATTGCTGAGCACAAACACCACATCACATTGGCCTATAAACTCTTGAGTTCGCCTACCACGTGAGATTATAGGGTCATTCATTCCCGGTGTATCAACCACCTCGATATCACGCAAAGACTCAATATTAAAATGCAACTCAGTACTTTTTACTATTGGCGTAAACTCGCCGCTGGATCCCACATAGTTATTTAGTTTATCAACTAATTCATCATTATTATTTACTTCATCAAGCAATATGGTTGTATCTAAATACTGCGCAACGTTTAGTCCTGAACTTTTAACCATATTTAAAAGTTCAATACTGGCTTTTTCTTCATCAGATAAAACAGGCCTTTCAGGTGTGAGAGTATAAGCGCCCTGCTTTTGCGTTATTGACTTACTGGCTTGGTATTCAAGCAAGGCGTTTTCGTAATTTGCTTGTTTAGTGAATGCTGTATCGGCTAAGTTTTTAACTTTACCCCACTCATTTTTGCTATAAAACTCAACCAGTGCTTTTGGCTGTTGAGCATAACAAATTTTAGTTAACGCAGCCGTCATCGGTGTTGCAGCCTTTGGAAGTACGTCTTGGCCATTAAATAACAAACTATTTAAAAACGAAGATTTACCTCGCTTTATTTGGCCAATTATACCAATACGCAACAACCTATTTTCATTTTGTGTATGTAGTGCGTCGTTTTTAAAGTTAATAGCCAGTGCCTGTAATTCAGCCAATAAGTTTACATCTACTGAGCTACGGTACAGCTCGTAACCTTTACTTATTTTTAATAAACTTGATGACTGTTCTTCAATCATTTTTAATTCCTTTTATTGGCCTCATTAATCTAAATTGGCCTGAGACTAAAATTTCCCAGGGGGATAAGTCACATAAATAATCAACATCATTTACTATTGCTTCCCCCACACAACCAGTGTTCATATAAAATTGATCATCCAAGCCCATTACTATTTCATTTTGCAAAAAATGACCATTACTGTAAGGAAACAATACTCTTGTTTCTTTTAAGATATTTTGATTACAAGCAAAAGCCCAACTTATTGCCTTTCTATGCATACCCACGCCAAACATACCCACGCCCCCAGGAATACCTGCATTAGGGTTGAAGGTACTCTGAACAGTGGGATCCTGTGCTTGAGCAATTTCAGCAGAAAAAATGCACCTTAAAATTGTATTAAGATCATTATAAGGTTTGCCCACGGTTGCTTTTGATTGCAAAGATTGAAGGATTAAATCAAAAAAATCTTTTGAAAGTTCGTTTGATATAACAAGTTTATCACCTGATACGTATTCTGATTTAACGCTCAAGGCATCACTTTCATTATCATACTCTAACGATAGGTCAGACAAAGTGGCGTAAAGTGTTTCTTCTGCGCTTTTACATAAATAAATATCATCGTTCGATATACGTAGTTCGTGGCGTTCTAGCTTTATTTGTAAAAGTGGCAGTAGTAATTCATGGGTTAATAAATTTGGAATAAAATTAGTTGTTATTTCAAACTCCGGTTCATAATTTTCCTTTGTATAATTAAGTACTTCCCACTCCAAAGTGCCAATATTAATTTTATTCTTTATTGCCTCAACCAGCTGACGTTTTCTAATATCAGCGGTTTCTGCCATTAACGTTTCAAATTCAACTTCATGATAGGCGAGTAAATGTTTAAAATGATCGGGGTTTAATAAGTGGCTGCTGAAATATAGCGCACTTTCTTGCCAGTTCCGGTTTTTAATATGACAAAATAAATCAAAAATATCTTGTTGAGTGCCTTTTAATATTTCTAGCTGGGTCGCCATTGCATTTACTAGAGGCATTTCTTTTTCGTGTACTTGGTTATCACGTCGGGCCATCATGAGCGCATCAAATAAAAACAATTGTGCTAATGTTTTACGCCTATAGTATGCAACAAAAGCTTGTATAGTTGCTTTGTCTGGCGCTTTAGCAAAATCAACTACATCATCTAACACAGAATTATCGAGTGAAAAAGAGTTTATTAAAATTTGCAAATACTCAACCTCGGTGTCATGAATGTCATTATCTGCATTCATCACTAAGGCTAGGCCTTGCAAATACAATAACTGCCCTTCAATCCCTTGTTGCGCAATTGGGTGATTTTCAAAAGCACTAGGCTCTTTTGTCGCTTCCATAAAAGTGGCAAGCATGTCTAAGTCAGTCATTATAGATGTCCAAATATGTTATTTGACTAAATAAAAGCCATGTTCTGTTAACATCTCTGACAAAGTAATTTTAGTAAACCTCCTATCTTTATCGTCGCAGATACCTGATTGTGTTCCATGCCCTCCAGAACAATGATTACAGTATCTAATTTCTACTTGGTCGCCCTTTATTTCATTTATAGCATTAGGGTGGCCCTGATTAGCAAAATAATATCCTGAAGTAATAGCCGATACTTGAACTCCATCACATGTTGGTAAGTGACCTGCATTAGAAACGGCAACATCTATTGAGTCAGTTAAAATTAATAAATTATTTAAATCATTTTGCTCAATTAAGTAGTTAAGATTCGTATGCCTTAGGAAAGCATGTAATATCTCTCCAGAACCGATGCTTTTCTGAGCATAGTCAAGGGAGCCTAGATAAAAAGCATTAGCTTCTTGTTCGTATTTAAAAAATGAATTAGAAAACTCAAATAGTACTTTTTCTTCAGGCTCTTGAACAAGATAGACCGTTTCTTTTGTAACCCTCAACTCCCCTCGATCTAACATTCTTTGAAGCCATGGCATTACAACAGAACATGATATAGAGCTAGCAATAGCTTTTAATAAAGTAATAGGCTCTTTCGTAATTAATGAAGCCTTTTGAGATGTCCCCTCACATGCAAAAGTCCCCCACTCTAAAGAATCAACGAGCTTAGATTTCATTATATCCAATAATCTATTACTTCTTGTCTCAGCTGTTTCTGTCATTAACGCATCAAACTCAACTTCATGATAGGCTAGCAGATGTTTAAAGTGATCTGGGTTTAATAAATGGCAGCTGAAGTATAATGCGCTTTCTTGCCAGTTTCGGTTTTTAATATGGCAAAATAAATCAAATATATCTTGCTGAGTGCCTTTTAGTATCTCCAGCTGGTCGGCTATTTTATCTACTACAGCTTTTTCTTTGTCTTCTACTTTTCCATCACGGCGCGTCATCATTAGCGCATCGAATAAAAATAATTGCGAAATCGGGCGACGGCGAAAAGTGCGGAAAAAAGCTTGGATGGTGTCTTTGTCTGGGGCCTTAGCAAACGTTACCATGTCATCAAGTGTTGACTCATCCAGGTTCATTGATTTTATCAGTATCCGAATATATTCTTTTTCAGTATCATCAATATGACCGTCTGCATTCATAACAAGTGCTAAACCATTTAAATATAATAATTTCTCTTCAATGGTAAAATCAGCCGCTGGATGACCTTCAAATGCATCAGCTTCTTTTGTTGCCTCGTTTATAACGTCTAATATATCAAAATCCATCTCACTTCCTTATTTATTAAGTAATTGTGTGTTACTAATTCAAAATTGTGCCGAAGCTATATCGACTGTAATGCTCGCTTTTTTATCGTTTACTATGTGAACTTTCACACGCTGGCCTACGTTAAAATAATCACTAATTACGGCATCACCCAACTGGGCTTTTATTTTTTGTTTAGTAATAATAATGTCGAAATCAGTTGCTACCTTTTCGTCAATTTTAATGTGCACACCCACTGCACTTAACTTAATTACCCGCCCTTGCAAAGCAGTTATGTCAGCAATTGCCGACAGTTGCTTAATACTGCCTTGCACGAGCGCTTCAAATACTAATGACTGTTGGGGTATATTATCGTTACCTAGTGAGCAAGTAGTAATACTTGTGCTCAAAGCGACAGAGCTTGGCTGCATGGTTGTTTTTACATTGAGCAACTCGCATAACTGCGTAATTTGCTCTTGTAATTGTTGCTGAATCTTAAGGGCAACTTGCTTTTGTGTTGCTAATGCATTCAACTGCGCTTTTGTTTTATTGCTTATATCGTCTAAATGTTGTTTGTTCTTATCGGATATACTTTCAGCAAAAATGAGCTCTTTAATCGTGCCACTTGTTAAGCTATGAATTTGACGAGTAGACTCATAAAAATTTATATAGCTCTTAAATATTTGTTCTGCTTGCCATGAAACAACTGAGCCATTTTTACCTTTACTCACTGTTTGTAATAAATCAGTTAGTACGGTTTTGGAGCTTGAAAACTCTTTATTTAACTGGGCTGAGTACCCTATTACGTCTAAAAAATTAATTTCGGCTCGTTGTAAATCTTGTTTTGCTGTATTAATAATTTGTTGTATTTGCGATTCAGGCTTTTTATCCGCTTTACTAATCACCACTAATACAGGCTGAGTTAGCTCTAGGCCTTTTAAAAACTCAATATCCTGCTGCGGCACAGTGCCATTTTGTTGATCGACCAACCAAATTAAATAGTCTGCACTGCGCAAATGCTCCCGAGCAATGTTTTCGTCGGTATTGTTTTGTATATTAATTATATCGTCGGCTTTGCTGTAACCTGGGGTATCTAAAAACACGAGATTAGGGTATTTAAAGTCTTCTCGTTCAACTGATATTAGCTGTAGTAAATGGCTAAAAGTTACACCAAAACGCTCATTAAATGCATGACATATAGCTTTTAAAGCTTCTTCATCTATTACTGTTTTTTTACGATAAAAATTAAGCGCACTTATTGCATTGTGCTCACCCCACGACAAATAAGTAGGAATAGATGTAGTGGGCGTTGTGTCTGTTGGCAACAACGAGGGGCATCCTAACACAGAGTTTAAAAAGCGCGATTTACCTGCACTAAATGACCCTCCAACTGCAACGGTATAATATTTTTCGAGATGTGGAAAAGCAGCAATTTCATTTAACTTTTTTTCAAGCAGTAACAATTGAGCATACGTATAAGCCCCCGTAGTATTGTCGTCTTTTTTAGCAAGCAGTAAGAAGTCATGCTCAATCGTGTGTTTAATTTCGGCTAATAAACGGGCAACTGGTGTATTACTATCGCCATTAGCAATTAATTGAGCGCATAAGATTAACCCTTTTTCGCTTTCGTATAGGTACTGATTAACCCCTTCTGGTCTTGTGTTTTGAGAGGACGCATGAGTTTGACCTGTTAGCTCATTTGCATTGCTACTTTCACCACTATTTTCATTATTATTTTTATCAATGTGGCCGTTCATTAAACTGTCAAAATCTAAATCAGTACTCACTAGCTACCTTCCTTTATAGCATTGGTTTTTATTTGTGCGGGTTGATGAGTTTGCTGAATTTGAATTAAAGCATTATCGAACTTTAACTGCTGCTCATTAAACGCTTCTTCGCTTTGCCGCAATCGTTGTTTGAGGTGCTCAATACTCTGGTTGAAGTCGATTTGCTCTTGCTCAAATGAGCTTAAAACAGCTTGTTTGATTTTTGATACCGCCGTATTGAGCTGTTGTGTGCAATGTTCTACAGCCATATTTACGGCCTGAGGAATAACTTGCTCACGCAATTGTGACTCTATTTGTTGCTCGCGTTCTTCTGCGTTATCTTTTCGGCCCAGTAAGCCACCTATAATACCAGAGACAATACCACCTAGAGGGCCTAATATAACGGTAGCGACTCCTGCTGCTACCGCTGCATACGTTGCTGAAAAAGCTTCTTTTTGTTCTGCTGGTATATTAAGTGTAATTTGTATATCGCTATGTTGTTGCTCGCTTATGATATCGAGTTTTTTATCTAACTTTTGTAATTCTTGCTTTACTAAGTTATCAACACCTTGTTGTAATACGGGCCTTAATAAGTCATTTATTTTTTGTGATACTTGATTTGATTTTGCCGCACTGACTAAAACTGATACCGATGAGCCTAAAACATGTTGAGAGCGTTGAATTAACTGCTCTTTTCCTACGCTACATAGGTTATATTCAAGATCTTTAAGTGACGCTTGTAGCTTTTTTTCTACCGAGCTAAATGCACTGTGGGACTTATTTATTTTTTCTTGTAATTGGGCTTCATTTGACTGGCTAGATTTTTTTAAGCTATTTATAGAGCTGCTTATTTGCTTTACTAGCTTAGCTATTTGCTGTGAATAACGCATACAAAGCAGTGTATCAAACTGATTTAATGCAGTGTCGACTGCATTTTCAAAATCAATTATGCTTTTGTTCTTCCCAATATTTTCGATATTACCAATAGTAATGTCACTCACTAAAACTTCGGCCAGATAGGTTTGTAACTGACTCTTAACCTCTAATAGTTTACTACTTGGTAACCGCTCTGATTTAGACACAATGTGAGCAATATCTTTTTTATAATTAAAGTTAATTTCTTTCAGCTGATCAATAGCCGTTGCATCAAAGGGTTTTTCTGAGGGTATTAAGTTTATAAAATAATCACCACGCTCCAAGTAGCAAGCGATCGCCTTGGAGTGGCTGGCATTATTTGATGCAAACCCCGGCATATCAACCAGTATTAAGTTAGGGCGATTTTTAAGCTTTTGGTTATTAATAAAAACCTGAATGTAGTATATATTCGCGTCAACTTTTAAGTTTTTCAACTCGCTTAATGCTTTACGCTCCCCCTGCCAATTATCAATATAATTAATTATTATATGTTCCTCTTCGCTATAGCTTAGCTCAGTAGCAATCGAGGTTTCAGGGGTTATATCGCATTTAAGATAGTCTTGCCCTAAGTAATTATTAAGCAGTGAACTTTTGCCTGCTGAGAACTGGCCAATTACGGGCACGATAACTTTAAATTGTTCAATTTGCTTTCGTAAAAAGGCTAAATCATCTTTGATATTTTTATTGTTTAAAATATCATTATTAACGGTATTGTATGTCGTAATTTGCCCCAACAATTGAGCTTGCATGGTTGAATGCTCATTCGCTGTCAGTAAATTTATATTATGCGTTTTTGAGTAAGCTGGCAGTCTTTTATCGTTACATTTTAGGCTATGTAATAGCTCTAACCCTACCTCATAACAACTTAATTCATTATTGAGCGCTAAACCGAGTTGTTGCTCAATCGTTTGATTTATTTCTTCGGCGGTTGCGTAGCTTTGCGCATCACTTGCTATTTGCAGTCCTTTTAATAAAGGGTGAAACTGCTGGTGTTTAGGGGCCACAGGTAAAATAGCACTTGCTTCTATGTTTTTTAAAAATAACTTAGCTGAGCTTGGGTTAAATAAGCTGCACGGCGTTAATAATGTTCTATGTAAGCCAATATCATGCAATAAATTTTTGTAGCAACTAAGTTCACTGTTAGACCATTCGCGTCCTAAATCATTATAAAATCCAAGGGTTACACTAATTAATAATTCACTTGGTTGCAGTGTATTTAAACTGATGCACTTTGATTTTGTATTGTTGTACCAATTAGTTACTAACTGACTACGTTCTAGGCTTTCAATTCTATTTTCAATTTGGTTAAATCTAACGTCACATTGATGCGCTAATGCTTCTATTCCTTGCTTCATTAAAGCAACCGCTTGAAAAACATTTTGTTCAAGCTTTTTCACGCTACCATATAACACATTAACATGAGTCATCAGGTAGTTGGTTTTATTAGCAAGCGACACCATCGCTTCCATTGTTAACGCTTGTTTATGATTGATCTTTTGAATTAATAATTGGCTTGAATAAATAGCGCGATTTAAATCATAGTTAATACCCGCTTGTAACTTAGCATTGCTCCCAGTGACAGACCCAAGCAACCTACCTACATAGCTCTGCTCTAACTGCGCGTTTATACGTCCTTCGGTAGAGGCTAGTGTTGTAATTGTATTAAAGGCATGTTCAAGTAATTCATTAGAGTTATCAGCAAATTCATCTATCAAGCTATCAACATTTTGATTCGCTATCTCTCGCTCTTGCTGGTTTAACGTATGGGCAAGTTCATTTAATACATCGTCTAATAAATCTGGAGATGTAAGCTGCTTTGAATCTAAAGCTCTTTCATCGCGCAACTGTTGGTTTACTAATATCTGATCATTGAATTGTTTGTTTGAGGCCGCAAATTCAAAAGCAGCCTGCATAAAGCGAGCTTCATCATCCATAAAGGGTTTAAACTGCTTAAGGATTTTAGCCGTATCGCTGTAGCCTAACTCAATTAGGTTAGCTGCATTTTCTTTTGTAAAATTAAGCGGCTCAACTAAGCCTGCGAACGCTTGTGACGGGACTATATTCCAAAAATTAACCGCTGGATATCGTTTACTTGCAGTTACAGTATCAGCGTGACGGTCTAAATAAATATTAATAATGTGAGTGCAGTTATGCTGCTCAATTAGTGGTTTGTAAGGTGTGTTATCGCTGTATGAAGGAAGTACGCCGCCGTCAACATAATTTGTGCCATCTATTTCAACGGCTTTAAAAACAGCGGGTATCGCAGAGGTTGCCAGTAGCCACTTTTGTTTTTCTTCAGCGCTTAATGCATTCAATTGGGGATAAACTAGTTCGCCATTTTTAGCCGTTAATGCACATAAATGCAGTGGTAAATTATTATTGTCAATAGAATTACAAACATTGCTTCGGTAAATAAGGTCAGCAAGTCCATCTTGTGAAAACGCCCCTGCACCACCTAGTAAAGAGCTAAGCGTCATTAATGCTTTCGGTGCAACACCCGGTAAATAAGCCCCGACGGCAAACTTAGAAACAGCAATAGCAATATCTTCTGCTTTAAGTGTTAATACCTTGCTAGGTGCAATATCAAGCCATAACTGCTCAGCAGAGCTGTAATCACCGGTTGTAAATAAAGCTGCATTTAAACCACCAACAGAAGTACCCGCAACTGCTTCAACGTTTTTAGCTATACCAAACTCATTTAGTGCCTTCCAAACGCCTATTTCGTATGCGCCTTTACCACCACCACCAGAAAAAACCAAACCTAGCTTTGTCATGTAAATCCTTTTAATTAAAATACAAATATCGATAGAGAATTAATAAATTCTTTATTCAAGCGACTAAGCTATCAACTCAGCAACAACTATCATATTAGGGGGAGTATATATTTACTTAGGTACTGCTAATAAACTCTTTTACAAGCTTGCAATAAATCACATAGTCTTACAACTTGAAATAAAAAGTCAAAGCAGCTCTAGCTATTTAAGCTGCAACTCTAGCTATAAATTAACCAACGTCTAATAGATTTACATTAGTTTTAATCTAACATAATCGAGGATATTTAATTCAGCTCTCCCTATCAGAGTTGAATGGCACTTTGGACAAACACTTTTTATCGTATTTGGAAGTAAAACATCTGACTTAGGAGCAACAATCTCACTCCAATGACAATTTTTACAAATTTGTTTAAATGGCTGTGGTTTTATCGGCATAGAGTTTTCCTCAAACAACCTTAAAAAGAATCAGAATTAATAAGACTAAGCATAAAAATAATGGAATTGAACATAACATTACCAGCTTGATGAACTTCTTATTTGTGCATTCGATGTTTTTTTTGTAAGAGTCAATATAAAGATTTTGAATTTCACTAATATCTGATAGCCTTTTCATTACAATAGATTCGCTATTTTTTATCTTTTTATCGATACTCAACTCAAGCTCAGCTACTGATTTTAATAATTTAGCTTTATTCTCTTTCGTTTCGATAGAAAGAAAATCTAATGATTTTATAGTTAGTGAGTTTTTATCTGCAAAGTCATTTGATAAAGTAGAAAGATCTTCTCTTGCCTCTAATATACAGTTGATAACTTCAGTGAACTTCGCGTTGTTATTTTCAAAAGATTCACTAATATCATCAGATAAATTTGATTGAATTCTAAGCAGGCTTTTTGTTACCTTTTCTATAAGCTCATCATGATCACTCAAAAAATCCAATTTCTCATTAACTTCATTAAGAGAGCTCTCAAAACTTTCTGTAAGAGTTTTAATAGAGTTTAAATCTTCATAAATAGGCTCCAATGGTTTTTTAGTTATCTTAGACATTAATTCCGACAATTGATTTTCTTTTTTTTCTATATCAACTTTTGATTTCATAGCGCTCTATTTAACCATTAAAAATATTAACATTATCTTTATTCTCAGTTAACTCTGTTAATGAAATTAACTTTAACAGAGAATCAGCAGCGTCTTCATCTGCAAATAATTTTTCATACTGCCTTGAGTATTCATCATTATATTCTTCAACCAAAATTTCGTTTAGCCTATTGAACACTTTAAAATCTCGCTTTTTTCTGTCTTCATAAACCTTGTAATTTTTACAAATCTCTCTGTGTTCATCACCATAATTTTTTCGTTGTGTATAAAGATAACTTAATTCTCTTTTAAAGTTCGCTATCGAAGCATCAGTCCTTTTCAAGTCTTTTATAAGACTGCATTTATATTTATAAATTGCAGCTTCCCACGCTTTTCTCCAAACTTTTTCTATAGACTTATTGGCTGATTCAATATTTTTTTTTACTAAAACTACATCTTTCTCAAAGTTGCTGGCTGATAAATACCTATCAAAGTAATATTCATTAAGCATAATTCTTACTTCATTTAATTTATTACTTATCACCTCCTCAACTTCCCTCCTTCCCGGTTTACTAAAGAAAGGTTTCAAGAGCATAACACCTTCATTAAACCCTCTTTTTTCAATGAAAAAGTCTACACTTTTCAAATGAAAAGAATAATTAACTATAAGCTCTTTAAGCTTTGATACACTTTTATTTCTTTTTAACACATCAATATCGATATCAACTTTATAGAAAGCATCTCCATCACAAATAATTTCAAAGCCATTATCACATTCAGAAATTAATAATTTTAGCCTATCAAGCTTTACATAGTACCTTTTAATAATATCCTTGTATGATTTAATATCTTTATTTACGTCGTTCAATTTTTCTTCTAAGTTAAAAACAGCTTCATTTAAATTTTTAAACTTTAAGTCATAAACAGCTTCTAACCTAAACTGGTTATTAAAAAGATTTCTTAAACGACTACTTGGAGTCACTGATTCACGAATTTGTAGAATCAACTCATCTCTTAAACTTTTAATTATAGGATTGATTTTTCTATAGAGATTTATGTCATGCTTTTCTATATTTTTCCAACTAGTTCCGAACTCTAATGGAAAAAACAAATCATCTTTTTTCGCATGTCTCGATAAACTCCCAAAACGCTCAATTTGCTCAATTAAGCGAGCTCTAATCTGATTAATTGAAAACTTATCATTTATGCGGATCTGCTCTCTAATTGAGTGAGCAGTATATGAAAAAGTTGTAACGATTCGAAAGCGGTCAGGGATAACTTGCCAATCATCAAGTCCAGGCAAGGTTAATACTTCAGGTTTTAAAAAGCTTAAGTCATCACCTCTTCCTACAAGAAGAATTAGATCTGCAAAAGGAAGGTAAGTTTCAGCAACTTTATTTACATGCTTTTCTTCGGATTCATTTGCTGGGTTATCACCTGGTAAATCTAAAATTCGAATGTTGACCTTATTGTGATCTGAATCTGAAAAAAAATGCTTTGGTATACCTACAACACAATGAGAATTGAAAATTATAGCTTCGCGTTCCATTTCATCTCTGACTTTACTAAGAGCTAAAATCATTCCCGATTCATTCTCATAGAAAGTTTTTTTGTGATTGATTGTTAATGACCAATGCTCGGCCTCACTTATGCAATACTCCATAGCTGTAGCTGTGGCTGATTGTCCTGCAGCCCTACCACCACGTAGCACATGTGAGACATAGCCAATTTTACTGTGTTTTACACCTAATAAGTCCAACAAAAGAGTCGTCTTCCCAACCTGAGTTTTACCATATAGGACTACAAAAGGTTCAGGTTGCTTATCTTTTATAGATAATTTTTCTTGTAACTCAAGGCTTAAACCCTTTATCATTTTCTCATAAGCGTTAAATACCCAATCCAAATTTGATTGATGCAATTTAAACCAAGAGTCTAATAACCAACTATCAATCATCAGGAGATTAAATCTGGATTAAAAGCGTTTAAATCATTGGCTGATGAATCTAAACTCTCTTTTAGATCATTAGTGAGCACCCTTACGTCAGCTGAAGACTTTGCTAATCTCTCTCGCCTCATCAATGCTTCATCAAGGTGGTAACGTTGTCTTAATGTGCTTTCTAGTCTGCTTCTAGTTACACGCATTATTTCATCAAAACTACTACAAAAATTCTCAAAGTGTTGCTCTTGAATATTATTTAGTAATTTTTGCGCATAAGATCTAATTTCTTTTTCTTCTTTTCTGATCCCTGTAACAGTCTTAACCGTTAAATAACATGCAGCTAATACTGCTGTAACTGCAACAGCTGCAGGGTGAAGCATCACTGGAGGCGTGGATCCTCCCTGAGTATCATTTGTTGTGTTAGGGGCATCTACATTAGATTCTTTAGATTCTTTAGATTGGCCAAAAATTGTCTCTAATATATCTGAGTCACCATCGCTGATTATATCTACGGCAAGTATTCCAGCAACAGCTTTCAATACATTTCTACCTTCTTTAACTCCTTTGCTAAAGGAATCAACTCCGTCTTCAATTACATTGCCATACGAGTCATTTATTGGACTATCAGACATTTCTTCAGTTATCAATTTTGGCTTAAAAAAAGATAACCTTGCATACTCAAGAGAAAGTAAAGGTAATAATCTCACACTTTTATATAAATCCTTGCTCGTTCGACCAGATGCAGTTAATTGATCACTTAGAATTATTTTAATATCACTTTTTACATTTTCTGTTAATTTTGCGAACTTATATGGTTGACCTGAGCTATCGAGATAGCCCAACTTAATTAAATTCTGAACATTGCCACTCTCTAAATTGACTGAGCGGCTAGTTGTTGCTTTAAAGTTGTCTTGTCGGCCAAGGTTACCAATGGTTAGCTTTTGTATTTTTTCTGCATACATAGGAATGAAATCACTACTAGCTTCATTCCAGGCACATTGTACTAATGTTTCAAATTTTTGTTTTGTTTCTGTTGAAGTATCAAAGGCGCTCCAAACCCAATTTTTAAATCCTTCCGCATCATTAATAAGTTTCTTGTCTAACTTATCTGTGGCTTTGTGTGATACTTCTCGAATATGATTCTTTACCTCTTTTTTATGCTCTATTTTCAAATCTTCCACTGCTATATCAAATATGTTCAATATCTCCTCACAAGCCAGCTGACCTTCTGTTACTTCTGAGCTTCGAAAAACAATATTTGCTCTTGAGTTTATGCTCCTAAGTACACTCTTTAAGTCATTTCCTAAAATTTCAGACAAGCTTTTAATTTGAAGCGCCCTTTTAGATTGACCGGTAAAATTAAGGTTGTTAATCATAGCCTGAAATTTGGGCATCCACTGCTCGCAGTACAAAGTTGAATCTACTCCGGTCAAAAGCACATTGGTTTCAATATCATATTTATTTAAACCGAATGTTTTTACTGCACTATTTTTTAACTCCATCGACTTCTCTAAGTCACTTTCATAAGCCTCTGTTTTTGTAATAACTATATTAGGTTTACAGTGTTCCAGTTCATTTTCCATCATGTCTTTTGCAATTTCCAACTGCTGTTGATTTGCCATTCTTGTCTCGTCAGTTACAATCAGACAACCACCTGCGGCAATCATTGCTTGGCGCATCAAACTCTGCCAGTTTTTATTTTCTCGGTCTTGCTTCTCATACCCCGGAAGCAATAAAAATGCTTGATTACTACGTTTAAAGAAACGTGGTGGTACTTTTAAAATAGGTAATAAGTCTTCTGCCGCTGGGTCTGTGATGACTTTATTAAACTCTTTTACATCGACCTCTATTTCTTTTAGAACTAACCCCTCTTGGTTTTCCTGCTCTACTAAACGATTTACATAACCTTGAGGCTCATGTACATATTTACTTTCAGATATCAAAACAGGTAGCTTTTCTCCACGGCCTTCATTACCACATAACCATTTTTCACAAGAGTATACTTTAGACATTAGAGTAGTTTTACCGGCCCCTTGAGAACCACCAACTGCAATAATCCATTTGTTACCGAGGGTTTCAGCCAATAATAGCTTTCTCATTACAGCTAGAAGCTTTAAATCTATCTCTTCACTTTCAAGTATATTGCATGCTCCTCGTAATCTTCGGAGTGCGGCATTAAGCTCTTTCAAAAAAATTTCCGGTGATTCCATAATCTATCTCTATTAGTTTATTTTTATAAATAATAATATGCTTTGTTTTGTAAAAATTTTCACAAGCTTGTAAATAAACACTTTTACAATCCCAATGACGCCATTAACTCGTTTTCACTAACTGTTTCAGGAGTAACCACGGCATCTCTGAGCATCGTTTTCTTTGCAAGTAGCTTATCTAAATTCACATCAAATGAGTCATACTCTGGGTGTAGAAGACAAGGTAAGTGAATAAAAACAGGCTTTTTTTGCCCTATACGATACACACGATCTGTCGCTTGTGCTTCCTTTGCTGGGTTCCAGTGGCGCTCTAAATGCACTACATGGTTTGCGCCAATAACAGTTAAACCTACCCCTGCAGCAACAGGCGACATAATGATAATGTTAAAGCCGTCTTTTGCTTCAAAGTCAGTAATCATCCCTTTACGGGATAACTGATCTTTTTTAGTTTTCATCGCTTTACTATCGCCATTAATAACATGAATATTAAGCTCATAAATTTTATCTAGGCATATCTTAAGAACAGCTTGAAGTTTTTTAGTTGTTGCAAAAATTATTACTTTCTCTTGTCTGCTTTTTATATCGGATAATATATCTAACAGCATGCGTAACTTTTCAGACTCTTGTAAATTACGCTGAGCATCTTTTGCATTATTAGGTGGCTGTTTAAAAACCTCGTCAAGCCTAG
Source organism: Pseudoalteromonas sp. XI10 (assembly GCF_001469895.1). Classification (GTDB taxonomy): domain Bacteria; phylum Pseudomonadota; class Gammaproteobacteria; order Enterobacterales; family Alteromonadaceae; genus Pseudoalteromonas. Next base: position 9,748 of record NZ_LOPY01000025.1, on the reverse strand, counting down.
GGTGTAAACTAACAGCCCTTAATTGCTGTAATACCGTTAAGGCATGTCCACCACCCTGCTCTTTTGCTTTTTCTGCTCTGTAATTTTCTACAACTTGGTTATAGCCAAGTAGTTGGCCACCGGTCATATTACGAGCAAGCTCTGGTGTAAATGCCATATTTTCAGCCAAGTCTTTATGAATGCCTGTTTTAATTGTTTTAGTAGGCATTCCCGTTAGCTCGTCTTCCTTGGTTCGACGTAACATAAACTGGCCTGTAGCATTACGTAAATCGTTACCAATTTCTAAACGCACTTCTGCTTTTTCTTCCTCATTAGCACTGCTTATTGGCTTAATCCACCGCTCTCTAAAATAGCCCCAATCGCCTAATAGCCCAGGTTGTGCTGTATCCATTAAACACCAAAACTCACTTAAACTATTTTCAACAGGTGTACCTGTTGCTAATAACTTGAAATCAGCTTTTAAACCTTTAGCTGCACGGGTAGCTTGCGTATTAGGGTTTTTAATATTTTGAGCTTCATCAAATACCACAACCCCCCAATCAATTACACATAGTGAAAACTGATAATCTCGAAGTGTTTGGTATGTAGTAATAACAACACGTCTATCCATGTCCAAGCGTTTTGTAGCTGCATCAGCCCCAACGTGTAAAGCGTAACGAATAGATTCATGATCTGCATGAGAGTCATTTATAACTGAGGTCAGCTGCATCGACTCTCTTTCAGCACCTTTAACCCTAAACTCTTTTAGATCTCTTGCTGACTGTAATACTTTGATATCTCTAAATGGCGACTTATTAAAGGTAGCACCAACCTCCTGTTCCCAGTTTTCCAATAAGCTAAGTGGAGCAACTATTAATATAGGCTTTTCTAATTTATTATTTTGCCTTTGCATTTCCATGTACTCAGCCATCATTACTAGCGTCATATATGTTTTACCTAGCCCCATATCATCCGCTAACAAAGCCCCCTGTACTCGATACATATCATCATAGTTATCCAACTGCGCTGATTTAAGTAACGACAACATCCAACTAATGCCTGATTCTTGGTGTGGAAAAGGAGTTCTCGCTAAATTACTCCTGTCAAAGCTAATACCTTTATCAAGCTGCGAAACTTTATTAACTATATCTTTATTATGTTCTTCGGTGTCTTTAAGTAATAAAGAAACTTGTTCTGTTTTAACCGGCAAATCATCAGTATCAGATATGTTATTTTCATCGGGTGGGTTTGCTAAATTTTCTCTTACCTCTGCGAGTGTTTCAGTTACTCGCTGCTCGTCGCGTATATCAATTGACTCATCATCAACAAGTACACTATCGGCATTTTGACCTTTAGCTTGCTGATAGCTTTGTTCAAACGATACAACATCTTCCTCACACTCTAGTAGCTTAACCAAGCGCTCTGGTGGTTCACTTTCTGTATTTGTCGAAAACCAGCCATTACTGCCATCGCTGTCTTGACCAAAGGGAATGTGTACCATTTTGCCAATACCAGCTACCCTGAGAGAAAACCCAAGATCAAGGTTTAAAACAGATGCATCTAAAAAAGCTGAAGGTGTTTTAATAAATTCAGCAACTTTATGTGCAGGAATAGTTCTATTTTGCAGTACTTCTTTAACAGCTTGCTTTTTATCGTCAGTAAGTAAAACAATGCGGTCTTTTATTCGCATTACTTGCCCATCGCCCTGGAGCTGAGCTAAACGATTCTGCACGTCTTCAGGTGATGAACCATCACCAAAGCTTGGGCTAAGCTCTAAACTACCATCGGCCCTTTGGTTTGCAGTTACTGTGATGTTTTCTGGTTGTACCAAATCAAACTTATCAAAATGTTTTAAATCTAGCTTTAATCCATCTTTAACAGCTTGCTGTAACTTAGCGACAACCAACACATTATTTAATTCATTGCGTTCATCAGGTTTAAGCGAAGAATGCTCTTCTACGGCTAACACAGCATTAAGCTGCTCTGGCGTCATTAAATACTGAGTTTGCTCACTAAAAAAAAGTGTAGGGCCTTTTCTTTTTACTGGATATTTTTGCTGCTCAAATTTTGCAAATAACTGCAGGTTAAAACTACTTTTAGTTGTTCTACCTTGAATATCAATGTCAAAGTCGTTATTAAAAAAAGGCGGTAGCCCTAAAACGCCTGCATCTTCTGGGTCTAATAAACATGCTTGCTCACTGTCTAATCTAAAGCCATTAGGCAGTGTTTCAGCTATATCTCTTTCTTCAAGCATTTTAAGGACAACATGTTGAATAAGCTGCTGCCCTCCCCCCTCACCTTTGTTCAGGCAATGGAATGACGCCTCATCAGTAGCAAAATTAACGCCATACGAGTCATACACTAAAGAATACTGTTCATCTACTAAAGAACTATTTTTATTGTTTGGCAAAAGCCCTTTTATCAAACTAACAAGTGACATATTTTATCGATTCCCTTTCAAACATTCCTAGAGCACAATTTTCAAGCAAGTTGCCAGTAAAGCATGTCGTCTCTGGTTACTCTACTTTCAGATAACATTGAATAAAGTTTAGAATTAACAGTTGAGCGATCAGCCATCATATTAAACTCACTGTTTAAAACCTTTACGAGCTCTTTGGCGGTAATTGGTTGGTACATCTCTAGTGCGTTTAATAAATTTATTTCAAAAAGATTCTTTTCTTCAAAATCTTTTTTTACCACAGGTAGTCCATAACGATTTATATATCTTCTGTATTCATCTTTATCAAAGAGTTTTTCTAAATCGAGCTCAACACCGTTCTGAGTTAAAAAATCAATAGCATTTTTTTGCCAAGAAGTCGGCGAGTGTTGAATTGGCATTAGCTCGCCTTTGGGATAGTTTCTTTTATACTCTTGTGGAAAGCTATTTGTTAAAGCAAAATGGTTTAACTCACTCAAAGAGTAATCGTTAAGCTTCTCACTAGGTAAACCCATATAAATCCATAACTTAAAGTTATGAGAGCCTTCAATAATATGAAAATCACCACAATCTAAATAAATAATGGAAGTTTGAGCCATTCCTCTAAGCTTTATATAACTGGTAGTTAAACTCTTTCCTAGCACTCGCTTAACTGTAAGCTCCGCTTGGTTTCCAAGCATCAGCCGCGCATTGCGCACAAAACCATGCTCATAAAGCCCTTCTAAAAAACGCTTACGCGCAGGGAACATTCTATTTAACGCTTCATCACCGATGTAATTCGCGTACTCTTCAATGGCTCCTAAAAATAATCGTAAATCTTCTTTAGCAAGCCAGCTTGTCACTGCTTTTATTCTATTTTCACCAATAGGCTTCCACCACTGGCGGTAGTTATTTGCTGTATTAGCAATACGCGGATCACCAGCTAAATTCAGTACAAAATTTTGCCATATTTCACTGGGTGCTCCAGCAGAGCGATCAATAATAATTTCAAGCGCTATGTGCCCTATTCGTTTACCTTCTTCAAAAGGCATAGTGGCAACGTCATGCTTTAATAACTCATGCAGTACATCATGTTGCTCACCAACTGCAATTTCTCTTAGCGTATCTAAGTAATATTGCGCGTGGCAAATATCTAAAAAGCGCCCTTGTGGCAGCTCATTTAAGCGTAGTTTTTTTAATTGTTCGTTTAAGTCTAAGTGGTTTTGTTTGGCAAGGTTAACTAGTGCCTTAGGGGCTGTTAAATCAAGCAGCCATTTAGCCTGATTAAGTACCGACAATATTGTGTCACTTGAATTTTTGCGATCTTTTAAACGCAGCTCTATTTGATGGTTAAGCCACTGCGTTAATCGATTAAAAATATTGCCTTCAACAAGTGCATCAAAATAACGATAAACTAACGAAATTAAATTCATTAACGACGACATACCAAGTTTGGGGTGTTTAGCTTGAATGTAATCTATTGTTTCTTCGTTTAAGGAGTTTTTTCTTACTTCTTCTTTATCAATCCATAACTGAGTTAAAACACGAACACCTTTTCGCTTAATTAAAATTTGTTTTAGCTTTTCTTTTTGATCGTACATAACGTAGCGATTAACCTGTTGCTCAAGGGCTTTAAATTCTTCGCCTTGTCCTGCCCCATCAGCAATTTTTTTCGTTTGAACTGTTAAGCTACTCCACTGCTGTGAAATACGTTCCCAGTTAAACTGAGGAAGCTCTGGGATAGGAGGTAAAAGCAACATACTTACTGAATCTCCAAACGGCTTCTTACAGTTTCATATTCCGCACTAGTAGGCCTACGAATAGTAAAACGGATATCTATTCGCCTATTGGCTCTAAAATCAATTTCTGTTAGTTCTTCAACTATCATTCTACGTGTTGCCGCATAGCCACTAACCGAAAAAAGTGGGTTACCTTCTTTATTCATAATCCCTGCGAGGTCATGTTGGCTCGGCAGTAATTTAACCCAAAGTTCCCATAACGAAATAGCTCTAAACGTCGACAATCCCCAATTACCTTTACCCATCATGCCGTAAAAGTTTTTACTGTCGGTATGTCCTTCAATAAAAATAGTATCGAGAAATTGCTCTCGGTTATCTTTATTTATAACCTCGGCAAGCACTTCACCAATTTCAAGCGCGGTGCCTTCAAACTCTGGACTTATATTGAATGCAGCGCTATCAAACCCTAAAATATCATTTGGAATACTCAATACTGTTTCATTTTCGCTAACTGTAACTTGTATTCCTCTCTTACGAAGTAAATCAGCCGCTTCATGTAAAATAGTTCTGCGAACACCTTCAGCTTTATGAAGCATTTCAAGCTCTTGAGTAAACACTTGCTGCTTATTTTCAAGCTCTTGTTTAGCTTCTATAAGTTCAACCATCAATACTACAGATGCTAAAACAAATAAAATCAGTAACCCCGACAAGATATCCGAAAATGACATCCAATACGGGTTTTCTTCATCAACACTGACTTGGTTGCTTCTAAATACTCGCATTAGCTACGCTCCAATTCATCCACTAAATCAGAAATAGAGCTAACGGTTCTGCGCATTTGGTCACTAAACTCAAGGGTTGTGGTATTCCAGGTTTCCATACGCTCTTTAACTTGGGTATTTACTTCTGACGAATAACTACGTAACCACTCATTCGTTTGCTTTTCAATATCCGACACTTGCTTAGCTAACGTATTACTTAGTCCCTCAAACGATGCCTCAACACCACGTATAAACTCACTCTGGTGTGTTTTCATTTCGCTAAAACCGCTTTGAGCTAATTTAGCCGTATTACCAAATTGTTCTGTTGTAGCTACAAGTGAGGTTTCGAGCCCTCTTAGCACTTTAGCTTGTTCAATCACGTGATTTGCTAATCCATCATTTTGCGCGGAAATACCTTTAATAGTGTCGGTCATGTCTCCTAAGCGCGTATCAAACAGCTCTGTTGCCTTTAATAAATTACCCGATAACACCCCTATCTGGTTTGAACTGTTACTCAAGTTTTGGCTACTCGTAGCTGATGACTCTGCAACCTTTTTAAGCTCGCCAATTACATCTTTATGCTGTGCAATAACCGAGTCCATATGCGTTTGTGTTCGTTTTACCACATCAGTCATTGAGGTAAGCATTTGGTCTTGTTGTGCTAGCCACTTACTTAACTGCGATTGTAATTGCTCACGATATTCTGAGTCACGCTTAGCCGCTTCAAGCTGTTGGCTATTAATTAATGAGCCAAACGTGTCTTCAAGTGCCTTTTGACTCTGTTCAGTGTTTTGCATAAAGCTTTGTAAGCTGGTTTCAAGGCCACTGGTAAATGCCTGTTGCTGCGCCGTTGTTTTTTCGTTTTGGTCCGAAAGTTCATTAACAAATCCACGGTTCGATTCGCTCATTGCAGTTTGTACTTCGGCCATAGAGTCAGAAAGTTTATTAAGCGTTTGCGACTGCTCAGTTAACCAAACACCTAATACCGACTGTAAATTATCTACATGGTTTGCCTCTCGCGTAGCTTGCGATTGCTGCTGCGACTCAATCGCTGTAAATAACTTTTGCTCCATAAGCTGTTGGCGTTCTTCGCTTTTGCTCAGCATCGCTTCGAGTTGCTGGTTAAATAGCGATGACGCACCCGCTTGTTGCTCAGCCAGTAACTCAGCTTGTTTGCTGCTTTGTTCTAGCACTGCGCTCATTTGCCCGCTTAAGCTACTTACTGCATCATGCATTTGCTCAGTTGACTTTTGTATAAGCTCGCCTTGGCCTCTGCCTGCTGCTTGCATGCTTTCAGTAAAATTACTAATTAAATGCTCCAGCACGCCGCTGGTTTGTTGGCTGGTATTACTGACTAACGACTGCATCGCAGGTGCCATTACATTATTAAGTGCGTTAGTAAAAGCATCTTGCATGCTGTCACTCACACCGGAAATAGTCTCCTGTAATTTATCACCAATTCGCTCATGCAGTTCCTTTAAAGCCTCACTGCTATCACTGGTGTTTTTAGAAATATCAACAAGTGATTTTTCAGCGGGTAAACGCGGATATAAAAAATCAATGCGGTGCTGTACGGCAGTAATGTTTTGTATAATTAAACGCTCTGCTATTTTTTCAATAAAGTTCAGCAGTAAGCTTAAACCTACCCCCCATACCGAGGTAACAAAGGCAAAAGCGGCACCGCTCATCATACTAGCAATACCGGTTTTTAGTATTTCAATATCGTTACTTTCAATATGAATATCGCGCAGGCCCATAGTAAGGCCCATAAACGTACCTAACACACCAATTGCGGTTAAAAATGAAGGGGTAGCCGCTAATAACCTATTAGATGTAAGCCCCGCTGAAAGGGTTTTATGGTTAAAAAAGTGCTCTGCATCCAAAGTATTGTAAATACGTTGCGAACGGTCTTCTTTTACTAAGCTTTCACCAAATTCATGCCACAGGCTATGCACTATTTTAGATTTTGACGCTTTAGCTCGCTCGCTAATAACCAAGCTATTATCATAAAGCGTGGTAATAGATTCACCATTAACAATGTGCCTGACCTGCTTTACTCGACTATTGCTCTTAACGGTAAGTACAATAATCGAGATAAAAGCAACAACAAACACTGCTATTAATGCAAGCCAAAACGATACACCCAATATAGATTGCGGTATCAACCAATGCGATGGCATAGAATCCAACATATTTACTACTCCCTTAGTTTATTGGGTATTACTAATTTTTACTATAACTTGCCAAAATACTGATTTCGTTGCTAAACGGACTTAGTTGAACAATCCTTGGCTGGCCAGAAAAGTGAGCGTCAAGGCTATTACGAATAAAGGCTTTTCGGCTCATAACTCACCCGCGAAAGCTTTTTGGCTTAGCGAGTTGAACATGTTATCTGATTCAATAATGGCTTCTTGAAGTTTATGCTTACTTTGAACAGACTTTTTGTAGGCTTTGCTAAATTTTTCTTGAAGCTTAATATCAGGAACCGGCAATTCTATTTCATACAATTCTTTTGTACGGATTCCTTTCACTGTGCTACCTGATGAACGTTTATAAATTTCATCTTGAATAAACGGATTTAACAAACAATAAAGTAAATATTCTTGCGTTAATTCTCCTTTAGCTGTTAGAGCGATTAATCTTTGTCCTACAACAACTTTGTCGTAACAACCTAGTAATGCCGCATTTCCTAATGGTGCTTCGGTAGTAAATAAAACGTCGCCCTCCTTAGGTAAACCTCTTGTCATCCAGTCTAAGTAATTTTCCGCAGGTATAAATTCTCTTGGTTCCTCAGAGACAAAGCCTTTTTTCACATTTTTAGCTGTAACCAAAGGTATACCAGAATCAGACTTTTTAGGAGTTTTCCCTCTGTAGTCGATGTAATCAACTAGTTCCTTTATCTTCTTCTTATGAGAAATAGCATACCCTTCAGTAGTAAAGTGTTCGCCGAACATATCTAGGAAGACGCTGCGCAGGAAGTTGTCGGCGAGGTCAATGGCTTGTTGGCGTTTGAGGCGCACGCTGTCGGCTTTATCTAAAATCGCGGCAATACGTTTCTGTTCTTCTAGTGGAGGTAGGGGGATTTTTAATTTTTTAATATCACTTAGTATAATTCGTCTAAGCGCTGATCCAGTCTTATTCTTATTAGCTTGCCTTAAAGTAATAGGATTACGCATAACATGCGCTAAGTAATTTGAATCAAGCCCATCAAATGGACGTAGTATTGCCAATGAAGACAAAACAGCAAAATCTTTAGATTCACTAACGACATGAACTTTTCCGACAGTACCGTCTTTTGAAAAAAGTACATCGCCTACTTTAGGTGCTGAATTTCCCAAGTCGGCTTTAGTGTATTCTTCTATCGATATTTTTGAACAACCTTCGAAGTCTAACCCTTTGTCAGAAACATCTTTCACTGTTAAAAATGGAATGCCTTCCCCTATATTAGGTGGGGTGTAGTGTGTACCATCAGTTAACAGAGTACAAACATCTGATAATTCAACTTGTTGCAAACTCATAGCATCGCCTCTAACTCTTTAAGGTCTGCTAATATTTCATTCTCTAAATCCACTAACTTACCCAAGATTACTTTTGGCGGATCGTATAGCTCTTCCTCGTAAACTACTTCTTTGTAACGGTTGATGGAAAGATCATATTTGTTTGAAGTGATTTCTTCTTTGCTTACCCAAAAGGCTTTTTGGGTTTTGTCATTAGCATCAGTTTCAGCAACCGCTTTGTCACGGGCTTTAAACTGAGCAACTAAATCAGGCAAATCGCTATCTTTAATCGGTGTGCGTTTATCATCGAGCGAGAAGCCATCGGCTTGTACATCATAAAACCAAACATGGTCGGTAGTGCCACCTTTGGTGAATATTAAAATCGCGGTTGAAACGCCCGCATAAGGTTTAAATACACCACTTGGCAAGGATATAACCGCTTCAAGCTGGTTGTTATCGACTAGCAATTGTCGCAATTGTTGGTGCGCTTTTGATGAGCCGAATAATACGCCGTCAGGGACGATAGTGGCTGAGCGACCACCCACACGTAACATGCGCTCAATTAAGGCGACAAACAGCAACTCGGTTTTTTTGGTTTTTACTTTACGAAGTACCTCAGGGCATACGTCTTCTTCGTCTAAGCTGCCTTTAAATGGCGGGTTGGCAAGGATAATGTCCATTCCTTCTTTTGCCTCGTTTGGAAAGCGCTCAGCAAAACTTTGGCTTAGGGTATCTTGGTAATGTATGTCGGGCTGTTTAATACCATGCATCACGAGGTTCATGGCGGCTACACGTAACATGGTGGCGTCAAAGTCAAAGCCGTGGAACATGTCGGTATCTATGTGTGTACGCTGCTCTGGGTCGATTAGATCGCCTGAGTACAACAGGTTTTCTAACGGTTTGCCGTTGCTATCAAGTAATGGATTTCCACCTGTATCGTATAAAGGCTCGCGTTCAATCCCTTCAGCTGAGGTGTATTTTTCTAGCAGGTATTCGTAAGCGTTAGTTAAAAAGCCGCCGGTACCTGTTGATGGGTCACAAATGCGGCTAGTAATACTTGGATCCATCATTTCGACCATTGCACGGATAATATGACGCGGGGTTCTAAACTGGCCGTTAATGCCTGCAGTTGTTAGTTTGCTTAGCAAGTATTCGTATAAGTCGCCTTTGGTGTCTGAGTTTTCCAGTGGTAAGTCGCTCACCATCTCTACCGCTTTCACTAATAGCGATTGCTTTTGGATCATCAACTGCGCGTCTTTCATAAACTCGTTGAAAATAGCGCCTTCGATTGACTCGTTATCTCCTGCTTTTGAAAAGTATGGAAATAGCTCATCTTTCACTAATTTATAAAGCTCT
>NZ_LOPY01000024.1 GCF_001469895.1 Pseudoalteromonas sp. XI10 | reverse complement strand
TCGGCCCCTAAGTGGCGAAAGTTTTGCCAACGCAAGTGTTGCTCGTCATCATTAAAACGGCGGGTAAATGGTTTATTGGTACGTGCACTGCGTTTTTCGTCAGCTTGCTCGCTCATATCAAGCATACGGGCGTACATTAAAAAGGTGATTTGCTCTACTACCGTTAACGGGTTAGTAATACCACCGGTCCAAAATTCTTCCCAGAGTTTATCGATTTTGCTTTTAAGTTGACCTGTGATCATTAATATTCAATTCCTAATGATTTTATATTTTGCTGCGCAGTTTGAAGAAATAAGCTTAAGGATGTAATTGCTTTTCTACTGCATTAATTTTAATGCCCAATGGTACATTAAATTGCGCAATAAATTGCTCAATTATATCGGCTTGTTGTTCACTAAATACGCCATCGAGCCCCATATCATGAACTTGAGTAAATGGCGCATCATAAAGTTGCTCAATATTAATACTGCCATAGCGAACAAGGTGATTTTTTAACATGCCAATAAAGCGCTGTTGTTTGGCATTCATATGCGTATGGGTTTGTTGAACAAACTCTGTAAAGCTTTGCTCAATTGCCAGCTTATCCATACCCACTATAGTGCGAAGTATTTTATCTAGGCTCGCTGTTGAGTCAGGGAAAAATTCTTTCAGTGTATTCAGGTCAACACTGGGGTTTTGGGTGTGAACTAGTGAACTTAACTGAGCAAGATCGGCCTCTGATACGGGCTCTCCGGCACGAATTTTTTTCAATACAGCATCTGTTTCAAATAGTGGCGCAAGGGTTTTTTCTACTTCTTGGCGGTATATCTGATAATCAATAGAGACTATTTTTGTTAGCCTGTCGGCTTCGTGTATTTGATTTGAATCTTCTTTTATATCAAGCACAAAGTCGCTTGTTGGCGGCGTCACGCTTTTATTACGCAAATGTATAATACTGCGTAAATCAACACGGCTTTGTTCAAGTGCTTTATGTGTTAAATATTGCCAATATTGATCTGTTTGGATCTCTGCTATTGCTGGTGCTTTTGCACGTACTTCGTTTAAGTGCATTTGTAGCGACTCAACTTTAGCCATGACATTTTGCTTTGCTAGATCAATTTGACTTGTATCAGTTAATAATAATGTTTGAATAACAGTTATTTCGCAATCAAGTTTATAGGCTTCACTTTGCCCCATAATATTGCGCCATTGCATTAGTGGTGCAACTTTTTCAAGTAAATCACTGACTGTATTTGGTGTAAATTGATTTAGGCGTTTTAGGTCTTTATAGGTTTCTACTACTTGCCAATTATCGCGCACTGATATTGATTCCATTGGTAAAGAATTAATATCTTGGTGAAGTAACGATATAGTTTGATCAAACACATCCATATTGGCTTTTTTAAGCGCTGTTTGTGCGAGGTTTATGCGCGTTTCAAACAGTTTATGCAACAGTGATTTAGCTTGTTTAACGTCTTCTTCTTCTGGGTTTTCGTCAAAGTATTCAAAGTTTGCCCAATGATCAAATATTAAGAAGTGTGTTTTATGCTTACCTGAGCCATATAGGTGCTCACATAAGCGTGTGCCTCGCCCAATCATTTGCCAAAATTTCACTTTTGATTTAATTGGCTTAGCGAACACAAGATTGACACACTCGGGTACATCAATGCCAGTATCAAGCATATCTACCGACACAGCGATACGAACACTATTTTCGTCACTCGATTTAAAATCGTCTATTAATTCTTCGGCACGTTCATATTTTGAATGAATAACGCGGCAAAAATTAGCACCATGTTGTGGGTAAAGTTCGCTAAACAATTGTGCTAAAAGCTCTGCATGAGCTATGTTACGGGCAAATATAATTGTTTTACCTGGTAGCTGTCCGTCTTTGTCACGCAGGCCTTTTTCCATCAGGTTACGCAGTATTAGCCGATTGGTGTCTTTATTTTTAACGGCTTCGTCTATTTGTTTTGCATCAAAGTCAAGCTCGTTAGGGTCTATACCTTGATCTTCTAATTGTGCTATTTGCTCATCAGTAAGATTGTCTTTTTTAATACCTTCTCGTAAAAACTGTGTGGTGTAACTTACAATTTTGTAAGGTACTAAGTTACCTTGCTCTATAGCATCCTCAAGGGGATAGTTAGCGGTTGGTAGTTTGTAATCACAACCAAATAAATCACAGGTTGAACGCGATACCATTTCAACAGGTGTAGCGGTTAAACCAACTTCAAGCGCATCAAAGTATTTAAAAATATCACCATAAATATTGTAAATTGAGCGGTGTGATTCATCAGCGACAATAAGGTCAAAAAAACCCACATCATACTTGTTCATTATGCGAAGCATACCCGGATAGGTAGCGATAAATACACGTGCACTACCAGCACTGCTTTTAGCGCTTTTACCAACAATGTGGACTGGTTCATTAGTAAATTCAGTAAATGCGTTGCCTGCTTGTTTACGTAACTCTTTACGATCACATAAAAATAATACCCGTTTTGCCCAGCCAGCATCGAGCAAACGTTTAGCAAGAGCAATAGATACGCGGGTTTTACCTGTTCCCGTTGCTTGAACTATAAGCGCTTTGCGGTGCTTATCACTAAAACGCTCACACACGCGGGTGATTGTTTCCATTTGATACAAACGACCCGCAACATTTGTGTCTATTGGCGTTTGATTTAGATCTTTTTTTAGAGTGCGTTGCTTAAGTAAGTATTGCAGAGAATCTTTTGAATAATAACCATATAAGCCTCGACTATTATAACCTTGTGCATCATCGAGGATTTTAATGTCCCAACCATTCGAATAAAAAATAACGGGGCGCTGGCCATATTGCTTTTCTAAAGCATCAGCGTAGAGCGTCGCTTGTTGACGACCCTTTTCAATATTTTCACGAGATCGTTTTGCTTCAATAACAGCAAGAGGTTGACCATCGTTATCCCATAAAACGTAATCGACATAACCAATACCTGTTGGTGTTGGTTGCTCACTCACTTTTACTTCTTTGCCAACTTCTTCTGTTGATTCATCATCAAGTGCAACATGCCAGCCTGCATTACGAAGATCTAAATCAATAATTCGTTTACGAGTTTCGTCCTCGTTAAAATCAAAGCTAGAACTAACTATTTGCTTATTAAGATTTTGTACTTGTTTTAGTTTTTCTTGATTGATCGCTTGCTTTAGCTTTGCAGCTTGCTGTTGTGCTAATTTTTGTGCAAGCTCTGCAGCTTCAAGCTCATCTAGAGCACGCTTTAAACGAGCTTGGTTCTCGGCTAATTGCTTTGTAAGCTGTTTGTTCTTTTTAGCAAACTCAGCATCGCTTTGATTACTTGGTTGAACTTGTTCAGGTACTTTAAACTCTGGACACTCTTGTTGAGACCCTTTTGCATAAGCCATAAACAAATAAGAGGCAATAAAATAGCTTTCTTTTAATATCCATATAGCTTGCTGTTGATCTACTCTACCTTGATGGGCAGCTTGATTACCACTTTTACGAATTGCATGGAGTTTATCCGTAATTTGTCTTGGCACTACGCTTGTAAAGTCATCGGCAGTGAGTTTATCGAATATATTAGAATTTGGTAAAACAGGCAGGCATAACTCTTCATATAAAAAGCCAACAACTTTCTCTGCAAAGCAACGCAATTTTACCAATGAGCTTTGAGGATCGCTGATAGCATACTCTTCAGCAAATGCTGCAAGTTGGTGTAATTCAGGCCATCGTTGTTTGATATGTTCAAAGTTCATTGAGTGTTTCATTGTTGCTAATTCCTTTTTCATACTACTTGCTTGTACTATTTTTATACTTTTACAAGCTTGTAAAATGCTATACCAATTCTATTTTTACTTTGCCATTTAGTGCATTAACTTGATAGATAGTCCCACAGTCAACAGTGGTTGAATCAATTAACAACTTTTCTGCTAACTCAATAGGCAAGGTATTATTAAGTTTTTTATTAATTCGGCTACGAGTTTGCTGAACAAACGTTTTTTCCATTGGCTTTAGGCCACTTAAGTTATTAATTTTAAAATCTTCCGGCTCGATTCCAAATGTATCACGAAATACTCGTAAGTCAGTACCTAGCTCAGAAAACTGAGTTAAATAAGCCTCTGAATAACTTGTTGTATCTTCAAAATAACGATCAACATTGAGTTCGTACTGATCAAGTAACCATAAGTAAAATGCCATTTCTTTTGCCGTTAAGCTTATATCAATCCCCGCGAATGTTAACTGCTTAGCAGAAGGGTTTATAACTAATGAAATTACTTTTGAGTTGACTGTATTAAGACTTGCTACTGTTTTACTGAAAGATACATTTTTGATACTGGTAAGCACAGAGTTATCAATTAGGTTACGCATGCGAACATAAGGTATGCTCGTTAAAGTAATATTGGCATTTTTGCAATCGACCGATTTCCCTGCTTTATTTTTTACAAACTTTGAATGGGGAGTCGGGTACCAAAAGTCTTTTAGAAATTCAAAGCTCTCATCTACAAATACATGACTTAGAGTGTCTTGCTCACGCCCAAAGAGAGACATGGCATATCCTAAGTAAAACGCCATTGTTTTACGTCCACCTGCAATTGATGCATGTATTGCTGTATTCTCAAGTTTGGTTAACTCATCTACCTTACGGGTTATAAAATCTGCCATATAGACCTGATCGACCTCAGTGCTGGCATCAAAAACAGGTTGACCGTTTTGATCTTCAATAAGCCAAATATTTTTCTCAGAAAACTCAATCTCTGGCAATTTGTAGTCTGTTAATAACTGTTGAAAATGACCTTGGTTGAACAGCCCATCTACCAGCAAAGGTTTGGCACTTTGCGTTGTGATGACATAGATTTCGTTTGGCAGACTTTTGCCTTGCTTATGGATAGCAAACAAGGTTTCTGTAAGTACTTGAGGACTAGCCCCTGTGATGATGAGTAATATGTGTTTCATTCAATTTCCTTTTGATGAAACTGAATAATATCTGAATATTAAATAAAATCAAAAAGTATGAGACGAATGCTATTTTTATGATTTATTGACGATGTATATTTTGCGAACTTTCTTAATACTTAAATGTAAAAAAGGAGTAGCACGCTACTCCTTTATTGTCCTCAAGCCTCGCCTTACATTATCGTTGGCAATACGCTTTTGCATTACCACAATGGAAAAGTATATTTGCGTACAATTCCCTCACTAGTATTATCAGATGAACTCTGACTACCCAGACATTGAGTAGTGAGCCGGCAAATAACGGCTCGTGGCGTATTTCGTGAGTTATGATTAGGCCGCTATTTTTAAATGCAAAAATAGCTTTCTTTATCCTATGAATGCGTTTGTTTGATTTGCGATATGGTCTCTTTTATAGAGTTTCGAGTACGCTCATTATTAATCTCTGGCTCGAACTCACGCTCAATTTTTTCCTTAAAGTCATCATCGAAGTCATTCTCTAATTCCGTATCGAATAGATCATCAAAGCGCTCAGGGGTTTCGTTGCAAGGTTGGTCATCGTAATCCGAATAATCAAAGGTGCCCTCCTGAATATCTTGGAGCAGAAAAACCATCATTTTATAAAACAACACTTTTACACCACGATAGTTTAGTTGCTTATTGGCATAAACATCAGGCTCGACAATTGACCAAAGCGCCTCAAAATCAGGATTTTCTTTGTTTAACATTAAATGATTAATTTTATGGTCATTTTTGCGAATGATACTGTATAAAGCATCAATTAAATCTACGAAGTTTAATGTACTTACATATCTTAAAGACATGCTTTTCTCCTTTAGTTCAAGTTATAAAAAAACTTTTTAACTAGAAAGGAACGAGAAAGGGGAAATATTAAGAAAGCGAACCCGAAGGTTCGCCAGTATTAACTTTTTTCGATGATTTCTAACCAGCTATCTTCAGCGTGACTGAAGAACGTTGTTGGTTTAGTTAAAAATATCGCTTCGAACTCCGCTGAAAATAAATGACAGAATTCTTTTATTTGCTCAATGTACAGCAGCAAAAAAGCATACATTTCTACACCATCTAAATAGCGCCCTGAAAAATCAGGATTATCATCAAATAGCTGCTTTGAGATGCTAATACCCAATACACTACCTACCCTATCTCTGTGCATATAAATGTAATGGCTAAAACTAAGCTCGATTGAGTCGCTTGTAGACGCTTCATCAACATCTGCTAATAGCAGAATCGTTGAATTGTCATCCCAAGGTGATTTACTCGCGCGTTGATACTCTCTGATGAATTGTGATTTTGATGTACTCATGAGTTTCCTAGTTAGTGTTTGACCTAACACTAACTAGGCTTATGTGATGGTAACGAATAGTAAGTAACAGAGGTAAGTTTCATCTCTGTGTTACGCTTTTCTCATTCAGTGTTACGAGTTAATGGCGCTGTGTTACGTAGTAATTTAAATGAAAATCAAGAAGGGAAAGCGTGTGAAAAAATGCATAAAATTGATAAAAAAGTCGATTTAGTTAATACAATTTGCTTTTCCATCAAACTTAGTTAATACTTAGCTTTGTTGTTGATTTGTCAAAAATCACCAACACAAAAAAGAACACAGCAAAATTCAACTATTTGTTTTTCCTCATTAAATTCTGGCACCTAGTACTTATCACAGTTAATACATTTGTTATTGATGAGTAATGCCATGACACACCTTTAAGCACGATAATGGAGTATTGCCTTTAAAAGCTAATCTAGATTCAAAAAGCAGCGAAAATTGCAGCCGCGTAATATAGATTGCTGCGAATGAAGTTTCTTTGATCTAGATCAAGTTTAAAAGTAGTTAAGATCCTTCGAGAGCGATATTTCAGTAGTAATGTAGTGAGATTATCTATCGAACCAAGCTATGTGATGAAATAAGTGAGAGGTTTTATAACATCTAGATTTTGCTTACTCATACCAGCGGCAATAACAAGCGCTATATAAACTAGAGTTTTTTCGTGGAAAGAGGCTATAAGAATGGGTTCTAAATTTGACTTAACCGAGTAATGTCGGGAAAAATAAATTTAGGAGCCCTTAATGAATAA
>NZ_LOPY01000023.1 GCF_001469895.1 Pseudoalteromonas sp. XI10 | reverse complement strand
GTGTAGCAGCTGCTATGTGAAAGTAGGTCATCGCCAGGCTCCAAATTAAAGAAAGCCCGATTCGAAAGAGTCGGGCTTTTTTGCGTTTGGAGCTGTTAGGCAGGTAGGTTGGGTAGAGCGGAGCGAAACCCAACATAAGTTAGCGAGCTGCAAGTTAGCGAGGGTAAAGTTGAACTGTTTGGTTGTTTAGTACAGTGTCACCCTCAGCAGTCACCCTGCTCACTTTTCGTGTAGGTTGGGTAGAGCGAAGCGAAACCCAACACGAGTTAGCGAGTTGCTAGTTAGCAAGGGTAAAGTTGAACTCTGGGGTTGTTTAGTACAGAGACTCCCTCAGCACTCCCTGTTCATTCTCCAGGTAGGTTGGGTAGAGCGAAGCGAAACCCAACATGAGTTAGCGAGTTGCAAGTTAACAAGGGTAAAGTTGAACTCTGGGGTTGTTTAGTACAGAGTCACCCTCAGCAGTCACCCTGTTCATTCTCCAGGTAGGTTGGGTAGAGCGTAGCGAAACCCAACACGAGTTAGCGAGTTGCTAGTTAGCAAGGGTAAAGTTGAGCTGTGGGGTTGTTTAGTACAGAATCATTCTAAGCTCACCCTGTTCATCCTCCAGGTAGGTTGGGTAGAGCGGAGCGAAACCCAACATGAGTTAGCGAGTTGCTAGTTAGCAAGAGTAAAGTTGAACTGTGGGGTTGTTTAGTAAAGTGTCACCCTCAGCAACAAACCCCGTAGGAGGCACTTCAGAGCCGAATCTAGACCATAACAAACACATTCATGGATAAAGCCATTCCTACAAGTACACTTTGCCTAGAGCCTAGAGCCTAGAGCCTAGAGCCTAGAGCCTAGAGCCTAGAGCCTAGAGCCTAGAGCCTCCGGCAGAGGGACACGCAGCACCAAAAACCCACACC
Source organism: Pseudoalteromonas sp. XI10 (assembly GCF_001469895.1). Classification (GTDB taxonomy): domain Bacteria; phylum Pseudomonadota; class Gammaproteobacteria; order Enterobacterales; family Alteromonadaceae; genus Pseudoalteromonas. The sequence goes on along the minus strand of NZ_LOPY01000023.1, from coordinate 24,777 downwards.
GCGCGGTTGATCGCTGACGGCTGAAAGCTGATAGCTCTGTGTTGGGTTTCGCTCCGCTCTACCCAACCTACGGCAGATTTCCAAGCTTTACTCTTGCAACTTTCCCCTCGCTAACTTTACTCTTCCTAACTCATACCCCAAAAACAAAAACGCCAGCATATAGCTGGCGTTTTTAATCTGAGGGTAAGCTTAATATTAAGCTTTTGGACCTGCTGATTTGATTGCTTCTGAAACATCGTATTTAGCGAAGTTTTCAGTGAAGTCAGAAGCTAGTTTGTTCGCGTATTCTGCGTACTTCTCTTTATCTTCCCATGTGTTGATTGGGTTAAGAAGTTGGCTGTCTACACCAGGAACTGCAACTGGTACATCTAGGTTTAGAACGTCGATGTGTTGAGTTTCAACATCTGCCAGTTTACCTGATACGATTGCATCAACTACAGCACGTGTAGTCGGGATATCGAAGCGTTGACCAGTACCGTAAGGGCCACCTGTCCAACCTGTGTTAACTAGGTATACTTTAGCGCCGAATTCACGTACACGCTTCATTAGAAGCTCTGCATAAACGCCAGCAGGACGTGGGAAGAACGGTGCACCGAAACATGTTGAGAATGTAGACTCGATGTCGCTTGTTGAACCAATTTCAGTTGAACCTACTTTTGCTGTGTAACCGCTTAAGAAGTGGTACGCTGCAGCTTCTTCAGTTAGTACTGAAACTGGTGGTAAAACACCACTCACGTCACATGTTAAAAACACAACGGCTTTTGGCTCACCAGCACGGTTTTCTACTTTACGTTTTTCAACGTGCTCTAGTGGATAAGCTGCGCGGCTATTTTGTGTCAGGCTTGTATCATGGAAATCTGGAACACGGTTTTCGTCAAGTACCACGTTTTCTAAGATTGTACCGAAGCGAATTGCATTCCAAATAACTGGTTCGTTCTTTTGTGAAAGATCGATACATTTAGCGTAACAACCGCCTTCGATATTAAATACGCTACCAGGTGCCCAACCGTGCTCGTCATCACCAATAAGGAAACGAGTAGGATCTGCAGATAATGTTGTTTTACCTGTACCAGATAGACCGAAGAATAACGCAGTGTCGCCTGCTTCACCTACGTTTGCAGAGCAGTGCATTGGTAATACACCTTTTGCAGGAAGTAGGAAGTTTTGTACAGAGAACATTGATTTCTTCATTTCGCCTGCGTAGCGCATACCAGCTAGTAGTACTTTACGTTGTGCGAAGTTGATGATTACAGTGCCGTCACTGTTAGTGCCATCACGCTCTGGGTCACATACAAATGAAGGTACATTCATTACCTGCCACTCAGGAAAGTCAGCAGTATTGTATGTTTGAGGTTCGATAAACATGTTTTTGGCAAAAATATGATGCCATGCAGTTTCTGTTGTAACTACAACTGGTAAATAGTGCTCAGGATCAGCGCCAACTTCTAGGTGAGAGATGAAGTGGTCGTTGCTTTTCACGTGTTCTTCTACACGAGCCCATAGCGCATCAAACTTGTCTGCATCGAATGGGCGGTTTACGTTGCCCCATTGGATTTCGTTTTCAGTGCTTGGCTCTTGAACAATAAAACGATCTTTTGGAGAGCGGCCAGTGCGTACACCGGTTTTAGCAACAAAAGCACCATTAGCGGCTAGAGTCCCTTCGCCACGACGAATAGCGTGTTCGACAAGTTCAGCTGCTGTAAGATCAACAAAACTAGTAGCGTTTGCAGTCATGTTTATACCTAAATTGTGAGAGATTGAACGGGATAGCTCTGGGGTTCTTAGTTTTCCCTTTTGCTAAAATAATAGTAACAGAAGGATTAGGGATATTCGAGTGTCTGAAGGGCTTAAAAAGGCATATATTTGGCAAAAAACATGAATAATTTCAATGATACCGGTGTCATAAAATGGCGCTTTTTCATGACACCGGTATCATTAGTTTTGATATTTTTTTTAATAAAAAAGCCGCACTGATGGCGGCTTTTAATATAATAATATTTATTATGGTGTATTAATTAAATATGGCTTTAATATCTTGCTCGTTAAAGATGTAATCTTTTAAGCAATAATGACAGCTAATTTTTACTTCACCATTTGCTTGCACGTCGGCAAGTAATTCGTCTTGACCTACATTTACTAATGCAGCAATTGTTTTGTCTCTGCTACAGCCACAACGGAAGCTAATAGACTGTGGTTCGAATAACTGAGGGTTATCTTCATGGTAAAGTCGAGTCAGAACAGTATTGGCATCTAAACCTAGCAACTCTTCATCTTTAATCGTGTTACTGATCGCTTCAAGATGAGTGAAGTCTTCAACAGATTTATCTTTATTTACAGGTAATACTTGCAAGAATAAGCCTGCAGCTTTGGCTGTGTCTGCTGTTACTTCAGTCGCAAACCAAAGACGTGTTTTTAACTGTTCCGATTGCTCAAAATAGTTTTCAAGGCATTTATCTAAGCTATCGTGCTCTAACGGTACAATACCTTGGTATCGCTCACCTTTAGTTGGCGTAATTGTAATAACCATATAGCCATTACCAATTAAGTCTTTTATTGAGCTACCGGTTACTTCACCTTGTAGACGTGCGATGCCTCGCATGTTTTGTTTATCGTCACCATTAATTACCGCATATTTAACAGGGCCGTCGCCTTGAAGTTGAACGGCAATTTCGCCTTCAAACTTTAAAGTAGCTGTTAATAAGCAGGTAGCAACAAGTAGTTCACCTAATAAGGTTTGCACAGGTGCTGGGTAATTATGGTTTGCGATCATCTCTTGATAAGTGTTTTCAATTTGTACGAGTTCGCCACGTACATCGAGCTGATCAAATATATAACGATGAAGTAAATCTTGTTGCATGAGTTGCATTACCTAACTTGATTTCATTTTTAACAGTTCACGTCTTTGCTTCTTATCTGGTTTACGATCAGGATGTGGAGCAAAGAAGCTGTTATTCTTTCGGGCGATAGCATTTGCTTCGCGTTTCTCAATACTAGCTTGAGTTTCTTGATATAAGGTTTGTGCAATGGGGGCACCTTGACGTTTTTCAAGGATCTTTTCGATTGTCACAACCTTTTCGTCGACCCCTTGTAGCAGTTTTACCACTGCACCTACTTCGACAATTTTGCTGGGCTTGGTACGTTGTCCATTATAATGTACTTTGCCGCCTTGCACCATGTCTCGTGCTATTGAGCGGGTTTTATAAAAGCGAGCAGCCCATAACCATTTATCAAGGCGCACGCTTAATTCGTCTTGTTTGTCTTGCGACTTTTGAGTGTTACCTTTTGACACAATTGTGCTCTTTTAAAGCTGCTTATATATAGGCAAAATTTACCATGAAACTTAATCACAAAGAAATAGTCATAGTTATTCCTTGCAGCCCCTGTTTGTCGAAATTACCTTGTTTACAAAGTTTAATATACGTGCGCTTGTTGAATGAAAAATGAAAAGGTACTATAGGCCAGCTATCAAGCAGTAAATTAAAATAAGAAATAGAGTTTATGGATCAACACTTACAACAAGTTAAACAGTTTTTAAACGGCTTACCTCATGCCAAGCTAAGTGCATTTGTAGTGCTGTTAGTTGTTGTTTACATTGCTTTTTTGTCATCTAAGCTGTTTTGGCTTGTGTGGCCAGAACCCGATACAAGAGCACTGCCAGTAACCGGTGTTAACAGCATGGCTAAACGAGTTGAGACAGTCAGCTCTCGCCAAATTATTGAACAAAATCTATTCGGCAAAGTTGTTGTCGAAACTAAAAAACCTGCCGCGAAACAAAATCAAGTCATTAACAATGCCCCTGAAACACGTCTAAGTATTAACCTAACTGGTATTGTTGCGGTCAGCCAAAATGATCAAGCGGGTCTTGCTATTATTGAATCTCAAGGCAAGCAAGAAACCTATGTTGTCGATGATGCAATTAAAGGCACTCGTGCCAAGCTTGCTCAAGTATTACCTGACCGAGTAATTTTAGATGTAAGCGGTCGTTTTGAAACCTTAATGCTGGATGGCCTCGACTTTACCAAAAAAGTGTCTATGCCTGTATTGGCAGCACGTAAAGAGTCAGAGTTAAAAGCTGGTCCTCAGCTTATCGATAATAATGAAATAAATGCGACAGAAGATGAAGAAGTAAAAGAAGCTCTTATCGAAACGCGTGAAGAAGTATTGGATGATCCCGGTAAACTATTTGATTACATTCGCGTCTCTCAAGCGATGGTTAATGGTGAGTTAGTGGGTTATCGCTTAAGCCCAGGTAAAGATCCTGCTTTATTCAAGCAGATGGGACTAATGAACAATGATTTAGCTATTGCGATTAATGGCTATCAATTAAATGATTTAAAACAGGCAATGTCAGCAATAAACGAATTACGAAATAGTACTGACGCAAGTATCACTATCGAACGCGATGGTGAGCAAATTGATGTGCAATTTAGCCTGCAATAACTAGCTTTGGAGTTTTTATAGAATGGTTCACGCGCTACACCTCTCAAAAATCAAAAAAGGGTTAGCTAAATATACAGCGCTTTTTTTATTAACAGGATTATCGCTTTCAGTATCTGCTGTTGAGTATGCGGCTAACTTTAAAGGCACAGATATTAATGAGTTTATTAATATCGTAGGTAAAAACTTAAATAAAACCGTCATTATTGATCAGAATGTGCGCGGTAAAGTCAATGTGCGCAGTTACGAGCTAATGGACGAAAAGCTTTATTATCAGTTTTTCTTAAACGTACTTGAGGTTTATGGTTATTCAGCTGTTGAAATGGATAACGGTATAATCAAAATTGAAAAAAGTTCTGATGCTAAAAAATCTAATGTACCGCTGATCACAGATGATAACCAAGCCAGTGGTGATATGATGGTGACACGTGTTGTACGTGTTAAAAATGTAAGCGTACAAGAGCTTGGCCCTCTAGTTCGTCAATTTAGCGACCAAAAAGATGGCGGCCACGTTGCTAACTTCAATGCAGCAAACGTGATGATGTTGACCGGTCATGCCGCGTCAGTTAACCGTTTAGTTGAAATCATTCGTTCGGTTGACCAAGCCGGTGATAAGCGTGTTGATATCGTAAAACTTAAATTTGCAACCGCTGACGATGTAGTGTCGGTTGTTGAGAATATTTACAAAGATGGTGGCAAAGGGAGTGTTCCTGAGTTTTTAATCCCTAAAGTTGTTGCTGATGGTCGTACTAACAGTGTGATTGTCAGTGGTGAAGCACAAGCGCGTACACGTGCTGTTGAATTGATTAGCCGTTTAGATGGTGAGCTAGAAAACCAAGGTAATACTAAGGTTATCTATCTTAATTACGCCAAAGCAGAAGACCTTGTAAAAGTATTGCAGGGCGTAAGCAAGACATTAGCAGAAGACGCGCAAGGCGGTGCAACAAAAACTCGCTCACGTAATCAAAACGAAACAAGCATTGAAGCACACCCAGATTCAAACTCACTCGTAATTACTGCACAGCCTGACACCATGCGTTCGCTTGAGCAAGTTATTGAACGTCTTGATGTTCGTCGTGCTCAGGTTTTAGTTGAAGCTATTATCGTTGAGGTGTTAGAAGCCGATGGTATCAACTTAGGCTTACAGTGGATTTCAGAGCAAGGCGGAATGATGCAGTTCAACAATGGCACCACAGTACCTGTTGGTTCGTTAGCTGTTGCTGCTGAACAAGCGCGTGATAAAACGATTGAAGGCACGGTAGTCGGTACTGAAACTGGCACTGTGACAAGTACCTCTGAAACACAAGAAGGTGACTTAACAGCACTTGCTTCACTACTTGGTGGTATCAATGGTCTAGCCATGGGTATTGTTAAAAACGACTGGGGTGCAATTATCCAAGCTGTTTCAACGGACACTAACTCTAATATTCTTGCAACGCCGTCTGTAACGACCATGGATAACGAAGAAGCATCAATGATTGTTGGTCAAGAAGTACCGATTATCACAGGTTCGCAAACAGGCTCAAATAACGCTAACCCATTCCAAACAGTTGAACGTCAAGAAGTGGGTGTGAAACTGAAAGTAACACCACAAATCAATGATGGCTCAGCAGTTCAATTAACGATTGAACAAGAGGTTTCAAGTGTAAGTGGTGCGACTGCGGTTGATATTTCAGTAAACAAACGTGCTATTAAAACCACGGTTATGGCTGATGATGGCGGCATGGTTGTACTTGGCGGCTTGATTGATGAAGACGTGCAAGAAAGTGTTTCTAAAGTACCATTATTAGGTGATATCCCGGTACTTGGTCATTTATTCCGCTCAACCAGCACGAGTAAGCGTAAACGTAATCTAATTGTATTTATTCGTCCTACCATTGTACGCGATGGCATCAGCATGAATAAATTGAGCCACTCGAAATATAACTTTATTCGTGGCGAACAACACAAGCAAAAAGAAGATGGTATTGATTTAATGCCGTTGACGGATGCACCAATTCTTCCTGAATGGAATGATGCCTTGATATTACCGCCAACGTACGAAGAATACCTAAAACAACAAAACGCGAATGAGCGCAACGATGACTAATGCAATTACAGAAATCAATGATGAGCTAGCGTCAGAAGTACCGGCAAGTCATGATGAGCTGCTAACAAGTGATGATCTTGTTAGCTTGCCAACCAAGCGTTTGCCATTCTCGTACGCGCGTCGTACAGGCGTATTATTGAGTAAAGATCAAGATAATTGGACTGTGTATTATCGCGGTGAGTTAGATGTTGATGCTTTACTAGAAGTACGCCGTATTGCGGGTCATGGTTTTTCGCTAGAACAATTACCTGATGACAAATTTGAGCTGTTGCTTGAGGCTTCTTATCAGCGTGACAGCTCTGAAACACAGCAAATGATGGAAGATATCGGCAACGAGGTTGATTTATTCTCGCTTGCAGATGAATTACCGCAAACTGAAGATCTACTAGCTGGTGATGACGATGCGCCAATCATCAAGCTGATCAACGCGATGCTGAGCGAAGCAATTAAAGAAGGTGCTTCAGATATTCATATCGAAACCTTCGAGCAAGAGCTAGTAATTCGCTTTAGGGTTGATGGTGTATTAAAAGAAGTATTAAAGCCGAACCGTAAACTCGCTTCACTGCTAGTGTCGCGTATTAAGGTTATGGCAAAACTAGATATTGCTGAAAAACGTATTCCGCAAGATGGTCGTATTAGTTTACGTATTGCAGGTCGTGCTGTTGATGTGCGTGTATCGACGATGCCATCAAGCTTTGGTGAGCGTGTTGTGCTACGTCTACTTGATAAAAACAACGCGCGCCTAAACCTAGAAGATTTAGGTATGACTGAGCGTAACCGTGAATTGTTTGCTGATTTAATCAGTAAGCCACACGGTATTATCTTAGTAACCGGTCCTACGGGTTCTGGTAAAAGTACCACCTTGTATGCGGGCATGAGCCAAATCAACTCACGAGACCGCAATATTCTTACTGTTGAAGATCCAATCGAGTACGAGATCCCAGGTATTGGTCAAACTCAGGTTAATACCAAGGTAGATATGACCTTTGCTCGAGGCTTACGTGCCATCCTTCGTCAAGACCCTGACGTAGTAATGGTCGGTGAGATCCGTGACCTTGAAACAGCACAAATTGGTGTGCAAGCGTCATTAACCGGTCACTTGGTTATGTCGACACTGCATACTAATACAGCTGCTGGTGCTATCACGCGTATGGAAGACATGGGCGTAGAGCCTTTCTTGCTGTCATCATCGTTACTCGGTGTATTGTCACAACGTCTTGTACGTACTTTATGTAATAGCTGTAAAGAAGGTCACATTGCTGATGAGCGCGAGTGTCAGTTATTAGGTGTCAATCCTGCTGAGCCGCCAACAATTTATCGTGCAGTTGGTTGTGAAGAGTGTAACTTTAATGGTTATCGCGGTCGTACGGGCATTCATGAATTACTCGTTGTAGACGAAACAATTCGTGAAATGATCCACAGCGGTAAAGGCGAACAAAGTGTTGAAAAATACATTCGCAAACATAGTCCAAGTATTCGCCAAGATGGCTGTAATCGCGTACTTGCAGGTCGCACTACCTTAGAAGAAGTCTTGCGTGTAACACGTGAGGAAGGTTAATCATGGCAGCATTTGAATACCGTGCCCTTGATGGCAGAGGTAAAGAGAAAAAAGGCATTCTTGAAGCCGATACGGTAAAGCAAATCCGCCAAACTTTGCGCGATCAAGGTTTAATGCCTTTAGAAGTCGTTGCTGCTGCAGAAGGTGAAAAGCAAGCTACTGGGGCAAAGAGCTCTTTATTTGGTAGCTTCTTTAAACCAAAAATTTCGACTTCAGATTTAGCATTAATCACTCGTCAGCTCGCAACCTTAATCCAGTCAGCATTACCTGTTGAAGGGGCTGTAATGGCGGTGGCTGAGCAGTGTGAAAAGCCGCGTTTAAAGCGCATGCTGATGGCTGTACGTTCAAAGGTTGTTGAAGGTTACACTTTAGCAGATGGCATGAGTGAGTTTCCGCATGTATTTGATGATTTGTATCGTGCCATGGTGGCAGCCGGTGAAAAATCAGGTCACCTAGACCAAGTTTTAAATCGTTTAGCTGATTACACGGAACAACGTCAGCATATGCGTAGTCAAATCACACAGGCGATGGTTTATCCAACCATTCTGGTGGTATTTGCTATTGCGATTGTCTCTGTATTGTTAGGTACTGTGGTACCAAAAATCTTGAAGACCTTCGAAAAATCAAAACAAGTATTACCCTGGACTACCGAATGGGTAATGGCCGCCAGTAATTTTGTGCAAAACTACTGGTTTATTAGTTTAGTCATTATAACTGTGTTAGCTGTGGCCATTAAGCAAGCGCTTAAGCAGCCGCATATTCGTTACTGGTATGACAAAAAAGTGCTTCATTTACCGGGCATTGGTAAGGTAGCACGCGGTGTTAATACGGCGCGTTTTGCTCGAACTTTAAGTATTTTATCGTCAAGCTCAGTGCCGCTACTTGAAGGAATGCGTATCTCAGGTGGTGTACTGGCTAACGAAAAAATGAAAAAGTCGGTGCAAGATGCTGCAACACGCGTGAGTGAAGGGGCGAGTCTTCGTGCTTCACTTCAGCAAACCAAACTTTTCCCACCCATGATGCTACACATGATAGCCAGTGGTGAAAAATCAGGTGAACTTGAGCAAATGCTTGAGCGTGCTGCAAATAACCAAGATCGTGAGTTTGAGAGCATGGTAAACGTGTCTCTGAAACTATTAGAGCCTGCGATGATTGCTTCAATGGCGGTAATTGTATTGTTTATTGTTATGGCAATACTACAGCCGATTATGGCAATGAATAAGGCTGTAGGTCTTTAAATTAGGGAACACTAGAGCAATTAGCAGCTAACACTGCCGCTCTATAATAAATTTTTGAAGAAAGTTAGAGGTATTTTTGTGAACAAACAGTCAGGTTTCTCATTACTAGAAGTCATGGTAGTACTGGTTATCATCGGTATGATCATGTCAATTGTGGCGCCAAATATCATGGGTCAGCAAGAAGAAGCTGCAATCGATAAAGCACACTTAGATATTCAACAAATTGAAGATGCGTTAAGCCTATACAAGCTTAAAAACAAAGCGTATCCAACCACAGAGCAAGGCTTAGAAGCGTTAGTAAATAAAACAAGCATTGAGCCAATTCCAAGACGTTTTCCTGATGGCGGTTTCCTTGAGAAATTACCAGAAGATCCATGGGGTAACCCTTACCAACTAATCAGCCCAGGAGAAGTCGGTAAAATTGATATTTTTTCAATGGGTCCTGATGGTGAAGCAGGTACTGATGATGACATCGGTAACTGGGATGAAGAAAAGTAATAATGCCTAAATTCAGCCAACTGAACAAAGCTTATACACATCAAGGCTTACTATTATGGTAAGCCTTGGTCGTTTGCGTTTGGCTGGCCGTGTTAAGCACGCGAAAGGGTTTAGCCTCATCGAAATATTAATGGTGCTCGTGGTGATTGGTTTTGTCACCAAGATGGTTGCCTACAGTTTTGATGGTGGTGCTGAAGAAGAACTCGAAAAACAAGCGCTCAGATTACATACTACGATTAATATGGCGTCTGAGTTTGCGATTTTAAATCAGGTTGAGCTGGGTTTTCATCTTGACCAAGATACATTTGAATTTTTAGTTTTTGACGGTGATAAGTGGGTTACTTTTGACCGTGAAAAATTGTTTGCCCCAATTAAGGTTGATGAACGCTTTAAGCTCACTCTTAACCTTGATGATTTAGCCTGGGCACAAGATAACTTATTAGAGCAGTCAAACTGGCGTGAATTAATGAGCGGTGGTGACGAAGACAGCCTACTTGAGCTACAAAAGCTCAAAATACCGCAGGTACTTATTTTATCTTCTGGCGAAGTCAGTGCGTTTCAATTGGTTTACGAGCTTAAAGAAGAGCGTGAACCGCAATATTTTATCGAAGGCGAATTTATGGCCCCGGTAAAGTTTCGTATGGAGCCTGAATAATGAATAAGTCAGCAGGTTTTACCTTACTTGAAGTGATGGTCGCACTGGCTATTTGTGCAATGGCCGGTATTGCCGCAATGCAGGCAACCGGTGAGCATATTAATCATCTGTCGTCGATTGAAGAGCAAACTTATGCTTCTTGGGTTGCTGAGAACGTAATGGTTGAGCAACGTGCCAAAGGCGATAAATGGACAGGCAAAAATGGCGTTAAAGGTACTGAAACGCTCGCTGGTTTTGAGTGGTATTGGCGTCAGGACGTGGTTCCCACTGCTGATAAAACCTTTGTAAAGGTCACCATTAATGTGTTCGCCGATGAAAAACTTGAATACCCAGTGTATGAGCTTTCTACTTATTTGAATAAAGGTGATAAGTAGTGAAGCAACGCGGTTTTACCTTACTTGAAGTGATAGTCGCCATGGGCATCTTAGCCTTTGTGGTGTTATCGACCCATCAAATACTGGATTCGACAACCAAAGCAAAAGAAGCCTCAGACGAGACAATTGCTGAGTTAAATGGCTTTCAAACCTTATTTCGTTTGATGGACCAAGATTTTAGTCAAATGACTAAGCGTCAGGTGCGAAACGAAGCTGGTGATTTTCAAGACACGTATGTGTTAGCTGGTCGTTATGTTCTTGATAGCCAATACGATGGCATTGGCTTTGTTCGTGATGGTTGGGTTAACCCAATTAACTTACTGCCGCGTTCTGAACTGCAAGCGGTTGGTTACCGCGTCATAGATGACAAGCTTGAGCGAGTGTATCGGGTGTATGTTGATCAACTAGATAACATGGAACCGCGTTCACAAGTCATTTTAGAAGACATTGAAGACCTTAAATTTGAATTTTTAGATGACAAAGATGAGTGGCAAGAACAGTGGCAAATTAAAGCACTGCCAAAAGCGGTGGCAGTCACTATTCAAAAAATAGAACAGGAACCAATTCGTCGCGTGTTTTTAGTGCCAGGTGAAGGCAAAGTCACTGCCCAAGCAAATAATGGTAATAATAACGGAACGGGTGGTTAGCTATGACTACTATTAAACGTTCTAAAGGTGCTGCGCTTGTTATTGTGCTATTTATTGTGGCGCTAGCAGCTATGTTAGCCGTTGAGATGAGTGCTAATTTGATGGTGCAAGTGCAGCGTAGTAGCAATATTCAAAACCATCAACAGGCTAAATGGTATGCCTTTGCAGCTGAAGAGCTGGCAATTAAAGCACTAAAACAAACTAAAAAAGATGATCCTGATAAAACGCATTTAGAGCAAGTCTGGGCACAGCAGGGTGGGGTCCCTTATCCGGTTGATAATGGCACCTTAAGTGGCACAATTACAGACTTACAAGCATGTTTGAATTTAAATGCATTGCATGTAAAGCCCGATCAACAAACGGATCCAAATAATAAAACGAACCCAGCACATAAGGCACTGTTGGCATTATTAGAAAATATTGAAGACTTACCAACTGATGAATCTGAAGAAGCCATGGCCGATAGCGTGTTTGATTGGTTAGACGCTGATAGCATTACCTATCGCTCAGGTGCAGAAGAAGATGAGTACTTATCTCGACAATACCCATATATGACGGCAAATAGTTATTTTGCTTCGACCTCAGAGCTTCGTTTAGTAAAGGGCTTTAACCCACTCGTTATGGAGAAACTTTTACCATTTGTGTGTGTTATTCCAGGTAGTGAGTTATTAGAAATAAATGTTAATACACTACCTGTAGAAAGTGCCATTATATTAAGCTCGCTTATTGATGGCTTAAGTCTTTCAGGGGCTGAAGCGGTATTATCATCACGTCCTCAAGATGGTTATGATGATTTAGAAGCATTTTTTGAAGAGGTTAATCAACAAGGCGCACAAAATGTGAAAGCCGTTGAAGACCTATTCAGTATCAACAGTGAATATTTTAAACTACAAACGCAGGCTGAATTTGCAGAACTGCGTTTTTCGATGACCACCTTACTCCATGCCACTAATGGTACAGTAACGATACTGGCGCGAAAATTTGGAGGCGTACAGTGACAGAGATATTGTTGATCCGTACGGGTCAAACATTAAAAGACAGCCTTAACTGGCTAATTTACTCACCAACAGAACAAGAAATAATTGCTAGCGGCGAAATTGCCAATGCAACACAACTTGGTGAGCTAACAGAAAGAGCACAATCACGGGAAGTGGTTGTACTACTACCAAGTGATCAAGTGCAACTAAAAACGGTCGCATTGCCAACCAAGTGGAGCCGCAAGTTAGAGCAAGCACTTCCTTACATGCTAGAAGAAGAAATAGCCTGTGATGTTGATGACTTATTCATAGCGATTGCAGAGCCAACACTTATTGATGAGAAGCACGCGATAAACATCGCGATGACCGATCGTGAATGGTTTGAGCAATGGCTGGCTGAGTTCAATGAGCATGGCATCGAAGTTTATAAAATACTGCCGGATGCTTTATTGTTACCTGATGTAGATGACAACACTCAGTTACGCGCTATTGAGCTTAATGGTCAGTGGCTATGCAAACACGGTAACTGGCATATTGCCGCTGTAGAGACAAGTTGGCTTGCTGGCTATTTAACAGCATTAGGTAACACTGATGTTGCACACTTTAGCCCTGCAACGGCTTTTCCTGATACAGTTAACCTTAGCGCTCAAACGCAGCAATACGATTTACCTTTAGCCTTATTTGCTAAGCAGTTACCTGAGGTTAATTTTAACCTGCGCCAAGGCGTTTATCAGCTTAAGAAAAAATCAGCGATTTGGTGGGGCTATTGGCAAAAAGCTGCTATTGCAGCAGGTGTAGCGTTAGTTTGTAGTGTCGGTGTTAAATCACTTGAGCTCTATAAGTTAAATATCGAACTTGAAGCAATGAAAGCCGAAGTAGTTGCTAATTATCAGCGTGCATTTCCTAATAAGAAAGTGCGTCCGCAACTAATTCGCAGCCAAATTCGTAATGAACTTGCATTAATCGATGCTGGTAGTACGGCAGGCTTTTTAGATTTGACTAACGATCTGGTTGCGATTTTTAGTGAAGTTAAAGACTTCACACCAGAAACGCTACGCTATGATCAAGGCCGAAACGAATTACGTATTCGTGCTCGAGGTAAAGATTTCCAGTCATTTAGTAAAGTAAAAGCAATTTTAGAACAGCGCGGCTTAACCGTTGATCAGGGCTCGCTAAATAATGATGGTGATTTTGTCGTTGGTGAAATTAAGTTACGAGGTGCGGCATGAAAAATCAAATAATCAATTACTGGCGCTCGTTGAAAGAACAAGAGCAACAACTAGTTATGGTTGCAGGTGTAGTATTTGTTATTTTTGTACTCGTTATGGGAGTCTTTCGTCCACTTAACACGGCTATCGAAAAAGCAGAGCAAGACACTATAAAACAGCAAGAGCTATTAGTTTGGGTTGATGAGAGCATTGCTAAATTAAAAGCAAGCGGTAACGCACGTAATACGAGCAGCCGTAGCTTAAGCCAAATCGTTAATAGCACCCGTAATCGTTATCAAATTATCATTAGTAAAATGCAGCCGAATGACAATTCACTTCGTTTAACAATTGATTCTGTTGAGTTTAATAACCTCGTTGAATGGCTTGATGAACTGGTTAATTCGCACGGCGTACTAATTGAGAATTTAGATTTAAGTAAAGATGACAAATCAGGCTTTGTGCGTGTAAGTCGTTTGGTACTAGAGAAGTAAACGATGAAGAAAGTTATTTTATTAATCACAGTGTTTGTGATTTGTTTTTTGGTGTTTACGCTGGTAAAAACACCCGCTGCCGTTGCACTTGATTTAGCTAAGCCGCATTTACCAAAGCAATTACAATTAGGTAAAGCCAGTGGCACGCTTTGGGACGGCCGCATCATGCAGGTACGTTTTGATGGTGAGCAATTAAATAATGTGCGTTGGCAGTTATCGGGCTGGTCATTGTTCACAGGTAAGTTAGTGGGTACGGTGCGCTTTGGCAATCCTCGTGATAAAGCTGATATTTCTGGCCATGGTGATTTTACATATGGTCTCTTTAACCAAGTCATCACTGTGAAAAAGACTACTTTACGTTTAACGGTTGAACGTGCCATGGAGCGTTTACAGCTCCCTTTACCGATTAGTGCACAAGGCCGCGTAATAGTTGATTTAGACGAGTACAGCTCAGGTCAGCCTTACTGTGAAAGTCTAAGCGGTGAAATTGCGAGCCCTAACATTGATGTTAAAGGAATGAACAACTGGTTTAGCATTGGTCCTCTGAGCGGCCGTCTAAGCTGTAAATCCGGTGATGTAGCAGTACTGGTAGATCCAGAAAACCGTTTGGGGCTTGAAGCTGATGCAGTATTAAAAGCTAATCTAGACTTTAAAGTAGCTGGTTATATTAAACCTGAAGCAAGTTTACCAAAAGAAGTGCATGATGCAGCTAAGTTTCTTGGTCGTCCTGATAGCGAAGGCCGTTATCCGCTTAACTTTTAAATTGGATTAATCGAACAGTATGCAGTTACCTGAGTTTTCAAAGCAGCAAAGCGAGCTTCTAAGTCAGTTTTTAGCGCAGCATCAAGATGCACTTAGCTTGGCGCAAACCCAAGGCTACTTGTTTGCCGTGATTTGTGCACCAGAACCGCTTGATGTTCACCAGTGGTTAGAAGAGGTTGCCCCAGGCTCTGATGGGCAAATGGATGAGCAAGTGCTGTTTGCATTTATGGCCCTATATCAACAGATCAGCGAACAAGTATTCGAAACCGGTTTTACATTACCTGTGAGCCTACAGTTGAGCTCTCAAGGGCAGCAATACTTAGACATTCAAGAATGTCAGCATTGGAGCCAAGGCTTTATGCATGGTGCACAAGGCTACGTTAATAAGCTATTAACTGCACCACAGTTAGCAGATGAGCTTAAAGAAGCGTTGGCTAGTGCACTGCAAAGCTTAGCTTTCTTTACGCTTGAAAGTAGCGATATCGCAGCCCTTGCAACTGATAATGGTTTATCTGAAGGGCAACTATGTCAGCAGCAGTATGAAGTGATGAATGAATTTGCTGCTGGCTTTGCTGAGCTCATTGAGGTCGTTGCTGTAAATAGCCAACTATATAATGATGAGGGCTGGAACTAACCCAGCTCTAATAGGATGTCTGTGCAACCTTTGGCACAGCTTACAACGCCTTTACCTGGCTGATCAGTCTTCAAATTTAAGGTAAGGGCGCCTTTACATACTTCACAGTATAAGGTTTGCCCCTTACCCAGCTTTTTTAACATATTGCGCTGTTTTGCAAACGAGTCGCTGGTTTTTTTGTTTAAAGCTGAAAAGTCCATTACTTGTTTAGCCTTTCTTCAAGTGCGTTCGAGACAATACTGCATACGCGGTTTAAGCGTTCGCCATAAAAATATAAGTTAATATCTTTTTCACGGCAGTAGTGTAAGTGAAAAACTTGTAGTTTATCGTCAGTGGTAAAGGTCTCTTCAATATACTCAAGCTCTGAATTAGATAAATTCAGCTGTGATTTAATATTATTCTTAGCCATATTTGCCGCAGGACTTCGGTTGACTTTACTGGCATCAGAAATAAGGCTTACGCCTTCACCTAGTAACCTTTCTCTTGGCTCTTTGATCAAAGGATGATCAATCGTGAAAAGTGCTAAAATAATAAGCACTAAAATAAGAAATTTTTTCATAGCACAATAATCTTTGATCTAAATAAATACGGTATAGGTGCAAGTTTAATAAAATGGTCGTTTTAAAAGCAAGCAGATAAGTTTAAATAATTAAAACGTCGTATTTTCGATCAATCCCTGAAATTTTCTATAGATTGAGTATAATGCTCTATAGATTTAAAGTTTCAGAAATCTTTGAACGTAATGAGATGTATTCTGATTTGCTTATTGGCACAGAGAATCTCTTACTGCAAACATATGTTTGAGTATTATTTCCTAGTGGCGTTGAGGAATTTTAATGGATAAACAGATTAAGGTTAAAAATATCCCAACGGAAGTAAAAATCCAGAAACCGGAAAACGCTTCCCTCGATGATAGATTTAATCCACGTAACCGTATTTATGTCCGAGCTGTAACAGGTTTGCACCAACTGTTAAGACAACGGATTGGTTTTGTCGGCATGCTTGCATTTATGCTATTACCTTGGATTAATTTCAACGGCCAACAAGCTGTGCTGTTCGATTTGGTAGGGCAAAAGTTTAACATTTTTGGTTTAACGCTCTGGCCACAAGATCTGACTATCCTTGCTTTCATTTTAATGTTGGCAGCGTTTGCGTTGTTCTTGGTGACGACCTTTTATGGTCGGGTCTGGTGTGGTTATACTTGCCCGCAAACCGTTTGGACCTTCATTTTTATTTGGTTTGAAGAAAAGTTTGAAGGCAGTGCAAATCAGCGTAAGAAGCTAGATCAACGCCCAATGGACTTTGATAAATTTTGGCGCAAAAGTGCTAAACACGGCAGCTGGTGGTTATTCTCGCTTTATACTGCATTTACCTTTGTCGGTTACTTTACGCCAATCCGTCAGCTATTGCCTGATCTGTTTACGCTTGATGCAACAGCGTATTCGTATATTTGCTTAGCCGTATTTGCAGTGTGTACCTATGGTAATGCCGGTTGGATGCGTGAGATTATGTGTTTACACATTTGCCCTTATTCTCGCTTTCAGTCAGCTATGTTCGATAAAGATACCTTTACCGTGAGCTATGACGAAGCGCGTGGTGAAAGCCGTGGTCCACGTTCACGTAAGCAAGATCCAAAAGAGCTGGGCTTAGGTGATTGTATCGACTGTAACTTATGTGTACAGGTGTGCCCAACGGGGATCGATATTCGTAACGGCCTACAATATGAGTGCATTAACTGTGGTGCATGTATCGATGCGTGTGATGGGGTGATGGATAAAATGAATTACCCACGCGGACTCATTTCTTACACTACAGAACGTAACTTAGAAACGCCAGACAACAAAACACATGCACTGCGCCCTAAGTTAATTGGCTATTTAGTTATCTTAGTAGTGCTAACAGGGGCGCTAGTAGCAAATATTGCGATGCGCAAACCGATGGAACTCGATATTATTCGTGACCGTAACCAGCTATATCGTGTTGACTTTAATGGTTTAGTTGAAAACACCTATACACTAAAAGTAATTAACAAAGCACAGCATGAGCAAACCTTTAACATTCGTGTTGAAGGACTCGAGAACTTTGAATACATCGGCAAACAAACATTCACAGTACCTTCTGGCGAATCTTATAATGTGCCTCTGTCATTAGTTGTTGATCCTTATGATTTGAAAAAGCCCATGACGAAGTTTGAGTTCGTACTTTCTGTCGATGGTGAGCCAGATGTGCAGATTTCGCAGCCGAGTAACTTCTTTAAGGCGCGATAATTAAGTACACTGAGCAAATGAATAAAAAGCGGGATTTTCCCGCTTTTTTTATATGATGAGGCATTATGAGTAAATTTAGTTTTGTAGACCTTACACCCGATTCAATTTTAGATGCAGTTGAAAGTATCGGTGTTTATGCTGAATCAGGTCTGCTGGCCTTAAATAGCTACGAGAACCGTGTTTATCAATTTAAAGCAGAAGATGGCCATCGTTATGTTGTTAAGTTTTACCGACCAGAGCGTTGGAGTAAGGCGCAAATCTTAGAAGAGCATGCCTTTGCATTTGAGCTTGCCGAGGCCGAAGTGCCGGTTGTTGCGCCTGTTATTATCGAAGGGCAAAGCTTATTTGAACATAATGGTTATTTGTTTACGTTATTCCCAAGTGTGGGCGGGCGCATTTTTGAAGTTGATAATTTAGATCAACTCGATGTACTTGGCCGCTTAATTGGGCGAATGCACCAAGTAGCTAAGGCAAGGCCATTTGAACATAGGCCTGTGATCAGTTGCGAAGAATACCTTCAGACAGCTAAAGTTCAGTTACAAGCAAGTAACTTGGTGCCAATGGCATTAGAGAATGCCTTTTATACTATTTTAGATTTGGTGATTAAAGAAACCACAGAGCAGTATAAAAATGTTGAAACCATCCGCCTGCATGGCGATTGCCATGCCGGTAATATATTGTGGTCTGGTGACGCGTTAATGTTTGTTGATTTAGATGACAGCCGACAAGGGCCTGCTATTCAAGATCTTTGGATGATGCTCAGTGGCGATCGTAACAACCAACTGTTACAGTTAGACACCTTAGTGGCTGCTTATGAAGAATTTTGCGACTTTGATCACAGCCAATTAAAGTTGATTGAACCACTTAGAGCGATGCGAATGGTGCATTACATGGGGTGGTTGGCAAAAAGATGGGATGATCCTGCGTTCCCACGGAACTTTTCATGGTTTGCTGAAGACAAATACTGGGAGCAGCAAATACTAGCGCTAAAAGAACAGCTTGCAGCGCTACAGGAAGCACCATTAAAATTATTACCATAAATTTTTAAAGTTAAGAAAGACGAGAGAACAATGTTTAAAAAATTAAAGTTAAGTCTACTCATTTTATGTTTACCTTTTGCGGCCCTTGCTGCTGATTTTGAAGCAGGCAATCAATACGAAGTATTAAAAGTTAAGAAAAGTGCAACACCTCAAGTAACCGAGTTCTTTTCGTTTTATTGTCCACACTGTTTTCAGTTTGAACCGGTCGCAAAAGCATTAACGGCAAGTCTTCCAGAAGGGACTGAATTTGTAAAAAGCCATGTTAACTTTTTAGGTGGTGTATCTAAGCAAACGCAAAGTAACTTAAGTTATGCTTACTTAATTGCTAAGCAACATGGCAAAGGTGAGCAAGTTGCTGATCAAATTTTTAATAGCATCCACAGACAACGCGCTTTACTTAAAGACATGAAAGATGTGAAAGCACTACTTGCAACTAATGGTATCAGCAACGAAGTGTTTGACGCTGAAATTGCAAGCATGCCAGTGATTAGTGCTGAAAAAGCGATGCAAGATAAGCAGCAAAAATATTCAGATATGGGCGCCCTAACTGGTGTACCAACTTTTATCGTCAATGATAAATATAAAATCAATTTAAACACCATCAAGAGCCAGCAGATGCTTGATGAGTTAGTCGAATTTTTATTAAAACAATAATTTTGGAGTAAGAAGTAATGATCAAGTTAGTAAAAGCTGTATTAATGGCTGCGACGCTAGGTTTAGCGGCAAATGCCACAGCTGCTCAATATGAAGAAGGTAAGCATTATGAAACGATTGATGCACGCGCTTCTAAAAAGCCTGAAGTAAAAGAGTTCTTCTCATTCTACTGCCCACATTGTAATAACTTCGAGCCAGTAGTGAAAGAGCTTAAAACACTTCTTAAAGATGGCGTTAAATTCAAAAAGAGTCATGTTGATTTTTCAGGTCCTCGTGACCCAGAAATTCAGACTATCTTAGCGCAAGGTTATGCGACGGCTAATGTGTTACCACAGAAAGACGCGTTAGTAGCCGCTGTGTTTAATCATATTCACGGTAAGCGTGCTCGTATTAACGAACTAGCGGATATGAAAGACATCTTTGTTTCACAAGGTGTATCGGCTGAAGATTTTGATAAGTACTACAACAGCTTCTCTGTACGTACTATGGCGTCTAAGATGAAACGCGATCAAGAATATTACCAACAAAAAGGTGCTTTAAAAGGCGTTCCAACTTTTATTGTTAATGGTAAATACCGTGTAATCCTAGGTGCGGATTCAGGTATTAGCGATGCGAAGAGCATGGCAGACTTAATTAACTACCTAGCTGATAAATAAGCTTAGTTAGTTGAATTTAATTCAAAGCTCCGTTCGCGGAGCTTTTTTGTTGGTAAAGCAAATGCAAAAACTATTAGTTTCAAGCTGTTTGTTAGGAAATCCTGTTCGTTATGACGGGCAATCGCAAAATTTACTCCATCCTGGTTTAGAAGCCCTTAAACAGCAAGGAAGGCTCGTTGCATTTTGCCCCGAAGTAGCTGGTGGCTTACCTACACCAAGGCCGCCTGCAGAAATCAAAGCGGGTAGAGTACTTACCAAAGATGCGCAAGATGTCACTGTACAGTTTGCTTATGGCGCAGAACAAGCACTTAAGCTTTGCAAAAAGCAGGGCATTCGCTATGCGCTGTTAAAAGAATCAAGCCCTTCATGTGGTCGCAATACTATTTACGATGGTAGTCATTCAGGAAAGAAAATTTCAGGGATGGGATTAACTGCAAAGCTGTTAACCGACAATAATATAGCAGTATACAGCGAGCAGCAGTTGCCAGCGCTATTTGCTGCGCTGGCAGATTGATTTTATTTACGTTGTAAAAACACACCTGATTCGATGTGGTGGGTGTAAGGGAATTGGTCAAAAATCGCAAAACGTTTTACTTCATGGGTTTTGCATAAGTGATCAAGGTCACGTTCTAAGGTATCTGGGTTACACGAGATATAAATAATATTGTCGTAGTTCGCAACGAGATCACAAGTTAGCGTGTCCATGCCAGCACGTGGTGGATCCACTAAAATTGTTTGGCAGTTATAGCTTTTCAGGTCTATGCCATCTAAACGAGAGAAAGTACGTTCGCCTTTCATTGCTTGGGTGAACTCTTCACTCGACATACGAATGATATCTAAGTTCTCAACCTTGTTCTGTGCGATATTGTATTGCGCTGAGTAAACCGATGATTTTGAAATCTCAGTGGCTAATACGCGGTCGAATGAGCCTGCAAGAGCAATCGAAAAGTTACCATTCCCACAATATAACTCCAGTAAGTCATTATTGAGTGGTTGGCAAAGGGCTTGTGCCCACTCTAGCATCTTGATGTTTACTTTAGCATTTGGTTGCGTAAAGCTATTTTCGACTTGTTGATAAATAAGCTCTTTACCGTTTACGTTTAAACGCTCGATAACATAGTCATTACCAATCACTTCTTTTTGCTTACGAGCACGGCCAATAAAATCAATCTTAAACTGTGTGCTCAGTTTTGCTTTAAGCTCTTGAATTGCTTGTAGCCACTGCTCATCTAGTTGTTTGTGATACAACAAGCTAACAAGGATCTCGCCACTTAAGCTTGAAAGGTAATCGATTTGAAACAGCTTACGGCGTAGAACTTCATTGTCTTTTAAGTTTTCGATCATCGCTTGCATCACTTCACCCACTAAAGGTGCTGCAGGGTCAAACTCATCTACGCGGATCTTTTCTTTAGTTTGTTGATCAAACATGATGTGAAACAGGTCTTCACCTTCATGCCAAACACGAAACTCTGCACGTTGGCGGTAATGAATAGGATCAGAGCCGAACACTTCTAATTTTTCGACCCCAAAACGTCGAAACTGTGAGGTGATGCGCTGCTCTTTCTCACTCAATTGTGCATCGTATTGAGTTGTATCAATTTTTATAACCGCCATGGCTGATTACCTTTTATCTCTTAGCTTTATAACGGCGCTATTGTAGGGAGCGCTGAGGATTTGTCTAGTTTTGTTATTTATTTTAGTGTCGTTTTTTTATACAAAAAACTTAAGTTTTGTGGTTTTTGGCCGATAATGAGTTAACCATAACATGGAGTCGGATCATGAAAATTGGCAACCTAGGCTATATGCCTAATACAAATGTGAATAAATACAATGGTAAACAGGCATTGCAGCAGCCTACCATTCAAAATCGTCAAGATAGTTATCAGCAACGCGGTCGTGAACTCGCGGCAAAAGTTCTTGATGATAAACTTGCTGAGGCACTAGGTTTACCTAAAGCCGAGGAGAAAAAAGATAAACCCTTGTTCGACTTTGAAGAGATCGTGAAAAACGTACTCGACTTTGTTGGCGGTGCACTTCGTAAAGCAAAAGCCGATGGTGCTGATGATGAAAAACTCAAAGGCATGCTAGGTGATGCACGTAAAGGTGTGCAAATGGGCATCGACGATGCGTATGATGAGCTTAAAGAGTCAGGTATTCTTAACGATGACATCGAAGAGGGTATCGAAAAGTCTAAAGAAGGTATCTTTAAAGGTATTGATGAATTAGAAGAAGACTTGTTCAATCCTAAACCTAATGCGGTTTCAGTAAGCCAAGCTCAATACATCAGTTTAAGTAATAACGCAGAGTACACTTTCACCACCGCTGAAGGTGATGAAGTCAGTATTAGCTTTGCTGATGCATACGAAAGTAAGTCTGCAAGCAGTTATAGCAAAAATGGCGACAACGAAGCCTTTGTCAGTGAGTCTTCGCAATCACGTGATTTATCATTCTCGATGTCGGTCAATGGTGATTTAAATGAGCAAGAGCAGCAGGCTATCAATGAATTGATGGAAGACTTGCAGAGTGTTAGCGAAACATTCTTCTCTGGCTCATTAGAAGATGCCTTTGAACAAGCTAAAGAGCTGAACTTAGGTAATGAGCAACTAGTCGGCTTTACGATGGATCTGAAACAAACCAAAACAGTAGCAGCGATTAAAGGCTATGAAGAATATAAACCAGCCCCTGAAAAAGAAGTTGCTGAGAAAATAGCGCCATTTAATGACGACTTGAAACAGGCGTTTAATAAAGCGGGCGATATTGGTTTGCAAAATGAACTGGCTGGCATCTTACAATGGTTAAACCAAGATAAAGAAGAAGTCAGTAAGCTGGTGGATTATACCAAAGCAATGTTCGAACAAATGAATAAGCTACGCTCGGCAACAGAAGAAGAGGCTTAGTCCTTTCTTTCTTTTTATAAAGCTGCATGGCAAACTGCTGACCTTTGATGATCCGAGGTAAGCAGTTTGTCAGTTCATATAATGGTGTTTGATTCTGGTATAGGTGGATCAACCGTACTTGAACAGATCCAAGCATTGCTCCCAGATGCTGATTATAGTTATTTTATGGACAATGCTTTATTGCCTTATGGCGCGCAAAGTCAGCAAACGATCATAGCCCGCCTTTTTGCGCTACTACAGTTTATCGAAACAGCAAACTTACACGTTGATATCCTAGTTATTGCGTGTAATACCGCCTCTACATCAGCCTTAGAAACTATTCGCCAGCACACAAATATAGAAGTTGTCGGGGTAGTACCTGCGATAAAACCTGCTTGCGCTATCAGTAACAGCAAACATATTGGTTTGCTAGCAACACCATCAACCATCAAGAGTCGCTATACTGCAAATTTAATTAGTACTCATAGCCAAGACACACAAGTCAGCTTATATGGCTCAACTGAGCTGGTAGAAATTGCAGAAACACTATTTCATACGCAGAAAATCAATAAAGCAAAGCTTGAGAATGTATTGAGTGATTTAGCGATAGCAGAAGATATAGATGTATTGGTACTTGGATGTACACACTTTCCATTACTAGCCAGTGCGATCAGTGACTACTATAAACAACAGATCTTCCTTATTGACTCAGGCAAAGCGATTGCTAAGCGCGTTGAAAGTTTAATTGCTCTACGAGGCTTTACTCTTACTACAGATAAAAAAAAGCCGTTGCACTATTATGCAACGGCTCCTATTGGTCATTCGCAATTAAGCGTTGAGCTTATTACGCTGACTGATCAGATCCCTCACGAAAGCTGTTAGCTTCGTTCTCTTGTTTTTGTTTTGCTTCACGCACTTTTAAAGTACGTTGTTGGAATTCGCTATCATTTAATTGATTGATTGCTTTATCTGCATCAGCTTCAGCCATTTCAACAAAACCAAAGCCACGACGTTTACCTGTATTTTTATCTTTTAATAAACGTACATTGAAAACTTTGCCTTGTTCTTCGAATAAAGCACGAACAACACCTTCATTAGCACGATAAGGTAGGTTGCCAACATAAAGTGTTTTTGTTTTTACTTCGGCCTCCTCACTTGACGCTGATGAAAGTGCTGCAATAACTAAAGCACCAATTAATAAGCCTGCACCAAATAGCAATGCTGGGTCTAAAGCTAAGCTTGCAAGTGCGAACTTAACAACCACAAAACCTAAAACAGCAAGAATAACGGAGAAAAGAAAAGATTTTTGATCGGGTAATTTCATTTTGATCTACCAATAAACAAGAAATAAACATTAATTTAACATTGTGAACTTGCTATCTTAACGAGTTAAATGAACATAGCAATGAAATTTGCATTAAATTATGAATATTGGCTTAAAAAACAGCCATAATAGCGACCGTTTTTGCTGTTTTCGGTAAATTTAGTTCGCTTTTTGAGCGAACAGTAAAAAGATCGAAAAAAAGTGTTGATCTGTTTTTGGATCTCCCTATAATGCGACCCCACTGACACGGCGGGCAGCAACGAAAGACGCTGAACAACGTAGCAGAGAGTCAAGTGAAACTTCAGTTTCAAATAATCGAAAGAAAGTTTGAAATTAAGTGTTGACTCGAAAAATTAAGGATGTATTATACGCATCCCTAGCGACAACGTCGC
>NZ_LOPY01000022.1 GCF_001469895.1 Pseudoalteromonas sp. XI10 | reverse complement strand
GGTTTGCTGAAAACACATTAGTCTTTAAAGCTCAAAGTGCTATCGACTTAAAGCCAGATCAACTTGGATTTATTGATAGCACGCTGCAGCACCAAGTCGAGTGGGAAGATAATAATATTTCTCAATTGTTTGGTTTAATGCTAGACAACACTGACTACTACAACTTTCCCAGAGGTCGAGTTGTTTTTAATGTTGATCAAAATACCTCATACGTATATTTAGACAAAAACTTGTTTAAAAAGCATATAGTTAAAAAGATAAAAGCTAATTTTTCTTTACTAGATACAAATGTCAGGTTCTTTACTGATCCTCATTACAATTGCTTTGGTAGTATTTAGAACAAATAAAATACTACCAAATACCTCAGACTAATACGCAAAGTAAAAGTAGTTACAACTCTATAAAACTACTTACCAGAGGGAGCTGGTGATTGACTGCGTATAAAAGCCGGAATATCAAAAATATCACTTTGACTAAATACAACTGCTTTAGCTTTTGTTGTTTGCTCTACTTTAGGTATTGTTTCATCTATGTTTTTGGCATGAATTAACTGACTCTTTGCACCTGTGGCTATGATGAGTATTTCAAAGTTATTCGCCAAACTCGTAATTTTAGAAGCACCACAAATAACCACCGCGTTAGGGCTAACTTGATGACGTACTGTATCCATTATGGTGTTGTAACTACCTAATGAAATCTCATCGACACAATTAATTTGTACAATAACACCTGTACTTGTGCTCATATCAACACTGCTAACCAGAGGGTTGCTCAGGGCTTGCGTAAGAGCCATTTGTAAGTCGCTTTCATCAGCACATTTTCCAACTCCTAATACTGCATCGCCTTGGGCGTCCATTACTCTTTGAAAGTCACGCAGATCTACGTTAATTAATCCCTGATAACACAGCATATCGATGAGTGAGGTAATTAAAGAATGTAAAATTTGATTACTGTGCTTAAAGGCATCAAATAAGCCAATGTCATTACCAAGCACCTCAATAAGTTGATCATTTGGTAAAGTGACAACAGCATTAGCGAACTGTTTTAATTCATCAAGCCCTTGCTCAGCTACTTTTCGCCTAAAATCCCCCTCACTGGTAAAGGGTAATGTTGCAATACAGATTACGGGCTTATTAAGATCTTTGGCTAACTTAGCTATGTATGGGCTAGCTCCTGTGCCAGTGCCACCTCCTAAGCCAGTTGCGCATAAGAGAATATCGCAGGTTTTGATAAGCGTTAATAATTGCTCTTCACTTTCTTGTGCGGCGAGTAACCCTATTGCGGGGTCCGCGCCAGCGCCATAGCCGTTTGTAAGCTCAA
>NZ_LOPY01000021.1 GCF_001469895.1 Pseudoalteromonas sp. XI10 | reverse complement strand
TTGTTAATTGCTCTGTGTCCTTCACATTGAATGTAAGCAGTGATGTTTGAGCATCTAACTTTTTCTGCTCTATTAACTCACCAAATTGCACAAACCCTTGATTCAATGAAGACTGACACGGCACTTTGATAATCAAGTTAATACTGTCCTGACGCTTTCCTTTATTAATTGCAGATCTTAATGAGCTTAACTGCTCTAAATTTGGTTCACGCCGTGTCTTTTGTAATACTTTCACATTACGAATACGATAAACTGGCATCCGGTAGCACTTGTCATGCAACGCCCCTACCATAAACTGCGCCATAAGAATTCCGTTGGCTTCTTCAAGACCATAGAAGCTAAGTTCAGGAAAAGCTAACCAGTGTGCCTGATCATATAAAACACGATAAATCTCAGCACTAACTGAACGATTATGTTTTATTGCATGCTCGATTTGTTCAACAACCTTGCTGTCGAGATTCACCTTAATCGAGCTATTACTTTTTAGGTTTAACCATTCAGGTTTGATGCCATTTAGTCGCTGTAATGCAATATCAGCTTTAGAATGAATTGCTTGTTTAATATCTACAGGAATATTCTGTGGCATAAGCTGCTCAAGCAGTAAGTAATGCTGAGCAATCTCAATACTGAGTAACGGTGAGCTACCCCGCCAGCCCTTACTAATAGACCATGCATAAGGTTTTGTTCGCGTATCTTTTTCAAGGCCAAAACAGCCTTGATCGTATAAAGATTGAAGATCACGTTGCAGCATGCGTGTAGAAAGGTTCAAGCCACTATTAAAAAGTTTTTGTTTCAGTTGGATAATAGTGATAGAGCTTGGCTTTGAAGGCACAAGCTCTAGAATTGCTAAATGGCGCTGAGAAACCATATCATTTAGTTGGTAAATAACTATAACCTTTCTGCATGGACATTATTGGCTGATTGTTTGAATCAACTAAACGGCGTCCGTATAATTCATGTTTATTCAGACCTTGACCAACAAATTCCCATTTATCTGGTTTTCCACCAAAGTTTCTAGATGAAAGAGTAGATCCTGCTGGGAACCAAGCTTCTATTGAGTAAACCCTAACAACTACGCCATCAACGATAGCTAATGCAGTTTTATACTCCCCTGATTTCCTAGTTTCTTTAGAGACCATATGCCAAAATTGTCTGGTCATGTCATAAAGCTCAGTTTCACTTAAAGTTGGTGAGTAAGTTTTATGTATATAAAAAAGAATACATTTTTCTTCAATATCACCTATGTAAAGCGGCTCAGATGAAAATAACCTTTCTATCTCTTCAATAGTAGAACGCCCTTTTTTAATGCCGTGCCCTCTGACTTCATTTGTCAGATTTTCCAAACCAATAGTATCAATGATCGCTGCTTCCACCTCAAATGCTGTGCTTTCATCTAAGCCATATCTTAAAATTTCAACTCTAGGCTCTTCACCTGCAGCTCTTATATCTGAAATACGACCTGCTTTGGCTGTTTCCTTTCCTATTTCTTTTAAGTGATCAAATGCCCTATTATTTTTGGATGCCTTACCTATATAGAAAATTTCATCATCAATAGGGTCTATTAAGCAATATACATAACAACCTAAGCTTTCTTTTGCTAATTTTGAAAATCTCATCCTTAAATCCATTATATTTTTCATTAAATTCTTTATTAGTTATAAATAAGCTGGGTTTAACTTAAAATCAAATCGACTAATTACTGCTTTATCATGCTTTAAACTAAGTTAATTACAGCTAAGCCCACTCTATGGTTAACTTCCAATAAAAATAGATACAGCACCATGACTTATACTTTTATTACGGATAAAACCTTTAACATAGCCGATTCGTGTTTTTCTATATTTTTTCGCCCCAGTCCCTCCGGACCCCAGTCATCGTAATTCATCATAATCGCTTGCTTTAGGCTCTCGGCACGATTGTTTTCTTGATAGAACGTCTTCTTATCCTGCGGAGAGTAGTTACTAAGCCTTGAGTTACTGCTGGGCGAAATCAGGCACAGATTACCAAATCGGTCAACATCCTTCATTTTGCTTGCACCAGATGGATCCGTTTGTGGGAAGTAATGCTCAACTGAGGTTCTAAACGCAAATTGAAAACTTGTAAAGTGCTCCTTCAGAGTCTCTTTAGTGATATCGCAAATAGCCTTTCCATCGTACAAATTTCTCCAAAGTAGGTAATCCAAGCGGTTAAACACAAAGTTCTGAACACCTGTTCCTTGATGAAGTATTCCAGGATTCTCTTCACTAAACTTTAAACATTGATCGCCGGTGATTTGTTCAAAATAGCGATCGCTTAAGCGTTCAAGCTCAGTTAAGTAAACCTCTCCATCAATGCTTAAATCCGCATCATGTGTAACATTCCTATTCAAAATACTTAGTGCATCATTTAACCAGCGCTTATAAACTAAGGCTGGGTTTGATACATGAAACATTGCTAATATCATGCGCAACTTTTCATTTAGTGAGTCTTGGTTTTTACCAAAAGAGGTATTATAGCTAGAGCTTGTGCGAGTACCGCTCGAATTAGCTACTAGAGTTTGTAGGCTCCACTTACGCTTTTCATTATGTTGGTCTGGCTTGATGATGTAGCTATCAAATAGAACTCTGTACTTAAGCAACTCATATACAAAGGTTTTGGTCTCAACTCTCAAGCCATTATCTTTACTGATAAACGCATCAAGTAATTTTTTATCATCAAGCGATACCCCCTTAATCTCAGGCATCAACTTGAGTACATGAAGTAAGAAATTTGAAAAGTCGATAACCGTGCCAAAGCGCTCTTCTTTCTCGCGCTCTTCATCATCGGTATTTTCACTGGGTGTTTTGTTGTCGATAATTTCGCGTAGTGTCATTGCATCTTGTTTTTGCTGTTTACTCGTATGCTTTGCTTGAATCGCATCAAAGCTTTTTGGCATAGTTTGCCAATTGTCACCAAATACTTCTTTACGCAAATCAGATTGAAAACCCATCTGGGTATAGCGCGACATATTCGAGCAAGCATCCCAGATGGTTGAAAAACAATTTCTTTCATCATCATTGCTCAGTGTAGCCATGAATTTCGCTTTCAATACTTCGTGTTTTTCTAGTTGCTCACCACGGTTATTCATGATCTCAAAGTAGTGATTAAGATCGGTTTGCGGTGGCACAACGACTCTCAATATAGTGACGTTATCTAACAGGTATTCGCAAAACTGTTTAATTTTAGCCTCTGTATCTAGCCCTTTGGTTTTGAAGTAACGCTGAATAATGTTCAACGCAGCATGAATGTTAGGCTCTTCAGGCTCGCCACTTGACTTACCTATATAAATATCTTTTAACGCTCTAGAAGATTTTGGTCGACTATCAAAAGTTAGATTAATGTCTACCCCTGCTAGATCACTCTCACCCAATACTTTTCGATGTTTTAGATACGCCAATAAAATAGAGAGCGTGGTATGCCTTTGCTGTCCATCAATGGTTTCGTATATCACATTTGATTGCTGTGAGTGAGTTGTGCGCTGATAGACAACAAGGCTACCTAGGTAATAATTTGCTTGTTTTAAGCTAACAGTTTCACCTGGCTGAGTATTAAACCCTGCGGCATCACTAATATCTTGAATAAGCTGCTCGATCTCAGGCGCACCCCAAGCGTAATTCCGCTGATAAATAGGGATAATATATTCAGTTTTCTTATCGAAAAGCTCCCTAACGGATAACTCTTCTACTTGGTTCACATCACTCATTGATACTTCCCGATTTCATTGCTTTAATAGATGCCTGCACGTCCTTAGCATTATTAAACTTAGACTCTTTGATAAAAGGTGGTTGAAAGTTCAACACCTGTTGAGGGTGGACGGCTTTGCGAATTGCTCTAAATAACCCACTACGGCTTTTAGCGTGGTTATCAACTGATTCCATATCGATGCGTTGCAACTCAAGGCGTAAATAATATGCCCAGCGATAACAAATCTGCGCCGCTTTTTCTAACTCCACATCACCAAATTTGTCGAAGTAATACATCACGGTACACAAAAATAAATTACGCACATAGCTATCCCCTTTACGGTGACTGCCACTGTATCTAGTGTAATTTTTAACGAATGAAGCAAGTCTTGCCTCGTTGCCAACAAATAAGCTTGTGTGAATGGCCATATAATGCTGAATATACTCAAAAAATCGCTTACCGTTGATCATCACCTGTTCTACTTGAAATGGATAACTCTTGGTTTGCTTGTCCCATTTTCGCGCAGGATCGCCATTAAAGGTTTCAACCGCGTAATCGAGCGCCAGCATTGCATCCACATAAGCGTACTGGGTGTTATCTAGGTTGATCCCCTTGAATACATCAATGTTATGACGACTAAACGTAATGCCATAATCACCGTCAATCCATCGACGCATACGGAACAAGAACTCCCCCATGATGGTGTGCAAATTGGCTGAATCATCATCAGGGTTAACGCCTTGCTCCCAAAGGCTTACATGGTGCAAGCGTTCTGTTTGTGTCGTGGCGTCCATCATTTCACGCAGATGATACGCTTTGAGTAAATCGTGCGGCGCAAGGGCTTTACCACGGGCATTCTGAGAATCAAAAAACTGAAACGCTTCACTCAAATCATCTAATGTCACTTGAATAAGCTCGCACTTGTTAAGCACAAAATTAAGCAATTCCTGCTTTTCCGGGGCCGTAAAACTTGCTACTCGTTCAGAAATGATCTGAGCATTATTTTTGAGGTTATCGATACTGACTGATGATTCAAACTTATGTTCTAGCAAAGTGGATGAAATAGCTTTCTCAGCCCCATCAAGAATGGTGCAAAGCAGCGTTAAAGTAAGCAGTCGCTGCTGCCCATCAACGATGTTCAGTGTCTCTTTTTTATTCTCATTCACTGATTCTTTATCTTGATGCAATACCACAGTACCAAGGCGATAACACGGCTTAGTGCGGTGATTAAAAATATCATCAATTAACTGGTTAACGTGCTTAGGCTGCCATTTGTAAGGCCGTTGGTACTCAGGAATCGCGAGTTGTTGCGCTAACAACTGCGCAATAGTTTGTGGTTTGTTGAAGACAATTGCCATGATTATAAAGCTCCAATAACTATTTCAAGCTGTTGCTCACTGTCCAGCTGAATTTGTACTGGCGATCGTAGCTCAGCGTAAATCGTCCATATTCCTTGTTTAATAGTCATATTAATTCCTCTAGTACCACATATTTATCCATGAAAAACACCATTTATGCGCAGGCAATCTTGATTGCCATTATATCTCCCAACTTGCATAAAGACTCTTTGGCTACTGATGAAAATTCTGAACAAGGTGCTAATAACTCCTTTAATTTTTTAAGCTCTTCCTCTGCTTTGGTTCTTGCGGCCACACTGCCATTTTCATTAGCCGTTTTAAGTGCTCTTTGATAACTATAAAATAACGCCAGACTGGTTTCCCAAGTGTCTCTTTTTCTCGAGTTTAGAACCCTCTCATCAAGAAAATACTTGTCAATAGTAAAGTTAACTCGTTTAAATCTACTTCCCCAATGTCATCTTGAGCTAATGGAACACCATCATCATTAAAACTCAATAGCAATACAGCTGAATCTTAAAGAGGCTCAATAAATAAAAGTGTTTCACCTTGCCAAGCTTAGCTGGTTACAGGTAATTGCGATTCGATATAACCTTTGTAAGCACAAAACTAAGTCTAAAACCCTTGTGGTAATGGGAACTCAGCTAAGCATATTTCGGTTTCAAGGTTATATGCATCAGGCGTACCTAGTCTGGTTTTATCATGAAATACGAAGCCGTCACATTACTCGCAAAGATAAATGGCACATCTAATAGGTGGGGGTAATCTAAACCTTGCTGCATTCCTTTGCCAATCTCGTGTTTATTGGCTTTGGCTTCAATTATAGCTAAGGGGATAGAAGGTTTGTGATAAAGAACAATATCAGCACTTTTTACTGTTTTACGTGCAGCAGCCATACCACGAACGATGACTTTACCGTCTCGCAGTTTCACTTCTTGGCGTATTTGGGTAATATCGTCCCATCCTGCGGTTTTAACTGTTGGCAGAGTAAACTTACTGATTATATCTGTTTCGCTGAGCTTTCTTTTATCCATAACTTAACGCATCCCTAAATACTACGCTATTAGCCAACAAAGCTATACGTACAACTCATTGATTTAAAGTGTTTCATACTATTTAGTGATGCTATATAAAATATGGTGAATTAGCAAAAGTAAAAGGTAAAACTAAAAACGAGAGACACTGTCTCTCGCTTTAATTTAAGCTAAACCTTTTGAGGCATACCTCGATTATTTATTTTCCACAGCAATTTTTAAACTTTGCATTAGAGCCGCACGAACAAAGTTCATTTCGTCCTAATTTAGTAGTTTTAGTCCAACATTTTTGTGGCCCTATTTTTACTTTGGTACCTTTGATTTCATCTAGTAAACCAGAAAATAGCTCTCTTATTTTTAAGTACTTTTCATCAAGGTACAAAGCTGCATCAAAGTTTCCAGTAGCGATTGCTTGGCATAAATATTGTTGAGCTAGTTTGTCATCTTTTGGAACTAACTCTCCTTTGTAATAGATTTTACCTAATTCAAACATTGATTTATTACAGCCTCGCATTGCTGCTGTTTGAAAACTCTCAACAGCTTTATCACCGTTAACAAGGCAAGCTTTGCCTGAAGAATATAAAACACCTAACTTTTGAAAAAGAAAGACTGTGTCTTCAGCTTTTTTATGGGTAAGGTATTTATGTGCTTTTTTATAGTCTTCACTCAGGTAATGACACCACCCCAAATAAGCGTAAGCAGCGTAAAACCCCCTTTTTGCTAATGCGCTTAGTAATATTGTTATCTCAGTAATTTGAAGGTTATCTACTTTATGATTGAGACATAAAAGAGCATATTTAAATAGAATTTGATGGCTTTGCTGAGTAATACTGACTTGTTTATCATCAGAGCTAATAACATCGGTTATCGTTTTTTTTGAGCAAAGTTGAAAAGCACTTTTATAAGACTCAGCTGCAAAAGCATACATACTCTGTGCTCGCGCAGTGAAAGATTTATCATCAAAGTCTTCGCTTTCAAAAACTTCGCCCATTTTTTCGTAAAAATCACCTAAGCTTAAATACTCTTTATAGTCACAAGACATTAAACAGTTAAACCATAAATCTTTATGTTCTTGGCCTCCCACATTTATTAACTCGTATTTTGGTATACATTTACCAAGCCCAAAGCTCAAGTAAGCACTCTCCAGCAAGTTTAAAACTTGTCTTCTTGAAACTAACGCGTTACTAACCAATATCTCTTTACTTAACTCCTTATTATGTACTCCATCATTTGTTAACTCTCTAACACCATGAAATAGCTCTCTATCAGCTCCGTGAATTGCGTTGATATCTTTTAGCTCATTTATTTGCTCCCATAAGTTTTTACTAGTAAATTCATAGCTATGGCGTTGAGCATAAAGTAAGCATAAGGTCTCAAGTATCCTGCGAAATTTAAACAAACTAACATCAGGGCTTACATTCATCAGTAATAGTGCATTTTTGTAATCTGACGCAATGGACTCTTTGAACAATGCTGCGAATTGTTCATCTGTATTTATGAAGCTCATGTTTATACTCCCTGATTTAATGCAATTTTGTTTTGTTTATTCTTGAGCTGATACTCACTATTACTAATGAGGCTAATTGTATTATCCTTTTTATATCGGCTAGCAAACGTCTCCCAGTTTATCTGGCAAACCTCTAATGCTTTCTCTACCCCTACATCTAAAATTAAATCACCATAAATATATCCATTTTGAGTTGAACTATTTTGATAAAAACGCCCTTGAGGGTTAATCATCAAATAAGAAGTCGTCATCGCTTCATTATCTTCTGCCACCATGACTTCTT
The DNA here is from genome assembly GCF_001469895.1 of Pseudoalteromonas sp. XI10. GTDB lineage: Bacteria > Pseudomonadota > Gammaproteobacteria > Enterobacterales > Alteromonadaceae > Pseudoalteromonas. The sequence goes on along the minus strand of NZ_LOPY01000021.1, from coordinate 206,727 downwards.
TTAATGAAGCGTGACGGTTTACAAAAACAGTAAACTGCTCATCAGAAATTAATAAGTTGTCATTTAATACAGGTAGTACTTGGAAAACTTTCCATTTTTCAGGTTTTATTTCTGCTATTAGCTGCTCGAATGACTCTTGGTAATTAAGGCTATTAACAACGGTGTTTATTTTTATTGTGATGGATGGGTTAACTTTACGAAGCTGTTTAACAGCTTTAATTAAATCGTGAGTACCAAAAGACTTATCTTTGCGATCTATTCGACCAATATCTTCACGTGTAGTCATATATTGGCTGTCAAAACTTATCCCGATCATTGAAAACATAGCGCCATAATTGTTTATGAAAGAGTTTGTTAGGTAATGGCCATTAGTAATTAAAGATAAATTAAAACCAAGTGACTTTGCCTTCATAATCAATTGTGCAAATCGCTTTTTGAGTATTAAAGGCTCCCCACCTGCAAAGTTAATACGCACTGTTTTATAAGGGAAAACCGCTTTTACTTGATTGCTATTAACATCAAAAAAGTAACTGGCTAACTTTTCAAGCATTAACTCTGCGCTATTTTCATTTGCATGTAATTCGTTGGGGCGGTCCCACTTTGCATAGCAAAATTTGCATGAATAATTACATACTTCTGTAACGTGATAATTAATTACCAACTCATCAATCGTCTTATTCATATGAACCTCCTAATACAAGGTTCAATAACGCTGTTTTCACAGCCGCATCTGCTGATGAAAGTTCATTGGTTTCACTGAATAATGAAAAAAGAATTAAATGATACATAATGTACTCCTAATATCACCGCGGACTGCGGTGACTTCAGGAGGAAGTATCGAACTGTGAAATTCACAAAAAAGGGAAACAACAAATTATTTAAAATTAAACCTGCAAAACCATTTCAATCATTAATATGATTGATTGTCACGCGACCATTTAGCTAGATAAGTTGTTAATACAATACACCCATCGAGCATTGAGAAACGATATCAGTTTTACTTATTGCCGAGTGGGATGAGGATACATTTAGTGGATGATTAACTTGAAAGAGGGCGGTCTAACTTCAATCACGATTAAAGGTCACGATAAAAGTGATAAGTGTTTAATCAAGTCTGGGCTGGTAAGCTTCACGAGTCATTTACAGCCGTTCAAAAGAACTTAATCGCTGTATAGTTGATTGAGAATACAATTTCTATTCTACTTGTTTGCTGCCGAAAATATGGCATTGCTGTCTAAAAGGGAATTGACTCAAGTGCTCACTTCCCTCTTAATTGATAAACTATTTTTAGATGCGGCTACTAGATAGGGCACGCTCAACTTGAGCTTTCATTAGTTGGTAGTTTTCTTCAATCGAGCGACTATTCTTTTCGGATGTATCAATCTCGACTACTGGAATATTAAACCATTGAAAGATCTTTTTATAGGCTGTTTCTACACAACTATTTTGTGTAATAGCATCTCCATACCACTGAATACTGCCACATCTAGCCCCTATCCTACTATTTATTGTTTCCGCATCAGCCTTAACAAATATAATGACTTCTGGAAGAAGAATGTTTTGAGAGATATTAAGTGTATCAAAGATATTCTTAACGAGTTTTTCTCCAAGCATGATCGTCTGATACGCTAAAGTTGAAAAAATATACCTGTCGACTACGACATCCTGTGACTTTATTGCTCCGGAGACAGTATGACTTCTCAGAAAGTTATTAAGTAAAAAAAACAAAAAAGCACTCTCTTTCGACTCAAAAGAATCAATGATCTTTCTCAACTCCAGCGCTTCTTCCACTATAGCTGAATGAACAACAACATTTTTTTCTTTTGCATATAAAGAACTTAGTGTAGTTTTTCCGCAGGCATCAAGCCCTTCAAAAACTATAAATCTATTCATTAGAATCTCCTAATGTCACCGCATTGTGTGGTGACTTCAAGAGCAAGTATCAAACTGTGAAAGTCACAAAAAAGAAAAAGATTAAATATTTTAATATTTATTGAGCAACATACTATATTCTTCGTACTCTGCTTTTTTAGTGTTGTATAAATTTACTAGCCACTGACCGTGTTCGCTGATAAAAGCACCAGGATTATTAGAAATCAATTTACCTAAAGCCCCAAACTCTCCGTCAATAACAGCTTTTAGCGCTAAATCATATGGGCTCGATTGGTTATCAAGTTCTATAGAATTAGCAATCAACTCCATTGAACTATATTTACCATCACTAAATGGGTATGGGATTTCATCTTGTGACCAATCTATATTTTTATTTATTAAAAAAAGCCTTAAATCTCCGATTCGCCTATCTAGTGCTTGAAAGAGTAATTTTTTAGCCTTCCATTCCTTAGCAAATTGCTCAAAATTTTCAGAATTGACTTTTTCACCGTTTAACCACTTTACGACTAACTTTTTATCTTCAAAAAGCGTGTCTAAAATTACAAGGTTTCGTATAAATATGTGATTACCTGCTTTAATAGGCTTAGGTACATAGTCGACTGACTCAGATTTTATATCGGCCTCATCCAGCAGTTTGGCATTGAGATTTTTATCTTTAACGTAATAATTTAAACGACTTCTTAACCGCTCTGGTAACAAATTACGGTCAATTCCTAATGCCTGACAAGCAACAGCCGCAATACTTGTATTTTTACCAGCCATAAGTATTTCCGTAGCAACCGAGGCGCTGCTCAACAATTTCTACTGTAATGCTTCCTCTAGCGATATCAGTGTAATTAATGTTGTAAGTATCTGCTTTACACTCTTTGGCTAATTTATAAATAGCGCCAACACACATACCTGCCAGATTAGCTTCTTTTAAAGAGGTACTTAAAGAGCTTAATAGCGATGCTTTTTGCTCTAAAAACTCAGAGCAAGCTTCTTTCAAATTAATCCTATATACAGATTTAAAACCAGTACATTGTCCAGCTAAATGAGCTTCAGTAAGAGAAGTTGATAGTCTTTCTAGTAGAGAATGTTGCTGTTCTTTCTTTTCTTTGCAGGCGAGGTCAATATCTATTTTTGCTAAGCATATAGTGCTAAAAGCCATAAGGGCAATAAAGATACTCCACTTAAACATTTGCACTCTCAACTCTTGTAATTTCCTGTTTATTTAACTCTTCAGTCGGCTCATCATCGAGTTTAAAGTTAATAACACAAGACAGAAATAAACCAATAATTATAAAATCATCAATCCAATATTTGTTGTAACTTACGATAAAAACAAAAGGTATAACCCATAAGGTAATTACTTTTAGTAAAATATTTACAGAGTGAATGCCTAACAAGCTAACGCTAAAGCGAAAGGGAGTACTAGCGACTTGTTTGTATTTACTTACTAAGTGTGCGGAGCTTTTAATACTTTCAATCCAAAACCACCCCAGCAATAATTTTACAAACAAATTACCCTGGGTCTGTTGTAAAATCAAAAGACTAACTCCTCCCAAAGTCAAAATAATAATTAACAACATTAAAAGGTGAAAAAGTGAATGTATCCAGCTACTTATTTTTAGCCGTTGCTCAAGTTGCTTAGTTCTTGAGAAAAAGTAGAATTTTGCAGATGATTTATTAGGATTAAATTTTTCTAGTCCAGACAAGTACTCAAAAGCAACATGATACCTGGCTTTATAAGCCTCAAATCCATCGTCTGTAAACTGAAAATCTTCATTTTCGTCTAGTAGAGTATTTTTCTTATCTAAATACTCTAACGCTTCAAGAGCAGCTAATAAACTTTCATTCGTATTATCAGGCTCTGAGGGGAGCTCAAAGCTAATATCATTCTTAATAGATTCCAGATTTAATCGCCATTGCTTAACTAGCTCATGATTAGATGAAAGCTTATCTTGGCCATTACTTTCTGCTTGGTGATCTTTTTCATCGAGGTGTGTAGGGTCATTGCTACTTTCCATATTACTTACAATATCCATATTCAAACAACTGAAATAGATTACTTTTTAAATGTAAAAACTGCAATGTAAATATGCGTAAGATATTGAATTTATAAATGCTCGAGCATTAGTCTGAAAAACCGAACTCCAAGTTTTCTTTCGTAATAAATTAAAAAAGGAGTAGCACGCTACTCCTTCATTGCCCTTAAGCCTCGCCTTACATTATCGTTGGCAATACGCTTTTGTATTACCACAATGGAAAAGTATATTTGCGTACAATTCCCTCACTAGTATTATCAGATGAACTCTGACTACCCAGACATTGAGTAGTGAGCCGGCAAATAACGGCTCGTGGCGTATTTCGTGAGTTATGGTTAGGCTGCTATTTTTAAATGCAAAAATAGCTTTATTTATCCTATGAATGCGTTTGTTTGATTTGCGATATGGCCTCTTTTATAGAATTTTGAGTACGCTCATTATTAAGCTCTGGCTCGAACTCACGCTCAATTTTTTCCTTAAAGTCATCATAGAAGTCATTCTCTAATTCCGTATCAAATAACTCATCGAAGCGCTCAGGATTTTCGTTGCAAGGTTCCTCATTGTAATCGGAATAATCAAAAGTGCCCTCCTGAATATCTTCGAGCAGAAAAACCATCATTTTATAAAACAACACTTTTACACCACGATAGTTCAGTTGCTTATTGGCATAAACATCTGGCTCGACAATTGACCAAAGCCCCTCAAAATCAGGGTTTTCTTTGTTTAACATTAAATGATTAATTTTATGGTCGTTTTTGAGAATGATACTGCGGATTGAGTCAACTAAAGTTAGAAGATCCTGCGTTGATATATATCTGAACATGATATGCTCCTTTATTTTTATATGAGTTTTAAACCGCTGTTACGGCTTTTAACTAAAAAGGAACGAGGAAGGGGAAATATTAAGAAAGCGAACCCGAAGGTTAGCCAGTTTTAACTTTTTTCGATGATTTCTAACCAGCTCTCTTCAGCGTGACTAAAGAAGATTGTTGGTTTAATTAAAAATATCGCTTCGAACTCCGCTGAAAATAAATGACAGAATTCTTTTATTTGCTCAATGTACAGATGGATAAATTTCTACACGGAAATATCTTAATTTGTGAAACTATTTTTTCTTTTGACCAAAGCTTTTAATAAATATTATAAAATTACCAATTTGGCTTACTTATTGCTTTGTACCTTTCCATTACAAAGGAGTGGCAAAAAATTGTCACAAGGACATATTTAAAGGGACTTTATGCTTTCAGTAGCTAATACTGCTGTGCTTTCTGCGCAAAATACTCTCTCAAAAGTTCAGAATAACGAAAGTACAAGCTTGGAGCGACTCGCTTCAGGCCTTCGTATCAATAGTGCAAAAGACGATGCTGCCGGCTTACAAATATCGTCAAGGTTGACGTCTAAGATTAATGGAAGCCAGCAAGCTATCAGAAATACGTTAGACGGTATATCGGTAACCCAATCGGTTGATGGCGCCCTTGAGAGTGTGATTGATAATCTTCAACGTATGCGAACATTAACAATCGCGGCAGGCAATGGGGCCAATACTGCTATTGATATTGAGGCAATATCGGAAGAGTTTTCGGCGTTACGCGATGAAATTGATAGGGTTGCTAACGACACGACCTTTGGAGGCTCAAATTTACTTAACGGTACCTATGTTGCGGATTTTCAGGTAGGCCAAGACGCGCTTGAAACAATCAGAGTTACTGACTTAAACACCAAAACAGAAAACTTAGGTTCGTATCAATGGGAGCCAAGAGGTATGGAGGTGATCAGTACTTACCCAAGTGGTTTGATCCGCTCTTCTGTTAGGGGTGTAAATTTAGAAACGGCTTTTAACAGTGGGCCACTTGAAGTGAATGGGCAATCGTTTAATGGCCCGTATACTGATATTGATGACTTGATTGATGACATCAACTCAGCCCCGCGTCTTCCTAATCAGTCGCCGTTGGTTGCGCAAAAGTCTGGCACTATCGGTGTTATGGGTCACTTTAACTATAATATGCTTCCCCATGTCTTCCAAGTAAACGGCATAGACGTGCGGTGTGATGATATTCCTGCTTATGATCCGACAATTACTTATCCACCAAACAGCTTAAGAAATAGTGAAAATGGGTATTATTATGCTGAAATAAGAGATCGTATTTCAACGGCTTTAGCCGGGCAAGGTGTAAGGCTCAGTGGCGTAATACCGACTACACAAGGTGATGGCAGTATTAGATTTTCTACAAGTGCAGATACATTGGAACTGCGCAATATGAGCCCGCTGTTCTCTGAAACGGAAGACGGGTTATATACACCGTTAATCGAGTTTAATTCCTTTGGTGACAAGTTCACAACGATGGAATCTGAGCTAGAAGATAACGCCGCATTTCATTTGTACTCAGAAGACAGGATCAAAGCAACGGTTGATACGCTATCACTCGATACAGAAGAGGATAGAGAGCGGTCTTTGGAGATAATCGATATTGCCATCCAGCAAGTCTCTAATCAGCGTAATACCATGGGTGCCACTCAGAATCGATTTGAATCGACTATTCGTAGACAGCAAACAGCAAATACGAATTTGTCTGCCGCAAAACAACGAATTCAAGACGCAGATTTTGCTAAAGAGACGGCAACTTTGACGCAAACTCAAATTATAAAACAAGCGTCTACTTCTATTTTGTCTCAAGCTAATTTAAGGGCTGAAAGTGTGCTTAGTCTGTTAGATAGTATGTAAAGATTTTACCAGTGAAGTATTAAAGGTCTAAAAATTATCGTCCAACATTCTAACGTTGTTGTCAATTGGGCTAGGCCTTGAATTTGTATCTATTTAAATAGTTTTACTATCATTATAAAATGTGAGTTAATTTTTGATCTCACTACCTATCTTTGGGAACAAACGAGCAAATAAAGCTCCTCAAAAAATGTGAGTTAGAGAAAATTACTTTATGCTATATAACATCTAACAGCTTAGCCTTCTTATTGTATTACCATGAAAAAACGTTCAGGAACTAGCTGTACTTATCTCAAAACGCAAACAGCAATATATTTGCTTTATTGTTAATTTCCCACATATTTCTTTCTTGACCAATACCAGCAAAAGACCCAACTTGCAGGAAAGAAAATAAAACTCAAGAGAAAAGTATAAAAACCCACTAAAGCCAAATTATCTGCTTTTCCTTTAGCAAATTTTAATGTTAGAAAAATCATAACTAAAAAATTGATAAAAATTATCTGACCTATACTTGTTAAATTAAAATCCATATTTATATCCTTAATTATCATTCTGTTACTTCGTAATCTAATCTAAATTTTGCTATAAGTTAGTTAGTTTAAAACACTAAACTTTTTACACCTTGTTCGGAATTATATATAGATGCCCACATTTTTTGTTACGTAAGATAGCGAGTTTTGTATACATGCACATTAACCAACGGCTCACGATTGTTGTTCAATTTTGACATCCCGGTATTTATAACACGGAATAATCTTCGGCTCTTTTAACCTAAGTAACTTTAAAATTAAGTGTTGTGATCTCTCTTTCTGCAGACGATATAGAAAACAATTCCTCAGTACCGACAAGCAGAGTAGCAGTGAAAATGATGAAAAACACAATAATAATTCATTTGACCGACAAACACCCAGTTCGTTTTTCATACAAAATTAATGTTGCATTTTTATGTTTTAATATCAGAGAAATAATATATAGATTTACCATGCATCAAAGTAGCTTCACCCTATGAACTCGATTCTTCGACTATTGTGGAGCTCCATTTCTACTCAGCATAGATTAATCGTGCTTTTTTGAAGCTGCTAAGGCAAAGAAGATCATAAAGTTAACTCTCCATTTGCCATAAGTAGCTTAAACCTCCTGTCAGATGCTTTTATCTCATTGATTTATAAGAAAATTAAAATTTTACTTTCAATAAAACCTAGCAAGGCTTTAATCACGCCAAATTCAATAAAGGAGTAGTACACTACTCCTTTATTCGATAACCCTTTACTAAAGATTCGTTTTAAATTGACTGACGGCCTCAACCACCTCTTTAGCACCTTTTTGAATATCATCGATTACACTACCTGCGCTATTAGATAACTCTAATGCATCTTTTGCTTCTACTAGGCTAGATTCAATTTGAGTTACCGCATCTTGTGTTAGTACTTTATTTTCAGTCACGACACCTATTATCTGCTCAGTAGCGGCACTCGTTCTTGAAGCAAGCTGCCTCACTTCATCAGCCACAACAGAGAACCCACGTCCTTGCTCTCCAGCTCTTGCAGCTTCTATTGCAGCATTGAGAGCAAGAAGATTAGTTTGGTCTGCAATACCTTTAATACTATCGACCAAGTCAGCTACTTTAGCTGACTGTACATCTAATTTATTGATACCTTCACTGGCTGTTTCGAGTTTCTTAGACAGGGCGTTCATCGTTATTATTGTTTGCTTTACAACTTCTAATCCGCTTTCTGCATCTGCGTCTGTTTGCTTTGAAATATCGTAAGCAATCTCTGCAGTCTGTGAGATTGCTTGCTCTCTTTTCATTTGTTCTGTAATAACAGTCGCGAACTTAGCAACTTTATATAAATCTCCATTGTCGTCATGAATTGGGTTATATGAGGCTTCAAGCCATACCTCATTACCGTGACTATCAATCCTTTTAAAACGGTCTGAAATAAAGCGCCCTTGCTTCAGCTCAGACCAAAACTGTTTATAAGCACTCGATTCAACTTCATGTGGGTCACAAAACATGCTGTGGTGCTTTCCTAGTATTTGATTTTGAGAGTACCCCATGGCTTTCAAAAAGTTATCGTTAGCATTAAGTATTATGCCATCCAGGCTAAATTCAATCACAGCAGAAGAGCGACTGAGAGCAGTAAGCATATCTTCTTTCTCTCTTGATTGAGATATAGTTCTGGTCAGTTCAGCTGAATACACGGCAAGTTCGCCATTTATTGGTTGTAAAATGCTCCTGAGCCACAGTTCACGACCTGTATTAGTTTGTAATTGTAAGGCGCCGTGCCAATGGTTTAACTTATTTATTGCCGAGAGTAATTTTTGTGTGTGGGGTTTATTAATTGATTTTTTTAGGAGCAAATCATTTAAGTTTTTACCAACTAGATCATTCGCTTGAAGGTCTAGCGCTGCTGCAAATCGCTCATTTACTTCAATGATGGTGCTATTTTTGTTCAGCAGAAAATACAACATCTCTTCTTTGAGATCATGCTTTATATTTTCGTATTCAGCAGCCTGCTCTTTTAAATAAATATTTTCGGATAACAGTTTGCGATTAGTAAACCACATTAGGTATGTTCCTTTGGATTATGAACTCAAGATTTGAGTAATTTTTATCATCATACAAATATAATTGGTTATTAATAGTACATTAAGATGAATGGGTACAAAGAGAGGTTAAAAACCAGGACGTTAACTCAGAACTCCAAACTTTGTTTTAAGCAACACTTTCACACAAGTATAGTTCCGTACCTTATTGACCTAGCGTGATTTACTCGCGCGTTGATAATCTCTGATGAATTGAGGTTTTGATGGATTCATGCGTTGCCAAGTTAGTGTTTGACCCAACACTAACTTGGCTTGCGTGATGGTAACGAATGGTTAGTAACACAGATAAGTTTCATTGCTGTGTTACGAAATACTTAAAGTGAAAATCGAGAAAAAAATGAGTAGCCTCGTTGCGTCATGAGCAAGCCCTGATAAATCCTAGTATGGGATTTCAAGGCTTATCTATGGTGACCTAACTAAACTTTACTTTTTTAAAGGCAACATACGTTTTAAGGTATTATCAGCCAAAATGTAATGATGGAATAATGCAGCTGCGGCGTGCAAGCCTATTAAGTAATAACCTACTTCACCCACAGTCTCGTGTATTTCTTTGATAGTTTTAGCAAGATCTTTATTTTCACTTGCTAATGGAGGTAGCTGTAAGCCAAAAAATGGCACGGGTTTACCAGCCATACTCAATATCAGCCAACCTGCTATTGGCATTGAAATCATGAAGACATAGAGCGCTAGGTGCACAAGTTTGGCTAATGTATTTTGCCACTTTGCAGGCTCAGGTTTTATTGCAGGAGTTGAGCCTGCCAGCACACGCACCACTAACCTTACAACTACTAGAGCTAAAACAGATAAACCCAACATAAAATGCCACATTTTAAAAGCATCGCGTGTTTCCGTGCCTTTATCAAATAACTCTCGCAATTCAATACTGCCAAAAACAGTGACGATTAGAATAAACATAAGCCAGTGCAATAATATCGAGAACGAACTGTAATGAGTCGTTGTATTTTTAATCTTCATAGTGCCCCTTTCGTAAAACGCGTTGAGATAAGTGCTAAATTTATACGTAATATAGACTCACAATTACGCTATCCTTTGAGCGCTCTTGCTATAATGATCTAAAACAAAAAATGAGCTATCTTAAATTATCTTGTTTACTTATTAGCGAAACTTTACTGTACTTGTTTAAACTTAAAATAAACTTAAGTAATTTGATTAAATAAGCTTTCTACTCCTTAATTGCCCTAAAGCCTCGCCATGCATTATCGGTGGCAATACGCAGTTTATTGCCCCAACTGAAATGCATATTTACGAAACTCTCACCATCTACTTCTATTTGAATTCGTAGACTTTGAAATAAAACTTTCTGAACATTACTGTGAAAACAACAATCCAGTTTTTCGATTACAAAAATCTTTTTACTCCATTTTAAAGATTGAAAATAATGAGCAATACTAAACTCATTAAATTTTAAGAGTTAGGGTATTCAAAATGATTAAGACAGTTACTTTTGCAATGATGCACTTCGCAATCGCTTTTACAGTGACTTACTTTTTAACAGGTAGTTTTTTAATTGGTGGCTTGGTTGCTATTGTTGAGCCAGCTGTGAACACTGTTGCGTTTTACTTCCACGAAAAAGTATGGCGTAAAGTTGAGAGTCAGAATCGCTTTAAACAAGACTCAGATGGGATAATGTTTGCTTAAATAACTCGATTGAATTGGCTCACAAACCAACGAATATCCCCATATTACATCTCGAACTTGTAAATTAAGCTTTGCCACTAGAGCCGGTGGCAGAGCTTCAGAGCAAAAAGGCTAAAGCTGTTTTTAATTACTAGCCGAAATTAACGAGCCCTTTTAATACTTCTTGTAAAAGAGCTCAAAATTCCCTTCCCTAGATGCATGGCAATTAAAACTAAACAAAATAAACATATAACCTTGAATTAAATAAAAAAAAGAAAATTAATCCCTTCTTTTTTCATTAAATATAACCCCCTAATAGCAAGGTTAAGCCCTTTCAATTTAGAGCTAATACTCAAATTAGGCTTGCAATTACCATCTTTCAACTTACACTTGTGCGCCAAGTGAGCGTACACTTGTAAGCTAAAGGCGAAAAATGAGAGCGTTATTAAATTCATTATCAAAACATTTATTGCATCATCAGTCATGGGCAGGATACTGGGAGCCGGTGGTTCAGTGCTTTAAACCAGGCTGGCGCGAAGGCTACTTTCGTGCACAAGTAAAACATGTACAGGTGTTTGCTGAACAAAGCATTGAGTTGATTATTGAGCCAGAAAAAGCATGGCCCATTCATCAAGCAGGCCAGCACATTGCGTTAACCATAGAAACGAAAGGACGACTGCTAACGCGCGTGTTTACCATCGCAAGCGAACCACAACTGGCAAGGCAGCAGCGACAAATTCGTTTGTTGATCCGCAGCCAAGAGATCGGCGCATTTACATCAAAGCTAATAAATTTGAGGCCAGGGCAATGGCTTAATATTTCTGAGCCTAAAGGCCAGTTTATTATGCCAAATACCGCGCGCTCTTTAATCATGCTTGCCGGTGGCTCAGGCATTACGCCATTTATAGCCATGCTTAAATCTTTACCTGCAGATAGCAAACACACTATAACCCTGCTTTATTATGCAAAGCCGAACAGCCACTGGCTTAAAGATGAACTTGAGCAACTAAAGCAATCGCTGTGCAATTTTGATTATCACTTACTTGAGCGCAACAAAGATGGTGATGCGACGACATGGCTGACAACAAATGCGCATAAACACTGGTTAGTGTGCGGCCCTGCAGCTTTGTATAAGCAAGCAGCCGCTTTAGCTAAGCAATTAAATACGCCTATAGACAGTGAGCATTTCAGTGCAGCCCCTGCTGTTTTAGCAACCTCTGATAAGCACGAACTAACACTCACTCATCAGGGCAAAACATTCACTATTGATAACCAACAAACCTTACTGTCCCACTTACAAGCGAATAAGCAACCTGTGTCAGTTGGCTGTGGTATGGGGATTTGCCATCAATGCCAATGCGTTAAAAAGCAAGGCATCGTGCGTGATATTCGTACTGGTGAGCTCTCTGATAGCTCAGAGCAGTTAATTCAACTTTGCATATCGCAACCTGTCAGTGACGTGGAGTTATCAGCATGAACACAATAAAAACAGTCAATTTTGAAAAATTAGCAGCTCAACTCGATAGCGTTAAAGCAGATGTAAAATCAAAACTCGGTGAGCAAGATGCAAAATACATTCGCCGCGTTATTGTTTGCCAGCGAGTGTTTGAATGGGGTGGCCGAGTTTTATTAATGCTAGGCTTTATTCAGCCTGTTTTATGGCTCGTGGGCGTGCTTAGTTTAGCCACAGCAAAAATCCTCGATAACATGGAAATTGGCCACAATGTGATGCATGGCCAATACGACTGGATGAATGATAAATATATAAATTCAAAGTCTTACGAGTGGGATATAGCGTGCGATGGGGCTAGCTGGAACCGTGTTCACAACTACGAGCACCACACCTATACCAATATTATTGGTAAAGATCGCGACTTCGGCTATGGATTACTACGCTTATCGAATGACTTTCGTTGGCGGGTGAAAAACCTGTGGCAATTTGTTACTTACCTATTACTCAGTGTGCTGTTCCAATGGGGAGTGTCGTACCATGAAATGGCAGCCGAGCGGGTGTTTTTTGGCAAGAAAAAAGATGACCGCGATTACACGGTGTCTCACAGCGAACTGAAAAAGCGCTTTTTTAGTAAGGGTGCACGCCAGCTAGTGAAAGACTACCTGCTCTTTCCACTGATTGCTGGGCCTTTATTCTTGTTGGTTTTAACGGGTAACCTTGCGGCTAATTTATTACGTAACCTATGGACCTCAACCATTATCTTTTGTGGGCACTTTACCGGTGAAGTTGAAACCTTTAACCAACAAGACTGCGAAAATGAATCACAAGGTCAGTGGTATTACCGCCAAGCGTTAGGCTCATCAAATATCAAAGGGGGTAACCTGTTTCATGTAATGACTGGGCACTTGAGCTATCAAATAGAACATCACTTATTCCCCGATTTACCCGCAAAACGCTACCGCGAAATTGCCCCTAAGGTGCAAGCTATCTTTAAAGAGCACGGTATCCACTACAATACCGGCGGCTTCTTTCGCCAGTACTTCTCTGTTGTAAAACGGATTGTGCGCTACTCTTTTCCGTAATTGATAAACGCCAGTGCATAGCGCTGGCTTTTTTATAAATAATTTTATGGCAAGGAGTTAGCTTCGAGAATCAGTTCGTTAATTTCTAACTGTAATTCATCATCTGCGGCTTGTTCCGCGAAAGTTAAAGCTGTATTGGCAAAGTTTAGCGCTTGGGCCTTATCAGCTTTCTCTAGGTAATTCTCTGCAATCGCAAAATTAATCGACGCTAAATAATCCTCTAGTTCGAGTAACATTGCTAGCTTTAGCGCTTTGAAATAATAGCTAAGTGCAACTTCTGGCTTTTGATAGGTAAAGTCAGCGAGCGTTTCCCATTGAAACGGATGATCAAGCGGTGTGCCTGCAAACTTGTCGCATATTTCTTTTATTTTATTGTACGCCGCCCACTCTTGTTGTTTATTTGGAGCATTAACAATATCAAGCGCAAGTTGATGAATCGCCTCATAATGAGGTGGCTTTTTAATTGATTCAACCTCTCCAAATTGTGCCTTATGCATTCCCTGCCCTCTCTAAGCTAATTAAACCTCATTCGATTCAGACCAAACCCGTAACTCATCGAGTATATGCAGTGCTGAGCGGCCAAAATCAGTAAGCTCATAGGTCACTGCTATCGGGCGCGTGCTAATAACATGACGGGTGATCATCGCTCTACTTTCTAGCTCTTTCAGACGTTGGTCTATCATCTTTTTGCTTGCACCACCCAGCATGCGCGTTAAATCATTAAAGCGCACAGGGCCATCTTTTAAATGATAGATAATAGAGCCCGTCCATTTACCGCCAATCAAACGCATGCCTTTTTCAATAGCACACGGTTCCATGCAAGCATTTAAAACTTTTTTTCTTCCCTTACTGTCTGTTTCTACTGAACTTTCCAAAACAACCTCGCATTTTTCAGCCTAGTTACAAAAAGGTGACTGGTTGATTAAATAACCTAGGTTACTATTATATACCACAGAATATATTTTGAACACGATAAAGTAATTAGCAAACGGATACTCAACTATGAAAAACGTATTAATTCTTAACGCGCATCACTATTACCCTTTTTCTGAAGGTAAGTTAAATGCTGCTTTAATCGAAAAAGCCGACGCTTTTTTTCAAGCAAAAGGCTATCAAACTCGTGTGGTTAACACACAAGACGAATTTGATGTAGAAACTGAACTTGAAAACCATCAATGGGCAGATATCGTCTTTTTACAATCACCAATTAATTGGATGGGCATGACTTGGTCATTCAAAAAATACATGGATGAAGTGTACACCGCGGGCATGGGTGGAGCGCTTTGCCATGGTGATGGTCGCCATCAAGACAATCCAAAAGCCAATTACGGTAAAGGCGGCACCTTAAATAACACTCAATACATGATGTCGCTGACCTTAAATGCACCTGCAGAATCATTTACAGATGCCACTGACTTTTTTGAAGGTAAAAGTGTTGATGACCTTGTTTTCCCAATGCATATGAACTTTAAGTTTTTCGGTATGCAAGGGTTACCTACTTTCGCCTGTTATGACGTGATGAAAAATGCAGACATCGACAGCGACTTTGCGCGCTTTGAAAAACACTTAAACGACAACTTTTAAGGAACACTCATGAGTAACGAATCTGTTTATAGCAATAAACTCCATCCGGGCAGTGCATTTCCTAGTATTAGTGCTGCACTTTTGAATGGTGAAGAGGCTGTTCTTGGTCAACCTCAACACGGTGCAAGCTGGCAGCTTGTGGTTGTTTATCGTGGTAAGCATTGCCCTTTATGTACTCGCTATTTAAACAGCCTCGAGCAGTACAAAGCTGCGCTATTAGAAACGGGTGTTGATGTAATTGCTGTTTCAGGCGATAGCAAAGAGCAGTTAGAAGCGCATTTAGAGCAGTTATCTGTGTCATTTCCACTTGCTTACGGTTTGACTACAGAGCAAATGCAAGCATTAGGTACTTACATATCTGATCCCCGTTCACCGCAAGAAACAGATCACCCTTTCGCAGAGCCTGCACTGTTTGTGGTTAACGAGCAGGGTAATGTACATGTGGTTGATTATTCCAATAACCCATTTGTAAGACCTGATTTAGCAACCTTGGTAAGTGGGCTTAACTGGATACGCGATCCAAAAAATAACTACCCAATTCGCGGTATGCATAAGTAGAGAGTAGCCATGAGCAAATTTACAACTTTGCTGATTGGCTTGGTGAGCATAATGATGTGCTCACCACATGCTTTTTCAGCACAACTCCCCCATGCACATATTGCTTCACCTAATCACTATGAAGTATTGCTAGATAACAGTGAAGTACTTGTTTTGCGTATGACTTTAGCACCAGGTGAGCAAGATAATTGGCACACGCATAATGCCGAAACTGTCTACTTTGAGACAGGTGGTAAGGCAACCATCAGTACAAAAGAGTCACAAACAACACTTGAGATCCCCAATGGCTATGTGATGTGGCATGACGCATGGACTCATCAAGTCAAAAATGAAGGTGAAACCACCATCACTGCAATTATTGTTGAGAGCAAATAGGTAGGAGCAATTATGGCATTAGAAAACCACCCAATGTGGCGCTTACCTAAGCATCACCTAGATTTAAAAAGTTCACATGACCATGTTCATTGGGTTGAATTATTTTATGACCTTATTCATGTGGTAATCATTTTTCTGCTAGGTAATTTTTTAAGCGACCACTTACATTTAAGTGGTTTTCTTACTTTTGCAGGTTTATTCATCACCGTATGGTTCGCCTGGGCTGACTCCAGCGTTTTTAACTCACTCTATGTCAGTACAGATGTAAAACATCGGCTGATCATGGCCTGCCAAATTGTCACCGCCATGATTATGGCAGCCTCTATTCCCCATGTACTTGACAAAGGCTGGACATATTTTGCATTGGCCTATGCAGCTAACCGACTTATTACAGCGTATTTATTTCATCGCACCAATCAATTGGGGGTCGAATCAACTAAATTAGCACGCAGTGTGAGCCGTAACTACTTTGCTCTTGCCATTATCTTTGCTACGACAGCTTTTATGCCTGCACCCTATAGTTATTGGGTATTTGGCACTGCGATTGCCGCTATCCAAGTTTTATATATGGCTCCAAAAATTGGTGTACTTGAAAATAAACGTTTTTTACCACGCCTTGGGCATATGTCTGAGCGCTTTGCCCTTTTACTGCTCATTGTCGTAGGCGAAGGTTTCTTTAAATTGGTGATTACTTTATCAGAAAAAGGAATTTATAAAGTCGACCCCTCTGTACTGGCTAACTTTATGTTTGGCGGTATTGCAGTATTTGTGCAATGCTGGATTTACTTTGACTTTGTTGGCAATGGTAAACCTAAAAACCAACACAAATGGACACTCGTAAGTTGGTGGTTAGCTCACCTATTTTTAATGTTATGTGCAGTTATGGTTGGCGTTGCGCTCGCCGGCGAAGTGAAAGCTGGGTTCTGGCAACCCTACCCTCTTAAATATGGTGTCATTGGCTGCGTAGGGTTAGCAGGCTACTTATTGAGTTTATTGTGGATCCAGCTAATGATCGAGCATCGTGTAGCGCACCGTTTTGCAACAGCCAAAGTAAGAATGTTTGGCGTTATACTCGCTTTAGTTACTATTCCTATTTTACCCCATGTACCTTCGCTCATTGGCAACATACTTTGGGGCACTGCACTGATTTCACAAATTGCCTACCCAGTCACTCGCGCATACTTTACCCTTTCAAAAGAAGAAGCTAATTCATAACAATTAAAACACCTTTGCAAAAACGACAAAGGTGTTTTGTTACCCCTGCTGTTTTTCGCAAAAACTTTCCTAGCAATAATATCGCTGTTCAATCGCCCCTCTTTAGGGGTTGAAACAAGCGTTAACGGACTCATCTCAGAACTAAAGGCAATGAAAAATGCCGGTGTGAATCACATTGGCCTGCACTTTAGACGTAACGAATTACCCATCGAATGGGCATTAAAGCACATCGGCGAACATGTTTTGCCCAAGTTCCATAATTAAGGAGTTATGATGCCACGATCAATTATGCCAAAACTGGGTTTTGGTACATTTAGATTACAAGACGAAGTTGCATATCAAAGTGTGCTAACAGCTATTGAAGAGGGCTTTAGACACATCGACACCGCGCAAATTTACGCTAACGAAGAAGCTGTTGGCCGAGCGATTAAAGACAGTGGTGTTGCACGTGGTGAGTTATTTATCACCACCAAAGTATGGAATGATAAGTTAAATAAAACGGACTTTATTAACAGCGTAAAAGAGAGCCTGACTAAACTACAACTAGATCACGTCGACCTACTGCTTATTCATTGGCCAAGCCCAGCCAATGGCGAAAGCATGGATGAGTATTTAACCGAGTTACAATCAGCAAAAGAGCTTGGTTTAACGAAAGAAATTGGTGTTTCAAACTTTACCATTGCACAAATGGAAGAAGCCTTAAGTATTTTGCCAAAAGGCGCGTTATTTACCAATCAAGTTGAAGTTCACCCCTACCTAACCAACCAAAAAATACGTGATTTTTGTGCGCAAAACGACATTCTCGTTACCGGCTATATGCCATTTGCGGTAGGTAAAGTACTTAAAGATCCAACCATTAAAGCAATTGCAGACAAACACCAAGTGAGCACCGCTGAAGTAGTCATTGCTTGGGAATTAGCTCATGACATGGTGACGATACCGTCATCGACCAAACGCAAAAATATGGCTACCAACTTAAAAGCCCTTTCGCTTAGCTTAAGCCAAGACGAGATTAATCAAATTGATGCCCTTAGTTGCGGCGACAGGCAAGCAAACCCGGATTTTGCTCCTGAATGGGATCATGATGAAGTAAAAACAACTCACGCTTGGCAATTTCAAGGTGCTGATAAAGCACTCGCTTTGGGATTAAAAGCTGTACCAGCACTTAAAGCAGGGCAAATTTTAGTCCGAAATCTAGCGGTTGGCATCAATCCAGTTGATTGGAAGTTTATTCAAGCTGATCCTATTAATTGGGCAGATACACACACACCTGGCGTAGACGGTGCTGGGGTTGTTGAGCAGGTAGGCGATGGTGTCGATAGCAAACTAATCGGTAAAACAGTCGCTTATCATCATAGCTTGACCGAAAACGGCAGTTTTGCTAAACACACGGTGCTTTATGCAGAACGTGTTATGCAGGTACCAAAAGAGTTAGCTGCTAATGTTGCTGCTGCATTGCCTTGCCCACTGCTTACTGCATGGCAAGCTTTTAGTAAAATACCATTACGCAAAGACGAAAAAGTATTAGTAACCGGCATGGGAGCTGTTAATAAACTGCTGACGCAAATGCTGAATCACAGTGGTTTTGAAGTACATGCTTTATCAAAAAGCCTAACGACAGAGCAAGCCGAAAAGCTTGGTGTTAAGTTAGTTTTGCGCGACGCACCATCTGAAGGTGGCTACTTTGCACTCTTTGATGCTAATGGTCCTGAAGAAGCTAAAAAGTTAGTGCCACTCCTACAAGCAAATGGCCATGTGATAAGTATTTTAGGACGTATTGAAACACCAGTCGATGAGCCATTCACGCGCACTATTTCTTATCACGAAATTGCCCTTGGTGCATTACACGATTATGGTGATACACAGCAATGGCAACGTCTTGTAAATGATGGCGAAAAGCTCCTTAATGACATTGCTTCGGGTACTTTAAATGTTGAAGAACCCACTGACTTTGAATTTAACAATCTCAATGATGCCCTTGAGTTTTCTAAAGTGCAAAAGCAAAAAGCCGTTGTAGTTGTTTAGTTATCATATAAAAGGCCTCTTTTGAGGCCTTTTTATTTTATTCTGCTGTTTCTTTAGGTGTATTGTTGAATACAGCTAGATGATAAATAATCACTAAATTCGCTATAAACCATAGATCTTTAATTACAAACTGACCTAATCGCTCAAACACTGTAACGCTGCTAAGCGCATTAGGTGCGGTAATTAAAAAAGTTTGGGTCATGATAAATACCGAGCAACAGGCTAGCCCTGCAAGTAAAATAAGTTTCGCATTTCTGATATACAAGCCAACACCTAACAGCGCCACACTCAAAATATCAAATACGCCAATCGCATTTGATGCCCCCTGCACACTAAAAACCTGATACAACCACGACATAAACGGCGATGTTTCTACAAGGCTAACAATCGCATTTGCTTCAAAAGCAAAAAACTTCATGGCGCCAATCCA
Organism: Pseudoalteromonas sp. XI10; assembly: GCF_001469895.1. GTDB lineage: Bacteria > Pseudomonadota > Gammaproteobacteria > Enterobacterales > Alteromonadaceae > Pseudoalteromonas. The sequence goes on along the minus strand of NZ_LOPY01000021.1, from coordinate 187,121 downwards.
AACCAACACTAATGCCACCGATGCATAATTTAAAGCAATATGCGCTTTATCACTTAAAGCCTCTTTGTAAAACACAAATAAAAACAGTGGAATAACAGCAAAATACTTAATGATCCCCTGCCCTGAACCAATCACAGGAAAGCCTCCTTCACTTGCAAGCCAACGATTAGCGCCAAACAGCGTAATCAAACAAAGCATTGATATAGCAAATGCAGTGATGGTCGGAAGCGCCCTATTAATAAACCCCAAATGTGAATGAAGGCTGGTAATGCCAACAAAGCAAAATGCAAAGCCTGCAATCATACTCATGATGTGAGCTGGCACCTGAGCGTCTAATTTATAGAACGAAAAAATACTGCCAATGGCATTGGGGTTTGCTCCTAAGATAAAAGACAAACCTAATAACGAAAAACTGATGGTGATAAGTGCAATCACTAAATTATTTGATGTACGTAAATTCATTTAAACCCCTCTCTACTGCTTGTTTAAAAGACCTTAGTTAGGGTTAAAAACATTCATAATTAAATAAAATATAAGAAAAGTCTGAGTATTACTTTATCTAGGCAACTGAAAAACAACTAAAATAATCGCTGCTATTTACCGTTAACTAGGCAAAAATAAATCTCTTTTATTCAATATCAGCAATTTTGTTCAAGTTTTTAGGTTGCCTGCTTCGCTATATTGGCGTAGGAATAATAACGAAGCGCACAACCTTCAGGAGCATCTGTGAGCAAAGACAATCACTTTAAGTACATTAACAACGAACAGCATCAGAGCATCTCAATGTTGACTGCGACTATGAGTGATTTTACCTATGCAAAGCATGCTCACGAAGAGTATTCAATTGGCATTACTCTACAGGGGCGGCAAGATTTCTTTTGTCGTAATGCGTTTTATAAAAGCGTACCTGGCAATGTTATTTTGTTTAACCCTGAAGATATTCACGATGGTCACTCTGGCACTGAGCAAAACCTAGAGTATCTAATGCTGTATATTCATCCCGATGAATTTCAGCCTTTGTTCAAAGCGCTAGGATATCAGCAAGATTGCACATTACGCATGGCAAACACCTTATATGCTGATCCATTACTGCGTAATCAAGTGATTCACTTATCAAGGCTTTTACAAACCAATAGCACGAGCAAAATAGAGCGAGATGCTGCACTACTGCAAATGGCGCAATCTTTAGTAAGGCTCAACGGTAGCCTTGATTTGCCGGCTTTAAGCACCCGAGTTGATAGCTTACTACTGCGCGCAAAAGACTACATTTTGGCAAATATCGACAATGACATTTCTATTGATGACATTGCCCATGCTGCCACTATGTCGAAGTATCATTTTATCCGCCGCTTTCGAGAGCACTTCGGTATTACTCCACATCAATATGTTTTGAACTGTCGTATTAATTATGCCCGTAGAGCGTTACAAGTTGGCCGCGATGCCACCAGCGTGGCGGTTGAATCTGGCTTTGCAGATGCCAGCCACCTCAATCGTAACTTCAAACGGGTATTCGGAATGACACCAAAACAATTTCAACTGCAATGGGCTCGAAGATAGAGCTAAGTTACTGATTTGGAGCTGTTATGGCAGATATTTTTGCATATGCTATTGGCATTATGTACACCCCTGGGCCAATCAATTTACTCGGCTTAAGTAGTGGCTTAAATAAACAAACTCGTTCACACCTTGGATTTTTTATTGGCGTGGGTAGCGCGATGTTTATCTTATTTGTACTGCTTGGCTACCTTGGCTTACAAGTGATCAACCCGCAGTTTTTACCTTATGTGAGCTTAATTGGTTGCGGCTATATTCTGTATATTGCTTGGAAGGTCGCCAAAGCAAAAGTACAGGTAAATGATGCATCAGCTGATGCATCATTAAGCTTTTTCGATGGCCTCTTTATGCAGCTATTAAATCCAAAAGCCTTGGTGGCCACTTTACCTATTGCTACGATTCAGTTCCCAAGCGTGAATATTACCGGCGCTGCAATCGTATTTTGGTCTCTTATTTTAGCAATCCTTGCCTTTGGTGCTCCTACAAGTTACTCGTTTGCGGGCTTAATGCTTGGCAAACAAGTATCACGGCCGGGTGTTTTTAATGTGTTTAATAAACTGATGGCTATTTTGTTGGTTTATGTCGCGCTAATGATTGCCTACGAACATGTGCTAACACCGTTATTGGCCTAAAATTGATCATCCCTCGCAAACAGGCATAATAGCCTTATTCAGCAAACGGTTATCGCAAAATTATGCAAGGCAATCTATCTATTCGTTCTTACAGTACTAAGCCTGTTAGTCATAGCCATGACTATCATCAACTTGTACTGCCCTTAAAAGGTGTGATAGCCATTAGTGTCGGTGATTTTCAAGGTAAAGTTGCCCCGGGTGAATGCGTGGTTGTTAAAACCTCGCAAACGCACCTTTTTACCGCAATGCCAGAGGCGCGATTTGTGGTGGCCGATATGCCAAAGCTACCTGATAATCTGGCCACTGCTGAGCGCTGCGTGTTTGCAATTAATCAATCACTTTGGGCATTTTTGCAGTTTGTGGCAAAGCAACTTGAACAAGCGGTTAATAATGAGTTAGAACTTGCCATGTTTAACACCTTCGATTTGCTGCTAGCTGAGCAAATTATGCAGCCTAAGGTCGACAGCCGAATTAGCGAGGCACTGCTTTATATTGACAGTCACTTAGGTACTCCTCTTCACATCAAACACCTTGCCAGCATTGCCTGTTTAAGCCCAACGCAATTTAAGCTGCTGTTTAAGCAACAAACCGGATTGACTGTCATGAACTATGTAACCAAACAGCGAATGGAAAAAGCCCAAGCCTTACTCAGTCATACCGACTATCCGTTACAACGTATTAGTGAGTTAGTTGGTTACAATGAGCTTTCATCTTTTAGCCGCAGTTTTTCAAAGTACTTTGGTTTATCACCAAGTAAATTCAAAAAATAACTTTAGTTTTTAACGCCAACAAAACCGTCCTTTTTGTCAAAAATTGCACATCAATTTTGATTATGCTTTTGATATCTTAAATTTAAAGCGAATCATCAATGAACCATACCATCGCGACCATTGCCGTTTTAGTTGCCAGTGTGTTTTGGGGCACAACTGGTACAGCCGCAAGTTTTGCACCAGACATTAGCCCTTTTGCAATAGGTGCGTTTGCGATCGGATTTGGCGGGGTATTACTTTGCCTAACCTCACTAACTCAGCTAATAAACAATGCCAGTACACTGCGTAAGCACTACCGCCTAACCCTACTAGGCTCAGCCTGTGTGGCTATTTATCCGCTGGCATTTTATACCTCTATGAATAGTGCTGGTGTGGCAATTGGCACTGTTGTTTCGATTGCCAGCGCCCCTTTATTTACCGTCTTATTGGAATACTTAATTGAGAAAAGGCCTGTTGCAACTCGCTGGCTAGTCAGCTTTTGCTTTGGTGCAGTAGGCATTGGCTTAATCGCGTTAGGCAAAGACTCACACTCTGCTGCTAAGGGGCTGTTTAGCCAAAACATCGGCATTTTACTTGGCTTAATTGCAGGGCTTACCTATGCGGGCTATTCATGGGTTGCCAAACGTTTAATTAGCAACGGCGTTCATTCAAGAGCGACTATGGCGAGCCTATTTGGCGGCGCTGCATGTGTACTCTTGCCTTCGTTATTGATCACTGGAGATACGCTTTTTGCCACAGTTACCAATACCAGCGTGGCGCTTTACATGGCCATAGTACCGATGTTTTTAGGTTATTGGCTATTTAGTATTGGCTTAAAAACCATAGCGGCTAGCCAAGCCGTGCTCATCACTTTACTTGAGCCTATTATCGCCACCGTACTGGCTATTGTGATTTTAAATGAGCAATTTCAGCAAATTGGCTGGCTTGGAATTGGTTTAGTGAGCGTTAGTTTGGCAATTCAAACGGTCAATATTAAGCAGTTCGTGATACACTGCAAAAAACGCATATTGACGATTTGAGATGAGAAAAGACAGCCGACTATCACGGGTTTTACATGTGCTGATCCATTTAAACAGTTACAGCCACCCTGTTACATCAGAGACATTAGCAAACATGTTAATGACCAACCCTGTGGTTGTGCGCCGTACTATGGCGTTACTGCGCCAAGCAGGTTATGTATCGGCAATCAAAGGTCACAATGGCGGCTGGCTACTGGCCACTCCCTTAACAGACATCACTTTATTTGATATTCACCAAGCGCTTGGCGAAAAGAACCTGTTTGTAATTGGTCTAACCGATGAGCACAGCAACTGCCCTATCGAGCATGCAGTGAACAGCGCCCTGCAAAATGCGATGGATGACGCAGAAGCACTGTTATTAAAACGTTTTGCTGAAGTGTCGCTTGCAGAGCTTGCCAGTCAATTTAAAAAGTAGGCTTACCTTGAAAAACTTGGTGACTCCACAAACTCATACAACACTGTAATTGGTAGTGGTTTACTGAAGTAATAGCCTTGTACTTGAGAACACTCAAGCTCTTTCAGTATGTTCAGCTGCTGCTCGCTTTCAACGCCTTCAGCAATTGACTCCATATTTAACGCGCTGGCTAAATCAATCATGGCTTTAACAATTGCCTTATCAGCCTCGCTGGGGTTTTCTAAGTCATCAATAAATGACTTGTCGATTTTTAGCTTATCAAGAGCAAAGTCTTTTAAGTAATTCATTGATGAGTAGCCTGTGCCAAAGTCATCAATCGACATTTTAAAACCGGCTTCGCGTAGTTTTGTAATCGTACTTAAAGCAAACTGAGGGTTACCAATGGCAATAGTTTCCGTTAATTCAAGTTCAATACATTCAGGCTCTATGGAGTAAGTTTGCAATACCGATATTAAATCGCCAAGCAGCTGCTTTTTAACAAACTTCGTGGCAGATAAATTTATTGCAAAGGTCATTGCTGGCATGTTGTCATCTTGCCACTGGCGAATTGTTTTAACGGTATTTTCGAATACCCAGTCATCAATTTCGCTAATGCGGCCACTGCTTTCAGCAATGGGAATAAACTCAGCAGGTGATACATTGCCTAATGTTTCGCTGTGCCAACGTATTAATACTTCAACAGCCACCACAGCGCCTGATGCAATATCTATTTGTGGTTGAAAGACTAAATAAAGCTCATTATTTTCAAGGGCATAATTAAGGGCATTGATGATTTGTAATTGCCTAAGCCCAGATTTATTCATTTCTTCGGCGTAGAATAACGCATTGTTTCTACCCTGCCGTTTAACCTCAAACATCGCTGACTCAGCCATCTGCAATAGCGGCTCAAACCCTTTACCATCAATTGGAAACAGAGAAACCCCGACCGATGCTGTAACAACAATGAGTTCATCATTAATCGTCAGCGGCTCACTGATCACTTTTAATAAATCGTGAGTACTTTTATTTATAGCACCGGTGGAAGTATAAGGTGTGATAAATGCAAAGCGGTCACCTTGTAGCCGTGCGACCATAATCTGCTCACCCATAAAGTTACAAATTCGAGCACTCAAGCTTTGTAATACAAGGTTGCAACTTGCCATACCCAATGCTTTATTGAGAATTTTAAAGTTGTCTAAACCAATTAAAATAAAGGCTGCCTTTGCATCAGCTTGAAGCTTAATGGTTTGTTCAAATTCCATCTGTAACTTGTCTTGGTTTGCAAGCCCCGTTAGCTGATCAAAATAAGAAAGTTGATGTATAAGGGTTTCACTTTCGACTTCTTTGGTCACATCATGCTGAAACGAAATGTAGTTACTCACCTTCCCTTGCCGATCCTTTAATGGGTAAATGGTAGTTTGCTCGACAATCACTTTACCGTGCTTGGTCATGTTAACCAAAGCACCCACCCAGGCTTTTCGATTTTTTAAGTGCTCCCACATTGTTTGATAAACAGCTGGTTCAGTTTGACCTGCACTGATTTTATGCGGGCTCTGACCTATTAGTTCATCATACTCGTACTGACACATATCGAGGTAAGCACGATTCATATACTCAATTCTTGCATCTGTATTGGTAAACATAATGGGGTGTGGATTTTGCTCAACCGCTTGAGACAATATGTGCATGCGTTTGTTTAGAGTAATTTTATGAAACCATTGCCACACTGACTCGGCCCAAACTGTTAGCATGTTTTTATCTTGCACACTAAACACCTTGATTTGATGCTGCAAAATAATGGCCATGTGGCACTGACTATGGCGTATCACGGGCACCACTAACAATGAGTTAGAGTCGCTAGGTAACCCGTATTCTTTTGCATGTTTCCGGTTAATAATGACAGCTTGCCCACCCGCAATTTTGCCTTGTAACTTTTCAGTACACACATCAAAAACATTACCTTTCTGGGCTCGATAATCATGTTGCTTTTGTTCGTTACAAATAAACAAAGCTGCGCCATCGCAATTGGTAATTTCGAGGGCTTGATTAACAGCATAATTCAACAACACATCTTGATCGTCTTGAAACGAAATTTCGGTTAGCTGTAATAACCCCCGATTAAATTTACTTTGCTGAGCAAGTGCCGCCATACGCCCAACTTTATCTGACACATCGCGGGCGTTCACTAAATACGTTGGCCCATCATTATCGTGCTCGAACAAGGTAACCGAAAATTCAAAATGAATAACCCAACCATTTACGCTAATGGGTAAGGTATTGACCAAACAAACACCTGATTTTTTTGCCTCCATTAGCGTACGCATAAAATCTTGCGCATCAGGTTTTTCAAACATACTACTAATATTTTGCCCAACCATCGCTTTAGTAAAGACATGGCTATCGGAGTTATCACTGAAGACTTCGCGAAAAGTACCGTCTTTTTCTAGCTCAAACACAGAGTCTGGCAGTGCAGTAAGTGTTGCTTTTAACTGATTAGAGGAGTTATCTAGTGCTGCATACGGTTTAGTGACGGTTTCAACAAAGAGGATTTTATACAGTAAAAAGTAGGTGAGCCCTTTATATACATGCCCAAAAAAATTAAAGGTGTTAGTGGTGTGCGACGCATCATTAAACACCACAAAACAGGCCTCACTTAAAATAGCTAACAGGCAAACTAATGTTTTACCTGCAATATTTAAATTTGTTCTGGGCTTACGAAGTTGTGTCGCAAACATCAAAACAGCGGCACTGTAAAGCGCTAAAACAAGTAGATCAATTAAAAACTTAATATGGCTATCACCGACTCCTTCTATGTATATGTCTGGCAGTAAACCTGGAAAATAAAAAAGAGAGCTTGCAATAAACAAACTAAAAAGCAGTAAAGAGGTAAGTAAGGCACGCGCATTTAACGGTTTATATTTAACCCAAATCCCTGCTGCAATAATTAAAAAAGCAGCTCCATTAAATAACCGAGCAATGAGCCAAAAACTTAACACCAAGTTCATGTCTGCATTGCCTTCATGCATGCTGTCATAAGCTAAAAAGTGCAATGAATCAAAAATGGCAACGCACAACATGGTGCAAGAAAGTAATAAAAGTTTGTAGTTATTCGAGAAGTGCCAGGTATTCCAACCAATTGCAAAAATTAAAAACGAGATCACAACTGAGAACAATTCGACGCTCGTATGCATTGCTACATAAAAAGGAATAGCAGCAATAAGCCCTAATCGCTCAAGTAATAAGACAACAGCCAGCAGCAATACCCCTACCGCAACATAAGGTACTGTGTGTAAAAGCTCTTTATGATGTGATGGATGAACAACGTATTTCACTATAGTTTTTGACTATGTTTAATTATTACCCTTAGAAAAAAGGATAGTAAAAATAACTAGTAACGACAGTGAAATACCAAAAAAAGATGAGTTCAATGCGCTAAGTATGACTTAGCGCACCTTTTATTAAGCTTTTTTGAATGGATTACGGGTATCTTGGTCGGCATCTAGATTACGCATTAAGATTGCGTGATCTAAATCGATATCTTCTGGCAGAGGAATTTTAACAATATGACCTGAGCCTTTAGCATCGCTAATGGCTTCGCCTTTTTTGTTTTCCATAAAATCCAACTTAAAGTTGATATTCCCTTTTGGTGTCATAAGCTCAAGTGAATGACCAGTACAGAACTTATTTTTCACATCAATTTCAACTAAACCATTATCGTTGCGACCTAATACTTCACCCACAAACTGCTGTTTATCAGACACCGAATGACCGTATTCATAGTTTTGATAGTCTTGATGCGCATGACGCTTTAAGAACCCTTCGGTATAGCCACGGTGCGCTAAGTTTTCAAGAGTTTTAAATAAGTTTGCGTCAAATGGACGACCAGCAACGGCATCATCAATAGCTTTACGATACACTTGTGCAGTACGAGCAACATAGTAGAAAGACTTGGTACGGCCTTCAATTTTTAAACTGTGCACGCCCATTTTCGTTAATTGATCAACATATTGAACTGCACGAAGGTCTTTTGAGTTCATAATGTAAGTACCATGCTCGTCTTCAAAAGCAGGCATGTACTCACCAGGACGACCCTGCTCTTCAAGCATAAACACTTCATTACTTGGTGCACCATCACCTAGGGTTGGGATCACCGCTTTAGGGTCGATTTTATGCACCATTTCGCCGGTTTCATTCTCGGTGCCCGGTTTCACATCGTAGTTCCAGCGACATGCATTAGTGCACGTTCCTTGGTTTGGATCGCGTTTATTAATGTAACCCGATAGCAAACAACGGCCAGAGTAAGCCATACAAAGTGCACCGTGAACAAACACTTCAAGTTCTGTATTTGGGCATAGTTCACGAATTTCAGCGATTTCTTCAAGCGATAATTCGCGCGATAAAATGACTCGTTCAATGCCCTGCTGAGCCCAAAAGTTCACTGTGGCATAGTTCACAGCATTGGCCTGCACAGATAAGTGAATAGGCATATCTGGCCACTTTTCACGCACTAACATAATAAGCCCAGGATCTGACATGATCAGCGCATCTGGCTGCATCTCAATGACAGGCTCAATATCGCGTAAATACGATTTTACCTTGGCATTGTGAGGAGCAATGTTTGACACCACATACAACTTTTTATTTTGCGCATGGGCTTCGTTGATACCAACTTGCAGATTATCTAGGTCAAACTCATTGTTACGAACACGAAGGCTATAACGAGGCTGGCCAGCGTATACGGCATCTGCACCATAGGCAAAGGCATAACGCATATTCTTTAAACTACCCGCAGGTGATAACAACTCAGGCGTAAAAGGACGAGGGGTCAAAATAGGTGACGACATGAAAGCTCCACACATCGAACCGAGTACAAGTCGGTTGCATGAATTAATACGATAATGAAGCGCGGCAGTATAATAACCTGCCCAGTAATTTTATTGATCTAGATCATGATTGATTCATAGAGCTTATTGTTGAGTAGGTGACAAACGAAAAAAGCGCCATAAGCGCTTTGGTCATAACAACAATATAGGGGAGTAGTTAATGGGCTGAGCCATCTCCGCCACGTAATACGTTATTAGATGCTTTACATCCATTTTCAGCGATATAATCAACAGCCTCTTTGGCTTGCACTATACCCCAGCCGTAAGCATGATCATAACCCATATCCCCCTGATCATCGGCAGATGCCCTCAGTGCTAAACGAATGCCATTTGCAGAACACTCAGGATAATTACTCCATACCAATGCAGCTACGCCGGAAACATGGGGAGTTGCCATCGAAGTACCTGATTTAAAGTCATGATCTGAAAACTCAGCGACTGTTATTGTGGTTTTCTTACCGAGGTTGTCCATTAAATTAAGACCCTCATTTCTTGTCACAGAGCCAGCAATCATAGAAGTAGGGTTAATAGTGCCGATTAGCTGGCTTTGGTTATTATTACGAATAATAACTCCCACACCGCCATCCGCTTCACACTGCTCTACTTTTTTATAAAACGGAATTTCCCCTCGTTCGATTAGACAGATTTTTCCTGTTACATCTCCACAGCTCTGAGTACCTAAACCACAATCAACGAGCTCCCCTGTCACAGTACCAAAACGCGAGCCATCCATACCATAATATTGGAAATTAACATTATCTTGCGTGACATTAAATTTTGAAAAGCGCGCGCGGTCAACAGGCACAGTTGAGAAAACATTAACGCCTGGCGCTGCTAGTTCAATTTGACTGCTTCGCTGAGAAAAGCTTGCATGATTTTTAGTGCTATCAACCGCTGCGACTGAAATCACACTATCATAAGACGCAGGGTAGCTATGTGAAGCTTCACCAGCATTTCCTGCTGCCGCAACCATTAATATATTTGCACGAGCAACTTTATCTAACGCTTTTTCTTCAATCGGGCTTGAGTATTTTCCCCCAAGGCTCATTGAAATAACCGTTGAACCAGCTTGCTGGCATTCATCAATCGCACCGGCTAAATCCGAAGCGTAAGCCCAGCTACCATTACCTGCAAAAACACGCACAATATGCATATCAAGGGAATGATCACCGACAATCCCTGTCGTACCAAATTCATTGTCGATTGCGACAATCGTGCCCGCAACATGAGTACCATGACCAAATGGATCTTGATACCACACACCAGCACCGCCATCGTCTGAGCCTGTAACACCAGCACTCGGCAAATCTGGGTGCTCTAAGGCATAACCGCTATCGATTACACACACTTTTTGTCCGCCTTGATATTGAACTTGATCAGCTTGAACCATCTCTAAACCATACGGAATATATTGCGAAGCGCCTTCAGACATTAACTTTCTTGGTACGTCAGGGTAAAAAGTCTTTACGTTTGTAAGCCCTGTAACATTGGCTAACTGAGTTTTATCAATCGAAATTGCAAAACTTTCTAGTGAACTAAGCTCTTTTTCTATTTTAATATTATTTGATAACAACTCCGATTTAAGCGCTGAGGCTTTATTACTATTTGCTTCTAGAACAATTCGCATTGATTGATCAGCTAAAGAAGGAAAACTATAAGCAAGAGCAATGCTTGCCGCTAAAACTGTTTTTTTATTTATCATCATTAAACTCCTTCTCTACTCTGCGTTGTCGTCATTTTTGCTACTTGGGCAATCTTTCACTTGTACATTGCCACTTATTGTTCCGGCATTGTTATAGCCTTGGTATGGACCAGACTCGAGTAACATCACATTCAATAACCCATTTGCACCAAATCCAGATTTAATACCTTCAGAAATATCCATCATGCATGCAAAGCCAACCCCCTCTCCAGGCAGGCTAGGATTGGTTGAGTTATAATTAAACTCAACTTGATACATCCCCTCAGTGCAAATATCTTGTTTGCAAAATAATCGCTCATCACCAGACTCAGCCCCATCAGGTGATACAGGATCTTCACTACATAAGCCTGCACCATAAACCTGTGCGTTAAATGATACTCCTCCAGATTGTTGCCAATCTAATGCAGTTACATCTTTGTAATTTACTTTTCCGCTTACTTCTCCATCACAACGAGCTGCATGTGCTGTAAACACAGCTTTTCCAGCCCCACCCTTTGAATTAAGAGTGCCGCCAGCGTTAACTTGAGCGTCTAACTTTGCACATCCGCCCATAATAGCGAATGATGTGATTAACAAACCTAACTGCGCTTTTTTCATATTAATTCCTTGTTGTTTGTTTTATTAAAAACAGCTAAAACCACTCAATAATAAAATATATTTAATTTATACAATTAGTTATGAGTGACAAAACAAGTAATAGTGGAAGTAAAATGAGAATTCAACACACTAAAAAGGGTAAAAACTATGGCAAGAAAAAGCATTAAATTGACGGTAAAAAAAACCTTAATTAACAACTTGTTAAAAATTCTTTTACATAAAATAAAAGTGTATCAATCTGTACCAAAATGTAATCAAGCACTTAACTATTAAAAACACAGACACAAACCAGCACTTTAATACTATAAAATTTAGACTGAGTAAGGACTTATAGAGAAAAGAAAAAGGTGACCAATCCTATGGCCACCTTTTTAGATCAAACTCAATTAACTATCCAGGGTAATTGGTTTGGATTTGCTAATGTTAACAGCAAAGCCCTTAACATTGATATTTTTTATACGCCAGTTAAGCGTTCTCGGCGTTTTTTCCACAATAAGAACTGATAACCAAGTAGGCCATCGGCCTGTATATTGATCCGCCCACCTGCGGCTTTTATCACTTGCAATTGCTTTGGCTTATCGTCGAATTCAAATTTGAATTTATATGACGTCAGTGTTTGCTTAAGCAAACTAATGGCAAGCTGGTGCTCTTTTGCAGCTTGAATAGTGACCATTTCATCCTGATTAAAGCGGTATTTAATTTGTTTATTTGTTGCGATTAGTTTCGGCATCAAATTAGCGATATGTTCATTCCAGTGCGCAGACTTTTTTGCGTATTCCATTGAAGCCGCTTCATCTAGCTCCCATGTGGTCAACAGCTCTTCAGGAACATTAAACCCTTTGTTGCTTGAGCTTGCAGCTTGATGGGTTTGCGCACTAACTTGATCAGGAATAAAGCTTAGAAGACATAACCATATTATTGTTATTAATGAACTTTTATACATTAGCAGGCCTTTGTTACAAAGATATTGAAATAAAGGTCCAGCCAACGAGCCGGACCTTTAAGCGCTTAACACAACATAGTATTAGTCATTAATATGCGCACAGCGGCCAAATTCAGCACCTGCTGACACCGCATCAACCACTTGCTTAGGGAAGCTAAGTTCACGGTCGCGGCCGTTATCACATACAAATGCCTTATTCGCATCGATTTCAATTGATAACACTGCACCAGCAATGCCTGCCATGATCTCAGAGCCATCAGCACTTAGACCAAACATATTATCAGTAAGTAAGCCTTTAGCTTCAGTAACACCTTGCTTAGCAAAGAACTCTTCTGATGACATCCAGCCAATACTTTTTAAATAAATAGCGCCAACAAAACCGCCAGATAGAGGGCTACCAGCACGTCCGGTGATCATCGATAAGTCCTCATTTGCATCAAGAACCATCACTGAAGGTAAGCCAAATCCTAGTTCAACTAATTCTTCATGGCTGTAGCCTAGGTCGCAATAGTTGGTCCAGAAACTTATCGCAGGAATGTTGTCACACCAACGTAAGCTACCAATTTTTTGAGTTGTATTGGTTACTGTATCCCATACTTTTACGCCAGCAGGGCGACGATTTTCGATGGCGCCAAAGGCGACATAACGACCATTTTCAGAGATAACTGAATTGTCGATTGCACCAAACTCCGTGTAGGTATCAACAAGCTCGCCATTCACCCAAGCAATTTGCGTAAAGCCATTCGTTGAACCTGTAATGGTTTCGCCATTACCAGAGATACGATCTGCTCGCGCCCATGCCGTACGACGAATTTGCTCATCGCCATTCATAATAGCGATTTCTTTACCGCTACCATAAGAACGGTCAACCATTTGTGTGCCAGGTAAAACGCTTGCTTTACCCGTGTTTGCATCCCAAACAGTAGGCATACCAACTGAACGCGCAGCTTCGCCATCAGCACAGCGATTTGAACCATCGTATGGGAAGCGTGTTGTACCAACAATCATCTTACCATCATCATCCATATCCCAGATGCTATGTGAGCTTTGCCCCTGCTGACTTGAAAGCGAGCAACTATTCCCCGTTAAATCTTCAAGCATTGATACTTTGCCTGAGTTTATATCCCAGACGCCGCCTTGCATCACGCCATTATCATTAAAGTGTGCGGTAATGGCAGCTTTAGTGGCTGTTTTGTTCATTGCTGTGCTTGTAGAGCTTAATAAAGCGTAGCCATCAGGGCTTACTAAAGTATCAAACGAATTAGTCGCACTGTCGTATAAGAAAGGAATACCCGAAGAGGTTGTTCCAAGTGCCTTTTTACCATTTTTAGCGTGATCCATTACAAACGCTGAAATCAGTGGCGTATATTGAATACCGTCTTGATAACCGTTGAAGAACATCTCAACCTGTTTAGTTTCACCCGCTGAAACAACTATCTCTGTCATCGCACAGGCATTATCTATTCCCGGGTTCGCACTTTCGTTGTCATTCCAATATTCAGCTTCAGAAAGAATATTCGTTTGCTGAGTTGGGTAGCCACCTGCATTAATCTCTTGGGTATAAAGAGCATAACGTGCACCTGGTGTTAAACCATTAATGGTAAATGAGCCATCTGGGCCGATACGGCCTTGTGTCATGTTACCTGACTGTTGACTGATCACATCTTCATAGGGGTTATCAAGATTTCGTGCTATTAAATTAATACCAGAATACTCAACGCCTTCTTTTGTAAAAAGCTTTCCTTGAATACTACCGAACTTTGCTTTGTATTCCTCGGTAGGATAGAGGTCAGAAATATTAACAATATCGTCTTTTACATTAATCGTATGCTGATTAGAGCCTGCTGTTGAACGAACATTAATAAACGGGAACATTGTTTCAATGGCAGAAAAGTCAAGCATACTTGAACTAGTAAACTCTGTAACCCCAGCACAGCCCGGTACACCGTCGTATTGTGGGCTGTAGCTAGCCGACATATACACTAAATGGCCATTTGCTTGCGAGTGAGACATATTGATCGCATGGCCAAACTCATGGGTGAATACCCCACCAACTTGCGTGCCATCGGTATCATTAATATCAACATACCAGCCGTTCATTAAAGCTGTCGCTTCAATAATCTCACCGGTTTCTTCATCAGCCCATTCAGGGAAAGCAATACCCAATACCGAGTTGCGAGGCACACCAAAATAGTTTTCTAAAATGCCACCATCAGTGTCGTAATTGACCCAAAAGCCATAACCGTTCTCAACACCATAAATTTGATCAACATTTTCTGCAGTCACATCCGCAATGCCTGTTTTCTCAAAAATCGTACCCTGCACTGACATCTCGAAGGTCGACGTTTCTACTTCAGACCACTCTTTCACAGCATTCGCCGTTACTTTGTTGGCTTGCTCAATAGTTAAAAATGTATAATCTCGGTCAAGTTCAGTGTATGCAGGGATCACTGTGCCATCAGCTAAGGTAACATCAACGTTAAATACAGTGCCTTTTTCAAGTACAGTAAAGGTTTCAACATCGTTACCGTCTTTATCTTTGATAAGTTGGCCGCCATCTGTCCACACTGGAATACTGCCTTTTGAGGTGTCCCATTTGTATGGTTGCATTGTCGGTTCATGAATATAAAGTGGGCCACCGGCTAACGCACCTGTTGAAATAGTTGCAAGGGTTAATGCTGCTGCGATTTTAGAAAATTTCATTATTGTTGTACTCCAGACAGTTCACCTACTAAATCCATAAAAACTCTCACATCGACTGCACCTGGTGTGGTTAAGAGATTTTGTTGCTCTGCTGATAAGCTGCTGGTATCTAACCCTTCAAAAACGCCTTTGTTAGCAAAAATGTTTTCTACTTTGCCATTGCGCACTACAAATTTACCTTGAGCTAAACCAACGGTCGTTTGAAACCCTGTGATTGATGCTGGCTTATACATAAAGGCAATCACTTGTTCGCCTTCACGCCATTTAGAAAAGCCTTCAGGCGTTGCACCTAAATACACTTTGCCATTGCCCATAGAGCGGGGCTTGGTCAAGCCAAACTGACGAAAAGTGTAATTTGAATCCTCTTTTAATTTGCCTTTAGCATCTGACGAAACCTGAATAGTCACTTCGGTATAGGGACGATTGTTATCAAAACCATCTGTTACGCTTACCACCTGACCGGCAATAATGCTCTGTGACTCAACGGCCATCTCTTGTAAGTTTTGTTGCTTTAGTTTCATTGCATTGGCTGCGGGGCTCAAAGTCAGCATTGTGCCAAGTGCAAAAGCTGACGCGCATGACAACTTAGAAAGTGCACTGCGTAGTTTCATTGTTCTCTCCTTTGATTATTCAAATTAAAATGAAAGTGAGATTTTTTGTTTAGAAAAAATCAATTCACTAATATTTTATGATTGAATAAGTTCAGGAATTCACGAAAAACCATGTAGCGTTTTGTACACTTAAATTTAACATCTCAGTTACAATTTTATTGTTGATATTTTTCTCTAAAAAGATAGGTTAAAGAGCCAAATAAAAACAACATACTATTTACTTTCAACCACTTAATGAAAGCCCATTTTATCATCAACAATTAGCTTACCCGCGCAAAAGTGAACGAAAGGTTAACAATTCAGATTGTTTTTTACAATTTTTAGGTGCATTATGGGAATGGTAAATTAATACCAATTAGCTTAGCTAAGTGAGTACGTTCTAAGCGAGTAGAGATTGGGTATGTCAGCAGAGAAGCCCCGCTGACAATAGCTGATTAATAGCAATTTAAAACAGCTGCACTTCTTCAGTTTCAAGCGCAAAGGTTTTGCCGTTTGCAAAACTAATATCGATATAAAAAATATGACTACTTTCAACTTCAGGTGCTTGGTTAGGCTTTAGTTCAATAAATATAGGTGCAGTCGTGGGGAATACGCTTGCGAAGTCTTCAACACTGGCATAGTTGCCATCACTGTAATAATCAAAATCACTATTATACATTTCTTTGATATCAAACAGGCTATTTAAACTCGTACCAGCTGTGAGCTCACTGTTGTAATCAGCGCTTGAGTAAATATTAATAACTGTAATGGTATTCGCGCTCCCTAATACCACTGCTGGGATAGGACAGTCTGCATATTCTTTATTAGGGTCAGGCTCATCTCCTTCACTATAAACACCTTTGCCAGCACCGCCTAATTTTATGATATAGGCATCATAAGCGAGTGCTGTGTTAGCCTCGTTTTGCCCTGGGGTGACAACATATTTATCAATATCGATTGCCATGGGGAAAGGAGAGCATGTTAGCTCATCATTTGAGTCTGAATTACAACCCGCTAAACAGCTTGCGAGTAAACTGACCAGTAAAAGTTTTTTCATAATTGTCCTTATTAGTTTTATCATTTCCTGAGTTAATAATTGCCTATAAAATAGCCCACAACAAGTACTTAACTGCTAAAATTCGCTCACACTTTATACCCGTGTTGCTATACATGGTTAGGGTTCATGAAAATGCCATCAAATGACTATTTAATTAAATTAGGAATTTTCACGTAAAGCGCGTATAATTCGCGCCCGTTAATATTTAACCTTTTAAATTTAAAATTATTGGAGCATAAAGATGGCTTTAGAGCGTACTTTTTCAATCGTAAAACCTGATGCAGTTGCTAAAAACCACATCGGTGCTATCTACAACCGTTTCGAAACTGCTGGTCTTAAAATCGTTGCAGCTAAAATGGTTCACCTTTCAAAAGAAAAAGCTGAAGGTTTCTACGCTGAGCACAGCGAGCGTCCTTTCTTCGGTGCTTTAGTTGAGTTCATGACATCTGGTCCAGTAATGGTTACTGTTCTTGAAGGTGAGAACGCAGTACTTAAAAACCGTGAAATCATGGGTGCTACTAACCCTGCTGAAGCACTAGCTGGTACTTTACGTGCTGACTACGCAGACAGCATCGACGAAAATGCTGTTCACGGTTCTGACGCTGTTGAATCAGCTGCACGTGAAATCGCATACTTCTTCGCTGACGAAGAAATCTGCCCACGTACTCGTTAATTTCGAGTTCACAGCTAAGTCTGTGATGCAGAAGAAAAAGGGCTTTCGGGCCCTTTTTTAGTCATTAGCTAAGCCTATTGTAAATCTGTTTAGCTAATGACTAAGTCGATTAAATAATGTACAATCGCGCACCCAAACTACTTACCACCGTCACTGATTGAGGTTGTTTCATGACCACTGAAAAAAAGATTAACTTATTAGATTTAAACCGAGATGCAATGCGTGAGCTTTTTGTATCATTCGGTGAAAAGCCATTCCGTGGCGATCAGGTGATGAAATGGATTTATCATTTTGGCGTAGACAATTTTGACGACATGACAAACGTCAACAAAAAGCTAAAAGAGAAACTAAAAGCTGAATGTGAAATTGTTGCTCCTGAAATCTCAGTTAGACAACAGGCGAGTGATGGCACCATCAAATACGCCCTGATGCTACAAGGTGGCCAAGAAGTAGAAGCTGTTTGGATCCCAGAAAAAGACCGTGCAACTTTATGTGTTTCATCACAAGTAGGTTGTGCCCTTGAATGTACTTTCTGCTCAACAGCACAACAAGGCTTTAACCGTAACTTATCAGTATCTGAGATCATCGGTCAGGTATGGCGTGTTGCAAAAGACATTGGTTTAGATGGCGATAGCACTAAGCGACCAGTTACTAACGTGGTAATGATGGGTATGGGTGAGCCATTACTAAACCTTAAAAATGTAGTACCAGCAATGGAACTTATGATGGACGACTGGGGTTTTGGTTTATCAAAGCGTCGCGTTACATTAAGTACCTCTGGTGTGGTACCTGCTCTTGATTTATTAAAAGAGAAAATTGACGTAGCGCTGGCTATTTCACTTCACGCGCCAAACAATGAACTACGTGATGTACTGGTACCAATTAATAAAAAGTACCCTATCGAAGAGTTCTTAGCGGCGTGTCGTCGTTATATTGATGGCTCTAAAGCAAACAAAGATGTGACTATCGAATACGTTATGCTACAAGGTGTAAACGACAGCACAGATCAAGCACACGAATTGGTTAAAACTCTTAAAGGTACACCTTCAAAAGTGAACCTAATTCCGTTTAACCCATTCCCGGGCAACGAATATGGCCGTTCGAGCAACAGCCGCATCGACCGCTTCTCTAAAGTATTACAAGCAGCGGGAATTACCTGTATTGTTCGCCGTACCCGTGGTGATGATATTGACGCAGCTTGTGGTCAATTAGTGGGTGATGTTGTAGACCGTACTAAACGTTTAGCGAAAAAGAAAATGCGCGAAGATAACGCTATTGCGGTAAATGTTCACCAAGCATAAGCGTAACTTTTAAAGATAAGCCTTTGTGACAAACTCGTTATTTTTAAAATAATAGATGCAACACAAAGGCTTTTCGGTAAGATAGGCATACGGAATCAAAGAAGAGATTAGGTAATGCGTTCTATACTTGCCATTACTGTTGGTGCATTCGCATTAACAGGGTGTGTTACAGAAAACAGCTACGAAGGTAGCGACAGACCCGTTGTTGAAAAACAGGTTAATAATACCGGTGCTGCCCGTACTCGTATCGCCCTTGCGTTACAGTACTTAAAAACAGGCAACAACTCGCAAGCAAAATATAACCTAGAACGCGCTGCAGATTTTGCTCCTGACCTTCCTGAAGTACACTATTCTTTAGCTTATTACTATCAACAGGTTGATGAACCTGAGCTAGCCGATAAAGCCTATCAACGCGCACTAAAAATCGCCCCTAATGATCCGAACACCTTAAATAACTATGGTGTCTTTTTGTGTGGCATTGGCGAATATGACCGCGCAGCAGAAGAGCTTCTTAAAGCGATTGCAGTTCCTAGCTATATCCGTGTAGCTGAAAGTTACGAAAACTTAGCCTTATGTGCAATAGAATTTGATGACTTTGAAAACGCAGAAAAATATCTAAAATCTGCGCTAAACCACAGCTCACAGCGTCCATCATCAATGATTAGTCTTGCTGGTTTGTATTACGCAAAAAGCGATCTTCACAAAGCTGAAGATATCATTGAAAGATACGAATCGTTAGGCCGCGTAACCCCCCGCGCACTCATGCTCAGCTACTTAATTCAGCAACGGATGGGCCATATTGAAAAAGCCGAAACAACGGCAGGTATAATTTTACAAACCTACCCAGGTTCGAGCGAAGCAAAAGCAATTACAGCAGGGCAAACTAAACGCTCAGAATTTGAAATTCTACGTGAAAAATACCGTCAAGCGCAGCTTGAAGAACTGAAAATCTCAAGCGATAACAGCACGGTTAGCAAAGATCAGCCAAAAATTCGCATCGTGAAAAGAAAAGCGCCAGCTAAACAAGCTGTTGTTGCACAGGCGTCAGTGGCTGCTACCGGGCAAAGCCTTGTAAAGACCACAAATGTTCCAACAACTAATGAACAAACTCCTCCAGTTGAGCAGCCAACTGTAAACAAAACTCAACCCGAGCCACAAACTGTAGCGCAAAGTAATAAGCAGGTGCCTACTGAGGTAAACTCAGACAGCGAAGAAAAGCCCGTAACAGAGACACTCGCCTCTTCTCAAACGAGCGATACAACGCCAGAGACGCTCACAAAGCAAACTGACGAAGGTTTCCAAACAGTTTCCTCTCGTAAAGTTGAACAAACTCCAGTTATTGCAAAGCAGCAAACAGACGCGCAAACACCAGCGCAAAGTAATGATGAAGTGACCATAGTGTCATTTGGTGCACCGCAAACGCCAAGCGTTCAACAACAAACGCCAGCAAACTCGCAAAATACCAAAAATGATGCCAGCACTGTGGTGTTTTACGAAGCTGAAAAAGACGAAAACGTATTTAGTGGCAGTCAAACAACGGCGTCAACCGCCAATAGCACTGACTTTAGCGTGACAAACGAGCCGCTTAACTTACCCATGCTGAACGCAAATGTACCGGCGCTGAATATCCCGTATCATATTATTGAAAATGGTGAAAACCTCTTTAGCATTTCGGTGCGATACAATGTTAAACTACAGAAGATTTTGCTGTGGAATGGCTTAAAAGAATCGGATCGTGTACAAAACGGTACTCGCATTTATTTGAACGATCCGAACATTTATCACGACATCAATGAAGGCGACACACTCTTTAGCATAGCCACACAGCATAGCGTATTGATCGATCAGTTAATGCGCTGGAACAAATTGAGCCCAGATGTCGCCCTAGAACCTGGGCATAGACTCTTATTGGTAGATCCAGACTCATACGCATTATGAATGAAGAAAACAATTTAGAACAACCACAAGAAACGCTCGGCCAAGCGCTAAAAAAGCGCCGCGAAGACGCAGGAATGAGCCTTGAGCAACTTGCTGGTGCATTAAAGTTATCAGTTTTACAGTTACAACGACTAGAAAACGACGAGCACGAACTACTAGGCCCTGCGACCTTCGTAAAAGGTTATATCAGAAGCTATTGCCGTGAGCTTAAAATCGATAGCCAAGCCATGCTTGAATTACTGCCTGAGCACGTTGAGCCTGAGAAAAAGTCAAAAATGCAGAGCTTTTCTCGCCGCACAGAAAAAGAAGCACATGACAGCCGTTTAATGCTGTTTAGCTACTTTATCTTAGCGGTGATCATTGGTTCGTCAGTGTTTTGGTGGTGGCAAAATAGCAACCAGAATATCGAAGAGCCGGTCACGACTGCGATGCCAAATCAGCTCGAAAGCAGTGATATTTCACCTGACTTAGCTGTAGAAGCACCAGCTGAAGAAACCATTCAACCACTCGCTGAAGGCGAGCAAGAAATCGTTCAGCCTGAAGCTGATGCGCCAACGACCAGCAACGAAGCACAAAATCAAGCTGCATCACAAAACCAACCTGCTGCTCAGCCACAAACTGAAAAGGCAGATCCTGAGCACAGCGAAGTGGTGATGCACTTCAATGAAGATAGCTGGGTAGAAATTCACGATGGCAACGGCGATCGTATTGCTTTTGGTGTTAAAAAAGCAGGTTACGTTATGACAGTAACCGGCCCACAGCCGTTTAGTGTGGTACTAGGCAAACACCAAGTAGTCGATATTACTTTTCAAGGTCAAGCTGTCGATACCTCACATTTTGCCAAAAATCGCTTAGCTAAATTTACTTTACCGTTATCAGAGTAACCGCAATGTTTTCAGAATCTCCTATTAAACGCAGAAAATCGACCCGTATTAACGTAGGTAACGTGCCAATTGGTGATGGTGCGCCAATTGCCGTTCAGTCGATGACTAACACCAACACCCTAGATATCGATGCAACGGTTGCACAAATTCAAGCCATTCAAGATGCCGGCGCCGATATTGTGCGTGTGTCTGTACCAACTATGGAAGCAGCTGAAGCATTTAAAAGCATTAAAGAACAAGTCACTATCCCGCTGGTAACAGATATTCACTTTGATTACCGTATTGCATTAAAAGTGGCTCAGTATGGTGCAGATTGTTTACGTATTAACCCGGGTAATATTGGTAGCGAAGAGCGTATTCGTGCCGTTGTAGACTCTGCACGTGAGCATAACATTCCGATTCGTATTGGTGTTAATGGCGGTTCATTAGAGCGCGATTTACAAGAAAAATACGGCGAACCAACACCAGAAGCACTGCTTGAATCAGCTATGCGCCACGTTGAGATCTTACAACGTTTAGACTTTGACCAGTTCAAAGTATCCGTTAAAGCGTCAGATGTATTTTTAGCGGTTGGTGCATATCGTTTACTTGCCAAAGAAATCGACCAGCCACTGCATTTAGGTATTACCGAAGCAGGCGGTATGCGCTCAGGTTCGGTTAAATCAGCTGTTGGCTTAGGTATGTTACTTGCTGAAGGCATTGGTGATACATTACGCGTATCACTTGCTGCCGATCCGGTACAAGAGATCAAAGTGGGTTTTGATATTTTAAAATCATTACGCATTCGCTCACGCGGCATTAACTTTATTGCTTGCCCGAGCTGCTCACGCCAAGAGTTTGATGTGGTAAGCACCATGAACCAACTTGAAGAGCGCCTTGAAGACGTGGTTGAGCCTATGTCAGTGTCGGTAATTGGTTGTGTGGTAAATGGTCCTGGCGAAGCGCTGGTTAGTGATATCGGCCTTGCTGGTGCCAACCGTCGCTCTGGCTTATACATCAATGGTGAGCGCCAAAAAGCACGTATCGATAACGATAACATTGTCGACCAACTTGAGGGCTATGTGCGTGACTTTATCGCTAAAAAAGAGAAAGAAACGCCAATCGACATCAAAATCGTTGAATAATTCGCATATACTCGGCAAACCCTTGGGTTTGCCGTTTACCTTTACCGCTTAGACGGTATAATGACGGGTCAATTTTTTAGTTTTTCTTGAGGCGCGATTTTTTTCAGCGCAAGTACAGTATTTAGGATTTATCAGTGGCAAAACAAATTCAGGCAGTTCGTGGTATGAACGATTGTCTGCCAGGCGATACGCAAATTTGGCAGAAAGTAGAAGACATTTTACGTGAAACAGTTTCATCGTTTGGTTATCAAGAAATTCGTTTTCCAATTGTTGAATCAACCGACCTATTCAAGCGCTCTATCGGTGAAGTAACCGATATCGTAGAAAAAGAAATGTACACCTTTGCAGACCGTAATGGCGATAACTTAACTCTTCGCCCTGAAGGTACGGCAGTGTGTGTGCGTGCAGGTAATCAAAACGGTTTACTGTATAACCAAGAACAACGTTTATGGTACATGGGCCCGATGTTCCGTCACGAGCGTCCGCAAAAAGGCCGTTACCGTCAATTCCACCAATTTGGTTTAGAAACATTCGGCATTGCCACTGCCGATATTGATGCTGAAGTTATTTTGCTGACAGCCCAATTATGGAAAGAGTTTGGTATCAGTGAACACGTTCGTCTTGAGCTTAACTCATTAGGTTCAAATGAAGCACGTGCAGATTACCGTGATGCACTTGTTGCTTACTTAGAGCAACACGTCGATGTACTTGATGAAGACTCTAAGCGTCGTATGCACACTAATCCTTTACGTGTGTTAGATAGCAAAAACCCTGATGTACAAGCTATTTTAACTGATGCGCCTAAACTATCTGAGCACTTAGACGCTGAATCAAAAGAACATTTTGAAAATTTATGTGAACGTTTAGACGCTGCAGGCGTCGAATACACGGTAAATGAAAAGCTTGTACGTGGCCTTGACTATTATAACCGCACCGTTTTTGAGTGGGTAACCGATAGCCTAGGCGCACAAGGAACCGTTTGTGCCGGTGGTCGTTACGATGGTCTAGTTGAACAACTAGGCGGTAAAGCAACACCAGCGGTAGGTTTTGCAATGGGTCTTGAGCGTTTAGTGTTATTACTTCAAGCACTAGAAAGTGTAGGTGACATCCGCCGTAGTGCTGATGTATATTTGGCAGCCATGGGCGATAAAGCCAGCATTCAAGCGCCTATCATTGCCGCTCAATTACGTAAAGATGTTGCAGGTCTACGTGTTATGGTGCACGCAGGCGGTGGCAACTTTAAAAAGCAATTAAAACGCGCAGATAAAAGCGATGCTCTAGTCGCGGTTATTATCGGCGAAGATGAATTAGAACAAGGCGTTGTGACTATTAAGTACTTACGTGAGCGTAAAGAACAAGTCACCTTAAAATTAGAAGAAGCGAAAACGCTATTAGCTGAGCTTATTTAAGCCCAGTTAGCAACAGAGGTAAGCATGGAAATTTATTCAACAGAAGAACAACAAGAAGAAGCGATCAAACGCTTTTTCCGTGAAAATGGTTTAGCACTTGCAATTGGTATTGTTGCAGGTTTAGGTGGTTTATATGGTTGGAAAGCTTATAACCAAAACCAAATCACCACAGCTGAGAAAGCATCTGACTCTTTCACACAACTTGTTGAAAGCGGTGCCGTGCTAGAAAAAGCGGATACGTTTATTAAAGACAATGGCGAGTCAAGCTACAGCACGCTAACAGCATTTGTAGCAGCGAAAGAAGCCGTTGAAAAGAATGACCTTGATGCAGCAAGCGAAAAGCTTAACTGGATCATCACCAACGAGCAAAACCCTGAGCTTAAAGCAACGGCAACAACGCGCCTTGCTCGTGTTCACCTTGCACAAAAGCAATATGAGCAAGCGTTAACAACGCTAAACGCCCAGCTTCCAGCATCATTTGCTGCTGCAGTCGCTGAATTAAAAGGCGATGTTTATGCTGCACAAGGCGACAAAGACCAAGCTCGCAGCCAATACCAAGCTGCTGCTGATAATGGCGGCCTTGAAAACAATCCGTTATTACAAATTAAACTTGATGACTTAGCACAAACTAGCCCAGCGGCGTAAGGGGTTAAGATGAAGAAGTTAACAGCGGCAACACTTGCTCTGTGTATCGCAACCCTGACTGGGTGTTCGTCAAGTGATGACGAAGAAGAACTGGTATTGCCTGAAATTGTTAATCAATTTGAGACAGAAGTGGTTTGGCAAGAATCAATCGGTGATGGTGTTCAGCACTATTTCTCGCGCTTAACACCGGCTATTCATAACGATGTTGTGTATGTAGCAAACCGCGAAGGTGAAGTTGAAGCCCTATCGCTTGAAAATGGCGATACGCTATGGCAAACCGATGTGCGTGAAAACCCAGCCTTCTGGCCTTGGGAAACCACAGAAAGTGCCAAGCTATCAGGCGGTATTTTACAAGCTTACGGCAAAATTTTCGTTGGTTCTGAGCATGGTTACTTAACTGCTCTTGACCGTGAAACAGGTGAAATCGTTTGGCGTAAAACGATGCCAGGCGAAGTACTTTCTAAACCAGCTGCAGGCGACGGCCTAATTTTTGTAAACCTAGGCTCAGGTAAATTATTAGCTGTACACCCAGATACAGGTGAAGAGCGTTGGAGCTTTGAACAAGAAGTGCCACCACTAACGTTACGTGGTCAAAGTTCACCTACTGTAGCCAACGGTGGTGTATTACTAGGTCTTGAAACAGGTAAATTAAGCGTATTAATTTCTGAAAATGGTTACTCTGCGTGGAGTGCTGAAATTGCTTCTCCAAAAGGTGCGTCTGAGTTTGAACGTTTGGTTGATGTAGATACACAAGCATTAATTAGCGGTCCATATGCTTATGCAATCGCCTATAATGGTAACTTAGCAGCCGTTGATATTCGTTCTGGTAATGTTGTTTGGAAACGTGAGTACAGCAGCTACCGTGATTTATCAATGGATAGCCAATCTATCTATGTTGTTGATAGCGATGGTGTTGTTTACGGTCTAGATAAAACATCAGGTATTGAGCGTTGGAGCCAACCGGCACTACGCGGCTGGTACTTAACAGGCCCAACTGTGGCTGGTAAATATTTAGCACTAGGTGACCAAGAAGGTAACCTACACTGGTTAGACAAAGAAACGGGCGAGCTTGTATCGCGCGAAGACTTTGACAGCTCAGGTTTCTTTATTGAGCCAGTTGTTGCCGGTGACAAGTTAATTTTATACACCCGAGATGGTGAAGTTAGCGCGGTTAAAATTCCAAACTAACTTACTAATAGTAAACGTTATTTTTCTAAGGCTTCGCTTGGCGAAGCCTTTTGTTGTTTTTTTAAGAGGTAGTTTATGCTTCCCGTGATCGCTCTTGTTGGGCGACCCAATGTGGGCAAATCCACATTATTTAACCGTTTAACACGTACTCGTGACGCCCTCGTAGCCGACTTTCCAGGCTTAACACGAGATAGAAAATATGGCCAAGCTGATTACGATGGCTATGAATTTATCGTGGTAGACACGGGTGGTATTGACGGTTCTGAGCATGGTATCGAAACCGAAATGGCTGAGCAATCGCTACTAGCGATTGAAGAAGCCGATATCGTGCTATTTTTAGTTGATGCCCGCGCAGGTATGACTGCCGCTGACCAAGCGATTGCTAACCACCTTCGTAAACAACAAAAGAAATGTTTTGTTGTGGCAAACAAAGTCGATGGTATTGATGCAGACTCATACTGTGCTGAGTTCTACCAGTTAAGCTTAGGCGACGTACATCACATTGCTGCGGCTCACGGCCGTGGTATCACGCAGCTACTTGAAACAACCTTACAGCCAGTTATTGCAGAAATTGCAGGCGAAGTTGAAGAGCTTGAAGAAAGTGATGACGAATTGATTGATCTTTACAGCGAAGATGAAGAAGGCGAAGACAACCAGCAAGCCTTTGCAGATAAGCCTGTAAAACTTGCTATTATCGGTCGCCCTAACGTTGGTAAGTCAACACTTACCAACCGTATCTTAGGTGAAGAACGTGTAATCGTTTACGATATGCCGGGTACAACCCGTGATTCTATCTATATTCCAATGACACGTAACGACAAAGAGTACATTCTTATTGATACCGCAGGTGTTCGTAAGCGTAAGAAAGTAAGCGATGTTGTAGAAAAATTCTCAGTGATCAAAACCCTTAAAGCAATTGAAGACGCTAACGTTGTATTGCTAGTAGTTGATGCTCGCGAAGGTATTTCTGATCAAGACTTAAGCTTACTTGGTTTTGCCTTAAACGCAGGTCGTTCATTGGTTGTTGCTGTTAACAAATGGGACGGCCTTGATGATTACGTTAAAGAACGTATTAAGTCAGAGCTTGACCGTCGTTTAGGTTTCATTGATTTCGCACGTTTACACTTTATCTCTGCTTTACATGGCACAGGTGTGGGTCACTTATTTGAGTCGGTAGACGAAGCATACGAGTCAGCAACTAAGCGTATTAGCACAGCGATGCTGCGTCGTATTATGGATATGGCACAAGCTGACCACCAACCGCCACTTGTTCGTGGTCGTCGTGTGAAACTTAAATATGCTCACGCAGGTGGTTATAACCCACCACGTATCGTGATCCACGGTAACCAAGTTCACGACTTACCAGATAGCTACAAACGCTACCTAATGAACTACTACCGTAAAGCATTAGGTATTATGGGTACGCCAATCAAAATTGAATTTAGAGAAGGCGATAACCCATACGCAGGTCGCACCAATAAGGTGACTTTATCGCAAAAACGTAAAATTCGTGCATTTGCGAAAGAGAACCGCAACAAGTCGTAATTTCTACGTAAGCATTAAGTATTAAAAAAACCTTGTAAGTATAACTTACAAGGTTTTTTTATTGCTAAAACTATGCTTTATTTAATAAATGAACAATAAATAGAGCAGCATAAATGGCATTTTTAAGTCAGGTTATTTACGTCGATAACGTAGAAGAAGTACTCGACTTTTACTATCAAGCATTTGGTTTAAATACCAACCATATCAGTGACGATGCCGAGTACGGTGAACTTGTTACTGGGTCTGTTAAGCTTGCTTTTGCAACCCACCCGCATGCGCAATCATACTTCAAGCAAGGCTATATTCGTGCCCATCCTAAGCAGCCTGCACTTGGTTTTGAGCTAAGATTCAGTTGCCATAATTTAGTCGAAAGTTACGATAAAGCTGTACTTGCTGGTGCTGAGCCATTGTGCCCGCCAACTAAAAAAGACGCCCAGCATTATGCGTATGTTCGCGCTATTGAAGGCACTTTAGTGTGTTTATTAGAAGATTAGCCTTTTGTAAGGTCCGTTTTTGTTAGGTCAGTATGCAGCTCAAGGGTTAACTCGCGTAATAACTCAATTCGCTCCGAACTCATATTTGAGCGCGCCATTAACTTAGCCGTTAATTCTTCAGCATCAATTTTAAGTTGCATGCCCTGCTCTGTTAACGAAATTACTTTTTTACGCTCATCTTCATTTGATACCTGACGAGTCAATAAACCTTTTGTTTCTAGGCGTTTAACTATCGGTGTTAAGGTGCCAGAGTCGAGATGCGTGTCATGAGAAAGCGCTTTTAAACTCACTTGGTTATTATACCAAAGCGAATGCATCACAATATATTGCGGATAGGTTAAGTCATAAGCTTCGAGGATTGGTCGAAACGCTCTGATCAACGCATTTGTTGCACTGTATAAAGTGAAACATACATTGTCTGATAAGTTGTTGCTCATGCTGCTACCCTAAACTGAGATACAGCCGTATTATTGCCTTAATTTAGTTTGCGCGCAAATTATTTTCCGACGATCTATTGCCTTTTATAGTAAAGATCATTAAATTGATCGCAAATAGTTTGCGCACAAATGTTTTGTGCAACTCATTAATTGATTCTAATCTAGCAGATCCGAGGTTTATATGGCGACAAGTCAACAAATTCATTTAGTTTCACGCCCAACGGGTGTACCAACACAGGCTAATTTTGCGCAGGTTGACGTAACACTTCCTGATTTGAACGACGGCGAAGTGTTAATTAAAAATACCTGGATGTCAGTTGACCCTTACATGCGCCCGCGCATGATTGATCGTAAATCATATATCGCGCCATTTAACTTAAACGAAGTGATGGAAGCCGGTGCTATCGGCGAAGTGATTGAATCACGCAATGATGATTTTCCTGTAGGGAGCAAAGTAAGCCATATTAGCGGCTGGCGTACCATGCACATTAGTGATGGCAGCGACTTAACGTTACTACCTAACGTGCCACTACCAGACCAACTATTTTTAAGTACTATGGGCATGACTGGGCTAACTGCATGGGCAGGTTTAACAAAGGTAATTAGCCTAAAAGAAACCGATACCGTGTTTGTTTCAGCTGCATCAGGCGCTGTAGGTAGCGTTGTTTGCCAAATTGCTAAGCTAAAAGGCTGTAAAGTGATTGCTTCGGTTGGCTCTGACGAAAAAGCACAAATGGTTAAAGAGTTGGGTGTTGATGCCGTAATTAACTACAAAACGGTAGCAAACCTAACAGAAGCTCTTGAACAAGCTGCACCACAAGGCATTGATGTGTACTTTGAAAACGTAGGTGGCGATCACCTTGAAGCAGCGCTCAATGTAATGAACGATTACGGCCGTATTCCTGTATGTGGCATGATCTCAGGTTACAATAACGACACTGCACAGCCAGGGCCAAGCAACCTCTTTTATATCAACTCGAAAAAGCTCACCATGCAAGGCTTTATCGTGATTGATTACTTTGATCAGTTCCCTAAGTTTATTGAACAAATGGGCGCGTGGATCGGCGAAGGTAAAATTAAATCTGAAGAAACGGTATACCATGGCATCGAAAATGCCGTAGATGCATTTCTTGGCCTGTTCGAAGGTAAAAATAAAGGAAAAATGCTGGTTAAGCTTTAACGCTTAATAACTAATAAAGCCTGTATCTTACTTGGTACAGGCTTCTTATTTTCAGTCATTCAAAATCGATAAATACGCAAGTTCTGCTAGTTTTTCTAATGATGACGTTGCATTAGACTCAGGCTTTTCAGCATGAACTGAGTAGCGCTTTTTTGGGATTTTAACTTGAATAAAACCATGATTATTGGCCATATCAATACGCAGCATTTCACGTTCTTTTGGCGTTAAATGATTTTCATGGATCTTTTCAAGCTCACCATGATCAAGCCAAATAGCAGCACAGTTTGGACATTCGTCTATTTCAACCACTTTTAGTGGCGTGAAAAAGCGTCGCATCATCACTACATCAGGGCAATTCGGGCAATTAATCCGCTTTGCTAAATCAACACATTCTGTTGGCAGAGTTTGTAAATGAGCCACCAGCACTTGTGCGGGTTTTAAATTCGGATCGCTAAAGTGAAAAATTTGTCGATTATCAAAAAATACGCCACCGCTTTTTGATAAATACACGTTAACGTCGCCAATGCTCACTGCTTCAAGGGCTGTTTTAGTACGCGGGCAAAACATAGACCATCCTTGTTTTATAATTAATTTAGCGCTTTTGTTATTAACGGTTTAAGCGGCTCAGGTAAGCTGATGTTACCAGCTAATACAAAGTCATGTGCTTCATTTGACATTTTTTGCCAGGTTTTACGAATAATACCCAACCATTTTTGTTCATCATAATCAGGCTTACTACTTGCAAAATCAAGCATGTAATGTTCAATAAAAACAAGGCTTGCAATGTCTTCAATCAATTGGCTATCGGGGTTTCGTTTTATGTTCTTTTTAGCAACGGCTGCGTATACACGCTCACATTCTTCCGGCGCGTAACCCGCCGTTTTCATAAGGGCTGTTACACGCTCGGCATGAAAATCATATAAAGCCGTACGCCATTGATAATAACCTTGTTTACCCATAGGAAAATCACTGCGAGGAGAGCGCCAACGCTCAATATGTTGGCCTCGCGCAGCAATGCGCATCAACTCATCGGCTTGTGGATTAAAGCGGTTTAGCATGTCGGTCATACGCATTGCGTATAGTGACTCTTTTGCTAGCTCTTGATCATCTTGTTTTACACGATTTGGATCGACAGCATTCGCTGCATCTATCGCTTTTATAACGGCTTGGTACATAGTGTTTAATCTTACTTGTGCTTGCAATTCATTGTATTTAGGTACAATTATTTTTTTAACTTGCTAAAAATTCAACTAAAATTCTAGCTCTTCGCTAGACAATCAGTTAACCCTAAACTAGTATTTTTAAAAACGAGCTTAGTACTTAAATACCCACTCAATTCAGGGACGCCATTGCGTAATATTACATATTTTTCGTTGTTATTTACTTCTTTTTTTCTCAGTTTCTGCTTGTTTTCGGCGATCGCACTAAAAGTGTTTTACGATAGACAAGAAATGCATGAGATTGAGCTAAGTGCAGCACTTAACAGTTACAGCAATAAACTTGAAAAAGCTCTCGATAACGCACTCCTTGGCCCCTACCTTGTTCGCGCCGCAATGCGTGACTTTGCATATACGCAAACTGAATTCGAAACCCTCGCCACTGAGATATTAACTCATAGTGATGGTAGCCAAACTATTCAACTCGCACCAAAAGGGGTAATTCAATACAGCTACCCGCTAACCAGTCACGAGAGTGTGATTGGTGTCGATTTATTCAAGATGCAAAGTATTCAAGAGTCTTTACAAACAGCCATTGATACTCAAAAAATGCGAATCGATGGACCTAAAGAGTTGGCTCAAGGTGGTCAAGGATTAGTCGCTCGATTACCAATTTTTGATCAAAATGAGTTTTGGGGGTTTGCAATCGCGGTGCTGCGCTTTCCAGAATTTATTGCAAATTTGAGCCCTGAGAGCACCTCCTCCTCTCACCTCTATGAGGTTTGGCAAAAAACAACGAATAACTACGTGCCGCTTTTAAATAACCACAGTTTTGAGCCAAGCCACTGGTCGACCTACAATCTCGATGTTGAAAATCAGCAATGGGTTGTGGGTATTAAAGACGAGTTTGCTTATCGGACGCATGTTGAATTTTTAGTATTACTACTCATAGCTCTGTTACTTTCATCGGTTAGCTGCTATTTGATTACGATTACTTGTCGGTTACGTGAGCATGAGCAAAACCTCGAAAAGCTTGTGCAAAAGCAAACCTTAGAGCTGTCTGAACAGGCACTTGAATTAAAACAAGCTCAGTCACTCAGTGGCGTAGGTAGTTGGCATCTGTCGCCTGATAAAAGCATTAGGCAATTATCATCACAAGCTAAATCGCTATTCAAAGAACAAAGCAAAGCGCAATCAATTACTGATGTCTGTAAAAAAATCGATAGCTTTTATAAAAATTCGTTTTTAAATTTTATTCATACTAAGCCTAGTAGCCCAACTGAAATTGAGTACACGATTAAACTCAACGGAGAAAAACGCTGGTTTCATGAGCACGCTGAATGGAACCCTAAAACCAACACCTTGGTTGGTACGATTAAAGACATAAGTGCTGAAAAACAACGCCAACATGAGCTTTACCAGCAAGCACATTTTGACTCGGTCACTGGCCTTGCCAATCGCCATTACAGCGAAAAATATATCGCTAGTTTATGCCCTGAAGACCAGTACAGTAGCGGCCTTACTTTGTTGTGTGCCGAGATCAAAGGCTATCGCCAATTAGAAGATATTTACGGTCAAGATTACTTAAATGAACTACAAACAACGATAGCTAACCGGCTAATTGAGTTTTCTGACTTACATCAAGCGTTTTGCGCTCATATAAAACCTGGCTGTTTTTTAATATTACTAAAAGAAGCCATTTTTGATGAAAAGCTTGCCGCTCTATTAGACAAATTACAGCATCAGGTCGGGGGTATTATTGAAACCGCTGGTAGCGCTCATTTTTACCATTTATACATTGGCGCGGGCTATCCACACTTACAAAACATCGATGCGGCTGAGCAAATCAACACAGCCCTCATTGCGATGAATGAATGCCCTCGCACACAAAAACCGTTCACAGTTTATAGCCAATCTTTAAAAGATAAGCTTATCGCACAAAGTAACCTCGAAAGTGATCTACGCCATGCGCTTGCCGCCAACGAGCAGCTAAGTATGGTGTATCAGCCAATTGTAAACACTCTAGATGGCACACTGATTGGCTGTGAAGCGCTTGTACGTTGGCAGCACCCTGTTCGAGGCTTTGTGTCACCTGTTGAGTTTATTGCCATCGCTGAGCAATCAGAGCTCATTAATTTATTATCTCGTTGGATTGTTGCTAAGGTTGCTGAAGATTGCCACCGCATGGTCGATAACAGCATTCGTATCAAAGTGTCGATAAACCTATCGCGTAAGCAGTTCTCTGATGTGCATTTAGTTAAACGACTTAGTAAAGAAAAAGCTAAGCTGTTTCCGGCTAATCAAAAAATTAATCTTGAGATCACCGAATCCGCCCTATTTCAAAATACCCAGTACGCCATAAACCTAATGCATGAACTTAAATTAGCAGGTTTTAATTTATCACTTGATGACTTTGGAACGGGGTATTCATCACTGTCGTCGATTCAGCAGTTTCCGCTAGATAACGTTAAGATTGACCGTGCCTTTATTTGTAACTGCGTTGATAACCCACGAGATGGTTTATTTTTACAAACGATGAGCGATTTAGCTCACCAACTAGATTTAACGATTACCGCAGAAGGGGTCGAAAGCTCAGAGCAATGGCAGTTGGTGAGTGATAAAGGCATTGATTATATTCAAGGTTACTTAATATCAATGCCCTTATCTATTGATGATTTTATAGCGTTTGACCCGGTTGCGTAAGATCCACTGCCAAGCTTTGTTTTGGCTTTTCGATCATACGGGAAAGCTCTTTTTCGCCATCAAGGACAATAATGGTTGGCGTATACATTAAGTCGTGCTGTTTTGCTAACCCTGCAGGGTCTAGCTTGTCGTAGCCAACGGCCACTAGTTTAAGTGAACCTAACTGCACCTTTGCAGTATCGAGAAGCTTTAAAAATCGAGGCACTTCACGTTTTGAGTCATGACACCAAGTGCCCAAGAACACCAAAACCTGCTTACCTTGCAGTGCTTTTATAGTGCTTAACTCTTCTTCGCTCGGTGAGTATTCATCGTATTCTTCATTAAACGCAGAGTAGTCTTTAAGTAAATCATCACGACTTATCTCTCCACTGTATGGAGCGGTGCCTGCAAATGTCAGGGCAGAGAATAACAAAGCGGCGATATAAATTAGTTTTTTCATTTTTTTGTTCTCAAGATATTTTCTTCACCTTAACCAATTTAGCAACAACACTCCAGCAGGCTTTGTGCAAAGAATCTAAATTGGCATGTAAAGTAAAAACAAACTACTATATTAGATATATCTAATGTAAGGTTTTACTATGCTTTCCTTCAGAACAATTTTGATTTTTACTGTGTTACTTTCACCTAGTATTTATGCTGAAACAAAATCAGCGACTCTAGAAACTCAAGCAGCGGAGCGAGCAACTGAATTTGCCACGACCCTCAAATCAGCTTTGGGCGCCGCAATAAAACAAGGCGGTTTAGTTGAAGGAATTAACGTGTGTAAAATGCAAGCTCCGGCCATTGCCGAGAGCTTATCAACTGATGGTTGGACGGTAGCGCGTAAAAGTACTAAAAACCGTAATCCAAATAATCAACCTGATGACTGGGAAGCTGAAAAAATCGCCCAGCTACTCGATATGATCAGAAATACAGAGAGCATCGACAATGTGACTTTTTCAACCAATAAAGATGGTCAATTTCGCTTTGCTAAAGCGATAAAAGTCGCGCCAGTTTGCCTCAATTGTCATGGCCAAACAATTGCGCCAGAAGTAAAGCAAGCGCTTAGCGAACATTACCCAAATGATTTAGCCACAGGCTATCGGCTTGGTGATCTAAGAGGAATATTCTCTATTACCAAAACGCTCGAAACCACTGAAAAGTAAAATAGTACTTCAAAACAATAAAAGACTAACAAAGCAATAAGCCAATGAAGTTAACCTTTAAAAGCAAAGTGTTTTTAGCATTAAGTGTTGCGATTTTAATCATCGATATTTGCTACATTTTGCTTAACTACACGCTAGAAAAAGAAACGCTCAACAAAAATCTAATAAACCAAGGCGAAAACCTCGAATCAAGTTATCAATTATTAATGTCGCAAGAACAAGAAACCATGCTTGCCATTGCGACCTTTGTAGCAAACGATCCTGAAGTCGCAGAACTCTTTTATCAAGGTAAGCAAGCTATTGAACAAGAGGGTGGAGGCAAAGGAAGAGAGCGTGCCGCCGCAATTCGCAAACAGCTATTCAATAAAGTCGCACCTGCTTGGCAAGAAGTACAAAATAGCTTTTCAGCCCGCCAGCTGCATTTTCATCTAGGGCCTGGCTCTACCAGCTTTTTACGAGTGCACAATGATAAAAAATATGGCGACACCATGCATGATATTCGACATATTATTGTTGATGCTAACCGCGATAAACACGCTCTTTCAGGATTAGAAACGGGTCGTATTTACTCCGGTATCCGCGGTGTAGTACCCGTCTACTTCACCGATAAAATTAATCAACAGCGTATTCATGTAGGCTCATTAGAAGTCGGCACCTCATTTGATTCACTGCTCGATACGCTCGACAATGAGTTTGATTTAGGTATTGCGGTATTATTTACAGCTGAACATATCGATAACTTACTTTGGGAAGATGCCAAAGCAAAACGTTTTGGCAGCAAACTGAATCAATGTAACTGCTATTTAGAAGCTATTTCCAGAGATAATGCAACCGACTTTATTACCTCAATAACCAACGAAACTGTATATAACCAAACAACTGTAAAGCAAAGTGAAATAGCCGGTAAGCATTATGCGATTACCTATATTCCTGTACGCGATTATCTTGGGCACAAAGATCCAAGTCAGCCTGATATTGGTAACATCGTGCTTTGGCGCAATATTGATGAGCAAATAAATGCCTTCAACGAATCCATGACGTACAACATTGCTTACGGAATTATTGGTTTTCTCTTGCTAGAAATACTTATTTATTTTGCTGTAAAACTCGCCGTGCGCTCACTAGAAGATGAAGTAAAGCATCAAGCAACCAAACTTTTAAAAAACAGCTGGGAGTTAAACCTTGCTGACAAGATAATCGAAAACCTGCGCGAAGGTATTATTATTACTGATGAAGATGCTGCCATCGTTCGAATTAACCAAGCCGTTGCTGATATCACAGGCTATAAAAAAGATGAGTTACTAGGTCAAAACCCAAATATATTAAGTTCTAACACCCAGCCAAATGAGTTTTATGAGTCTATGTGGCAACAACTAGATGATAAAGGCTATTGGCAAGGAGAAATTTGGAACCGCAGAAAAGACGGCGAGTTCTTCGCTGAGTCACTCACAATCACAGCCGTAAAAGACGAAAGTGCACAAGTTCGTAACTATGTTTCGGTATTTTCTGATGTAACACAGCAAGCCAAACAGCGCCAACATTTAGAAAAAGCAGCATTTTTCGATACCTTGACTGGGTTACCCAATCGTATGTTACTTGCCGATAGATTAGCCCAGGCAATTGAATTGGCAAAACGCAACAACAACTTAGTTGCTTGCGTATTCATAGACCTAGATAAATTTAAACCGGTTAACGACACTTATGGTCATCAAGCTGGCGATCACCTTTTAGTGACCTTAGCCGCTCGCATGAGCACAATACTTCGTAAACAAGACACCCTAGCACGAATTGGCGGTGATGAGTTTGTTGCTGTGATTGGCAATCTCACAGAGCAAGAAGCTTGTTTAACCTTAATTGAACGATTAAACACTGAAATTTTAAATCCAGTAAAATACCAAGACGACATGCTTTGCGTATCAGCAAGTATTGGTATTTCATTTTATGACCCGATGCATGATATATCAGCTGAAACTTTGCAAAAACAAGCCGACAAAGCGATGTATAAAGCAAAAGAGCTGGGTCGTAATGGCTATCAAATTTTTACTGATAGCATGATGGATAACTAAATAAACGATGCGATCTCTTGTTCAACTTGGGGCTCGCATAGTTTACTCTTAGCCATTAAAATACCCTTTTAAAATCAACCATGGTGCCATTTATGTCTTTTCCTCCTTGCCCACAATGTAACTCTGAATACGTGTATGAAGATCAACACAATTTAGTATGCCCAGAATGCGCTCATGAGTGGGATCCTAATGCGGTTGATACCGATGATGTGATCAATGTGAAAGATGCTAACGGCACTTTACTGGCTGATGGCGACAAAGTGACTGTTGCGAAAGATTTAAAAATTAAAGGCAGCTCACAAGTAATTAAAATTGGCACCAAAGCTGTGATCCGCCGCGTGTTAGATAAGAAAGACCACGAATTAGACTGTAAAGTTGATGGCGTTGGTGAAATGATGGTAACCGCTAAGTTTGTTAAAAAAGCCTGATAGCATTATAAAATTGTTATATATTGCTGTGAATAATTACGCAGCAATTTCAATAAGCTAACTTTTTTAATAGCCAAACTTTTCAACAACAATCCCTGTTACTTCACAATGTTCGCAGCTCAACTGCCAGCCAGCAGCCCATGTGGTTGCGCTAAGATTACCTTTGCAAAGTGGGCAAACTTCGCCAGCAAACGTACTGGGGGTAATATCTTTAGCTTGCTTAGAAAACGGTCTTAAAAACCAAAGAATATTATCGTCGATACTGATGGTTAGGTCGTCGCGTAACGTCTCACAATATGCATTAAAAACTGCTTGTTTGTACTGTTTTGCGTGCTCAGCAGATTGGCTGGCATAAACACTCAACGCATTTTCGATGTCTTTTAAGCGGTCAGGCCATGCTTGTGCGTCTATATTCGCTTTGCAATCTAACAACTCTTCAAGAGTGTAACTTGTATAGTTTGGTTCAAACATCATTGCCATCCTTGCTTTGGGTTATTAATTCTTTGGGTATAGCGTTCCATTTTGCTTTATTTGCAACAGCCATTGCTCAAATAAATTGTTCGCGATACTCAGCTCTTCATCTGAAAGTGTCGGGTATTGTCTTTGCTCAAACCACGCATAACGATTATACACATCGTTATTTTGCGTGATTTCCATAATGAGTCGATTTAAAGCGTAGGCTTTTGCTGCACTATGCTCACCAACTTGTTCGCTATAATACATGCTCGCTAAACTCATCAGCGCTTGTTCACTGCCCTGCTTCGCTGCTTGCTCTAAAAATGCGGTTTTACGCTCTTTAAAATTATCGCGACTTTTGATGAACTCTGCACGTGACAACTTATCAGGAAATTGTGACTTCATATAAAATTCGGGAGTTAGCCCAGCAAACGTTTGCTGCGCATAAGCCGAGCCATTTTCTGCAGCCTCTGCCAAATAGCTGTAAAAAGAACGCCGCGTTGCTAAATCTAATCCTTGGCAATACTCATGTTTATCTAAAACACGGCTTTGTATATCGCCAGCATCACTAAACTCATAGATTTCAGCCAATTTTTCTTCAAGGGCCTGTTCATCTAAAGGCGCATTAAAACAATACTTAAGGTTTTGCGCGATGAGGTAGTTAGCCTCAGCATCACCTTGCTCAGCGCGTTGCTTTAGCTCTGTAAAATGATCAATAAACACACCATCAAAATGCCAATTTGGCGTGTTTTTGATAATAAGTTCACGGCTGTCATTAACTTCACTCCCTTGCTCAGCTGATGCATCAGCAAACAAACTCGTGTCAGGCTTTGTGGCAGGTATGCTTACTTGTGCCACAACTTGCTGCGTAGTTTTTATATCATTTGAAGATTCTGAATTGGTTGCAAAGATCGCAGCTTCTCGTGGAGAAAATATATACATAACGAACAGCAAAACCAAAACCACAATTAGAAATGGCTTTATTCTTTGCCTAATAAAAGCATACCCAGACATAACAACCTACTTATCATTTTTGTTGCTAAGTAAGTTACAAGAAAACAAAGATGAAAGCGAAACTTAACTGCGGTTTCGCTTCGTTTGCATTAAGCAAGCAATAACAATAAAACTAATCCCTAACAATTGTTGCCCATTAACAGGGTTATCTAGAATGGTTAACTGTAGAAGGTATGAAAACACCACTGACGTATAAATGAGCGGCGCTAGTTCAGAGCCGGTAGCAACTAGTTTATATGCTGAGCTTCTAAAGTATTGCGTAGCACTACTAAATACCGCTAATAGCACTAATAAACCTAATAATAACCAAGCACTCTCAACCACCCAGCTGCCTGCTGCGAACTCAGCATTTAGCCCACCAAAGAACAGCGGCAGAATGAAAAATAGCGTACTGAATAGTGCTGCAATTAAAAAGCAAAAACCATTGGCAACCAGAACCGGGGTTTTCTCTTTACTAATTTGAAATAAACACAATTGCGAACAAGCATTAAAAAAGCCAGCCGCCAGACCAATTAATAGCTCCCAACGTAACGTAATCCCTTGGTCGGTCATACTTTGAATGATCAGCCCTATCATCATTAACAACAAAGTCGGTACGACAAACAAGTCGATTTCTCGCTTATACACCACACTTTCAAGCAATGGGATAAACAAAGGCCCAGTGCTAAACAATACAATCGCCTCAATTAACGTTAGTTTGTACAGCGCCAAAATAAAAAAACCTTGGCACAAGGTGATAAAAACAGCGCGTAGCATCACATTTTTTAATGCAGAAAAACTAACATAATGCCAAAACCGTGCTCGCGCTGTTGCTAACATTAAACAACCAGGTAAGAGCAACCTTAAAAATAACAGTAAAATAATTGGCAGCATGGGGGTTAACAGCTGGGTAACCAGTCCATTCAGTGCTAGAGTGAGGGTAGATAACAGCATTAAGGCACTAGAGCGGTGACTAATATTCATTTACATTGTTTATAAAGCGAGTAGATGACGCTCACGATACGCTCTGCTGAAATTATAAAAAAGCGAATAAAATCGCATTAATATGTAAGAAAAACTAACATATGAAACACAATATCCCGCTCAAATCCCTATACAGTTTCATTGCCGTTGCAGAGAATGGCAGCATGGTTAAAGCCGCAGATGCAATTCACGTTAGTCACTCTGCTATCAGCCAAGCTATCAAGTCTCTTGAACAACAGCTTGAGATAAAACTGTTCGATAGGGTTGGCAGACAAGTGTATTTAAATGATGCTGGGAAACTTTATTATCAGCGCGTTTCGCCCGCAGTTCAGGCCATCATTTCGGCAAGCGAAGAAGTTAAAAATAAAGACAAAGATCATCATTCAATTTCACTCAACATGGTGAATTCTTTGGCATTACATTGGTGGATACCACGGGTTGATAAGCTACAAAACTGCTATGCTGAGTTAGATATCCGCTTATCAAACTTTGTTGGTGATGTTGACCTCGAAAGGCGCAACATCGACATGGCTATTTTTCAGGGCAATCCGCAAAACTGGCAAAAGTACCACTGTGAGAAATTAGCAGATGATGAACTTGTTTTAGTTTGCAGCCCGTCATTATTAAATTCAGAATCTACATATAACATCAATGAACTATTAAACCGCTTTCCCGCCATCCAGGTACTCAATGCCCGCAGAAACAATAACTGGCAGATTTGGGCAGAGCATAACCACATTGCCTGCCCTAAAGCACAAAAAAACCGCTCTTTTGAAACCACAGCTCAAGCATTGCAAGCTGTCACAAGAGAGCTAGGCTTACTGGTTACCCATAAGCAATTTGTTTTAGAAAAGCTCCAACATGGCGAATTAGTGCAGCTAGGCAGTGCAGTAATCCATCCGCAGCAGTCATTTTTCTATGCCTGCAAAGCTGACAAATTAAAACATACCAGCATTCAACAATTGATCGCATGGCTAAAAAATGAGTTTGTAGCAAGTTAGTAAAGTTTACTAATATTGCTTTTAAAGTTTGGTTTTCATAGAGTTTTGATTGTATTTACCTAACTCCTATAAGTTAGGTTTTAAAATAAGCAGAGCATTTCTGTCAGTTTTTTACTAATTTTGGTCTTTATTAGGAATATTGTGTATGGAAGCATTACCGTATCTACAAAAGGTGACACTCAAACGAGAGCACGTTTTCTCTTTTGATACATATCCATTCTCTATTCCTGCTGTTAATCAGCTCTTTGAAATAGACTTTTCAAAACATGTCACAATATTTGTAGGTGAAAATGGTTCTGGGAAATCGACTCTTTTAGAAGCAATTGCCATCGCCTTAGGTTTTAACGCCGAAGGTGGTTCTAAAAACTTTAACTTTCAAACTCAGCACTCGCATTCAGAGCTTCATAAATTCTTGCTACTCTCAAAATCGTTTAAGAGATACAAAGATGGTTTTTTCTTGCGAGCTGAAAGCTTTTATAACGTTGCATCAAATATTGATGACTTAGATTCAGGATTTTCTGGAGAACCTAAGCTGATAGATGCCTATGGTGGTACATCCCTTCATCACCAATCACATGGCGAATCTTTTTTAGCGCTTATGGTAAACCGCTTTTCCGGTAATGGGCTTTACATTTTAGATGAGCCTGAGGCCGCACTCTCTCCTTCTAGGCAGTTGGCTGTTTTAAGTCGCATGTTTCAACTAATTGAACAGAACTCTCAGTTTATTATTGCCACACACTCACCGATTTTAATGGCATACCCAGGTGCGAGGATCTACCAAGTGGGAGTACAAGGTATTGAACAAATAAATTATGAGGATACTGAGCATTATCAAATTACAAAGGCGTTTCTAAACAACCCACAGCCAATGCTCGAAGAGCTTTTCAAGCCTGAAGATGACTGATTTTCTAGGCATACAAAAAAGAAACAACCTGATGAGCTGACATTGTCAGCCACAAGTTGCTCCTCTTAGCGTAAAACTTAAAGCCAAAACGTGTTTAGCTTAACTTATCTTTATACTCACACATGCCTTTTAAAGCATGGTCGATTAAGGCTTTTATGTTCGTCAGCTCAGTGATTTTGGCGTCTATTTCTTTACTTTTTTCAATCAATTTGGCGGCCATAGCTTGCTGAGTTAAGTTGTTTTTGCCAAGTAACTGCGTGAGATCTTTAATCTCTT
Organism: Pseudoalteromonas sp. XI10; assembly: GCF_001469895.1. Classification (GTDB taxonomy): domain Bacteria; phylum Pseudomonadota; class Gammaproteobacteria; order Enterobacterales; family Alteromonadaceae; genus Pseudoalteromonas. Next base: position 145,346 of record NZ_LOPY01000021.1, on the reverse strand, counting down.
TTAAAGTGAAACCTAGGTTTTTAGCCATTGTGATCATGTTGAGCTGCTCAACTGTTTTCTCACTATAAATACGATAGCCATTCACATCTCTTGAAGGTGGCGGGATCAACTGCTCTTTTTCATAAAAACGAATGGTGTCTTTGGTGAGGCCGGTTAATTGCGTGACTTGCTTGGTTTTCATAAAAATACGCTTGACTGTAGAGTAAGCTCCACAGTTTATGCTCAACGCATTCTTCTATCAATACTGATAAAAAAATGAATACATCGATTAGTGTTAAAACAGCCGATAACGTCACTTTAAATGGCACTCACTTTGCGGCCAACAACCCTAAAGCAACTGTGCTATTAAACCCAGGTACAGCAACAAAAACCACCTACTATTTACCGTTTGCAGAGTTTTTAGTCAGTCAAGGTTTCGATGTGGTTGTTTGGAATTACCGGGGCTTTTGCGAATCGAAAACAAGCCATTTAAAAGGTTGTAGTTATCAATATTCAGATATTGGCCGCTTTGATATGCCTGCCATGATTGATAAAGCTAAAAGCATCAATCCGACTCTGCCACTTTATTGCGTTGGTCATAGTGCTGGCGGTCAGCAAATAGGTTTAGCTGCCAATTACCAAAAGCTTGATGCCCTTGTTGCTGTTGCTGTTTCTGCCGGATACTTTGGTTATATGCCAACCGGTTACCGTATTAAAGCTAACTTCTTCTTTCGTTTATTTTCACCGATTACGGGGGCATTATTTAAATACGTGCCCGCTAAAAAAATGAATTTTATGGAAGACTTACCCGTTGGCTTTACGCGTGAATGGTCGGCGTGGTGTAGAGAAAAGCAGTTGTTTTTCTCGAATAAGTTTTACGGTAAATCGATTGCCGAAGGTACCTATAAAAACTTTGATATTCCTACCTATGTCTTTACCGCTGACGACGATGAAATCTGTACCGAGCAAAACGTGCATAACTTTTGGCGCAATGTAACCAGCAAACACCCAATTGCTTTTAAGCGTTATCAATCTGCACAATTACCCGCTAAAAAAGTAGGCCACTTTGGCTATTTCAGAAAACATAATCAAGCAATTTGGCATGACATATTAACCGCGTTAAATGAGACTCATAATGCAAAACAAAGCAGTGCTATTTAAACAACACGCTCGTTTACTCTTTATTGTACTCGCGAACTTTATCGCCAGTATTTTGCATTATGTGCACAATATTATGTATTTTGAGCACTATCCTGAACCTGATTGGCTTGCAGCAAACGTGGTCGACTACTTTTGGTTTATCATGACTTTTGTTGGCTTATATGCGCTACTCTGTTTAGCTAAGCAACGCATTAAACACGCCATGTGGCTGCTCTATCTTTATGCTGCGATGAACATGTTATCGGTACTGCATTATGCGGTTGATAGCGATAACGTTATGACAACCGCAATGCATGTATTAATTTGGCTAGAAACCGTTGTTGCTATTTGGCTCATTATTTTCGTTGCAAAAACACGCTTAGCAACAACCAACTAGCGGTCACTCTTGAGTCTTTTTAATTGTTCTATTTTGCTTTTGAACAGTATTAACCATTATTGAAAACGCGCGCTGTTTGGCGCGCTTTTCAGCCATGGTGGCATTGTTGTGCTCATTTTCAGCTAACAACTTACGGTAATTTTCTAAGCGTCTTGTTGATAATGAGCCCATTTCAATTGCTTTAATAACAGCGCAGCCCGGCTCTGTTTGGTGTTGGCAATCTTTAAATCGACAGCTACTTGCGAGTAGCTCAACATCTTCAAATGCACGTTCAATACCTTGCTTTGAATCACTTAATTGCAATTCTCGCATACCCGGTGTGTCCATCAGTAACGCACCACTAGGCAACCTTTTAATCGATCTAAAAGTTGTTGTATGGCGGCCTTTGCTATCTTGTTCACGAATACCCGCTGTTTTTAATTCATCAGAGCCAAGTAGTGCATTAACAATGGTCGATTTACCCACTCCGGATGACCCCATAAATGCGAGCGTTTGTCCCTTTCGACAATAAGGTGTAAGTAAGTCACAGCCCTCTTCTTTTAACGCATTAATAGCAATAACACTCAAAAGAGAGTCGAGGTTTTGCACTTGCTTGCAGTACTTTTCAACGTCTGGGCAAGTATCAGCTTTGGTTAACACCACTACAGGCTCAATATGGGCATTTTTAACCAAGGCTAAATATCGCTCTATCCGATTTAAACTAAAGTCATCATTAAGCGATGTTACAATAAACACGGTATCAATATTCGCCGCGATTAATTGAAACTCATGTTTAGAGCCTGCAGCCTTGCGCTTAATGATTGAAGCCCTTTCTAGTACCCGTAAAATACGCGAATCATCAAATACCACCCAATCACCTACGCAAATTTGTTCAAGACTCGGTGTTAAAGCAAATCGCACCGTGCCCTGCTCGCCAAGCAATACGACCTCTGTTTTGTGATGCTCAACAACACGCCCTAAATGGCCGTTTTCCAGCTCATTTAAACTCAACTGTTGTTGAAAAAAAGGTCGCATGCCTAATTCTATCAGTGATGGTGTTTGCATAGTGTTTACCAAAGCTGTGGATTATCGAGTGGTTTTAGGCAACTTGGCTTACCAGTAATTGGCAAAATTTCATCATCTAAAACCGGTTTAGCAAGCCAACCTTTTGGGTAAGATAAGTTATGAGGTGCTTGAATAATTTCTTCACTCACAACGGAAAACCCGACTTTTCCATAAAAGTTGATATCACCATAGGTCATCACTAGGCTGACATTTTGTTCAGCTAACTTATCGCAGCCAAATTGGATCAGCTTTTGTCCTATACCTTGCCTCTGACAATCCGTTGCCACTGCAACAGGCGAGAGTAAAAACACCTCTTAAGCGTGCGCAAACTGTAAACGCGACAGCACAATAGCGCCCACGATACGTTGCTCATCTGTCGCGACAAACACATATAAATCAGTTGATGGATATGGCTCAGCTAAAAAGTCAGTGACTAAACGGGCAACTTGCTCGCCTTCTTGTTTTGACTCTGATGCACTAAATGTTGCCAAGTAAAGCGCAATAATCTCGTTTTTTTGGCTCTGTTCGTAAATTGAAAAATTCACTTAGACTCCTTAAGTTTTAAAATAAAATAGTGATAAGTAAAGTTTTGCCCAGTCTCATTTTCGTAAAGGGCAATCTCTGTTTGTATGTCTTTTACTGCTTGAGACTCACTTATCGATGGCGCTAACTCAGCAAGGCGCGCCTTAAGTGGCTGCCAATAATTTTGCCAAGCTTGCTGATCCAGCGAAAACTGCTCTATAAGCTCATAACCAAGCTCATCAAATAAAGCAACGCGGCTTTCGATTGATTGCATATCAGGGTAATTTGCTTGCCAGTACTCTTTAGCCGCCATTTCAGGCTGACTGTTAAGCCAAACTAAATCACTGACCACAATTACCCCATCACGGCGAAGAAACGGTTTCCAGCTTGATAGTGCGCTTTGCATCCCCATGACATACACGCACCCTTCAGCCCAAATAACATCGAATGAATTTGCTTTAAAAGGCAGTGCTGTCATCGATGCGCAAGTCAAAGACACACGCTCAGCCAATTGCTCTTTGTGCAGTCGCTCCTGTAAATAAGCAAGTGCCGATGACTCATTATCTAAAGCCGTGATATTGGCATCAGTTTGCTTGGCTATTAATAATGTAGATGAGCCTTTACCACAGCCAATTTCTAAAATTTGTTTGGCATTGTTAGGAACAGCAGCAATGGCTTTTAATGTGGCTTCTTCACTACCAGGCCCCCATCGTTCTAATGGCTCAAACACAGTCATGAAATCGTGCATGTAGCTTTTATGGTCACTCATATCTTTTGATAACCAACGAAGCCGCAATGCCTCTTTTTCAGTGTACCCTTGCTTTAACAACCAATTTAAATGCGCACTTGGCGCACGCTTATTCAGCTCATCATGTAAGTGTTTTTGAGAGCGTTCACCAAGCAAACTCAGTAACAAATCTTTGGCTTGTAACTTAGCGGTAATTTCATCTTCAAGTTGTGCTAAGCGCTGTTGCAAAATAGCTTTATCTAGCTCTACATCTAAACAGCTCTGACATTCTTTTAAGGTTAACCCCGCGCTTTGTAACTGCTGGATCAAAACCAAGCGTTGTAAATCAGCCTCGCTGTAATACCGATAACCATTTGCAAGCCGGCGCCCTTGAATGATTTTAAGCTTCTCGTAATACAACACAGCCGTGCGCGACAAACCCAGTTTTGCTGCTAACTCTGAAATTAAATACATGATGAAATAGGCCTATGAGGCTTTTGAATACAATAAGTATGAAGTGTAAAGCTGTAGACAGGTCAAATATTTTTGCAAAATAATTTAAGAAAATAAGGTAAGCAAGAAAGCATGCTTACCTTTATAGGGCGTGTTTAGATTTAACTAAATTTGTTTTGGCAATTTAGTCGAAATAAGGGCGGTAATAACAATAAATAACAGTGATATAGCCAAACAAGCTGCTAAGCCATAAAGCTGAAACACTAAGCCCGATAACACAGTACCAATTAAGCGACCCATGGCATTGGCCATATAATAAAACCCGACATCAAGTGACACGCCATCGGCATCAGCCATACTAACAATTAAGTAGCTGTGCAAAGATGAGTTAATCGCGAAGACCACGCCGAACAACATCAACCCGCCTATCAGCATTGGTTTTACTGCCCAGTCAAAACCAATAGCAAGGGCAATGGCTAAGGTGACTAAAGCAAGCAGTGATGCCCACTTAACTGTTTCTGCACTTGGTGATGTTTGCTTATTAAGCTTAATGATTTTAGGAGCAAAAGATTGCACAGCCCCATAACCAATGACCCAACTAGCTAAGAAGGCCCCCACGGTCCAGTGGTTCCAATCAAAGGCTTGCGATAAAAACACCGGAAGTGCAACTACAAACCAAACATCACGGGCACCAAACAAAAACAACCTCGCGGCCGACAAGATATTGATTGAACTGCTTTTTGAAAATATCTCGTTAAACTTAGGTTTGTTTTTGGCTTTGCCTAAATCATTTTTAAGTGCATATATACTAAAACACCACACCACCAGCAAAGTGGCTGCCATCGCGAGCATTGCGCCTTTAAACGACATTAATGTCAGTAGTAAGCCACCTAAAAAGAAGCCCACACCTTTTAATGCGTTTTTAGAGCCCGTAAGTATCGCCACCCATTTAAACAAGGTGCCTTCTTGGCCACTAGCAACCAGCATTTTAATTGAGCTTTTAGCACTCATTTTATTGAGATCTTTTGCAATGCCCGACAGCGCTTGCGCCAGCATCACATAGGCAACACTCAGCCATTCAGGGGGGACTGCCAACATGAACAAGGCTGCAACCTGTATGGCAAGGCCAATGTTCATGGTCTTGTTTAAACCAAGCCTTGCGCCTAAATAGCCGCCCACTAAGTTAGTGACAACACCAAAAATCTCATAAAACAAAAACAGCATGGCAATACTCAAAGGCGAGTAGCCAAGCGCATGAAAATGCAGTACCACCAACATTCTCAATGCGCCATCTGTTAGCGTAAATGCCCAGTAATTCCCCGTGACAATTAAGTACTGCTTTATATCAGCGGGAAGATTAGCCAAACGCGTCATTGCTTTTAACCTTGTAGTGATCGCGCAACTTTACGGGCAAGTTCGGCGGTGCGGTTTGCGTAACCCCATTCGTTATCGTACCAAACATACAGCTTAACTTGTGTCTCGTTCACAACCATGGTTGATAGCGCATCAACAATGCTTGAGCGTGGATCTGTTTTGTAATCAATAGAAACAAGTGGCTTTTCTTCATAACCCAAAATGCCTTTTAACTGGCCTTCTGCGGCTTCTTGCATCCATTGGTTAATTTGCTCAGCGGTGGTTGGCTTTTCAACTTCAAACACACAGTCAGTGATTGATGCATTTGCTAAAGGCACACGAACCGCGTGGCCGTTTAATTTGCCTTTAAGTTCAGGGAAAATATGCGTAATCGCTGTTGCAGAGCCCGTTGTAGTTGGAATTAAGCTCATGCCGCATGCGCGAGCACGGCGTAAATCTTTATGGGGCGCATCTAAGATAGTTTGCGTATTAGTGATATCGTGAATAGTGGTCATTGAACCATGTTTGATACCAATTTTTTCTTGCAGAACTTTAACCACAGGCGCTAAACAGTTGGTAGTGCATGATGCAGCTGTAACAATATCGTGCTGCTGTACATCGTATAAGTCATCATTTACACCCATTACAACGTTCAGCACACCGTCTTCTTTTACAGGGGCAGTGACAACAACTTTCTTAACACCTTGATCAAGATAGGCTTGCAGTAATTCTGTTTTTTTCATTACGCCAGAGGCTTCAATAACAATATCGCAACCAGACCAATCAGTGTCTGCAATTGCTTTATTTTGCGTAACGTTAATTTCGTGGCCATCGATGATCACAGCGTTATCGCTACTTTCAACCTTATGAGGCCAAATACCGTGTACCGAATCATACTTTAGTAAGTGAGCGAGTGTTGCTGCATCACCCGCAGGGTCATTAATTTGCACAAACTCAACGTCGTCCCATGCAAACGCTGCTCTTAGTGATAAACGGCCCATACGGCCAAAACCATTAATGCCTACTTTAATTGCCATTGTTAAGCTCCTACTTTTTGAAAATTGTCGAAATATGAACGTTGTACTGGGTTATGCAACGATTTAGGGCGAATAGCCTGCACTTGATTAACTATGTCGTTTTTAGCATAGCCAAGCTCATGCATTAATAAACCAATAACTAAGCCTGTACGGCCTGAACCGCCTTTACAATGCACAGCCACGCTACCACCGCTTTTTATGATGGCAAGAATCTCGTTAAGGTGTTTGTTGAAAGCTAGACTAAACGCTTCGCTTGGCGCGTCATCATCAACAATAGGTAATTGAAACCAGCTAAGACCAGCTTGCTCACATTCGATTGCAAGCTGCTGCGCGCCATTTTTAATAAGCTCTTCATCGTACATTAGAGTAATAATGGCTTTTGCACCTGCCGCTTTTAAATCAGCAACAGACTGTGATAAGCCAACGCCTTTTGTGCCTGGGCAAGGGGTAAAAATAAATGCCCCAGTTTCTAGCTGTAAAATATCAAATGGATGTGATTGCATTATGACTCCCCAATTACTCTTTAAACCAATGTGTTGTTTTATTAACTATTGCAACCAACGACAGCATGACAGGTACTTCGACCAAAACCCCAACAACGGTTGCTAATGCTGCACCCGAGTGCAAACCAAATAATGAAATAGCCACTGCGACCGCTAACTCAAAAAAGTTAGAAGTACCGATTAAACAGGCTGGTCCTGCAATGTTGTGCTTAAGCCTGAGCTTTAACGCAATGAAATAGGTGATTGCAAAAATACCGTAGGTTTGCAAAACAAGTGGAATGGCAATCAGTACAATGTTAAGCGGTTGGGCTAAAATCGTGTTCGCTTGAAACCCAAATAGCAAGACCACTGTGGCCAGTAAACCAACAACTGAGTACGGTTTAATTTTCTCTAAAAATGACTGCACAGCAGCCTCATTTTGTGCTGAATTATTAAGAGCTTTTCGTGTTAATACCCCGGCAATGAGTGGCAGCAATACATACAGCACAACCGAAATCATCAGTGTAAGCCAAGGTACATGAATATCAGACACCCCTAGCAATAACCCCGCAATAGGTGCAAAAGCAAAAATCATAATGATGTCGTTCACAGACACTTGCACTAAGGTATAATTTGCATCACCTTTGGTCAGTTGTGACCACACGAACACCATTGCTGTACAAGGTGCAACACCAAGCAAAATCATGCCAGCAATATATTCTTGCGCCGTTTCAGGGCTAACAAAATCAGCAAATAACCCTTCAAAAAATAACCAACCTAATGCGGCCATTGAAAACGGTTTGATAAGCCAATTAATGATTAAAGTAAGCATCAGTCCTTTAGGATTCTTACCGACTTCTTTAATCGTGGAAAAATCAACTTGCACCATCATCGGATAGATCATTACCCAAATAAACAGTGCAACAACAATGTTTACATGGGCCACTTCGGCTTTTGCTATTAACTCAAATAAAGGCGGAAACATCACCCCAAGCGCCACACCGATGGCGATAGCAGCAGCAACCCATACAGATAAATATCGTTCAAAAACACCCATTTTTAGTCCTTAATTGCAGCAACGAGCAACACGGGTTGGGCGATCATCGCCCATCGCATTTAGTCTTGCTAACTCGTTTTCTATGAAATTTGGTTCGTTTACCACGGTCGAGGTAATTGTTTGTTTCATCCACATTGGTAAGGTCGGGTTTAAAGAGTAAAACACCCACTGCTGGTGTTTTCTATCCGACAAAATGCCCTGTTTTTTAAGTTGCGCTAAATGCCTTGAAACCTTTGGTTGACTCTGCTCGTTAAGTGCCGTCATTAGTTCGCATACGCAAACCTCTTGCTCAACGGCGATAAGCAGTAAGCTTTTTAAACGAATATCATCTGCAAGGGCTTTATAAAATGTGGTTGGCGAAATCGATACTGGTTTTTCTTTGTTATGGGATTGCACAAACTGTTTAATTCGCTCATTGATTTCTTGCAAGGTTTTTTCAAAGGCGTGTGGTTCAGGACGCGTTTTAGGATCAACAAAGTCCCAGCCTAAACAATGTGTGCCATCAACACGATTTGCACATTCTTTTGCTGCCTTGTCGCACAATGTAATTACATAATCAAAATGCAGGTTAGTTACATCATTTAAGTGCTTTGAGTGTAAGTCATCGGTTTTTAAGCCAAAATGCTCAATAGCCGCAAGCGTACGAGTGTCTACCGCATAAGGTTCTGTGCCCGCACTAAATACTTCAAACTCACCTTTACCATGATGTTTAAGCAACGCCTCAGCCATAATTGATCGGGCTGAATTTTCTGTACATAAAAAGAGAACTTTCACGATTCACTCCATAACAATTTGGTTATATAATATTTTTGTTATATTGGATGTGCAAGTTATTTTTCTTATATAATGACTTAGCTTAAATTGAACTGAAGAAAGAACTTGGCGCACCTGTGCGCCAGCTTAGATTTTAGTGTGTTTAGAGTGCTGATTTTACTTGTAAAGTCAAATAGTCACTCATTACTTTTTCAAGCTTGGCGTAGTCTTTTTGCTGAGTAACAGCCCCTGCGACCACCACCTGCGTTGTTGGTTCATACATCACCAAAGTGCCCCAAAAGCCACCATGTTGATAAACTAAAGTGCCGTTATATTCTTTTGCAAATACACCCAAACGATAAGGACTATCTGCTGGTAAGCCTTTATCCGATAGCATGAGTTTGAGCGTTTCAGGATGTTTGAAGACCTTGCCTGAAAATAAAGCATGATAAAATTTAGCCATACCGATTGGGCTGGCAACAAGCCCACCGCCACCATATAAATCAACTGTTGGGCTCCAATTAAAGGTGTCGGTGCCGTGCAAGTATTGATGTACGCGACGAGACTCATCCACAGCAACCGAATCACCACGTTCCCAGATCACATTTTCAATACGATTTTTGTCGAAACTTAAGTTTTGACGAACCGCTTCAGGTAGCGGTAAATCTGTCACTCTTTCAATAATATGGCCGAGTAACACATAACCGGTATCTGAGTATGAAAAACGCTCACCAGGTTTACCAACTGGGTCGCCCCACTCTACACACCCTTTAATTTGCTCGCGCATCGTAATATCTTGCTGCGGATTTGCCATTATGCCAGCTAAGTACTGGTCGCTTTGAGCGTGATCATATAACCCTGCCGTATGACTCAGCACTTGCTTTATCGTTATTTTATCAAGGGCATAGCCATCGCCTTCAAGAAGCGCAAAAAAGTCGTCAGAAATTAACTTATCAAGCGTTGTATCAAGGTTTAATTTTCCTTCCTCGTGCAAACGTAGCACCGTTGCCGCAGTGAAAGTTTTAGTCACACTGGCAATTCTAAATAAACTATTTGGGTTAATAACTTGCGGCGCATTTTCTTTACTTTGCTTGGCCGTTGAAAAAGCATGTCCATCATCAACAATCACATGAAGTGCAAAACCTGTAAGGGGAGCTTGTTGGTTTGCATTGAGAACTTGGCTCATGTAAGCATGGTGAGTTTCAAGAGGTTTTGCAGGCTCTGCAGTCACTGGTAAAGCCATTAGTGATAGAGCGACAAATAAAGAGCTTAGCGTTTTTTTACTCGCTTGAGAGTACCGACGATCCATAGAGTTTTCCTTAAAAAATAGTCCTTAATTAGCGCCTACAGCTTTCGAAAAAGTCAGTTAAGCAGCCTAAAAACGGCTTAACTGACACTAACAAACGACTTTCGTGTTGTCGAATTAATACGTTAATACTATTTAACAAGCATAATTGCAGCCTTAGCAAATATATTTTGAGGAGTTTAAAGAAGTTACTGATGCTCCCTTAAGTCTCTTTCAAATTCAGTTTCTGTTTTAACTGGAGTGCAATGTGTAGTGACTTCAGTTTTGCCAATTTTTTCAGGTTCGTCTGAGCTATAAATCGTGGTGTTATAGCTTCGATCTATTTCCCCTGGGCAGTGATGATCTGCGATTACTACATCCTCAAACTCACCCATTTGCTGCTGTGAGGCACAGCCAGATAAAAGTAATGCAATAAAGGTTAGTGTGTATTTCATAACAAATCCTCTTCAAAAGTTCGGGGTGAGTTTTTTGGCACATTGTCTTGGCGTAGAATCCATTTTGCTATGTCATCTTTACGCATAAACTTAACCCCCTTGTGCTGCTTTGCATAGGTTATAAAGTCATCCAACGCTTTCACTCTAGCGGGAGTGCCCGCTAATCTATCGTGAGCACTGATAGACATCATTCGTCTGCGTTGTTTGCCTTCTTTGTAGAGCACATCAAACTCGTCTTTAAGCTCTTGTAAATACGCCTTACCAGTCATGGCTGTGCTGCCAGTGTATCGAACTATATCGTTGTTTCGAAAAGTGTATGGAACAACAACAATGTCGTCATTTCCAACAGGTGTTAGCGATGGCTCATCACGGGATAAGTCGTCTATATGATAAATAAAACCTAATTCTTTAAGGATTTTGAGTGTATTTTTTGAATGCCTCATCCAAAATGCATTAAACCCCACAGGCCGCTGCCCTGTTACTTTTTCAATGATATTTGCACTTTTTATGTATGACTGTCGCTCTTGCTCTTCACTCATAGAGTATTGAGGGGTCCAAGTTTGTCCGTGCCCTGATGCTTCATGCCCGCGCTGCACGACCTCTTTTGCTAACTCAGGGTTTAACTCAACAGCTCGGCCAACCATGTGTGAGGTTACTTTAATATGATGCTTGTCCCATAAATCTAGCAGTCTCGGTATGCCTTCATTCATGCCGTACTGGTACCAAGAAGGTGAAATAGTGTCTGGATAACCCTCCTCTTGGGGTGGAAACGGGCCTGGATCTGATTGGTCTTGCGCTGTTGCCTCAAACTGCATCGAAATAGAGATCACAAGTTGAGCATCATCAGGCCAAAATACAGATGTTGCCTCCTTCGCTTGAGCGACACCTAAGCAACTTAAAACAAGCCCAGAAGCAACTAAAATTGGCTTTAAAAATTTCATCATTTATTCCCCTGATATACTGGGTAGTCTGTGTAACCTCGCTCATCACCACCAAATAAAGTAGTAGGATCTGATATTTCATTCAGAGGTAAATTGTGCTCTAAACGATAAGGTAAATCAGGGTTTGCAATAAACTTTCTGCCGAATGCAACATAGTCAACTAAGCCTTCACCAATGAGTTTATCGGCCTTTGTTAATGTGTAATTACCTGCCACCACTATTTTGCCACCAAAGCTTTCACGCAATTTAACTCTAAACTCATCGGTTACGAGGGGAGCATCATCCCAATCAGCTTCCGCTAAATGCAGATAAGCAATGCCAAGTTCATCAAACTTTTTAGCTAAATATAAAATGGCATCGATTGCTTGCGGATCATCCATGCCTCTTTGCGTTATAAAAGGAGCTAATCGAATAGCCGTTTTTTCTGGGCCGATAGCTTGGCTAATTGCGGTAATGATTTGCAGCGCGAACTTTGCTCTATTTTCAATATTACCGCCGTATTCATCGGTACGTTTGTTTGATGTTTGCCTTAGAAATTGATCGATTAAATAGCCATTGCCTGCATGTACCTCAACGCCATCAAACCCTGCTGCAATCGCATTTAAAGCAGCTTGTTTATAGTCTTCAACAATGCCCTTAATTTCATTGGTCGATAATTCCCGGGGTGTAGGACAATCAAGCATTTGGCCTTCGCCATTTTCATCAACCACCCATACTTGCGCATTTGGGGCAATAGCACTTGGCGCAACCGGCAAGCCGTCTGGATGAAAGACGCTATGCGACATTCTGCCAACATGCCATAACTGAGAAAAAATGAGTCCATTTTGCTGATGAACAGCCTGCGTTACTTTGCGCCATCCATTGATTTGCTCTTCAGTATAAATCCCGGGGGTAAATGAGTAGCCCTTTCCTTGTGCAGAAATTTGCGTCGCCTCTGATACTATAAAACCCGCACTGGCTCGTTGCGCATAATATTCTGCCATTAGACTTGTCGGAATATCGCCTGGTTGAGCCGTACGTGAACGGGTCATAGGAGCCATCACTATTTTATTTGCGGTTTTATGATGACCAATTTGGTCTATATTAAATACTCTATTTTTCATGTGTATACCTTTTAAATAAGCTCGCTGCGTGTAAATAAAATTTCTATTTTTAAGCCATCAGGCCCTTGAATAAACACTTGATGCTCATTCGCTGCCGGCACTTCCCGCTCAACGAATGGTATTGAAGTTGCTTCTAGCCGTGCTTTAACTTCTTGATAATCAGTTGCAAAGAAAGCAAGGTGGTCAACCGTTGATAAGCCAACTGCTTCTGTTGATACCGAAGCTTGGGTTAAGTAATTAGATTGCGATTCATTTATGCCAAACTTAGCTGCTATATGAATGCATGGCGTATCCAAGTCGTCATATAACCAAACACCATCAAAACCAAATGCTGGCCTTGGCCCCTTTTTAAGGCCTAACGACGACTCTAAAAACTGAGCCATGTGCTGGATATTCGTTGCTAAAAGCAGAGCGTGATTAAGCTGCATTTCTATCTCCTTCAAGTGATGAAATGAGTTTAACTATTTTGACTAAATTGATAATTAGCCTTAGAGTTAAATCAGTATTCACTAAAACTGAAGAATAATGTCAAAAATTGATGATATGGCGCTTTTTGTTCACGTTGTAAAAGCGGGAGGTTTAGCCGCTGCGGGAAGAAAATTGGGGCTTTCGCCTGCAAGTATGACAGCACGAATTAATAAAATTGAGCAAAATTACGATACGCGATTGTTAACGCGTAATACGCGCAGTATTGCCTTAACAGATGCAGGCGAACGTTTTTATAGTGGCTGTTTAAGAGTATTAGCAGAAGTCGAAAATACTGAAAACATACTTCAAGAGTCGCAACAAAGCCTAAGAGGCCAGCTAAAACTATCTGCCACATCAGACTTTGGTCGCCAGTTTGTTGCACCCGCATTAGCAGAATTCATCAATAATCACCCAGGCGTTAAACCGCATTTAGTACTGACAGATGGGGTTACCAATATTGTTGAGGAAGGCATTGATCTGGCATTTAGATTCGGCAATTTGCCTGATAGTAACTTGATTAGCCGCCCGCTATGTAATAACCGCCGTGTTCTATGCGCCTCACCTAGCTATATAGAATCGTTTGGCTTGCCAAGACATCCCGAAGATTTAAAAAATCATCGTTGCCTTGTACTTGAGCGGCTTGGGCAACCACTAAATGACTGGCATTTTGAGGTAGATAACACGCACTTTTCTATTAAAGTAGCTCCCTACCTTTCATGCTCAGACGGTGAAGTGATAAGACGCTGGGCAAATCAAGGCCATGGCATAGCCTTAAAATCATACATTGATATCAAAAATGATCTCAAAACAGGCGACCTCATTTTGATACTAGATGAGTATGTTCGAGGCTTTAGCCACAGCGATAAAAAAAGTGTCGGCCTACAGGTGATATATCCAAGCAGGCAATTTCAACCTAGGCAAGTGAAATCGTTTATAGAGTTTTTTGAGTGTTGGTTTAAAAAGCACTGCTAACTTTAAATAAATCGCAAAGTAGATTTAGTGGTTAAAACTAACTACTTTGTAAGCATATTCACAGCCATAATTACCAAAAGCCCCGCAAAGATTTTCTTGATGGTAGGCACAGGCAAATGATGCGTTGCTTTTGCACCTAATGGTGCGGTAAACCACGAAGTACAAACAATACCAAACAAGGCCGGTAAATAAACAAAGCCTGCAAAGCCCTCTTTTAATGTAAAGTACTGACTGCCCGAGCTGATATAGCCCACAGATCCAAATAGCGCAATGACAATACCGCACGCCGAGGCACAGCCAATGGCTTTTTTCATATCAACCGAGAAAAACGTTAGTAACGGCACAAGCACCGCACCACCGCCAATACCTATCATGGCTGATAGAGCACCCGTGATAGTTGTATAAAATGTCAAAAGGCCTTTATTAGGTAGCGTTCGTGTTGATTGGCTGTCTCTTTTACTGCTGAAAATCATTTTTAATGCAATAAGCACCACACTCAAAGCGAATACAATGCGCACCACATTTGCGGGTAATAGCGAAGCCAAAAAGCCACTGATAAGCGCGCCTAGTGCAACCCCAGTCATAACCCACGGAGCCAATTGCCAAGGCACATTACCATTTTTATGGTGAGCGATAGCTGATGACGTTGAAGTAAAAAGAATTGAGGCAAGCGATGTAGCAATCGCCACCAGCACAACTTGCTCAGCAGGTAACACCTGAAAGTGCAGCAAGATCATGCTTAATATGGGCACAATCACTAGGCCTCCACCAATCCCTAAGAGCCCCGCTAAAAAGCCCACCCCGCTACCAAGTATGGCGCAGGCAATAATAAGCACGATTAATTCATTCATTGTATTTGTCTGTGTTGTTGGTTTAGGAAACCGAGTATAACAACAATAAAGTACGGGGTTGTTCTCAAAAGTAGGGTTAAGTAGTGAATATTACTCACGTTTTATATGAAATTACTGCAACTCCAATAAATCACTTTAGAAATCTAGATGTCCAAGTTAACTTTGAAACATTTTTTCATTCTCAGTTGCTGTTTTAGAACTAAAACAACAAAGCAGCATGAATCTGCCTCATGTTTTACCTGAAATAAAAACGTTTTTCTTCATGGTGCTGACCACGTATAAATTCATTACCGCTGCAGAGCAACCTAAGGTTAATGACCTAGCGATTTAAGGAAGGTGAGCAGCAATCATTTATCTCAGGACTTTTGGATACATTGCCATGAACAACGATTTCAGATTTACAATTAAAAGCATTTGCCTCGACGAAAATTATCATCCGTCAAATAGCACACGACTTACCACAAACTTTGCAAACCTAGCTCGCGGTGAAAGTCGCCAACAGAATTTGCGTAATGCATTAAAAATGATTGATAGCCGCTTTAATGCGCTAGCAAACTGGGATAACCCGCAAGGCGACCGCTACTCTGTAGAGCTTGAGATCATCTCTGTTGATTTAGAAATTGCACAAAGCACAGAGGCATTCCCGTCAATTGAAGTACTAAAAACTAATATCATTGATCACCAAACTAATGAACGTATCGAAGGTATTGTTGGTAATAACTTTTCATCTTACGTGCGTGATTATGATTTTAGCGTACTGCTGCTTGATCATAATAAAGCGAAAAACGAGTTTAGCATTCCCGAAAACTTTGGTGACTTACACGGTAAACTATTTAAATACTTTATTGACTCAGAGACTTACAAGCAGCACTTTAAAAAACCACCGGTTATTTGTTTAAGCGTGTCTGATAACAAAACCTACCATCGTACAGAAAACCAACACCCAATTTTAGGTGCAGAGTACCTACCAAATGAGTCGTCATTAACCGAGCAATACTTTAAAAAAATGGGCTTGCAGGTGCGCTATTTTATGCCACCAAACACAGTCGCTCCGCTGGCGTTTTATTTCTTTGGTGACTTGCTGAACGATTACACCAACTTAGAGTTGATCAGCACAATTAGCACCATGGAAACATTCCAGAAAATCTACCGTCCAGAAATTTATAACGCCAATGCCGTGGCGGGTAGTTGCTATCAACCCAATTTAAGAAACGCCGATCACTCTATCACGCAAATTGTTTACGACCGTGAAGAGCGCAGCCAACTGGCGATTGAACAAGGTAAATTTACTGAGCAACACTTTATTAAGCCTTATCAATCAGTACTTGAAAAATGGTCTGCCAACTACGCAATTTAATGAGAGTAAAAATGAAAAAGTTATTACCAACATCGACAGCAGGCAGTTTACCAAAACCAGCTTGGCTTGCTGAGCCTGAAACCTTATGGTCACCTTGGAAGTTGCAAGGTGCAGAACTTATCGACGGCAAACAAGACGCGCTGCGTGTTGCCTTACAAGAGCAACAACAAGCTGGCGTTGATATAGTGAGCGACGGCGAGCAAACCCGCCAACACTTTGTAACGACCTTTATCGAACACTTAAATGGCGTTGATTTTGAGAACCGTAAAACAGTGACCATTCGTAATCGCTACGAAGCCAGTGTACCAAGTGTGATTGGCCCGGTATCACGCAGCAAACCAGTGTTTGTTGAAGACGCCAAGTTTTTGCGTTCGCAAACCAAGCAACCTATAAAATGGGCATTACCAGGGCCTATGACCATGATCGACACCTTGTATGACGCCCACTATCAAAGCCGTGAAAAACTAGCGTGGGAATTTGCCAAAATCCTCAATCAAGAAGCGAAAGAGCTCGAAGCTGCGGGTGTTGATATTATTCAATTTGATGAGCCTGCGTTTAATGTGTTCTTCGATGATGTTAATGATTGGGGTATTAAGTGCCTAGAAAGAGCAATCGAAGGCTTAAAGTGCGAAACCGCCGTGCACATTTGCTACGGCTATGGCATTAAAGCCAACACTGATTGGAAACAAACACTGGGCAATGAATGGCGTCAATACGAAGAAGTATTCCCGAAACTTCAAAAATCGAATATCGATATTATTTCGCTTGAGTGCCACAACTCTCGCGTGCCCATTGAGCTATTAGCACTTATACGCGGCAAAAAAGTGATGGTTGGTGCCATTGATGTAGCGAGCAATGATATTGAAACTCCTGATGAGGTAGCACATACATTACGCGAAGCCCTGAAGTATGTTGATGCCGACAAGCTTTACCCATGCACAAATTGTGGTATGGCGCCCCTCCCTCGCCACATAGCAAGCGCCAAACTCAGTGCGCTAAGTAAAGGCGCAGAGATAGTGAGGGGTGAGGTTAGTAATTGAGTTAGCAAGTTTCAAGGGGCAAAGGGGAAAGTTGCGAGGTTCGAATTACGAGGATCGAGATGCGAGATGCGCGTCTACCTCCCCCCTTGTCGCCATAAATGACGACCTATATTGTAAGTCGGGCTTCAGCCAGTCAGATTTTATATTTGGAATGGACCTGATTGTGTAGCAGCGATTTTACATCGTGTTTTATCTCGCCTCTCGTATTTCGTTTCTCATCCCTCGTTTCTCGTTTCTCGTTTCTCGTTTCTCGTTTCTCGTAAAAATTTATCAATGACGCGGCATAAAGCCGCTGCTACAACGTAGGCGTGAAACTTGTTTCGCGCGCCGTTTTCCTTAAAGGAGTTAGAGGTTTAATCAGGCACTGAACTCACAAATGCATGAAGCCTTTCAATGGACTCTTTAGAATTAATTACACCATCGGCAAGATCTTCAAATATTCGTATCACTTCATTTCTCAATCCGAACGGGACGGCCTCTAAAGCGCTGACGTCACCACCAATATGGCTAAATGCATCATTGATATCATCGAAGGATTGCTCATCAAGCGAGTTTAAGATTAGCTCTTTTCTTTCTTTATTATTCATCATTACTCTATTGTGAATTTGCAGATGTGTAATTAGTTACAACATTTAACCCAAAAATATTTTCTTGAACTGTAATAGCTAATTGATCACCAACGGCTTGTGACTGCCAAAGTTTTTCGCTCACATTTAAATTAAATGGTCCAAACTCAATTGGAGAAATGACCAAAATATTTTTCGAAACTCTCCCTGTGCTAATTCTTTTGTCTACTATTTCCGTAATGACAGTCTTAGGCTCACCTATAAGAGTATGTAAATTTAAGAAGCCGACCACGGTAAGCAAAATAAACATATAGGTCGTTCTTCGCTGACTTCTGAAAAAACTCCTTTTATCTACATAACTATCCCAAAGCTCAGATGGGTTTACTTTCTTATGTAGTAACAACCCTACGATAAAACCTATCAATGCACTCGCACAAACAAGTTCAACACCGTAGAACATTTTATCAATCACAGCTATTGAGAACCAAATAGCTGGAATAATAAAAACAAACCATAAAAATTGAGAAGCGGTATTTGTTTTCATTGAGCGACTCCTAATCCCTCCAGCCATTTTTAACCTTTAGGGTGTTTAAGTTCAAGTAAGTCCCATTTATTGCCGTATAAATCTTGAAACACCACTACGGTGCCGTAAGGCTCTTCTCTTGGCGATTCATTAAATACAACACCTTTACTCTTCATACTGTTGTAATCACGCCAAAAATCATTGCTGTGTAAGAACAAAAATACTCGACCACCGGTTTGATTACCAACAGCGTGCATTTGCTGCTGATTACTGGCTTTTGCAAGCAAGAGGTGTGTGCCATTAGAACCCGGTGGCGAGACTAGAACCCACCGTTTACCCTCTCCTAAATCGGTATCTTCGAGCAATGTGAATTGTAATTTTTCGGTGTAGAAGGCTATAGCTTCATCGTAATCATTTACCACTAATGCAACACTACCGATGTGTTGCTTTATCTCATTTTTCATTACAAAACCTTGCTTCACATATCCTGTTTTTGACTTATCAGTGTGCCTATTAACGAAATACAAAACAACTGGTTAGTTGTCTGGGGTAAGTTAGCGAGTAACTAGGGGAAAGGGGAAAGTTACGAGGATCGAGTTGCGAGATGCGCGTCTACCTCACCCCTAGTCGCCATAAATGAAGACCTACATTGTAGGTCGGGCTTTAGCCCGTCAGATTTTATATTTATAATGGACCTAATTGTGTAGCAGCGATTTTACATCGCGTTTTATCTCGTATCTCGTATCTCTTATCTCGTATCTCTTATCTCGTTTCTCGTTTCTCGTTTCTCGTTTCTCGTAAAAATTTATCAATGACGCGGCATAAAGCCGCTGCTACAACGTAGGCGTGAAACTTGTTTCGCGCATCCTATCCTCTAACGACTATTCTCTATTAACTAACTCCTACGTCCCTCTAATGCTTTTAAACCAACCCATTCAGAAAGAGTTAATCCAAAAGCTGCAAAATTGAGTTGGCTAGATTAATTATTTTTTGCTAGATTTCAGTTGTACCCAATGGATGGGCAAAAATTGAGGGATTAATATGAACGAATTTGATATTTTCATCAGAAATATTGTTTTAGATTGTATTCGTGAGCAAGGCAGCTGTAGCGACATTTGCGAAGAAGACGAGCAATTAACTTTTTATGTTGAAATTGAAAACCACGACAACGTGATATCACGTAAGCAGTTTAAAGTTACTTACCCAATTAGCTATTCTATTCAGTCTGCACTCAAACATGAAATTGATTTACTTAGATATTTAGACTCTGGTGAAATCAGAACGCCCTTTACAAACGACATCGTCGAAGTACTTAAATCTGAGTTACAAGCCTTTATGTTCAGCAACAAACCACATGGTGAATATCATATTTGCTGATTCTTGATTTATAGCCTGAAGCAAAACAATCAGGCTATAACTTAACTAAATCACTCTTATAAATACGGTAGCGTAAAGTTGTTTTCTTGCTGGGGCAGCAACGAGGATCACTTTCATCATCAGAGACTAACTCTGGGAAGTAAGTGGTCTTTATATTGGTTTTGAATAAACTCATCTACCAGCTGCTTTGTTTGCAGCTCGGTGACATTTCCTGTTAGAGATATAAAAATTGTTATTAGGCTAAACTTTTTCAATATACCTAGTTGCTGTTGGCGGCGGCAGTGCTGGATACAGTTTATATATTGATGACAGTAAACCTGTTTACGTAATGAACTTCTTTAACGAGCACCACTATATTGTTAAATCTGATCAAGCTTACCTTCAGGCGAGGTCACGCTTACCCTTGAATATACCCAACAAGGAAAAGCGCCTAACGGTGGCCAAGATCTTGGCTCAACTGTTACACGAAGCTACTACGATAAAGCGCCATTCGCTTTTACTGGTCAATTACATAAGATTGAATATGAACTGAAATAACAGTTTACTCTGCCCCCCTGTTAACAGGGGGTCAGAGTATTAACTATTTTTAGATTTCTGCTAAATAGTTAGAGACTATCATTTGGGTATATGGTTACTACTAACTCTCTCATTTTATTTTTCTGTCGATATGTTGCGTTAACCCCTTACTGATATTAACTTTAATAAGTATTGGATGTATTTTGCTCACTCGTCAAAAGGATTCTCGTTATGACTACCTCTTTACGCTCATTAATATGCCTGCTTATGTTGCCTGCAATTTATTGTATTAGCAGTGCGGCAGCAGCTAATTCTTGGGAAGAAGCTGAAGCCAAAGTAAAGAAAAATCCATTAAAAGACGCTTACTTTGGCGAAACACATGTTCATACCGGCGTCTCAATGGATGCATTTATTGCAGGGAACAGGTTAACACCTGAGGACGCATACCGATTTGCCAAAGGCGAAAAAATGATGGTCAACGGCAGTATGCACAAAATTAAACGACCACTAGATTTTGTTGCTGTAACTGACCATTCTGAATTCATGGGTGAAGCATACAGTTTAATGAATGAAGGTGCGCCGGGTTATGACCATGAAATTGCCAAAGCATTTAGGGAAGCAAAGGATTTAACCACAGCTCTCAAACTTTACAATCAATATGTACTTACTCCTCTAGCTGGAGGCGGGAGTCCCCACCCTGACTTTTATCAAGGTACAGAGGCGGTTAAGTCAACATGGCAAAAAAATATTGAGGCCACAGAAGCGCATTACGAGCCAGGTAAATTCACCACCATTCATGCTTATGAATGGACATCTGCTCCAGGCGGGGCAAACCAACATCGCAACATTTTATTCCGAGACACTAACCTTCCCGATGTGCCATTTTCTTCTAACGAGGGCAGTAGACCTGAGCAACTGTGGGCGTGGATGAAATCACAACGTGAGGAAGGTCGAAAGGTGTTTGCGATTCCGCATAACTCGAATGAGAGTAAAGGCTTATTGTTCGCTGAAGCATCTTTATCAGGCAAGCCCGTTGATAAAGACTATGCACAAACAAGAGCCAGTATGGAACCGCTCATTGAAATGATGCAAGTAAAAGGTAACTCTGAAGTTATTCCTAACTTTTGGCCTAACGATGAATTTGCTGATTTTGAAAATGCAGTCACCATTCAGAAATTTAATGGTCGTGCTTTCATCAAAGAAAACTACGTTCGTTATGGCTTGGGCCGAGGTATTAAATACCAAGAGCAATTAGGCGTAAACCCGTTTAAATATGGCTTTGTCGGTGGCACAGATAGCCACAACGGTACACCAAGTAATGTTGAAGAAGATAACTACAGAGTAGGTAGTCATGGTCTTGCAGACCAAAAGGCTGAAGGCCGTTCCAAGAATGAACTTGATGGTGAAATGCTGATTGCAGATGCAAACCCTGGCGCACTCGCTGCGGTGTGGGCTGAGTCCAACACTCGCTCTGCCATTTGGGATTCAATGCTTGCCAAAGAAACTTACGCCACCAGTGGCCCACGTATGAAAGTTCGTTTCTTTGCCGGTCAGGGGTTCGATAAAAGCTACTCTAGTTATGAAAAGTTAGTAGAAGACGGGTACGCAAAGGGCGTTCCAATGGGTGGGAATTATAAAGGTACAAAAGCGCCACAGTTTCTGGTTTGGGCTGTAAAAGACCCTATAGGTCCTAACTTAGACCGTATTCAGATTATTAAAGGTTGGTATGAAAACGGTGAAATGAAAGACACTATCTATAACGTTGTAGCCTCCGGCAATCGTCTTAAAGATGACGGTACTGTTGAGCCTGTTAATGCACCAATTAACCTCAAAACGGGTGAGTTCAACAAGCAAAAGGGTAGCCCTGAACTAAAGGCTGTTTGGACAGATCCTGATTTTGACCCCACGCTGCAAGCTTTTTATTACGTTCGCGTGCTGCAATTACCCACAGCTCGCTGGACTTTGTATGATGAATTAAATGCAGGTGTTACTTACCCGAAAGATGTTAAGCGACAAATTGTTGAGCGGGCATGGGCATCGCCTATCTGGTATGAGGTGCAATAATAGATGTTAAAGCAAGTTGTGAAGGATCCACTGATTCACTTTATTGCCATTGGTGCTGTTTTGTTTTGGGCTTATTTTAGCTATGTAGAACAAAGCAGTACCGCAATAGATGATGATAACCACATAGTGATTGACCAACAAGAATTGGACCACCTCACGAATTTGTGGACGCTACAATGGAAAAAAGAGCCGCAAACGAAAGATTTACAGGCCATAATAGACCACTATTTGCGCCAAGAGGTGTTTTATCGAGAGGCAATGAAGCTCAATTTAGATCATAATGATGCCATCATTCGCAAGCGTTTGGCGCAGAAAATGGAGGCGGTTGCCAACGATTTAAGCACGCTAATGTCTCCTCCCACCGATAAGGCTTTGAAGGACTATTTTCATTCTAATCACAGTCTGTTTATGCTGCCGCCAGCATTGCAGTTTGAGCAGGTATTATTTTTAGAAAGTGAATCAAACCTAGAGACAAAAATAGCACAAGTTCTAAACACGCTTAAGCAGGATAAGTCTATTCCTGCAACCCGCTCCCAAAAGCTTTCGGTTGCCAATAATTGGGAGCTTACCCCAAATAACATCGTCGATAATTCTTTTGGTAAGAGTTTCACCGACGCGCTAAATACCGCACCACTAAACACTTGGTTTGGCCCAGTCGATTCTGGCTATGGTAAGCACCTTGTAAAAGTAACTCATCGTCAAGATGCTACGCTCCCAGATTTTGAGGCAGTCAAGGAATACGTCGCCCGTGAATACGAATACCAATCTGTTTTAAAAGCGCAAGAAAAAATCTATAAAGACTTGCTGAAAAACTATACCGTGACGATAACCGCAGATATACCAGATTTAACTCCGATTGAAGGGTTAGCATATAAACGATGAAGTGGCTAATTAACCTAATTGTGTTGGTGCTACTCGCTTCTAGCGGATATGCCACTGCTCATGAAATACGTCCTGCGTATTTACAAATCCATGAAACTCAACCCACTGTTTACAACATTATGTGGAAGGTCCCGAGTAACGGTAATCGTGTTGTTGATATACAACCACAGTTTGATGAGCAATTTTCCCTCACTTCCCTAGGCCACTACACCGCAATAGAGGGCTTTATTGTATATCGTTACACCCTGTCCGGAGAGCGATCACTATCTGGCTCAGGCTTATCAATCACTAACTTAAGCAGTACAACTATCGACACACTTGTGACCGTCAAGTTATTGGATGGCAGTTCACATACATTACTGATACAACCGAAACAGAATTTTGTTCAAATCCCTGTCGCTTATTCATCATGGCAAGTAGCTGGCACTTACACCGTGTTAGGCGTCGAACATATTTTATTGGGCATTGACCATCTGTTATTCGTGTTAGCACTATTGCTGATTGTCAGAGGTTTTAAAACTCTTATCAAAACAATCACTGCGTTCACCGCTGCACATTCAATTACTTTAGCAGGCGTTGCGCTAGGTTACTTCAGTTTGCCTTCAGCTCCTGTGGAAGTGCTAATAGCGCTAAGTATTATGCTTGTCTGCGTAGAGGCTATCCGCCAGCGGCGCGGCGTCACCAGTATTGCCACTCAATGGCCTTGGTTAATCGCTTTTGCATTTGGTTTGCTACATGGGTTTGGCTTTGCTGGAGCAATTCTCGATATCGGCTTGCCACAAAGCGATGCCCCAATAGCACTACTCTTTTTTAATGTCGGCGTAGAACTTGGGCAAATTGCTTTTGTTGTTGCTTTACTGCTTGTTGGCAAATTGATACATAAAGTAAGACCGCTACCAAAACATGCTGCAACAACGGCATCATACTTCGTTGGCTCAATTGCGTCTTTTTGGGTGTTTGAGAGGCTGTTTATTACATTTCAATAAATGAGATCTATTAATAATTTCAAATAAAGCGGTAAACTTGCACAAAGCTGCTCGTAATGAATATTAAGGATGAATAGCACGTTACGTTGTTTACTCTTTGAAAGAAATATAGACAGTATTTAAAATGTAAGCTCTGAGTATTCGCACACAACAAACACACAACCTGAACAATCATTTACTATGAATGAACTGGTTCGAAAGGCTAAACTTCGCTCAAAGCCGCCCTCAGAACACCGATTTTAACTCATTATTGGACAAAAACACGTCAGAGTATTTAATCAGTAACGCCCGCATAACGGGCAAATATACGTAGGCTAAACTACCGAGCAACGCGAGGGGAGCCTACGTGTATTTGTCCCTAGCGAGCAAAGCGAGTGTTAATGCGTTTGTTATGTGACGGCCTAACAAAACTACGGAACATATACCATGCCAAACTCATATTTGTAGCCTGAAACTATGGGATAAATTCGACCTTTCAGAACGAGATCACTAACGCCTTCTTCTACAGTACATAAATCGATGATTAAATCCCAATAATCACCTTGCCATTGATAGCATGAACGTTCCCAACATTCAGTAGATAACGCCTTTAGACAACAACCATATTCAAGAACATTTTCTCTATTAAACTCGGCCAAATCGCTAGATTGAAGAGTGATGTATTCCGAGACATTGTGGAGTTCGAAATTATCTTTGGTTAATTGAATAACCACTTTGCAAATGGAGTCTTTCCATACTTCCGGTATTGAATGTTCCTTTTCCAAATCTTTTAAAGGCAAATGCATTCTTCGTCATCCTTGAGTCACATAACTTGTTTATAGCGAGCGAGTCGCGCATTTTTCAACTACTGCGTCGCTAGTTTTTCTGAATGACTCATTTGTAGCAAACTTCTTAACTAATTGCCATTACAACTAAAATGCAGTAGTTCTAGCTTTTGTCACAGGACAAAAATGAGCAATTGGGTCGCTTTCCTGACTATGCAAGCAATATACTTTGACAAAATAGAAATACAATTTTGAATGGCCGAAGTTCGCTCAAAGCCGCCCTTAGATCATTTACGTTAACTCGTCTTGGGGCATTTTCGAGTTACATGACGGCAGAGAGATGGCTGGTTTCAGATTAATCCTAACTGTGCTTTGTATTAACTCTAGGGCTTTATATTTTCATTATGGTTTTTCTGTAGCTTTGAGGTAAATATACAGGTATCACGCCTTATCAGAAAACCCCAAATATCGATATTTCCCCTCACCCCAAACCCCTTGCCAGACAAGACTTTCTATTCCAATCTTGTCAGAAACCATTCCAGTTTTGGAACAGAAAGAACAAACTTTGTTCTGTTTTAGATATAAATAATCCGCAATATGACAATAGTCATAATTCTGTCATCTAACTGATCAATAATTGACGCTAATTTAATCACCCAACGTAATGAAGAAGTAATGGACAGTGCCTTGGTGCAACTTTCGTTTGCACTCCCATCTAGTGAAGACCCTTTATGTGCTGCGCTTGCGCATACTATGGAATATGAACAATTGCATTTTGCGGCTAATGAGCAAAAGCGTGTTGTATTTTGTTGTGTGCTGCCAGATGATGCCCATGAAGGTGATGTGATTTCTATCAGTGCAACGCGCCCTGATGCTCGTGAATCGGCCTATTTTACTGCGCACACATTAACGCAGCACGATCTAGATCAGCACGTTATTATGCTTACGTTAGAGGATGTTACTCACAGTGGTGAATTTGTTTTACAATTAATGCTACACGGCATGCATGCAACACTTAAAGACAGCGCCCAGTTTGATGTCAGCATTGCAGCAAGCACATCACCAGAGCTGCTAACTGGCGATCAATCTAAAAACAATGGCTTACGCCATTACTTCAGTAATCTTGGCGCAAGCTTTTTAGCTTTTTTTTAGTCAGCAAAGCTAATTTTACCCATGGTAATATCGGGGATCCCTTGCTCGGTATTACCAAAGCGTTGCTGCCCACCCGACAAACATTCGTTCGCTAAAATAGCAAATAACACGGCTTCTTTTGCATCTGGGTTTATACCCAAAGAATCGGTGTTTTTTATCACAGAAAGCGCTGGGCAATTAGCCAAAATAGTTTTCATTAATAATGGGTTATGAACCCCGCCACCACTGGCGTATACAGCCACATCGGTCAAACCTTCACTGCATTGGTTAATTGCTTTAGCAATCATTACCCCTGAAAACTGCACTAAGGTTGCCATCACATCAAAGCGCGATAAGTTTTGCGTATTCGAGCGTGCTTGTGCTGCAGCTAAATAGTCTAGATTAAACACTTCTGGCCCTGTAGTTTTTGGAAACCCTAAAGCAA
The DNA here is from genome assembly GCF_001469895.1 of Pseudoalteromonas sp. XI10. Lineage (GTDB taxonomy): Bacteria > Pseudomonadota > Gammaproteobacteria > Enterobacterales > Alteromonadaceae > Pseudoalteromonas. The sequence continues at coordinate 118,676 of NZ_LOPY01000021.1, read as the reverse complement.
AAAATGCATCATCACACAGCGCAGCTAGTAAAGTTTCATTTACCGTGCCTTTTGCTGCAATAGCAGCATCTTTATCATATTGAAGTGGAGCAAAATAACGCTGTATGTAGGCATCCATAATGGTATTACCTGGGCCTATATCAGAGCTAAAAACCGCTCGCGCATCTGCAGATTTAGGTAAGTAGGTTAAGTTTGCAATGCCACCCATATTTAGCAAAATGCGGTTTTCACTGGTGCTTGTGAAATACAAGTAGTCACCATATACCGCAAGCGGTGCGCCTTCGCCACCCGCTGCAATATGCTTTTGTCTAAAATCACCTATGGTAGTAATACCTGCAGTCACGGCTAGATGATCGCTGTCACCTATTTGTAGTGTTGCATTGCCATATTCTGCACGCTTGTGTTGATTTTTAGGGCAGTGATAAATGGTTTGCCCGTGGCTGGCAATCACATCAACAAGTTCTTTTGCTACTCCCCAGCTGGCTAACGTATTGGCAACCATTTCACCATGTAATTGGCCAATCCAAGGATTGAGTAAAGTCACTTCTTCAAGGTCACATTCGCGTTTTGCGAATACTCGTTTTACACGCGTTTTATAATCATCGTCGTAATCAACGGTAGTAAACTTTAATACTTCTACATGAGTGTTCATGCCCTGCCCTGATACTTCGCATAGCGCGATATCAAGGCCATCTAACGAGGTACCACTCATTAGACCAATTATTAATTTTCTTTCTTTTTTTGCGCTTAAATACAGTTTTTCAATATGTTGATGCATAAATAAATCACTTAAAATCAGCTTATTAGATGTAAATAAGCGGGTTAACGAGTTGGAATAGTTTATATTTTAAAATAATAGATTTAAAGAATAATTATTGCAAAGACTTTTAAATTGCTTTAAAACTGTACCGGTGAGCTCCCCAAAAGGAGAACACACAAGCATCATAACAAAAAGTATGACTCATTAAATTAACTAAATGGTCTAGGTCATTCACCAACCTGCGTTGATTTAAATGATAAAACGCAAGGGAATCATCATGAAAGCAAATACATCAACAGGGCATCGCTCGCTATTGCTGCTATCACCTTTAGCTCTCGCTGTAAGTTCAGTAATTAGTTATGCCCACGCAGAAGAAACTACTGAAGTAAAAAAGCCTGAAGTGATCACCGTAACGGGTTCACGTATTCAACGTACCGAGCTGGTTTCAAGTAGCCCAGTGGTAAGCGTTGATGAAGCACAAATTCACCTAGACCGTGCAGTGAACGTTGAAGATATTACTGCAAAACTGCCACAAGCTGCGGCGGGTGCAAATAGCACCGGTGCCACAGTCGGTGACTCATTTGGCTCATCAACCATAGATTTACGCGGCCTTGGCCAAAACCGTACATTGGTACTTATTGACGGTACTCGCGCAGTACCATTTAGTTTTCGTAACTCGGTTGACGTGAACACCATTCCAGCGGGATTAATTAAACGCGTTGATGTATTAACCGGTGGTGCAGCAGCGGTTTATGGTGCCGATGCGGTAGCTGGTGTTGTTAACTTTGTTTTAGACGATGACTTTACTGGCGCTGAGTTCTCAACTAGCTATGAAAGTGCCGACGGCGGTAACGAAAAGCTTAACTTTGAGGCTATTTTTGGCGGTGACATCGCCGATGGCCGTGGCCATGTAACAGGCTACATAGGTTATACCGAACGAAAAGAGCTATTAGCCGGCGAGCGTGACTATGCGCTTGAAAACTCAACGGCAATGATAAACAGCGGTGGTTATTATACTGATGTTGCATCTGGCAATAGCATAGGTATTGCTGATTCAGGTGCTGTAACGAGTGATCGTCAAACAACTGATTTCACAGCTGATCGTTATTTAACTCAACCGATGGACCGTTTTTCTACGGGCTTATTATTTGACGTTGATGTAAGCGACAGTGCCATTGCCTATGGCCGCGCAATGTATTCTAAAGTGACCGTAAATGGTGCGGGTGCCAGTGGTCAAACACCGATTTTTGTAAACGAGCAAGTGACCCTCACGCAAGACAATGCGTATATTCCAGATGAACTACGCGACCAACTCACGTTTGATAGCGAAGGCAATGCCCTTGTTAATGTTGAACGTAACCTAGGTTTAGGCGTGCAACACACCGAAGCGGTGCGTGATTCAATGCAATTTCAACTGGGCTTAAAAGGTGATTTAACTGACTACTTACGTTATGACGTATATGGCCAGTATGGCAAAACGGATGAAGTAGCCACCATTTACAACAACGCATACCGTAATGATAACAGCGGTAATAGTCGTTTTGCTGCCCTTGCAAATTCAGTGGATATTTTTGATCCAAACCATGATTTCAGCGACTTTAGCGATCCGCTGCTTTATACCACTCGCGACCGTACACAAAGTGTGATCTCAGCAACACTATCAGGTGACTCTGGATTCTTATTTGAATTACCAGCCGGTGCTATCGATTTTGCAATCGGTTATGAATACCGTAAAGAAACCGGAAAACAAACTCCAGGTGATGCATTTAGAAACGGCACCAGCTTTGCGTCTATCAGCGCATTTGATATGGATGCAAGCTTTAGCTCTGAAGAGTTCTATGCTGAAATTTTAGTGCCTATCTTAGTTGATAAACCTTTTGCTGAAGAGCTTAGCTTTGAAGGTGCCTACCGTATTTCTGATTACTCAAATACCGAAGCAGAAGACACTTACAAACTAGGTATCAACTGGGCAATAAATAGCGATATTCGTATTCGTGCCAACCGCTTAACCGCGTTTAGAGCACCTAACTTAGGTGAGTTTGCCAGCCCAATCACAGCACTATCGTTATCGTTATTTGACCAAAATAGCGACCAGTTTGTGCCACGCCTAGCAGGGCGTTATAACGGCGATCCATGTTTACTGGGAACAGGTGATGCATCGCAGTGTGCTGCGTTTGGCGCGCCGCCAGTTGGCACTGAGTTCGATTCAAGTACCGCAGAGTACACCTATGGTGGTAACCCGAACATAAAGCCTGAGCAAGCCGAATCAGATACATTAGGCATTGTTTATACACCTAGCTATTTAGAAGGCTTTGATTTATCACTTGATTACTACAGTATTCGTGTAACAGATGCAGTAAGCCAAATTCAACCTGGTGCAGCACTGCAAAGCTGCTATGTTGATGACCCGAATCCAAACAACCCACTGTGTGGTGCGGTACTTCGCGATCCAAACACTGGTTTTATTAGCACAGCCATCGTTAATGACTTTAACTTAGCCGCAATTGAACAAGAAGGTATCGACGTTGCAGCAAATTATGTGATTGATGCACCAGATCAAATGGGTGGTCGTTTTAGGTTCTCGTACCAAGGTAACTTTGTTACAGAGCAAACGCGCCAAAACAACAGCACTGTACCGGAAGTAGACTGTAAAGGAACTTATGGCAGCGCCTGTTCGGGCGACTTTGCGAGTATCTTGCAAGCTGACTACAAACACCGCGCAAGCATTGATTGGCAGTTAGACAACATGAACTTCCAACTTGGCTGGCGCAGAATCGGTGAAGTAGAGTATGCTGTAGACCGTTCAGAAACAATCTCAGCACAAAATTACTTAGACTTTGCCGCTGCATGGCAAGTTAATGAGGAACTTGCTGTTAACTTTGGTGTCGATAACTTATTAGACCGTGAACCGCCAACACCTGAGGTAGGCGCAAACCACTTTAACACCGTGAGTGATTATAGTGTGATTGGCCGCTCAGTCGGTGTTTCACTGAGATATGCTCCAAGCTTCTAATTAATCCTACTGTTTTAGCTACACAGGATTGATCCCCTCAAGCGCACCCTGCCCGGTGCGCTTTTTTATTTTAAACAGGCAATAATTATATCAACAATAAAAAAGGGACAGTGAATAGATTATTGTTTAAGATATAGGCAATAGAAGTGCAAGGAAGATGCTATGCTCAAATCAATAAAGTCAAAAATTCCATTTATTTTTCTAATTAGTATTAGCCTTTTTTGGGGTATTTATTATCAGGGAAAGCATCCTCTAAATGACTTTGGAAATGCTAACTTTGAATGGTTATACCTACTTGATGCACTGATAGTATTACCTGTGCTTTGCCTAATATTAATTAAAAGTAAGAAAGAAGCGGCTTTAAAAGCATTAATGTTGTGCTCAATCGCTATTTTAGTGGGAAGTTACATCATTCCTGAGCAAAACAAGTTTTTAATGAATTACTTAGAACAAGGTCGTTACGGGCTTTTAGCTTTGATTGTAATTTTAGAACTAAGCGCTCTTATTACTGTGTATCTAGCAATAAAATCTGCTCTAAGCCAGCAGACAGATCCAGATATAGCTATTGAGCGGCCAATAAAAAAGCTTTTTAAACAAAGTGCTATTGCAAACTTTTTATGCTTCGAAACAAGGATGTGGGCTTTCTTGTTTTACGCTAAACACCTTAAACCTAGTTATTTCACTGGTGAACAACATTTTAACTATCATAATAAAGATGGCGCACAAGCAAACTTACTTAGCTTTATTTTTATTATCTTTTTAGAACTGCCCATGATGCACTTATTTTTACACTTTGTGTGGTCATCATTAGCAGCAAACATTATCACTGGTTTAACTATTTTTAGCCTTTTATTCTTCATTGCAGAGTACCGGGCGGTCGCAAAGCGTCCTGTTTCAATTAGTAAAGCGCAACTCATTATCCGCTACGGGCTATATCCTGCTTACAATATTGCTTTAGCAAATATCAAAACTATTGATTTTAATTCCGACTTCATTGCACGCGCACGCACAATCAAACGTTACAACTACTCTGGCTACCCGAATATTAAAATCACGCTCATTGAGCCTATTGGAGATATCAACACTGTTTTTCTAGGCCTAGATAACCCTCATCATTTTATAAACGCAATGAACAAGGAACGAACAAATGCCATTTAACGAGCAAGAGCGCTGCGCCCTTTTAGCACTCAAAGGTGTGGGGCCAACGGTAATAAAACGGTTTGAAGAAATTGGTATTGAATCGTTTGAGGAGTTAGCCGGGTTTGATACCAACACCATTGCTGAGCGAGTCGCGTCGATGTTGCATTCAAGTTGTTGGCAAAATAGTCCGCAAGCAAAAGCGGCAATCACCGCCGCGATTACGCGAGCAAAGCAAGGCTAAAGCTCAATGACTTCTATTGCTCCGCGCTTTTGCATGGTGACATACACTTTGTTTTGCGTCTCGTTGAAAGCCAAATTCGTTGGATGCTGGCCTTTTAATTGATAGCTATTTAAGAGCTTGCCGGTAGGCGAGACTTCAAGCACTTTCCCTGCGCCATAACGAGTAATAAACACATGCCCTTGATTATTAACGCGCATGCCATCTAAGCCATGGTCAGCAAACTTAATCAAAGCTTTTTTATTACTAATGTTTAAGTTGTCATCTAAATCGTACTGCCAAACAATTCGCTGCACACTCTCGTTCACATAAAGCTTAGTGTTGTCGTTATTAACCGCCACCCCATTGGTAGTCCCCATGTTTTTTTCGAGTAAATGGGTGCTGCCATCCGCATTTATACGCCACAGCTGACCCGTTTCGTTCGCCCAGTTAGGGTCACTGGCAAACAGCGCCCCATTTTTGGTAATAGCAATGTCATTGGGTTGATTCATTTTACTATTATGGGCAAACACTTCTGCTTTATTGCTGCCAGCAGGTACTTTTAAAATATTGTGGTTAACATAGTCGGCAATAAACAAATTACCTTGTGGGTCAAACTGCAAGCCATTACCAACGCTGTCATTCGGCAACCGCACAAATAATGATGTTTTACCCATGTTATCAACGCGGCCAATGGTTCCTTGCTGGGCATAGTTCACCGCATATAAGGCACCGTTATACATGGTTGGCCCTTCAACGCCTTGGGTAAAAACGTTATCTTTAACAAAGTCTTGGCTATCAACTGCAAAGCTTAACGGTGAGCTTAAAAGTAATGTAATTGCCAGTGGCTTCAGTAGTTTCATAGGTCTTCCTTTTACTCATTTAAACTCGTGTATACCGCTAAAATTGGGTATTCGTTTTCACCAAAAGATAAAGTCAAAGAACGCTTTTCGCCATCATCTAACTTAATACCTTCGTCAAAACTTTGAGGATGCACACGACGCCCATCGGCAAAAAGCGCCATAATATGGTCAGCCTGAAGAATTCGTGACCCAGATGCTTTATTCTCAATCGTCACAACCGCTAAACGGCGACCACTTTCACTGCTCATTAATACACTATGGACGATGCCAAACTGGCTTTGTTTAGGGTAACGCTTGGCATCATTCTCAAATGAAAAAGCACTGCCAGAGAGCATCACAGGATCCACCGATAGTACATCTGTGTTGGCTTGTAGAGAGGTTGCAAAAACCGCTGCACATAATAGTAAAATACGCTTCATATCAATCCTTTTGATAAGCTTTAACTAGATTCAGCATACACCGTTCCTAAACGGCTGCCAATAAAGCTAAGCGGCATAAATCGTTATTAAAGGTGATTAAAAGTAACATTTTCTAGTATCCATTCTCATTCTTTGCTATCAATGACAAAACCATAAATACAACCATTTCAGGTACAGATGCAATTGTGATTTCACTTCGCGACTTTCAACAACAAGATGCAGAACAATTAATTTCAATTTTAAACGACACAAACGTCACTCAGTTTCTTTCAAGTAAAATTCCGAGTCCATATACCGAAAGCGATGCTAACTGGTGGATCACTGAAGGCAGTAAGAGTGAGCTTATAAAAGCAATCACGTTAGATGATCAATTGATTGGTTGCGTGAGCGTGCTCCAAGGTGAATTTGAATTTAATCGCTCGGCCGAGTTAGGTTACTGGTTGGCAAAAGAGTATTGGCAACAAGGGATCACTGCAAAGGCTGCGACTATGCTACTCGAAAAGGTATTTACTAAAACGAATATCGTTAGAGTGTTTGCGTATGTGTGTGAGGATAACCCCGCCTCAATGAAATTATTACAAAAGCTAGGTTTCGAGCAAGATGCCATTTTAAAAAGCGCGATGTTCAAGCAAGAGCAATTCTTTAATGCGCATCTCTTTTCATTGTTAAAACCTAAAAATTAAGCAAATTAGTCTGCTTAAATCAACCTAACAAAAGAATGCCCTATTAAGTAACTTTTAAAGTTTCTTTAAATAAAGTAAGCTAACCACTTATGTAACACTTAAAGTTACCTATTGGTTTTTTACTATGCAACAACACGAAGTCACCGCCTTATTTGATCAACAAGCTGCTAATTACGATTCACAGTGGCAAAACATGGCACCCATTAGCCAGGCCTTGTATTTTATGATGTCGCCTTTATTCAGCAAACTGCCAAGCAATGCGCATATTCTCTGCGTTGGAGCGGGTACCGGAAATGAAATTTTGCATTTAGCACAGGCATTTCCCGCATTCTGCTTCACCGCTGTCGAACCCTCGACTGAAATGATCAAAGTATGCAAACACAATCTAACGCAAGCAGGGTTTGCACATCGCTGCCAGTTTCATAATGGCTATGTAGATTCACTCAAAAACTTAATGCCCTTTGATGCGGCAACAGCCGTGTTAGTGTCGCAGTTTATAATTGAAGAACCTAAACGAGTGGCATTTTTTGCAGATATTCACAAACGTTTAAAGCCAGGTGGGTTACTTGTCAGCGCAGACTTAAGTGCCAATCAAAGTGCCAGCACTTACCCAGAGCAGCTTAGTCACTGGTTAAGTGTTATGTCATCAGCCGCAGTCAGCCTTGAACAAATAGAAAGAGTAAAACAGGCTTATGAAAATGACGTTGCTTTAAGAGAGACTCAAGTCATTGAAAACATCATTGCCGAGTCAGGCTTTACGGGCGTTTACCCGTTCTATCAAGCAGGGCTAATAAAAGCATTCACCGGTGTTAAAGCGTAATTTAAGCCACAGACACTCGATTGCGGCCTGACTTTTTAGCCTGATACATGGCTTCGTCAGCCCTTTCGATTGCCGCCTCGATGTCGTCATCGGCATTTATTAGCACAACACCAAATGAGCCTGTAACACTAATGTCTTTACCTTTGCCAATTTCAATTTTTAAAGCTTCAACACCTGCTCTTAATCGCTCAGAAAATGATTTGGCACCTTCAAACTCTGTTTGCGGTAAGCAGACTAAAAACTCTTCACCGCCATAGCGATACAATTGATCGTACTTCCTTAAGTGAGATTTAATGCATTTAACAAGTGCGATTAACACCTTATCACCCGCAGCATGACCAAACTCATCGTTCACTTGCTTAAAGTGATCAAGGTCGATCATTATCAGAGCGCAGCTCAGCGATTTACGTTTGCAAAGCTCATGCTCTTTTTGCAGGTTTTCAACTAAGTTTGTTCGGTTCGATGCCCCCGTCAAAGGATCTCTTGTGTGTAGCAGCTCAGAGAATTCATCGACAAGGGTTTCAAATAATTCATGCAAGCTATCTAAATCAGCATGAAACTGATCCAATAGATTGACCGAAATAGCTGACTTAGTTTCTTTTAACGATAACAGGACTTTGGCACCTTGATGCATCTTTTGATGCGCACAAGCGATTTCAGAAAAGTAAGGGTGAAGATTTATGCTCTGCTCGGGTAGCTTATTAAACCATTGCCCGAAACGACAAAGGTTATGAGCATTATCTGCTAAGTCTTGTTCATCTGCAGGTATGTCTGCAATTAAACACCTTAATAAATTTCTATACCATGACTGGTGCCACTCAATGGCCTGCTCTATTTCTGCAATCACATCTTCAAGCTGGGTATTCGACAGTGAACTAATGCCGTGTTCGGTATTTTGATGCATAGCCAATGAAAAGACTTCCGCTTTATTATTTTATTTCCTAAAACAGTACCTAAGCTAAGTTACAAACTCAACCTAAAGCGTTAGAAAGAGATGGCTTAATCTACTAATCGGTAACCTACAGCGGGCTCGGTTAAGATATGTTTAGGGCTTGCCGCATTTTGTTCAAGCTTTTGCCTCAACTGACCAATATGTACACGCACGTATTCAGGGCGATTAATATACTGCTCGCCCCACACTTCAGATAATATAGCGTTATGCGTTAACACCTTATCTTTTTGCTGAAATAATAACAGCAAAATAGCGTACTCTTTTTTAGTTAGTTTAACTTCTTCAGCGCCTTTAAGGACCACATGTTTATGCGGGTCGATGTGAATATCGCCACATTGCAACGTTAGACTTGATGTTGTTTGTGTGCGAAGTAGCACCCGAATACGCGCTAGTAATTCGTTTGCGCTGAATGGTTTGGTTAGATAATCGTTGGCGCCGTTATCAAGCGCGGTGACTTTTTCTGTTTCGCCATCCCGTGCAGAAAGTACTAATACAGGGAGCAGACTCCACTGCCTAAACTCCACCAGCCAATCTTGCCCATCCATATCGAGCAAGCCTAAATCAAGCAGCACTAAATCAAACTGCTGCTGGCTTAAAAGTGCAAACGCATCAAGCCCTTTGGCGCACACACTAACTTCATGATCACTGGCTTTTAATAGTGTTTTTAAAAAACTTTGCAGAGGCGGTGAGTCCTCTAAAACCAAAATATTAGCCACGGCTGTTACTCCAAATTAATTTAGCTGTTGCCTGCTTTGTCTGCTCATTGAGGGTTAATTCAAAGCGCCCTTGATGACATTTAGCAACCACATCGCAGATCACACTCCCTAAGCCAACGCCTTCATCTTGACTGGTCTCATGCTTATTCGCAAAAGGATTGCTTAACACTATTTGGTATTCATTGTGTGTTTCAATAAATTGCATGTTCGCAGAACCATCTCCGTAGCGAGCGGCGTTCTCGAGCATATTAGCAAAGGCAATTTCCAGAAGGGTTTCATCGCCAAAGCAGATGCTTTGTTGCTGAGCATCAACGTGAAGTTTAAAGTTCTGTAATTGCTGCTGACGACGAGATTTTGCCTCGCTAATTAAGGTCAAAATGGGCAATTTTTGCCATTTAATATTCTCAGCTAACTTATTAACTTTACTGAGCTCCATGACTTTATCAAAGTGCTGGTTAAGTATTTTACTTTGCTCATAAATGTTAGCAGCTTGCTCTTTGATAATCTCAGAGCTTAGTTGGATATCATCATCAGCCAACATGCTTGATGCGCCCATAATGGTCGCTAATGGCGTACGTAAGTCATGGGATAAACTGCGCAATAAGGTGTTTTTTGACCTCTCTAGCTCCGCCTGTACTTTTATCGCCGCAGATTGCTCGCGTAATAAGGTTTTTTCTTGAACCTGATACAGTAAAGAGCACGCCGTATTCGCTAAAGCCTGTTGCTCTGCATTAAGTGCTTTTGTAAACGCAATACCGCCAAATTCAGCTTGTTGTTCGTTTAAATAAATAAACTGCTTAGACGCTGTTAGCTGCCAGTCACATGCAACCTTTAAATGCGCGGTCATGGTTTGTAAAAACAGCTGCTTTTGCTCCTCAAGGCTATCGAGATCATTGAGTTTTTTTGCTAACTCATACAATAAGCGACTATTACTTGCATGGGCTTGCACATCGCGAACCTTAGTATTGAGCTCCCCGGCAAGATGGCTTATCACTAAACCCACAATCAACATCACCAAAAAAGTGACCACATATTCAATATTTTCGATATGAAAAGTAAAATACGGAACCACATAAAACCAGTCCGTGCAGGCAACACTCACTAAGGTGGTAAGCGCTGCAACACGACGATTACTGCGCACCGCAACCCATGTCACCCACAGCAGCTGTAGCATCACAATATCGGTGGTTGTAAACAGTTCTCGAAACGGAAATATCGCGAGCACCACCACAAGTGGCATCAACACACTTAAAAATGCGGCTTTTAAATACTGTATTTTGAATACTGACTGCATCATCTTTTCACTTATCGTTTGTCCCTATTAGATTAAAGGGTTTTCAATTTTGTCACTATAAAGTTTTTATAAAGTTTTTTTATCTCGGCATAAAATCTTTGTAAAGCTTTCAAGCTCTCTAAAGACTTCTGTTTTTTTGCCATTAGCATTTAGCGCGTACCCACAACAGCGAGAAAGATAATGGCTCAGTTTGCAGTAATCGGATTAGGACGTTTTGGCGTAACCGCCTGTTTAGAACTTTCAAAACAAGGTCATACAGTGTGTGCTGCCGATATTAGCGAAAGCACCGTTAATCACTATGCCGACCAACTCAGTTTTACCGTGATGGTTGATGCCAGTGATGAAACACAATTAGCACGGCTCGATTTACCCAGTTGCCAAGCCGTATTGGTGGCCATTGGCGAGAATATTGAAGCCAGTATTTTATGTGTATTGCATTTAAAAAACTTAGGCGTAAAGCAAATTTGGGTAAAGGCCTGTACCAAAAGCCACCATCAAATACTAAGTAAACTTGGCGTTGACCGCATCATTCACCCTGAAGAAGAAATGGGCGTGAGGGTTGCGCAAGCGCTTAACTACCCAATGGTTAATCAATATTTCCCGCTTAACCAATCCACGTTTATTGTTGAATTAGGCATTGATCTACAGCTTTCTGGTCGCAAAATTGGCTGGCTACTCAAAGAGCGTAATAGCGATATTAAACCGCTCACACTACGACGTGATGATTACTTCAATACAGAGTTGACTAACGACACCGAACTGCGTCACGGCGATAGTCTGGTGCTACTGGGCTCTAAGACTTACTTAACTAAATTAGCAAAACGGTTTCGTGCATTATGATTAACTGGCAAGCCAACGTTTACCCAAAACATTTTAGCGGTGTAAAGTGCCGTAAGCGGCAAAAAATAAACCCTCCTTTAGTGCTCACTATCGGCTATATTGTGTTAATTATGCTCGGCACAAGCTTGCTTATGCTACCAATGGCAAGCACCCAACCGATCAGCTGCCTCGATGCATTATTTACGGCAACCTCTGCGGTTACAGTAACAGGGCTGGTGGTCATCGACACGGGTACTGATTTGAGCGTATTTGGTCAAAGCGTGGTCATGCTGCTGATTCAAATCGGTGGCATTGGCTTTATGACCGTGGCGGTGATTTCAATATTGAGTTTAGGAAAAACTCTAGGCTTACAGCAACGCTTATTAGCCAGCCGCGCTTTCGACACCAACGATTTAACCTCAGTGATCAAGGTTGCTAAGTATGTTTTAGTGTATTCATTAGTGATTGAGTCGGTGGCATTTTGCTTACTCTTTATTAGTTGGTTCAATGACTATGGCGCACTAAAAAGCGCCTATCATAGCCTGTTTTATACGATTTCGGCGTTCAATAATGCGGGCTTTGCGTTAAGCGGCGATAGCTTATCGGCATTCAAAGGCGATATAACCGTAAACGTAGTGATCACAGGCTTATTTATCATCGGCGGCTTAGGGTTTACCGTACTGATTGATATCTACAAACAAAAGCGCTGGTCGTTACTATCAACCAACACCCGCCTGGTGTTAATTGCCACCTTAATGCTCAACTGCATCGCATTTATATTGATTTTTTTCTTTGAACACGCCAATCAGGCGACATTAGCGCCGCTATCAACGTCTGAGCAAATATTAACGGCTTGGTTTCAAGCGGTGACACCTCGTACCGCAGGATTTAATACCCTACCGATTGATGGTTTGAGTCAAGATTCAACGCTTTTGACTATGCTGCTGATGGTGATTGGCGGTGGTTCAGTCAGTACGGCTAGTGGCATAAAGCTCGGAACCTTTGTGATCCTAATTTTAGCGATGCGCAGCTATTTAAAACAGCAAACCACGGTCACCGTGTTTAACCGTCAGCTGAGCGACAAGTTGGTGATCAAGGCACTAAGCGTCATGATACTGTACTTATTTATCGCTTTTACCAGCATTATGATCATCACCAAGCTTGAACAAGGGTCATTACTTGATATCACCTTTGAGGCAATTTCGGCACTGAGTACCGTGGGCCTTTCACGGGGTATAACTGGGGATTTAAGTGCGCCTAGTCAGCTCATTATCATACTATTGATGTTGATAGGTCGGGTTGGGCCATTAACGTTTGCTTATTGTTTTGCTCGCCAGCACAGCCAACCTTTGACCTACCCTACTACCAGTATTCAAATTGGCTAAGTGTACAGTGTTGACTCTTTTCAGTGTTAAAACTTTACACATAAAGCCTTACTACAACTGCTGTAGCAAGGCTTTAATGTCACTGTATCGTTGTTGCTCGCAAAGGCCAAAACCTGAAAGCTGTCTGACTTTGTTGCGGGTAAATAAAGGCACGCTCATGCCCGCTAAAAAGCGGCACTGAGTATCGATGCTGACATCACTAATCCCTTTAGCGGCTAAGTGCTGTTTAAGCTCAGCAACTTTGCTGGCAATCACATTTTGCTCAGGCATTTGATGCACTAGTGAGTAACTAAGTTTTACCTGCTGGCCTCTACACACTGAACAATGGCCACATTGCTGGGGTGCATTCTGGTCATCAAAATAGCGAGCTAAGTTATAACTTAAGCAGCTATCAAGCTCAAAAAAGCGTACTAAAGTAGCGATACGTTTAATTTCAGCCTGCTCTTTTTCGATAAAATATTGGTGCAGTTGCTGTGCTAAATCAGCGTGATTTATTACCGAGTTATTCACCTCATACACTTGCGTAATACGTTTGGTTTCAAGGGCTATGTGGCCCTTTTCAGCCAAATAATCGAGCGCTGCAACTACGCGTTTTCTATCAACTTGGGTAGCATTGGTTAGCGCATCAAAATTAAGTGTGCCCCAAATTTTCTTAAACTCAGTGTGTTTGAATACCTGTTGTAAAAACGCTTGTCGGTCAGCATCAAACTGGCTAAGAAGCTCATTTTGATCCGTTAAAAACTTATATTTAAAATCGGCATAATAGGCATATAAAGGAGTAATAGCCCCTTGCATCTCTAACTGTACTAGTAAGGTTTTTAACGCTAAAGCACGAATATTACTTTCGCTCGATAAGCTGTACTCTTGCATTTCCCACTGGTTGTTCGTTTGCTCGTTGCGAATGTTATTAATGACATAGTCAATCCCACTTTGCTCGGGAGTGTCCGCATAAACAAAGTTCTCAACGGTATTCAAGCCATCAAGGTTTGCTAGGGTAAAACAGTTTGACGGCGCACCATCTCGCCCTGCACGGCCAATCTCTTGGCTATAGTTTTCAATCGATTTTGGCAAATCATAGTGGATCACAAAACGAATATCAGACTTATCAACACCCATCCCAAAAGCAATGGTTGCCACAACGATATTGATTTTACCCGCCATAAAATCATCTTGGATTTGCCAGCGTTTATCATCCTCAAGGCCTGCATGATAAGCCACTGCATTAAAGCCGGCTCTTGCCAAACCTTCTGCTACTTGCTCAGCGGTATGTTGTAAGGTGACGTAGACAATCCCAGCACCTTGTTGGCTGGCTATAATACTGGCTAATTGCTGAGGTTTTTCTTGGCTTACAACACTGAGCACTGATAAATCGAGGTTGCTTCGATAAAAGCCAGTTTGCACCACACATTCTGGGGCAATGGCAAATCGCTCGCACATATCACGCTTTACTTTTTTAGTGGCGGTGGCGGTAAGTAGCAATACCAACGGAATATTAAGCTCGTCTCGATAGCGCGGCAGTTTTAAGTAGTCAGGCCTAAAATTGTGACCCCATTCAGATATACAGTGCGCTTCATCAACCACCAGCATCGAAATAGGCACTTGTTTAATAAATTCACGAAAGCGCTCATTCTTAAAGCGCTCAACTGAGACCATTAAAATTTTCACCTTTCCTGCTCGCACATCACTCATTACCGTATGACTTTGCTCACTGGTTTGGCTTGAATCAAGGCTTGCCGCGTAAATACCTTTGCTATTTAAAAAGCTGATTTGATCTTTCATCAGAGCCAATAATGGCGAAACCACTAAGGTCAAATTAGGTAGGTGCATTGCAGTTAATTGATAGCACAAAGATTTACCCGAGCCAGTTGGAAAAATTGCCAACGACGATTGCTGATTTAATAACTGCTCAATGGTTTGTTGCTGACCTTGGCGAAACTCATTAAAGCCAAAGTATTGATTCAACGAAGTGTGTAGTGGTGTAGTCATCCTGATCCCTCACTTTCATTTCCCTTTTCAGGTAATGATAGGTCTCTTACTGCGAATTAGCCATGTTAACCTGTTTAACTCAATCTCCCAAGACCGTTGATATAACTAAGCGCACTATATTGTTCTTAACAGGTACTGACAAAATCAGTAAAAAGGCGCACAATGGACGCGTTGCCATGGGGTATTGATGGATGGACTTGCAATACCTAAGCGCTTTTTCGCAAGAGTGTTTAGGTATTATACTTTTGAGGGCAACGTAATGATTAACCAACCTCCTAAAATCGTGATAATCGGTGGTGGCGCTGGTGGCTTAGAGCTAGCAACACAATTAGGACACAAACTCGGGAAAAAACGCCAAGCAGAGATACTTTTAATCGATAAAAACCGCAGCCATATTTGGAAGCCGTTACTTCATGAAGTAGCGACGGGGTCGATTGATGCCGATTTAGACGGCGTTGTATACTCAGCTCATGCAGCAAAACACCACTATAATTTTCAACTCGGCAGCTTTTGCCACTTAGACCAAACCAACAAAACCATTACTTTAAGCGAATTAAAAGACGAGCTTGGCCACCGAATTTTACCTGAGCGCCAAGTTAGCTATGACTACCTAGTACTTGCCATTGGCAGTGTTAGTAACGACTTTAATACCCCTGGTGTTAACAAGCACTGTTTTTACCTTGATTCAAACCAACAAGCTGAGCGCTTTCAGCATGCTCTACTCGATAACTTCACCCGCTTACATCAAGATGACGACCCACAGCACTCCTTAACCATTGCCATAGTGGGTGGTGGTGCAACCGGGGTTGAGCTGTCGGCAGAGCTTTATCATGTATCAGACATGCTGAAAATGTATGGCCTGAATAAAATGACTGCTAAACGCTTACACATTGATTTAATTGAAGCGGGGCCTCGGATTTTGCCAGCATTACCCGAGCGAATTTCAAACTCGGCTAAGCGTGAACTGGTTAAATTAGGGGTAACGGTGCGCGAAGGCACGCAAGTAAAAGAGGCCACAGAAAACAGCTTTATCACCAAAGACGATGAACATATCAAAGCCGATATTATGGTTTGGGCTGCGGGTGTAAAAGCCCCTGATTTCATTAAAGACATTGGTATTTTTGAACTTACCCGAAATAACCAAATTAAGGTGAACCAATATCTGCAAAGTAACGTTAACGACGACATTTTTGTGATTGGTGATTGCTGTGCATTTACTCAAGAAGATGGAACACAAGTGCCACCCAGAGCGCAATCAGCCCATCAAATGGCGCAATGTGTTGAAAAAAACCTAATTGCCACACTCAGAGACCAGCCACTCAGTGCCTTTACTTACAGTGATCATGGCTCTTTAGTTAACTTGTCACGCTACAGTACGGTAGGCAGTTTAATGGGCAACCTAACCAGTAACAGCTTTTTTATTGAGGGGAAAATAGCGCGATTTATGTATATTTCGCTCTATCGTATGCATCAACGTGCCATCCATGGCAGTGCAAAAACCTTTGCACTGTGGATCAGCGAAAAAGTACTACGCGTTGTTAGACCAAAAATGAAACTGCATTAAGCTACAGCATAAAGCCGACAAATTAGTTGTTTGTCGGCTATTTGTGCACTTCGTCCCCAAGTCATTGACATCAAGCTATAAAGCCATACACTTCAGGCAAGATAAATCCATGGATTGAATATGAAAAAAGGTATTTCGCTAACCGTTTTTGCAGGGCTTTGTGCCTTTGGGGCCTACCTGATATTAGATAAACCCACTCCCATCGAAGCAATAAGCAATGAAGTCTCGACATCTACTGCTACTGTCGCTGAACAAAATGAAGCTACGAGCCTCTTTGAACCATTAAGCCTGCCAAATAGCAAAGCATCAGAGCTGGCTAAACTCAAGCTAGCCAAGCGCCAGTGTAAGCAACAAAGTGTAAAAGCCACTCAAGCAGCAGCTGATCACAGTCAAATAGAAGCGGCGATTAAACAAGCATTAAAAGACGGCGACTCTCTTGAAGATATTCTAAGTTATTCAGAGCTGGTGAAAATATCTTACCGTTCATTCAATACCTTAGTTATTAACGCAATCAAAGAGAATGCAGAACAGCAATTTCAATATGCCTCATCAGTTGACATCTTAAAAAGCTGGCAAGGACTTGATGTCATTGATTATTTTGATGCTGATACAATCAACCAACTAACGGCAGTTAATGGACCCCTTAGTCAAAATACTGGCTCAATGATGTTTAATGTTCCATTATCTGAGCAAGTAAACAAAACAGCATTGTACAAACTATTAGATAACAACGATGATTTTAATACCTATTTAAAAACGCCGTTTAAAATCGGTCCATCACGGCTCATTTCGCCATCTATTTTGTTTCTTGCTAATGCTCATACGCTTAGTTTAACTGAGTTTGAAAACGCAATATCCAGCAAAGAGTTTACTGTTAACGACATTGCTGTGGCTTTAAAAAGCAACTTACCTAATGATTATTTAACAGCCCTCATCTCTCAAACAGCACAGCTAGGCGGCTCGCCTACAGCAATGAGTGATGACTTTATGGATGAACAACTGTATTTAAACCTTGCTGATGTGGCTGTGAGTGAATTTAACGTACCAGTTTTAAAGTTGTTAAGTGAGCGAGGTATTGAGCCCACTAATCAGCCAAATGTATTTACAGCGATGGATATTGCCATTGTAAACCTAAAGGGCAGCTCAAATAGCGAAGTGCAGCCACTAGAGAACAAACACTTAGAAACACTAAGTTATCTAAAAAATAAAGGTTATCGAGCTCACGGCGAGCTTGTGCGCGACACACCAAACGATAGGCTACTGATGCTTAAATCTTCATTCTTACCGAGTAGCCTTTTATTTGTTGGCGACCAAGTTGCTAATGATGCTTTTTCTCAGTTCAAAGATTTAAAGCTAATCCCAAATAACCAAGCATTTAAACGTAAAGAAAAAGATAACTCTGCAATATCAAAAGCTCTCAGTGCCTATGAGAGACAAAAACAGCAAGCCAAAAAAATAACTCCTGAGTGTGAAACGATAGATCAGCGGATCAATTCACTAGAAGCGATAAAAACACGCTCTCAAGCACTCGAAGAATTAGAAACGCTCGAAGCGCAACAAGGCTTACTAACTCCCAATACGCTTCAAGAAATCGACCCTGTACAAGTTCATAATTGGCAATTCTTGCATTCAAATGAGTATAAATATCAAACCTCAACGCAGTATCAAGCCTTTAAAGAAGCAATTGTCGAAAAAGACCTTAATACTGTTGCAACGATTACCCAAACAGCAAAACTCAGTACCCACCAGACAAATATGTTGCTTGCAGCAACAATAGAAAACCCTCAACAATTGACGTCTATTTGGCAAAACAGAGTCGATCCAACCGCACCTGAAAATCTTTATCTATTTACTAAGTTACCATTAGTACAATGGCAATTGTTAGCTGATAACGGCTTTGATTTTTCATTAAAAGACATGCAAAACAACGATATGTATTTTTATGCAAGCATGCATTCAAATGCAGCAGTTGAGTTTTTAATGAGCCTTGCAGTTACTCATGATTTTTCTAAACCTGGGCTTGATATTCTCGACCAAGCACTGGAGCAAAGCTATAACACACAAACCCTCGCAGACTATATGCCAAGCGCATTAAAACTTGTTGAGCAATATGAGCCTAACCACTTTCGCCGTACTGAGCGTCTAAAAGTTTTTGTCCCTGATGTTTATGAAGAGCTTATTAAACTTGAGCCAAAACTTGCACCCAAAGATGGCACTGTAATGAATAATTATCAGTACAGTGCTTATTAAGCCCCTTACTTATTTGAGCCGTAAATTAACATATCTGTTTACGGCTTAGCCGCGTATAATGCCCACTTTTTGTGGGGCGCAAAAATTGAATATTATTACACTAAGCGTTTTGTCGCTTGCTATGTCGACTGATGCTTTTGCAGCTTCAATCACCAAAGGCAGTACGCTTAAAAACCCGCGCGTTCTGAGTGCAGTCAAGCTTGGTTTATTGTTTGGCTGTATCGAAGCTATCGCACCGATTGTTGGCTGGCTAATTGGCAGTGCCGGTGCAGATTACGTTGAAGCCTTTGATCACTGGGTTGCCTTTGTACTGTTAGTGGGTTTAGGTGTTCATATGTTGCTTGAGAGTCGTAAGGATAGCGATAACGAAGAGGAACTTGCCCCGAATACCAAGCGCTCTTTCATTGCCACATTACTAACGGCCGTTGGCACCAGTATCGATGCCATGACAGTCGGTATTAGCCTAGCTTTCATGAAAGTGAACATTTACTTAGCAGCCGCTATGATAGGCCTAGCAACCACAATTATGGTTACCATCGGCGCGCTACTTGGAACCGTAATGAGTGGCTGGGTTGGCAAGAAAGCCGAAGCAATCGGCGGTGTTGCACTTATTTTTATCGGTTGTGGCATCCTTTACAGCCACACCATGGCTTAACCTAATAGCTTATCAAACTCTTCTTTGGGCATGGGCTTATGAAAATAGTACCCCTGCCCAAGCTCACAGCCTAAATCGATTAAACTATTTAAGTGTTGTTTTTCTTCAATACCCTCAGCCACTATTTGTAAATTCAAGGTATGCGCTAAGCTGGTGATGGTTCTAACAATGTCCATACTTTGTGTATCACTGAGCATATCTCTAACAAAAGATTGATCTATTTTTAGTACATCAACGGGAAAGAGTTTTAAATACGACAAACTTGAATAACCCGTACCAAAGTCATCAATGGCAATGGTTAACCCCAAGTCAGAGAGTTTATTAAGCATGATTTTTATTTCTTCAAAATCATGCATCAATGCGCTTTCGGTCACTTCAAGCTCTAACAGTTCACTAGCAAGCCCCGCTTGTTCAATCGTATCTGCAACTAGATTACAAAAATTACCATCGGTAAACTGTTTTGCAGCAATGTTCACGGCAACCTTTATGTTACGCCCTTTGTCAGCCCACTCTTTAGCCGCTACACAACTTTGCTTAAGCACTGACTTACCCAAGGCATGAATAAGTCCGGTTTCTTCAGCAAGGGGTATAAAATCCAATGGTGAAATAAGCTTATTGTCGTTATCTCGAAGCCTAACTAATGCTTCAACACCTATAATTTTATGTGTTAAAAGCTCAAGCTTCGGCTGATAAAACACCTCAATCTTATCTTGCTCAATGGCATTTCTTAAGAGTTTTTCAACGCTTTGTCGCTGTTTAAACTGATGCTCTAAATCATCGGAGTAATAACAAAACCGATTACGCCCTTGCTCTTTAGCACGGTACATAGCGGCATCTGCATGGGTCATCATTTCTTCTGCTTGTATAGAGTCTGCAGGGTTAACACTCACCCCCACACTGACCGATAGAATATGCTCTTGCCCATCAATACGAAATGGCTCATTCATGGTGTTAATAATATCGCTGGCAATGGCATCTATCGCGGAGGTGCTCTGCACGTCAGGTAATAAAATTACAAATTCATCACCACCAATTCTTGCCAATGTCGTATTTAAGTCAATTAAAGACTCAAGTCGCTTTGCAACATCCTTTATGATTAAGTCACCTTGGTGATGCCCTAAAGTGTCGTTTAAGTACTTAAAGTGGTCGATATCAATCAGCATTAACGCTACATTCTTATTCATGCTGCTTGCGACCTTGCAAGCATGGGTGACCCTATCATGTAATAACACCCGATTAGGCAAATCGGTTAGTAAATCATGATTTGCTAAATGGCTCATTTTCACTGCCATCGCGATTGATTCACTCACATCGTGAAACACGATAATACCGCCGATAATGTTACCCTCTACATCACGTATTGGTGCAGCTGAATCTTCTACCCTGTATACTCGTCCATCAAGCCCGGTTAATTGACTATTTAACGCCATAGCAACTATGCGCTGCTCTTTTAGAGCGACAGATATAGGGTTAACGAGTGTTTTGTTTGATGTTGCATCAACGAGTTTCATTACCTCTTCAATATGGCGCCCTTTAGCTTCTTCAACGTGCCAACCTGTTAATCGCTCAGCAATGGGGTTCATAAAGTTAATTATTGCGTTGTTGTCCGTAGCTATTACGGCATCACCAATAGAATTAAGCATAACCCGCAAACGTTCAGACTCATTCGATAACAGTTTTTTTGTATGGGTAATTGAGGTGATGTCCGAAAGAGTAAGAATAACACCTACAACTTCTTGCTCTTTTATTCTTAAATTGATTTGCGCTCGAACATATTCAATCTTATTGCGAGGGCTAGGCAACTGAATATTTAAAACTTCTTGCTCTATGCCCTTAGTCAAGCAGCGATGAAAAGCCTCATACAATTCATCTGGTAATACATCTTTGGCGAAACAACCAAGCATTTGCTCGCTGCTTTTTGTAAACCAATGGGCGGTTTCATCATTACTAAATAGATTTTCTTCTGTTTTTGACCAGTAAGATATATACACTGGCACTTGAGCGACGAGTGTCGAAATATCATTTTTTGCAGCTAATATCTGTGCTTCTTGGTGTTTAAGCTTTAATTGGTTTTCTACTCTGAGCCGGCAGATATTCAAATCAACAGGTTTATGAATCAGATCTATTCCGCCACTTGCAAAACTTTGATACTCAAAAATTTGCTCATTGTGAGAGGTAACAAAAATCACATGGCTTTGTGCGGTTTTTGGGTTGTTTTTAAGCTTTTTACATACTTCAAAACCATTCATGCCGGGCATTTCAATATCAAGCAGGATTACATCAGGCTGAAAGAAAATCGCTTTTTCAATCGCTTGAGCACCATTATCGCAACAAGCAACCTCACCAAGGTCACTTAATGACTCGGCCATTATCATTAAACTAGTTGGCTCATCATCAACAACAAGTATTTTACTGTGTGAATTTTCATGATGAGAAAAAAGCATATCCGTCGCCCTCAGAATCTATCTTTAAAAAATTCTAGTCATATCTCACCAGACGCGCCAATATAAAAAATAATTTTTTAAGTCTTAAGTTGTAGAAAATCCCAAAATCCGGTCTATGCTTTATTCATCGCGTGGAGGGAATAGTTTGCAACCGGTAGCTAGTCGCACAGATTTAAAACTAAATGATTCTGTTATTTTGATTGTTGATGATGAACCAATTAATACAACCGTAATAGAAAGTTTGCTCTCACCCTTCTATAAAACCCACACAACAGATTGCGGTGAAAACGTACTGCACCTGTGCGAGACCGTTAAGCCTGATTTAATACTGCTTGACGTGATGCTTGGCACCATGAGCGGCCTTGATGTTTGCAAGCAATTAAAAAAACACTCCCAATACAAAGATATTCCGGTGATATTTATTACCGCCATTATGGATCAAGATGACCAAAATCGCTGTTGGCAAGCTGGCGCCGTCGATTTTGTCTCAAAACCGGTTTATGGCGTCACATTACTTAATCGCGTAAAAGCGCATTTGACCTTAAAAAAACAAGCTGATTTGCTCAAAAACCTTTGTGAACACGACAGCCTAACGGGCTTAAACAACCGACGATTTTTACAAAATACCCTAGATCAAAACATTCGTTTAGCTGTTAGAAACGATAAAGCCCTTTCGGTGTTAATGCTCGATATTGATTACTTTAAACAATACAACGACTCACTCGGTCACCAGCAAGGGGATGAATGTTTAAAACGTGTTGCTGATGAAATAAAACGAAGTGTTAATCGGCCAACAGACACCACTATTCGTTATGGTGGTGAAGAATTTTTATGTGTTTTGCCAGATACCGATATTCAAGGTGCACAATTTATTGCTCACAAGCTGTTGGCAAACATCCGTGAACTAAATATTGAACACCCACATGCAACCTCTGGAGTTCTCTCCATTAGTATTGGTAGCGCAACATTTCCTGGACATGAAGCCATCAGCACTGACGAGCTAATTCGCTGTGCCGACAAAGCGCTTTATCAAGCCAAACACCAAGGGAGAAACCGCTGTGTCTGCATTCTTACTGAAACCAGCCCATGCATTTGAGCTACCTGTAACCATACGACCAAAAAACTTTGTGGTATGGAGGGCTAAATTATGAATAGCGGAGCTTTATACCCAAAAAAGACAACTTCAACTGAAGGGCGTTTTTTACTTCCACTTGCCATATTTTTTATTACCGTTATTTTTTGTTCGGCTATTTTCTTTTTCGAGCTGCAGCTTCACAAAAACATCAACAACAATGTAGCAGAGCGGTTACATGAAGCGAGTGCCACAATCGACGTTCAAGTACATGAAAAAATTAACAAATATAAAAATGACTTACATTTTTTATACTCCACCCCACCCATAGCAGGGCTTGCAAGAGCCGCTGCGAATGGTGGCAATGACCCACTTGATAACACCACCTCAGAGCAATGGAGAAAACGTTTACAGACAATATTTGTCGCGTTTTTACAATCAAACTCAGAGTTTGAACAGTTGAGAATTATCAGTACACAACAAGCAGGACAAGAACTTATTAGGGTAGACAGAACTGCTGGAGGCATTGTAGTTAAAGCCGATAATCAATTACAAAATAAAAGTGGTCGTGATTACTATCTGCAAAGTGCGCAATTACCGCAGGGTGATATGTATTTATCAGCAATAACACTTAACCGGGAATATGGAAAGCTCGACTATCCATATAAGCCTATGCTGCGAATAGCCTTACCCATTTTTGATGAAGATATGCAGCGCTATGGGCTGATTATTGCAAACATTAATACATCTCAGTTATTTGCATCTCTTAATGCGATGGTACAAGCACCAAACTCATTGATCCTAACAGACAGCGAAGGCTACTTTTTAGTTCACCCTAATGAAGACTTTCGCTTTAGCCGTGACTTAGCACCAAACAAACGCTGGGACTCAGTGTATAAGTCTGAACCTGCCTATTTAGAAAATATACTCAGTATTAGCTCTAACTTTGCTGGTAAACAACAATACGAAGCGTTAACTAAGCGCATTCCATTTACTGGAGATTTAGAAACAGGGTTTATAGATGCCCACATTATGCTACCTCACTTTGAAATTAATGCGATGGAACGCGAGCAAAGGATCAGCACTTATGCATTTTTGTTGGGCGTATCTGCTTTTTTGGTGTTTGTACTTGGTTTTTTAAATCGAAATTTAAAACGTAATCGCGAGCTTGCCGAGGCAAGAGCAGTATCATCTGCCATCATTAGTGGCTCAAAAGATGCCATTATAGGTGTTAGTGATAAGGGCTTGATATCAAGTTGGAATAATGCAGCAACCGAATTATTTGGCTTCCAAAGGGAGCAAGTTCTAGGCGCTGATATAAACAAACTAACCCTATTTCCGAATATTGAAATTATGGATGTTTGTAACAAGGTTAAAACAGAACGAATACAGCATGAAATTGAAGTTGATTATAAGCAGATTAGCCAACACCACACTCATTTAGCACTGGCTTTTTCAGCTATTTTTGATGACCACCATCAGCATAACGGTACAGCTATAATAATCCGTGACACAACAGCTGAAAAACAAGCGAACGATAAAATAAAACAAATTAATAATGAGCTTGAAATGAAAGTCGCACAAAGAACTGCCCAGCTAGAAAAAGCCAGCCAAGTTAAAAGCGCTTTTATATCAAATATCAGTCATGAGATGCGAACACCACTAAACGGTATCATTGGCACACTCAATTTAATAAAACGAGAGTCACTAAGTAATCAACAACAGCATTATTTAGAAATGACCGAGGTAAGCGTTAATAGCTTAAATGTGTTAATTAACGACATTCTTGATTTATCAAAAATTGAGGCTGGCAAACTCGACTTAGATAAAAAAGCCTTTAACCCAATAAAGTTTTTTGAAAGCTTAAGTGGCAGTATGGCTGTTAAAGCACAAGAGAAAAACCTTGAGTTTATTCTAGATATTGCCGATGTTGAATACAGCTCAATAATGACTGACCCTCATCGATACTCGCAAGTGCTTACCAACTTAATTAATAACGCGATTAAGTTTACTAAAACAGGCTTTATAAAGTTTACTGCTGTGAGTAAACAACTTAGCGATGATAACGTTGAGCTATGCTGCACAATTCAAGATACCGGGATTGGTATTGCGCCTGAAAATCAAAATAAATTGTTTAGTGCTTTCACCCAAGCCGATAATAGTGTGGCTGCACAATACGGAGGCACAGGGCTTGGTTTATCGATATGTAAGCAGCTAGCTAGTTTGTTAAATGGACAAATTTCCTTTGAATCAACTGAAGGGAAAGGCAGTACTTTTACATTTACGATTAAATTAGAGACTCAAAATGTAGAAAAACGCCAACCAAATAGCCGCTTAAAAGGCAGTGTTTTTGCTCTGTCAGTTAAACAGCCTGAGCTTGAAAGAAGCCTAACAAAACTCATATCTCACTGCGGTGGGCAGCTCACGAATGTTGATATAGAAAGTTTTGAAATAAACGATAACATGCCTTTTGATACGCTCATTTTAGAGCCAGGTAACCCCCTACTTACTAAGTTAGATAGCTTTAGTAAAAACACTTATGATCATAACCTGCCCTTTAAATTAGTGGTGCTTATAAACCCAACCGAACCACCACCGCAAGCTAAATTCTGCACCTTTACGCGGTTGTCTAAACCTGTGCTTATCTCTGAGTTTTTACTTAAATTTGCAGATGAGCGGCTTATTCAAGAGCAACCAACTCAAGATACAATGCCAATGCGTCGCGAGACTGATTCGGAAATTCATGTCGATGTTGATATTGCAGGCGCTAAAGTTCTCATTGTTGATGATAATGATATTAATGCCGCAGTCGCCAAAGGCACATTAATGAGCTTGGCACTGCGTTTTGAAATGGCATCGAATGGTCAGCAAGCCATTGAAATATTGGCCAGTGCATCTGAAGGCGACCCATTTAACTGCGTGTTAATGGACTGCCAAATGCCTGTGTTAAATGGCTATGATGCTGCGGCACAAATACGCAAAGGGGCTGGTGGAGAGTACCATAGCGAGATCCCAATTATTGCCATGACAGCCAATGCTATGCTCGGTGAGCGTAAAAAGTGCTTAAATGCAGGTATGAGCGATTACATCACAAAACCTATCAGTGCAGATAAATTGATTACCACTACGGCGAAATGGGTTGCATCAACGTACCCTAAGCATCATACAGCGCCAAAAACGATTGCTGTGCATGAGGTAAATCAGTCGCCCGCTATACTGCAAGAAGAATTAATCGATGAAGAAAAACAGCATTGGAATCGCGAAGCAGCCCTTGGCCGCTTAATGAATAACGAAGTGCTTTTAAACAAAGTGAGTAAGATGTTTTTAGAAAGCTCACATAAAAAAATAACGATGCTAACACAAGCAATCAAAGACAAAGACTACCATGCGATTGCAACCACCAGCCATGCCCTAAAAGGGACCTGTGGCGATGTGGGTGCAGCCAAATTGCACCAGCACTTTACTGAGCTAGAGGTACTGGCCGCAAGTAAGGGCAATACGCTAAAAGATATTCAACTTAAGCTACTCGAAATCGAGAAAGACTACGAGATTTTGTTAGAAATTTTACAAAAGCATACCGTAGCCAGAGTCGGCTAATTTTCTTAAGTGCATATAAATGGGCTTTGAAAATCAAAGCCCATTTTTCATTAAAGCGCCGCATATTTGTCTTCTAATTTTCATAAAGTGGGAGTATGTTTATACAAACCACTAAAGGAATGACGCTATGACCGCTAAAACGCTGATTTTCAACTTTGATGGCACAGGCAGCGAGCCTCGTGATGCTGAACAATTCAGCGCTGCACACTTCAAAGAAGACGCCAGTATATCTAATATTCTTAAACTTCATTTACTTTTTGGTGGCGCACTCAATAGTGAACCCGAAACACCATTTCCAACTCAACTTAGCTTTTATTATCAGGGTATAGGCACCCAAGGTAGCCGCTTTCGACGTTTATTCAATCAAGCCCTTGCACCAAGAGGCGATGATGTTGCCAGCATTTTAAATCGTGCTATGAGCGACTTTAAAAGCTACTACACTGTGGGTGATAAAATACTTCTGACTGGTTTTAGCCGCGGTGCTGCTCTTGCTAGGCGCTTTGCCAAATGTTTAGAGCCACTTATTAGTGATGATGTTTACTTATGTGTATTTGATACCGTTGCATCTATTGGTTTTTCAAAAGTAACAAAAGCAACCCGCGGTGCTGAGCACGTTATTTTTGAAAACTACACACTTGCAAGCAATATAAAAGCTGCTCTTCATTGCGTGGCACTTGATGAAAAGCGCCGTGCATTTGAACCTACACTTATTAATAGTGCGCCGCATGTACAAGAGATCTGGTTTGCGGGCGCTCATTCAGATGTGGGTGGCGGCTATTATCGTGATGGTTTAGCCGACATTTGCCTACGCTATGCGATTGAGTGGCTGATTGAACAAACCGTCGCACTAAACTTACTTACCAGTGCGGATATCAATTACAACACCTTGCTCCCAGAAGAGCATCGTAACCTCATTGCTCAAGATGATGTTACCGTTACCCCAGATTCGCTGGCACTTAGTCATCAGCAAAACTATTTTTGGTTTAACCCTTTGTTTAAACTGGTAGATCGCGAATGCTGTGTATTAGTTGATAACGAACAAAGCGCGCTCGCGCCAACTATTCATTACACAGTAGCAGAGCGCATTAATCGTTTAACAAGCTATCGTCCTGAATCGTTAAAGAGCCTTCACTACGACGTCCTTTATAATGACGAAACTCGCTTAAGCTTTAAAGGTTTAAGCCCGCATATTGCGCTTGATAAACAAAATATGACGGTGCTGAGCATAGACGAAAGTAAAGATGTGTTTGTTTATGGCGCCGAAAAATACAACCACACCGGCTTAATGTTAGAGCAAGGTGGTACTTACCGATTTACACCTTATCCTGAGCAAACTTGGTATGACGACGGCATTAGTTGCGGCCCTGCGGGTTGGCACCGTGACAATATTCAACTTGGGGTTAAAGAAATCCCAATGGCCGTGCTTGAACCGTTTAGACGATTACCCCACGCACAGTGGTTTGCGTTGATTGGCGCTATCGATAACAACGACGATCATTTGTTTGAAATTGCTGAAGGTGCCGATATTCGTATTGCTAAATCAGGCGAGTTTTGCCCTTTTGCTAACGACCTAAACCGCTTTTATGGCGCGAATGCAGGGCGCATTAAACTGCGCGTAACTCGTTTAGGATAATTTAGTGTTTGGGATAGTTTATTGCTTAACATAGCGAGCGATGATCTCCGTTATCGCTTGCTGGTTGTTTAAAATTGCTGAGTTAATAGCAGCTCTTTCATTAGCATCCAAAGTTACTTTACTCAGCATCAAACACACATTGTTATTGTGTATTATATAGGGGTGAAGGGCGATACCACTGTGTTGATTATTTTGAATTAAATAAAGCCCTGCTAATTCGTCATCAATAAAAAAATCAACCCGTTTAGCCGTAAGCATAGCGACGCGCTGACGTAACGAGGGGACAGTGATCAGCTGCGATTTATATTTTTCCCCAGTGCTAAAGCTTGTAAATTCGGGACCATAATAACTACCGCTGTTGGATAAAATAATTTGTTGTTGCTCAAGCAAGCCTTGCAGATCAAGCTTTTCTAAAAATGGGTTCGGATACCAAAATAACCGCATCACTTCATTACGGTAAGGCTCTGAAAAATAGCTAAATGCATCTCGTTCTTTGCTATAACTCGCCGCAGGCAACAGATCAACATTGCCATGCTTTAGTTCAGCAAAGCCCCGTTTTGACGAAGGCATAATGACGTATTTAGCGCAAAACCCTGCTTCTTTTAGCACTAAATTAACCACATCAATATCAATGCCAGTAAGCTTGCCATTTTGCGTAAAAGCATAAGGTGCCCACTGCTGACTAATCCCCACTTTTAAGGTTTTATCGCAGCTAAAAGCCGAGTTACTCAATACAGCAACAAGTAAAAGCAGCGCTTTTAACTCCATTAAGCCACCTTAGTTTTAATACTTACAGATCATATTATTCAAGTATGGTTGATAATGTCTGAAAGACCAATGTGTGTAGAAGGAAACCGTAAGTTAGCGAGTTTCAAGGGGAAAGAGTAAAGTTACGAGGAACGAGATTCGAGGTGCGAGGTACGAGATTCGAGGTGCGAGTCTGTAGCAGCGATTTTACATCGCGTCCTAGAACCTAGCGCGTAATGCTTTCATTCGTAGGCGTGAAACTTGTTTCGCGCGTCTGATTGACAACTCTTATTTAAATTTGATTCGGCACTAAAGTACCTCCTACAAGGCTTAAATCGCTGAGAAGAAGACTCGATCTAACCACCCACACTGCTCAACTGACATCTGACGTCTAACGACTAAAAGCCAGCGATTTTACATCGCGTCCTAGAACCCAGAACCTAGCGCCTGATGTTTCCCCCGTAGGACTGGCTTTAGCCGGGAAGTGTCTTAAGTTAGCGAGTTTCAAGGGGAAAGAGTAAAGTTGCGAGGTACGAGATACGAGTCTGTAGCAGCGATTTTACATCGCGTCCTAGAACCTAGTGCCTAGCGCCTGATGTTTTCATCCGTAGGCGTGAAACTTGTTTCGCGCGTCTGAAGATAAGAAGTTTGAGAGGTTTATATGGATTGTGTTGGGTTTCACTCCGTTCTACCCAACCTACTTCCCCCCACAAAAAAGCAGCCATACGGCTGCTTTGAAGGGAAATCACATTTTAATGATGGGCATTAAATGTGGTTATTACACTTAAAGTGCTTTCCATACATCCGCGACACCTGGCTCGTCTCCTTGAGTCCACCATTTCGCTTCGTATTTATTACCTTGGTGAGTAACTTGGTCGCCACCGTTATAGATACCCGCAGCTTGCCATACAACATCACCATTACCGTCGGTTGGTTGTGAACTTGCTTCCCATGGGCCGCCTAAATCAGGGCGCTCACCTTGTGTCCACCACTTAGCAGTGTATTCTACGCCGTTATAAATCACCGTATCACCACCAACATAAGTAGCTGCTGCATCCCATGTGGTTTCACCATCTGGCGGAGTTGTTGTACCAGAATCTGTCACGGTGACATTAAAGCTCACTGCTGTTGCTGTTTGACCATCGCTTACTGAAACCGACACAA
This sequence comes from Pseudoalteromonas sp. XI10, assembly GCF_001469895.1. Lineage (GTDB taxonomy): Bacteria > Pseudomonadota > Gammaproteobacteria > Enterobacterales > Alteromonadaceae > Pseudoalteromonas. Next base: position 88,483 of record NZ_LOPY01000021.1, on the reverse strand, counting down.
CATAACTTGTATCTGCATCAACGCTGCCCGCTTGTAAACTCACATCAGCACCAGAGCCTACTAACGTTAAGCCTGCTGGCACTGTCCAGCTGTATGAAAGCGCATCGCCATCAGCATCAGATGCCGAAACAGCCACGTCCACACTCGCGTCTTCTGCCACTGTTTTATCAGCAATTGCCGCAACGACTGGTGCTTGGTTCTCACCTGTAGTTGGTGCTATAACATTCACTGTAACGTTACGGCTTACACTTGCCTCGCCATCGCTGACACTTACTGCAACCGTGTATTGCGTATCAGCAGTCACTGATGGTGCTGTAATAGCAAGGGTATTTGAATTCTCACCGGTTACTGTTAACGCGCTGTCAGCTGTCCAGCTAAAGCTTAGTGGATCGTTATCAGCATCAGTTGCTGATGCAGTCACAGATACACTTTCGCCCGCATTCACAGATACGGTACTTGATACAGATAGAACCGGCGCTCTATTGCTAGGCTCAGTGACTGTACCACCCAACCCCTCATGCATTGCATTAAGAATATCGCCATTATCAGCGTCAATTTCCCATGCAAACAGGCCGCCTAGATTATATTGATTAACATAAGCACCTTTTGCTAAAACTGAACGACGGTTATCGTATGTAATTAATTTACCGTTGCTACGGTTCCATACATAAGCGGCTTCAGCTTGTTCATCATAACCTGTTTCAAACCCATTGATGCCATTTTCTGCAGCGCCCAACATGTAGGTTTTGATGCCTTTGTAATCAATAACACCGTCTTCCCATACACCTTGCGCTGTAGTGCCTTTAAGTTTGCCATTGCCTGGTGCTGTCATAGGGTTATCAGCGATAGTCGCGTTTTCTGGATAAACACCTTCCCAGCCACGGCCATACATAGCTGCACCTACCACGATTTTCTTCGATGGTACGTTTTGCGCAAGTAGATTTTGCACTGCATTATCAGTTGTATAAGCAGGGCCTTTATATGGAACGCCTTCTTCATCAACACCCGTGCCATCACACTGACCAACGCGGAAATGCGATGAACAATAAAGCGCAGCCTGATGGCCTGTCACATTGCTCCATGCACCATAGTAGTCGTAGCTCATTAAGAAAATGTAATCCATATATTGTTGAGCTTGTGAGTAGTCGACATCTTCAATTTTGTCGTAACCTGCGCCAATCGCTGATGTTAACTCATACTTACGACCTGTCTCGGCTTCAAGCTTATCGAGCATCGCGCGCAGCTCTTGCATTAACGCAACATACGCTGGGCCATCTGCAACTGGGTCACCTAAGTTTGGATTAGCACCCTGACCACCTGGGTATTCCCAGTCAATATCAACACCGTCGTAGAATTTCCACGTTCTTAAAAACTCTTCCATTGATGCCACAAATGTGTCGCGGTTTGCTTTATCGGTAAAGTAAGCAAATGGGTCTGATAAAGTCCAACCACCCACCGATGGTAAAATTTTCAAATCAGGATAGCGCTGCTTTAACGCCATTAACTGCGAATACGTACCACGAATTGGATCATTACTATCAACACCTGGTAGCGCTTTTTGAATCGCAGCCCATGGGTCGTGGATCACCACTTCAAAGTCTTGCGAACCCGCACAGGCAGTATTTAGCGCGTTTTTAGGACCGCCTGTTAATGAATCATTAGGTCCACAAATTGGAATAAACCCATACAAGATATGACTTAGGTTTTGCGCTGGTATATTGGTTACGTCGAAATCGCGACCATAAATACCCCATTCAACAAAGTAGGCACCGGTTACAAGGCCATCTTTAGTGCCAATATCTTGGTTATTTGGATCATAATCCATCGGCAATGGCGCTAAGTGGCCGCCATCTGTATCGGCAATAACAATTGGCTTACCTTCACTGCGCGCACAGGTGGTACCGCCTTCACATAGTTCTACATATAATGTATGACGACCCGCTTTATCATACGGGAAGCTAATAACACCACTTTTAGTGCCTGCTGCCAGCGAGCCTTCATTAACTAACATATCATCGAAATACACTTTGTAGCTGTCGCCGCCATCCCCACTCCATGCGTTCCATTCAATGCTGATAGTGACTTCATCAACGCGGTTCACCAAGCTCTTATATGAACCAGTGCCTTCAAGGTCAACCTTAACAAATGAGTACTCTTGTGGTTCCCAAATAATGGTCGGTGTTGATGGTGCCGCATTCGCTGCACTTGCAAAGAGTGCAACACCAATGGCTGCGCTTAATTGTTTTATATTCATGATTCTCTCTTATCTGTTTTTATATAGCGTTACGCTGTTATTGATAAAGTTTGAACTACAAAACTTTAGATTTCTGTCCATACTTGGCTGGCACCCGGTACATCTCCTTGGGTCCACCACTGCGCTCGATAGCGCTGTCCTTGATAGGTTACTTCGTCGCCGCCTTGATAGGCTTTGCCGCTGTTCCATTCGATTGATGCACTGCCAGACTCAAGCTGCCATGCATCACTACTGTCTGGTTGTGCGCCTTGGTTCCACCATTTCGCACTGTAAACTCCGCCGTTAAAACTCACTTTATCGCCCGTGTTATATTGGCTTGTGCTATTCCAAGCAGGTACGCTCGGATCAACTGGATCAGGGTCGACCACATTGCTATTAAGCACAGTCACGGTAAAACTTACTTGGCTTGTGAGCTCGCCATCTGACACAGATACACTTACGGTGTAACTTGCATCAGCATCCACAGCAGGGGCGTTTAGCGTGATGTTGGCATCATTCCCCGTAAAGCTCAGTGGTGCAGGTACATCCCAGCTATAAGTTAAGGTACTTTGCTGATCATCAAAGGCGTGCAGGTGTATCGCTGTGCTGCTCTCTTCTTCGACTTGAAGATCATCTGGTTGATGAATTATCGGCGCGGTATTGTCAGGAGCCGCTTGTACGCTTAGTGCAAAGCTGTAGTTTGCATTCGTTGTGAAGACCTGATTAATCAACAAATCAGAAGCATCAAAGGCAATATCTCCAGCGCTATTTTGCACGCCAATATTAACTAAGTGCGCGTAATTAAGGTTTAACAGCGCTGCAAATTCAGCCTGCCAATTAGCTTGATTATCAGCTGTGATCTGCATTTGTTGAGTAAGTAACTCTTGGCCATTTTCATCAAATAACCGAGCTGACACACTACCGCCAACCTCAGCGTCTTGTCCTTGACGAACAAAGTAGCTGATTGCTGTCCAATCGCTTGGCTCTGTCGGGGTCGCATCGCCAACGATATTGATATCGCTACAGTTGTAGAAGCCTTCGCCACCGGCATCATCTCGTTGCCAACGCGTGTATAAAATGGCATCGCCACTGCGCCCTTGTGGAATCGACACGCTCATTTCATAGTAACGGTCGTTGTTAGCGTCAATGCTAAAATCAAGATTGCCGTACTCTTCAATAAGCTCTAGGTCATCCCAAGTAAGCACTTGAGTCGCACTATCAAAGCCCGGTTTTGTTAAATAAAACTGCCAAAAACTTGGGTTATGCGGTGTACTCGCTAAAAAGCGCACTAAAATATCGCCATTTGCATTAGGGATAACCTCACTGCGTTGCCAATGCGCTGAAGGTAAATCCATACCGCGTTTTTCTGGGTCGCCTGCTGCACATAATCGGCCATCAGGTACACTTTGCTTTACAGCCTCTAGGTTTGTGTAATCAATGGTATTAGCCGAAAATTCAATGTCTTGCACAAACTGTACATGCCCTGCTTCAACAAACGCTGCACGACAAGCAAGGTTAGGGATCCCCGTGCCATCTGCAGGCCACCAGTAACCGCCATCGGCATTACAAAATGCTTGGCGTGCCTTTGGGCTTTCTAAGAACCCGTGGGCATTCACATGGCTTGATGCACAGGCAAGCAGCATGCTGGTTGCCACTGCCGATAAAGACAATGCCTTTGATTTCATTACTTTCATTGTTGTTCTCGCTGTAGAAATGCGGAGCAAAGTCCTTGCTCCGCTTAGTTGGTTAAAGCGTGCAACTCACCGTCCAGTCAGCAGATGTGCCTGGCTCTGTGCTCGTCCACCACTTTGCTTCGTAAATCACATTGTTGTGATTCATTAGGTCGCCGCCAACAGCATGGCTTGGGTTACCAGCCCAGTCAGTTTGCGGCCAGTTTGGATATACAGGGATGCTTGCTACATCAACACCGTTACAGTTTTCCTCGCCACCCGTATCACCACCGGTGCCACCGCCAGTATCACCACCGCCAGTATCACCACTGCCAGCTGTGCCATCTGGTAGCATTGGGTATTCGAATTTAAAGGCGTAGGTTTTGCCATTTTTCTCAATAGTGAAGTTAGATGGGCCCGTAATTGGCATGTAGTACATAACTTGCGCCTCAACGGTTTCACCAGTGTTAAATGACTTTTCGATACCACCCCACTCATTCACTAAGGTGATTGAAAATCGATGGAACTCATTTTCAAAGCCACCGATATTATCGCCAGCGGCATTAGAGCCATTCGCTTCTACAGCCATGCCGAGTTTCTCTTGCGCATTCCAATTCGATTTAAAAATTGCAGAGGTAGAAACGGGCACATCAAAGCTGATTTTCGCGCCGCTTAAGTCGATATCTGAGTTATTGGTGAATGCGAATGTAGGTGAAATTGGATAGTTATCATCACCAATCGGGAAATCTTTCACAGTAAAGCTTACGTCAACAGCTTCGCTTGGCAGGGTGAAATCGACATTGCCTTGATGAGTGTTGTAAGCCACACCACTTTGGTTAAATTTATCGTAAGCAAGTGTGGTTAAGCTTGAGCCCATGAAGTACTCACCTTTCGCTGAGTCATAATCATAGTCACCGGCAAGCTCCCAGAACATGATGCCACCAAGGCCGTTGTTGATAACATAATCAACTTTCGTTGCCATTGATTGCTCATCTTCAATTGATAAGAAAACCTTTTTCTCTGCATTCCAAAGCCATGGAGCAACTGCTACATCATCGTAGAAACGTGTATAAGTACCCGTTAATACATCATCTGCATCGGTTTCTGGCGTTAGGCCATAGATTTCAAGGTAAGAAGGGTTAATGCCATTTTCGAGATTTTTCGCATGCCATAATGGGTTCGAACCTGCTGGCATTTCTTCACCAACATCGTTCTTATCGTGCCATAGGTTATCTATGCCAAGTGCGCCATTACCGCATTGGTTTTTCTCACCAACGCCAGTCCCTTTAGCACATTTTGATTGATCTGGCAGCGCTGCTTGGCCCCATAAACCATTAGTACCACCCGACACATCTTTAAAGCCACGAGTGTAATATGGAATACCAATATTGATTCGACCTGCAGAGACCGCGCCGCGGAAGTAACGTACAGCCCAATCCGTATTTAAGTAGCCAATACCTTCAAACTCAGCGGTGGTATAAACGCCCCATTGCGCTAATTCAGAATCAAGACCGGTATCAAACAAGGCTGCGTTGTGGCCTACATGTGAATTCCATGCACCATGTAAGTCATAAGACATAATGTTAACGTAATCGAGATACTTCACGCTTTGGAATGTTTCCATGCCACGTAATAAGTAACCTGAAGATGGCGAAGCAATCGTTAATAAGTAATGCTTACCTGCCTTTTCACCTGCAATATCAAGTTCTTCACGTAGTTTTTGCATCAATACACGATACGAGGCGTTAAGACCTGCGCGACGAGCATTAGAGATAGGAAAATCATCAGGGTGGCCTGAGTCATTCATTGACGATGGGTATTCGTAATCAATATCGACACCATCAAAACCGTAAGTTTCAATAAACTCAACGGCACTTTTCGCAAAGGCATCAATTCCCGCTTGGTTCACAGAGCCATCGGCATTGGTTGTCATCGTGTAGAAACCACCGCTATTTACGCGAGTACCGTCTTCACCAAAATAACCACCGGTTTCAGCCCAACCACCTACAGAGATTAAGGTTTTTACATCTGGGTGTTGTTTTTTGAATTTATTGAGTAAGTTAAAGTGACCTGTGTAACTAAAACTTGGATCCATTTCAGCGCCTGTAACGCCCGGCCAAGTCATGTTTGTCGCTGGGTTGCCAGCTGCATTTGGATCACCAATCGAGACCTTGTTATTGCCATCAACATGCGCAAAGGCATAGTTAATATGGGTGATCTTGTCCCAAGGAATATCGTTAACTAAGTAGCTTGGCTGACCATTGGCGCCATTTCGCCAACTCGTAAAATAACCAATAACTCGGCGTGGATGATCGGCGCCCATTTTCTCGCGGCCATTTTCATCATACACGCTACAGTATGGGGTATTCACACCCGGTGTTTGGTATAAGCCTTGTGGTTTACAATCTGTACCTGGTTCTGTTGCTTCAACAACATTAACAACTTTGCTTTGTGTATCCGTCGCGCCTTCGTTATCGGTCACCGTTAAGGTAAATGAAAATTGCCCAAGTGCTGGAGCCTGCCAAGTGTAACTTGAAGAAGCAGCACTTGCTTGATGAACTTCAGTGCTGTTTTCAGTTAACGATAACGCAGTCACTTGGCCATCGCTATCAGTGCCAGAAAGCGCAAACACCACACTGTCACCCACCGTTACTTGTGATGGCAGTGAGCTAAATTCAATGCTTGCCACTGGTGCTTTGTTAACCGGCTCAACGTCATCAGACACGCTTACTGAATGTGCAACCGCTGTAGAGGTTAGCCCTAAATCATCCGTTGCGACCGCACTGATCACATGGCTGCCTTGCGTTGCTTGCCAGTTCGCTGAGTAAGGTGTGCTTGTCACAACACCCAGCGATGTACCATCAACAAAAAACTCAACACTTGCCACGCTACCATCAGGATCAGTAGCGACAGCGCTTATGACAACGCTGTCACTGCTGGCAAATAAAGAACCCTCTGCGGGTGTTAAGCTGCTAATTTGAGGAGCTTGATTTTCATTGACAACGCTGTCACAGACACCCAATAAACGCCACTCTTGATCGACACCAGAAGTCTCCACAGGGTTGGTTTGCGTCCACCACTTGGCTTCATAAGCGCTACCTTGCGCCTGAACCTGATCACCACCAACATGTGTTTGCCCTTGTTGCCACACTTCTAAGTTGCTGCAATCAATCGCAGCCTGTGCTGTAAAGCCGTATAAACCTAGTGACAGCGCACTCAGTTTAAAGGCATTTTTTATTAATTTATGCGAGCTCATTCGCTCCCTCCGCCCAAAGTTTTAATAACATTTATTTTACAAATCCAACTTTAAAGTAACACAAAGCGCTATTACGTCAAGCTTATGTTTACCTTTAAAGGGTAAAATAAACACACTTTTTGATGTGCAATTTAGTTAAAAGCACTAAAAAAGAATTAATTATTTTTATCAAAAAGCAAAAACGAGGATGATTCTACCGAGTAAAAATGAACATATAATTAACAATAATTTAACCATGGAAAGCACGGCCCTCCTGGTTTGTACAAAAAAATAAGCAGCACTTGTGGGAGGGTAGACGATAATAATTATCGTATCGATTATGGGTATATAACGAATAAATTAGTTTTCAGGTAAAAATTTCTATAAAAATTGAGTGAAAATTATTCTTAACACGAAATTTAGTCATAAAAAAAGCAAACACTCAGTGTTTGCCTTTCACAAAAATCCTATTTGATCACAACTTAATTAAGCAGCGATTAAATAGGACTCTCGTCCTGCATGTTTTGCCTTACGTTGATATGCACCTTTACCTTTTTTAGGTTTCTCTACTTTTGCGGTGAACAGCTTAGATGTAACCATTGCGGCGTACACATTATCGTTAATTACACCACGACCAGTATCAACTTGGCCTTGTGTACGTTGTTTCTTTTTGCTCATTTTTTGCTCCTATTTAAAGTGTTGCGAGTATATACCTACCTAAGCACTACGCAAGCGATTTTTAAGAAAAAAACGATGATTTTCCCACTCATTTTGTCTTAAGTACTTTTACTAAACACCATGCCTTGTTGTCATTTTTCTGACTAAATTCGTATTTTAATTGCATTCACTACCTAACTGCTGGCAAAACTAGCGAAAACAACCATAGTTAATTAAAAACAAACAGGATTACGATGACTGACTTTCTCTTAATCGCCTATATTTTCCTTATTGCAGGCATTATTGCCGTGCCTATTGCCAGCAAGTTTGGGCTTGGCTCAGTGCTTGGCTACTTACTCGCAGGTATTGTTATAGGGCCAACACTGACATTTTTAAATGTTGATGTGATTGCTATCCAGCATTTTGCTGAGTTTGGTGTGGTAATGATGCTGTTTATTGTTGGCTTAGAGCTCGAACCCAAAGCGCTTTGGTCAATGCGAAAACAGCTTATTGGCCTAGGTGGCGGCCAAGTAGTTTTATCAGCTGCTGCCTTTACTGGTATTGGTTTAGCATTAGGTCACGCCTGGCAAACAGCACTTACAATAGGCTTAATTTTATCGCTTTCATCGACCGCGATTGTGCTGCAAACGCTTTCAGAGCGCGGGCTATTAAAATCAGATGGTGGTCAGGCCTCATTTAGCGTATTACTCACCCAAGATATAGCCGTTATTCCTATGCTTGCGTTTATTCCATTACTTGCTTTACCAGAAATAGCGCCCGTTATTGCAGATACAGCCCATGCAAGCGAAGACGGCCATGCTCGCTTAAGCTTGGTGGCGGGCCTTGAAAGCTGGCAAGCAGCGCTGGTTACTTTAGGTATGATCGCGCTCGTCGTTTTTGGTGGTAACTACTTAACCGCACCGATTTTTAGATTTGTAGCACTAGCACGGCTTCGCGAGCTATTTACCGCTACAGCCCTATTCTTTGTTATAGGTATCGCTTTAATGATGTCGTTAGTTGGCTTATCCCCTGCGCTTGGCACATTTTTAGCGGGTGTTGTGCTTGCAAACTCACCTTATAAACATGAGCTCGAAAGTAATATCGATCCCTTCAAAGGGCTATTACTTGGATTATTCTTTATCACCGTTGGCGCAAGTATCAATTTTCAATTACTCGCAGATAACCTAGCCACCATCGTGATACTAACCGGCGCACTGATTGTAACTAAAGCAGTTGTGCTATTAATTTTAGGACGTATTTTTGGCCTAAGAGGCGCCGCACTTTGGTTGCTAGTACTGGGGCTTGCACAAGCTGGTGAGTTTGGTTTTGTACTACTTGCTTACAGTGTTTCTAATAGTGTATTGACCAATGCCATTGCCGACCAGCTATTACTAGTTGTGACCTTATCCATGCTGCTTTCGCCAGGATTATTCATTCTGTATCAACGTGTAATAGCACCGCGCTTTATTTGTGAGCAAGCAGGAAAAGAAACAGAAGAGTTCCCTGATGATAGCCATGTAGTCATTGCAGGCTCAGGCAGGATGGGAGGACTGGTTGACCGTATTTTACAAGCTGGCGGCTATAAAACCACTGTGATTGATTACAACTACAAACAACTCGAAGCCCTTGAGCGTGTTGGTATTCGTAACTTTTTTGGTGATGCCACTCGGCCAGATCTACTCAGTGCTGCAGGCATTGAAGATGCAAAACTGTTGGTTGTTGCGCTTGATGATGCTGAGCAAATAACTAAATTAGTCCGTTACGCGATGCAAAATTATCCGCATTTACATGTTGTTGCCCGCGCTGTAGACCGCCATCATGTATACGATTTATGGGCTTACGGCTGTCGAGATATTATTCGCGAAACCTACGACAGCACCATGCGCATGGGCCGTTCATCATTTGAAGCACTTGGTATTGAGCGAGAAAAAGCCCAAGAAATGGTCGATATTTTCAGTGAGTTTGATAAAGAAATGCTACGAGAAGCCGCAGATGTCTACGAAATCGGCGTGCCATTCGAAGAAAACCATGCCTATATCGAACGTATCAACAAGATATTCGATGAAAAAGAACCGGAAATAAAACAACAAATGCGTGAGATATGCGAGCGAGTTAAAAGGGACTAGGTTCGAGGGGTTAGGTGCTAGGGACTAGGAGCTAGGTTCGAGGTGCGAGGTGCGAGGTGCGAGATGCGTGGTGCGAGGTGCGAGATGCGTGGTGAGAGGTTCGAGGTGCGTGGTCAGAGATACGAGAGTAAACGCGATATAAATCTGATGCGTTCGTAGGAATGGCTTTAGCCATGAACTCTCAAACACCACACCTATGTAAAACGATTAGACGTAGGCGTGAAACTTGTTTCGCGCGTCATGCAAGCATAACGCCTACGTAGCAGCGGCTTTATGCCGCGACATTGGTGAGGGATGCGAATTACGAGATTCGAGGTGTTAGGAGCTAGGTGCTAGGTGCTAGGTGCTAGGTGCTAGGAGTGAGAATAAACGCGATATAAAATCGCTGCTACGAATTTGATGTCTTCGTAGGAATGGCTTCAGCCATGAACTCTCAAACACCACACAAATGCAAAACGATTAGACGTAGGCGTGAAACTTGTTTCGCGCGCCATGCAAGCATAACGCCTACGTAGCTAGGTTCGAGAGAAACGCGATATAAAATCGCTGCTACAGGCTCGTATCTCGCACCTCGAAACTCGCGACTTTCCCCTTTATTCTCGTAACTTACCGAAATATAAAGGTATTAAATAATGTTATAAGGAGTATTACAGTATGGAAACGCTTAATAAAAAGGAAAAGCTGCTATCTATTTTGTTCGGATTGGCAGCAATTATTAATTTAACTGTCGGTATTTATTCGCTTATATTACAAGATCTAGACTGGTTTGAGTTCATTAGTTGTCTAGCAATTTCAATTATAATTTTAGCGGGTAGCTTAAACCCAAAGCTATTCTTTAAACCGCTAAAAAAATTATTTTCACCACACTTCACTTTAGAGCCAATAATAAACTCGACTATCTACTACACAATTATAATTACCAGTTTGATTTTATTATTTGGGAGCATCCTACTAGAAAAATTTTGGAGTGTTTAAATGCATATGAAAACTCAAAAAAGCGAAATAAAACGCGATATAAAATCGCTGCTACAAACTCGCATCTCATGTCTCGTTTCTCGTATCTCGCACCTCGAAACTCGCTAACTTTCCCCTTTACTCTCGCAAACTTTCCCCTTGCAACTCTCTAATTAAAGACACTGTCATTGATATAACGACAAATGTCGGATACTACAATTAAGCAAAAAAATAGCGCCGTTAGGCGCTATTTAAGTTTCATATCAACTTAGGAATTAAAAGCTAAAACTTAATTTTGCGTAGTAGGTCATACCATCAAAACCATAAGGTAGTGCACGAACAGGGTATTTGAATGCTTTATTCGTAATAAAATCAAGCGCTTCATCTTCGCCTAGCTCGTCTGGCGTTACATCAAAGATATTATCAATACCCGCCGATAGCATGAGTTCGTCAGTTAGCTGATAGCCCACGTTAACATCCACTAATACCGCTGATTCTACCGTGCTTGTGTCTTTAAACTCACCGGTAGGTGATAGCTCATCAGGTAAACCAATGTGGTCATTACCAAAGTATTTAACGTCAGTTTCACCATAGTAGTTAAAGCGTAGCATGCTGTTGAAATCGCCACGATCGTATTCAAACGTTAGCGTAGCACGCTCACCTGGTTGACCGTCAGTTAAGAAACTACGTTGTAAATCATCAAGGGCGATTGATTCAGGAATACCCTCAGGTGCATTTACATCATCAATTTCAGTTTCGTTAATGTTACCCGCAAAGGTTGCTGAGAAATTACCGTCGTACAAATCGGTGCGGTACGAAGCAATAATATCAACCCCTTTGGTGGTTGAATCAACTGAGTTTGAGAAGTAGTTAGCTTGCTGTGCTCCTGTTGCATTAAGCGCAGCCACAGCCTCAGCACTAAACGAAACATCGTCCGCCGACATTAAGCTGCCAAGGGTAATTCTGTCTTTAATAGCAACATGGTAAAAATCAACGGTTAGCGATAAATCGCTAGTTACGTTGTAAACAAAACCTGCACTTAAGTTTTCTGAGCTTTCAAGGCCAAGGCTATCAACGCCAAGTGCTGACGGAAAATCAGAGCCCGCTGTTGCTGTGAATGATTGCAATAACACGCCACCAGCACCTAAGTTTGTGGTGTAAGCTGTATAGGCACTTTGTTGCAGTGATGGTGCTCTAAAGCCAGATGAAATCGCACCACGCACGGCAAAGTCATCGGTAATTTCATAGCGTGTTGCTAGCTTACCAATGATGTCATCACCGGCATCAGAAAAGTCTTCATAACGAAGCGCTGTGCTTACTTGCCATGCATCCGTGATCAGCGTTTCGGCATTTACATAAAATGCATAGCTGTGACGGCTCTCTTTGTTTGATGCTTCTGGGCGTAAACCGTTATAAGCTTGGAAACCACACTCAGCGAATACGCTGCTGTCGTTTACCGCAGGGTATGAGCTATCTGAATTAGCTAAACCACATGCATAAGAGGCTTCTTCGCCCGGCACGATTTCATAATTTTCTTTACGGTATTCAGCCCCCACAGATACATATAAAGGCTCGCTGCGACCAATATCAACAATACCATTAAGGTCTGCATTAACGGTTGTTTGATCAAATCTAAAGCCACCTGAATATCCGCCTGAAGGGCCTGCATTAGCAGCAATATCAGCATCGCTTGCATCTGGGTTATTCGCTACATATTCAGCAGCATACGACGCATTTAGGGTGTTTTTTGAAGTGAAGTCATAGCTGTTTTCACCGTATACGGCAGATACGTCATAGCTCCAATCTGGATTTAACTCTCCGCGCAAACCTAGTGAAAACGAAATATCTTCGGCTTCATTATCGATACGAGGTAAAAAGCCATCGCCATATACTTGCACAACGTTCTTCGCTGCTTGGTCAAAGTTACGGTAAAAACCATTACCTAGCGCAGTACGGTTTGAGTACCCACCAAATGAGTAAAGCTCGGTCTCACCCATAGGTAACGCCATGTTATAAAACACAGAGGTAAATTCACTATCAGCATTACCTTGACCCCAACGAACTTCGTTAGAGAGTGTGCCTGCAGGTACATCAACTGAGCCTCCAGTATCACGCTCAGCTCGGTTGGTGCCATCAGCATCACGGTATTCTAAAGAAAAGTTAATGAAGCCACCTTCATCACCTAAATCAAAGCCACGGTTTAAACCCATTGAAATAGTGTCACCATCGCCTTCACCCGTGCTACCCGCTTGCACATAGCCCGTTGTGACACCGGTTGAATCGTTTAACGATAAGTTGATAACACCGGCTATCGCATCAGAACCATATTGCGCAGCAGCACCATCACGAAGTACTTCAACGCCTTTTAACGCAGTAAGCGGAATCGCATTCATATCGGTACCCGCAGCACCGGCACCTACAGTACCATTTAAACCAAAAATAGATTGGTTATGACGGCGTTTACCATTGATAAGCACTAACGTTTGGTCTGGCTGTAAACCACGAAGAGTTGCAGGTCTAAATAAGTCAGAGCCATCTGACACTTGCGTACGAGAAAAGTTAAATGAAGGAGCCGTCGCTTGCAGACTTTGGCCAAGCTCAGTGAATCCACCTTTGTTTAAGTCGTCAGCATCAATTAAATCAACTGGCGATGTTGATTCGGTAGCCGTACGATTGGCAACTCGTGAGCCTAATACAGAGATTTGTTCGATGTTTTTATCTGCTTTTACAGCAGGTGCTTGCTCTGCTGCCTGCACTGAAGTCGCAGAAACAGCCACACTAACCGCAACGGCCAGCATACTTAAAGAATGTGTTGTCATGTGTATCCTGTTGATATTTTGGCTTTACTTAAAACAAAAAGACGCCCCTTTTGGAGAAATTAAGAAAAGCACTAAGCACGTGTTGTTGATTTTAGAAATCACGATTTTGAAAGCTAACTCAAGCCTGCGAGTTAACTCTTGAAAAACATCCTATCAACAAATACACAAAAGGAAAGAAAAATAAGATACGACTTAGGTATAAATATTTCTATTTGTACTATTAATGGAACTTTAACGGTGGAAATTATTCGTTTTTCAGTAGAAATAAGCAAAATAATGCAACTATCAGCTTATCTCTACTGAGGAGGGAAATGTTTACTGATCTTGCTCAAGCATCGCCAGTTTTTCATCTTCAAGCATTAACGCCATGGTGGCAATTTCAGATAAACTCTCGTCTAGCGCATTAAAGAAAGTGACAAACCCTTCACCTAGTTTTTCTGGCTCAGGGTGATTTGCCCGCGCCTGATCCCACATTGCAAAGGTGGTAAGTAAATCGAGGGTAGCTTCAAAGTTATCAATAAACAGCTGACCATCTTCGCTTTCGTTTTCTTGCTGCGAATCAGCGTTGAGTAAAAATTGTAAGTCACTATGCCAAATATCTTGGTTAACAATATACGCTGCAATATAACCACTACAAAAGTCCTGTAGTGCTTGGCTTGGTTCATTGCTGTTAACTTCATTTGGGTATAATTCGGCTAAGATTTTCTTTTGTTCAACTTGAGCCTCGGTGATGTTATCAAGCAGCTCAATCATTGCATCGCGTGGCTCAGAATCTGTCATTAAGGTGTTGAATACCGTTTCATCATTATCGGCAATATAATTTGCTAATTCTGATTCCCCAAAAAACTCTGAACAGGCTAATAAGCCAGACATATAACCAAGTACTTGGTCCAAACTAACTTGATTCGTTTCACTTTGACTAGCGAGGTAGTTTTTAAATACATCCGAACTTTGTTGATTAAGCATATTGAGCCTTTGCATTTTGTTTTGCTATGGGTGTATTCCTACACTAGCGAATCCACAAATTTTTGCAACAACTGAAATATTGTCAGCTAGTTACAGTATTCCTAATCTGGCTTTGTACAGGAAACACACAACTGATACGTGTGCCCATTCCTTCTGTACTTTGAATATCAATACACCCTTGGTGTTCATGCACTATGGCGTACGCCATAGTCATGCCCATACCGGTGCCTTCACCAACAGGTTTAGTGGTGTAAAAGGGATCATATATTTTCGCAATGGTTTGTTCTGACATGCCTGAGCCATTGTCTTCTACATCAATATAAATATGTTGTTCAAACTCATACACAGCGACAGATATTTCAGCTTTTGCGCCTAAGCTACTGCAAGCTTGCTTAGCATTAATCAAAACATTAACGATTACTTGGCTTATTGCGGGTAAGTTACACCAACTTTGCGATATAGGGCTGTATTGGGTTTTTAAATTACAATCACGGAGTTGGTTTGCGAGTAGTTTAACGGCACTTTTTACCGCCTCTGTCATATCAGCAAATTGTTTGTCGTGACCCTTGGGCCGAGAAAAGTCTAGTAAATTAGCAACAATCTTGCTGATCCTTTGCAGCCCCTGCGACGTGTCGCTTATTAATTCAGGTAAATCATCAGCCATAAAGCGAAATGAGTGTACTTGATTGAGCTCAGTTAACTGCTTACAAAATGTGGCTTTATCGGTATCGTTGCAGGCAAATTCATCACATACTGCAAGTAGCTCACTAAAGTAATTACAGTAATTTTTTAAACAATCAACATTACTGATACTGTACGCGAGTGGATTATTAATTTCATGGGCAACCCCAGCGCAAAGAGTGCCTAAAGTGGCCATTTTTTCGGCTTGAATGAACATAGCTTGATGGTGCTCTAAATCAGCAATTTTTTGCTCAAGCTCACTGTTTAATGCCACTAGAATACGGCTTTTGTCTGCGAGCAATTGTTCAGCTTCTTCTCTGGCCGCTTTTTCTAACAAATAGGCTTGCTTAAAGTCATCCATATTCGTCTCAAACTCTGTTTGTCTCTTTTAAAACCTAGCACAAGGCTTGATTTAAGGCTATGTTATTGATTAACGATGACTCATAGTAAAACGGTATGGCAGAACAAGTTAGCAAACAACATATTCAGGTTTTATGCATTGATGACGACGAAATCGTCTTAAGGACTCTTTTGCGCCTGTTATCAGCGAATAACATCACCGCAAAAGCCTGCTCTGACCCTCTAGAAGGGCTAAAAGTGCTAGCCACTTACAGTTTCGATGTGATCATTTGCGACATGCGTATGCCAAACATGGATGGCGCCGACTTCTTTGCGCAAGCACTTAATATAGACCCAGAACCACAGCGGATTTTGCTAACCGGTTACTCAGATATCGACAACACCATTGCCGCTGTCAATAAAGGTAAAATCCATGCCTATATTCAAAAACCATGGCAAAACGAATTACTGCTGCGCAACATTAGTGATGGCATAGAAAAAACCTCATTAAAGCGCCAAAACAAGCAGTTAGAGCAAAAAATCAAAGCGCAAAACAGCCAGTTAAAAGAGCTAAACAACAACCTTGAGCAAATGGTAGAAAAGCGCACTCTACAAATTCGAAAAGTGCTCAAACAGCTCGAAGAAGTCAATGAGCGTGAAAAACACGAGCATCGCAGTACTTTTGAGATTTTATATAACTTTATCAATGCCAATCCGTACCTTGATGGTATGCAAGCACAAAACATTGCTGCCACCAGTAAGCAAATTGCAGAGCAACTTGGTTTAGATAAACAACATATCGAAAGAGCTGAAATGGCAGGTTATCTTGCACAAATAGGCTTGCTCGCCATGGAGCCTGAGCTTTATAAAAAGCCAACAAGGGAACTAACCGAAAACCAAAAAAAAATCTTTTACACCCACCCAAGTACCGCTCAGCTGATGCTCATGCCTGCGACCCATTTACATGATGTCTCTGAGGCGATTTATTACCAGTTTGAGCATTACAATGGCTCGGGCACACCGAAGGGCTTAAAGGGCAAAGAAATACCAATTACGGCAATGATTTTAGCGGTAGCCCGCGATTTCTGGCAGGCAATTGCACACATCACAGTGCAAGATAACAGCCGTTACGAAAGCGCACTTGATCAGCTCCGGCTATACAGCGGCACTCACTATCACCCAAAAATTTTAGACGTATTAGATAGCATTAAAATAAGCTGTGCGAGCGATCAAAAAGTCGGCACCATGAAAATTATCTCGGCTCAAGATCTTAAAAACGGCATGGTACTTGGGCACGCACTAAGAAGCTACGACGGTATTTTGTTATTACCTAAAGGGCATGTGTTTGGCGCAAAATCAATTGCAAAACTGCAGCAGCTTGAAGCAAGAAAACCGAATCCTTTCAGGATCATGATCAAAAATTAGCGAATAAAGTGATCACATAATCAGCTTACTTCGTTACAATGTGATTTATATTACGATTACTTCATACAGGAGCACTCAGTGTCGCGATTTTCCGCCATTACCGATAAGCCGCATGACGGCCGATTCAACAAAAAAACGGGCATTTTACTGACCAACTTAGGGAGCCCTGACGCCCCTACTACCGCGGCACTTAGAACTTATTTACGCGAGTTTTTATCGGACCCTCGAATTGTCGAGATCCCACGATTCATTTGGATGATTATCCTTTATTGCTTTGTACTTACGTTACGCCCAAAACGCTCAGCAGCACTTTATAAAAGCATCTGGACTGAAAACGGCTCACCGCTCACGCACATTACCCGAGAGCAAAGCAAAAAATTGGCAGCCCTTTTAAAAGACAAAGGACACCACGACACTGAAGTGGTCATGGCCATGCGCTACGGAAACCCTTCAATTGAAGCAGGCCTTGAAGAGCTGCGAGAAAAAGGCATCACTCGCGTGATTGTACTGCCAATGTACCCGCAATATTCAAGCACTACTATTGGCTCAACGTTTGATGCTGTATCAAATGTTCTTCGTAAGTGGCGCTGGGTGCCAGAGCTGCACTTTATTAATGGTTATCACGACAACCCGACATATATTGATGCCCTAGCCGCTAGCATTAGCGAAGATCTAAATGCCCATGGCACGCCGCAAAAGTTGGTGTTTTCGTACCACGGTACACCTAAACTATTTCTAGAGAACGGCGACCCTTACTATTGTTTTTGTATGCAAACCACCCGTTTAGTAGCAGAGAAACTTGGCTTTGAGAAAGACTTTGCTGTAACAACCTTCCAAAGCCGTTTTGGTAAAGCTGAATGGTTGAAACCATATACAGACGCAACCCTTGAAAGCTACCCTGCTGAAGGCATTAAAGACGTTGCAATTTTAAGCCCTGCATTTAGTGCCGACTGTTTAGAAACGTTAGAAGAACTCGAAGGCGAAAACCGCGAGAACTTTGAACATGCAGGCGGTGAGAAGTATCGCTACATACCAGCACTCAATACCCGCAGTGATCACATCAATGCGATGTTTGAAGTAATAAAACCACTACTTAAATAACGAAAGGCCCTAGTTATTATATACAGTAACTAGGGCCTTTTTTAATATAGAAACCTGACATTAATCCTTACGAGTCATTAATCCTTACGTGTCATCAGCAAGGTCACCGTACCTGCAACAATTCCCCAAAATGCAGAACCAACCGAGAACAAAGTTAGGTTTGAAGCTGTGACCAAAAAGGTCACGATAGCGGCTTCGGTATAATACGCCTCAGTTAATGCTTGCTGTAAGCTACTCGCAATGGTGGCAAATAGCGCAATACCTGCCAACGCCAAAATTAATGCCTGTGGCAAACTTGCTACCAAACCAACCAAGGTTGCCGCAAGGAGCGCCATAATAATGTAAAAAACACCACCAGCAATGCTTGCCCAATAACGTTTACTGGGGTCTTTATCTGCCTCAGGGCTCATACAAATGGCAGCCGTTATAGCCGCCAGGTTAATGGCATAACCACCAAATGGTGCAATAAATACATTTAATAGTCCGGTTACATTTAGCGCTGCCGATACAGGGGCTTTGTATTGGTGCGCTTTTAAAACAGCAATACCAGGTAAGTTTTGCGATGTCATGGTCACAATAAATAGCGGCAAACCAACACTTATCATGGCGTTTAAGTCAAACTCAGGCGCAATATAAGCAAACTCGCTCATTTTCCACTGCCAGCTAGAAGTATCAATTTGCCCTGTTACACCTGCCATTAAAAAACCCGCCACAACCACAGCAAGCATAGCAAAGCGTGGAAAATAGCGCTTGCCACATAAATAAACAGCCACCATTAAACCAATCACTAAAGGTAGCTCATTCATAAAGTTAAACACATCAATACCAAAATTCACCAGCACGCCTGCAAGCATTGCACAGGCCAGTTGGCTAGGAATTTTGTTCATCATTTTTTCGAACACGCCGGTAATACCAGACAAAAACACCAGCGCAGCAGAGAACATAAACGCACCAACAGCTTGGTTTAAGCTATACCCTTGGGCGCTTGAAATAAGGAGTGCCGCTCCGGTTGTTGACCACGCGATAAGAATGGGTACTTTGTAGTAATAAGACAACGCAATCGAGCTGACGCCCATCGCAAGACCAAGCATTAATACCCAGCTGGCAACTAAATCAGGTGTGCCACCTAACACCATAACAACCTGATAAATAAGCGCAATTGAACTGGTAAAGCCAATAATAACGGCTACTAAACCCGCGGTTGCTCGACTGATGAGCTGACTCATGTACACACACTCCTTGGCAATTAAAAATCTACCATATCCTATGATTTGCCAGATGGCACTGTACACTTTTGTAGTATTTTAAGATTTATTTACTATACAGATGACACAAAAAAGGCTCTTTGGCTACTTCAATGCCTAAAGTCCTGCTTCATAGGTTTCTTGCTTTAACAAGCCTTGGCTATCTTTATAAATGATCCACCCGCGCATAGTCGGTACCTCTAGTCTTGGAGTTTCGGTGACATAAAAACGCGGATTATGCTCAGCATTCAGAGCCGAGTAAACAAATTAATTTTATCGACACGATAATAAAAACCTCTACTTAGTGATTAACTATTGACCGAGTTGTTAACTTGAGGTAAAAACTAACAATGAATTAACATAAAAACCCGTAAGAGAAACATGTGAACAGGACGCTTGCATTAATCTTCATTCTGCCACTTACAGCATTTGCACTGAATGAGTGGCATATTCAAAGTGATGGTTTTAAAACAAAACCCAGCACACAGCAGTTTGTTGCCTCTTACAAAGCAGAAGCCGACCAAATAGCCCCACAGCCCATTGTGAACTTAACTGCGCCGCTTAATCAGCTATCTAATCATGCGCACGATTACCTATACAAACAAGGCCGTTTGCCTGACCAATTAGCAAACACCGCATTCAGCGAATTTGATTTAGACACCCTAAAAACCCTACAACCTGGCGATCACTTTATTTTAGTGATCGACGAATACCTTAGTTACACCGTAGAAATTAGTAACATCATCGAAGCCAGCAATGGCGATAGAAGTGTATTTGGCAAGGTAAATGATCAAACTAAAACAGGCCATCAAGCCGTGATGACCCTCACAGAAAACACCCTACAAGGCCAATTTGATGCCGGAAATCAAAGCTACAAGTTTCAAAGCCATGGTGAATACGGGTGGGTAACGAAGTTGTAGATTACGAGTTACGAGTTGCTAGCTTCAAGGGGAAAGGGGAAAGTTAGCAAGTTTCGAGATGCGAGATTCGAGATGCGAGGTACGAGATACGAGGAACGAGTTACGAGTCTGTAGCAGTGATTTTACATCGCGTTTGATTGATTGGTTTATCTTTTAAAATAAAAAGGTTTACATGGATTATGTTGGGTATCGCTCCGCTCGACCCAACCTCCCCTAAAAATGTGCAGTTCAAATGCAGAGAAGAGCACACGACCTAATCAACCCCACAGTTCGACTGATATCTAACATCTGACCTCTAACGACTAAAGCAGCGATTTTACATCGCGTCCTAGAACCTAGAGCCTAGAACCTAGCACCTTTCCCCTTTCTAACTTTCCCCTTTCTAACTTTCCCCTAGAGCCTTTCCCCTCACCAACTCACACCTACTCCTCAATCGCGGGCCATAAACTTTCACCGTCGCTATCGATTGGGCTTAAAATCTCAAGGCCTAGTATTTTGGCGATCAGCGGGTACACATCTAAATTACTTACTTCGTCTAAACGTAAGCCTTGTTTAAAGGCGGGGCCGGTGGCGATAAAGGTTGCAGCCATATCTTCGCTGTAAGCGTAACCATGGGTGCCTAAATAACCGGCCATTTTACTGTCGGTAAACACTCGAGGCGCGTTGGTTTGTAAAATAATATCGCCAACGCGCGGGCCTTTATCGTAGTGATAATCACGCTTTTGCTGCTCACTTAGCACGATATAGCGACCATCAGCGGCTTTAGCGAGCTTTTTACTGAATCCATTAATGTCTGCTTTGCTATCTGGTTTTGCATAATATAAAACCCGAGGGCCGGTGTTTTGCACGATGAAGTTTTCGTCTTGCGGCAAGCTATCAATTTTAATGCTAAGGCTTGGATCTACAGACGCCATTCCGTGATCAGACACAATCACTAAGTTAATGTTTTCATCAAGCGCTCTTAAACGGTTCGATAAATCAGCCATTAAACTATCTAGCTTTTGCACTGCGTCATAAGTTTCTTTAGCATCAGGGCCAAACTCGTGCCCCATGCTATCGACCAACGAAAAATAGCTTATCACTAAACGTGGGCGCTGTGCTTTTGGCAAGCTCAACCACTGAATAATTTGATCAACACGCTTTTGGTAATCGCTGTGTTTTGAATAATGATAAAAGTAATCAGGCAGCATGCCGTTAAAGCGCGCATCTGATTCAGGCCAAAAATAAGTGGCGGCTTTTAAACCTTGCATTTGTGCAAGGTTCCAAAGCGGAATGCCATTAACCCAAGTGCTATCGTCTTTCCCTTTACCCATTTTGTAGCAGTCGTTACGCTCAGTATCACAAAAGCGGTTCTCGACAATGCCATGATTAACAGGCAATAAGCCGGTAATAATCGACAAATGATTCGGGAAGGTTTTGGTCGGATAAACAGGGCGCATTTTGTTTGCTCTCACGCCCTGTTCACTGATTGCTTTTAAGTGCTTTGCATGGTGTTTTTCAATGTAATCCCAGCGAAATCCATCTATCGAAATAAGTACCACAGATTGCTCTTGCTCCGCTTTTACAAGAGAGCTGAACGCTAATAAACCCGCTAAAACCAATTGCCAAATACGCATGCGAAACCCTTTTTAGTTCAATTTGTTAATTTGCTCAGAAACTTTACCAAACTGTTTTGAAAATTTTGTGATCATGCTTTCAAGCTTTTTCACACTACGCTTTAAACGTGAGCCGTTTATTTGGCTATAAATAAAGCCCCAAACGCCTGTAACCACACTTAACACAATAAACACAGCAACTGGTAGGCCATCTAAGTGTTCAACCACTTGCGGGTAATTATTGAGTAAATCAATGCCAGCATCTGGTACAAGTGTATTTACTAATGGGTAAAAATCTTGGGCATCAAAGTACCACGCTAGCCCTACTGACGTAAGACCAAGCAGTACCATACGGTTAAATCCATGCACCATACCAAAGTTTCTGACTGAAGAATTGTTGTATTTAATGTCTTTACTCACATTAACCGCATACTCACGGTAATACTCAGAATAACGCTTAGTATCAACACTGCTGTAGGCGTAATACACCCAATCACCAATATCAACAGAGCCCAGTAAATCTTCACCCGCTTTAAAAACAAACGGTTCACCCGATGCGGTTTCGAGCATGATTTCACCTTTTAAGGTGGTGCTACGATTACGATATACCTCAACGCGCTCTTTAACATCACTACCAACATACATACCACCGCGATAAGTGGTTGTAGTTTCTGTCGTGGTCACTGTTTGGCGGCTTTCATTTGCATGTGCGCTTTGCTCTTTTTCTAATACTTTGCCAAGCACGGCACAATGACTAATGGTGCCTTTTTCGTTACGTGCCCAAACATTTTTATGCTCATAAGCGTTTTCATATGCAAGGCTATACTCATCCATAATGGCATGCTCAAGCTGGGCAATACTGGTTGGTTTTGTTTTGCTTGGCTCTAACGCTTTTTGAATGCTAATGGCTTGCTCATCATCTTTTGCAAGTGATTGTTCTTTTTCAGCAATCGCTTCAACGTGTTGCTTAGCGCCACAGCAATAACAATGCGCAGCATCTTGGCTAATACGCTGCTGGCAAGAGATACAAATAACATCTGACTTACTTGGCGTTCTTGCCAGCATGTTATAACCCAATTGATTAAGGGTGGTCGATAGCATCACATCTGTTGCTGCTAAAATCGCATCATACTTTGCTTCTTGTTTGGCTTTAGCTTTTTTATGGTAGTTGTGCTCTGCCATAAATACCCCTATTGCCACAGGCAATGACGCAAGTAGCGCAGGCAAAAACTCAAGCTTTGCAGCAAACAACATGATTAAGAATGTAATAACACTTAGCACCAGCCACAAAATGGTTCCGCCAGTGTAGTTTCGGCTAATGGTTTTGTCCCAACTGCGATATTGTTGGTCGGCAAAATGAACAATTACAACTGGCATAAAGCGGTCATTTTTAACTACCCGCCTAGCATTGCCATCAGCAATGCGATAGTTAAGCGTTAACGGTGTTTCCTGAAAAGCAGTGATCACATTACCCTTTTGTAGGTTCGCAATCACATCTTTTTCTGCATCAACACTAAACTCATGAATAATGCCGTCTTTGTCTTCAACTTCTAGCCACCAATAACCGTATAGCATGTTGTCGTTATTGGTTTTATAACGACGCTTATAGTAATACGTCGACTTCACAACACCTGTGATCGTACTCGCTTGTGGCGCATAGTTTTTCACATCAACCAGCAAGTCAGGGCTGAGTTCTTCAACCGTGTGCATTTGTCTTTTTTGCTCAAGAGCTTCTCCACAATCACAACAGTGAAGATCGGTGGCATACACCGTAGTTTGGCAATGTTGCATTTTCATTCCTTGCTTAATTAATTGCTTAAATTAATGGTTAGTGTTTGTTCGCCAGCATCTACTTGGTGCCAACGTCGATACGTTTTATACCCAGGCGCCGACACTTGAATATCATAAGCGCCAGTTTTTAATGTCATGCCGGGGCGATATTTAGGGCCGATATTCATAATGCGAATAGTGGCGTTCGCCGGGTTTGTAGTAATGGTAAGTTTAGTTTTTTGCTCAACCAGATATTGTCTACGCTGTTGCTGCTCAGCACTTAAACTGGCATCGCCGTGGCGCAAAATATCAACCTTGGCTAAAGCATGGCTCAGCGGGCTAAAGTTCTCGTAAATATGCAGTTTTTCTTCAAACTTTAACCCTAAAGGATGCAGCAGAGGCTGGGCATGCAAAGTCCAACGAATAGCATAACTAAACACCGGATTGCTCGACTCATCGACCTTGTCTAAAAAGTAGTTAACAGGGCTTTGGTCATCCTTGGTGAAGGTGTTATGCACAAACATTACTGGCACTATCAAAATCAGCGCAGGCATAATCAGCTTTTGCAAAACAGATACAACAGTGGTTGGTTGCTTTTCTTGCTTAGGTTTAACCAGTTGCCACAGTTTTAACGGCAGCTTGCTAAAGGTTAAGCAAATCAAAAACAGTGACAACGACATCGAGATAGGCGGAATAATCACCGAACGCAATGCTTGCTTACCGTACTCAGCATACTCGCCACCATCAGCAAATTTACCTTCTGAGCTATTAAGCATGGCTAGGTATTTGTCGGTCCGTTTTGCAATGTTTGGATCAAGCACCTTGTCTTTAAAGTTCTTTTTATTCCAATCGGCGCGAATGTTTTTTACGTATAAATCACCCATTCTGTCGGCAATTTTTGCTTGAATTTGCGGGTGTAGCTGAAACGCAACCCAGCTTAAGTTTGGCTTTAAGCTCATGCCGCGTTTGCGCATTTCGCTTTGCCATTGTGCATTAGCTTCGCTGGTTACTTTTGTAGCTACAGCATTAGCAAATGCTTGGCGTTGATTCACATTCCAATTGCTTTCAAGCTGTAACCCTTTGCTGGCAAAATGTGCTCTAAGCTTCTTTTGCGTTGTTTCGTGAGCACGAAATGCCATTAAGTTTTCGATTGTAAATGGGTAGCCCGTTTCACTCACAAACATCTTATGAAAGTTCGGGTGCTGTAAAAAACGCAGCTGATAATGATCTGGGTCATCGGTGTATTTGTAGCGCTTATCTTTAAAGCCGCCATCACCACCGGTTGCTAAACTAGCAGCTTGTAGTGCGGTATAAACACCACCAGTGAGCACTCCCATTAAAATAGTGCCTGCGGCATTTTCAGCAACCGAAACATCTTCTTCAATAAGCCAGTAATCAGGCTCAATGTAGCCAATACCGGCTTTTAAAATATTGCTTCGGTAGTCTGCTGCTTCGCGTTCATAACAACGATTTCGGCGGTCTTTTTCGCTGCTTTTGTCATAACGCTCACGGCATTTTGCAATGCTGTGGTGGTAATCATAAATCTTCGGGCCATACTTTTGTGCGCGTGCTGACGCTTTTGCAATATGGGCTTTTTGCGCTTGTTGGTACTTGTTCCAGCCGCTATTGATCTCTTGTTCAACTTGCTGCCAATAACCTTGCTCGCGCTCACCGATACTTGCCAAAGTGCTGTTGTACTTTTTACTACCATCAGCATAGGCTTTGTATTTAACCACCAGCTCATCATATAACTGGCTGTAGTTTTTATAATGTTTATCAAAATCTTGATACGCTTTTTTCTGTACAAACGCAGCAATAATCTTACGCTTATCTTGCTCTAAGTTATCTGAAAGCGCGGCGTCGCTATAAAGTAAGCCACCAAACAGCGCCAAAAAGGTCAGATTTTCTGAGCTATGTAATTGCTCAGGGTTGTAATCAAGGTCATTCACTTTAATTGAGTTAATCGCCAGCGCATCTCTAAGTGCAGCACTGTAGGTAGCAAACTGACGCTGCTCTGCGGTTGAAGGCTCAATTAAGGTTTTTTCAATGGCATATTTTTGGCCAAAAAACACCACAGGCCAAACTAAACACAATAAAGCGATAAACGAGATAATCCCACGGCCTACTTTGGCAACCATGGCTTTAGGTAGAAAGTCAGCTAACAGCAGCGCAACACCCACCCCAGATACAGCTCGGCCATAAATTTCGAGGTGTTCAAGGTCTTCTGCCGAAGGGGTACCTAAACCAACTAAAGAGACTAACTGGGCATTAAAAATTGCCTCGGGTAATAAATATAAAGTAGCTAAAACAAGTAGCAAACAGCGCCACCAAAACGGCTTTATTAAATCAGTCATAGTTTTATTCTTATTGTTTTTTACGCAGTTCTAGTTCAACAGCGGGATCTGTTTCTAGGCTAAAATCTTCATCGGCTTGGCGAGTCCCTATTTCTAAATTAGGCGCTGAAGGAGTCGATGTTACTTTGGGAATATAAGTTTGTGCTTGAGTTGATTTAAGCGTGCCGCCCACCGCTGGGTAAAGCTGATTACCTTTATAAGCATACAGCTCATCAAGGCGCTCTAAATCAAGGTCAGCAGGCATGCTAGCAATTAACTTAGCGTCTACTTCATCGCTAAAATACGGCTGCATTTTTGGTAATTCAAACACAGAACAAAAGCCATAAACGGTATCGTCCATAATTACAGAGTCAGGGCGAAGAGAACGTGACTGCGCTAATAGGCTGCGCTCATGGTAGTCGTGGCCGTTAATAGAATAAGTGGCAATCATAATACCGCGTGCTTTAGCAACCGGCTTTAAGCGTGCTGCACTTTGCTTGTAATGACGAATATCAAGTACATAGCCAAAGTTACGTTTTAGCTGCTTTGCTAATTTATCAAGCTTAACTGGGCTGTCGTAACGTTTTTCACGATGATAGCGATTACCAAGTGCTTGTAAGCTCTCAAGCTCTTCTTTGTTGCGCTCGTAAATTGGGTCGCTACCAGCGCCGCGTTTTAGGTCACTTGCTAACTTATTCATCGAGGCTTTTGCTGGTGACTGAATAAATGCCAAGTAAATATCTGGGTTAATATCGCGCATACGAGTCAGGTTGCGCATTTCTAAACTGCTAAAAAAGTAGTTACCACCGCCAACAAATTCATATGCTAAATAATCCAGCATTTTTAAATCGTTAACTGAGGCCTTTGATTTTATCTCAATATTCAGTTTTTGATGAGACTTACGATAGCGCGCAAACGTGGCAGCAAGCTCTCTAAATGAAGGTGGCATATCATCGGTAAGTAACCCGGTATCTTGGTTACGATGACGTAAATAGCCCCACTCTTTTTTATAGCTCATCGACTCAATTTTGCGGCGCTTATTGTCAACAGTGCCTGTTTCGCGACCTGTACGGGCATCATGATGTACAACCCACACATCGTCACGGGTAATTCGCACATCAATCTCAACAACGTCAAAATTGTTGTCGATGGCATCAATTACCGCGTTAAGCGAGTTTTCTGCATAACGAATTGAGCCACGGTGGCTCTGCAAATTAAAGTTACTGCATTGCCTAGCAGAGGCGTAGTTAATATTACCAAGTTGGCTTTCATAAAACCCTCGTGCATACAGTGCACCCTGCTTGGCCTTAATGGCATTTTTTTCGGCCACCGTTAAGGTGCTTTCAGCGCTTGGCTCAGGGGTGCTTTTACAAGCTGTTAAACCAATACAACACAGGAAAATACTGGCTAGTAGCCATGGTTTTTGAGACAGAGTTTGCATCATTGCTTTATAGCCAAAAGGCTTTCCTTTCTAATACAAGATAATGAAGAAGTGCGTAAAACTGAATAATATATGAATAAAGGCCACGATTTAAAGTAATAACTTTAATAAAAATGAATATTTTAATTTAAGATACAAGCTGTTAGATTTAATTTAATAAATGGCAAAATGTTGCTAACAAAACGCAAAAGCCCGACTTTACCGCTTTGTGGGAATGAAAAATGATCGATTTTGGTAAAAAAATTACTCCAGCGCGCGAAATGCGTTCTACCAATAATTTACACACTGCGCTTGAAAGTGATCGGGGCCGCATTATTAACAGTGCTGCAATTCGCCGTTTACAGCAAAAAACCCAAGTTTTTCCACTCGAGCGTAATGCTGCAGTACGCTCAAGGCTGACCCATTCGCTTGAAGTACAACAAGTGGGCCGGTTTATTGTGCAAACCATTTTTAATAAGCTTAGTGATGCCAAACAAAAAGAATATGGCCTAGCTGGGCTTGAGCGTCCGCTAGAAAGCCTAGTAGAAATGGCGTGCCTAATGCACGACATAGGCAACCCACCGTTTGGTCACTTTGGCGAAGCAGCCATCAACCAATGGTTTGATAAACACTTAGATTCACTAACCCCTGAGCGCTGTAAAGGCATTGGTATTAGTGTGATCTTTAAACACCTAGCCCAAGATATAAAAAGCTTTGAAGGTAATGCCCAAGGTATTCGCATAATTCATTCATTACTTTCTCTAAACTTAACCTACAGCCAAAGTGCCGGCATTTTAAAATATACACGCCCGGCCAGCATGGCGAAAATAGACAACCCGCAAGATAAAAACTACTTAATGAAAAAAGTGGGTTACTACTTCAGCGAAAAGCCGTTTATTGAAGCGCTGCAAACTGAACTCGAAATTGAGCAATACTGCCGCCATCCGGCCAGCTATATTATGGAGGCCGCTGACGATATTTCGTATTGTTTAGCCGATATTGAAGATGCCGTAGAAAAAGGCATTATTAGTGTTGAGTCGCTTTGCGCAAAGCTAAAAGAGCAATACACCCGCACACTCACAAACCTAACCATAGACGATACCAAACACAGCGACTTTGCCGAAAAAGCCATTGATTATGCGTTAAGTAAAGCACAAGAGCAGCCGTACAATTTTAACAGCGAATTTTTTATCTACCTGCGCGTGACCTTGCTACACCCATTAGTAAGCTACGCAGCAGAGCGGTTTATAAATAATATTGAAGCCATTTACCATGGTGATTTTAATCAGGCTTTATTAGAAGACCGAAGTCACTTGCATGCCGTCACGCTCACCTTAAAACAAGTGGCATTAAAGCATGTATTTTGCCACAAAGAAGTAGAGCGATTAGAGCTACAGGGTTACCGTATAATTAGCGGTTTACTTGACTGCTATAAACCTTTACTAGCCCTTGATGCTGATGCTTTTAAACGCGTGTTAAAAGGCGATCAAAACTATTTAATTGAAACTCGCCTTGTTAAAAAACTTTCTAATAAACATTTAAATAGCTACCAAAAAGCCATTGATGCCTTAAAAGCCGAACCGGATCATTTTGCCGCCTACGAGTTTTATTATCGCTGCCGCTTAATTCAAGATTACATAAGCGGAATGACCGACCAATTTGCTTACGACGAATACCGTGCGCTCATGGTAATTGATTAACCACTACAAATACGCTTAATTTGTTAACCAAATGTGGATAAATTACTCGTCTCAGCTTAGAATTAATTAACTGTTAGGTCATCGACTAAACCTTACTGGTCCGGAACTTATGCCAATTATAAAAACAACTTTTCTCTTATTACTCCTAAGCTTAAGCTTTACGAGTAAAGCGCAGTACAACGAAGCCATGTGTATTTTGTTAAAACAGCAAATGCATGAGTACCGCTTTAACACCAGCAATAAAAACTATCGCTCAGCTGCCAGAAACTATGAGAAAAACTGCAAAAATCCAACGCCAGTAAACAATGCAGCTGCTTTCGAAAAACTAGAACAACAAACGAAAGAAACAGCCCCAGTTAATTCAACTGCAGCGGCTAACCCTAGGGTGCACTCAGGCGCTATTCAAGCTGAACCTGAAGAAACTACGGCACCTATTGCAGAGCAAACCGTTGAACCTATCGAACAGCAAATGCCAGCAATTGAGCCAGAAGTTCAAGAACCAGAGCCTGTCGAACAAACAAGTGCCTCTGCAGAACAAACCGAAATACCAGCAAAAGTTGACCGTATTACGATTTCTGATGCTCCTGAAGAACCTGTAGTAGAATCAACTACTAGCCCTGCTATTCAAGATCAAGCCGCTGAAGTTAAAACCCAAAGTGCTGAGACTGCAACTGCTGAAAAACCAGCTGAACCTGAAGTAAAAGCAGAACCGGCACCAAAACCTGCGCCAACACCTGCACCAACACCTGCACCTATGCCAGAACCTATTCCTGCAAACAGCGATAGCTCTTCAAGCTCATTATTAATGCCAAGCTTAATTGTGTTGTTGGTATTACTTGTTGCAGGTTTAGTGATTGTGCGTATTCGTCAAAGCAAAAAAGCTGACGCCGATTCAGAACTTGAACAAAGCTTAATGCAAGCTAAAGCTCTTAAAGCAGCTGCAGAAGCACAAGCAGCTGCTGAAAAAGAAGCTGAGGAACTAAAAGTAGCAACAGCCGCAGTGCTGGCCGAAGAACAAGAGCACCCTCATGAAGACAGCTACCCGCTTGCCAACGATACATTTACAGCAACCGAAACTGAAAATAATGACGAGCTTTCTGAGCTTATGCACTTTAGTGCTCAGCGTGATAAAGAAGAACAAGAGTCTGAAACTTCACCTGAACAACCACCAGAAGAAGACTTTGCTGATGCCCATCAATTCGAAGATCTTGAACTTGGTTACGACGAAAAAAATACAAACGACGCTAATGACGACTTTTTGGATGAGCAGCGCGGCCTAGAGCAAGAGCTAAAGTTAGCAAGCCTAGAAGATTCATCATATAGCCTCAACGAGGAAGCTGAGCCGCAAGCTGATGACGTTCAGCAAGACGAGCCTGAAACACAACCTGAATCTGCAGAACCGAGTTATACCGCTTCGTCATCATTTGGCTTTGACGAGTACACAACCCAAGAGCCTATTGAAGATGAGCCTCTTACACCTGAGCCATTTGCAGATACTGATAACAATGAACCAGAGAAGCCAGAATTAGAAGAGCCAAGCTTTACGAGTTCGTCATCGTTTGGCTTTGATGAATACTCAACTAAAGAGCCGGTTGCCGACGATGAACCCGTGTTAGCCGAGATAGAAGAACTCGAAAAGCCGGAAATCGATGAGCTTGAAAAACCAGAAATTGAAGAACCAAGCTTTACGAGTTCGTCATCGTTTGGCTTTGATGAATACTCAACTAAAGAGCCTATTGCCGACGATGAGCCAGTATTAGCTGAGATTGAAGAACTCGAAAAGCCGGAAATCGATGAACTAGAGAAACCAGAAATCGAAGAGCCAAGCTTTACAAGTTCGTCATCGTTTGGCTTTGATGAATACTCAACTAAAGAGCCTATTGCCGACGATGAGCCAGCTTTGACTGAGATCCAAGATCTCGAAAAACCTGAACTCGATAAACTAGAGAAGCCTGAAATTGAAGAGCCAAGCTTTACGAGTTCGTCATCGTTTGGCTTTGATGAATACTCTACAAAAGAGCCGATTGCCGACGATGAACCGTCTAAAGATGAAGTGCCTGAATATGACTTATCGTCATTGATGGGTGATGATTTATCGTTTGCCGATCATTTTAATGAAGATGAGCACACAGTCACTGCGCCAAACCCAGCAGAAGAACACGACGACATTAACGATGATGATTTAGCTAAAGCCTTACAAGCACTTGAACAAGAACTACAAGATGAACCAGCTTCCGTTAATGTAGAAGAGCCATCACAGCCAGCGGTAGAAACTGTTGATTTGTCTGACGAACTGAGTAACGACGATAAGCTTGAAGAAACGCCTGAAGAAAAAGGTGAAGAAGCCGACAAAGAGCCAGAGCAACAAGACGATAAGCCGTATAATCCATTTGCGAACTTATCGCTTGATCCAACCTGGGATCCAAATTCAGACGAAAAGCCTGTGATAGAAAGCAAAAACAAACAGCCAAAATCACAAGCGTTAATTGACGCAGAAGAACGCGCCAAACAGTTTAAAACGGATGAGTGATTAAGTTACGAGGTTCGAGATGCGAGGTTCGAGGTGCGAGTCTGTAGTCTGAGAGCTGAAGGCTGAAAGCTGACCGCTCCTCAACGTGCGATTTTACATCGCGTTCTAACGCCTAGCGCCCAAAACCCAGCACCCAGAACCAATGTCTTCACCGTAGGCGTGAAACTTTTTTCGCGCGTCTGAATGAAAAGGTTTACATGGATTATGTTTGATTCTATTCGGCACTAAAGTACCTCCTACAAGGTTCAAATGCAGAGAAGAACGCACGACCTAACCAACCCCACAGATCGACTAACATCTAATATCTGACCTCTAACGACTAAAGCAGCGATTTTACATCGCGTCCTAACGCCTAAAACCCAGCGCCTAGCTCCTTTACTCTTTCCCCTTTACTCTTTCCCCTTTACTCTCGCTAACTTTACTCTCGCTAACTTTCCCCTCGCTAACTAAATGCTCACTTCACCACTGGCCGTGGGCGCATTAACCAATGGAAAATAAATATCAAACCAAAGAACACCGATACGGCTAAAGCACACAACACAATAATATTGGTTGGTAAGAACGAATCTGTGCTGTAGCTGTAGCGTTTTAATTCTTGCTCAGCGCTTAACTTAGCTCGTTCGGCTTTGCTAGGTAAAACAAACTCATGAAACGAATCTGTTGGTTTTGCTTCTGTACGGGCAAGTTGCGCACTTTTTTGCTGCCATAACATATCAAATTGCTGAAACTGAATTTGCTTATTTTCAAGACACGACTCAAGGTTTTGCAACTGTAACGAGCGAGCAGCACAACGTGGCGGCATAACATAAAAGCGCTCCCATGCAGCTTGTTTGCTGATGTAGGCTTGCTCAGTTAATGGCTTTGCCAAAGTGTTTTCAAGCTCAGTAATATCAGGGTTATACAAAGACGACTTTAGCTCAGCAATTTGCTCTTCACTAAAGCAAGTTTCAGATATTCGTGCCGACAAGCTTTGAATGCGCTGCTTATAGGCTTCAATTTTGTCGAGAAGATTGGTTTTACGCAGGGCTATTTGTAGCTCTATACGTTCGGCTTGCATGCTTTGACATGCATCTGAAGGAGCGCTTTGCTGCGCCCAAGCAAAAGCGGGCAACAACAAGGCTGTTGTCATTAAAATCCGTTTAATCATTAATTTACGTCACTGTAAAGGTTAGGGGTACAGATTATCAGTTTCTAATAAAACTGCAACAAATCTGCGGCAAATTCATCTAAAAGAATGACAAATTACCTGCCTAACAATTTTACATAGCGAACGAGCAATAATTATAAAGGGCTTAAGGTTAATTTTTTCCACTATCAAACTGCTGATCATCCATAGCAAACTGCTCAAGTAACCAAGCTTTAAACAGCTGTACTTTTTGCCATTTAAAATGATCGGTAGGCGCTGCAAGGTAATACTTAAATTGGCAGTGATATTCAAAGCTTGGATAAATCTCTAGCTGACCAAGTTGAAGTTGAGTTTCGATTAAGCGCCGTCTTACCAATGCAATACCTTGCCCTGCTAACGTGGCTTGAATAACCAATGCTGCGTTATCAATTTCAAGTGCGGGGAGCGCATCTGGGCTTACAGCTATTTGCTGAGCCAGAGTTGACCAACCACGCTCTGCATCTGGGCACACATCTTTAATTAATTTTTGTGCCAGAATCTGCGGTTTAAGGGGTTTATTAACATCAATAGCGCCGGGTTTATAAGCCAAAAATAGGCTGTCATCACTGATAAGCTCACTGTGCAAACCTGGGTAGCTACCTTGCCCATATCGAATACCTAAATCAACCTGCCCCGCTGAAAAGTCGGCAAGTTGATCGCTCGGTTCAATACGCACTTTGATATTGGGGTATTTGCTTTGAAAATCACTAATACGGCCCAGTAACCAACCACTGGCGAACGAAGGCAGCACAGTTAAGTTTAACGTATTTGGGTGGCTATCCTGGCTAACAGCCTGCACGCCTGCTTGCAAATGACTAAACCCCTTAAGTACATGGGGTAATAGCTGTTCGCCTTGGCGGGTCAGCTCAACATAACGGGTGTGGCGAGTAAATAAGCTGCAATCAAGCTGCTGCTCTAACAAGCGAATTTGTTGGCTAACCGCAGCTTGGCTAACAAACAATTGCTCTGCCGCAAGCTTAAAACTGCCTAACTCTGCCGCGTGCTTAAAATACCAAAGGCTTTTTAATGGAGGTAACTGCATACGCATTTATAGTTAATAAAAACTTAAGCATAGGTAATTTTTAATCGTTTGTCAGTAGTAGTTACACGAGTAATACTCATATTGCCAACCGCGACAAGACAAGGACAACCACCATGAAATACTTAATTATTTTATTACTTTTATTTGCTACAAGCTTTAGTTACGCCAACCAGCCAGTAATAACACAGCTTGATACCGATGAAGGCTACCCTTATAAAAACTTAATTAAAAAAGTAGAGCGAGTAGAGATTCGTTATGTAGAAAACAGCCATTCGGTGACCTGCAAAGTCAATGTGCAAACACTGCATAACCAATACATGGGCAAAGAGCAAACAGTCTCAGCCAAGCTGTTTGCAAAACGCCCAATGGCCGCATGTTTAACCCGCGAAAAAGCCAAGCAAATCCTGCATATGCTGTAACCATTTCAACCTTGTTAAACTAGGCTACGAATAGCTGTACTTCCCCAGTAGCCTAGTTTTTTTCGGCACTAAAGTACCTCCTACAATACCTCCTACAAGGTTGTCGTATCTTGCACCTCGTATCTCGTATCTCGCAACTTTCCCCTCGTAACTCGCACCTCGTATCTCGCTAACTTTTTCTCAACACACCTCCACCTTCTCTACCTCAACCGGCTTCGCCAAGGCATTTTCATAAAACGCGAATACCGCTTCGGTATAAGGCTGGGCATAATGCTCATCAAGGGCGGCTTGCGATTCAAACTGCTCAACTAAAAATAAACAACGCTGCTCTTTACTCGCAAACAACTCAAAACGATTACAACCAGGCTCTGCACGAGTGGCTGCTAATATGCCCTGTAAACGCCCTTTACAGTCGTCAAATAATGCCGCCTTTGGGGTAATTTTTGCTACGATATTAATCATACTGACTCCTTACTAAATAACTTTAAAACCAATGCCCGAATTGGCGGGGCAACCGTAAAAGCCACTACAAACGCAGCAGGCCATGCATTGGCAAACGCCTTCATCCAACTTAGAAAAAATGTATCGCTCAGCCCTAAGTTGACATAAGTGACCCATGCCGAAAGTAAAAACGACATTAAAAACGAAAATGCCGCAGTAAAAGTAAAATGAATTTTCATATGTCCTCCTTGGCGTTACTATATTTGCACAGGCCAAGTGGCAACAGTCACGAAAATGCAAACTAAGATTGAAGGAGTCGTATGCTGGATGATCTGCATTTATTTATTGAAATAGCGCGCCGTAAAAGCATGAGCCAAACAGCAAAAGATTTAGGACTGAACCTATCGACCCTATCAAGACGCATTCAGGCGTTAGAAGAGAAACTCGCTGAGCCATTACTGCAACGCACCGCCCGAGGCATTGTGTTAACCGCCAAAGGCGAATCACTGTATAACGAGTTAGGCAAGCAGGTGCTTGCTCTTAACAGCCAGCTTGAGCAATTAAATGACTCGCCCGCCGCAAAAGAGTTTTACCTGTTGTGCCCACAAAACATCATTGCGGGCCCACTGATGGGGGCAGTTAATCAATTTGCGATGGCAAACCCTGCGCTAAACCTCCACATTTACCCAAGTAATGCCAACAGCCAACTAAGCCAAAAACGTTTTGACTTAGCTATTCGCATCGGCGAACAACAAGACTCAAGCTACTTTCAAAAGCGCCTAGGCATGATCGCAATAAAGCTGGTTAAAAAGAAAGATGCCCCAACATCAAGGCTGATATTGCCCTATTCAGAGTCACAATTACCCAGCGGTTTGCTAAATAAATTAAAAACCGAGTATGAACACATAAGCTTTTGCTTTGATATTACAATCGCCAGAAAAATGGTTGAGGCAGGCTATGGCATCGGCTTACTACCTATGAGCGAAATTTGCTGTATAGACAACACCAGTAACTTTAGTTATATAGAATCCCCCCACAACATTCCCGCAAGACCAATTTACGCCCTCTGGCCACATTCACGCACGCCATCAGCAAATGCCCAGTTGTTGATAGAACAACTCCAAACCAGTATTGCAGACTCACCGAGTTTACAAGGAGAAGTGTTAAGGCTGTAGTTGCGAGTTGCTAGTTGCGAGGCATTGTAGGTCGGGCTTTAGCCCGTTAAATAACTCAATAATAAGGTTTATAAATAAACTTGTAGCAGCGATTTTATATCGCGTTTGTTTAATTTTCTAAAATTCATCATTAAGTTTAATATTTAAATTTTGCATTTCGATGGTACCCTATATGAATACATGACAGAATGGACTTCTCATGATTTTAAAAGATAAAACACCTTCAACCTCACTATCAATCAAGATTAAAGCTGGGGACAAGCAAGAGCTAGATGTCGCATTTTATTTGCGCCGAGCATTCAAAGATCACCCACAAGTATTCGTATTTAATGATGTTAAATTTAAGCACAATAACGAATCAGCACAGATAGACCACTTAATTGTTTATACATATGGGTTTATTTTAGTCGAATCAAAAAGCATAACAGGCGAAGTTGCCATAAATGAGCATCAGGAATGGAGCCGAAGTTATCGAGGAAAATGGCAAGGAATGCCATCACCAATAAAGCAAGTTGAACTCCAACAAGCCTTATTAAAAAGTTTAGTGACGAGTAACGCAGAGCAGTTACTTCCCAAAATGTTTGGCAAATTACAGCAGAACTTCGGAGGACGAGAATGGCATAGCATCTGCGCAATTTCGAGCAATGCCATAATCAATCGAGATAGCATGCCACAGTCACTTGAAGATCGATTAATTAAATCTGAATTTTTAGCTGATAAGCTTTTAGAGATAATGAAATTACCAGCATCACCCCCTAACCCACTGCACTTTTTTTCAACTAATGTGCGCCCATGGTTTAGTGAGGAAAGCCTATCTAAGATTTGTCAGTTTCTTTTAGCTCAGAATATTAAATCAACCGAGCAACCAGTAAACGACGAGTCACCAGTAACCCTTAATGAACCCGAATCAATTTACAAAAGTGAAGTTAAAGAAGAAGTTTTATTAAGTGCTGAGGAACCTAACGTCATAAGTTTAAAGTGTAAAAATTGTAGTAATGAACACTCTCTTGAAGCTCGTTCAGGACGATATGGGTACTATGTCAATTGCTCAAACTGTAATACAAATACTCCGATGAAAGCACCGTGTATAAAATGTACGGATCAAAATACGAAAGTTAGTAAGCGTAAAGATACTTACTCATTGATTTGTGATGGTTGTGGTAATAAAGCTCTAATAAAATTTGATAATAATGTCGCGTTGGCGACGGCAACCAAAGAGAAGTAAACGCCGACTTCTCTTTGGAATCTCTCGGCGCCCCGAGGTTCACACTGTTCCCTCAACTTGAATTAATTAAATGAACGTAAACAGCGTAGATAGGCCATCCATGGCCAAGCTACGCTTTTCACAGCATCCATGCTGTTAATTACTCATAATTAATTCAATTTCGGGTGTGAACACGGGGAAAATCTCGGCACTCGCCTGCAAATAAACAGTGAGTTATTGCTTGTTTTCATTATTTATTTAAATATGTTGTTTGAAGTAAAAACCTAAGCTTATTAAGAATCATATTTGTACTTTGTCTGCGCGACTAAATCTAACTGGTGGACATTTTTACTCCCCGCCAACTCAAACCTATCTTTTGCAAGCCAAAGTTTTGCGCCATTGCTGCTGGCAACTTGATATGCCCAGTTGCTTACAGCGAGTGATTTGTCTACATCACAATGAAAATAGCGAGTTAGTTCATCAGTGAGTAGCCGGCTGTGGCGATCTAGGTTTTGATCTTGCCAACGTTCGCGGTGTAATTGTGCGGCTAAAAAGTCACGCTTACTGTTATTACAACTTCGATGGGCGGCAACAAAATTATGGCCTAAGTCGTTAGCATAGCGGGCAAAAGGAATAAAGTGATCAACTTCTATCGCACTTGTGAGTGGCTTTTGACAATAAAAACACTGGCCTTTTTGTATTTCGACTAAAACTGGTTTTGCTTTGTTAAGTGCTGCACGGTCGAAACCAAATAAAAAGTCATGTAGTTGGCTTTGAGGGCCAATAAGTGCTTGATTGTGCTTAATGCTTTGAATCTTTTGTAACCATGCATTTTTAGCTAAATAAACAACTAAATCGTAAAAGCGTCTAAAGCAAGCTGCTATACCTGCATTTAGAGTGATATAGCTTTTACCTTTTGTGTGCGGATATAAAAAGCATTCTTCTTGTTTGGCTAGAATTTGTAAGCGCCACAACGGGCCTGTTTTTAAAGTGTCTAAAGCTGCTTTGTAAGTGGTGTGCCAGTAAGGGCTTAATTTTAGCTGGCGCAAGCTACGAATATTGTTTTGCTGGCACTCATATAGCACCGCAATTACTTTTGATTGCGCACCCGAGTTTTGTTTTAGTAAAGCACTTTCACCACTATGAGCAGAAGAAAATGGCACAGCATGGTGCCAATAAAGCTCTATTAACTTTTCAGCTAGCTTAGCAAGATCAATGTTTAACTCGCTAGCTTCATACATCATTGGTTGCTCAACACAAACATCAGCCAACGCATGCAATAGTGCAAATTTATAGGTAGCACTAAAATCACCTTCCACCAGCATACGCTGAATGTAAGCAATAAAATCGAGTTGCTGCTGCATGGCCATCATCAATCAAGCCTTATGTGTACTTTTTAAAAGTGCTTTAAAGTTCATGAACTATTCCCTGTTTGCGCCTCATATTTACCACTTATGCCTATAACGCATTGTTGTAGCTTGAATATTGGTGATTTAGTTTAGGAACAATCTAGCATGAAAAGCTATTGCAAATATAGGATTTTAGGTAGAGCTATACTCTAAAACCCATACAATATTGGGAGAGTTGCGGTATAGCCTGCTATACCGCATATAAACTACTATATCGTTCTTCTATGCAAAATGGCGTTTAGCCATGTTTCTGTGGCGCGCTCTGGGCGTTGGTCGGCGCTTTGCCACAACTTGAGGATAAATAGGTCTGTGCCTTTGATAATGCTCTCAAGGGCTTGTTCGTTTAGGTCGGTAAATTCGCGACCGTTGTGTTCGCGCTCGCCGTCGCCGTATTTAAACGATACATACACGATGCCTTGTGGCTTTAATGCTCGGGCAAGGTTATTGAATGCTTCTGTTAAGTCGTTTTTTGCTACGTGAATAAGGCTTGCGCAGCACCAAATGCCGTCGTATTTGGCAACGTCATTTAGCTCTAGTAAGCTGCTTACAGCTACATCTTGGCTTAAATATTCTGACGCCAGCTTTGCCATAGCTGGGCTGATATCGAACGCATCTACGCTATAACCACGCTCTTTAAAGATGAAAGCGTCGCGGCCAGAGCCACAACCGGCATCAAGTAAAGCGCCTTTTTTTGGGATCAGCGGTAAGAACTCGTCATAAAGTTCATTGAGGTCTACATCGAGTGTGGCATCGACAAATGCTTGCGCATTTTGGTTATAGTATTCGACGGTTTTGGATGCCATTTTACTTCCTTTATGTTGGCAAGATTGCTTGGCGCTAAAATACCATTAAAGCTAGGTAACGCAAAGGATGAAATGTGATTTTAGATGCTAAGAATCAACGATTTTAGAATGGATATTAGAAGTTAGTTGGAGGGAGGAAGAAGGTAGTAGTTACGAGGTGCGAGTGACGAGGTGCGAAGGACGAGATGCGAGATTATATACTTTTAACTCAACAACATTGCACAATTGGCAATTTACTAGCACTATTATGTATTAAGAAGACTTTAGTCTGAGGTAAGCATGCACGACAAGCAAACTCATTGCCAGCCAACAGGTTGCAATAACTGTAAAGACAAATTAGAACTTGGTTTTGATTTTACAATGGCTTTTCAGCCAATTATTGATTGCACCGATAAACATATTTTTGGCTATGAGGCTTTAGTTAGAGGGCCTAATAATGAGTCGGCTTATTCTGTTATCTCACAAGTGAACGATGAGAACCGCTATACCTTCGACCAGCTTTGTCGTATTAAAGCTATTTCGCTTGCCGCTAAACTGAAGCTTGATTCTATTTTGAGTATTAACTTTTTACCTAACGCGATTTACAAGCCTGAGCGTTGTATTAGAACAACCCTTGAAGCTGCTAAGCAATATGACTTTCCGGTAGAACAAATTATGTTTGAGTTTACCGAGGTTGAAAAGGTTGAAGACAGTACGCACATCAAACGTGTTGTTGAGTATTACCAATCACTCGGGTTTATTACCGCAACCGACGACTTTGGCTCTGGGTATTCTGGTTTAAATTTATTGGCTGATTTTCAGAGCAATATTATTAAGCTCGATATGGAGCTGATACGCGATATTCACCTAAATAAAGCACGCCAAATCATAGTGAACCATTGTATTGCTATGTTTGAAGAGCTCAATATCACTGCCCTCGCCGAAGGCATTGAAACAGTTGAAGAATATCAATGGTTACGCCAAGCCGGCGTAAGTTTAATGCAAGGGTATTTCTTCGCCCGCCCAGGGTTTGAGAGCCTACCAGAAGTTGATTTTAGTAAGTTGGATTAAGTGGATAGAGGTTAGAGGTCAGATATTAGATATCAGGCGCGCTACGGGGTTATGTAGGTCAAGTGTTCTTCTCTCCTGCAGGAGTTATTGTAGGAGGTACTTTAGTACCGAATCAAACATAAATAAGAGCTGTCAACTTTCAGCCGTAAGCCTTCAGACGCGAGAAACAAGTTTCACACCTACGGTGAAGATATTTGGTTCTAGGTTCTGGGTACTAGGTTCTAGGCGCTTGGACGCGATGTAAAATCGCTGCTACCTCGTAACTCGCATCTCGTATCTCGTATCTCGTATCTCGTATCTCGTATCTCGTATCTCGTATCTCGTAACTTTACTCTTTCCCCTTGAAACTCGCTAACTTAAAAAATTCCCGGCTAAAGCCAGTCCTACGAGCTTCATTGTCGTACCTTGCTAACTTCTTCCAGTATTTAATCGTATTTGTATTATAAATTTTTATTTAGGATGCTAGGCTGAATATTCTTTAAGCATATTGAGAAAGGATAATGATGTTTTTACGCATACTGTTAGTCTCAGCACTTGTTTTATGGTCTTCTGCAAGCCTAGTCGCTAAAGAGCAGTCTCTTAGTTTTGATGCTGAGTTAAGCAATTATCAATACGACTTACCTGTACAGTTTTTTAATTTTTCGTCACAAAATACGCCATTAAAAATGGCTTACTCTTACCTAAAACCTAGTAATAACATGCCTACCGTTGTGCTTATGCATGGCAAAAACTTTAACGGCCATTATTGGACCAATACTGCCAAGTACCTCAATAGCAAAGGCTATGGTGTGCTGATCCCAGATCAAATTGGTTTTGGTAAATCATCAAAGCCCGCCGATTATCAATTTTCGTTTGCTGTATTAGCCAATAACACTCATCAGCTTATGTCATCTTTAAATATTGAAAACCCCATTGTACTTGGCCACTCAATGGGCGGCATGCTAGCAAGCCGTTACAGCCTGATGTTTTCTAGCCAAGTTAGTAAACTCATTTTGCTAAACCCAATTGGTTTAGAGAACTATTTAAATTATGTGCAATACAAAGACACCGATTTTTTCTTTAAAAATGAATTGGCTAAAACACCTGAGAAGGTTATTGCTTACCAGAAGAAGAACTACTACGACGGTAAATGGAATAGCTCCTATGAGCAATTAACCCATTTTATTAGTGGTCAAATTCAAGGCCCTGATCATAAGCATATGGCGTGGGTTAATGCTAAAACCTACGATATGATTTTTACGCAACCGGTCATAACGGAGTTTGATCAGTTAAACATGCCTGTGTCTTTGATTATAGGTACCCGCGATAGAACTGGCCCTGGCCGCAATTGGAAAAAAGCAAATGTTGACCATGAACTTGGCCGTTACGATAAATTAGGCAAAGCCGCGGCAGCGATGATCCCAAAATCGCAATTAATTGAATTAGAAGATATTGGCCACCTTCCTCACATCGAGGATTTTGAACGCTTTAAAGGTGCATTAGACAAAGCGTTATCATTTTAATTCTGGTCGCGCGAAACAAGTTTCGCGCCTACGGTGAAGACATTTGGTTCTGGGTGCTAGGTCCTAGGCGCTAGGGTTTAGGTCCTAGGCACTAGGACGCGATGTAAAATCGCTGGTTTCTAGTCGTTAGACGTCAGATATTAGATGTCAGGCATGCTGCGGGGTTATGTAGGTCAAGTGTTCTTCTCTGCAATGAGAACCCTGCAGGAGTTATTGTAGGAGGTACTTTAGTGCCGAATCGAACGTAAAATAGAGCTTTCAACCGTAAGCCCTCAGACGCGCGAAACAAGTTTCACGCCTACGGTGAAGATATTAGGCGCTAGGTGCTAGGTTCTGGGCGCTAGGACGCGATGTAAAATCGCTACTACCTCGTATCTCGCACCTTTCCCCACGTAACTTGAAACTCGCTAACTTAAGACAATTCCCGGCTAAAG
Organism: Pseudoalteromonas sp. XI10; assembly: GCF_001469895.1. Classification (GTDB taxonomy): domain Bacteria; phylum Pseudomonadota; class Gammaproteobacteria; order Enterobacterales; family Alteromonadaceae; genus Pseudoalteromonas. The sequence goes on along the minus strand of NZ_LOPY01000021.1, from coordinate 46,121 downwards.
CCAGTCCTACGGTGAAGACATTTGGTTCTGGGCGCTAGGACGCGATGTTAAATCGCTGCTACCTCGTATCTCGAATCTCGTAACTTTACTCTTTCCCCTTGAAACTCGCTAACTTAAAACATTTCCCGGCTAAAGCCAGTCCTACGGTAAAAACATTTGGTTCTGGGCGCAGGGTGCTAGGCCCTAAGACGCGATGTAAAATCGCTGCTACCTCGAATCTCGCATCTCGTTACTCGCACCTTTCCCCTCGTAACTTGAAACTCGCTAACTTTCCCCTTGAAACTTTCTCTTTTTTAATAGCGTTATTAGGGGCTGATCTGTATAATCCGCGGCCTATTATTTACCCTATTGCTTGTTTATTTTCGCAGTTGCTGCGCCCATAACCCTGTCAGTATTTTTCTAGGAACAATTCGTTGATTTCAACCGCAAATATCACCATGCAATTTGGTGCAGAGCCTCTGTTTGAGAACATTTCAGCTAAGTTTGGTAATGGTAACCGCTATGGTTTAATTGGTGCGAATGGCTGCGGCAAATCGACCTTTATGAAAATTCTAAGTGGTGCGCTTGTGCCAACGTCTGGCAATGTGTCGATTGCACCGGGTTTAAAGCTAGGTACGCTAAGCCAAGATCAGTTTGCGTTTGAGCAATACACTGTGGTTGATGCGGTGATCATGGGTGATGCAGAACTATGGAAAGTTAAACAAGAGCGCGACCGTATCTATTCTCTGCCAGAAATGAGTGAAGAAGACGGCATGAAAGTCGCTGAACTTGAAAGCGTTTTTGCTGAAATGGATGGCTACACTGCAGAAAGCCGCGCAGAAGAAATTTTGATCCAAGCGGGTATTGAGCAAGAGTTTCATTATGGCTTAATGGCAAACGTTGCACCGGGCTGGAAACTTCGTGTGCTCTTAGCACAAGCATTGTTTGCAAACCCTGATATTTTGCTGCTTGATGAGCCAACCAATAACCTTGATATTCACACCATCACTTGGCTAGCTAACGAGCTTAACCAGCGTAAGTGTACGATGATTATCATCTCGCACGACCGTCACTTCTTAAACTCGGTGTGTACGCACATGGCCGATATCGACTACGGTGAGCTACGAATTTACCCGGGTAACTACGAAAAGTGGATCGAAGCTTCAAGCTTGCAACGCGAACAGCTACTTGCTGAAAACGCAAAGAAGAGCGCCGAAATTGACGAGCTACAAGATTTCGTAAACCGCTTTGGTGCTAACGCATCAAAAGCGAAACTTGCGAGCTCTCGTGCTAAGCGCATGGATAAAATTAAGCTTGATGAAGTAAAAGCGTCAAGCCGTATTAGCCCATCACTACGTTTTGACGAAGGCAAAAAGATGTATCGCCAAGCATTAGAGCTTACTAAGTTAGGTCATGGCTTTGATGGCGAAACTCTGTTCAGCGGCGGTGAGCTATTACTTGAAGCCGGTGCTAAGCTTGCGGTTATTGGTGAAAACGGTGTTGGTAAAACCACCCTATTACGTTGCCTAGTAAATGAATTACAAAGTAACGAAGGTGTGGTTAAGTGGTCTGAAAATGCCAGCATTGGTTATTGCCCGCAAGACAGCAGTAAAGACTTTGATAACGACTTAACTTTATTTGATTGGATGTCGCAATGGCGTACCGCTAAGCACAACGATTTAATGGTTCGTGCTATGTTAGGCCGTTTATTATTTACCGCAGACGACGCTAACAAAAAAGCCCGTAACTGCTCGGGTGGTGAAAAGAACCGCCTATTGTTTGGTAAGTTAATGATGCAAGACATCAACGTGCTAATTATGGACGAGCCAACCAACCACATGGATATGGAAGCCATTGAAGCACTCAATAATGCATTAAAAGATTACCAAGGCACGCTAATTTTTGTAAGCCACGACCGTGAGTTTGTATCGTCTTTAGCGACTCGTATCATCGATATTAAAGATCAACAGCTTATCGATTTTCAGGGCACGTTTGACGAATATATGGACCATGTCGCGCAACAAGCGCAATAACCCTTTCCCCTAAAAGGTGAGCAAGATAGCTCGCCTTTTTTGTTTACGTTCAGTTACATATTCACTTTACTGAATTACCTATTTTAGGTAACTTAAATTTTTTTGACTTCAATAGAACAATAAATTTAAGGGACCTAAATGAAAAAGCTTTTCAGCATATCGGCACTGACTCTGGCTCTAACAGCCTGTGGTGGCGGTTCATCAACAGATAAAACGCCAGATGTAAAAGTAGAGCAAAATACTGCACCGACGCTTTCTGGCTCACTCACTCTCTCAGCCAAAGCGCTTGAATCAACTAATTTAGTTGTTGATTTAAAAGATGAGCAAAACGACAGTGTGACAACAACGATTATTGATAAACCAGAGTGGCTGACTGTAACCACCAGCAGTAATCAAGTAACTTTTAGTGCAGAGCCGAGCTTATTCGAAGTAGCTAACCACGCTTTTACTGTAGAAGTCTCTGATGGTAAAGCGAGTAATCAATATACCCTAACCGTTAATGTCGCCGAAAACCGGGCAGCATGGCAACCTATTGAGCTTAGCAATAGCGAAGTGATGGGTAATTGGCAATCAAGCGATGGTAGCGTAGAGCTGGTATTTGCTACTGAAGATGCCGGGGTAATTGCTCAAAATGGTGAGCTAAGCCGTTTTGATTGGTCGAACCCTGATGTGATTGCATTAAATACCCAAGCGATTGATTGCTTGCAAGAATGTAATCAACAAGCCCTTCTTGAAATGGAAGTGTTGGCTAAGCGCGATGATGCTATTCGTGTTGAGCTTTTTAATGTTTCAACCGATAAAGGCGAAGTAGTTACCCTTTATAAATCAAATACGGAGTTTAGTTCTGCGTACTACGCTGATGTAGAACAAAGCTCATTCCACTCTGTTAATTATTTAAGTGCAGCAGGTGAAGAAAGTTACTTTGAAGTACCTTTAGCAAGCTTTATTCCGACGGCCTCAGGAAATACTACGTCATTCCCTCATGCTGAATTTTCGGCGACGTTAGATGGCAAAACATTAAAAATTGAGAGTGATACATTAGTTGTAACTCAAAACACAAAGCAATTTAGTAACCTTGGTCATGAGGTAGATGTCGCATTTGATCTTGATCTCGTTGATGCAGAAGTCATTGCCCAATTTGATGACTTTTTAGTGCTAAAACTACGTCATGCTCTAACTTATCAAGATGAAAGTGCTCAGAATTATATTAATGAGTCAGCTGAACTTGCTGAAGCATTGCAAGTAAAAACAACGATTAGCACACTGCGCAAACTTACCCCAATTGCGGTTCCTGAGCTTACAGTAGGCAAATCATATACAGGCCGTTTGAATAACAAAAATTCAGATACAGATGAAGGCCTAACATTTCGTTATTTACCAACATTTTTCACCATCACTGCCGCCGATACTGCGACGGTGACATTTAATACGCCTGAAAATAGTGACTCGTTTAAGTGGCATTACGACTTAGACAATAATGGCGAAACCGTTAAAGTAACAGGCAATGGCCTAGATACGAGCTTACAATTTTTCACTCAGCCTGATGGCAAAATGATCATGGCGCGCGAACGAAATAAAGACGAACGCCAAGCTCGCTTAGGCTATGAATTTATGGAAGTGATTGATGATTCAACCATCACACTTGATGATTATAAGCAGCTATTTAGTTACTTACGTCAAGGCTATACCAGCGGCAACCAGAAGATATACTGGTATATAAATGATGATGGTAAAGGCAGCTTCTATTACGCTGACCAATATGGCCTCGAAAACAGAGCTAACTTTACACCGAGTAGTTATTGGCAATTAGAAGCTGATAACAGCATTAGCTTTGCAATGATGTCTCAGTGCCCAAATGCAGTTGATTACTCTAGCTGTAAAGATGAAGTAACTGCAAATCAAGAAGTTGCCTATTCATCATTATTCAATTTTAAAATTCTTGCTAAAGAGGGTGATAAGTACCTTTTTGATCGCCTGTTTTGGCAAAGCACGTATGCCTACAGTGAAAGAGAGTTAAAAGAGAGTATTTTTCAAAATAGTTATTGGTTTGGGGTTGAGAAGTAAAGGAGCTTTCAGCGGTAAAACGCGCGAAACAAGTTTCACGCCTACGTGTAGCAGCGGGTTTATCCCGCGTTATCAGCAAAGTTCTGGGCGCTGGGTTCTAGGCGCTAGGACGCGATGTAAAATCGCTGGTTTCTAGTCGTTAGAGGTCAGATGTTAGATGTCAGTCGATCTGTGGGATTATTTAGGTCGAGTGTTCTTCTCAGCATTCGACCTTTTCATTTACTGAGTAGGTTGGGTCGAGCGGAGCGATACCCAACATATAGAAGCCTTCAGCGCTCAGACGCGCGAAACAAGTTTCACGCCTACTTGTAGCAGCGGGTTTATCCCGCGTTATCAGCAAAATTCTGGGCGCTGGGTTCTAGGCGCTAGGACGCGATGTAAAATCGCTGCTACCTCGAATCTCGAACCTCGCAACTCGCATCTCGCATCTCGCATCTCGTTACTCTTTCCCCTTTCCCCTTGAAACTCGCTAACTTTCCCCTCGTAACAAAAAAGGCCACACAGTTAAACTGTGTGGCCTTTGTACTTAACGGAATTTTAAATTAAATATCGAAGCGATCGGCGTTCATTACTTTTACCCATGCGTCGACAAAGTCTTTTACAAAACGTTCGTTGTTGTCGTCTTGTGCGTAAAACTCTGCGTATGAGCGTAGGATTGAGTTTGAACCAAACACTAAATCAACGCGTGTTGCTGTCCATTTAGTTACACCTGTGCTGCGATCAATGATGTCGTAATAGCCTTTACCTAGTGGCTTCCACGTATTAGCCATATCGGTTAGGTTAACGAAAAAGTCAGTACTGAGTGTGCCTACGTTATCTGTAAATACACCGTGTAAAGTACCATTATGATTAGTGCCAAGTACACGCATACCACCAACAAGAGCGGTCATTTCTGGTGCTGTTAAGCCCATTAATTGCGTACGCTCTAACATTAGCTCTTCTGCTGAAACCGCGTAGTCTTTTTTGAGCCAGTTACGGAAACCATCGTGAATTGGCTCAAGTACGTCGAACGAGTCTGCATCTGTCATCTCGTCTGTGGCATCGCCACGGCCAGGCGCAAATGGCACGGTTATATCAACACCCGCCGCTTTTGCTGCTTGCTCAACCGCTGCTGAGCCACCAAGTACAATTAAATCAGCGAGGCTCACTGGTTTACTTAAACCCGCTTGTACTGATTCGAGTGCACTTAATACTTTAGCTAAACGCTTAGGTTCATTGCCTTGCCAATCTTTTTGTGGTGCAAGGCGAATACGTGCGCCATTTGCACCACCACGGTGGTCTGACCCCCGGTAAGTACGAGCGCTATCCCATGCTGTTGCGATTAAGTCTGCTTGGCTTACACCACAGTTAAGTAGCTTGGTTTTAAGTTCGCTAATTTCGCTGTCTGATAAGGTGTAATCAACCGCTGGGATCGGATCTTGCCAGATCAGATCTTCGCTTGGTACATCAGAACCTAAATAACGTGATTTAGGACCTAAGTCACGGTGCGTTAGTTTGAACCATGCGCGTGCAAACACATCACTAAAGTATTCAAAATCATCGTTAAAACGCTCGATAATCTTACGATAGGTTGGGTCCATCTTCATCGCCATATCGGCGTCGGTCATAATAGGATTTAAACGAATTGATGGATCTTCTACATCAACTGGTTTGTCTTCTTCTTTAATATCGATTGGTTCCCACTGCCACGCACCTGCCGGGCTCTTCTTAAGTTCCCACTCATAGTTAAGCAGTAAGTAGCAATAGCCGTTATCCCACTTAGTTGGGTGAGTTGTCCATGCGCCTTCGATGCCAGACGTCATGGTATCGCGACCAATACCGCGTGAGTTGTGGTTGTTCCAGCCAAGGCCTTGCTCAAATACATCAGCTGCTTCTGGCTCAGGGCCTACGTTTTCTTCACTACCATTACCATGAGTTTTACCCACAGTGTGGCCACCGACTGTAAGCGCTGCAGTTTCTTCGTCATCCATTGCCATACGGGCAAATGTTTCGCGAACTTGTTCTGCCGTTTTAAGCGGGTCTGGGTTACCATTCACCCCTTCTGGGTTTACATAAATTAAACCCATTTGTACCGCTGCCAATGGGTTTTCCATAGTGTCTGGTTTAGCTACATTTGAATAGCGCTCATCACTTGGTGCTAACCATTCTTTTTCAGCGCCCCAGTAAACGTCTTTTTCTGGGTGCCAAATATCTTCGCGGCCACCGGCAAAGCCAAAGGTTTTTAAACCCATAGATTCATATGCCATATTACCGGCTAAGATCATTAAATCTGCCCAAGAAAGCTTGTTACCGTATTTCTTTTTGATTGGCCAAAGTAAGCGACGTGCTTTATCTAGGTTAGCGTTATCTGGCCATGAATTTAATGGCGCAAAGCGTTGATTACCTGTACCACCGCCACCACGGCCATCTTCTAAACGGTATGAACCCGCTGAGTGCCATGCCATACGGATCATTAAACCACCGTAATGGCCCCAGTCAGCTGGCCACCATTCTTGGCTTTCGGTCATTAGGTTTTTTAAATCGGTTTTAACGGCTTCAAGATCAAGAGATTTGAATGCTTCTGCGTAATTAAAGTCTTTGCCGTAAGGATTCGTTTTGCTGTCGTGTTGATGAAGAATGTCGAAATTGAGCGCGTTTGGCCACCAGTCGGTATTTGATTGAGCGGTGACAGTGTTACTACCATGCATTACCGGGCATTGGCCCGTTTTTCCATTACTCATTATGTGCTCCTCATAAGCTAAAATATGACGAAACGCTAAAATTCGCTTTTATCCCTTTCGTCATAAAGAGAGATTTTCTAATAGTTATGAATAACTAATAGCGAATAAGTTCCTGTTGTTTAAAACTATAGGAGCTGTATATGAATAAAGCTAGATCCAGATCATAGTTTTAAATCGATTACACCGATAGAAAAATCTGATTTGATTCATTTAACAAAACCGTCCATTTTATAAGGGTATTTTTTAACAGCGAGTAGCCCTTATGAAAACCATTAATCCTGACGTTGCTAGACAACTAAGCATTAACTTTTTTATCGCCAATTTACCTATTTTGATGTTAACAGGGCTGGTAGTCGCATCGCTTGTGGGGTTGACGTTTAGAAGTTCGGTATTGTTTTGGCTAGCGCTGTTAATCACGCCATTGAGCATTAATTATTTATATTCTAAAAAACGTATCAAACAATTTTGCCAAGACAACGAATGCACTGATATTTCTTGTCTTGCTAAGCAAACTGATTAATTTTTAATTTTATTACCCAGTCACCAGATTATTTAGCCAACAACTTGTATAAATATTAATTAGTTATGTGAGCTTTTGCGGCAATTTGAAGGTGACAGTAACGCCGTTATCCGGTTTGCTATCGATGCTCACTTCACCTTGCAGCGCTTGCGTTGCAAGATTATAAACTATCGACATACCTAAACCACTGCCACCATTGCCTCGCTTGGTAGTGAAAAATGGCTCAAATACCTTGTACATCACATCTTCGGTCATGCCATGACCGTTGTCTTTATAGGTTATGGTGTAGCTATTGGTGTCGTTATCGATGCTTACAGCAATATCTATGCGGTTTTGCTCACGGCCAACAAATCCGTGTACACAGCTGTTATTTACAAGATTTAAGAATATTTGGCTAAGCGCCCCCGGAACGGTTATAAGCGAAAAGTCATCAACACAGTTGATGTTTACTTCAACATTATGACTACGCGTAAGTGGCATTAAGCTATGTAAGATGTTTTCAAAGTAATCTTTAATGTTGGTTTCGAGTAAATTAAGCGATGATTGATCAACCGCCGTTTGTTTAAAGTCACTGATAAGCTTTGCGGCCCGCTCAAGGTTGGTAAACGATATTTTGATACACTCGTTTAAATGATTCATGCCTTCAAGTAGGGCTGCTTTTGTTAAGGTGTTTGAATCTATATGTTTATTAAGCGTGTTTAGCTTATCTTTTGCTGAGCTATTTGCTGTGACTGCTATGCCAATAGGTGTATTAACCTCATGAGCAATACCCGCAACAAGATTACCCAGAGACGCCATTTTTTCGGCTTCTATAAGCTTTTCTTGCATTGTGGTCAGTTCAGATAAGGTTTTTTCAAGCGTACGCGTTCGCTCTGCAACACGTTGCTCTAGGTGCTGATTGGCACTTTCAAGTTCAGCATTGATACGTTCGTTTTCTTGTGCCGAAAGTGCTCTGCCATAAAGATCTGCCAAAGCACCGATGAATGAGCATTCATCTTCTGTCCATTGCCTTGTTCCACCTATGTGCTCACAGCAAAATATCCCGATCATTTCACCTTTATAACGAATTGGCGCATCGAGCATTGCACCAATATTAAGGGGTGTTAGATAGCTTTCGCTAAATTCATACGTAGCAGGGTCGGTATGAGCATCTTCGGCAGTAATCGTACGTTGGGTGTCGAGTGCCTTAAAATAAGCAGGATATGCATCACGAGGGAGTACTAACATTTGGATTTCTTTGCCGTTTTCTCTATCGAGTAATAACCGGCATTCAATCGCCGTATTTTCGTCATTTAACAGCCAGATCCCTGCTCGGCCAATTTCAAGGCCATCAAGTACAGCATTCAGAATTAAGCGTTCAGCTAATTCAACATTGCCACTATCAAGATCAGAAGAAATCGATACTCCATACAGCAGTTGGACTAGTTGTTGGCGCATACTCTCACCTTTTAGTTTTACGACTTCTTAAGTCTAGACGAACATTTTAATTCTGACAGAACGAATATAAGTATTTAAAAACTCATTAAGTATTAAGTAGTTGTTCAGATTAAAATGGGTATATTGTACCTAACTCCTGTTGATACCCCTTACGACTTTATGTTGTTTAAGCAGTTTGGCCAGCTCTCCCCCGAGCTGGCTTTTTTTTGCCTAGTCCACAATGCTCACGCATGTTACAGTTACCTCAGAAATCACTAAAAATTAATATGTCATGCGTTATACCTTAATTTTAATCACTTTTTTAATGAGCTTTAGTACATTTGCAGCAGCTCAAAATGAGCCTGAAAACCGCCCTGCTTTAACCGAAGCAGAGCAACAACAAGCTCTCGATAAGCTTCAGGAACCGATGTATAAGCCATTGTTAGAGCGTTATATTCTTGATGAATTAAAAGCTGTGCGCCAAGACCAACAAAAACTGCGCGAAGATGTGACAAAACAAGTTGCTCATACGCAACTTGATACTGCCGACCGTGCATTAACTTATACAACAGATACTATTAATAATGTGTTTTTCATTATTACGATTACTGCTTCAATTTTGGTTTTAGTCGGTTGGAATTCACTGCGTGATGTGAAAAACAAAGTAGAAGATATCGTAAACTCACGTGTTAGTGCGATTACACAAGAATACGAAGAGCGCCTAAAAGTACTTGAAGAAAAGCTACGTGAGCGATCTGAAGAGATCTTATTAAACCAACAAAAGATCTCAATCACCAATGAAGTTCATTCTTTATGGATGCGTGCCAATTTAGAAAGCGACGTTGCGAATAAGATTGAGATTTTTGACGAGATCTTAAAACGTAAACCAGAAGACGTAGAAGCCATTGCCTATAAAGCAGATGCACTGTTAGAGATAAACGAAACAGGTGAAGCTATCGAGCTTTGTAATCAAGCATTAGAAATTGATAGCGACTACGGCTACGCATACTGGCAACGTGCTTGTGCATATGCATTACTGCACAAACACGCCGATGCAATGGCTGATATTCGCATGGCCCTTGAGTATTCTCCTAACCTACGTAACGAGCTATTACACGAAAGCGCGTTTGCCAGCCTACACGACAACGACAGCTTTAATTCGTTGCTAAACGAAACAGCATAGCCGAAACCCATGTAGCAGTGGGTTTATCCCGCGTCATCAAATGCTAGGTTCTTGGCGCTAGGACGCGATGTAAAATCGCTGGTTTCTAGTCTTTAGAGGTCAGATATTAGATTTCAGCAGATCTGTGGGGTTATTTAGGTCGAGTGTTCTTCTCAGCATTCGACCTATTCACTTTCCAGGTAGGTTGGGTCGAGCGGAGCGACACCCAACATATAGAAGTCTTCAACGATCAGACGCGCGAAACAAGTTTCACGCCTACATTTAGCAGCGGGTTTATCCCGCGTCATAGGCTCTAGGTCCTAGGCGCTGGAAAACGATGTAAAATCGCTGCTATCTCGTATCTCGCATCTCGTTACTCGCATCTCGTTACTCGTACCTTTACTCTCGCTAACTTTACTCTCGCTAACTTGACCCCCGCTAACTTTACCTCCTCTATTGCAAAAACATTAAATACCGCTAAACTAATCATTAAATATCTAATGATTATAAAAGTAATCAATATGCGTTCTGAACAGGCTACTAAAATGGCACAAAAGCTGGGAGATTTGATTCGCCAGCACCGAACTCTTCATTATACGCAAAGTACATTTGCGAAAATGATTGGGGTATCACGTTCGACTGTACAAAAGTTGGAGCAAGGTGATGTTGTGAAAAGTGACATTCTTTTTGAAGCGCTGGTTGTACTTAACTTACAGGGATCGCTTCTTGATGAAATAAATGAATTAGCGGCCGAAGTAGGTGGATACAATGCTCGCCAACGCAAACGAAATTCACCACAGGAAATCAATGATGACTTCTGAGTGCTATGTATTTATAGATGGTTTAGAAGATAAACCCGTTATCTGTGGTTACTTTAAACTAGATAATCAATCCAAATATTTAGACGTCAGAGATTAGATGTTAGTCAATCGGCATAACCATCAACGATCAGACGCGCGAAACAAGTTTCACGCCTACATGTAGCAGCGGGTTTATCCCGCGTCATAGGCGTTAGGATTTAGGTTCTGGGCGCTAGGCTCTAGGACGCTATGTAAATTCGCTGGTTTCTAGTCGTTAGAGGTCAGATATTAGATATCAGCCGATCTGTGGGATTATTTAGGTCGAGTGTTCTTCTCAGCATTCGACCTATTCACTTTCCAGGTAGGTTGGGTCGAGCGGAGCGATACCCAACATATAGAAGCCTTCAACGATCAGACGCGCGAAACAAGTTTCACGCCTACATGTAGCAGCGGGTTTATCCCGCGTCATAGGCGCTAGGATTTAGGTTCTAGGACGCGATGTAAAATCGCTGCTACCTCGTTACTCGCACCTTTCCCCTTGTACTCGCTAACTTAAGGCAATTCCCGGCTAAAGCCAGTCCTACGGGGGAAACATTAGGTGCTAGGTTCTAGGCGCTAGGATTTAGGTTCTAGGACGCGATGTAAAATCGCTGCTACCTCGAATCTCGCATCTCGCTAACTTTACTCTTGCTAACTTGAAACTCGCTAACTTGTAACTTGACCCCATAAAAAAAGAGCAGCTGGGCTGCTCTTTTTTCTAACGGAAGAATAACACTTTGGTTATTTTGCCATTTTCTATTTTGTAGCTGGTAACGAACTCAGAGCGCTTGTCGACGACTTTTGGGTCTTGTGTACAGGTTTCAGAGAGTTCGTGATCAATCACGATGTTGCCAAGCACAATGCGTTTAATTGGCGATGATTTAATACACTTTAGCTTTTTAAACATGATGCCGTATCGTGCAATAAGCTTTTCTTTACCGGTGAACATCAACTCATTCGGGAATGTATAAAACTCAACGTTTTCATCATACATCTTAATAAAAGCATCAATGTTACGAGCATTATAAGCTGCAATCAGCTGTTCAATCACTGCCATTGATTCACGTGACTGACGTGCTTTTTCTTGCTGCTTCGCTGTTAGTGCTTCTTTAGCTTGGTTAACGGCTTTTTCTGCTTCTGCAACGGCTTGCTGTTTTTCGGCAACTGTTTTTGGTTGCTCTGCAGGTGCAGGGGTTTGTGTACCGAGTACTTTGCTATCATCAACTTCTGCGACCGCTTTTAAGGCTGCGGCTGTCGCTTTTTGTTCGTCGCTGCTTGTGGTTGTTTCACTCGTTGCCTTCGCAGCTTCTTCAGCTTTTTCTTCTACTTGAGCGGCTTCTACAGTCGCTTTTTCAGTTTCAGACGCTGATTTTTGCTCTGTAGCTGGCTTTTCTTCAATAAACTCTAAGCTAGGTACGTCCTTCTTTTCGGCTTTTTGTTCATTGCTCGTTTGAGGTTGGGTTTGTTCGGTGGTTTCGTCACTTGCAATTGACTGCCAAGAGAGTAATAAACTGATTGCAAAAAATAACGGTTTCATACTTTTCCTAAATGCATCATTCCTGATTTGAGGCGCTAAGGTAGCAAATTCTAGCTGTTTGGCATAGTTTTTTACCAATATTGCTCTACTGTGATCTGCCCTGGTTCACGGCGTCTGTTGCGGCTAAAACCAAACTCTAACAAAATAGCTGTGGTGTCTTTTACCATTTGTGGGTTACCGCAAATCATAAATTGTGCGGTATCAGGTACAGTTGGGCGCCCTATTACATCAAATAAACGATGGTCTTTAATTACATCTGTGATCCGGCCATTAAAACCGATAGTGGCTGACTCTCGGCTGACTACAGGCGAATAGTAAAGATTTGGGTACTGCTGCTTAAGCGCATTAATGCGTTCTTGATAACTTAAGTCCTCGTTAAAGCGAACTCCATGCACTAAATGAACATGCTCAAACTTTTGCCACACTTCGCCCTGCTCTAATATTGAAATAAAAGGTCCAAGCGCAGTACCTGTACTCAGCATATAAAGCTGCTCACTGCTTGGTACTTCATCAAGGGTAAAAAAGCCTGTCGCGCGGCGCTCTATAGTCACTGAGTCACCCGGCTTTAATTGTGCGAGTTGCTGAGAAAGTTGACCGTCTTTCACATTAATAAGATAAAACTCGAGATCGGGATTGTTCGGCGCATTCACATAAGAATATGCACGAGCTACACGTTTATCACCCACTTGCATCGCAAGCTTTGTAAACTGCCCCGCCGTGAATGGCTCAACATCGGCGTTAACGATTAAGCTAAATAATGAGTCGGTCCACCATTTAACGTCTTTTACCTTAGCTTCAACCCAATTAGACATACACATCCTCAATTGTTGTTCCTCTATTAAAAGTGGCAACAATTAGTTGAATTTTCAAGTTTTAAGGGGCGGTTGCGAGATGCGGGCAGGATTTTACGTGAGGTAAACAGGCAGCTATAAAAAAAGCCGCATAAATGCGGCTTTGAGGTTAGTCTCACTTCACTTTGGGCGTGTTTCCAAATTTCAGTGAATACGTTACCAAGGAACTTATTTAAATTGATTCTAAAGCAATTTTAACCATTTCGTTAAAAGTGCTTTGACGCTCTTCACTTGGTGTCGCTTCACCAGTGATTACGTGGTCACTTACAGTAAATAGTGCCATCGCTTTTGCGCCGTATTCAGCGGCTACGCCGTACATGCCAGCTGTTTCCATATCAACAGCAAGTACGCCTAGCTTGTCTAATTCTTGATAGAAGGTGTTATCTGCTTGGTAGAATGTATCTGTTGTAAATACATTACCTACTTTCGCTTCAATGCCTAATTCTTTTGCTGCGTTTACGCCGTTAAGTAATAAACCAAAATCAGCAATTGCAGCAAAGTCGTAACCACGTACGCGTGCACGGTTTACGTTTGAATCTGTGCTTGCACCTTGTGCAAAGATAACGTCACGGATTTTGATATCGCTACCAATACCGCCACAGGTACCAATACGAATTAGATTTTTAACGCCGTAACTAACGATCAATTCACGGGCATAAATTGACATTGATGGAATACCCATCCCAGAGCCCATAATACTCACTGGTTTACCTTTGTAGGTACCGGTAAAACCATACATATTACGAACGCCTGTTACTTGTTTTGCGTCATCTAAAAAGTTTTCAGCAATGTACTGAGCGCGAAGCGGATCACCCGGCATTAATACCGTTTCTGCAAATTCGCCTACATTGGCGCTGATATGAGGAGTACTCATTATTGGTTTCCTTTTTTGTTCGCTAATAGCTTGTCGTTAAAGCTATCACCGTATTCAAGTGCAGGAAGATTAAACCACTGGGCAAGGGTTTGACCTATGTCTGCAAAACTAGCTCGTTCTCCAAGCGGGGTGTTTGTCATTCCCGGTTGGTATGCAAGTACTGGCACGTATTCACGTGTATGGTCAGTGCCTGCTGCTGTTGGATCACATCCGTGATCGGCCGTGATAATTAATACATCATCACTATTTAGCTGATTTAAAATAGTCGGTAGGTAATCATCAAACTCTTTTAATGCTTTAGCGTAGCCAACTGCATTACGGCGATGACCGTACTTTTCATCAAAATCAACTAAGTTTGTAAAAATCAAACTATGGTCAGGTGCGCTTGCAATGACTTCTGAGGTTTTCTCAAGTAAGTTCATTAGCCCTGGTGCTTTGTGTTTTTGGGTGATGCCTTGGTGCGCATAGATATCGGCAATTTTACCAATACTGATCACTTCACCGCCGTCTTGCGATAATTTATCAAGCAAGGTTGGCGACGGTGGCAGCACCGAATAGTCACGACGATTGCCTGTACGGGCAAAATCGTCACGGCTCGAACCCAAAAATGGCCGCGCAATCACTCTTCCTATGTTCATTTCATCAAGCAGCGCCCGTGCGATTTCGCAAACCTGATAAAGTTTCTCCAGTCCAAATGATTCTTCGTGCGCGGCTATTTGAAACACGCTATCAACTGAGGTGTAGCAAATCGGCATACCGGTTTGCATATGTTCTTCACCTAGCTGTTCTAAAATGGTTGTTCCTGAAGCATAACAGTTACCTAAAATGCCAGGAATACCTGCGCGAGCAATTAGCTCGTCAACAAATTCCTGTGGAAAACACGGCTGTGTATTAGGGAAGTAACCCCAATCAAATAACACAGGTACACCGGCCATTTCCCAGTGCCCTGAAGGTGTGTCTTTACCACTTGATAACTCTTTAGCGTAACCCCATGCGCCAATAGGTGCTTGGCGGCCACTAACTAAACAAGGCTCTTTGCCTGCGGCTTCGCATGCATCAGCTAAACCTAAACGGGTAAGATTAGGTAGCGATAAGTGCTCACCTGTTTCTTCTGCATAGGCTTTAAGTAAATGAGCAAAGGTATTTGCGCCTACATCACCAAACTTCTCTGCGTCAGGTGCTGCGCCAATTCCTAGGCTATCTGCCATTAAGATGAGTGCTCTTGCCATGGGTACCTCGTTATCAATATGTGAATACTTTATATGCTCTTCGAATTTTTGGTACAGGACATAAGTCCTGTTTCATAAAACAGAAACATTATAAATTTGCATCTCTAAGCGAAGCAAAAGAGATTAATCGTGTCTTTTTTGCTATTGTGATCTACCTAACAATGTTTCCTTCTGTGTGGGCGAGAACTTTAGTGACACGAACAATTATAGCTATTGCTGGCGCATCTGCGTCGGGCAAGTCTCTTTTTAGCAAGACAATTTATAACGAATTAGTCAATGAGCTTGAACCGGGCGCGATCGCAGTGATCGAAGAAGATGCTTATTATAAAGACCAGTCGCATTTGCCGTTTGACCATCGAACGCAAACCAATTACGACCATCCTGATGCTTTCGAGCATGAGCTTTTGCATGAGCACTTACTTCAATTGCGCGCTGGAAAATCAGTAGACGTACCAACTTATGACTATGCAATGCATACCCGTAGCGATGAAACGCGTCGAGTTGCACCTGCAAAAGTACTTATCGTTGAAGGTATTTTGCTATTGAGTGATCCGGCACTTCGAAAAGAATTTGATATTAAGGTGTTCATTGATACACCGTTAGATATCTGCCTTATGCGCCGTATGCAACGAGATATGGAGCAGCGTGGCAGAACATTACAGTCCGTTGTTGATCAATATCAAGCGACAGTGCGACCTATGTTTTATCAGTTTATTGAGCCATCAAAGCACAAAGCTGATCTCGTAGTCACACGCGGCGGTATGAATCGCGTTGCCATTGATATAATTAAAAGTAAAATAAAATATTTACTGCAACAATAACAACGGGAAACAGTCAGTATGACAACATTTATGAGCTTAGTAGGCATTGTTGTGCTACTAGGCATTGCTTTTGCGGCTTCTACGAACCGTAAAGCAATTAATTTAAGAACTGTAGGCATCGCCTTTTTACTTCAAGTGTTAATTGGTGGCTTTGTCTTGTTCTTCGAAGTGGGCAAAAACGTACTGGCAAGTATGTCACGAGGCGTATCATCAGTTATTGGTTATGCCAATGACGGGATTAGCTTCTTATTTGGCTCACTGGCATCGCAAGATACCTTAGGGTTTATTTTTGCGATACAAGTATTGCCCGTTATCGTGTTCTTCTCAGCACTTGTTGCTGTGTTGTATCACATCGGGGTGATGGATTGGATAATCAAGATTCTAGGCGGTGGCTTACAAAAGCTATTGAAAACCTCGCGCCCTGAATCGCTTTCTGCAACCGCCAATATATTCGTTGGCCAAACAGAAGCACCATTGATTGTTAAACCATTTATCGCCAGCATGACAAAGTCAGAGCTATTTGCGGTAATGGTAGGTGGCCTTGCTACCGTAGCAGGTTCTGTTATGGCAGGTTACGTAACAATTGGTGTAGAGCTTAAATACTTAATTGCAGCCAGCTTTATGGCGGCACCAGGTGGTTTCTTAATGGCAAAAATGATTGTGCCAGAGACCGAAACACCGAAAGAAGATTTAGCTGATTTAGACGTACAAGAAGAAAAACCGGTTAACGTAATTGATGCAGCAGCATCAGGTGCCGCAAACGGTATGCAACTAGCACTGAACGTAGGTGCGATGTTACTTGCTTTCGTAGCACTTATTGCACTTCTAAATGGGTTATTAGGCGGTATTGGTGGTTGGTTTGATCATCCAACATTAACGCTACAAGAAATTTTAGGTTACGTATTCGCTCCAGTTGCATGGTTATTAGGTGTACCGTGGAACGAAGCTGTAATCGCAGGCAGTTTTATAGGTCAGAAGGTTGTAGTTAACGAATTCGTTGCTTACCTCGACTTTATTAATTATCGCGATACGTTAAGTGCGCACACACAAGCGATTGTCACATTCGCGTTATGTGGGTTTGCTAACTTATCATCGATAGCAATTTTACTAGGTGGATTAGGCGGTATGGCGCCTAGTCGGCGAAAGGATATCGCACGCTTAGGGCTCAGAGCAGTGTTAGCAGGATCTATGGCTAACCTTATGAGTGCAGCAATTGCAGGTTTTTTCCTCTCGCTAGCTTAGAAACTTAATGAGATGAGCCGTAGTTGCAAAACAATAGGATAGGACTTTAAGGGGTTAAAGGTCTATCTGACTTGAACGATACTTCACCAAGGGCCGCAAGGCCCTTTTATCGTTTTATGTGCTAAGATTTAATTACTAAGTCCTTTTAAGTACATAAATGAACTATTTACGACTTTATTTGCTAATTCTTTTCTTTAGTTGGCCAGCACTGAGTAAACCGACCCTAACCGTTGTGACTGAACTGTCGCCACCTAATCAAACTCTAATCAATAACCAAGTTGCCGGTGAGAGCACCGAGCTTGTGAAAGCAATTTTTGCTAAAGCTAATTTGAACGCGAATATAGAGCTTTACCCTTGGGCCCGTGCTTACAATATGGCACTGAAGAAACCGAATATCTTTATTTATAGTATGGCGAAAACTGCTGAACGTGAAAAACACTTTCATTGGATTGGTGAAGTGGCAACCTACCAAATGGGCTTTGTTAAATTGAGCTCTCGCAGCGATATAAACATCACTTCAAATGAGCAAGCCAAGCAATATAAGATAGCAGTACAACGTCATGACCTAGCAGCGCAGCGCCTAACAGAACGTGGTTATACTGTGGTATATACCTCTGATATTAATAAGTCGTATCAGCTGTTGATGTCGGGCAAGGTTGATTTAATCATTGATGATAAGAACTATATTGCGGCCATGGCTGAGCAATTAGCACTGGATGAAGCTCGTTTCAGCTTTGCTCATGCAATCGACTTTTTAACCATGAAAGGTTATCTCGCAGCAAATATTAATACCGACCAACGTTATATCGATGCCTTAAAAGCAGCGTTTAATGAGGTGATAATGACACCAAGATACAATGCGGTAATGATGTTCGCGCAGCGACCTTAATTCGCCTTATATTGCTCAATATAAGTCTCTAACAGGCCCTGCTTACTCAGCTTGTCATAACTTGCTTGCAATCGAGCAACTAACTCATCAGGTAGCGCCTTATTAAGTGCTAGAAAATTACCTGCGGTGCCATTAAGAGGCAATTCAACTAACTTAACCACTTCTCTACCTTGGTGACCATACTGCATTAATTGGTATTTAAACGACAACTCAGAACCAATGATCAGCTCAACTTTATTTTTGAAAAATAAGTTAATACACTCGTAATAGCGACTCACTTTAAGAAGGTTTTTATCACCTTCAAAGCCAATGCTTTCTACAAACTTTTCGTAAATACTATCTCTTACTACGCACAGGCTATGATCTTTCACTTGCGATAAGTCGATGGGATTAATGCGGTCATTTGATTGCAAGCGATAAAAAAAGTTACGAGAAGAAGCCATTGGACCAACCCACTTGAATAAATCTTCGCGGTCGGGAATACGTGCCGTAGAGACCAAACCTGATAGTTGCTTTTGCTGAGCTAAATGATATGCCCTAGACCAGGGTAAGAGCTCGAATTGGCATTCAATGTTTGCATCAACGCACATTGCTTTAACAAACTTTAGATTAATGCCTTCTAAATGCCCTTTATTTGAGAAGTTATAAGGCGGAAATTGCTCGGTGTAGATGGTGACACTATCTTTTGCCAATACTACAGGTGCAAAGCTTAGGCATGCTAACAACAAATATTTTAAGATAATTAATACACTCTAATGACATAGCTGCATTAAATATAGAAATATTCACTAGCTCAGTCAATTTTTAGGCATAAAAAAAGCAAGCCGTAGCTTGCTTCTTCTTAACTTTTACTAGAAGTAAAAATTATAACGGAGTGATGTTATCCGCTTGAGGACCTTTTTGACCTTGTGAAAGAGTGAACTCTACACGTTGGCCTTCAGCTAAAGTTTTGAAACCTTCGCTTTTGATAGCGCTGAAGTGAGCGAAAACGTCTGGACCATTTTCTTGCTCGATGAAACCAAAACCTTTAGATTCGTTAAACCACTTAACTGTACCTGATACGATGTTAGACATAGTATTATTCCTGATATAAAAAAATTAAACATGCCCTAGTGGGCGGGTGTAGCAAAAAATGAGATGGTACTTAAAAACTTCAGGACGGTACTACAAGTATTACTTATACAACAACGAAATAAAGATTTATTAATTACACGCTTTCTTTCTAGCTGGTGCCCACTATATAGAGTTAGTTAGATAAGTCAAACACTATCGACATTAAAATTCAAACTCTAAAGCCAAGCGAAAGCTATGATCTTTGCCTGATTGGCTAAGCTCACTAATAAAACCTGCTTCCCATTTTAGCTGACGCTTGGGGCTAAATCTGTGTAAGCCAGTAAAGCCTGGACCCACTCCAATAAAGTCCTCACCGGCGTATATTTCAATTGATGGTTGAAAGGCCGAACGATAGCGGTAACGGTACTGCAAGCGAAACTCACTTTCCCACTCGTTTTCAATATCAGCCCCCCATTCATACACTAAAAAAGCGTTCATGGTCAGGCTTGTACGACCAAATTCTTTTTCCCATAAAAAGCCGCTTGTTGCTTCGTATGCATCGAGTGTGTGTTGTTTTTCAAGCTCAAATAACGCTCCCCAATCGGCCCACAAACGGCCTTGTTCGACCAACTGCCAACGTAACTCCACTTCATAAGAAGATAAACCAAAGTCACCGTTATCATCGCGCTCGCCAACTAAGTAACCCTCTAGGCTCATGGTGTCGTTAATTGCACCACCAAAGCCTGCACGCTGTGCAAGCACATTGCCACTATCTGTTTGTCTAGACACCAAACGCCACTCAACTTCGCGCTCAAAAGGCAATACATAAGGGTGGTACACTTTATCAACCACCATGCCATCAGCATGAGCGACTTGGCTGATACTTGCTAACAGCAAATAAGTTAAGCTAACTATTAAGAACCGCATACTGGCTCCTTGGTCTTTTTAATTTTTAAAATCTGGGCTAAAGCGATAAACCCCAACGTAGCAATGATATACACCCAAAGTGCGGTTTTGCTTGGCGTAGCTTCGTAGCCAACTAAGGCTTTTAATACGCGCCCAAGCTCTGAGTTTTCAACTAAAAACCCGCGCCAATCTAAATAATTTGAGGTCACATCGAGTAAATCGATCTGACTTGCTAAATCAATAAATATCAATAGCTTTGCCGTTGCATTTAATGCAAGTAACACAATCAATGGCTGCACGCCCACGCGCTTGGTAATACTCTCAAGCAAAAAGAACAGTAACACGCCAAAGCTAATACAAATGCCAACACCTAAAAATGTACCCAGTAGCAATGGCTCTGCGGTATCCCTGCTATGCCAAAAACTCACTAAATAGATCATGTAATGACTTAAATACAACGTCATGGTCGCAATCAAAGCCACAGCAGCTGCCATGCTTCGTTGCTGACAGCTAATTAACGCAGCGATAAAAATGACAATACACAGCAACATTTGCATGAACTCTAAACCCCGATGGTCGAATAACTGGCTCAGCCAAGCAGCGCCTTGCACAAACACTAAGCTCAGTAGCGTACCAATCACTGCATATACGCCCAGTTGGCGCTGACTTAAAGGCACAATCAAGCTCAAAAGCACAGCTAAAATCACCACAGGCAAAAGCTGATTAATGCTCATTAACAAACTAGTTATCAGCATCTTTTTCCTCCGTAGCCACGACTGTCCCTCGCGCTGTATTAGGCGAAAATTCACCAAAAAAGTCATAACGCCCAGGGCTGAGCGGCCCAATATAAATGACGCTCGTGCGACCTGGGTAGAGCACTTTTTCGCGATTCAAGTCAAAGCTATCGAACTCTTCTGGGGTGTCATCTTGGTTTTCGATCAAAAGCCGCAGCTTTTTATTGGCAGGTACTTTTATTTCTGCAGGATAAAACAAATGGTCTTTTAAGATCAGCTTGTACTCTTTGGCATAGACTAGCCAAGACGGCATACATAATAGCAACATAGAAAGCGCCAAAATCCATTTATTCACTGACATCTCCTTGCATGAAGGAAACACTCACCCGCAAGCCACCAAGATGACTATCTGCTAAAGCAATATCGGCGCTATAAATCGACACTATATGCTCAACAATGGCCATACCAAGCCCGGCTCCTTGCTCACCTGATGGATGTTTATCGCCACCCACACGGTAAAAACGGTTAAAAATGCGCTGCTTTTGGGCTTCGTCAATACCAGGGCCTGAGTCATCTATTTGCCAGATAAAACGATCATTTTCGGCTTTCAAGGTAATACAAATTTCTCCCGACGCTGGAGTATATTTTATGGCGTTACTAAGTAAGTTGCCAAATAAGGTGAGTAAGGTGAATTCGTCACCGGCAATGATAAAATCATCACCTTCAATGCTGATAGTGTGTTCTTTTTCGTCAATACGATCATAAAGCTGTGAGGCTACCTGCTGGCTAATTTCTAGCACCGATACCGCGCTAAATTGCGCCTGCCATTGTTCTGGATAAGTACGACCCAAAATCAACATCTGTTCAACAATATTACTTAGCTTATCTACGCCTTGTTCCATCGCATCTAGCTCAACACTCTCAACACCTTGGGCCTGTAGGTTATGTACATTGATTTTTAAACTACTGAGCGGCGTGCGCAGTTCATGGGCTGCATCGGAGGCAAAAAAGCGCTCTCGTAAATAAGCACTTTCAACTCGTTTAAATAGGTCATTTAAGCGGCTAATTACAGGTTTAATTTCTTGTTCTGGAGTTTGCCAAGGAATAGCCGTAAAGTCATTTGCTTGACGATGTTTTAGTTGATTAGATAACCGAGTTAGTGGCGCAAGCCCTTGTTTTACAAACACACTAATAAGGAGTGCAAGGATAGGCACGCTCCAAAGCAGCGGCGTCATGGCCGATAGAATCACGGTTTCGGTGAGTGCCACACGTTTACTCAAAGGCTCTGCAATAAGCACCCGCTTATTGCCTTCGCTTAAGCGATACACTTTTACTCGTTGCCCAGCCAAGTTCTCAACACTAAACCCAGTTTGCCACTGACTTTGATTGCTAGGGTTATGCTGCAATGACTTTGAGCTTGAGGCCAAGCTGTCATCAACCCAGACCTGAAATAATAGCTGCGGTAAATCACTACTATAAGCTGGGGTACCTTTACTGAGAGGCTGCTCAATCAACACATGAGCAAGCGTTACCAACTCGTTATCGAGCAGTGCTTCAGCCTGATTCATGCTTTCACGATAACCTTTAGTAAAAGCCAAAAAACAGGTTAAGATCACCATAGACAAAATGAGTAAAGTCAGCCTTTTACGAATTGACACTAGCGTTTACCCACCACATAACCGATGCCGCGTAAGGTTTTAATAAACTCTTTTGGGAATTTTTTACGCAAGTGATGAATGTGTACTTCGATGGTATTAGACCCCACCTCTTCGCCCCATTCATACAGTTTACTTTCTAACTGTTGTTTTGATTGCACGCGGCCTTGGTTTTCTAACAAGGCTTTAAGGAGCATAAACTCTTTGCGCGGCAAGTTTACTGGCTCACCTTGAAAGCTCACGGTAAAAGCGGCGGTGTCCATTTCAACATCACCAACTTTTAAAGTGCTGGTTTGTGCTTGGGTCAAACGCCTACTGGCAACCCGTAGACGGGCAAATAATTCTGCGGGATCAAAGGGCTTTGCTAGATAATCATCAGCGCCTAAATCTAGCCCCATGACTTTATCATCAATACTGCCTCTGGCTGTTAAAATCACCACGGGTATATTTTTACGATGCTTTTTGATGTGCTTTAGAATATCGATGCCGTCACCGTCTGGTAGCCCTAAATCAAGGACTACCAGCTCAATTTCGTCACTTTGCAGCCACTGCATTGCTGATTGAACAGTAGAACTATGTTCAACACTATATCCTTGTTGACGTAAAGAACGACATAGGCCTTCTGCCACTAAGTGGTCGTCTTCAACGAGCAATAAATGCATAGTTTATCTCTTTATTTTTTTCTCTACCTTAGCCAATAATTTAGTAATTTCTTGCTGGCGGTAAAGATCTGCTTTTGGTCTTTCAGGACGCGCTGGCGCTTGCTGTGCAACCAATAAAAACTCTTTAGCTGATTTATATTTGCGCTCGTCATACAAGAATGACGCATATAAATAGTTGCTATCGATACCACGCGGGTTTAGCTCAAGCGCTTGCTTAAATAGCTTTTTCGCTTCATCGTCATCACCAAAGCCAATTGGCCAACCCGGTACTTTACCGTATAAGGTTGCAAGGCTCGTATATGCTGAGCCTTCAAGTGCTTTTGGATCTAGACTTAGCGCTTTTTCAAATTGCGCTTTAGCATCTTTTGCAAGGCCTAGCGCGCCTAAGCCTCCTTTCGCCCCCGCATAGCTCGATAGCACAATACCGTACCAAATATGGCTTGCCGCTTGCTGGTCGTTCGCTTTTGTAAACTCTGCGGTTTCGCTCGCTAATTTTTCGAATGCATCTAACTGCGCATCGTCAACTAATTCGTAATTAACCACTGCCCACTGCTTTTGCACCGAACTTAAATCGCTATTAAAGTCGGCTTTTGCAGGTGCAGCGATGATAGCACCTAACATCATTAGGGCTTTTAAATTTAGTTTAGTCATAATCATTCACCTTGATCAATTTAGTTGGCAAAAAAACTTTTAATTTTAGGAAGTTGTTTTGCTATTGCGTTATCAACGAGTGATGGAAATGCGCCGTTAATACGGGCAAATAATGTTTCTGGAAAACCAATAAAACGACGACGTTTTTTTGATTTAATTAAATCTATTAATGCATCAGCCACTTTTTCTGGCGGATCCATGGTGTTACCCAGCTCTTTGTTCATCGCGCGCACTTGTGGCGAGTTAATTGCGGTGTCAGTCGCACGAGGCGCTAAATACAATACTTTCACATCGCTGTGACTGAGCTCTCTGGCAAGAGCTTCGGTCATTCCTCTTAAGCCAAACTTGCTAGCGCAATACAAGGTTTGATACGGATAGCCAATGCTGCCAAACGATGAACCTATGTTTACAATCGTGCCTTTATTACGGGTGATTTGTGGTAAAAATAACTGACACAATTTAATGGGCACATGCAGGTTAATATTTAACAGGTGATCAATTTGCTGCTCGCTGATTTCAGTAAAACCCTGCATCACATTAACACCCGCGTTATTAACAAGTAGCCTTGCACCACCAATTTGCTGGGCAAACTTAGCAAGATCATCACGAGATTCGCTGTTACTTAGGTCGGCCTGAAAATACTCAGCATCATTGCCACATTCCAATTGCAGTGCAGCAAGTTGCTTAATATTTCTACCAACGAGTAATAAACGCCAACCTTCTTTTGCGAGACGAAGGGCAATAGCACGGCCAATGCCCCCTGTTGCACCGGTTAGCACACACACTGGGCTACTCATGCGCTTTGCTCCAAGTCAGCTTCGCTAAAGAAAGGCTCGATATCGAGGTCACGAAAAATATTGCCGTATAGTTTGTAAAAACATTTAGCGGCATGAATGATGGCTTGTTGGTCGTCTTCGTTGTCTATTTTGTTCATCAGTGATTCGAAGAACTTAACGTGTTCAATATCCAGTGCACCGTGAGAAGTAAGGTATGAAAATGCCTTTTTCGGTAGGCCTACAGCTTCACGAATTTGCCCTGCTGCATTATCGGCTAAAGCAATCGAGGTACCCTCAAGCACATGAACCATGCCAAAGAATGCCAGTGGGTTACCGCGATTAATTGCATCATAGGCATACGACACCATTAATTCGGTCGAAAACTGTGGACGAGAATGACGCACCAACTCTTTATCAAAACCACAGGCTGCAATATCGTTTAGCACCCATTCTTGATGGCCTAGTTCTTCTTCGATGTATTCTGCAACAGCTTCGCGCAACCACTCTTGTTTATCACTTAGCTTTGCCCCGACAGCCATCAGTAATGGCACTGTGTGTTTAACATGGTGATAAGCTTGCGTTAAGAACGATGCATATTCACTCAGGCTTACTTCACCTTTAAAAACGCGGCCAATAATCGGCGCTGCTAAAAGGTAGTCACGCTCTGTTTGTGTTTCGGCTTGTAATGTATTGAAAAATTGACTCATGCTCGTCGCCTCTTGATAAAGTGCAGAAATCTCTGCAGCAAAAAATTGATTGATAACATCGCGTTTTGGGCGATTATTGCTAGTTAATAAGCCTTGCGTGTGGCTCATAGGCTCTGCCATTCGATGCCATTTTCTGATCTGTGCGTATTCAGGGAGTTGTGCGTTTTGTGCCCTAATATGGGCAGCAAGTTCAGTGTCACTCATCGCTTGGTTTGCATAGATAAGTGCGGCTAAAAATGCCTGGCCTTCGCCAATCACTACTGCTTGTTGTACCTGGCTGTGGCTAAGCAATAACGACTCTGGCCATTCGGCACTGATATTGCGACCAAAGCTGGTGATAAGTTGGTTTTTCAAACGGCCTTGTATAACCAAGCGACCTGCTTGCTCAGTAACGAGATCGCCAGTTGCATACCAATCGTCAGCATTTTGTGCAGCTTGACCTAAGTACCCCAAAAACAATGAACCCTTGATATAAAGCTGACCATTTTCAATTTTGTATTGAATGTGCTTAAGTACTCGCCCTGCGGTGTCGATGTCATCATCATCGCGAGTGTTTAAGCTCACTACCGATGACGATTCAGACAAACCATAGCCTTGATAAACCGGTAAACCGAGCTCACGGGCTTGCTTAATAAGCGCTTGGCTTACAACAGCACCACCTACTGCAATAAACTTTAAGCTTTTAGGTGCTTGCCAACCTTGCTTTGCGAAAGCCACTAAGCAAGTCAGTAGTTCTGGCACTAAAATAAGGGTATTTGGCTCAGTGCGCTCAATTGCGGCTATTAATTTGTGTGGCTCAAGTAACTGTGCACCAGAAAAACCAAGTTCAGCTAAAGGCACTAAATTAACCGTGCCACCAGCTAACAGCGGCGCATAAACACCGGCTAAATTCTCAAGCAAAACCGGTAGCGGCAGTAAACACAAATGGTTTGGTTTTTCTAAACCAATACTTTGATAAAGTGATGTTGCTACTTGCAATTGACTCTCAAGCGATAAACACACGCCTTTTGGTGTGCCCGTTGAGCCCGACGTAAAGGTAATCTTTTGCGTGTTAGCAAAATAAGAAATTGGCTTTGTATTGCTCAACTGATAAACGTACAAAGGGTAATGCTTAGAAACATCGACTAACGCCACTAACCTTGCATGCTCACCTTCGTAAGCGCGGTCACATACAAATAGTCCTGCTCCGCTATTTTGCAAACCAAACGCAACTTGCTGAGCCGTAAAAAACGTTGGTAGCGGAATTGCCACTCTTTTAAGTTCGCTAAGCGCAGCTTCTAATACACACCAAGCAGGTGTGTTATCTAATTGATAAGCCACACCTTGGGCATCAAATTCAGCCAAAGTAGGCAGTAAACGAGTTACTTGTTCAGTAAATTCTTGTTTAGTTAGTGAGCGCACACCATCACTTTTGTGGCAAACCATTAAGGTATCGCTATCTTTATGTGGTAATTGTGTCAACCAACTCATAACACCTCCAAAAATACAGCTAGCTCACGCGATGACTGCAAACACTGCTGTTTGATATTGAATAAAACTGGGGTGTTTAGTACACGTTGATGTGCTTCGTTTAGGTCAACCACACAAATGGTTGGTTGATTGTCGTAATAGCTACCCCAGCTTGCTGGATCTTGTAATGCTTGTGCATTGGCAACACCGATTTCTTTGCAATTCACACCCAGCATTTTTAATAGCGCTCTCACTTTACGGGTTGCACAAAACACTAAATATTTTGCTCCTACTTGATAGAGCGCTTCGTTCATTAAAACAAAATGTGCCAAGGTGGCTTTTCGATGCGTTGAGCATAAATTACCGAGCTCAAAAATGTGCTCACGCTTGGCACCAACAAAGTGCTCAATAGACGCAGGGAGG
The DNA here is from genome assembly GCF_001469895.1 of Pseudoalteromonas sp. XI10. Classification (GTDB taxonomy): domain Bacteria; phylum Pseudomonadota; class Gammaproteobacteria; order Enterobacterales; family Alteromonadaceae; genus Pseudoalteromonas. The sequence goes on along the minus strand of NZ_LOPY01000021.1, from coordinate 18,929 downwards.
TATTGTTCAATAAACAAAGGTTGTGATGCAGAACGAAGACCTAACGTACATACTTCATCATCAATATTAAGCTCACAAAGAAGCGGCATGAACTGCGAAATTTTCGCGTCATAGGCTGCAGCAAAACCTTGCTTAATATTACGCTCAAGGCGGTCACGGAGTTGAGCTCCTTCACGCGTGCAAACAAAGGCAGGCTCTTGAACTTGAGTTTGATGTGATTGTTGAACTGAAAGCATAATTGTTCGCTCCACTTAGGCTATGTGTAAAATTTATCGAGCGAAACTTAAATAAAACTTAAGAAAAATTAATTTTTATAAATATTTTTCAACCTTATGAAATTAAATGATTTTATTTTCATTAAAAACAAAAATGCCAGTCTGTTAGACTGGCATTTTAAAGCTTAAATTAACCTTAAACTTAGATTACTTAACGATAGTCATCTCTTTAAGTAGGTTTTGAGCATTATCAACTTTATCCATTACCCACAGCATATATCGTGAATCAACGTGAATTGAGCGATTTAAATTTTCATCGTAATCCCAATCACCAATAATGCTTTCGTAAACACCATCAAATAACAAACCAACTAGCTCAGCATTACCGTTTAACGTTGGTGAGCCAGAGTTACCACCTGTGGTATCTACATTTGATAAAAAGTTAACCGGAACCGTATTCATACCGCCGGTGTAATCGCCATAAAGCTTTTGCTTAATTAACTCGTTTTGTTTCTCTGGTGAGTTAAATGGTTCAACGCCGGTGTTTTTAGCAAGTAGTCCTTCTAAAGATGTAAAGGGGGTTGCCACTAAGCCATCTTGCGGTGAATAACCGCCTACCGTACCGTAAGTTACACGCAGGGTGCTGTTAGCATCAGCATAAACAGGCTTATTAAGTGCCTTGTTATAAGCGATGATTGCTTCCATTAATTCAGGGCGAGCAGCTTGCTGTTTACCAGCCAGTTCTTTTTTAGCATCTTCAATATCTTTTGTGACTTCAAAGATTGCATGCGCATACTGAATGAATGGATCGCTACTTTGCTTTAACTGAGCAAGGTCAAGATCTGCCATCCATAAACGTTTGCTTTCATCTGCAAGAACCGATTTAGCATACATGTCATCAAGCAAGGCTTGCTGTTTTTGTTTATCAAAACCGTTTGTAAGACCCAGTGCTTTATCAACCTCTGCAACTCGCTCGTCTTTAGGTAATGCAGCATATTGCTCAATAAAGTACAGTAAAATAGCTTTATCTACGGCTTCATCATAACGACGGCTCATGCTTTTTAAACGAGATTCGATACGTGGCATATCACGTTCTTGATAACCGCTTTCGCGCTCAGCATCTGGCTTTTGTTTTTCGTAAGCTAAACGGTATAAACGTCGAGCAGTTGAGATCATTTGTGAGCGGTGTACGTAACCTAACATGCGGTCGCGCTGGTTATGCTCTTGCGACTGAGCAACTAGCGCAGATAAATCAGCAAGTACATGTCCGTATTTAGCTTTGCGCTTACTATCTTCGTTGATCCACGCAGTGAGATCTTTTTCGAATTGTTGCTTACGGCTATTCATTGACCCTTTATTGAAACTCTCAATCATTGAGCCATAGTTTTTAATGTAGTTGTTGTAGCCCGCAATCGTGCTTTCATAAGCGATACGTGCCTCTGAGCCTTCAGGCGCATTTTCTTCAATTAACGAGACATATTTCGAGTTATATTTACGCGCTAATGGGTAAGCTGTGTTAAACACGTAATCAACTTCAGGCGAAATACGGTAACGGTTTGTGCTGCCCGGATAACCGGTAACCATCACAAAATCGCCTTCTTGAACGCCTTTAGCGCTTACTTTTAAAAACGCATCACTTTGGTACGGCACGTTATCTTCTGAATATTCAGCTGGTTTGCCATCTTTGCCTACATACGCGCGATAGAACGAGAAATCACCTGTGTGGCGCGGCCACATCCAGTTATCGATATCACCGCCGTATTTACCTACGCCCATAGCAGGTGCATACGCTAAACGTACATCTTTAATTTCTAGCGATTTAATAAGGTAATACTCAAGACCACCGTGGAAAGTATACACATTACAGCGGTAGCTCTTGTCTTGCTCACACTCACTAACAAGTGCTTTTTCATTTGCTTGAATAGCATCAAAACGTGCTTTACCGGTTAGCTTTTCAGTCCCTTTATTTACTTTATCTGTAACGTCAGTTACTTGCTCTGTTATAAAAACACGAGAACCCGGCGCAGCAGGGACTTCTTCGCCGGTAGTTTTAGCTAAAAAGCCATTTTCTAAAATATTGTTTTCGGTGGTCGAGTTATATTGAATCGAACCATAGGCACAGTGATGATTTGTGACAACTAAGCCTTTTGGTGAAACAAACGAAGCAGTACAACCACCAAGGCTAATTACCGCATTCATTGGAAACTCTGTTAATTTTGAAATTGACTCTACATCAATGCTCAAGCCTTTAGCTTTTAACACTGATTCAAGCTCTGGTAACTGGTGAGGCTGCCACATGCCTTCGTCGGCAACAGCAACATTTGCTACAGCGAACCCCACTGCAGCAGCAATAAATTTAAAACGCATAGTCGTCCTTTATATTATTATGTTTATCATTTTTAGCGCTCGTATCATTATCATTGTGAAAATGAATAGCAATATTTTGCGACCGCTAATGTCAAAATTTGTAAACCATTTGAGGTTCATAAGCCTAACACTTAGACTCATGAGCTTAATATTTAGATTCATGAACCACGGCATTGTGGCCATGTAAGCTTTCTTGGTGTTCAACCTTAAACTGGTAATCAGCAATACTCGGCATGGTTTCGAAGCACTGCTTCAACCGCCTTGCTGCATCTTCGCAAAACAGTAAGTTTTTAGCGTTAAGGGCGGCAAATGCTTGCTCATCTTCACGTTTAACAGCGGTTTGGACTGGAGTGCCAATAGCTTGCTCACATACTGTGATAAAGCCGCCAATATCTGGCAACTTCTCACTACTAAAAGTGACATCAATATAAGCGTAAGAGCGCTGGCTATGAGGGGTTGCAATAGAGCCCTGTTCACTTGCAAGCCAACTGAGTAAAGAGGCTTTATCTATATTCGCATCGCTAAATTGCTTATCGACCGCTTCGCTCAAAAGCTGCCTCGACAATGCCGCTGAACACGGGCACGTGCTACTGTAGGCAATATCGACTTTTAAGTTAATGGCAAGCGTTTGCTGCTTTGTAATAGTTAAAACGACAGGGTAAGCATTGTAACCTGCATTGTCGCTAAGTAGCGCTGGTTTTAGCTCGGGCAAATCAAAATGCAGCACCAGTTTTACGCCTTTACTTAAGCCTTTTTGTGATGCTAAAACGGCTTCCATAAACTCGTTAACACGCTGAGTCGTTAAACTTTGTTTAGCCAATAGCTGATTAAGTAGTAAATAAAGACGCGACATATGAATGCCTTTAGCATTGCTATCAAGGCTAACGAACACATCAGCTTTGGCATTTAGGTGCACATCAACATGAGTTTGTGCAAGCTTCAAAGGCAATGCTATTTTTTCCATACCAACCCATTTTAAAGGCGACTGAAAATCTACATTAGAGTGCGAGGTAATATCGGGTAATTGCATATCAACTTCTTTTAACGATTGAATGTTAAGGCCATAGCGGCCTGTTTGTGCGGGAATACGTGCTGCCCATCAAAGACACACTCACCATTAACAAAGGTATGTGTGATTTGGTTTGAAAACGTGGTGCCATTAAATGGTGTCCATTGGCATAAATAATGTGTATTTGTATGCTCAACGTGCTTTTCTGCGTTTGGGTCAACCAGAACTAAATCTGCAAAGTAGCCTTCTCTGATAAACCCTCGCTCTTCGATAGCAAATCGCTTTGCCACGTTATGCGCTGTTTTTTCAACAACTTGCTCAAGGCTTAACGCACCATGTTTTACCTGCTCAAGTAACGAGAGTAATGCATGTTCGACTAAAGGGAGGCCAGCTGGTGCAGCGCTGTATTGTTGCTGCTTTTCTTGCCAAGTATGAGGGGCATGATCGGTGGCAATAATATCAATGCGACCATCACGCACTGCTGCGAGTAGCGCTTGGCGATCTTGCTCTGATTTTATGGCGGGGTTACATTTAATTAGATTGCCATAGTTTGCGTAATCGTCTTGGTTAAACCACAAATGATGCACGCAAGCTTCGGCGGTTATGTGCTTTTGCTCTATGGGTGCGTTGCTAAATAGTTCTAGCTCTTTTGCTGTTGTAAGGTGTAAAACATGCAGCTGCGAGCCATAGCGTTTTGCCAGCGATACGGCATACGATGAAGATGCATAACACGCCAACTCATCACGAATTAACGGGTGATGCTCTATTTGTAACTCGCCATAACGTTTTTCTAAACGGCGCTGATTTTGTTGAATAACCTCCCCTTGCTCGCAATGGGTGGCAATGAGTACCGGGCTTTCCCGAAAAATGGCTTCAAGGGCATGAGGATGTTCAACCAGTAAATCGCCTGTTGATGCTCCCATAAACACTTTAACGCCGCATACATTTTTGGCATCTAGGGCTTTAATTTCATCAAGGTTGTCTGGGGTCGCGCCAAAGTAAAACGCATAATTCGCAGCGCTCGTTTGCGCTGCTATCGCGTATTTATCAGCAAGTGCTTTTGCCGTGGTAGTCGATGGTGAAACATTAGGCATTTCCATGAAGCTTGTAATGCCACCGGCCACTGCCGCGGCAGATTCACTGGCGATCGTACCTTTGTGGGTAAGGCCTGGCTCTCTAAAATGAACTTGATCGTCGATCATGCCTGGTAATAGCAACAGACCGCTTGCATCAATTACCTCATCATTGGCCTTGGCACTGATATCTTTGGCAATTTCAGTGATTCGATTACCAACAATTCGTACATCGTTTATTTCGCGCTGTCCTTCATTAACAACGCAGGCATGTTTAATTATGATAGCCATATGACTCCTTGCTTATTCAGCAACATTTGCAACTTATCGTAAAAAAATGCACTCCATGGCAAGATTGATTGCAGATTAAATTGTTACAATATAACATACCATATCATTATTCTTAGATAATAGTCGTAGATGAAAATAATTAAACATCCGCATTTGACTAGTTTGGCATTGCTACTATTCGCAGCTTTGAACAGTAATTTGGCAAATGCCAAAAGCTTACGCGTAGCCAGCTGGAACACCGAACACTTAGCAGCTCACAATGGTGCAGGCTGTAAAGCCAGAGACACTGAAAGTTATACTCAGATGCGTCAATACGCTCAATCACTTGATGCAGATATCATTGCATTACAAGAAGTTGGTTCTTTAGCTGCTGTGGAACGGGTATTTCCAGCCTCGCAATGGCAAATAATAATGTCATCTCGCACAGACTCGCCGAGCTATACATGTCGAGAAAACAAATTAGCGTCAACCCAGCAAAAAGTTGCATTTGTCGTTAAAAAATCCATCTTGATAAAGGGAGTAAATCACCTAACTGAATTTGCTGATGCGAAAGTGGGTGCTAGAGAAGCGATTCATCTACAAATTGATCATGAGGGTAAAAATATAAATTTACTCAATGTTCATTTGAAAAGTGGTTGCTTTGTTGAAAATTATAAAACTTCAACAAAATCAAGTTGTGTGGTGTTTAAGCAGCAAGCTGAATATTTACAAACTTATTTATATAAGCAAAATTTGGCAAAAGACTATTGGCTTGTACTAGGTGATTTTAATCATCATTTAGCAAAAGAAGAAAATCGCTTTAGACAGGATCTTTTGAGCTTATCAACATCACAGCAAAACCTTAATATTGCAACGGACAACCTTCAAAGTTGTCACCCTAAGTACCCTGACCCAATTGATCATATGGTGCTTTCTAAACCATTAGAACAAGCACTAACTCCCTCTTCAGTACATTTTCACCATTACGATTCACCTTTAATGCTAAGTGATCACTGCGCATTAACTGGACAATTTAACCTATAAAGACAAGAGAAAAATAATGAAACATATACTCGCGACAGCAATAAGCTCTGCGCTATTACTCACAGCCTGTTCAGAGCCAAAAACAACAACATCAACGCCTAAATCAGAGCAATCAGCACCTGTTGCTGCAAAAGAGCAAGCTAACCCACTGTTTGTGAAAAGCGTATTACAATACGAAACGCCTGATTTCAGTGTGATTAAAGATGAACATTTCATGCCTGCATTTAATAAAGGCATGACTGAGCAAATGACTGAAGTGCAAGCTATCATCAACAACCCAGCAAAGCCTGATTTTGCTAATACGATTGTTGCGCTTGAAAAAAGTGGTGAGCTATTAACACGCACACGCAGCATTTTTTATAACCTAGCAGGTACTGATTCAAATCCGGCTCGTCGTGAATTACAAAAAGAATTAGCGCCAAAGTTAGCTGCTCATAACGACAATATTTTCTTAAATAAAGCACTCTTTGAAAAAGTAGCTGCTATTCACAGCGAAGCTGACAGCCTTACCTTAACGGCTGAAGAAAAGCGTTTATTAGACGTTTATTACAAACGTTTTGTACGTGCAGGTGCAAAATTAAGTGCAGAGCAAAAACAACAAATTCGTGATATCAATACGAAGCACTCGAGCTTAACAACTCAGTTTTCACAAAACTTATTAGCGCTGACTAAAACAAATGTTGTTTTAGTGAACGACAAATCTGAGCTTGAAGGCGTACCAGCCGGTAAAATTGAGCAGCTTGCCAATGCCGCAGCAGAGGCAGGTCACCCTGGTAAATACCTAATTAAGATCACAAACACCACGCGTCAGCCTATTTTGGCAACACTGAAAAACCGTGATTTACGTGAAAAAGTATGGCGTGCATCGGCTGAGCGTGCATTATCGGGCGAAAATAGTAACCGTGATATTGTGGCAGAACTTGCTCAGTTACGTGCTCAAAAAGCGAAACTATTAGGTTACGACAGCTGGGCTGATTTTGGTTTAGAGTCGCAAATGGCGAAAAAACCACAAGCTGTATTTGATATGTTTGCAAGCATGATCCCTGCATTAATGCAGAACGTCAACGCTGAAGCGGCGGCTATTCAAGCTAAGATTGATGAGTCAGGTGAACAATTTAAATTACAGCCATGGGATTGGTTATTCTACGCAGAGCAAGTGCGTAAAGATAAATACAACCTTGACGAAAATGCAGTGAAAGAATATTTCGAGTTCAACCGCGTTTTAGAAGACGGCGTATTCTTCACCATGAACCGTTTATACGGCATCACCTTTAAACCACGTAACGATATTCCGGTTTACCACCCTGATGTAAAAGCCTATGAGTTATTTGATGAAAATGGTAAGAGCTTAGCCATTTTCTTTGCTGACTACTTTGCTCGTGAAGGTAAGCGTGGCGGTGCATGGATGAGCTCATTCGTTAAACAATCTGGCCTTAAAGAACAAAAGCCGGTTGTCGTAAACGTTATGAACATTCAAAAAGGCGCGAATGGCGAACCTACGCTTATCAGTTATGATGAAGCAACAACGATTTTCCACGAGCTGGGTCATGGCTTACACGGCATGTTCTCAAACGTGAAGTACCCTACTCTATCTGGCACCTCAGTATCACGTGACTTCGTTGAGTTTCCATCAACATTCGAAGAAGATTGGGCCATGTACCCTGAAGTTATCGCTAACTATGCAAAACACCATAAAACTGGCGAGCCAATTCCTGATGAGCTACTGAAAAAAGTAATTCAATCACGTAGCTTCAACCAAGGTTTTGATACCCTAGAGTACGTTGCTGCTGCACTACTTGATATGGAATGGCATTCACTTTCTGCTGACGCACCATTACAAGACATTGAGAAGTTTGAGCAACAAGCGCTTGCTAAACATGGTGTTGATGTAGCATTTGTACCACCTCGTTATAAGTCAGCCTTCTTCTCACACTCAATGGGCGGCGGTTACTCAGCGGGTTACTACGCTTACATGTGGAGTGAAATTTTAGCGGCAGACGCCTTTGCTTTTGTTCAAGAGCAAGGTGGTTTAACTCGCCAAATGGGTGATAAATACCGCAAAGAAATTTTAGAAGTCGGTAACTCGCGTGACCTAATGGAATCGTACAAAGCATTCCGTGGTCAAGAGCCAGACACCTCAGCGCTATTAAAACGCCGCGGCCTAAAAGCAACGGTTCAATAGCTTATCTTGAGCTTTAAGTTCTAAGCTGTAAGTAAGAAATGTGGGGTTGTCGAGTGTTTATAACCCCACAGCATTCAACCTACGTGAAGGAGCGGTCAGCCTTCAGCTATCAGCGGTCAGACGCGCGAAACAAGTTTCACGCCTACAAAAAGGTGCTAGGTTCTGGGCGCTAGGTGCTAGGTTCTGGGCGCTAGGTGCTAGGTTCTAGGCTCTAGGTGCTAGGTTCTAGGCTCTAGGCGCTAGGACGCGATGTAAAATCGCTGCTACCTCGCATCTCGTATCTCGCATCTCGAAACTTTCCCCTCGCTAACTTTACTCTCGCTAACTTTACTCTCGCTAACTTTACTCTCGCTAACTTTACTCTCGCTAACTTTACTCTCGCTAACTTTACTCTCGCTAACTTTCCCCTCGCTAACTTTCCCCTCGCTAACTTTCCCCTCGCTAACTTTCCCCTCGCTAACTTTACTCTCGCTAACTTTCCCTCACTAACTTAAAACCAAAAAAGCCCTTACAGCGAGCTGTAAGGGCTTTGTTATCACTATTTAAAAGTCTTATTTACGTTTACGGCGACGGCCGATAAGCGCTAGTGGTGCAAGTAGCAGTGTTAAGAAACCAAAGCTACCGTTGCTAGATTTAGTTACTTTCTTCTCTTCTACTGGCTCAGCTTCGTTAGTTACGGCAACAGTGAACTGCTCTGATACAGAGTCTGTACCATCGCTTACTGTTACTTCAAATACTAACTCGTCATCGCTTGAGATAGCACCTGGCGTGAAGCCTAGAGTTGCAGTATCAGCACCAGTAAGTGTTGCTGTTGTGCCGCTTAGTTGCGTCCAGGTGTAGCTTAGCGTGTCATCACTGTTACGGTCTGACGCTGTTGCCGTTAATGTGCCTGAAGCAGACTCAGAAACAGACTCATCACCCGATACAGAAAGTAATGGTAGTGCGTTATCACATGCTAATGCATCACCAGCAATCACGTTTGAGAAGATTGGTGACGTTACATTGCTAACAGTTACGTTATCAATCCACCAGCCGAACTCACGTACTGCGCTGTCTGATGACATACGGAAACGTAATTTTGCACGGTTACCGTTTAGTTCAGTACCGAAACGAATTGTTTCGTAGTTACCATAAACACCGCTACCATCAACATTGTTACCTGTGAAGGTATCGCGATCTTGTAGTGCTTGCGCATCGTTTTCGATTAGCGGGCCATCGTAACCAACATCAAATGTACCGCCCATTTCAGTAACATCTACCCAGTTACCACCGTTTACGCTGATCTCTACAACACCACCATCCCATTCGTTTTCGATTAGGTAGAAGTGCCAGAATGAAACTTCAAAATCACCAGCAAAACCGATATCAAACTCTCTTGATTCAACCGCAACATCTGACTGGAAGTCATTGTTGTTTAGGTACATGGTTTGCTCGCCAAGACCGAAGCCAAAGCTGTTGAAGAAGTTAACATTACCGCCAGTTGCCATGCTTTGTGTGCCAACAGCTAAGTCATCACCTGTCATTACGTTTTCTTTCCAGTCACGTAATGAAGCGCCTGCTACTTCCATATCGTCAGCAGTTTGTGAGCTAACTGGTGCTTTATCTTCAAAGTCCATGTTCACAAGGTAAGATACTGTATCGCTTGCTGCTTCAACAATCTCGTCATCTGCAGAAAGCTCTGGGAATGACACTTCGATTTCAAGTGTATCAGCAGTGCCTGCATCATTTAGTGTAAACGTGATAGGTGCGCTTGTTTGTGAAGCGTAAGGAGTTGTATCGTCAAAAGTGATTAAACCATCATTTTCGAACGTTACATCGTGACCACTAACAACCGTTAACTGTGCTTGAGTACCCGTTAGTACTTCACTACCTGTGTTCATGATGCTAACTGTTAACGTGCCTGTTTCACCTTTGTCTAGCACGTTATCGTTTGAACAATAACCTAGCTCTGCACCGTTGTAGTTTGGATCCATTGCCACATCTTTGAATGTGAAGCTAGCAAGTTTCATTTTGTCTGATTCAACAACACCTGTTAAATCTTCGCTGAAACGCTCTGGTGCTTTAGCACCTAAGCCCATACCACGCTTAGCAAATGCACCTAAGATTAGTTTGTAATCTTCTGGGTCAACTGCGTACGCTGCAGCTAAGATAGCATCACGTGCTTCTGTGTATAGCGGAGCAACTGGAGTTAGCTTGTAACCAGCAACTAAGTAGTTAGCCATACGGTTTTGAGCTTCTTCAAAGCCGTGCTCGTTGATAAGTGCTACATAGCTTTCCCAAAGCATAGTTGCCCAAATTTCACCTGCTGCGTGTGGTGAACCAACATTAGTTGGAGCAATACCTACATCAGCACCTTCATTTTCAGTAATGTGGCGGAAAGACAGCGGGTTTACTTCCATATTTGTTGAATATGGAACACGACGAATACCATAGTAGAAATCTTCTACGAATGTACCGCTACCGTAGGCTTTTTGGAACTTGTCGTTACCAGGAATGTTAATGTCATCAGCTTTAGCAATGAACATTAGTGAGTGGAAATCACCCCAACCTTCGCCCATCGCACGGCCTTGGAAGTTGATAAGACCTGATGAGTTACCCACTAAACGGTTACTGATATAGTGACCCCATTCGTGAGCAATAATACCGTTATCTAGCGTACCGTCTTTTAACGTTGCTTTGTTGAACATATTAACAGTAACAGTGTCGCCTGCAGCGATACCATCGTAAAGTGCGTGACCGTCAGCATAGTTCAGACCCATGTTAGGAATGATAACTGCATCGTCTTCACCGCCCATTGGCGCTGGCTCATCTGTATCTGGGTTGTTGTTTACAACGATAGCACCAATTGCACCCGCTTCTTGAGCGTGTAGTACTTTTGCTGTGAAGTTACAAGAACCACGATCGACTAGCGCAATTTTGCCAGCTAGTTCTGCTGCATTTGTTGCAGGTTCACAGCCGTCTGTTACGCTACCAGAATCTACGTCATTGCCGTCAACTAAACGAACAACTTCGCCTGCGATATCAGCAAATTGCATTTGACCAAAGCCAGATACTTTAGAAGACTCAAGTAGACCAATTGTTTCATCTGATGTTACAACCACACCGAAATCTACACCCACTTTCGCATCTTTCGAGTTGTATAAGTACATTTGCATGCGTGGGCTTGCACCATCAGCAGGTGTTGCCATATTCGCGTTATTTAAACCGCTATTATCTTGCGCTTGTGCTTCGATTGGGTCGCCTTCTACACCACCACGGCCGTAGTTTGATACTTGTGCAACATTTGATGTTTCGTCAAAACCATGGTCATAGAAGAAATCGTGTAAGAAGTTGTTCATGTAGAACAAGTTAACGATCGCCGCTTTACGGTTGTCGTAGCTGTTTGCTACTTGATCAACTTGGTAAGGGTAATCGAATGTGTAATCTGATGTAGTTTCAGCAGTGAAGTCACCTTCTGTGTAACCTTGAGGTGCAATTACATCAGCATAAGCAAATACGTTGTTACCTGATGTTGTTGTAGCGTCATCAGCAAGCCACGGATCCATCGTGCTTAATTTTTTGTAGTAAGACAGGCTTACAAGTGGTGCATCTAGGATTTCAGTTTCATCAATTTGATCTGGACCATCAGCTGGGATCACGTCACCGTGTGGGCCTTCCCACGGGTAACCATCTTCGTCAGCCCATACACGGTAGTTAAAGTCTGCCGCGTGTGCTTTTAAATCTTTCTTGAAATAAACTTTGCTGTTTTGCGCGCCAATAACGTAGCTGAAGTAATCGCTTTCTAGGCTGTTTTTATCAGCAACTTCTACTTCAACATAGTATGCAGATTGCAGCTCACCCGCCACTTCAAAGAATACTTTCTTAGCACGTGGCTGACCTAAAACAACTTTGTCACCACTTTGGTTAGACACAGTGTACTTAACATAGTCACCTTGCTCAGTTGATTTAGTTAAAGACACATTGATATCAGCAAGTTCTTTAATCGCACGTTTAATGCTTTGCTCAGCACCAACAAACTCAGCAAGTGGCGCGAACGACTGCGTTGCATTTGAACTTGTGTTAGCGAAATAACCAGAACCTGCAACTAGGTTATATTCTTTATCCATGATCAGGTTGTATTCACGGTTGAATACTTCAATATCATGAACTTTTTGCTTGTATTTAGCTGTGATTGAGCCAAGCTTTTGCTCAGATAAATCTGCTAATACTGCGCTTGATACACCTTTTTTAGCTGTGCTAACACCTGTTAAGGCATTTAAATAAAAATCTGCAGCGTAAGCATTACGTTGCTCAGGAAGCACCATTGCCATATCAGGCTTAGCTTGACCTACTGCATTCCATAGGAAAGTAGCTTTACCTAATTGCGCATCGAAAATAGATTTGTGACCCGATACTGTGCGACGCTCAGCTAATGCACGTTGCTGAGATACTTGAGGATTAAATTGTACTTGAGAGCTAACGCTTGAAGCATTATAAAAGCGAGTTTGTTCACTTGCCTGTACTTGAGATGATGCCAAGATAGCCGTTACCATGGTAGCAACTGCTGTTACTTTAAATTGAGACATTCCTTACGTTCCCTATTGTTATATTTTTATTTTCGGTTAACAATCATAACCGCGGCCAATGTACCCAATATGGCAATTAAAAAACAGAATTAATTGTAAACAAAAGTAACAAACAAGCAGGAACATAATGAACCAAACAATTAAGATACAAGCACTTACACTAGCATTAGTACTAGTATCAGGCTGTCAAAAAAATGAAATAAGCGAGCAAAACACAACACAGCAGCCAACAACCAGTTCACAAAAAGAACAAACTTCAGTTAAAGATGTTAAAAAAGCAGTCGAAATCAACAAGCAAAAATCGACGAACGCTTTTAGTAATAATGGCGAAAAAATTACCTTTGATGCGCCTACTTTAACCAAAGGCACAGAAGTCTTTAATCACGCAATGCAAGAGCGCGGCATCGCAACGGGTGCAATTTACTTAACGCTAAAAGAAAACAGCTTACCAGTAGAACTTAGCAGCCAATATACGCTGAAAAAAATGACCAACAAAAGCTATCGCTACCTTGCAGAAAAAGACACTGATTTACTGCAAGTACAAAACGTTTTTAAACAGAATGCCAATGTCGATGTTGTTGAAATTAAAGTTGATTATTCACCGATAAAAGAGGTGATGTAGGTTGGGTAGAGGGCAGCGAAACCCAACGTGAAGAAGCTGTCAGCCTGTAGCAGCGGGTTTATCCCGCGTCATCAGGTTCTGGGGGCTAGGCTCTAGGTTCTAGGACGCGATGTAAAGTCGCTGCTACCTCGCATCTCGTACCTCGAAACTCGCTAACTTTACTCTTTCCCCTCGTAACTCGCTAACTAATCTACTCCACCACAAAATCAAAATAGGTGGCTGGATATGCTTGCGGTTGGTAGGTAAAATGCCACCATTCCATTGAATAAGGCGCGAAACCGGCCTCAATCATCAGGCTTTTAAGCTTGTATCGATTGGCTTTTTGCTCCGCACTAATGCGCGGGTCGTCGGTGTTAGAAAGAGTGTCGAACATATCAAACGGTGAGCCCATATCGAGCTCTTTGCCTTTTGCATCAACTAACGTTAAATCAATCGTTGAACCACGGCTGTGACCCGATTTAGCGGCAATGTAATCACCAAGCAGCTGGTCTTTGCCTAAGTTTGGATAAAACTCAGCTTTAGTGCGGGTATCTTCTAAATCGTTAACCCAACGCACAAAGTGATCAACGGCGCGCTGCGGGCGATAACAATCAAATATTTTTAAGCTCAGACCTTGGGTTTGCGCTGCTATTTGAACATTTTTAAGAGCCTTAGCAGCAGTGCTATGCAATAAACATTTAGGTGCGTTGTAACCATCAACTGGTTTGCCAACAAAGTTATGATGACCAAAATAACGGATATCTAACACGGCATTAGGTAGCAAAGCACCTACATCTACAAATTCGCTACGTTTATCATCGCTAGGGTTTCCACAAGCAGCACTTGAACTCATAAGCGCAATACCTAACAGAGAAGTAGATTTAGTTAAACGAGCCAACAAAGTGAATGCCATTTTGATTTTCCATAAATAACTTAATAGCATCCACTATTGCACATTAAATAACTTATTCCAAGATTGAAGGCTCAGAAACTGGAGCAAGATCTTGGCTATATGTGGCATCGACAACTGAGCGGTTACGACCGGTTTTTTTAGCTTGGTATAAAGCTTGGTCAGCAAGCTTAAATACTTCATCAATGCTTAATTGCTCAATTGGCCAACCTGAAATACCAATCGATACATTAATACAGCCAACCGGGTCAATGTAGCTTTCTGACACCCGCATACGCAAACGCTCAGCCAGTTGATACGCACGTTTTGCCTCAACTCTAGGCATGATCACAATGAATTCTTCACCACCGGTACGAGCAACCACATCACTATCACGAGTAACATCTAACAAAATTTTAGCTAACGACTGAAGTACTACATCACCAATGTCATGACCGAATTCATCGTTCACCCGTTTAAAATGGTCGATGTCGATAGCCAATACAGCAAAAGGACAACGCTGGGCTATCAAATGGCTAACTTGCATATCGAGGCTACGGCGATTATGCAGGCAAGTGAGGGGATCAGTTTGCGCTTCTTGGCGCAATAGCCCTATTTTACTTTGTAATAGCCCGACCCCTTTCAACATGGCTTTTCTGAGTTCATTACTTTCAAAGTACCATGAGCGAATTTGTGCCAGCTCAAGTGACGTTGAAGGGCGATCTAATGTATTTGCAGTTTCGGCTAACTGCCTTAAAGGCTGAGCAATTAAACGTGCTAACACCCAAATAAATATAAATGTGAGTACACCTATTGGTGCGGTTTTTACAAACACTTGCCACATTAAATTATCAAGCGGTGCAAGCGTGCTTTCAAGTGGGCGTTGAGTGACGACCCCCCAAGAAGCGACCGTCATAGGTGCGTAGCCTGCAAGCATACCAATGCCTTTGCTGTTTGTAACAAGCTGTGTGCCGGCGTTTCCTTTTAGTACTTCTTCAATTACTTGGTTATCAAATACTTGCTCACCAATACGGCTTTTGTCTGGGTGATACAGTAAGCGATGATTTTCATCAACCACATACAAATAAGAGCCGTCTTGATAGTAATGAACTTGCAGCAGTTCATTCAGGATACTAGTGCGTTTTAAGTATAAGGTGCCGCCTACATAACCAATAAAATTACTTTGTTTGTCGAATAAAGGCTGCGATATAAAGATCAGTAAATTGCCCGCCATCGAAATATACGGCTCGCTGATCATTGGGGTGCGATACGATAAAGCGGCTTTAGTGCCAAAGCTATCTACTTTACGGTTTTGTAGCTTCAATGACTTTGGAGAAACGCCTAGAATATCGCCCTGCGCATTAACAATAATGGTCGAATTAAAACTATTAGTTTGTAGCCTTAGTCGGTCTGCCTCAGCATTAATTAAGCCTTGATTATTAAAATCGTCTTCAAGAATTTTTCCAACATAAGCAAGCTGTTGCTGAGCATTAAGTAAAAAGTTATCGGTCGCTGACACCAACTTAGCGGCGTATGCTTTATGATTATTAAGAGTTTTATCTATTAGTTGTTGCTTTTGAACTTGGTAGCTCGAGTAATAACTATTTAGAAAGGTTATAAGCGTTGCTGAAAACGCTAACACTAAAATTAAGCGGCGTAGATTTAAACCACGACTAAGACTATTAAGCACGATACTTCTCACACATGGGGCCCAAAGTCCATATCGGGAACATCTAATACCTTTATACTAGCAAGATGTTCTGTGTACCTCTATAAAACTTTTGTCATAATTTGATTTAGCGCAAACAAATGAGTGCAATTACTCTAATTAATTAAAGTAACTCTGTTTAATAACTTCAGCTACCAAGCGCTCGTTGAATATGAACGGCATTAAAGCCACCTACCAAAAACCTTCGCGGTTTAACATATTGAATTTAATGAACTATAAACTTTATAGAGTTAGAGGAATGGCTAATATATACGATTTATATTGTTTAAAAAGCAGCTTGCTTTGGTGTAATAATTTATTACAATGTAAAAACAAAATGACAATAAAGTTTTCCTATGCGTCAACACTGTGCTGAGATCATCAATAAACTCCCTTCACATCGCCTCATGGCGTTAGATGTCATGCGGGGCTTGACTATTACTGCCATGATATTAGTGAATAACCCGGGTAGTTGGGGAGCGATGTATTGGCCCTTGAAACATGCACAGTGGCATGGTTGGACGCCCACCGACTTAATTTTTCCGTTTTTTATTTTTATCGTCGGCATGTCTATCACGCTATCAGTAAATAGCTTGCGTGCTAAAAGGGTCAGTGATCAGCAAATACTAAAAGCGGGGGTTATTCGCACCATTAAACTCATTGCCCTCGGTTGGTTTTTAGCCTTGTTTTATTACAACTTTCGAGACCCTTCTTTTAGCTGGCTTGATGACAAGTTATTGCAGTTGCGTGTGTTGGGCGTGCTGCAACGTATCGGTTTGGTGTATTTAGTTGCTCTGTGTTGTTATCTCTATTTATCGCCTAAGAAAATAGCCATTACTTGCATCGCTCTTTTATTATTTTATGGCGCCGCCATGCTTTATATCCCTTATACCTTGCCAAACGGCGAGGTAGTCAGTAGCTTATGGTTACATGGCAATAACTTAAGTGCCTTTATAGATAATGCCGTACTTGGTAGTCATCACCTGTATTATGCCAATGCTAAGCCACTGCCATTTGACCCTGAAGGGCTATTCTCAACTCTTCCTGCCATTGCAAGTGCGCTTAGCGGCATGTTGGCTGCGGTTTATTTAACTAAGCAACCCAACCTTAAAAAACAAGCACGTACACTGATCTTACTGGGCACATTTGCCGTTATTGCCGGCTATGCGATTGCATCAATAACGCCTATCAATAAAGCCTTATGGACGCCGAGCTATGTGCTACTCAGCTCAGGGCTTGCAGCGATTTTCTATGCTCTGTGCAGTGCTATTTTAGATATTTATAAGCTGCGCAGCTGGAGCGCTCCGTTTATTGTATTTGGTGCGAATGCGATATTATTTTTTATGTTTGCAGGCGTGTTTGCACGGCTACTAATTATGATCCCGCTTGGCGATAGCAGTTTAAAAGGCAGTATTTATGGCCTAATACAATTAGTGATCAGCAATGATTACCTCGCTTCTTTTAGCTTTTCACTGCTGTTTTTAGTGGTGTCTTATGGTGTGATGTACAGCTGCTACCGCAAAGGCATTTTTTGGAAAGTGTAGGCTTTAATATAGATGAGCCAGTCAGTAACTGGCTTATCTAATTAGCAATTAAGCCCTGTTATATTGCATGGCTTTGTTTATCGAGCAGATACAAAATTGATTGATAACTAATGCCACTGTGTTCGGTTAAACCAATTTCGCAACTGCGGCTATTAGACACGCCGCGATTACAGTTTTTTGGTACTTGTTGTTTAAGGGTTTTTAACGCGTTGCTATTGAGTTCTGGTAAGTTAAAGCCCTTATCACCGGCAAAACCACAGCACTCAATATCAGCAGGAATAATCACCTCATTACTACATGCCTTGGCAAGTGATACTAGGCTTTGCTCTTTACCTAATCGCTTAGAACTACAGGTAACATGGAGCATCACCGGCTCATTCACAGGCGTTACCTGCAAATTAGGCAGTAAATGCTGGGCTGCAAAATCAGCACTTTCAAAAATTTTGAGTGCCGTATTTTGCGCGGCATTTAGAGTAGTAAGTGCACAAGGGCTGGCATCAAAAACAATGGGGTATTGGCCATTTTTTGAAAGCGCCTCGAGTTCAGTAAGTAACTGCTCACTTTTGTTTTTAGACTCAATATTAAAGCCTTTACTAGCAAATGGCATACCGCAGCAAAGTGAATCTGCTTGTGTCGGAAGTATCACTTCATAGCCTGCTTTGGCAGCGAGAGAATAGATAACATCAAGCAGTGGGCGCTTATCATCAGCAAGTTTATCGGCCGCAAAAATTCGGCTTGCGCAGCTTGGCATATACACCAATTTTTTCGCTTGTTGGGGTTGTTGAAGCTTTCTATTAATTGGCTGCTCAGCCCTTGGCCACGCCGAGTAATACAGTGGTGTACCAAGCAACTTATTAGCAGGTTTACTCAGGCTTCTTAGGTTACTGCTGCCGATTGCTTTTTCAAGCACCTGCATCACGCTTAAACCAAACCGTGCCCCCGTAGCAACAACCGCAAAATGCTTGCCTGCAAAGCGTGATAATGATCGCGCAACCTTGCTAGAAGAAGCTTGCTCAGCTCTGAGTGATTTTATAAATTCGCCTGTGTTTATTCCCACTGGGCATTTAAGACCACAAAGACCCGTTGCCGCGCACGAATCAATACCAAGGTATTTAAAGTCGGCCTCGATAACACTGAGCTTTTGATTTAACTTCTGTTTGCTTGCTACATCTTCGGTTGTAAGTAATTGATTGTGCAGCTCTGTGCGGTGTCGCCATAAAGTAATACGCTGCCTCGGTGTTAAGCTAAGCCCTTTTGACGGGCAAACAACTTCGCAAAAGCCACATTCAATACAAGTATCGATAATATCATCACTTTTTGGCATGACTTTTAAATGCTGAGTGTGAGCATTTTTGTCGTGATTAATAATAACTCCAGGGTTAAGAATATTTTGTTTATCGAATAAAGCTTTAAGCGCAACCATCACCGCAAAGCCATCGTCTCCCCATTCGGTAGCAACAAA